>NZ_CP026512.1:0-1835598 GCF_004124255.1 Candidatus Pseudomonas adelgestsugas | reverse complement strand
CAGTAGGTTCCAGAGCGAAAGTAATAGCAAGCTAACTAACCTGTTATAGGGGGGTGGTTAGCTTGCTATTATATAAATTAAATTAATCTGTAGCTTTTTTGGTAAACGCTTCGATTTTATGCGTGATGTACCACTGTTGAGAGATTGATAGAACGTTGTTGACTACCCAATACAATACTAAACCAGCCGGGAACCACAAGAAGAAAAAAGTAAAAATAATTGGCACAATTTTCATTACTTTAGCCTGAATTGGATCCGGTGGAGTAGGGTTTAAGCGCTGCTGAATAAACATTGTTGCCCCCATGATAATGGGCAGGATAAAAAATGGATCTTTGATTGACAGATCTGTTATCCATAGTATGAACGGTGCCTGGCGCATTTCTACGCTTTCTAAAAGTACCCAGTACAGTGACAGAAAAACTGGCATTTGTACTAAAATCGGCAAACATCCACCCAGCGGGTTAATTTTCTCTTTTTTGTACAGCTTTATCATAGCCTGCGACATTTTTTGCCGATCGTTACCATATTGTTCTTTAAGGGCAGCAAGTTTTGGTGCCGCGGCGCTCATTCGTGCCATTGACTTATAGCTGGCTGCTGACAGAGGAAAAAAAATCCCCTTAATTAGCATGGTTAGGAAAATGATTGAAAATCCCCAATTATTAACAATGCTATAGATATGTTGTAGTAACCAAAAAATAGGCTGGGCAAGAAACCATAGAATACCGTAATCCACTGTTAAGTCTAAACCTGGTGATAACTCTTTAAGAGTTGCTTGATTTTTTGGGCCAGCATAAAGAGTGGCGCTGGTTTCAATCTTGGCTCCTGGAGCGACAGTTAACGCTGGACCAGTAAAACCTATAATATAGTTACCTTGGCTGTCTTTACGGGCTTGAATTAGATTTATTTCACCTTGATTAGGGATCCATGTAGTGACAAAATAGTGTTGCAGCCATGCAACCCAGCCGCCTTGAACGGTTTCTTTTAGCGTACTTTTATCTATGTCTTTCATAGAAACTTTTTTGTATGGATCGCTACTTGTCCACATGGCAGCACCTAGATAAGTTGTAGCGCCAGTAGTAGTGTTCGAAGAAACATCAGCGCTATTGTCACGCTTAAGTTGAGCAAACAGATTGCCTATCCAAAGTTTATCGCTTTCGTTGTCAATCAGGTGTATGACCTTGAAGTAGTAGAGGCTGCGAGTAAATATAAAACGCTTGATATAGTTAATATTGTCTTGACTGAATTTCAGGTCGATGCTTAGTTGGTTCTGGCCATTAGCCAGTTGATACGTCTGTTGCGTAGCTGAATACACTGGACGTCCAGTAATATAAGCATCTGGACCGTTTGCGCCAGTCAAGCCGCTTTGTGCTAGATAAGTACGCTCAATACCATTGTCGAATAGTTGGAAAGGAATATTTGGATCATCTTGGCGACGTGGATACATCAGTAATTTTAGCTGCGTGATATCACCACCTTTTAGGTCAATGGTCAGGTCTAAAACATCTGTTTTCACGTGAATAAAGTCTGTATTGGTTACTACAGATGCTTCTAGAGGGATATTTATTTTGCTATGCACTGTCGGAACATCAGCATGCATAGGCACACCACTATCTAATAGTGTGTCATGAATAACTGGCGCGGTCTGCTTGGTAGCAATATTATGAGTCGGCATGGCTGGCTGGCCATACTCCTGGTTCCACTTAAAAACCATGACATAGGACACGATTGCTAAGGAGACGATCAGAATCGTGCGTTTAATATCCATTAATACGTGGTTATCAAAAAAGAACAAGAAATCAATATAGGTGGAACCGGGTCAAAACCACCTGGATTGTATGGATGACAACGACTTAAACGACAAAAGGTCAGCCAGCAACCACGTAAGAAGCCATGATTGTTTATGGCCTCTAAAGCATAGAAAGAGCAAGTTGGATAAAAGCGACAGTGGTTGACCATTATAGGACTAATTACATAACAGTAAAATTGGATTAGGATAAGGGCTAATTTATACATTTGTAACATCTATCTCTACGGTTTTTTTTGTATTGACTGCTAGTCTTATCTTTTGGTACGCGATAAACGCTTCCATAGTTGACCGAAGTGTTGGATTAATTTATAGTTTCCTATATCTCCCAAGCCTTTGCGCGCAACTATAACAATATCCCAACCAATCAATTTGTCTTGGTGGAGACGAAATGTCTCGCGTATCAGACGCTTGAGACGATTGCGCTTAACAGAAAGTTTGACGTTTTTCTTGCTAATGACTAATCCAAGACGTGGGTAATTTAGGTCGTTCTTACGTGCAAGGAGAAGTGTACTATTCCCTGGAATAGTATTAGTCGGAGAAGCAAAAACTGCCGTAAAATTCTGTGCGGTTAGCAGACGCTTTTCCCTACCAAAATTTTTAGTCACCAAATAGTACCGGATTCTTAAACTGCTAGACGTATACGACCTTTAGCTCGACGACGCGACAGTATAGCGCGACCGTTTTTAGTAGCCATGCGAGCACGAAAACCGTGGGTGCGAGCACGTTTGATATTGCTTGGTTGAAAAGTACGCTTCATAGTATGACTACCTAGTTTATCTGTAATGAATAAGCTTATAGCGATTATAATTTTAAAAGATTGGTAATCTTAGAGACAGCAACCATGGTAGGTCAATTTCTAAATAATATTTCTTTAAATTATATAATCCGTTTTTGCCAGGTTGTTTCTTTCATCAACAATGCTGTGGATATAAAAATCACGAAAAAAGTTATTTAACGATTTTTTGTAAAATGTATTAAATCTAAAATGCTTTATCTGGTTGATAATTATTTTAAACTACATTGCGCATGATGTACAGATAATAGCCAAATTTAGAGAAATGGTGTTTTATCTGTACTGTAATGCTGGGCATTCTATGTCCAATGGGTTGTTATTAACAGCCAAGTTAGTGCTGGACTTTAGATTTAACTTATTATAATAAATTTAGATGTATTGATACATAGACTAGTTGGTGAGTTTATTATCCTTCATACATTGATTTTGGCGATATAGTGAATAAACCTACATGTGGATAAGTTGACAGCTGACCGCTATAATGGTGGCTATTTTATCTTATAGGCTTGCAACTCAGGGGATATCGTGTCAGTGAAACTTTGGCAGCAGTGTGTAAAGCTTTTACGCGAAGAACTGCCTGCCCAGCAATTTAATACCTGGATCCGTCCGCTACAGGTCGAAATCGAAGGTGATGAGTTGCGTATATACGCACCAAATCGTTTTGTTCTCGATTGGGTCAATGAAAAATACCTGAGTCGCGTTCTTGAGTTACTCAATGAATGTGGCAATGGCATCGTGCCTGTGCTATCTTTACTGATAGGTAGTAAAAGTAGTGCTGTACCTCATGCTACGCCAAGTAGCACATTGGTTATTACTGCTTCACAAACCCAAGCAGTTCCTGTGAATAACTCGCTAGTGCTGGTTGCCCAAACAATAACAAAATCTTCGTTGCAGGAAAACGCCTTTATAGATCATGAAGAGCCATCCCGCGATGGTTTTGATCCAATGGCCGGAGCCAGTTCCCAGCAGGCACCGATTCTTACTGAACATCGTGCTGTGCAAGTTGGAGGCGCGCTCAAACATACCAGCTACCTAAATAGCACCTTTACTTTTGAAAATTTCGTCGAAGGTAAATCTAATCAGTTAGCCCGTGCAGCCGCCTGGCAAGTAGCTGATAACCCTCAGCATGGTTATAATCCCCTTTTTCTTTATGGCGGTGTTGGCTTAGGTAAAACTCATTTAATGCATGCTGTAGGTAACCATCTTTTAAATAAAAACCAAAACGCTAAGGTTGTTTACCTACATTCAGAGCGTTTTGTTGCTGATATGGTTAAGGCCTTGCAGCTAAATGCAATTAACGAGTTCAAACGCTTTTACCGTTCGTTGGGTGCTTTATTGATTGATGATATTCAATTTTTTGCTCGCAAGGAACGCTCCCAAGAAGAATTTTTCCATACTTTTAACGCTCTACTCGAAGGTGGTCAGCAAGTCATCTTGACCAGTGACAGATATCCTAAAGAAATCGAGGGTTTAGAAGAACGCTTAAAATCACGCTTTGGCTGGGGTTTGACTGTTGCAGTAGAGCCGCCAGAATTAGAAACGCGTGTTGCGATTTTGATGAAAAAAGCCGACCAAGCTAAAGTCTACGTGCCGCACGATGCGGCCTTCTTTATTGCTCAACGCATCCGCTCTAACGTGCGTGAGCTAGAAGGTGCGCTCAAGCGAGTTATTGCACACTCCCATTTCATGGGCTGTAATATTACTATCGAGTTGATTCGCGAATCCCTGAAGGATTTATTGGCATTGCAAGATAAGCTGGTGAGTGTGGATAACATCCAGCGCACTGTGGCTGAGTATTACAAGATTAAAATTTCCGATTTGTTGTCAAAGCGTCGGTCACGTTCCGTAGCTCGTCCACGCCAGGTGGCTATGGCTCTCTCGAAAGAGTTAACTAACCATAGTTTACCAGAAATTGGCGATGTATTTGGTGGTCGTGACCATACCACAGTTTTGCACGCGTGTCGCAAAATCAATGAACTTAAGGAATCAAATGCGGATATTCGCGAAGACTACAAGAACCTACTACGCACACTAACTACGTGATGATATTACGTGCAGTTTATTTAAGGTGATTGATTATCTAATGCATTTCACTATTCAACGTGAAGTTCTGCTAAAACCACTGCAGTTAGTTGCAGGCATCGTAGAGCGCCGACAGGCATTGCAAGTAATTTCTAATGTATTGCTGGTAATTAAAGACCAGCAATTGTACTTGACTGGTACTGATTTAGAGGTTGAGCTAGTTGGCCGAGTGCAACTGACAAGTCCAGCTGAGTCTGGTGAGATTACTGTGCCTGCGCGCAAGCTGATGGATATCTGCAAAAGTTTACATAATGATACATTAATCAACATTAAGCTTGATCAGCAGAAACTATTAGTTAGAGCCGGTCGCAGCCGCTTCACTTTGTCAACTTTGCCAGCTAATAACTTCCCGACTGTGGAAGATAGCCCAGGGTCACTGTATTGCAGTATAATGCAAAGTAAATTTCGTTGCTTGATAGAGCGCACCAGCTTTGCCATGGCTCAGCAGGATGTGCGTTACTATCTTAATGGTATGCTGTTAGAAGTATCAGATGGCATTATCCGTGCCGTGGCAACTGATGGTCATCGTCTCGCTATGTGCTCGATGAAGGTTGATGTAGGTCAGCCGGACTGTTATCAAGCTATCGTACCGCGTAAAGGCATCCTAGAACTATTGCGTTTGCTCACTGATCCGGATAGTAATATTAATATTGCTTTGAATCAACACCATATCCGTGCTATCGCCGGCGAGTTTACCTTTACATCTAAGCTGATTAATGGTAAGTTTCCAGATTATAAGTGTGTGCTTCCTAAAAATGGTGATAAACTAGTGATCGGTAATCGCCAGGCCTTGCGCGAAGCATTTAGCCGTACTGCGATTCTTTCGAACGAAAAGCATCGCGGCATACTTCTGCAGATCTCTAATAGTCAATTGAAAATTGAAGCAAAAAATCCAGAGCAAGAAGAGGCTGAAGAAGAAGTTGGCGTTGAGTACAATGGTGATTCACTGGAGATCGGCTTTAATGTAAGTTACCTGCTAGACGTGCTTAGTGTTATTACTACCAAGCAAGTCTGTATGGTGTTTTCAGATTCTAACAGCAGTGCTTTGATACAAGAACCAAATAATAATGACTCGTCTTACGTTGTTATGCCAATGAGGCTATAATAGTTCTCAGCAAAAAAAACTCGCAAAAATTAAAAATTTTTAGTTTTATCGCGATTGCTGTAGTACGCAGTTAACATACATTGACCTTCCCAACTATTACTTCTGGTATTCATATTATATATGATACTAACTGCCGCAGCAAAACTAACATATTAGAAGGCTGTTTGCTCACTGGGGCATCATAATGACTTTCAGAGTACTTGTTTGCTACCTGCAATTCAATACTTGTAATTGACTTGTATGGTGCGTAGCTAAATTAGCTAACGACTGGTATGTTAGCGTTATAATTAAATGTGATTACGATAAAAAGTGTTTAGTTCACATACATGATTATGGTAGCTTAAGTGCTGCGTAGAAAACAGAAGCCAAACCACTACGGCCTAAATAATTCAGATATTTTATCTATTAAGAGTAGATACTAAGGAACCACTGGTTATTCTTGAATTGCGGAGCATTTTATATAGAGCTGTAACGTACAGCGGCAGTGCTGTATTTGTGAGGCAGCACTGCGCAATGAAAACCTTAGATCACAAGCTATGTTTAATTGGTAATAAAATTAATGAATTGGCTATACTAACATCAAAGACTCACAATTAAGTTTTGAGTATACTGTGAGTGAGTTGTTAGATCCTAATCAGTTTGCGCCAAGCTATCGCTATAGTGTGTACAAAGATCATAAGTTGAGTACTGTATTTGCTGCGTCTTTATAGATCAATTAATAGATTAACCATATATATAGTATATTAATCTAGTAGATCATTTACCGTGTAAACTCTATAAATTAAACTGCCATGCTTTATGCTAATGATTATAAGATTTATGTTGCCAGGTGTTGATCACCAGATCAAACCATGACTTTTCAAGAAAAAACTAGAATACAAAAGTATTTGTAATCTTATTCGTAGGTAAAACAATGCGGTACTACCTAGATATATGAACGTTAGGAGTGGAAGCATGAGTGAAGAAGACACATACGACTCGACTAATATTAAAGTGCTGAAAGGTTTAGATGCCGTACGTAAGCGTCCTGGTATGTATATTGGTGACACCAATGATGGTAGCGGCTTACATCTTATGGTGTTTGAGGTAGTAGATAACTCTATTGACGAAGCTTTGGCTGGTTACTGTGACGACATTAAAATCAGTATCCATCCAGATGAGTCTATCACCGTGTGCGATAACGGCCGTGGTATTCCGGTAGATATGCATAAAGAAGAAGGTGTATCGGCAGCAGAGGTTATTATGACCGTTCTACATGCAGGCGGTAAGTTTGATGATAACTCTTATAAAATATCTGGTGGTTTGCATGGTGTTGGTGTATCGGTAGTAAATGCTTTATCTAAAAAGCTAATTTTAACAGTTCACCGTAGTGGCAAGATTTGGGAGCAGATTTATGTGCATGGTGTTCCACAAGAACCGATAAAAATCATTGGCGACAGTGAATGCACTGGTACGCAGATTTACTTTCAGCCTTCAGCTACAACCTTTAATAATATTTATTATAGCTGGGATATCTTAGCAAAGCGGATTCGTGAGCTATCTTTTCTTAACTCGGGTGTCAGTATTACCCTCAGGGATGAGCGTAATGGTCAGGAAGAATTATTTACGTACAAAGGTGGTTTACGCGCATTTATTGCATACCTGAACCTTAACAAAACTATAGTCAATCAGATATTTCACTTTAATATTCAGCGTAAAGACAGAATTGGTGTAGAAATTGCACTACAGTGGAACGATGGTTTTAATGAGAATCTGTTGTGTTTTACCAATAATATTCCACAGCGCGATGGTGGTACTCACGTAATGGGTTTCCGTTCTGCATTGACACGTAACCTTAATGCTTATATTGAAGTGGAAGGTTTAGCGAAAAAGCATAAAGTTGCTACTATCGGTGATGATGCTCGTGAAGGCTTAACTGCAATTATCTCAGTAAAAGTACCGGATCCAAAATTTAGCTCACAGACCAAAGATAAATTAGTATCTTCGGAAGTAAAGACTGCAGTAGAACAGGAAATGGGTAAATATTTCTCCAATTTTTTGTTAGAAAACCCAAATGAAGCTAAATTAATCGTCAATAAGACCATCGATGCTGCACGTGCTCGTGAAGCAGCTCGCAAAGCACGAGAGATGACTCGTCGTAAAAGTTCGTTAGATATTGCTGGCTTACCAGGAAAGCTAGCTGACTGTCAGGAAAAGGACCCTGCTCTCTCCGAGTTATACTTAGTTGAGGGTGATTCTGCTGGTGGTTCTGCTAAACAAGGTCGTAACCGTCGTACCCAGGCTATTTTGCCGTTGAAAGGCAAGATCCTCAACGTAGAGAAGGCACGCTTTGATAAGATGATTTCTTCTCAAGAAGTCGGTACTTTGATAACTGCTTTAGGCTGTGGTATTGGTCACGAAGATTACAATATAAAAAAGTTGCGTTATCACCACATTATCATTATGACTGATGCTGACGTTGATGGTTCACATATACGCACACTGTTACTAACCTTCTTTTTCCGTCAGTTACCAGATCTCATTGAACGTGGCTATATTTATATAGCTCAACCACCTTTATACAAGGTTAAAAAAGGTCAGCAAGAGCAGTATATTAAAGATGATGATGCTATGGAAGAATATATGATACAGTCGGCTTTGGAAGGTGCTAGCTTGTATTTGAATAATGAAGCCCAAGGTATTTCTGGCAAGTCACTAGAGCGTCTAGTAAGCGATTTCCGTATGGTGATGAAGACGCTTAAGCGTCTATCGCGTCTATACCCTCAGGAACTTACTGAACACTTTATTTATCTGCCGGCAATTAGTTTAGAGCAATTGGGTGATTATGCGGCGATGCATGATTGGATAATGCAGTATAAAGTACGTCTACATATGGCTGAGAAGTCTGGCTTGGTGTATAAAGCTGATTTATATGAAGATCTTAAACATAACTTATGGCTACCAGAGGTAAAACTGATCCTTCATGGCCTAAAGAAAAATATTATTTTTAACTACGACTTCTTCAGTAGTAATGACTATAAAGCAATTGCTATTCTTGGTACCCAATTAAGCGCTTTATTGAAAGATGGCGCCAGTATTCAGCGTGGCGAACGTAAAAAAGCGGTTAATGAGTTCAAAGAAGTTGTAGACTGGTTAATAGCTGAAAGCACTAAACGTCATACTATTCAGCGATATAAGGGTCTAGGCGAAATGAATCCAGATCAATTATGGCAAACTACTATGAACCCTGATCAACGTCGCATGCTGCATGTGACTATAGAAGACGCAATTTGCGCGGATCAGATATTTAATATCTTGATGGGTGATGCAGTTGAACCTCGTCGTGACTTTATTGAAAAAAATGTTTTAGCGGTATCTAATTTAGACTTTTAGTTAAATTAACTGGTTATAGCAAAAAATATAAACATATATTATGCGCATTTTGCTGCATACCGTATTAAGTATTTGACAATGTTTATTGTAACAGTTATTCTTTATAACTTGAGTTACTAGATTACAATACACTCCAAGTAGTAATTATACTCATAGATAATTAACAGATTATTAATCTTGATCGGTAGTTAATCTCTACTTTTAAGTAATTAATAAATATTGGGTATGTAATATAGCTATTTTTTTGCGCGCCATAATGTAAAGCAGCCTTTATCATGACTTTAGATTTGTTGTAATTAAACAGTTTGTTTATAAACAAAAGATTGTTTATTTTTTATACAAAGTATAACTCTCTAAATTTTGGCAAGTCAGCATCATTATAGCGAGCGGCAGTTCATATGCTCATGTATCCAGCATATTAAAAAATAACAACTATATGTGAAATTTATTAGTTAAGTGTTTAGATTCCAAAGATTATCTAAGCTACATGGCGTAATAATATATGCTACGTTAAAACAAATCTAGATACAGTAAGCTGTTTTGTAGTGTCGAGTATTATTCGCAGTGTCTATTTAAACAAGACATAATTAAATAGATTTTTATTTATATTGCAATATGTGTAGCATAGATTTTCTGACACTACCATAGTAATAAGCAAAAAAATTTTTTATTAATGAAATTTCTTTCATCTCATTATTATTTTGATCTAATTATGCCGCACAAGCTTTTACGATCTATTGTTCGTTACCTATATCTATGACCCATCAATGTGTCATGTCTCATCTTTGCAGATTGGCATGGAGTATCTGATAGAGAAACTTGAAAAGTTTTATATAAATGACACCATGTTGTCATTTATATAAAGATATTAACATTGATGAACGAAAGTGTCAGGATATAAATTGGCGTTTATTGGTTTATTGTTGCAAGGTAGTCTTAAAATTATATTAATTTTTAATCTGCAATTGCATGTAGTTTATGCATTAGTTAATTTGTTTAAATTTTTAAAAAAATTAGGTCAGGATTATAACACGTGATAGGAATATTAGGTATATGCGTTACACGCTTTCTTGTGCGCTGTAGTGATGACGAATAATCGATATGAGAAATGCTAACCTATATCAGGTAGATGTCAACTATTAAACTAGCTCTATTAAAAATAAAATAAAGATTAATGTTAGCTCGAACCAGTGAAGCTTTTATCAACTCATCTAGGGGGGTAATTAGTGAAGATAGTTAAAAGGCTAAGCGTTAAGCTATAGTGTATATCCGCAACTATTATGTGTATAACGTTGTCGTACCTAGATAGGGATTTGTTCGATTTAAATAAATACTAAATAGGAGAAAACTTTGTTGGTAAGTCTCAATGAGTATAACTAGGCTTTCAGTATTGTTTTATTTAGTGCGTTTATAGGCTTATGGATGCGCCAAGTTTAGCAAGAAAACTAAAAGATTATAAAATCTTTTATTGATCGTTAATGACTTAAGGTATGGGTCTATAATAGCTAAATATTAATGCTTTGTTATAAGGTTTGCAAAATGTTTGCTAAGATATGTCTAGCGCTTATTCTACATTTTAGTGCATGAGTGTTTTTTATAACACAAAGTTTTTAGTTATTACTTATTACCGCTTACGTGTAGTTTATTTATAGTTTTATACTAAACAGCTATCCTTATAGCTGCCAGATAAATTTTGGCAGATTTTAGTCGAATCACGTATTTTTAGTTACCATAAAAAATTAAAGACTGAAAGTTTCAGTGCTGACTTTTTTAGTCTTGTAAATTTGTACGCTGACTAGATAAATCATACAAGCACCATGTAATTTACTGTTATTATCCTTGAATAAGTCATGTGTACCTGGTAAGAGGTCGACACCTTGCAGCCTTGATATCTAATGCTAGCGTATTACGCAGTGCAGTCGATCAGGAGTTTTTTTGCATAGTCACTTTATTATTTGAGTGATGAGCTGTTACTGCATCATGTATAGGTGATAGTTTTATTATGACGTTCTTTTCTATCGCTTACACTGCAGTAAGCGTAAGATCTATGTAAAGTTTTTTAGTGATCTGTGCCACAAGAAGTCAGTACTGACAGTCTGTCAGATATATTGTAGATATTGAGAGCAACAACAATATTAGTTGTGCTTTTATTTTGTCAGTTTACCGCTATACTTTTCATACTACGCGTTATAGATTAGACCGTAGGTTTTTAGATGAATTATTTGTAGTTATTGTATAATCTAAATTACTGTAATAGCTGCCTATAGTACAGTTTAATTGTTTCCAATTTCTGCTAAAATCATATCGTTGCTAGGTAATAAATTTAAAGTTCTATTTAAGTTGTGGCGTGTGCCACCAAGCAAGAACGATATTTTGCATGTCACAATAAGGTATGGTTTAATCACGTATATTATGATGCTCAGTGGCTCATGGTTCTACACACTAAAGTGCTTGACCGGTAGCGACTTAATTATTAACCTAACAATAGCGTCTTACTGGTTAATGATAACTGAATTCAATAAGTTAATTATTTGTGTTGTCTATCGCTATGTAATTACGCGCGCCTTATCTTTATGGCTTCAATATTTTTTCTAAATTATAAAAGATTTAACTAGTTTTGTAAAGTACAGCTAACATAGCTAATGCATGAAAGCTATATTGTTGCTATTAGCCAATAGATAACGTAGCTGTTAAGCTTGATTTTCCATAAAAAGGCATACCAGCTCAGTAGTGTATCGCGCAATTTATTGTATTTTATTGTTTGCTAGTCTAGCTATTATGATTTAATTCTATGTTTCATTGCAGTAATTTAGCAAAGTAATGACTTAATACCTTCTATCTTCTGTGTGTATTGGTTTGCCGATTACTACGGTTATAGTTCCTGTACTTTTAGCGCAGTAATTTTATTGTGAAACACTTTCCAGTGTGGACTTTAATATATTGAAAAATATTCATTTAATTAAATAGAGTTCCATTTTAAAAAAATGGCGTTGCTCTGTAAGCATTTACCTACGTCTTTATATTCGTACAGAAATACATTAAATAGCGAAAGCGCACAGCCGCACTGTTAAAGATGTTGATATAGTATAATAAATACTTTTAGTTTTTTTACAAAAAAAATTAAGGCTCTTGTAATGCACTAAATGAACATAGCAATATTTATTGTTTGACACAACTATCCTATTATACAGTGCATTTTAAATAGTATTTAGACAGGAAGTCGATAGTGACTATTTATTGACAAGTTGTTCGGCAACGGCTGCTAAATCCTCAAAAATTAAAGTGCCTACTGGTATATTTTTTGCTTGAGTCTTTTTGCCTTTCCCAGTTGTCACTAAAACTGGCTGACAATCTACGGCTTGGGCAGCCTCGAGATCATCAAGGCTGTCTCCGACAAACCATAATCCAGCTAATGGTAGCTTGTAATATTCTGTAATTGTTTTCAACATTCCAGGCTTTGGTTTACGACAATTGCACCCTTGGTTTGGTTTGTGAGGGCAGTATACAATTAGTCCAATTTCACTTCCTAGTTTTGCTACTAATGCGCGTAAGTATGCATGAATAGCGTTCATGGTGGCAATGTTGTAATAGCCGCGAGCAATGCCGGACTGGTTCGTGGCTATCGCGACAGTCCAGCCGGCATTGTTTAACTGTGCAATAGCCTCAATTGAGCCTGGCAATGGTATCCATTCCTCCACTGATTTGATGTATAACTTTGAGTCATAATTAATCACTCCATCACGATCAATGATCAGCAGTTTCAATATGATTAGTTCAGTATGGAAATATCAGCAACATTGAGAAACAAGTCACGTAGACGTGCTAGCATAGCATAGCGGTTTTTCTGTACATGCACATCTTTAGTATTTATTATCACGGCTTCAAAGAAAGCATCCACCGGCTCACGTAAAGTAGCAAGATGCATAAGTGCTTTAGTATAGTTGCGTTCAGCAAGTAATGACTTCAGTGCGTTTTCTGCTTTAGCAATAGCTGAGTTCAGAGAAAACTCTTTGGCATCTGCAAACAGGCCTGGGTTAACCTCTGTAATGCAGAGGTTAATGTTTTTACGTAGCAGGTTAGATACGCGCTTATTTGCGGTGCTTAGAGCATCTGCTTCTGGCAGCTTACGGAATGCCTGTACGGCTTGCACACGTTGATCAAAGTCTAACATCGAACTCGGTTGTATGGCGCGCACTGAAAGGTAAACAGAAATGTCCACGCCATCTTCTTCATAGCTTGCTCTTAGGCGGTTTAATACAAATTCTAGCACTAGATTGACTAAATTAGTTTTATTAACTTTGCCACCGAACTGGTTAATAGCGAACACTATGGTCTGAGTTAGATCTAAGTCTAGCTTCTTATCGATCAGTACACGCAGTATGCATACAGCAGCGCGACGTAATGCATATGGGTCTTTGCTGCCAGTAGGTAGCATGCCAATACCAAAGATAGCTATTAGAGTATCCAGATTGTCTGCAATAGCTACGGCAGCACCAGTTAGGGTGCTAGGTAGCGTTGCACTTGGATTACGCGGCATATATTGTTCGTGTAGCGCAATAGCCACATCATACGGCTCTCCATCGTTGATTGCGTAATAGTAACCAGCAATGCCCTGCATTTCCGGAAATTCACCAACTATGTCAGTAGCTAGGTCACATTTGGACAGTAAACCAGCGCGAGCAGCCAAATTAGCATCACCGCCAATGCGTTGCGCAATGTAGGCGGCTAGTTTAGAAATACGTAGGGCTTTGTCATAGACACTGCCGAGCTTTTCCTGGAAAACCACGTTTTGTAGATGGAGATTAAAGCATTGCAGCTTCTGCTTCTTGTCTTGTTTAAAGAAAAACTCAGCGTCATTTAGACGCGCACGTACAACTTTCTCATTACCGGCAATGATCTGCTGCGGATCTTTACTTTTGATATTAGCAACTGCAATAAAGTGTGGTAGCAACTTACCATTCAAGTCCAGTAAGCAAAAATACTTTTGATTTTCCTGCAGAGTAATTATCAAGGCTTCTTGCGGCACATTGAGGAAATGCTCTTCAAATGAGCACATTAGTGGTACCGGCCATTCAACTAGTGCAGTTACCTCTTCAAGTAAACCTGGAGGTACAATAGCGATACCTTTCTTTAAGTGAGCTAGCTCTTCAATACGTTTTCTGATCAGCTCACGACGTTCATTGGCATCGGCTATTACATAAGCGGTGCGTAGGTCAGTAGCATAGTTTGCTGGCGAGGTGATGTGTACGTGTTCTGGATGATGAAAGCGGTGACCACGGGAGTGGCGGCTAGCCTCTTGGGCTAGGATTGTGCAGTCAATAACTTGACTGCCAAGTAGCATGACTAGCCACTTAGTTGGGCGTACAAACTCTTCCTTACGTGTACCCCATCGCATTCGCTTAGGGATTGGTAGTTCGTTAAGAGAATTTTTAACGATGGCCTGTAATAGCCTATAAGTTGGCTGACCAGCGATAATTTGGCTAAAGCGTAGCTTTGGGCCGCTCTGGTCAATCTTGCTCAATTCTACTCCACACTTTTTAGCGAAACCAAGAGCTGCTTGAGTGGGTTTACCTTGAGTATTAAAAGCTACCTGACGTGACGGGCCATCAAAGTTAATGCTGTAGTCCTGCTGCTGGGTTTCTAGTGCAGTCAGTAATACGGCTAGACGACGCGGTGAGGAGTAGACTTTTTTTGTAGCAAATTTTAAATTAGCGCTATACAGGCCTTTTTCGATACCAGTCATGAACGCATTAGATAGAGTATCTAGTGCCTTGGGCGGTAGCTCTTCAGTTCCTATCTCAACAAGAAAATCTTGAACACTCATTGTATAACCTCCAGCGCAGGTAATACTATGTCACGCAGATCTTGGGGTGCCATCGGGAATCCAAGTTTAGCGCGTGCTAGTAAATAGGCTTGCGCAATAGAATATGCTAAAGTGCGTATGCGTAGCATGTATTGCTGACGCGAAGTGACCGAGATGGCGTGACGGGCGTCTAGAAGGTTAAATATATGGGAAGCTTGCAACACCATTTCATAGCCAGGTAATGGTAGTGGTTGGTCGAGTTTAATCAAGCGCTTAGCTTCGCTTTCATAGAGGTCAAACAGTTCAAACAGTTTCTCGACATTAGCTATTTCGAAGTTATAAATAGATTGCTCTGTTTCGTTTTGATGAAACAGATCTCCGTAAGTCACTTTACCAAACGGTCCGTCAGCCCATACTAAGTCGTAAACAGAATTTACGTCTTGCAGGTACATGGCTAAACGTTCCAGACCATAAGTAAGCTCACCGACTACTGGGTAGCAGTCAATACCTCCTGCTTGCTGAAAGTAAGTAAATTGCGTTATTTCCATGCCATTTAGCCAGACTTCCCAGCCTAAGCCCCATGCGCCTAAAGTTGGCGATTCCCAGTTATCTTCGGCAAAACGGATATCGTGCACTAGCGGGTCTAGGCCAACATGTTTTAGCGAGTCCAGGTATAGCTCCTGGAAATTGTTAGGATTCGGCTTCATGACTACTTGAAGCTGGTAGTAGTGCTGCAGACGGTTCGGGTTTTTACCATAACGGCCGTCAGTCGGGCGACGGCTTGGTTGTATATAAACGACGTTCCAAGTTTCAGGGCCGATGGCTCGCAAAAATGTTGCTGTGTGGAAAGTACCGGCACCTACTTCCATATCATATGGTTGCATTACTATACAACCTTGATCAGCCCAATATTGTTGGAGCGCCAACAATAAGTATTGAAAGGTATATAAGGTTGGCGTAGGCTGGCTCACGGAATCTACCTATTTGCTTTGGCTATTATTTAAAGAGCTGAAGTATACCAACTTCAGCTCTGTTATCGCTGTTTTGAGTCTAATAAAGCCATGTTTTAGTTTCTAAAAATCCTTGTATATGGTTTACTACAAAAAAAGTAAAAAAATTAGCTGTACGATGTATTACTTGTGTGATGACTATTATATTATTAAATATGAATATTAGGGATTGTATTAGGCCATGATTTGTAATCACCTAAAAATTCAGCTGCTTAGTGCAATGCCATAGCTTAGCTGGCAGTATATTACTGGATTTAAGTTGCTCTAGTTTGTTTGTTGACGACGTACATTATATTAATAATTTTTATAAATTATAGCTAAATCCTAGCGACTCTTGTAGAACTTACCACCACAAGAGCAAAGCCTTTTAAAAACCAGTTTATCTTCGTTATTCATACGACTAAATACGTGTAACTGTATAGTCCTGAGGTTAGTTATAGTCCATAACAGTTATGCGTATTGAGTCAGTGCTGGTTAAAAAATATTATATATACACTATACACGATTAGGAGTTTACTGTGGAAAAGCTTAAAGGCGCCTTACTGGTAGGCGCCCTAAGGTTGTTTGCGCTATTACCATGGCGCGCGGTTCAAATTATTGGTATGATGATTGGCTGGATTATGTGGAAAACCCATAATCGCTCACGTGAGATCGTGCGAATTAACCTGTCTAAGTGTTTCCCAGGCATGAACTCAGATGCACGTGAGCTGTTAGTCGGTCAAAGCCTAATGGACGCAGGTAAATCCATGACCGAAAGTGCTTACGTTTGGAGCTGGCCAGCTCAGCGTTCCATTAACCTCATACACGAAGTCGAAGGACTTGAAGTACTGCATGCAGCATTAGCCTCTGGCAAAGGTGTTGTAGGTATTACTAGTCATCTAGGTAACTGGGAAGTGTTGAACTACTTTTATTGTAGTCAATGTAAACCAATTATTTTTTACCGTCAGCCTAAGCTTAAGGCTGTTGATAAGCTATTACAAAAACAACGCACACAATTGGGTAACCGCGTAGTAGCTTCCACAACCAAAGGTATTCTTAGCGTAATCAAGGAAGTGCGCAAAGGTGGTCAAGTAGGTATCACCGCTGACCCAGAACCAGCAGAATCCGCAGGGATTTTCGTACCGTTTTTCGCCACCCAGGCATTGACTAGTAAGTTTGTGCCGAGTATGCTCGCAGACTATAAGGCAGTTGGCGTTTTCCTGCACGCGTTGCGTCTGCCAAACGGTTCAGGCTATAGAATTATTCTAGAAGCAGCGCCAGAAGATATGTACAGCACTGATACTGCAACTTCTTGTGCGGCGATGAGTAAGGTTATGGAGCGCTATATCGATGCTTATCCGAACCAGTATATGTGGAGTATGAAGCGCTTCAAAAAACGTCCGCCAGGTGAAGAGCGTTGGTATTAATTCATACCTGAATCTAAATTTAGAATGCATCTCCCTGATGTTACACGTGTAAACTAAGCATACATACGATGTAAACTTATGAATTCTTCAGTTACACTAAGATGATGCAATCATCTGGTAAACTAGCTCCTACAATAAAGTATTGTATGTTTTTTGCTGAGCTATTTTCTCTTCATGTTTATGACTATTATGTATCACGCGGTGTTTTAATGCCTTGCATGTACACTTATTGAGTGGTATTATTATTATTTAGATATTGCTTAAACTTCAAATAAAATGGTCTGTGCTGCTAAAAATATTATGAGCTCAACTCTGCGCATTTATTATACCAATACTGTTTCGCATTAATATTTTCTCTAGTCCATTTGACCTTTATCTAAGCTAACCTAGAATGATTAAATTGTTATGGCTGCTAGTTATTTTTTTGTAGATTTAAGTATGCTAACGTATTCTGTTATGTCAAAAAGCCTAGCGATGTTTTAAAGAACCAACTTACTCTGCTTCTATGATACATTGTTATTCACTAAACATAATATTTTTATCACAATAGCTGCTATCAATTTAATTGTTAGAGATAATAATTCCCATTATAAAATAGATTATTACCACAAAGATTGGTGTCAAGTGGTAAACTTGTATTGTAAATGTTTCTATTAAGCACCATGCTTTGCCTTTAGTCGCTACATGTAACATTGGCTATTGAAGCCAATGTTAATTTTTTTAGAGCAGATAGTGTTTGTTGACAATGTCGTCATTGCGCATATTAGTTAATGGGGTAACGATTATAGGTGATCGCCAGTTGCTAGCTGATTACGATATTAAGGTCGTCTCTTTAGATTAAATATATATAAATATATTGAAATTATATTGTTATCAACAAGTCCCGTAAGATTTAGGTAAGCTATCTTACATCTTTAACAATTTTGGTTAACGCGCAGAATAAATTGTGGATAACTTAACGGTTAATTGTATTAGTATTGTTACTGTTGGACGCTGCTACAAGTATGTCTAGCATATATCTAGTGTAACTACTATCAAGAATGCTATGTACTATATCATAGTAAATCTATCTACATAATCAATGATACTTGTAAAAATATTTAGTATAAATGTCTATTGCTGTAATTTTATTAGTTTTGCTGGCTGCATGCCAGCAAAGCATGCAGCCAGCAAAGCCATATCAAAAGACCAAGATCTTTACCTTGGTTACCTTAACTTAAACTAATTTACGCGGCACACTATGCTAGACTTGACAAGTTTAGCATAGTAAAAGCCATCGTGTCCGCCTTTTTGCGTAAGTAATTGGCGACCGTATCGTTGCTTAATACCGGCGGTTGTAGCGAGGCCTAACTCATGAGCGTTTTGAGTACGAGAAAGGAAATCTTTAATAACTTCGGTATTCTCGGTTGGCAAAATAGAACAGGTGGTGTAGAGCAAAATACCGCCGACTTCTAAAATTGGCCACACAGCATCAAGTAGTTCGCCTTGTAGTATCGATAGGGTAGCAATATCATTGGGTTTACGGGTGAGTTTTATGTCCGGATGACGGCGGATGACACCGGTAGAGGAACATGGTGCATCGAGCAGGATGCGTTGGAACAATTTGCCATCCCACCAGGTGGTAGTATCACGGCCGTCAGCGGCGATTAGCTTGGCACTGAGACCTAAGCGTACTAGATTTTCACGTACGCGTACTAAGCGTTTAGCTTTTACGTCAATTGCAACCATACTAGCCAAGTTTTTTTCAACTTCTAGAATATGGCAGGTTTTGCCGCCAGGTGCGCAGCAAACATCAAGCACACGTTGGTGTGGCGCCAGGTCTAGTAGATTAGCGGCTAATTGTGCAGCTTCGTCCTGTACGCTAACCCAACCTTCAGTAAATCCAGGTAGTGTAGAGACGTCTGTAGCGGATTCTAGCACAATGCCGTCAATACTGTACACGCATGGCATAGCATTGATACAGGCATCAGTGAGTAATTTTAGGTAAGTGTCACGGTTATAATGAAAACGGTTGACCCGCAGTGTCATCGGTGGGTGTTCATTGTTTGCGGCGCAAATAGTTTCCCACTGTTCAGGCCAAAATTTTTTCAAGGATTTTTGCAACCAACGAGGATGAGCAGTACGCACTACTGGGTCGTGTTTCCGCTCGGCAAACAGAGCTACGCTCTCTCGTTGGGCACGGCGCAGCACAGCGTTGAGTAGTGCCTTAGCCCAAGGCTTGTGTAGCTTGTCAGCACAGTCGACCGTTTCACTAATAGCGGCATATGCTGGTACACGGGTATATATTAACTGATATAGGCCAACCAGAAGTAATGCCTCTATATCAGCATCTACTGCCTTAAATGGTTTCCTAAGAAGTATAGCTGATAAAACAGATAAACGCGGTTGCCAACGGGCAGCGCCAAACGCTAAGTTTTTGGTGAAGCTGCGATCATGGTCTTCAACTTTATTTAACTGGATTAATAGTGAACTGTTTAGTAAAGATTGACCGTTAAGTACGGTAGCGAGAGCTTTAGCGGCAGCCAGACGCGGGTTCATTAAGTGACGACCCCGAGAACTGTACCTAGGGAAATTTTCTCACGCCGACTATTGAATATGCAGTTAAAGCTCAGTGCCTTACCACCTGGTAATTGTAGACGGGTAAGGCATAGCGCCTGCTCACCGCAAGCGACTAATAGGCCATCTTTACTTGTGCCAATAATTTCACCGGGCGCACCTTTTCCATTCACTAAATTAGCGTCTAGCACTTTCAAGATTTTGCCATTAAGAATGCTATGGTAGAGAGGCCATGGGTTGAAGGCACGTATTAGACGCTCTAACTCTACGGCTGGACGGTTCCAGTTGATGCATGCTTCGTTTTTATGCAGTTTATGTGCATAGGTAACAAGGCTGTTGTCCTGCACTTCGTGTTTAACGGTGTTAGAAGCGAGACTCGTAATAGTCTGGATCATAGCTGGCGGACCCAATTTAGCCAGGCGATCATGCAAGCTGCCACCAGTGTCCTTATTAATAATCGGAGTAGTTACTTTAAGTAGTATTGGGCCGGTATCTAGACCCTCCTCCATGCGCATAACAGTCACACCGCTCTCACTATCGCCAGCCTCTACAGCGCGTTGAATTGGTGCTGCACCGCGCCAGCGTGGCAGCAGCGAAGCGTGGCTGTTGATACCTCCTAAGCGTGGTATATCTAGTACTGCCTGCGGCAGGATCAAGCCGTAAGCCACCACTACTAATAGGTCTGGCATTAATGCAGCTAATTCCAGTTGGGCATCAGCATTATGCAGGGTTACTGGTTGTAACACGGGGATGTTATGTTTAAGTGCAAGCTGTTTGACTGGACTTGACATCAATTTTTGCCCTCGACCAGCATGGCGATCAGGTTGAGTATATACCGCGATAACGTGATAAGGGCTAGCGAGTAGCGCCTTTAAGTGTTCGGCAGCGAATGTTGGAGTGCCGGCAAAAACAATGCGCAATGGTTCAGTCATTAGAAATCTCGGTTAAACAACAGTCAAAAGAAGAAAAAGGCGTATCGTAGCAAGCCTTTAAAAAATAGCAGTAAACTTGCTAGTAATGCTTTTTTGTAGCTTTTTCTTGATCATGGCGCGTTTAGGTGTAGACAGGTAATCCACAAATAGCTTACCGTTGAGATGATCACACTCGTGCTGGATGCATACTGCCAGCAGGCCATCAGCAATCAGTCCATATAACTTACCATTACGGTCTAGAGCTTGAACCTTAACGCGCACAGGGCGTTCAATATTTTCGTAGAATTCAGGCACAGATAAGCAACCTTCCTGGTATGTATTTCTCTTTTTAGAGAGCGGTTCAAACTCTGGGTTAATAAACACTAGTGGTTGGCTTTGATCTTCTGATAAATCCATGACTATAACGCGCTGATGCACGTTAACCTGAGTAGCGGCAAGGCCGATACCCATGGCCTTGTACATTGTTTCAAGCATATCATCGATTAACTGAATAACTTTATTATTTACCATAGTCACTGGTTTGGCGATCGTGCGCAAACGCGAGTCAGGAAATTTAAGGATATTTAAAATAGCCATAAACGTAATTACTGCATATATAAAGTAAAGGCAGATTAGCATTGGGATAAACCCAGCAACCAATATTAAATATTTTAAAGCCGTGAAGGCTATCGCATGTAGCAATAATATATGTAATAAAAGAAATTTATTACATATATTATTGCTACTTATCTTACTGCTAAAAGCGTTACTCGCTATAGCTACCTAGGGGGTGGCAGCTAGCGTATAAAATCAACTATACAATAGGCCATGTAGTGTCTTTTATCGTACAATTACATTTTTTGATATACTCTATAACTTAGACAATTTTATCTGCATTGTAACCATTCATCAAAAATAAAAAGATTACTGGGTATCAAAAGTACGCTGGTATATGTACACTCAAGGTAACCTGAATTCAATCCAGACAGATTAGCTATTTTCTTTTAAGTAAAATCTTAAACTGACCATCAGTCCCAGGAAGTGTAGCCTAGCAACTATCTGCTATACGATGAACTACATATTGACGCTGTCATCATGTAGTTCATCGTTTCATATTTGAGAACAGCTTAATTATAAGCTGCTGTTAATAATTTTATGTTCACTGACCGTCATAAATCAGTGAGATGCTGCATGTAAAGCGCAATAAATAGCATGTTAAATAAGTTAACGATAGAGTTACCTATAATTTTCTCATAATCAAGTATGACTAATTTTTTCGATCAGACTTGGAGTTCTATCTACCCTTGCAGATGCTGCAAGATCTAAGCCTAAGTGTTTTGTATGCCACTTGAAGAATGTAGTGCTGCTTAGAGGCTATTAGTAACTATGCGAGTGTTTGGCTTCTCTTGTAGTTTTGAGTATACAGTGTCAATTTCTGGGGTAACCATTAAGTATGTAAAAGTGCAGGTAAAGCATTAGCATAATCAGTATATTTAACTTAGCATGTTTTTTATACTGGATCAACTTAAGTATTGAGCGCTACCTGTCAAGAGAGGCAACGCCTCTTTGATATTATTTATTATCGACGGTTAAGAAAATTTTAACAAAATTGCAGTTGGCTATCATTTACAGCTAGCGTAGTTCTAGTCTTGGCTAGACGTTACGTCAACTTTTCGTATTAGAGCTAATGAGTGCTAGTTTGATTACAATTATTTTGTTGTGCTTCAGTATCACATGTGTTGCGCACTAATCAGTATTGGATATACTTGTGATAAACAATCAGCGTATTAACGCGCGTACGTCATTTTTGCGTAGCCATAACAGGCTGCTAACTTTAATACAGCGTGACCGGATTATTAGTGCTTTATTTAGTATCGGAAGGTTATATAACCAGTCATTTATTAAATATCGTTACACTTACAGTCAAGCAAGAAACGCTATATTTATACGATTTTTAGCTACATGCATTATCGCGGTGCCAATAAAATATAATCAGTTAATTAGTTATATAGCTTGACTCTTGTGAAATGTATCGACGATAATTATTGAGGTTTGCATTGTTAGCAAACGTGCTTTAATCATGTATCTGTCCAGGCCAGTCATCTATCTGCTGGTAGCTTACTGCACTCAGTTCCACACATCGGTATAGTTTTCGCGATTACTAGTTAGCCGCTAACCTTTTCAAGGTGCTTCTACAAAGAAAAAATTAGTTAAACTGTGCCTGGAGAGTAAGCAATGGCTAGTAAGTGGAGTGTACTGGAAGCTAAACGAGAAATTCGTGCAGGTGCGGTAATTGCTTATCCTACTGAAGCAGTCTGGGGTTTAGGTTGCGATCCTTGGAATAAAGAAACGGTGAACCGGCTTTTGGCGATAAAAAATCGCTCAGTGGATAAAGGCTTGATTTTAGTGGCTGACAATATTTGTCAATTCAATTTTCTCTTGGATGGCTTCCCGAATATCTGGGTTGAGCGTATGGTTAATACCTGGCCAGGGCCTAACACCTGGCTAGTGCCGCATCAGAATTTGCTGCCTGAATGGGTGACCGGTATGCACGATACAGTAGCTTTACGAGTAAGTCACCACCCGCTAGTACGGGATTTATGTGCGCTAGTAGGACCTATTATCTCTACTTCGGCTAATCCACATGGCCGTCCGGCAGCGCGTACACGAATTCGGGTGGAGCAATATTTCCGTGGCCAGGTGGACATGGTGTTGGGCGGTAGTCTTGGCGGGCTCGAGAACCCTAGTTTAATTCGTCATTTAGCGACAGGTGAGGTAGTACGTTATCCTTAATACTTAGACTTGACTGAATTATAGCCATTATAATACCCTTAGAGGTATCCTAACTGGCATGAATTGACCTCGTAACTAAATCCAACGACGATTTGGTTTGTGCATTTTAGAAGTAACCATTAATATGCACATGATCACCATTGATCTATAAAAAATATATTGTCTGCCGTTGCTTGAATGTTATTCTGGTTTCTAGCGTAAGTCAGCGCAGTCAACCGGTTAAATTTGTTAACCTAATCGCGCAGAGAAGATATGCTTTATAGTTTATTAATTTTAGTATACATCGTATAATATTTTCCTGCTGTAGTTGATAGTTTTAAGACTAGGTAACTTAGTTTGCATACCTTTTTATTAAATTTAACATACTATGTTGAGATTAATTATTATAGCCCTGCCTTACTAATATGCCAAGGTGCCTAAATACTCATTAGTATATAACAGGGTAGCCTACTTTGTTTTTGAGTTTGCATATCTTACGCGGTAAGGCATAATATAATTATGCCATAGAGTCTAGCAGACGTTAGCTTGTTCGAAGATGATGCTATCAGATGAATATATTGTAATTTTAGTGGTAAATAATAAGACAACTAGCTATACATATTCTTTTGACTGTTGCCGGAGGCCACGCAGTTTTTAGCTGCTAAATTATTTGACGTAGCTTTTACGACATTAACTAAGCCAGTGTTTTGTATACTTAAACTAAATGACAGGTCTGGTGATGTGTACATACTACAGCTTAAGATAGTATCAATAAAGTTAAGTTAAATTACTTTAGTACGCACGTAAACTTATTACAGTCTAGACTTATTAGCGTATAATCTAGTATATTTATAATGCTTATAGGTTAATATGTTCGCCAAACTAGAAACTTGTAGTTTCTATTTACTTCTTTTATAAAGAAATCGCGTATCTCTATTGCTATTAGCATGCTTTATTGTTGTTAATGGTAGCGTACTTTAAGTGCACGCACTATATAAGTGTAGTGAATATTTTTTATACTAAATTGCGCTAATGCTGTATAATCACACACAGTTTTGCCCTTATCAAGGTAATGTTATGATTACCCGTACTGAGGCTGTTAAAGCCTATTTGCTTGACCTACAAGACCGCATTTGTAACGCCATAGAAGCATTTGAAGAAGACACTCGCTTTATCGAAGACACATGGATTCAGCCTGCTGGCAGCAACGGCCACACCCGTGTAATCGAAAATGGTTTAGTAATCGAAAAAGGTGGCGTGAACTTTTCTCATGTGTTTGGTAACAAACTCCCGCATTCTGCCAGTGCACATCGCCATGAATTGGCTGGCCGGGATTTTGAATCTCTTGGCGTTTCGCTGGTAATGCACCCGCATAACCCGTATATACCTACATCGCATGCTAATGTACGCTTTTTCATTACTAAAAAAGAAAGTGAAGAGCCTGTTTGGTGGTTTGGTGGTGGTTTTGATCTCACTCCTTATTACGGCAATGAAGAAGACTGTATTCACTGGCACTTTGTGGCTCAACAGGCGTGTAAACCGTTTGGCCCAGATGTGTATTCGCGCTACAAAGCTTGGTGTGATAATTACTTTTATATTAAGCATCGTAACGAGCCGCGCGGTATTGGTGGTCTGTTCTTCGATGATTTGAATGAGTGGGACTTTGATACCTGCTTCGCGTTTATCCGTACTATTGGTGATGCATATATTGATGCTTACTTGCCAATCGTACAGCGCCGCAAGGCTATGGCTTACACTGAACAACAGCGCGAGTTCCAGAAATTTCGTCGAGGTCGCTACGTTGAGTTTAACCTGATTTATGATCGTGGTACCTTGTTTGGCTTGCAAGCTGGCGGGCGCACAGAGTCGATCCTAATATCTTTGCCATCGCAGGTGCGCTGGGGCTATGCCTGGAAGGCTGAGGCTGGTAGCGAAGAAGCGCGCCTGACAGATTATTTTTTGCAAAACCATGACTGGCTTGGCGTTCATGCATCCAAGGCGTCAGCCTGATGGATCGTTATGTCGTATTTGGCAACCCTATTAGTCATAGTAAGTCACCACTAATTCAACGTATGTTTGCTGAGCAGACTGGCAAGCAATTGCATTACAGTACTATGCTGGCGCCGTTAGAAAATTTTACTGGCTGCGTCAATGAGTTTTTTCGGCAAGGCCGTGGCGCTAATATCACCATGCCATTTAAGGAACATGCTTATCGTCTGGCTAACAGATTAACCAAACGTGCTCAGCGTACCGGCGCGGTGAATACTCTAAGCAAGTTAGTCGATGGTACATTGTTTGGTGATAATACTGATGGTGTTGGCTTAGTGCGCGATTTGACAGTGAATGCTGGTTTTAGTCTGCGTGGCAAACATATCTTGCTTCTGGGCGCCGGTGGCGCAGTACGCGGGGTATTAGAGCCGTTGCTAGCTAAGCAACCGACTTTATTGATCCTTGCCAACCGCACTGTGGAAAAGGCTAAGCTGCTTGTATCACTATTTAATGATATTAACTCTGTATATGCCTGTGGTTTTGACTCGTTGCTTGAGCCAGTAGACGTTATTATTAATGCTACATCTGTTAGCATGTCAGAAATAGTACCACCGATTTCTGGCAGTCTAGTCAAACCTGGCAAGACTATTTGCTATGATATGATGTATGGTAAACAATCAACAGCATTCTGTTGTTGGGCAAATAAGCAAGGCGCAGCTGTAGTCATGGATGGTTTAGGCATGCTAGTGGAGCAAGCAGCTGAATCGTTTTTTTTCTGGCATGGCGTGCGCCCAGATACTGCGTCAGTGCTGGCTGAGTTACGCTAGTAGCTAGCTTCGGCGTCAATCTCAACTTGAGTCTAAAAATAATGTAAAAGCATGCGCAGCAGTATACCTACATTTATCAGTAACCTAGTTAAATAGTGCCAGCTTGCTGCTATATTGACGAATTGAAAGAAATCGATATGTTAGAATATCGTCTGCCATACCTGCGTTCTCTCGCCCTTACAGGTTAAAGCAATTTGTAGTATCTACTAGATTGTGCTCAATAGTTAAGTAATGCGTCTATAAGTAAAGCACTTAAACGCTAAGACGAGAGAGGCATACTATTTTTATAGTTCACTATTATCGATCAGTTATAGAAGGTTATCGATTCCTGTAGCTGGGCTTATTGAATCATTAATCAATAAACTGCAAAAGCAATCACTACGCTAAATTCTAGCTTGAAGCCTAACACTAACAGTTAGTTAATACTGACTTAGAGAGCGATGGATATTATCATCTTAGAGTTATTATAATTATGATATTAGAATTAACCAAGATAGGCAGGCAATCAGCACTTGGATAATGACAGCGTATTAGTTATATTCTAGTTAAAGACAAATAGTCAGCGCGTAGATAATCAAGTATGGTAAGATTAAAAATCTACTGAGATGGACCCTGACACAGGTTTAATTTGTGAAGCCAGGCGAAAATAGAGAGCAGCAGGATGCTAGCTAAGTGTATCGCAGGTTCTAGTTTCAAAGATTAAGCTCAAGGTGTTAATATACGATTAATTTATTTATAGGCTAACTTTTATGGAAGTCAATTCTGGGCTTTATAGCCATGACCTCTACTGCTTACAACGTATTTTACCAGTTTATAGATCTTCATTTAATTTACAATATTTTTTAATATTGTCTGACTTGTTTTAATTTACGTCTTCGCCGCTTTCATACTGCTCACCACACTTGTTATTATTTATTACTTACGTTGAGATAGCGTTATAATCAAATATATAGCTTGCTCTTTCTAAGCAATATATTCGTACTGTATGTTTATTTAATAAGGATTTTAGTTTAGGAAAATTACGACTGATTTCTTCTATATTATTCATAACGCTTAGGTTATTACTGTTAGCTTGGCTATCCTTAATGGCTACTCATGGTAATTAGCGCAATATAATTGCATCAACCTTAACGCATTAGACATCCCATATCGTTTATAGAAAACCATTTATAACACTAGTGGCGGTGTTATATCGCTGCAGTATAGGTCAACTATTTTTTATCGCTTTATAGTAGTACTTGTATATGCACTAGCGCCACTCAGCACTAATATGTTTTGGCAGTACAATTAATTTTGCATGGCCGTTCTTCTTTTATGAGTCTTAATATTTTGATGACAATGCGTTTTGCTCTAAAAACTGTTAGTTTTAACATGGTTATGCATATATTTATTGAGTAATATCTATTAATAGTAATTAACGATTAAAGTTTTTAAGTCTACCCTGCATCATCACCTCACATACCATGCAGCAACGATATTAGATGTCTTGTACTTGCTAATGGATCTCTGGGATATTTTATTTAGATTAAAACCTCACGTAAAAACGTCTAGAATAGTAGCGACTGTTTCAGTCACTGCATAAAATTTTTTAGCTTATATTGGTTATTGTGCATATTGAATAATAAATAAGGATTTCCTACGCTGTAGATTAATTTGTAAGTATCACTAAATGTACTACCAACTTACTGATAGTACATTTCGTGATGTATTCATACAGTATTTAATCATATCCTCCATACTTTTGGCAGTATGGAGGATAGTAGGTGGTTATCTAGTTGCAGGCGTTAGCTTTAGATGGTTGCCATTGAGTTCAATGGCAGCAGGTAATAGATCTGCTGCTTGGCACGGCTTTGTTGGGCAGCCTATCTAAAACTGCTCTAACGCACAGATTAGTAGTGCTGGCCGGCAGCCATGTTAAGTGGTGCATTTTTACTAATAACTATATTTGTAAGCATATTCTCATGATTGCCAAAAAATGATAATGATGATATGATTGGTCAAAGCAGTTAATTTCTATAGCTTGCAGAAGCTAACCAACACTGTTGTTAGTGTTGCCTGTGTAAACTGAAGTATGCACATCGTGTGCGGTTAGTTATGCTTGATAAATCACAACTATGAAGTAAGCATTAGAAATGCAGGTTTAGGTTAGCTAGAGCGACTTTTCGCTGTTCTTATGGATTATAATAATAACGCAAGGTTTAGCTTGCAGCATAAGTGATATACTCCCGTACCAGATAACACACATATCTAGTCTATTTTAGTTTACCTATAAGTTATAGCGCGCTGGATAATATGTAACCGATCAAGTACTTTAAGTAATCATATAGTTAACTTTAGTGCACATCAATGTACCTTACCTAGCAAGTGTCTGCGGTATTCTCCAATATTATTTAGTAACAGGTCTTAATTCAGCGGTAATACGCCACAACACTTGCGCTAATTTATTAAAGTAAGTTAATATTGAAATATTATACCATGTGGCTGGTAACAGCATTACGTGCTGTAATTTCATTGTGTGTCATGTATAAGATTGCAGCATTAATGCAGCTATCTAATCGGTTATTATTAAGTTATATCTAAAATAAACACAGCTGATATATAAACTCTTAGCTGCTATATCCTGGATCTGCTGTATTCCCTTAAAATAGCCACGCGTTACTGCAGTTTTACCGTTGACAATCCATGTCCAACAATATTGGTTGATTGTCATACAAAGCATAGTTTAGTAAACGCTAAAGGTTTAGGGTAAACCAGCTTATCTATAATGATTCGATCGATAATGCTATTTTTTAGCCTAAACATTATATATGTGTATGCAGTCTACGTAATATGTATTTACATGTTGCGTCTGTCATATGAGTGAGCTAATCATGCTCACTAAATAAATGCACAACAAAGCAATCTATATACTTTAGAGTGTATGCAAGTGATAGTTATGCTATCAGTGCGATGTCGAGATATTAATCACTGCTAGATAGTCGACTTGCCCAAGGTTTTACCTTGGGCAAGTCGCGTCAGAATGTAGGTATTTACTTAAATTCTTACGGCTACGTTCTTACAGGTATATGCAGTATAACTATAATGCCTTTCTCTATGAGTACAGCATAGATATTGATGAGAGTTAGAACAACTATGTGCTTGATTTTAACTACGTCTATTATGCAAGCGTATTCAGCTACTATAAAGCTTCTTGAAATTTTTTACTAAAAAACCTAGGAATTTAGAGAAATGAGGTGAAAATAGCATGTTTTACTAAACGGTAATATTTTTCTAAAAGAACAGGCTGCAATATTTATTGCACCGCATTAGTAATTTATTTATCTAGTACTTAATAAACATCAGCATAATGCAACTCTATAAATTATAAATCTTATATTGGATAGGCCTATTTCTTTGCTCTGCAGAAAGTGTTTAATTTATAAAAATGCTTCTGTTGATTACTTTGATGATAGTAATGTGCGCAATTTGTCAACTATTAATTAGCTGGCTAAGCATTTACTTAAGGCAGCTTTACTTAACGTTCTTTGTAAATTATTAATTTTGCTATTGGATTCACCTGGTGAAATATCGTCCAATATACTAACTTAAATTTAATTTGTTACTTTTTCTTGCCGCTCTTATTGGCGTGCTGTGTTCAGATATTTTTTGACTAGATGGATCCGTATGAGCGTGTTAGCAGATTTTGTGTGTCAGTTAGTGATTATGAGCGTCAAAGGTGCAGCCATAACAGTGTTAGTAATTATGTTTTTAGCGGAAGCGTTCTTTAGTAAAAATATAATATTTATTATCTATTCATTAGCATTAGCCATAACACTAGCATGGTTAACAAGTTCAACTTGCTAGTTATTTAACTGTATAGAAACTATTTTGGCGATTGCTGCGCCGATCGTGATAACCTTTGTTGATTAAAGGTTATTTAGTTGTGTTAGTGATTATTTATATATTTGCATTATTAGTATTTAGACAGTTATAGGCGTATATCAGTGTATTGTGATTTATAATTAGGCATTTTAGCATTTTAATTTATCTATCCTTGATGCTATTTTTTGATAAAATAGATGTGAAGCCTGGTTTAGAATTCCTTGAAATGTATTAGTTTAAGTATCAAATAGATAATTTATTCCTCTGTACAAATAATGTAGATTAACGCTATACGTCGTCTACCTACGGGTGTTATGTATACTGTCCGATAGCGCTAAACATAAGCTTAGCACACCATCAATCGCTTGCTGATCATTTTTAGCAGTGGCGATGCGATCAATTAATGCTGAACCAACTACTACACCATCTGCTAGGCGTGCAATATCTGCTGCTTGCTTCGGTGTACGAATTCCAAAACCTACACTAATAGGCAGATTAGTATGCTGACGTAGGCGGGTTACTGCGCCCTCTATATGTTTTAGAGTGGCGGTACCGGTACCAGTTACACCAGCTACCGATATGTAGTACACAAAGCCAGAACTATCGTTTAGTACGGTCTTTAGTCGTGCGTCATTGGTGGTCGGTGTAGTTATGCGTATAAAGTCGATACCAGCTGCCTGAGCTGGATCGCACAGCTCGCCGTTATGTTCAGGTGGCATATCTACTATGATTAGGCCATCTACACCGACTGCCTTGGCGTTAGCAATGAATTGTGGCACGCCATATTTGTGGATTGGGTTAAAGTAACCCATCAATATTAATGGAGTGTTACTGTTGTCTTTGCGAAACTCTTTAACCATCTGCAAGGTTTTCGTTAGGTTCTGCTTAGCTTCTAGAGCGCGGATATTGGCTAGTTGGATGATCGGACCGTCAGCCATTGGGTCAGTGAAAGGCATACCTAGCTCGATTATATCGGCGCCAGCTGCTGGTAAACCTTTAAATATCGCTAGTGAGGTGTTATAACTAGGGTCACCAGCAGTCATGAACGTTATGAAGGCAGCTTGATTTTGCTTTTTTAACTGAGCGAAGCAGATTTGTAGTCGACTCATAAGTATTTCTCCTGCGGAGCGATTTCCATATGTTGCATGACAGTCTGCATGTCTTTATCACCTCGACCGGAGAGGTTAACTACCATAAGATGATCTTTCGGTAGGTTAGGTGCGCGTTTAAATGCTTCAGCTAAAGCATGGGCGCTTTCTAGTGCAGGAATAATCCCTTCCAGGTTGCAGCATTTGTGGAAGGCATTGAGAGCTTCGTTGTCAGTCACTGAGGTGTACTGCACTCGACCAAGGTTATGTAACCAAGCGTGTTCTGGGCCGATGCCTGGGTAGTCTAAACCGGCAGAAATAGAGTGTGTATTGATAATCAAGCCGTCGTCATCTTGCAATAGGAAAGTGCGGTTGCCGTGTAATATACCTGGTACACCACCGTTGAGGCTAGCAGCATGCTTGCCTGTTTCGATGCCGTAACCAGCTGCTTCAACGCCAATAATCTCGACACTGGCATCATCCAGGAACGGGTGGAATAAACCCATGGCGTTAGAGCCGCCCCCAATACACGCAATCAGACTATCTGGCAAACGGCCTTCTTGGTCTTGTAATTGGGTGCGTACTTCCTGGCCGATCACAGCCTGGAAGTCGCGTACCATCGTCGGATACGGATGTGGGCCGGCTACGGTACCTATCAGATAGTAGGTGTTGTTGACATTAGTTACCCAGTCACGCAGGGCTTCATTCATAGCGTCTTTGAGGGTGCTGGTGCCTGCGCTTACCTGAATTACTTCAGCGCCCAGCAGTTTCATGCGAAACACGTTGGCTTGTTGGCGCTCGATGTCAGTGGCGCCCATGTAAATTACACAATCAAAGGCAAATCTTGCCGCCACTGTAGCAGTTGCTACGCCATGCATGCCAGCGCCAGTCTCAGCGATGATGCGTTGTTTACCCATACGTCGCGCTAGCAGGATCTGTCCGATGCAGTTGTTAATTTTATGTGCACCGGTGTGGTTCAGCTCTTCACGCTTTAGATAAATTTTAGCGCCGCCACAAAACTCTGTCAGACGTTGGGCAAAGTAAAGTGGGCTTGGGCGTCCGACATAATCGCGCTGAAAGTAGGCAAGTTTTTCATTAAATTCTGGATCAATTTTAGCTGCTTCGTATTCGCTGGTTAGGTTGAGGATTAACGGCATCAGCGTTTCAGCGACGTAGCAGCCGCCAAATGCGCCAAATAAGCCTTTAGCATCTGGGCCATTGCGTAGACATATCTGAGACTGAGTCATAAAGCACTCCGGGAAAGAATATAAGAAAAAACAATGATGGTTACTCTACCTATAACAATCTGCTACGAAAACTAATAAAATTAGCTGTATCTGTCAGTACAATTCATAGATAAGCTGAAATTTTCTACCTGCTCAATGATTTGTGTTTGTTTGTAATCACTGTTGGATGAAATAGCACTAATGATTAAGCAACCAAGCAACTGCGCAATACTTGCAGCGCAGTTAAGCCGCAAATTCAACGCACTAGAAAAGCACTTAGTATTAGTCTACTCGTTAATAAAGATTGTGACTTTCAACGTTATAGGTTTAGATGTTTGATTGCGTTTTACCAACATAAAAGAGTTAAAACATGTAATTGATAGATGCATATATTTTGTTTTACTAAGACCGGTACCAACTTACTATTCATACTCTTTTGCTCTGGCAGTTTACTAGCGCGCCTACTCAGCTCGTGCCTGAATATTGTGGTTGGCCTAAAATGCAGAATTGCTGGTTTATGTCTGCACTTGTCGGTTAGTGATAGCTACTTTTGACCTCTAGGTATTTCGGCATGAATACACTATTTTCTACACTAAATAGCCATGGACGGTAAATATACTAGTAAACACATGCATCGGTTTAGTGATAAGACAAAGCTTTCTTAGTCGCGAGTGCCTATTGCTAATTTCTAGCGTTTGCGCGACTCTTTTGGCGTATTGTTTTTAAGATTATTAAAATATAAGATTGAGATAAAGCATTTTGATTTCCATGCCGTCCAGTGCTACCTTGTGTAAGTAAATGTGACTAATCTATCTCTTGTAAAGTAATTAAGTGACACGTATATATATCCACTATAGTGTTTTCAAAAAGTGTAGTCAATCTAAATTTAATAGTAAGATCGTTTGCTAGAAACATTATCAATATTTACTCTTATGCTTATTATAGATGTTAAGAAAAACATTACGCCTAATTATTGTACGTATAAAAGTCGAATCAGTTTACTCGTGAGCTACTAACATCGCAGATGCCAGTAAAAACATAATTACAGAGGTAAATAAGGGCATTCAGTAACTCGTAGTAGCGTGAGGTGTTTCAAACCTATAATTACTTGAAGGATAGTACATTATGCATTTTTTAAGTTTCACTTAAAGTTCAATGCTAAATTACTAGTATTTATTTTTATGAGTTAAACTTTATCTGCTGGACGATCGTCTTAACTTGTCTTGATAACCTTAAGGTTATCTATTTAACGTGTATCCTCACGTTTTTTTATTAGCGCAAGCAAAGCTATATATGATGACATTCCTGTTAGTTTAGATCTGTTAGGTATTATGGCTATTGTGCAGTAGCAGCTAATTACTGACAGATAAGATCAAAGTAAAGATAAAAAGCTTATAATTTTTACCACTAATTGAATGCAGTAAAGAGAAATACTGAGTTACTTTATTAATTTTGTCAGAATTTTATGAAAATAAATAAAGTTAGTGTACCTTTAATGAATTACAAGTAAATATCAGCTTTACAGAGCAGGTTAATTGAATTAGCACTACTAACAGTACAATGCATTCTTTTGTTTAGTGACTTGCCATGATCAAGCTAGGAAGCTATCGTGTACGTTTTAGGTAGCAACAACAGGTTATCTATAGTGTTTACTGGCTAATGCTATATTAGGTTTTTACGTACATTGGGGCCATGATATTAATAGTATGTTGATGTTTGTATTCGGTATAGTTAATTACCTGTTAGTTTAAAAACATGGGCTTGAGGTAAGCTATCAAGTGTTAGCAACGTTTGGGGCAGTTATTCATCTTTGTCATGGTAGCGTTTAAGTTTACGTACTCGTCTAGAGTGCAAGCTCTCCAAAGTATTAAACTACGTAGTGAGCACTAGCACTATCTGGTTGCAGAATATTACGTCACTAGATACTAAGGCGAATAGTTGATAACTCTAAATTATAGCTATGACCCACAATGGTTATGCCGATCGCTAATCACTACCGCCACGATATTGATAAAAGCTACGGCACCTGGAGGATTAGCGTGTAGTTCTAGTAGCTGCGAATAGTCAAGGTAATCTAACTTTTAATTTATTAATGGCTACAGTTGACATTGATTGCTATTAGCAATGGTCACATCTTTGTTTTTTTATATATGCTTATTAAGCTAAGGTGATAATCGTGAAAACGAACAATCCTCTCCTTCAGTCATACAAGTTACCGCCGTTCTCGGCAATCCGTGTAGAGCACGTCCAACCGGCCATTAAACAGATCCTTACTGATAACCGCGTTGCCATTAATAATATTTTGCAAAGCCAAGAAAAAAATCCTACATGGGCTGGGCTGGTATTAGCTATAGATGAACTAAATGATCGCCTGGCTGCCGCTTGGAACCCAGTGAAGCATCTCAACTCCGTGTGTAATAGTATCGAACTGCGTCAAGCCTATGAGGCTTGCTTGCCAGCATTGAGCGCCTATGATACTGAGATGAAACAAAACCGTAAGTTATTTCAGGCTTTTGAGGCTTTAGCCAAGAGTTCCCAGGCCGCCTATTTTGACGTAGCACAAAATACTATCTTAGAGCATTTGCTACTTGACTTTCGCTTGTCTGGTATCGATTTGCCGTCTAAGCAGCAAAGGCGTTACGCTGAAGTGCAGAGCAAGCTATCTGAGTTAAGCAGCAAGTTCTCTAACCAACTACTAGATGCTACCCAAGCATGGACTAAGCACATTAACGATGAACTAATTCTTACTGGCCTGACTGACTCTGCTAAGGCACAAATGTCTGCTACTGCTCAGGCTAACGGCTTTGACGGTTGGTTAATCACTCTAGAGTTCCCAAGCTATGACGCAGTGATGACCTACTCCTGCGACAGGGCTCTGCGTGAAGAGGTCTATGCAGCCCACTGCACTCTGGCGTCAGACCAAGGCCCGAATGCCGGCCAGAATGACAACGGTCCAGTGATAGAGCAGATCCTTGAATTGCGCCAAGAGCTAGCTAAACTTTTAGGCTACGCGTCATTCTCAGAATTGAGCCTAACTACTAAAATGGCTAATTCTAGTAGACAGGTTCTGAGTTTCTTGCGTGATTTAACTAAGCGCAGCAGGCCGTTTGCTATCCAGGAGCTACAACAACTCAAAGCTTATGCTGCCGAACAGGGTTGTATTGATTTACAAGACTGGGACAGCAGTTTTTACAGAGAAAAACTGCGTGAACTGCGTTACAATCTGTTCCAGGAAAACATACGTATTTACTTCCCAATCAATAAAGTATTGAACGGTCTTTTTTCTATCGTGCAGCGCCTTTACGGCATCGAGATTTTTGAGTGCAAAGATTTTGACACTTGGCACCACGATGTTCGCCTCTTTGAAATTAAAGAAAACAGTCAACATGTCGGTTACCTATTCTTTGACCTATACGCTAGGACCAATAAATGCGGCGGTGCTTGGATGGACAGTATACGCGACTATCGACGTACTGTAGATGGTTTACTGCAAAGCCCAGTTGTAAATCTAGTGTGCAATTTTACGCCGGCTGATAATGGCAAGCCAGCCATGCTAAATCACGATGAAGTGACTACACTATTTCATGAATTTGGTCATGGTCTACATCACTTATTGACTCGCGTTGAGCAAGCTGGCGTATCCGGTATTAACGGTGTGGCGTTGGATGCAGTAGAGTGGCCAAGTCAGTTCATGGAAAACTGGTGCTGGGAGCCTGAATGCCTGGTACTGATTTCTGGTCATTATGAAACAGGTGAGTCTCTGCCTCAGGATTTAATAGAAAAAATGCTTGCAGCAAAAAACTTCCAGTCTGGCCTAAGAATGATGCGCCAGCTAGAATTAGCGCTGTTTGATTTTGAACTGCACGCTACCTATGGTGATGGTCGTACAGTAGCACAGGTGCTTACAAGTGTGCGCGATGAGGTTTCGGTAATGCGCCCACCGACTTATAATCGCTTCCCTAATAGTTTCACGCATATCTTTGCCGGTAGTTATGCGGCTGGTTACTACAGCTACAAGTGGGCAGAAGTATTGTCTGCGGATGCCTTTTCTAAGTTTGAAGAAGATGGCATACTTAATGCTAACACTGGTCGTGCATTCCGCGAAGCTATTTTGGCTCGTGGTGGCTCCCAAGCACCGATGGTGCTATTTATTGATTTTTGTGGACGTGCACCGTCGATTGACGCACTCTTACGTCACAGTGGTTTAAGTGAGAACACAGTAGCATGAATAATAATCCTATTATCACTAAAAGCAGTTTTTATAAGTCATTGCGTGACTAAAACTTGCAGCAAACTAGATAAGTTGCAGAGATAGATTGAGGATGACGTGCTGTTTTAAGAATATGTAGTCTGCTTTTATATTGATATGCTATATAAATAGGTTTTATAAATTTTTTCAAGAGTGATGGTTGAATACGCAGGCGTTGCATCTGCTAGGCTTGAGGATGCAGCCAGTATAGTTTGGCTCAATATCAATTTAAAAACTGAGATTTATGTAAGTTTTGAGTCAAAGTTTACTGTATTTTCCTACTAAAACCATCAAAGTACAATGCAATATATACCACTGCCATAAAAAGCATTCAGTCAAAAGCTTATTTGTGGTGTGTAAGGCTAGTCTTGTGTTTAACCATGCATAAATATTTTTTGGTATATCAGCATCATCAATGTGGTTATTACGATAAATTAGCTGTGACTTATGTGATAATAAATATACGTAGCTGGACTATACAGTTGTTAGTCAAACTGGTTTTATGCTAATATCTAACATTAGTAGTATGTTGCGTTACAGCATAGGCCTCATCTGCTGTAGGTTAAATTAATTGCCCACAAACGCGCTCAGTCTATTCCCATAAATAGATGGGGGGGTAGCTGTAGTGTAGGCCTAAATCTAAACTTTGCCATTAACTTAAAAATAGATAGTATAGAGCAATTAAATCTTAAATATTTACTTTTAGCTTTAATAAAGAGCATGCCTGATTGGTCATCTAGATTCGTCTAGAATGGTTAATGGCGTGTAAGTCTGCTGTATCGTGATCTGCTGGTTGTTTTTATAAAATATTTTATGTGGATCAGCAATCAATCATTAATAATGATAGACTGCTTATGTGTTTTATCGCTTTTGTATATAAAAGCCAAAGTAAATTTTTTATTTTTCTTAGTAGCAGTTAATAAGTAACTGACTATATAGTATATTTTACTTAGATCTAATCTGGATCTAGATCTGGATGGTCTCCAGTATAACTGTTTATATAAAGTCTTAATTTGTATCTAGATTGTTATAGTTAACAATACCTAGCATGGTTATTGTTGGTTATTGGTTTTTTATTTTGGAAATCAATGTACCGGATGTTGCTTTTGCATACTTATATGCTCTGCAATTCAATTGCTTCATGATAGTAGTAGTTGGCTAAATTATACTTATTCAAGTACAAGTACCATCACGGATGGTCTGAGATCAGAATTAATATTTCTGTAACTTCATTGGCGCTAGTGATAATAGAGTGGCTCCTGATTAATTTAAATGATAATAGCTTCAACTACTGATCTATATGATTTCGTACAGCAGCATATCTTATGCTGACGATAATATGTAAATTCTATCAGATAATCTACCTATAAATAATAGCATTATTATAAATACTAACTATAAAATAAATACGTTGAATCAGTATTTATATTCACTAAATATACAACGTTTTTGCCCTAGGCAAACCTGTTCTTTTGTAAGGTTTAGATTGAAAATCCAAATAGTTTAGTGGCAAGACTAAACTGTTAGTTGACACAGGCAATCTGCAATAAGCACCTAAAACCTGAATTTTTTCTGATTAAGGCATATAAAGATAACTATGAAAGCAATTAGTGATAGAGCCTATGACTTTTTGCAACACTTACTAGATAAGTGTCTAAGAGAAACTTACTTGACTCAAAGTAAAAAGCATACCTACAGCAAAATATCACAGTAAAAGGCAGTTACGTAGCAGACCTGCATAAGAGCAATATACATTATTGCTGTGAACTACAATCTAGAGCAGGTAATGCAACATTATCAATATTGTATCAACTAAGCCAAATAGCACATTTTATCAATATAACTCATAATATACTATACTATATAAATAGTATGTAAGCGTTTTTATATTAACATCTTTGCCTCACGTGGCTTACGCACAGATTGCTAATTTGTACAACTGTTTATACTTAACTATTATTGCGGTTGAAAGTAAATAATGAAGATTATTAATTACTTTCAACCTAAGATACAAAATGCGCATCAAAGCAACTAAGAATAGTATATGTAATAAATTTCTAGATCTACCATGTGCTTAATTTATTAAGCAGAATTACGGTTATTACTATAATAGTATTGATTTCTATTTATGGCTTGGTTATATTTATTGAGATGTATTATCTCTGGCTAAAGCTCAAAACTCAACTAATTATTCAAACCAATGCTAGCGATGTGTTGGAATAATAACTATCATAGTCGAATTATATAGAACTTTTGAGTAATCAGTATTGTACTACTAAATCGTACCCATCAGTTTATCAAGCGTATGTTCAAGGCTATTTGACTTGGTTGTAAGTATTTATTTGCTGATATCATATGACCACGATTTATTAACTGATATAGCTTGGCTTACCATAAAAGAGAGTCTAGCTGTTTCGGAGTGAGTAGTTAATATGTACCTTGACGTACGTAATGATAAGTCGTTTATGGATTTATTGGCGTAGTGCTTCAACAAAGTTGATCAAAAATTGAAAACGTAATTGATTAGAAAGATTTAATCTCGATTATTAAGTATTCTGCCACCAGCTAAATAGAGGGCACTATTATAAACTGGAGATAGCAAGCTCTTTACGCTTAAGGAGCAATTATATATTTTACTACAATCTATGATCTATAGAAGTTTATTTAGTTTGAGTTAGTTAAGTGTTCGCTGTTACCCTATTTGTATTAATTACTAATGAGTTGATGCCTCTATTTTGCTAGCTACTCAATATTTCACTAGATAGGTTTTAGAACTGATTTAAAAAGCACTTTATATTAATCAAGAAGATAAATCATGATTAACAAGAATAGACAGCCATTGGCTACTTTTGCATCAGTGTCTCAAGTGGCTAAATCTGCTGATGCAGCTTTACAGCAAATCGTGAATGGTTTTTTGCATTTTCATCATTACGTCTTTCCTCAGCAACAAGAACTCTTTAAGAAACTCGCTACATCTCAGAGCCACTAGCTATGTTCATTACCTGTACCGATTTGCGTATCGTGCTCGAGCTAATTACTCACAGCTCTCCTGGGGATTTATTTGTGACACGTAACGTTGGTAATGTCGTGCCGCCATATGGTCAGATGAACGGCAGTGTCTCCACTGCTATTGAGTATGCAGTGCTTACCCTTGATGTACAGCACATCATTGTATGTGGGCACTCTAATTGCAGCGCTATGCGCATGGTGCTTTATCCTGACAGCTTGGAAAATATGTCAACGGTCAGAGCTTGGCTGCGTCATGCCGACGTTGCCAAATCTATAGTTAAGGATAATTTTGACTTTGCGAATGAAAGCGCAAGCATGCAGGCACTGACTGAAGAAAACGTTATAGCTCAGTTGCAGCACTTGCGTACCCATCCTTCTGTAGCCTTACGCATGGCTAGTGGATATTTATTTATCCATGGTTGGATTTACAACATCGAAACCAGCGACATTAGTGCTTATGACGTTGATTTGGCAACATTCAGACTGTTAAATGACATCGACACTATTCCTTGTGCTACGCCTAGAGTAAGCTTCTAAGTCGTTTTCCTGCATAGCATTGCTAGTAGCTGCTATGAAAAAATACATTCAGTAGTGCTTTGTCCGGTAAATAACTCTGTAATAGCCATACAATAGCTACTCCATTAAACAATATATTGCTTAATGGAGTAGCTAACTGCAGTAATTGAACCTCTTATTATTATACTCTGCTTATTGCATAAGCATAACTATATGGTATGGCATGCTGCAACATAAAGCACGCTCCTATGGTGACCACTGCCAGTATTATTCGTTTATTGTTTAGTTTCACTGGAAATTTGCAGTTAAGCACTATACTTGTCCAAGCTTTTTTTCAAAAAATCTTAGATTTTGTGTTTAGAAAAGCCAGGCATGTATAGTTAATAGTTAACTATAATGTATTATAAATACTGTAATGTTGTACCTATTTTTATTAAAACTAAATTAAGGTTAATTATGGATATTTAGTGTAGCGAATGCAAGGCAGAGGCAGCTAATCTAAACTCGCTTATCTTGAAACATTCAATGCTTGATGAGTTTGCTATATAGATAAAAAATCTGCCGCACTTTCTGTAATATTTGTTTTGTCAAACTGCAAACTAAAGTATAACTTTTCATGTTTGAGGTACCTCAAGCTCTAGCGGATTTTTTGTTAAACTAACAACAAAATATTTGTACTGTGTATAATGCTGTAAGTTTGACACCGTTATGGCAGCTTTTGGTTGGTAGTTACTAAAAATAGATATTACAATCGTTGTGAGCTATAAACAAAACGTTTGTGATACCTCTTAAAGATATACTAGTGCTAAAAAGCAAAAAAATAAATTATGGCTTTTACTTGATATATCCACAACAATTCTATTGTGCCTCTTTGTGCTCAGGAGGACGGTTATGAGTACTATGATTGACTATTTTATGCCAGATTAGGCTTATGGCCTCGCTAAAAGATTAATACGCAAAGTATTGATTATTTTATTACAAAGATATTTACAAGATGTTCTTGTTGCTCTTTTTACTGTGTTCCTTGTTAGGCTTACAGTTCATCTAGTTAACTTATTTCAACAAGAACATTACTAGACACTTTATAATTATGATGTTAGGCGCGGTAATGTTAGCATTGTTCAATTTTGCTAATCAGATAAACCAGTCGATGATTAACGTGCTAAGCATTGCCTTGCTGCGTATAAATAGTTTAAATTTCCAGTTACTGTTAGTTGTTAAAGCGGATTTTTGATTGTATTATAAAATTCTCGGTAAACTATATCTGTAGCTATTTTTTTGTAAGAAAAAATATTGAATTATTCATGATGTATTAATGGTGATTAACTTTGGCATGTATACAGCATGTATGCAACTTGTCAAGTTTAATATAATCTTGTTGATTAGCGCATTAATGTTTAATGCTTTATAGATTTTTTGTTTATCATGATTACATTCATATAGAATGTATGCTACACTACGTTTAGCCAATTGATAGGATTATATTAAATGCTATTTAATGTAGGAGGTATAGCCTATCTATATTGAATCTTGTGTAAAGCATAGAAAATTAATTAATAGTTAATTATATGTACTTTTTAACCTGTAAGGTAAGTTTTCTGAGCATTTGTTTTATACTTAATAAATTATTTGACAGTCATGTCATCATTTATTTTGAAACAAACATTATACACTGTATCAGTCACTACTTTAGATTAATTGATTTCTCAGGTGCTGTTTCTTAGTACCTTGCTCTAATGAGCCATAGATTGGCTCTCGCTACTTTAAAAAAATTTGACTAATGAGTACCAAGAAGCTTGCTGATTAGGCGAAAAGTAAACTTACTGGCACCAATACTCTGGAAGAGTGGTAGCACTTATACCAAATTGTAGGCCTTATAAGAATGCCATTCCAATGTAATTGATTAGGCTTTATGCGTTAATCATGCATTTATTCTAGATCTAAATATATATTTATAGTTTTAGCGCCTATAGTTATTTTTAAGTTTATGAAAATTATTCAACGTTAAATCAAATTTAGTTTTTTGTATCACCATAAGCATAATATATAGATATTTATACGTTTTTACCGTATATGTCCTGAGTAATCCTATCCATAGAGCAGGATTTGCCATAAAGTTTTTTGCTAACACAGGCAACTTTGACCTAGTTGGTAATGATAATATAGAAGTTATTTTATTCGGAAACTGATTCAGCTTACTCACTGCGTGTACTTTATAAAATCTAAAGTGCATAACAATATTTCTACTAATCATTCATCTTACGATAAGCTGTGAAATCTTGTTTTTCGCTAACTAAAATTAGCAGTATTATGATGACTGCAGTCAATTGTCAGCTATTGTGTTCGAAAAAGCCTAGATGCGATGTATAGGGTTTTAGCATGTCAAAACTTATTATTTGATTAATACCTAAAGTGGATCGGGCATCGTTAAATTTTGCTAGCATCTAAAATTCGTTACCAATTTTAGTTTGTAAGATACAGCACAAAAGCTTGTTAGTAAAATTTGACGAAACGTATAGTAATACCTTATAAAATATTGCTAAGTGAGTTATGAAAATTATATTAGGTAAGCATGCTATATGATGACATTAAAGTGCGTCAATCTACGACTATTACTGCTAATAGTATCGATAGTACAGCCATCTTGGTATTGAGCAAGCATTAAAACTGTCAAGGTGTGTATGCTAGGTTAGCATAGGTGGCATTAGTACCAGTGAAAAAACAGTTAGCAAAAATATAACGGAGGATGCGCTTATGGAGCGTATGTCATCAATTATGTTTGATGCTATATTTTGCTTGGTCAGTAAATAGCACAGCGAGGCGTTTTTATAGCGATTGCCTTGTGTTATATTTTATATAGAGGGCCTCTCAGACTAAGGCAATTCTAGTTTAATTTCTTGGCTGTTTGTGAGATTAAAATGCTTTCTTCAGCCTGACGCGTAATAAAGTACAACCAGTGCTTGAATGTTATTAATCATGTACTGATGAGCCATTGGATTATATCCAAAATTAATTAATTTTATTCGTTTAGCTGTCTAGCGAGATTAGCTGTAGCTTTAATAAGTGCTTAGAAAAAATACGGTCAGCAGTTATTAACTAAAGTGAAATAGATTAATTCTTGCAATTTATTATTATTGTGCAGGATTTATATTTTTTGGCGAGGCATGATAAAACTAAGCAAAAACATAGCGGCGGCTGTAACCACAATCGATGGGCCAGCTGGAGTATTTTTAAACCACGACAAGGCCAAGCCTCCACACACTGCGAGCATGCCTAGCAGGCTAGCGCCGATAGCCATCTGTTCGGGTGAGCTAGCGTGACGTTGCGTAGCGGCTGCGGGAATAATCAGTAGTGACGTAATCAATAATACGCCGACGATTTTCATAGCAAGAGCAATTACAACCGCAATCAACAGCATGATAGTGATGCGCAGTGTTGATACTGGCAAACCCTCGACTATAGCTAATTCTTCATGTACACTGATCGCCAGCAATGGCTTCCACATGGCTACTAGTATGGTCAGTACAGTGGCACTTCCGCCGATGATCCATGCAAGATCCATCTGACTAATCGTTAGCAAGTCTCCAAAAAGATAAGTTGCCAAGTCGATGCTCACTTCATGCATAAGGCTTAGTACTACTAGCCCTAAGGATAACGCGCTAGGCGCCAAGATACCTAGCAGTGTATCGGTAGGCAGTGATTGGCGTTGTTGCAGAGTAACCAGTGACATTGCCAGCAGTAGGCAACCTATAATCACTGAGATAGTCGGGTTTATATCCAGCAAGACACCTATTGCTAAGCCTAGTAGCGTAGCGTGCGATAAGGTATCACCAAAATAGGCCATGCGCCGCCAGGCCATGAATGAACCCAAAGGGCCGGCTACTAGTGCTAAAGCCAAGCCTGCTAGCATGGCATGAAGCTGAACATTAACCATGCTAGCAGCTATTTCCATAAATATTAATAGTTAAAGTGTAGTAGGGTCATCGATGATGGTACCATGTAAATCGTGGTCGTGGTCATGATGGTGGTGATAGATCGCCAAAGTCTGTGCATTTTTGCCAAAAAGCTCGATAAACGCCTGATCACCACTAACTTGCTTGGGGTGACCAGAGCAGCACACATGGTGGTTGAGGCATACTACCATGTCGGTTGTTTTCATTACTAGGTGTAAGTCGTGAGAGACCATAAGTACGCCGCATTCATAACGGTCGCGTAACTTAGTGATCAGGCTATACAGTGCTGCTTGACCAGCAACATCAATGCCCTGCATAGGTTCATCAAGCACTAGTAGTTCAGGTTTGCGCAATAAAGCACGCGCTAGAAAGATACGCTGCATTTCGCCGTCAGAGATGTTTTGTACTGGGCTGTTGATTACCTGCTCAGCGCCGACTTCCTTGAGTGCTGCTTGCGTACTAATGCGGTCTACACCAGGCATCAAGCACAAGAAACGTAGCACCGATAGTGGCAAGGTTGGATCGATGTGCAATTTTTGCGGCATGTAGCCGATTCGCAGCTTTTGTTTACGCCATACATTACCGTTGTCTGGCTTAATTAAGCCAAGCACAGTTCGTACCAGGGTAGTCTTGCCGGCGCCATTAGGACCAATCAGTGAGACGATCTGCCCTGGCTCTACACTAATGGTGATGTTATCCAGCACGTTTTGTCTGGCAAACATGACACTAATATCTTGTAGACGGATTAACGCATTACTCATTAAAACCCTTATTGGCAACCAGAACATGACCAGGCTGTATCGGTTGTTTATTTTTCAACTGTAAAGCAAACCTGAGTGGAGCTTTTAAGTATTGAGTCGCTCATGTTTTTGTGCAAACTCAATAATAGTGCAATATCTGTAGCAGATTAAAAATCTAGCTTTGGCATGCATGTTGTTAGATGATTACATCTAACCAGTACACTAAGCCAATAGACACGATGTGGTAGGCTATTTTCCAGCAAGAAAATTAGTACACGATACGCTCTAGTTAACGTGTTGATTGCACTACCCAGTTAACGTTAAGTTGATACATTAAAATGTCTTAGGTTCTAACAGCTTAAGACCTGTCGCATTATTTTCTAAAAAATATACGACATATAGCGTTCAGGCACAAGTTTTTTTGTGCGCTAATGATATAGATTTTCGGCAGTGCATATCAATACAGTAGGAGTACTCTTAGAGATGGCCATGAAGTAGTGTCTTAAGCATGGATAGCAATATACATTTGATAAAGACGTTAATATATAATACTTTATTGACACATTAAGCAAGCTATAGTAAACAAACTGGTTTATTTTATCATTAGTTTGTATATAGCCAGAGCTGTTTAGGCTAAAAATATAGTGCTGATCTGCGTAAAACCTGTAGTTGGTAATCACCGCTGTGCAAGACAACATAGCAAACTCAGAAATATTAGTACAGTTTGTAGATATGCTGTATTAAATCAGTCCAAACATAGTGGTTTCTTGCCCTGCGTACCTAAAAGACTTAGGTTGCCGACTTTAGCAGTAGAGGATTTGACTGGAATGACATTGCAGTCTTTAACCAAATATAGCAACTTTTATACCGATGAACATGATCACAGTTTAGATAGCATGAATGCGCACTTGTAATTGTCGATCGTCAATGCTTGTATTATTAGCGCGTATAACCTGCGATTTAAGTGCTGTTAACCAGGGTAAATGCAAAAGTAATCAGGGTACCGTTAAAGTGCTTGACGAATGCTTCAATGTTTTCGATGTGCACTTTAAAGTTTGATTAGTGAGTTTAGGTGACAAGCCCCACTTTACTCTATCAGACTTTTAACTGCCTTGAAAACGTGTATGGGCTCAAACTACTAATGTGTTTAGTTGGTCACCATTGCGGTTATGTTTAAGCTAAAATGCTACTAGCTTTTTTAACACTAAAGCTAGTAGGGCTTAATGCGTTAGATTATTAGGTCATATCTATAGCACAAGGTTGCAATCAAGTCTGAGAAAAGTTCATTAAATTATTTAGCTGAGCATTTATAGTTGCTTTACAAGATGACTTAAATACAAAATAGAAGATAGTTTGTTAGAGTATAAGGCAAGATTATTAGAAATCTTTATGATAGTTAAGTCACGTTACTGCATTGATTGTGCTAATTTTGTGATTCTTTAGATCACAAATGGCAGGTGTAAGCTTACCTGCTGACGTTGCGCTAGTCGATACTCAAATTCTATTGGGTCATGAATCAATACGTCCTGCCCGGCAAATGATTCAGCAGCTATCAGGCGTGATAGCCAAAATCGCACGCATGCTACACGTAACATCGTCGGCCACAGTTCGGCTTCCTTGGCGGTAAATGGTCGTAGGCTCGCATAAGCGTTTAGCAGAGCACTGGCACGTTGGCCATCAATCACGCCATCTGCATGAGAGCACCAGTCATTTAAGGCGATCGCCACGTCGTATAACATCGGGCCAGAGCAGGCGTTATAAAAGTCTATTAGCCCAGTTAGGTGCGTTCCTTCGAACATTGCATTGTCGCGGAACAGGTCAGCGTGAACATTAGCGCATGGTAAAGTGAGGATAGCAGTCTTGTGGTCTTTGATTTCGCTTAATGCAGCTTGCAGCAAGCGTTGTGGGGCGTTATTTAAGTGTAAAATTAGTTGTGCGCCCTTTGCAAGCATCCAGTCTAAACCGCGATCAGTTTTATGTTCTAAAACCTTTTTTCCTTGAGTAGCTAAGTGTAGGTGACCAAGCAGATCACCAACCTGAGCACAATGTTGAGCGTTAGCGTCTTTGATATGTTGGCCAGCTAGACGCGGTTGTAATAGTGCTGGTTTGCCTGCTAGTTCACGTAGTGCTATACCTTCGACAGTACGCAAGACGTAGGGCACTGGCAGGTTAGCATCATGGAGTACGCTGAGTAGTTCGATCAAGAATGGCATTTCGTTAACTTGACCGCGCTCAACTAAGGTCAATACGAATTCGCCATGTTCTAGACTAATAAAAAAATTAGTATTTTCGCTGCCAGAAATAATCCCCTGAAAATTAAGCAGGCGGCCTAGCCCGTAAGGGATGAGAAAGGCTTCCAGCTCGAGTCGAGATATGGGAGTGAATACAGACATGTTTAAACTGCCAGTACAGGCGCCGCAGTGCGTGGTGCCAATTTAAGTTAAAAAAATTTTTCCATTCGAAAATCTTCCATAAGCTGGATCAGCATATCCAGCTGATCATAGTCGATAAAATTCGCATTAGTTTCGTCTACGCACACTGAAGAAGATGGCAGGAAGCTTTTTTAGGAGTATCTTGATTATATAAAGGAAGTTATGTGAATGGTCTTTATAAATAGTTTTTTGTTTTCTTCTGTGCTATAGTAATAGCCTCCGGGTTATTTGAAGTGGGTGGGTAGTATTTATCGCTATAGCTTCTGCTAAAGTCAGTAGCATTAAGTTCGCTCACAGCATGTGATTTACTTACGCATAATAATCTTGTCACTTTGTTTTCATTGGTCCAGCTATCTTAGCACCTGACCCATAGAAAAAGGTTGATTCTGCTCATGAACCAAGCCCCTCTCGTTCTGGTAGACGGTTCTTCTTATTTGTTTCGCGCTTTCCATGCATTGCCAATGTTAACTACCTCGAATGGCCTACCTACAGGTGCTGTCAAGGGTGTGTTGAGTATGCTCAAAAGCTTGCGTAAGCAATATCCAAACAGCCCGTTTGCAGTGGTATTCGATGCCAAAGGTAGTACCTTTCGCAAAGCGATATACGCTAAATATAAGGCTAATCGCCAAAGTATGCCTAATGATTTGCGTCTTCAGATTGAGCCACTGCATCAAAGCGTGATTGCTTTGGGTTTTCCTCTGTTATGCATTAAAGGCGTTGAAGCTGATGATGTAATTGGTACCTTGGCCAGTATCAGCGCGGCGCCTAATCGTCAGGTAGTGATTTCTACTAGTGATAAGGATATGGCGCAGTTAGTAAATAAGGACGTTACCTTAATCAACACCATGACTAGTAGTTCGATGAATATCGATGGTGTGAAAAAAAAATTTGGCGTCGCTCCAGAGCGAATCATCGATTATCTAGCGTTAATTGGCGATTCGTCTGACAATATCCCTGGAGTTCCAGGGATTGGTCCAAAGACCACTACTAACTTACTTATAGGCGTGAATGGCGGCTTAAAAGAGCTTTATGAACAGTTAGACATTGTGCCAAATTTACCGATCCGGGGAGCTAAGACTATACGAGCGAAACTGGAACAACATAAGAAGATGGCATTCCTTTCCTATCAATTAGCGACGATCAAAGTTGATGTGCCGCTTGATTTACGGGTAGAAGACTTGTATCTGATTGAACCAGATTTTGAAAAGCTGCTAGATCTATATAAACTGCTAGAGTTCAAGAGCTGGTTTGATGAGATTCAGCGCAATGCTAAGTGTATGCAGCTTAAGACTTCGACTGAGCCTACAATCAGGAGCTACAGGCACGGCTTGCTGTAATACCTAGCCTTATGAGTGTGCTGACGGACATTGAAATACCGCTAGTGTCAGTGCTGGCGCGTATTGAGTGCCAAGGCGTGTTAGTGGAAAGATCTGCTGGGTATTCAAAGCATTGAACTGAGCGATATAATGTTAAGCTAGAGCGTCAGGAGTTTGAAATCGACGTAGAAGAGTTTAATCTGAGTTCGCCAAAGCAACTTCAAGGCCATTCCTTACGATAAGCTTGGTTTGCCGATGCTAAAAGACTAGTATCGGTATTGCAGTATAAATAAACTGAAAAGTACCTATGTTGATCGCTTGTCAAAACAGAGTAACTAGCAAGCAAAGGGGTATTTACACGTCTTATTATTAGGCTGTAGCTGTAACCAGGCGCTTGTCATTCAGCATTCCGAACCTACAAAACATTCTGGTGCGCACTGCTGAAGGACGGCGGATTCGCCAAGTATTTATCGCGCCTAAAGGTTACACGCTACTAGCGGCTGATTATGCTCAAATTAAGTTATGAATAATAGCATACTTATTTAAAGATAAGATGCTTATAAATTTATTCAAGAACGATTTTGATTGACATACCACTACGGCAGCATAGGTGTTCATGGTTACATTGTCTGAATGTAGCGCTAACCAGCGTAGAAGTGCTAAGGCGATCAACTTTGGCCTGATTTACTGTATGTGAGCATAGAAACTTGGTAAGTATATTAGCCTCGATACTAAGGCCGCTAAAACGTATATCGATACGTATTTCATGCTATTTAGGCGTTTGTGAGTATATGGAACGAACCAGCATCAAAGCTGCTTATCATGGTTACGTTGAAATTTTTTTAGCGTTGACTATACTTGACCGGATATCAACTCCAGTAAACGCAAGGATCGCGTGGCTAAAAACGTATAGCAATTAACGCGTCGATGCAAGGCACAGCGGGCAGACATGATCAAGAAAGCTATGGTATTAGTGAATAATTGGTTCACTAAATCAGGCCTGAACGTCACGGTTATTATGCAGGTACACGATGAATGAGTGCTTGAAGTACGTGAAGATCTGGCGGCCGAAGTGAATGACAAGATCCGTAAATACATGAGCGCAGCAGCTATGCTGGATGTGTTATTGGCAGTACATGTTGGCACAGGCGATAACTGGGATGAATCGCATGGATTTAAGACTGCTTGACTATTGCTAAAGATAATAATACAAAACTTGAGATTGTAGATTTTTGTGAGTTATTTTGAATAGTTTTTTGAATCTTCTGGAACGTAACTAGTAAACTGCTATTCTGAGTTTTAAAATTACTATTTTAACATCGAAGCCTATCAGTGTTTTTTATATTATGCGTGCTAATAAATATCCTGATCTAGTGCTAGCACTTTTTTAATTTAAACAACATCAATGCGCCATGTCGACACTAAATTTAAGGAATCTTTCTTTAGAAAGCTATTCTGTAATGTGTGTACTCTTGTCAGCTAATTGCATCCAGGAGGACAGTATGGTGTAAGCGTCTTTTAGACCTATGCGTTTAGGTGCCGAAAATAGTTGAATAGTAATGACATCACTTAAACTTTGATGAATTTCAGACTGTACCTTGAGAAAGGTATCTTTAGCTGCGCTATAAGACAGCTTGTCAGCCTTGGTAAGTAAAATATGTATTGGCATGTTGCGAGCGATTGCCCAATTAAGCATTAGCAAGTCGAAGTCATTCATTAGATTGCGAATATCGATGGTTATAATTAATCCTTTTAAACTCCTGCGACCATTGAGGTAGCCTTCTAGGCGATGCTGCCAGTGTAGCTTTACCTGGATAGGTACTTTAGCGTAACCATAACCTGGTAGGTCGACTAGACGTCGATTATCGTCTAGCTTAAAGAAATTAAGTAGTTGTGTGCGGCCAGGAGTTTTCGAGGTATGCGCCAGGTTTATACTGGTCAGGGTGTTCAGTGCGCTAGATTTACCAGCGTTGGAACGTCCGGCAAAGGCAATTTCAAAGCCTTGGTCATCCGGGTACTGGTTAACTTTAGCAGCGCTAAGCATAAACTTTGACTGTTGACATAGTCTGAGGATAGAGTTCTTAAATTGCATGAGATTTCCGATGTAGGCGCTTATCAAGAAATGGTGCGGCAAGTGGTTTTGTTGTAGTTTCAGTGGCGGTTAATATATGTGATTGCAGATTTTATATGTGCTTTGTCCTAGCCAATGATTATGCTTACGAGAGTGAAAGATTTTTCATTGCATATTAAGAAATACAAAACGTTCTGAGACCTTACATCAAATCATGCACGACCTAATGGTTGTTAGCTTTTTATATTCTGGTGTTGCTTTACAACACTCCAAGCTATACATAATTAAGAATTATTATATAACTAAATTTACTGGACCTGACCATACTGGTTTAGCCTGCGCAACATTGCTAAACTGATAGGTGATGGTTAGCGTTACTAGTTAAGTAAGATGTACGACGTTAATAACAGCAATTATACAGTACTAAAATGACAGGTTTACTGATTAATCACATCGATCAGAATCTTACGGGTATTATAACTTATTTTACTAGCTAGTCGTGCAGTGTAAGATATGCTAGCACTAAAACCGTTACTTATAGTTAATAACTGTTTGGCGGTAGCAACATAGAAAAGGCACTAGTTCTTATATCCAGTGTCTTTTATACTAGATGGTGTAGATCTTGTCGCTATGGGCTTTCTATACTTGAGTGGTTAGCATACTTAGTATTTTTGCTAAACAACTGACAAACATTTAGCGAATGTAACATCACCAACGCCAGCGATCTTTGAATAATGCAAAGTATTATCAGCAAATTGATCAACAAGAAATATTAAGGTAATTTTTTCAGTGCATCCAAGGAGTAACTATACATATTTTATGTAATATGTGCATGCTTAATGAATATATTAATGTAAACCAAATAAAATGGCGTTATATGGCGATATATTTAAATAGCGGCGCTATTAGATTAAGAATCTCATACCGACTTATGACTTATCACAATAATGATGCATAAAATCACTTTAATTTGTCTAGGAGTCAAGCATGCGCACTCTGATCCTTAGCGCTGTTCTTATTACTGCTAGCCTGTGTAGTATGACTGCACAGGCTGCTAATAATATGCTGATTGAAGCCGGTAAAACCTACGTTGAGCTAGCTCACCCAATTCCAGTTTTAGAACTAGACAAGATAGAGGTAGTGGAACTATTTTGGTATGGTTGTTCGCATTGCTACGCCCTTGAGCCAACAATCAACCTTTGGGTTAGAAGACTTCCGTCTGATGTTAACTTTAAACGTATTCCAGCCATGTTTGGCGGTCTATGGGATGTTCACGGTCAACTCTTCTTAACTTTAGAAGCGATGAGCGCTGCGCACAAAGTGCATGATGCCGTATTTAGTGCTATTCAGAAAGAAGGCAATAGCTTAACTAAGCTCGAAGATATGGTTAATTTCGTCATTACTCAGGGTATCGACAAGGATAAGTTCCTGGCTATTTTTAACTCGTTCGCGATTCATAATCAGATTACACAGGTTAAGAAACTTGTGCAGAATTGTGGTGTACAAGGCGTACCCACTATAATTATTAATGGTAAATACCGTTTCGATCTAGGTACTACCGGTAGTCCTGAGCAAACTCTTAATATTGCTGACCAACTGATTATTAAGGAGCGCGCAGCTAAGTCAGAGATGGCACGTCTAACTGGGGATGCTCAGCGTGCTCATTGAATATTTATGATACTGTATATCTTAAAGCAACGTAGCCGGCTTGCGCCTGCCGGGTATTAGTATTGATGGTAGTTGGTGTCAATACCGAAAAGTACTTAGTGTTGTCTCTCCTGTAGGCGGTAACACCAGCCGGAGTAAAACAACTTAGCTATGCATCTATAAAAACTTAGTAAACTTATTAAATTACTTTGATTTATTTGCTTTGCAGAAAGCTGCCGGCGACAGCATATGATCTAGTTATATAAATAAAATAGAATGCTTAGTTTAAATTTACGCGTCTTTATACTAGTATTTAGTATTAATAGGTCAATTGTAACCTATGACATCTATGGTTGCAGCCAATATTTAATTACTTACCAGTTGCATTGGAAATTTGTCTGTTGAATTCACTTATACTGAATTCATTGCATATGCTCAATTTTGCCAATGTAGACTTCATATACATTACAACGCTGAGCGCTAGACTAGAAATACAAAATACCTTAAAAGCATTAACGAATAAGATAGATTTAAATGTAACTGGATTATTTAATTTAATTTGTTATATTGAGGATTAGCGTATAGTGCGCTTGCGCCTGCAGTTACAGGTTATATGATTGAATAATAAATAGAAGAAATACGCAATATAGTGCGCACCAACGATAGCGGTATCGCATGCATTGTTTTGCTGTGGCGTGTTATTAACAATCTTGGGTATAAGATCCAAGCTGTAGTGTTTGTTTAGCGTACAGTATGTTTTAAGTAAATTAAAAGTGACTTGCAACTACTTTACTGCTTGCAATAAAAATTGCATACAAAATAGAAGCTTGCTATAAGTTGAGCTATGCTAGAATGGCTTAAAGCCCATACAGGTAGCTGTAGACACTATTCTTAGCCTTTGTAGAATACTTGTTCTTACGCCAATAGTTACAGACCGAAAATATGTGTGATTGCTTGGTCTACATCTGTAATTAGTGCGCATTACCAGTAATGCTTGATTGCTACCCATCCAAGCATTAGTTAAGTTAAATACTCTCAAGGTATTTCATGGTTTATCTTGAGATAGTCAGTGATGGCTACAACTGATTACTCACTGAGTAATGTGTACACTAGATAAATAGCTCCGTAAGTAATAAATCTTTAAGCTTTACTCAAAAAACTTGGTTGGAATATGTAGTAAATATAGATTAATGGAGCGCTAAAGTCTAACGCAGGCATTCAAAACATATAGCGTCAATAGACTACCTGATTAATTTATTTACTATTTTTCATAACTACGTAGCCTAGAACAAGCATTAAGCACTATGCAATTAACTCAAAATCGGCGCCGTAATAACCTGTCACTAACGATGCTACATCTAAATTATTGCAGGCACATTAATGATTGCTTCAACTATCTAGCAGGTGATATAATAGTATAGAATCATAGTTAATGTATTATGCAGACGGCTATTCTGAACTAATCTAATAAGACGGTACATAGATGAAAGATGTGTATTACTGATACCGACTGCTAACTATCTTAGCCGTTTATGAGGCGCTGCTTGTGCCCATTTTAATGGGCTAGCTTTACTTAAAGTGGTTGGCTGGTAACGATTACAGTATTTATAAGCGTACTGTAATTTTAGCTAGGTGATGTACAATAATCTAGCCCTTCAATGTTGTCTATGAGGTGTAATTTTTTTGGGTTACGGTATTTGAAACGTAGTCAAACGTAAGAAGCGTAAAATATGTTTTATATTGTTTAAAAGTCTAAATTTAATTGTTAGGCCATAAATAATACGTTGCACTATTACATTACCTATTTTTAGTGTAATGCCTTTTGTTATGAAATACTTGCAAAGTATCGTTGTCTTTTTCTTGCTTGCTGGCTGTGCCGATAGCCTGCACCTAAATACTAAATATTCTTCTTCTAGTCATGATAACCGTGTGCAGTTTGTCATTGTTCATTATACTACAGCTAGTCTTGAACGCTCTATAACACTGTTAACGCATGGTCCAGTAAGCAGTCATTACCTTATTAGCGACGATGCATCAGGCACTATTTATAAACTAGTAGATGAGAGTCAGCGTGCCTGGCATGCCGGGGAAAGCGAGTGGATGGGCCGGACTTGGCTTAACTCAAGCTCTATTGGTATTGAGATTGTGAACCCAGGTTATAAAGATATGTCAACTGGTCGCGTGTGGTATCCATATTTTGAGTCCCAAATGCAGTCATTAATAATATTACTAAAAGATATTAGTAACCGTAACGGTATTGATCCTAAAAATATCATTGGTCATAGTGATATTGCCCCACTGCGTAAGCTTGACCCGGGCCCTTTGTTCCCGTGGAAGCGTTTAGCAGTTGAAGACCTAGGAGTTTGGCCAGATATACAGGTAGTAACTAAATTCCAGAAGCAGTACGCTGCTGGCTTACCAAGTATTACTTGGTTTCAAGAAGAATTAGCGCGACTAGGCTATCAAACACCGCAAACTGGTGAATTAGATACTGCTACGCGACATGTCATCGCAGCATTTCAAATGCATTTTCGGCCATCTCTATTTGATGGTATGCCGGATGCCGAAAGTGCTGCAATCTTGCATGCACTGAGCCAAGGTTAAGCGTATCATTTAATTCAAGTGTATCGGTAGTGAGCGTAATCATTTCTACGCTATGTTTGATGTACACTAAATAGTGTAATTAATTACAGCTATAAGGCTATACTCGATTAGCCAGATGTTAACGGTAACGCTAAACACTATAGTTGAACTATGTAATTTGTTCTGGCATATAATATTAGTCTATATATTACTTTTGTACAGTTATACGATTTTCCTGGTACATAGTTAGCCTTTGGCTAGCTATGTATTTCTCCTTGCGGATAACTTAAGGCAACGATGACGATTAAATCCATATTAACTTTAAGCGATTGTGTCGCTGTAATTTTCAATACAGAAAATCTTGCTTTTGTTATGATGATACATGCTTCTAGGTGAATTTTGCTACTACTTGCGGTATACTGCATAGTACCGCAGATAGAGTTATCAAGCGTATGCTGTAACTATAAATAACAGTGTTTAGTGCAAAATTTAACAGGTACGTTTGCATGATTAATTATAATATAGGCAAATAGATATTTGCGCACGTATCTTTGTGTCGTCTTATAAACACGGCGTGTACTTAATAGTATTTTTATATCTTTTAGCTAATTATATGCATTGCTACTATATGTAGTTTATAGCAAAATCTACTTATTAGATTAGTTTTAATGATTATATTTATTACTAACTAGTAATTATAAGAGCGACAGAATGGCTAGCAGTACATTTCGCAATTCAAGTATCCTACTATAGAATAGTTTTATTTTCATGTTTTTTGGCAATGTCGCCGTTAATGTAACTAGTTTGCAGTTAGATAGTTGTAAGCTAAGATGATAGCCTAGGTAATTCACGACTTCAAGGGTGTTAGGTATTGATAATAAAAAGTTGGTAATTTTTGTAAGACTATCTTTATAAGACTACTGCTGTTACCTATATAAGTGTAAGGAAAATCATCATAACTAAACTTAATTATTATATTTTACTTATTGCTATTGCGGCAATAATCCTAAGCTTGCATAGCATTAAATATTATTAATAGAATAATAAAATGTTTTGTTTATAGTATTCCAGGAAATATGTCTGGCTTCGTTTTTTATGTATCGCACTAAGCAATGTACTGCTAATCAGATGCTTATGTTCTAAAAAATTCTTTTGGTTACTAGCGTTTCGATATTTGTTTGCCTACTATTGGCAGTAGTCATTCAACGCCTATGGTTATGAGGTGCGGTGACTTTGGTATATGTAGTTTCTGCTGCACCGGCGCTGTATAGCTTTTTATCAATCTTATTTATGACTTTGTCTGTTAACGTATTAGTTAACCTGTTTTTTATTTTTAGGCAACTTTACGTTATTTTGTCTGAATATGTGATTCATGGTGATCGATGTGCTGTGTAAGGTAAAAGTGTACGTGGTCTTTGTTGTAAGCGCTAAAGAGAATTTTAGACATTGCTAGTAGTTTTTCTGATATCTGAGTAATAGCGCTATATTATATTTGCGTGCTATGCTTTTCTTATGCCAATAAAACTATTGACTTGAGTTAGCTCGTTAATATGTAGTAGCTTAAACTGGTATAGCCAGCGTTTTATGGACGCATCACTAACAGTAATAGTTACCCAGCTCTCTGGTAGAGCTGGGTTAGCGCTATTGCTTACAATCATGCAAACTAAGGTAGTTGATAGTTTTAGGCGTTGGTATCATAGATCATTAAACAATAGCATGCGGTTTAGTTTACGTTATTAGCAAAGTTCATCTTTATTATAGTAGTAATTGTAGTATTTTACTATTTTTTGTTCAAGCTTGCTAACTTATAATGTTTGTATAGTTTTTAGCACAATATTATTGTTATACTGCATGACTAAATCTATACCTGCTGGTTCGACTAAATCATAGTTAGCCTTTCAAGACACGTACTGGCTACACTATTTTAGTGATTCCTACTGGCTGACATACTTCAAATTTCGAATTTAGCAAAATTTTGCTCAACTTAACGCGCCATGCATGCCCATATCTGTATCACTATTTCACTATGCTGTCGTATATTCGTTTAAAAATGCTTATAATTGCGAGTTAAGGTTACAAATTTTTTGTAGGTTGATTTTATGCTTAGTAATATTGGCAACCCTCCACAATATTATTGTGGGAGATGTTTATAAAGTGATTCTACAATAATACCGGTATTATAGTCACTACAGCGTAACTTAGCACAGCGATTATCATTGTTGCCGTTAGTCAACACGGCAGTATACTGGTTGATCAAGATACGCCGCATTACTATGTGGCGTTAGAAACGTTCAGCGATTAACTTACTGACATGCCATGAGTGGTTACCTAGACTACAGCTATGTTATGTACATCCTACGTATTTAGTTTAGGCAGATTTTTGATTTATGCTGATTAACGCCAAGCTTAACCAAGCTATTACTTGGCCATGCGTTTATTATATGTACTTGTTATTCTTGTAGGCCCCCAGTAAGCGACTATAGTGATTTTTATAGACGATGGTAGATGGCATTATAGAGTGAGATAATGGTTTCAATAATTCGTATGCGATCGGTGCTGGTTCGTTAAGGCAACCATTCCTTGCATAACTACCTTTACATTACTGTGTAAATTGGTGTTAGTGTAGCTTGTTAATCGTATTTCTCACGAGCTCCATATTTTTTCTCTGGAGAGCATGTAGTTGACATTTTATGCAACAGCAGCTTAATTACAGCTAATTAAGTCATTATTACTATTTAGTTAGTAGGCGTGCGCTTAGGTGATGGTCAGGCTGATATTTTTTGGCAGTCTATTGTTATTGCAGGTTAATTCTAGACTTTGCTAGATGCCATCAGTTGATCAAGATCATTAAGGTATTGGTAATATGAGCTAGTTTGAGTTTAGCTTGGGCACCAGTTTTGATAAACGCTTACTACCCCAACGACCAGTCAGATAGATGTGCATAGAAGTACCAGGTATTGGTATTTTAGATCTAGGTGCATGACAAATAATATTTCCTGCCTTAATCAATTTTTTTATTATACCGCACTACCTTGCAGCAAACAGTTAACCTTAAAATCTTTAAGATAGTTTAGTATGACTATCATGATTGCGGTGGGTAATATACTGAACTTAAGTAAAAAAGAAAAAACTACTAAGTTTACGATAATAAAAATCGCATTGACGATCTTGAGTTTTGTAGTGCTAGGAAACATTCACGCGACGTATACTAATAAAATCTGCTTGTGTTGTATATCAGTGATTTTGAGGTATAATGCGCAGATTATTGCTTGTTATTAAAACTTACACCTATCAGCACTAGAAGTGGTACTGATAAAAAGTTCCGCGCATAAAGATTGTAACGAATAGGCTAAGTCATGCTGTCATATATCAGCAGCGATTTTTTGATACGCTAGTAGCCGAGCTTACTGAGCAGTTGTCTAGTAACCTGATGCATCTACTTATCAGTGTACCGCTTGGATTGGTTTAATAAGATTGCTGAAAATGGTTGCCGGCGTTAACCGAATAAAGTTATCTCGTAATAGTCAGCTAGCGTGCTGTTGCTATTGCCTTCAAGGCAAGGCGACGGTGTTGGATACAGTTGGCTCAATCTAACTATATAATAAGTGCTATTAAGGTAAATAGCAGTATATCGCAATAGCTGACAACGATTCTGGTTATATTGTTTAGCGTATATTACTTTTGTGTCAACTTTGAAGTAATTACTGTTGGGTTATTTAATCTCAGGAAGGCAGGTGCGTTTTCGCTCAATTTTATGGTTAATTAGTTTCTAGTGATTTAGCCAAGATCCATGGCTATCAAGCAAGCATTATAGGCGTCAGTAATAGTTATCGTTTTATCATTAATCGTTTGCTTGGCATTATTTGCTGTGGGCCTATATTAGGGCTGAATCATGGTGGTAATTGTTAATCAATCAAGTTTTGGAGTTTTGTATTAGTTATATGTAAGTGCATCGATTATAAAATTAGCGTCAGCACTGTTAGTATAATTAGTGCTCTGCACTGCCAGCGGTTTATGCGTAGTAAATAAAATTATCTTTGTAGTCGCTGTAAGTATTTCAGCAGATTTAGCAGTTATTTCATAATAGAAGCAATTGTCCAGGCTAACGCCTATTGAACTGACTGAGCGTGCAGTATACCAGTACTACCTGTGATGCTGAAACAGCAATTAAAAAACAGCTGAATATTAGGTGCGTACTCTGTGGGTACGCTTGGCGATTGCAGGCTACAGCTTATGCCTTGCTCATGAGCAAGGCTAGCATATAATTCATTAATCTTCATGGCTAATAAACGGCATAACTTGAATTTTATTATGGCTGAGCTGCAGCTGACAAAGTTATTTTTTGTAACAATAATTATATTATTAATATAAAGATTAAAATTAAATTGTCAATAAAAAATTATTTTTTATCAATAGCATTTATAGTGAGTGACTATTATTTATCCAGGATATTCTTACGCTATTTTAAAGGATGGTACTATTTTTCTTAGCAATGGTTGCACGCATCTTAATATTTATTATTTCCACAGCTAATGAAAACGTTATGGTGAAGTATACGTAGCCTTTTGGTATGTGTACATTAAAAGACTCAGCTATTAGCACAACGCCTACTACAATCAGGAATGACAATGCGAGTATTTTTAACGATGGGTGTTTATCGATAAATTTACTGATAGTGCCAACACCCAGCATCATCATTAATATTGCTACGATGATTGCGGCAATCATTACCGGCACATGAGAAACTATACCAACCGCAGTGATTACTGAGTCTAGTGAGAATACGATATCAATGATCGCAATCTGAATAATGGTGTAAATAAACTTATTACTGGCGCCTTTTGGTTTATTGCGTGCTTTATCTATACCTGTCAGTGTATGGTAAATCTCTTGCGAGCTTTTCCATAGCAAGAACTGACCACCGAAGAATAGGATTAGGTTGCGACTAGAAATACCATGGCCGAAAATCACGAATAAGTCGACAGTTAGTTGCATGACCCAGGTTATAGACAGTAGCAATAGGATTCGTGTGATCATGGCTAGAGCTAGGCCAAAGATCCTGGTACGTGTCTGCATATGTTTAGGCATGTTGCTTACTAAGATCGAAATCATGATAATATTATCAATACCTAGAACAATCTCGAGGGTCGTCAGGGTGAAGAAGGCAATCCAGATTTCTGGATTAGTTAGCCATTCCATTTTTATTCCTTTGCGAAAATATGAAACTATATAAGCTATAGTGCTGCAGAGTTAGATCATTACAAATTATTGTTTGTGAGATAGTTGGGAAATCCACATCAGTAAATTAGTAAATATCATGCATATATACACAAACACCGTCTACTTACTGGTCAAGAATTGATGATTGCCTAATTTAATACTTGCCATGGCTAACAATAGAATAATGCGAAGATATTAGCTTGTTAAGCAAGTGCACAGGTTAGCCGATATTGATGTATGAGCAACTTCCATTGCGGCAATATTTAGTTTACCGTTTGGGTCAGTTATAGTCTCTATCAGTCTTGAGCTATAGCGGCAGGCTGGCTTTTAGGCTGTACCTATAGAGCTATATAATCAACGCTATTACAGCCTAAATGATTAGGCGCTGTATAGAGTGCGGACATCTTTATTTGTGAGCAGGTATCCTATGAGCTTTCGATATGCTAAGTCCACATGATATCAAAAGCGACTTTTAAATATGTGCTGCAGATGTCGCTATTAGATGTTACGAAGCTGGTAGTATCTTTGTGATCTTCGCGTACGATTTTGGGATCATAGATGGAGGTAGCAGTGTATAAAATAAACTTAATGGTAAAAGAGCCAAAGCATGCACAATGATATTACTGTTAGCTTTCATGGTTTGCTAATGAGTGGTATCAACTCACAAAATACCAACAGTGCCACTAATTAACTAGCTACGCATAGAATTACTCCGAAATATTAAAATAAAAACATAAAGTGAACATTAAGTGGGTAAATGAGAATTATCTACGCTAATTTAGATTACTGCTATGAAGTTTAGGTTAAATTCAGCGCAGATAATTTAGCGTCACTTCTATAAGATATGATACTATTTATTATCAGTAGCAATAAATACTAGCAGTGTTGTTAGTTAATTTGAGAGCGTTGGTTCTATCGGCGGTGTTGACGACAAAGAAGTATACGCTGAGTTTTATAGTCATGTCAAATAGAGCTGTTCATATCTAATCAGTTAAAGATAAAACATGGAATAACTCACATAGACGATCAAAGTAAAGCAGTTCATAGTAGCTATGATAAAATAAGTACACTAAGCACTAGTTTCAACACTAGGCATCTAGCCTATAAGGTTCGTTATGTGTTTATGAGATTTTAAACTACGGTTTATCTTTTCGGAAAACTTTTACTGTTTAGTTACACTCTAAAAGCTTAGATAACTCTGCAGTTTAGTCTCTCTAGCTAATACTAGCAGTCCACTATTTTATATTAGTCAGATTACGTAATCTTGATAGTATTCATTGGCTTGATGAACCTATATAGCCAGTATATAAGAGATATATTGATAATAAACTGCTTAAGTGAGACGACATTTAAGTATGCATGACAACAGCTTTCCATGCAGTCCAAAAATACTATGTTAAGTCGATTCTAAGCTATTATTGCATATACACGAAGATTAATATTAATATATAATTATTAAATGCTTTCATCCAAGTTTATCTATTCTTGACTCAAGCAACACCTATTTTCTTTGCGAAAGATAGACAGAAGAAATGAATTCCATCACTGATTTACTGGAAGATATTTTTTGTTTATAATCTTCTAGGATCTGATCGGTCAGGATTAGCAAACACACATATAAACGATTTAGTTGTTGATGGCTAGCTATTTGATGTTGTTACAGCAGCCTAATATTGTTAAAATTGTATAACTAGTCGAGTTACCAGTGAAAGTGATAGATAAAAATATGTCTTTAATTTAATAAACGCGACTGCTTTGATTGTTGCAATATTAAGTAACTTAAGTTAGTTACTGCGCAGTTATTCAATGGTTTATGGTAGATGCTGACTGATGAGTGTTAATTCATTTATGTTGATTGCCTGACGCATAGCGCTGTTGAGCTAAAATTGCATATAGTGATAGCAGGATTTTGCTATAGTTAATTATTTTTCTAGGCAATTACTACGGTCAGTACTGATCATTATGGTCATTTTTTAGCAACGACGCCATAGTGCTCTCATCACTTTGTTTAATAACAAAGGCAAGCAGATATAATTTTGATATATGAATTGTTGGTTTGCGATGGAAGCAAAGAAATCGGTATAGTAATTTTTGAAAAAATTAGTTCTCGATTCATCCTGCAAACGCTCTAACTTAATGTTAGAGCGTTTGCAGGATTCATGTGAGCGCATAAAGCAAAACTTAGAATACCTCTTGTTACATTCTTATGCTGGACTTATAAACTATAAGTAGTCAGCGTTGCTGAATGCTCAGGTTTAAGTTTAAATGACTTTTGATGTCTAACCGAAGATTATCACAGTCTCCTCTATAAAAAATTATTTTACCAAGTCAAGCATAGCCCGTAGCTATTTAACATTTATTAGCAATCAGGCTTTTTAGCCTTAATCACTTTAATGGTTAATATGCTAGCGATAGGTAAATTTAAGTCAGCCTTATTAGTTTATTTTAACACCTTGCTAAGGTTAAACTAATCACTACATCAATATTTTTTGAAATCTATGTTAATGTCTTCCATCTTAATCACGTATAAATACGTGCCTGCTGTATTATCCAGTAGCAGGCCATATGTTTAAGTATAAGATCCGCTACAGAATAGATCTGTGTACTTTATAGATTCGCTAAAGCAGTTAAGTTGCGCGTTTATTTTTAAAGTTTATATTGCGCTTCATAATACCGCCAAGTAATATGGCAGGATCAAAACAATAATAAAGGTATTAGTGCTAGTCAGAAATAACTAGGTTGTTGTCCGCTAGGCTCAATTTTACTTGGCGTATTTTTTCTCTGAGCTATCTGACTAGCATCTGTCATATTACGAAACTACTGAACAATACATTAAAAAAACTGGCTTAGGCGGTTATACATAAACATCAAATCACCACGGTGTTTAACAATGCGCGCATAGTTATGATTTTACTACTACTGTAAACGTAATAAATACTGCCAATAAGTTGATTATGTTACGTATACAAGCTACTAGTTTTTGATATCTTAGTGATTACTATTTATTCAATCATAATCAAAGCGATAGCGGTCAGTTCAGGACTGATCCTATAGATAAAGCTGATGTTAGTATAGTGCACTAGCTCCATACTCACTGTATCTAGATATAGTGAGTATGGTAAACTTTAAAAAACCTTAATTAAGTAAGGCGTATTAACATAATTTATGTTTATTGCCTCGACGCTTCTTATTTTGCCTTTAAAGGATTATTTATTTAGCATCTTTAACAATTACTTGTGAATAACTAAAAAACTTTTAGAATACGTTAATTATTATTAGGATTAAGATTAGTATGCCTGGATCTTGTTCAGCGCAGTTATAGCAATAACTGTGCCAGCAGTGCTGACGATCACAATTACTAAAATTTTATTTAGTAGGTACAGCATTATTAAATGTATATGCATTACAGGATTGCTATGTTACGCTACGTAGTAGGCAATATAAATTGCTAGTATCAAAATAAGCAGGTTATAAGTGCTAAAGAAATACGCTTTTTTATTGTCCTAATTAATGCGTAAGCGTTGTTTGTGGATAACTTTGTTTTTTTGCGGCGCACTAAGTGCGCCGGTGATAATGTCTTCTTCAGAGTTAATTTATAATCGCTGTTTCTTGGCGCAGACTAAATACAGACAGTTTAGCAAATTATATATATATACGAAACTACAGCGTAGATAGCTGCTTATGCTAGTTTAGTTATTTGAGTCACAGATTGTTTATATTGTTTTCTATGAAGGTTTAATTAAAAAGCAACATGTACAATTATCAGCGCTTATAGCGTATTTATGTTCTTTATAGTTTTTTATAAAGTATGTTAACGAATTTAACGCCGTAGTGGTTAATATACATACGACTGTGATAGTGCAGCGCAGCTACCATAAGTACAATTTAGTTAAAATGATATTTTTAACATTATCTTTTATATATCAATTGTATGATCTTGCAAAGATTTTTATGGGTTATTAAACATTCACTATAAATCATATTTGTGGTAGTTATTGTCTGAATGCGTTCAAAAAAACATTTTTAAATATAGCTGAAATGCTATATTTAAAACCAATAGGTGCAGTATTCTTATAACGTAACATATATACCCTAAATATTAAGATGTAATTGACTATAACTTTAAAAAAGACTATTTGAGCCTTGAAATGCTAGGGTATATTGCTATGGCTAGTTAATTAGCCTTTCCTTGAAAGCAGCAGTGATGCGGATTTGTCTTTTTTTCGATCATAGATCTTATGTCCTAAAGTTTTCGAGTTGCCTATGGGCTCTTGATTAGCATTTGACTAAATGCCCCAGTTTACGCTGAATCAGGAATAGCTAAACCATGCCTATGCCCATGCATGACCTCTATGTTATTTGTGTTAGGACTGATTCATAGCTAGCCAGGCTAGTTTTAACAGGAGTGACTCGCTATTACTGAATGTACAGCTTACTAAGTCAAAGTATATAATACACGATATACTGCATGGTTCTTCAAAAATAAACTAGCGCCGCGTATACTAGAAGTTTTTTGTTATGACTAGAAGTCTTTCTACCATGAAATAAATTAACCATGCTTTTCGCGAGACGAATAAAATTCATATATCTGGCGTAATAACTAACAGTACATACTATATTAATAGTGTGCTCCAGCCCGGTCTTCGTTAACGAATAAATCGCTAATATACTTGTGGCGTAAGACATGTATAATATTGGTAATAATCGTAGTTTTATCCTGGAGAAGCATTAGCAATATTTTAAGTGTTAAAGTAATTTATGGTAAGGGTAGCTAACGGATTTTTTATTACTGGTGAAATAATCATAGATAATGTATTGATACGAGAAGAAATATATTTCTTGAATGTATGTAATTTAAATAAACTTTTACTTTCTTCAACTTAATTCGTAATAGTACAACACTTTAACAGTGTTACTCAAGATTGCTGAATCTTACTGACATACTGCTTACTGGTACATTCTAGATCGTCAGTAGCTCTAGTTTTCCTATTGTTAGTTGGTTAATTAATCAGAGAACGCCAGTTAATGTGTGAGTTGAGATTATCTAGTATTGTAGGATAAGCTGTATTTTTGGCTTATAAAGAATGAAGATATTGGGAGCAGTTAAAATGCTTTTTAATCGTCAAGCGTAGCTTGCTCAGTATCTTCTTGAAGATTATGTATAATATTATAGAATGCTAGCAGTATAGTCGTAATGTAGATAATCCAGAGCTAATTTTTTACTTAGTTCTCGGCTTTTGGCCTAGGCATGGCTTTTGCTTGACTGGTTTTATAGCCGTGCTAGTCTGCTTACAGATATGCAGGCAGTAGGTGTAGTTTATAGAATATAAAATCGTCTGATGCATAGATAGATGTTTTATCCAAACGCTGAAAAGTATGCGCTCATAATTCATCGCATTACCTAAAGTAGTAAATTTTAAAAAATACCTTCGATAATGAAGAAGTGGCTACACACTAACTGTGTGGATTAATTTTACATCGCGAGTGCAGTACAGACTGCAGCTAGAATCATCCAGATGGATGCCAGATCATTATATGCGTGATCAGCACTGTTACAGGAAGAGCGATCCAGATACAGTGCTTGGCTAAAACGGCTATCTCTAGTATATCAAGTTAAGTGGTTGATAGAAATTAGGATGATCATGATTGCTCGTGGCCAGGGCGAGCATGCTGTTATTGTGGCCAGGTTTACTAAATATAATGTAGAGTGTCTATTAACAGCCGACACCAAATGCGTAAGCAGCTCCAATTTAGGTTGATGAACTGTTAGCTGCTGCTGTCTAGATCAATAACAGCATGCTCGCAAATACAAGGTTGATCCATAAGAAGTCTAATGCTTTGCACGTCATTGTATATATACACGGTAATGGTTCAAGTACATTCTAATGCTGCTGCTATGCTTAGGTAGAGTATATGTAAAAATATATAGAATAGGGAGTTTATACTGCCCAGCGCTATTCTAGTAGACGATTACCGTACGCGATGCTTTACCGTCAACTTAGTGTCATAAAGGCGTCATAAAAGCAGCATAGATTGCATTGGCGAAAATCAGATGCAGTGTAGAAGTATCTCGTGCGCCATATAGCAGGCAATATAAACTTGGCAAGGCGAAGCACTAAAAAACTATATATGCATGGAGATCTGTGGTAGGTTAACTAGAAGTAATTTGAAGTCAGACTGTTAGGTAAATTTATTATTTCAGTGTTTATCTAAAGTTATGGTGGAGAAATAGTATAACTTTAATTTTTAAGTGGTTAATTGAAATCAAAATATTGCTTGAAGTTTACTATTAGATTTTTAATAATATTAAAGCTAAAGCACTTACGGAAAATAATTTCTGTCTGTAATGTATTCTGTATCGTGTGTTATGAAAACAACAAATTTTAAGTAATAAAATTATTTAAGCTGTGATAAAACTTTTTAATTTATTGAAGTCCAGAAATCGTTGGCGTTGATAAGGTAATATTTTTTGATTTTGTTAGCATGTTTATTTTCCCGATCGCAAGTAGAGCAAAAGAAGTGTTAACTACAGCATGTATTGCTACAAGCTTAGTTTCTGCTTATTCATACGAATATAAATAGCTGACATTATTTAAATGACCTTTACAAGATTTTAAAAATTATTTCTGACTAGCAAATAGTCATGCAAAAAATAATTTGTATTAGTACTTGTATGAGTATTGTGATAATGGATCAGATTTTCTGCATAACAAGTTTATCATTAAATAACACAGATATAATTAAAAAGACGAATCTTAATTGTCAATTTAATTAAATGTCTGTGGTAAATGTACCTTGCGTAATTCAAAAAAGTAGAAAAAGCAAACCTTTCTTAAAGGTAATAGGTAGATTAAAATATTTAAGAATTCTCCCATAGTAGCCTGATAGCGCTTAGAAACTAGCACTAATACCGCATTAGATTTACTAAAATCAGCGTAGGTCGAGCCTTAAGCTATCAGATGAGCTAAGTTAGGTTGATTTGTCAATAAGAAGCATTGACGGCTTACTAAAGAGATAATCTATAATTAATCTAAAAAGTAATGATTTCTCACTAAAACTAAAATACGGTCCATATTAGTTCTACTAAAGATAGCGGTAAAATGTTGGATGATAAGAGCAATCCTTATTCAGTTATGATGCGTTTGTCAAATAAATCTTTTATCTATGATATACTGTTTAATTAAGTAAAAACATTGACTCAAATACGCAATTATTTTAGTATTTCTGGCAAAATAATCACTTGTTAACTCTGTACTAATAGTATTTGTAATACAGACAAATGCTAGATTTTTATTAAAATCTACAGGTATAAAGCGTACGTAAGTTGTTAGTTAAATTAACTTTACATTCCATAGGATTAATTTAAAAACCACATATAAAACTAATTTACTAATGAGCATAGTAAAAAATAGTGAATTTTTTCGTATAACGAAAATACGCATGGATTAGCAAAAAAAGAACACTAATAGCAAAGGTAACTGTTTAGACTAAAAATAATATTGATATCTAGCTTAGACAGCGTAAAGCGTAAATACAATTAAATGTTCTAGTTAGTTCATTAATAATATTAATTAGACATGGAAAACTCCAAACGTCCAGTGGCATAATTAATGCATTAAGTTGTCTATCTCTAGAAATATAGTTATAAGGTTATTTTCAGCACGTATTTTAAGATGTCTAAATAGATAATAAATCTTCAATTAAGATATAGCAGTGCACATGCTTCAAGATATTAAGCATACCGTTTGTCTGACTATACAGTAATAGGGACTAGCTCGCATTACAGTAGCAAGTTTTTTAGAAAAAAGTTATCAAAAATATAATTAATACTTAAATTAAAGCCGCAATAAAAAATATTTTTAATATAACTCTGTAGTTATAAAATCATTTTTTAATTAACAGCATTAGTTTTTATAAGATTTTACTCGCATTACTTACTTCCTTGAAGAGTACGATAAAAAGAAAATTAATATTAAGTCTGTTGTGCAGTTAGTTTAAACAAATTAATACTAAAGTCTATATCAGCAGTTTGAATGCTCTTAGATTTACTAGTTTTATGTAAAAATGCTTGCAAGAAATATGTGAGATATTAATCTAGCCAGGAAATTAACTGCCTTTCACGTAATTAATTGATAATTCTGTGTAATTTTTATTACCAACTACAGTTGCAAGGTTAATAGTGTATGGGCGTTATGAGGTAATTACGTTAATCAAGGCTAACTACTCGTAAGACTAAATTATAATAACCATCAGGTATAAGGATAATTATATCCTATCATGTTGATATATCCTTTTTGATTTTGCATTTACTAAGGAAAGTGTATGCTAGATACTATGTTTCTGAGTGCTGGATTTATTATAATCCATAGTAATTGTATGGACGAGCTGCGTAGCCTGGTAGTTAGTTGGATGCGCCGTTATCCACTTAAGCCACTAGAAAATGAAATAATTCTAGTCCAGAGTAATGAGATAGCTCAATGGCTTAAGTTGGCCCTGGCTGAAGACCCAGAAGGAAATGATTTAGGTGGTCATGGTATCGCTGCGGCAATTGACGTACAGTCTCCAGATAGTTTTATGTGGCAGCTGTATCATATGGTTTTAGGTAAACATAAAATCCAGTCACAGTCTTTATTTAATAAAGCCAAGCTAATTTGGCGACTAATGCGCTTACTTCCTGAGGTCATTGACCAACCACACTTTGAGCCACTACAAAGTTTTCTTGCTTACGATATTAATCTACGTAAACGCTATCAGTTGGCTGAGCGCTTAGCTGACTTGTTCTGCCAGTACCAGGTCTACCGTGCTGACTGGTTGGTAGATTGGGGTGCTGGCCGCTATCAGCTGCGCAATGGCCTAGGTGAGTTTAAGCTGTTAGACCAAGCAAGCTGCTGGCAGGCAGAATTATGGCGCGCATTGCTATTGGACATAGGCCAGAAGAGTACAGCCGACAGCCGCATCAGTGTCCATCAGCATTTTATTGAGCAAATTAACGTCCTCGAAAAAGCCAACCTAAATCTTCCCTCCAGGGTAATTGTTTTTGGCATTTCTTCCTTACCTGCTCAGACAATAGAAGCTCTTGCCGCTTTAGCAAAATTTAGCCAGGTTCTGCTTTGTGTACATAACCCTTGCCGTTATTACTGGCTTGACATTGCCGCCGATAAACACGTTTTTAATACAAAATATAAACGCCAAGCGCGAAAGGTTGGCATGCCGGTTAATATTGACCAGCATGCCACGCATCAGCATGCTCATCCACTGTTGGCTGCCTGGGGCAAACAGGGCCGTGACTACATCAGTTTACTAGATAGTTACGATGACCCCAATAGCTATTGTACTGCTTTCCGTGATAACCGTATTGACCTGTTCCGTGAGAACGAACCCACTACAATGCTTAACCAATTGCAGGATGATGTCCTCAACCTGCGAAGCATAAATGAAACCAAAAGGCTTTGGCCAGATGTCGATCTAAGTAGCGATATCTCTATCCGCTTCTACATTGCTTATAGCGCCCAGCGCGAAATAGAAATCCTTCATGATCAACTGTTACAGCGTTTTGATGCTGATCCAAAGTTGCGTCCACGTGATATTATTGTAATGGCTCCTTGTATCGACAGTTACGCACCGCACATTCATGCTGTGTTTAGACAGTTTACACGAAAAGACTCACGTTTCATCCCGTTTGTGCTTGACGATAAAGGCCAACACCGACGTGATCCGCTATTAATCGCTTTCGAACATTTGCTAAAACTCTCAGAGAGTCGCTTCCCAGTTAATGAAGTTCTTGATTTACTTGACGTTCCTGCCTTACGCAAACGTTTCGCCATCAAAGAGTGCGACTTGCCTACGTTATACCGCTGGATCGAAGGTGCCGGTATCCGTTGGGGTTTGCACGCTGAACAACGTGCTAGCCTCGGGCTACCGGATGAGCTGGAGCAAAACAGCTGGCGATTTGGTTTGCGCCGCATGCTGCTTGGTTATGCATCAGGCAATGGTGTAGCCTATAACTCTATTGAGCCATACGATGAAATAGGTGGCCTCGATGCAGTATTGATTGGACCGTTGGCTGCCTTGCTCGATGCTTTAGATCAAGCTTATCAAGCTCTCTCACAACCGGCAATACCAAAAGAATGGGGTGAGCGCTTGCAACGTCTAATGCAGTTGTTCTTTTTACCTAGCAGCGAACACGACTGCTACCTCTTAAACCAACTGAAGCAACTTAGAGAATATTGGTTGGAGACCTGCGATGCTGTTGGCCTGCAAGATGAGTTACCCATTACTGTAGTTTGTGAAGCTTTGTTTGCTGACCATGGCCAAGTTCAGTCGTCTCAACACTTTTTCTCTGGAGCTGTAAATTTCTGTACTTTGATGCCAATGCGTGCCATTCCCTTTAAGCTAATTTGTTTGCTGGGCATGAACGATGGTGACTATCCGCGTGCTCAACAGCGGCTAGACTTCGATCTGATGAGTAGAGACTATCGTCAAGGTGACCGTTCACGCCGCGAAGATGATTGTTATCTACTGCTAGAAGTTCTGCTGTCTGTTCGCGATCAGCTTTACATCAGCTGGGTAGGTCGCAGTATTCGCGATAATAGCGAACGTACAGTTTCCGTATTGATTAGCCAATTGCGCGATCACCTTGCTGATGGCTGGCATAATGCATACAAAGAACAGCTCTTGCTGGAGGCAATAACCCAAGAGCACCCGCTGCAACCATTTAGCGCGCGCTACTTTCAAGAAAGCGACTCGCTATTCAGTTATGCATACGAATGGCTATTGTATCACAAAGTATCAGATAATGCACGAGAAGTCAAGCTAGCACAGCACTATCAGGAAGTACCCTTAAGTATTAATCAGCTGCAAGATTTTCTTCGCAATCCAGTACAAAACTTTTTCAGTCAACGCCTGAAGGTATTCTTCGAGGCAACCGAAGTACCGTTAGTTGATGAAGAACCATTTGCGCTTAACGAGCTACAACGCTATAGCTTTAGTGATATTATGCTAAGCGCTGCACTAAATCAGCCTGACCATGCCGACCAAATACTTAAATTTCAAGCTATGCACCTACAAGGCAGAGGCCTGTTGCCTATGGCTGGCTTTGGCGAATGCTTGCGTTATGAGCTGATCGCACAACTGTCCGATCAGCTGCAACGTTACCGGCGCTTACTATCGCTTTGGCCAACGCCAAAAGTTGCTACTGAACTGATTAGATTTAATCATCAAGGCATCCAGTTGAATTGTTGGATCAGTGACTTGCATCAGCGTAGTGATGGCGGCTTGCTAAGTGTGACCGTTATCCCCAACAGTATCGGTTCGATTAAGAACCGTAAGTGGCACTACTTGATCCGTCCATGGGTAAAACACGTAGTAGCCTGCGCCTGTAACCTGCCACTAAGCACTGGTCTTGTCGCTAGTGATGACACTTTACTCTTCAGTTCACTGGATAAATCCACTGCCCAAGACATTTTAGAAAACCTATTATTAGCTTGGCGCATCGGCATGCAACAGCCGCTCTCTGTAGCTGTTAAAACTGCTTGTGCCTGGCTTATCCAAACTGAGCCAGCTAAGGCTAAAGCTGCTGCAAAAAAAGCTTACGAAGGTGATGGTTTAACTACTAAAGGTGAATGTCGCGAAATTCCAGCGCTTACCCGGCAATTTCCTAACTTCGCTGCATTAATGGCCAGCAAAGAGTTTGAATATTGGGCTGAAATCTTGTATAATCCCTTGATTAACGCTCAATGTCAATCGCTCACTAGCTAGGAGGCTAGTGCATGCTTAGCAAGCCTGTAGCCTTAGTTTGCCCGTTAAAAGGTAGCCAACTCATCGAAGCTAGTGCAGGTACTGGCAAGACCTTTGCTATTTCTATTTTATATCTGCGGCTAATACTTGGCCACGGTTGTGATGAATCCGACTTCTATTATAAACTTTTACCGTCGCAAATCTTGGTAGTAACTTTTACTAATGCTGCTACAAAAGATCTGCGCAAACGTATTCGTGATACTCTAGCTAAAGCTGCGCGCTTTTTCCGCGAAGAAATCAAGCAGCCGGATGTCTTGATTGCTGACCTGCGTAACCAATATCCACCAGATCAGTGGCAGGCCTGTGCTAAACGTTTGGATATTGCTGCTCAATTGATAGACGAAGCCGCCATTTTAACCATTCATAGCTGGTGCCAGCGCATGTTGCGTGAACACTCATTAGACAGTGGTAGCTTATTTACCCAAACTCTCAAAACTGATCATAGCGATTTACTTAGTAAAGTTGTACGCGACTACTGGCGGCTATTTTGCTATTCAATGCACGGTGATGAGCTCAACTGGGTACGTAAAAATTGGAGAGATCCTGAAGCATTGATGCTGCTTATACAGGTGCAGCTCGGTAGTGCACAACAATTCAATGACACTAGAGATCCTGGTGATTTAATTAAAACCTGCCTGCAAGAACGCCGTAAAGCTTTGGTAAGTCTTAAGGCACCATGGAAGCAATGGGCTGCTGAACTGCGTGAGATATGTCTGCAAGCTGTTGTTACTAAGGCTGTAGATGGCCGCAAGATGCAAGCCCGTTACTTTGAACCTTGGTTTGAAAAGATCAGTGCCTGGGCTGTTGACGACACGCTTGAACAGCTCGATATTGGTACTGGCTTTACCCGTCTCACACCTCATGGCATGGCTGATGCTTGGAATGGTAACCCGCCATACCATGCTGGCATTAATGCCATGGTTGGGCTGAAAGTTGCCCTAGATACGCTTCCAACCCCTAACGCAGCCTTGCTGCAACACGCTACTAGTTGGGTAAGTAAACGCTTTAAAGAAGAAAAACACCGTTGTGCTGAATTTGGTTTTGACGATATGCTAAGCCATCTCAATGCCGCCCTGCAAACGAATAGTGGGGAGCGCTTAGCTAGTGCAATCCGTAAGCAGTTCCCAGTGGTTATGATTGATGAATTCCAGGATACTAATCCTGAACAATACAGTATTTTTAATAGTATTTATCGCATAGAAAAAAACTACCAAAATATTGGTCTATTTTTAATTGGCGACCCTAAGCAGGCAATTTACTCCTTTCGTGGCGCCAATATCTATACCTATTTGCACGCCAGACAGTACACCACCGGCCGTCATCACACACTCAGTACAAACTTCCGTTCTAGCCACGCGATGGTTGAAGCGGTAAACTATATATTCCAGCGTGCAGAGACTGGCCGTGGTGCATTTCTATTTCGTGAGCCGAATGGTGACAATCCGGTACCGTTTCACTCAGCGCTATCCGAGGGTTGTCAAGAGCAGCTGCTAGTAAATGGCCACATGCCACCGGCAATGAACTTTTGGTATCTGCCCACTGATGAGCCAATTAGCAACTCGGTATATCGTCATCAACTGGCAGCTGCATGTGCTACGCAAATTGTTAAACTGCTTCATAGTGGGCAGCAAGGCATAACTGGATTTATAAAAAATTCCACTTTTAAAAGCATACTTCAGTCAGATATCGCTATTCTTGTTCGCGACGGTAAAGAAGCTAAAGCTATACGCGCTGAGTTGTCTTCCCGTGGCGTGCGTAGTGTATATTTATCAGATCACGATTCGGTCTTCGCCTCTCAGGAAGCCTGCGACCTACTAGTTTTGCTTAAGGCATGTGCTGAGCCAGGCGTCGAACGCCTGCTGCGTGCAGCATTGGCTTGTGCTACCTTGAACCTGTCGTTGTCAGAGTTAGAGTGCTTGAATGATGATGAGTTGGCGTTGGAAGCCAGTGTAATATTGTTTCGTGGTTATCAAATAATCTGGCGTAACCAAGGCGTACTGCCTATGCTACGACGCTTGCTGTATGATTTTAAACTACCGCAAAAGCTGAACGCCAGCAGCGATGGTGAACGTGTATTGACGAACTTACTGCATTTAAGTGAGCTACTACAGATAGCCTCATTAGAACTTAACGGTGAACAAGCGTTAATAAGATATTTAGCCAGACATCTTAAGTCGTCTGGCCAGGTTGGCGAAGAACAGATCTTGCGCCTAGAAAGTGATGAAAAACAGGTTACAATTGTAACGATCCATAAATCTAAAGGTTTAGAATATGGTCTGGTTTTTCTGCCATTTATCTGCTCAGTTAAACCAGTAGATGGCAGCATACTGCCGCTGCGTTACTGCGACAAGCAAGGCGGATTTAAAGTTAGCCTGCAGCCGACTGCTGAGTTAATTGCTAAGGCAGACGATGAACGTCTAGCCGAAGACTTGCGCTTGCTTTACGTCGCTCTTACACGCGCAAAGCATGCCTGCTGGCTTGGTATTGCTGACCTCAAGCGTAGCAATAATAACAGCTCGGTATTGCACTTGTCAGCGCTGGGTTATTTACTAGGCTTTTATACACCGCTGGATAAATCCGCTAGCTTGGAATATTGCCTGCAGAGTATACAGGAAGGTTGCACTGCTATCCATTATACTTATGTACCAGACATACAAAATATTGTATTCCGTCCGCCGCGTAACGATGCTACCTTGCTTGCGCCATTGCTACCCAAGCGCAGGGTTTCTGAAAAATGGTCAATAACGTCCTATAGCGCGCTTCGTATTGATGACAGAATAAATGTCGCTAATCTTGATGCATCGGAAAGTTCACAAGCCAAAAAAATGTTCAATAAAGAATGCCGTGATCATGACACCTCGCGTGAGGTAGTTACGCATGGTGACGACATTCACTATTTCCCGCGCGGTTCTAATTCAGGCACATTCCTTCATGGTTTGCTTGAATGGGCTGGCAAAAATGGTTTCAATCTGAACCCAGAAGCAATCAAAAAGGCTGTACGTACCAGTTGCATCCAGCATAATTTAGAAGGTTGGCTTGTTACTATAAACGACTGGCTTAGCCACCTATTAAAAGCTTCGCTTCCGGCAGGTAATGATGTATTCACCTTGAGCGGCCTAAAGCACTATCAAATTGAAATGGAGTTCTGGTTCGCCAGCCATAAAGTCGACATACTCACTATTGATAAACTAGTGTGCCAGTATACCCATAATAATGTATCAAGAGTTGCCGCTAAACATTTTATGCTCAATGGTATGTTTAAAGGTTTTCTCGATTTAGTTTTCGAGCATGATGGACGCTATTATGTGGTTGACTATAAATCTAACTGGCTCGGCTACGATGATTCATCGTACACCTTTGATGCCATGGAGCAATCAATTCTCAAGCATAGGTATGATCTGCAATATGCACTTTATCTGTTGGCTATGCATCGTCATCTTAAGGCACGTCTTTCGAATTACGATTACGATCGCTACGTTGGTGGCGTACTGTACTTATTCTTGCGTGGCACTCGGGCCGTTAGCCATGGCGTGTTTTTTACCCATTTACCACGTGAACTTATTCAAAGCCTAGATTTACTGTTCCAGGGTAAATCAATATTATCCAAGACTGAGCCAACTTGGACACAAGAAGTTTTACTATGAACCAGTCTCCGTTACCGTTTGTGGAACTGATGCCACTTAGCTATGCTGCAGATCTGATAAAACTGCTTGAACGCTGGGTTGACATTGGCTGGCTGCGTGCATTAGATAAAGTTTTTGTCATATTTTTATATGAACTTGATCCGCAGGCTGACCCATTGGTATTACTGGCCGCTGCATTTACTAGTTACCAACTAAGCTACGGCCATGTGTGTCTCGACTTGTTAGAAACTTTAAACGCGCCAAACTTCGCTGTGTCATTAACATCCGTAGGTGATCAGCAAGCCTATGCTGTGTTGCTGCCATCGCAATTGCTTAATGGTCTCGATTACTCCAAGTGGCACCACGCACTAGGTTCTAGTCGCTTAGTCGAGCTTTCTGCTAACGATAATAGTAGCAAGTCAGCCCAAAGCCGCCCGCTAGTCTTGTCTGGTAAGCGCTTATACTTACGCCGCTACTGGACCTATGAACGGCGTGTTGATACTGCTTTGCGCTTACGTATAGCCAGTCAAAAAATAGTTCCTGCTGATTTACCGCAACGTCTGAATAACATGTTCAATCAATCACTACCTAGTGGTGTGATTGATTGGCAAAAACTAGCTTGTGCAATAGCTACTTGTAGTTCTTTCAGTGTTATTACCGGTGGCCCTGGTACCGGTAAAACTACTATTGTGGTGCGTCTTCTCGCGTTATTACAAGAACCCGCCGTGAAAGCCGGTAGCCCACTACGTATTCGTCTTGCTGCGCCTACTGGTAAAGCCGCTGCATGCCTAGCTAAATCTATTAGCCAGCAATTGAATTCTTTGAATGTATCGCTTAGTATACGAGAAAGCATTACGACTCAGGTTACCACTATTCACCGCCTACTAGGCAGCTACCCTAATACTCGACATTTCCGCCATAATATTAGCAACCCATTACTTTTGGATATGCTAGTGGTGGACGAAGCTTCGATGATCGATCTAGAAATGATGGCTAACTTGCTAGATGCTTTACCGTCTTACGCGCGTTTGGTGCTGCTCGGTGATAAATACCAACTAGCTTCTGTTGAGGCGGGTGCTGTGTTCAGTAATCTTTGCCGCGATGCCGAAGCTGATGGGTACAGCCCTGCTACATGCCAATGGCTACAAGCTATCAGTGGCAAAGATTTTAGCATCAATGACCTGCAAGAATATTTTACTGCTAATTATTCTTTAGCCCAACAAGTGATCATGCTACGCTATTCGCGGCGTTTCAGTGAAATTAGCGGTATTGGTCAACTAGCGTTTTGGGTAAATCAGCAAAATGTTGAAGAGGCGTGCAAGTTGCTCGTTACTCATAGCCATAAAGATTTATTTTACCTCAGGCTTAAAAATGAACACGATGATGCGTTTATACGCTTGGTAATAGACGGGCATAATGATAAAATCTATGGTTATCGCTATTACTTGAGCTTATTGCATAGCACGCGCCCTGCTCTCGATACGTCTTGCGACGATATTGCTTGGATTCACTGGGCGCAACAACTATTATACTCGTTTGATGCTTTCCGGCTACTCTGTGTCGTGCGCAAGGGCTCTTGGGGTGTAGAACAGCTTAATTTGCGTATCACTACTGCATTACGTAAATTGCGATTGATCACAGGTAATAAACAATGGTATGAAGGTCGTCCAGTGTTAATAACCAGCAACGATTACTGCTTGGGCTTGATGAATGGCGATATTGGTATCGCTCTCAAGCTGCCAGAAAGTGGTTGCGATTTACAAGTGCTGCGCGTGGCTTTCCCGCGGAATAACGGTCAAGCTGGCGTGCGTTTTGTGTTGCCAAGTCGTTTAAATGATATAGAAACTGCATATGCTATGACTGTGCATAAATCCCAGGGCTCGGAATTTGCCCACACTGCACTAATCCTGCCTGATACGCTGCACTCAGTACTTACCAAGGAGTTAATCTATACTGGCATTACCCGCGCTAAGCACTGGTTTAGCTTGATTGAACCGCGTAGTGGTATATTTGAGGAAGCTATACGACGCAAGGTTAAGCGTGTCAGCGGTTTGATGCTAGAGTTAAGTGCCACGCCAAACAAAACTTACTAATTGATCATTAAGTATTTTTTATGCGGTCGTATAATTTCCTATAAATAAACATAGCACACTAAACAAAGTTTACATCAGAGTAGTGCTGTTTTGATATTGTGAAGATATTATTATAAATAATACATGAAATAATTTATATATAAATGCAGCTGTCTTTTTTATTATAGGTGTAGTTTGAGTTGAAGATATATTACTGGGAACTATGCATTTCTGCACCATAAGAGTTTTTGTGTAAATTCGTACTAGCCTGGCTTCGCACTACGTAAGCTTGTACGCTCAAGTACTTATTGCATTTTCAGTTACAACACCAAATAGCCGTTTAATCAGTATTCTGTGTATTACTGTTCAGCTTAATAAGTGGGTGTTCTTATTGTTTTTCGAAATTAAAACATTTACAAGACATAAATAGCATCGCTAGCAGCGATGCTTATGCTGGTTATCGTCGCTAAGCATGCACAATTACGTCAGGATAAACCTGGAGCACTCTTATATGGTATAAATATTGCAACCTCTTAAGCGCTTAATGCTGGCAAGCTATAGAATTAGACATGGAGGCTAAAGACGAGCAGGATTATATAGTTTGGGATTTAACAATCTAGTATGTGGCGAATATGCACATAAAATATTGAGCTGAGTTCCGAAACCAGCCTCGTTAGTCAAGTGGGCTTTTAGTAAAATAGTGTTATGTTTTATGCTAAAATTACTGATTATTTATGCTAAAATCGAACTGTATTTGATATTATATTAAAATGCGTAAGTTTTTAATTACTAGTAAGTCTGGCTATATGCTTAATGGCAATATAAGCAGTGATACACTGACTAGTGATATCTTTAGCAAGTTATTTGTCCAATGTTCAAAAACTCTGGTGTTGGTTATCATAATATTAGTGGCGACATGGTTCTACCTGATGCAGATATAGCGACTTTGTACTCTTTGAGTAACGTTAACGTAGACAGGTTTATTCTAGTGAGAAAGAAAACTTAGAAGCTATGCTGTTGCTAATTATTATACATGGCAGAATAGCACTTATACAAGTACTTCGTATGAAGTTGCGCAAGGTGACTGACCGTGCTAGTCAGGTTAACGTTAATAAAATTATTATTTTTTATCTAACAAATTATCTAGTGCTGTAGTAGTCGTAGCAGGTAGCCGACTAGAGAGCTATTATGAACTAGCCTACGTTTTTAGTTTTGGATGACACAGTCAGCCTGACTGTCTTATATCGAAGCTTCTTTATAGAAACAAAGAAGCAGTTATATTTTAATGTAACTTATTGAGAGTAATTATTATTTATAGAATAGTAGTTGTTTGTTTGCTTATGATGATTTATGAGTTTTTTAGTATACATATTGATGTGTGTCAGCACACAGAGAGAAACGCTATTGTGTGCCTGGTTATATGGCTGCAACGTATTTAGATTTTTTGTATGAATTAGATTATTGTAGTTTTATCTAGCCTATACTATCGATCTTACAATCGATACTTTTGTATGTCGTAAGGTTAAATATTCTTGATTATTAATTGCGTACCGAATAGTTAAAGCGTTGCCATAAATTTTAATGTCATTGATCGCGGTGATATTAGCGTGCTTAATGTTCCATTATTTTACTATTTTGGTTTCATTGTTGACGGTTTACTTATTAATCAATTTTTTGGTAGAGAAGTTTAATACTGGTTCTATAAGTATACTTAGAACTGCATGTTGAATAAGATGCAATGTCATCAATAAATGTATTTTAGATTAGATTAGGATGGTTAAAGTGATGCTTCGCATGCTATTTAGCACTTATTAATACACAGAAGTTTTCAAGGTTTTTTACTAAAAGTGTTTAGTGCGTACGTGCTACTGCGAACTCACTTAGTTCAACCAGGGCATCTCGATACTCGCTAGTTGGTAAAGTTTCCAAGCACTGGATGGCGCGAGCAACGTAGTTGCGTGCTAGTTGTGCGGTGTATACTAGAGAACCTGAGGCTTCTATGGCGGTACGGATAGCTGACAGATCTTCTATTCCGCCTTGCTGGATAGCTTTGCGAATAAGCGCTGCTTGTTCTGGCGTGCCTTCACGCATGGTATATATTAACGGCAGGGTCGGTTTACCCTCCGCTAGGTCATCACCGATGTTCTTGCCTAAGGCCTCTGTGTCACCTTGATAGTCAAGCAGGTCGTCTACCAACTGGAACGCTATGCCAAGGTAATCACCAAATGTGCGTAGCGCTTCAGCCTTTTCGGCTGAAGCGCCACATAAGGCAGCTGCACTATGTGTCGCCGCTTCGAAAAGCATTGCAGTTTTGCCGCGAATCACATTCATGTAGGTTTCTTCGGTAGTGCTGACATCACGAATTTTTGATAGCTGCAATACTTCACCTTCGGCAATGATGCGCGTAGCTTGTGAGAGAATCTTCATAACAGGTATTGAGCCAAGTTCTACCATCATTTCGAATGAGCGCGAATAGAGGAAGTCGCCTACTAGTATACTTGGAGCAACGCCCCACATTGCATGGGCGGTCTCACGACCACGGCGCATGCCAGACATGTCAACCACGTCGTCATGCAGAAGAGTAGCGGTATGCAGGAATTCAATGGTAGCGGCCAGCAGGCGCAAGTCACCGCCTTCACGACCAAGAGCCTTACCGCATAGCAATACTAATAAAGGACGCAAGTGTTTGCCGCCAGCCGAAGTAATATAGTCGCCAATTTTAGAGACTAGCGGCACTTTAGATGTTAGCTGTTGCTTTATGATGCTATCGACAGCGCTAAAATCGTCCGCGACCGTTCGGTAGAAAGCTTGTGGTTGCATCAGCGACAATAGCTCCAGTAGAGGGTTGCGCGGGGCATGCTAGAGCCCTCACCAAGGGGTGTCAAGGAACGATAAATGGCTACTTGCATTACTAATTTATTTTGCATATGATGCACTGAAAAATATTTCAGGCAGTATCTACTTTAAACAATTACATGCATCCAATGCATCCCATGTTAGTGAATAACTGCTTTTTATTTAAAGCACTTGGTGAGCAAAATTTTTGGAGAAATGTCATGTCGTACGCAGTAATTGTTACTGGTGGAAAGCAATATAGTGTCACCCAAAATGAATACCTAAAGATTGAAAAACTTGAAGTCGCTACTGGCTCATCAATTACTTTTGATCGCGTTTTGTTGGTCACCAATGGTGATGACGTAAGAATTGGTGCTCCAGTTGTTGCTGGAGCTACCGTGACGGCTAAAGTAATCTCCAAAAACCGTAACGATAAAATCTCTATTATTAAGTTTCGTCGTCGTAAGCATTATATGAAGCGTATGGGCCATCGTCAGTGGTACACTGAGATCAAAATTACTGATATTCAGGCTTGTTAATTTTAGCCAAACTTATTCATCGCTAGGAAAATAGATTTATGGCACATAAAAAAGCTGGTGGTAGTAGCCGTAATGGTCGTGACTCAGAAGCTAAACGCCTTGGTCTAAAGATGTATGGTGGACAAAAAATCATTCCAGGCAATATTATTGTACGTCAGCGTGGCACACAGTTTTACGCTGGTTATGGTGTTGGTATGGGCAAAGATCACACTCTTTTCGCTAAAATTGAAGGAGTGATCAAGTTTGAAACCAAGGGTGCGCTCAGTCGTCGTTACGTGAGTATTGTTTCGGCTTAATTATGAGACCGCTAAAAAATTTTAGATTTAACTACTGATCATTTGTTTGTGTAAAAAGTTTTTATACAGTTCGTTGTAAGAAACCTAAGTGCTAGGTTAGCGGTACTGAACTAAAGTTACTGCTCTGTTTTTATAAAAGTTTTATATCTTAGTTACTTAAGCTTTGCCTATACGGAGAAAGGCGATTTATGCAGTTTGTTGATGAAGCTTTTATCCGAGTAAAAGCAGGCGATGGCGGTAACGGTTGTATGAGTTTTCGTCGTGAAAAATTTATCGAAAATGGCGGCCCAAACGGTGGCGATGGCGGTAACGGGGGCTCCATCTATATAATAGCCGATGCAAACCTTAACACTCTAGTTGACTACCGTTACACCAGATATTTCGATGCTAGTTGTGGTTCTAATGGTGGCAGTGCTAACTGCACAGGTAAAAAAGGCGAACATCTAGTATTGCGTGTACCGGTCGGCACTACGATCATTGACTCTTCTTCCCAAGAAGTAATTGGCGACCTAACTAGGTCTGGCCAAAATTTAATGATTGTGCAGGGCGGCTGGCATGGTTTGGGCAATACACGATTTAAATCCAGTACTAACCGCGCTCCACGTCAGACTACTTTGGGCAAACCGGGCGGGCAGCGTGACCTCAAACTAGAAATGAAAGTCATGGCTGACGTGGGCCTGCTTGGTTTACCAAATGCTGGTAAAAGCACTCTAATCCGTTCGGTGTCAGATGCTAAGCCAAAAGTTGCCGACTACCCGTTCACCACTTTGATACCAAATCTTGGTGTAGTCAAGGTCGATAGCTGGAAAAGTTTTGTCATTGCCGACATTCCTGGTTTGATTGCAGGAGCTTCTGATGGAGTAGGTCTTGGCATGCGCTTCTTGAAGCACTTGTCTCGTACCCGTTTGCTGCTACATCTCGTTGATATTGCACCGTTAGACGAGGCTTGCGCATCAGATGCTGCCGAAGTCATTATTAATGAACTTACTAAATTTAGCCCTGCTTTAGCACAACGTGATCGCTGGTTAGTATTAAACAAGTGCGATCAAATTTTAGAAGAAGAACACGAAGAACGAGTTAAGGAAATTGTTAATCATATAGAATGGAAAGGTCCGGTTTACGTGATCTCGGCTGTTCTTAAAAAAGGTACTGAGCGTCTGATCTTCGATATTGTACGTTATCTAGAAAACTGCGCTGAACGCTTGACAAATGATCAGGTATACAAGACTAAGCTCGTCGGGCTACGACGAGCAGATTAAATATAAAGATTGCATACATTTGTAATGTTCTGAATAAATAAAAGTGTTCTGTACTATAGTAGTAATAAGTCAATTTATGACATCAGCAATAATAATTAAGATGAAATATAGATAATAAAAATAGTTATAAAATTCTCTACGTGCGCAACTCATTCGTTGCTGTAGATGCCTAAACGCCGCTACTTAGATATTTAGGTGTTTGAGGTGCATGTTATTGTTGTACTGGATTACGAAACTTTTAACTTTAAGGCTAAAGATAATGTTAAGCCAAGTGTTAAATATGCTGTACTGCATTGTACAAGTTGGAAGTAGCTACTGAAAGTCTGATATATAAAAAATCTAGGTAGTGTACCTGGTACAATTATAAGCTATAAGTTTTCGCTACTGTAAGCAAGATATAGAGCTATAGTATAAGTTTAGAAATTAAGTTTTTTGAGCATACTTTACTAAAAAATTGTAGATCTTGCTAATACATGACATCCTGCCTGATCTTTAGCGCTAATTTAATTCTGTAGCATGCTGTATATGTTAGTAAAGTTCAAGTTTAATTAAGCGATCAATTATAATGATAAGATCAGCATAGACGGTGTTTATTCTGGCGACAACGCAATACTAAAATTATTGATAGCTAGGTTAGTAAAAGCCAACCTATTGTTGAGGGTTGCTAACCTCGATAGAATATTTGACGTCGACTAGCGTAATAACCCAACTCTAAGTGAGTCTATGAAGTGCGTGTTAATAACTCAGTGTTATAACACTGTACCATATCATAGTATGCGTATTCGACTTGCGCACTGTCAGGCACGATAACAGTCGACCAGCAGCGTTATGAGTTTATGATAAAACTGCTTGAGGCTTAGTAAACAATATTCAGTATGCTGTTGTCGCTGGAATGCCGATATGTTAGCAGCATACAAGCAGATTAGTGGTGTACTAGCGCTGTATGATAAAGACATATAAATTTTATCCTAGTTTGGTATGGTAAATAAGAGCATTTTATTGCTAAGTGGCATTAAATTAATTTAGATTAATTATTCTGTTGCGTTGAGATATTATTGTATATGCCTTGTTATGATTATAAAATTACTTGTAGTTTTATAATAATTACAGTGTGCTTAAAAGCATTGAGTACCTACAGCTAGGTAGGCCCAGTTCACTTTAAGTTAAATATAGAATTGAAGATGATAAAGAGATATATAACACACTAATACGTGTTAATATTTAAGACTATTGTTGATTTAGTGGATAGCGTTATCATTAATATGTAAACTTATCAGTTGGTATCTATGATTATAGGACTAACATCTATATTTAAAATAGCTAAAATGTAAAATATGTGGTATCTGAAGTTTGTCATGAGTGCTGTTTATAATCTAAATCTCAAAACTTGTAATAGACAAAAATTATTACTGGCACCATTTAATAGGCAAGTAGTGCTGATGGTTTAATGTGGCCTCTAAATGTAGCCTGACTGCGCAGTACATAAGCCTTGATAAATTTTTATCGGCAATATAAAAGTTAGTGGGTTTGACTGTGCTTAGCATGCAGTATAACCAGTTTGCAGGCTAAGCACTAGGTACCAAAGAAGAGATAAAGGAATTCTGTAGTTTGAATTACGGCGTGACATCTCTGCTGGGAAGTAAGCTGAACGTTTAAAATTATATAATTGCCATCAGCTATATCGCTTTTTTGGCCGGTGAAGGTGCTGAGTTTCCCTGAGATATTGTCTGGAATTTTGAAAAATTCTTTTTTGGCAAAGATGGACGAGTACTCGAGCGATTTTCTCTATGTATGACGCTGGATGACGAAACAATCATGCTGGCTATTAAAGGCGTTGAGTTAACTGCTTTTCTGGGCATTACCTATGTTTTGTATTCAAAATACTGTTCTAAGTATCTTGCGTCACGCTTTTAATCCACTCTTACTCAAAGATTGATAGTGTTGGTTAAACATTATACATTCATCATATTATTATATATGATGAATCCCTTTCTAGAAGGTGGCTTCAATGCTTGCATAGGTTTAACGCAAGCCATGTTAGTTGAGTGTATTGCAACTATTACCCAGCGTAGTGATGGCATGAGTCTTATAGCTGATTATTGCTTTATAGTACCTATAAATCCAAAATATATCTAGCACTATCAATACAGTGTGACTGCGAATACTAAGCTGATTACCACTAAAATATTGTGGGTAGTCACATCAAAGCTTTAAAAGCTCAAAACAATTATTTAAATATCTACACGTTTTTACGGTTAGGCCATGTTATCTGTCTAGAAAAAGTGATCGAGGTTGATACCCTATAAGCTTAAAGCTAACATTTAGAGCATTATGATTAGATAGAAACATTCAAAATAGTTATATAAGTCGTATACGATATGATTATTATAGCCATAATGATGTAATTATGGAATCAGTTAATATCGTGTAGGATTATCATCCTATCAGTATGAATTTCGCTGGAGATTAATTGTGTCTACTAGTTGCTTAGTTGACTAATTTTTTCTAGCAAGGCAGCAATAAGCTTACTGATGAATACGGTGCTAGCCTAGTTAACTATTATGAGTGGATTGTTAGTTAGCGTTTAAGCGCATACGCTATAAATTCGTTATATCTTTAAAGTAATTTAGTCAGGCTAGTATTAAAAAAGCATCTTCATCTCCACTACCCTATAGTATCGCTAGTACACAATTTTAGTTATAGTAATGTTAGTTTACGGTTAATGGATCTTAAGTCACGATAGCTAATCTCGCAGCCATAGTTTACAATACTATATTGTGATATAGTTTCCATTAGACTGGGAAGTGAAAAAATAGGTTGTCAGATATATAGTGTTAATGAGTTCTTAGCGATGCTAGATATCGCAACATAGCTGTTTTATGCAGCTACTGTTCAGTCATTTCTTATTACTGGCTATTACTAATGATTATTAGTGATATTCTGCATAGCAGATGCTGGTATCTGTATGTTATTCAGAAGAAAGTTCAAATAGTCTCAAGATTTTATCTTGAGACAGCCAGCATATATTATGCAAACATAGTGATTTATTTATTTTTTACTTGAAAGTGTTCACGTAGCGATACCATCGTGCTTAGTTGTATCAAATAGTTAGTCGTTGATGCTATGCGATAACAATCCTTGCCGCTCAAAGTGTTATTACTACAGCGGTTGTTTATTAGTTGGAATACTGCTAAAAAAATGTGTATAGTGGCCCTCTATAGCAGGCCTTACTCTGTAAGCACAGTGCTGTGCGCAACATTGGGAGTTACCAGGGCTGATTAAGCTACTGATATGCAGTATGTCTGGGTAACTAGTGTGTCTAGTGCTGCAGTAGCTTGTATATTTATGACTGGCTTTATTTAAATCTTAGATAACACTCTGTAGCGGTTAGTCGAGGAATACCTATAATTTATTATTACAATAGCTTTAGTAAGCCTTTAGTATCTAATTTATTAACTCAATGTAATAGTTATGCATGCACAACTAAAGTTACTAGTTGGCTCAGTAATCTCTCAAGGAACACTCTATGATCACGGTACTATAAACATAGTGATGATTATAACTTATAACATTTAATGTTAATGACGCTGTTTTTTGTGATTTTGAAATAATTAAGTTATAGTTTAGTACACATTATACTATGCTAGCGTTCGTATGACTATCTCAACTAACCAGTTTTAAGTGAATGCCATAAAATCTGCTAAACATTGCTGTAATAGTGCTTGCTTTGCAAGGTAAAGGTGATGAACACAATTAATATAAACGTGCTAAAATGACTATAAGATATAGCTCAGGTTACTTGGCTATATCTTATAGTAAGCATCAAGGTATTAATTTACAGATTGAACTGATGGTTAGTGAAATAACTCAAGATTAATGCATAGTATTAGATTGAATAAGATTCAATCACTATCTTTAGCAATACATACAAGTGTAAGCCAACATTAAATATAAATTGCAGTTCTTTATACATGTATCACTATCTAAAATAGTATTACTATGTTATGAGGAACTTTAAGTAAGACAGTAAACATACTAATATTATTTAATGTTGTATCTTCAACGAAAGCGACAACATCCATAGCAGTATATAAAGTAGTAATGATGTCAATAAGCTGAAGTAACTACATAAAGACCGTTTATTAATTAGACCGTTGTTACATCTTTCTTTAATCTTGATCTCAGCGATACGCTGTATACGTATTTTAAGATTTATGAGTTTAATGTTTTCTGAAATATTTGGTAGTTCTTCCATTCGAACTGCTTTATAATCCTGGCACTCGATAGGAGTTAGTCATGTCTGATACACGTCATTCGCGAGTGATTATTCTGGGTTCTGGCCCTGCAGGTTATAGTGCTGCTGTCTACGCTGCTCGAGCAAACCTTCAGCCGCTGCTGATTACCGGTACACAGGTAGGTGGTCAGTTAACCACTACTACTGAAATCGATAACTGGCCTGGCGATGTTTATGGTCTTACTGGCCCAGCGTTAATGGGGCGCATGAAAGAACATGCGGAACGCTTTAAAACTGAGATTGTTTTCGATCATATTCATAAAGTCAATTTTTCGAATCAACCTTATAAATTGATCGGCGATATCAGTGTTTATACCTGTGATGCGTTAATTATAACCACTGGTGCTAGTGCTAGTTATCTTGGCCTTCCCTCAGAAGAAGCATTTATGGGTAAAGGCGTATCTGCTTGTGCAACATGTGATGGTTTCTTCTATCGCAACAAGCCTGTTGCTGTAGTTGGTGGTGGCAATACTGCTGTTGAAGAGGCGCTATACCTAGCTAATATCGCTAGTACAGTGACATTGGTTCACCGCCGTGAAACTTTTCGTACTGAGAAACTTCTTCGCGATAAGCTGTACGCGCGTGTTTCTGAGGGCAAGATCATTCTTAAGCTGAATGCGACTCTAAATGAAGTCTTGGGCGATAGTATTGGTGTGACTGGTATTCGTTTAAAAAACAACCATGGCAGTTATGATGAATTAAAAGTTGATGGCGTTTTCATTGCAATCGGCCATACTCCTAACACTTCATTGTTCGAAGGTATACTGGACATTAAAGATGGTTACCTAGTTGTACAGGGCGGCTTTCAAGGTAACGCTACTCAGACTAATATTAAAGGCATATTTGCCGCCGGTGACGTAGCTGACCATGTTTATCGTCAAGCCATCACTTCTGCTGCCACTGGTTGTATGGCAGCTTTAGATGCTGAGCGTTATCTTGATAGTTTAAATAACGCTTTTTTCTAATCCAGTCAATCAAAAATCTGTTATCAGCAGATTTTTTTATTGACTAAATGAGTTTTATTTTTAACTCTCAGTTTCTAATTTATAAGCTAAGCAACAAATGCTACAAAAGATAAACTATGCGTCATGAATACGCAAATATTGGCAGTGATTACTGTCCTTCAGTGTATCTACTAACGAACGATCATGTTCATAAACGCCAGCAGTACTTATTTGCTATTGAAACCGTTAAGCAGTGCTAAGACTTCAAGCTTTATACAGCCTTTGTTCTAGCCTAGTGTACAGTAGATTGCGGTTGGTAGTTATCACCACCATATATAAATGTGAGAGTATCAGTAAAAATATATTTTTCTTTAGAAAAACCGATATACAGTATGCTCAGGTTAGTTGTGAGAGATTTTTTTGTAGTGAGTATTGCTGTATTGGTTAGTGATGTCTAATGTGTAGTATTCAATTTTCCACTTAGTCAGATACAGTATGCTATATTTACTTCGCTAGCATAATTGAGAATCAGTTCAATGTTTCATTCCTCAGCCTTGACATGCATGCCAATTGGATAGACAGTTACGGTAAAAGCACGAGAGACTATTAAGTTAATATTCTTATACATCTTTACATTTGTCTAAATATGCTAATAGCTATAAATATCTGCTTTGACGTCAAGGCGTTCTTAATTATTTATGAGGCCTATGTCATTCTTGGAGTTAATAGCTATTGTGATAATACTCAAAACTAATTCGGCCAAGCAAAGCGCGCAATGATTTATTTGCTTATACTGCAGTATATAGTACTAATCTATTTGCTTACTATTAAATTTATTAGTTTCTTGGTTGTACTCTATACTGAATGAAGCAGATTACCTCTATCTTAGCTAGATCAGCCATGATAATTTATGTGAATACTTTGAGCGCGTGCTTAATCTCATGATTAAGCATAACTTCTTGAGTCGCAAATATAATAATAAGTACATTGTGTATATAGAAATCTAGATTTAATTGAAGTTTATAAAAGTATATAGTTAAGATTTTTTATCTATATATGAGTTTTACTTTATTAAATATGTAGTATGACTACTTTTTCCATTCAATTAGTTACAGTTATTTTAGGCAAGCAGTATTCTCCTTGCGGCAGGCATAGAGTATTATCGAAGTTTTCCTACAGCTATAAGTGTCACATATATGTGAATATAGCGCGCTAATTGCAATATATCAGCGCATTGCGAGTTTAATTAGTTAGTCGTAGTTCACTTTTACAGCCTAGCTAGAGGCGCTATGTAAGGTGAATTACTTGCAAAGTATGCAAGATCTTGTATTGATGCAGCAAAAAGTAATCTTGAATGAATTATTAATTAATAGCGCAATATAACACATTGTGACTCAAGCAACTGTAAAAGTCAGTGGTTAAATGTTGACTTTTGTGCCACCATGCCGTTAATTCTTAACAGCATTATATAGCTAGACTACAGACAACTATTAAGGTAGCAGGAATGAGTAATATTAGTATTACTTCTAAATATTTATTAGTTTGAGTTAAGTATACTGCGTACTTAAGGTAGCACCTTAGTCAGATCATCACCTGAAAACAAGTAAGAAGGCTTACTATTTTGAAGAAAGATACCAATGACATTGGTCTGATAGCTCAATTCTTAAAAGAATAAGCTTAAAAGTATCAAAATAAATTTATAATACATAAAATTGTCTGATTTGAGATTGTCTAAAATCATTGTTTATATTTGCAAGGCTACGTTGGTCTATGTCTTGAACTGAGATACGCTTCTTCAAATCCATAAAGTTTTGAGAATGAGATTTATAAATAAGTTATTTTAAGTGCCTTAAGTCGTATCATAGGCAAATTATAGCCATTGCGTACTAAAAAAGCTGGCACTATTTTTAGTGAAGCGCTTACATGTTTAGACCGTCACTATTTTAGTTCCATTGAGTACAATATAACTATGATAAAGATCATTGCTCGTACCAGTCAATAGATTAAAGCGTTTGCCACCAAGCGTGATAGCTCTAATGAGAGCTAAAATTCTTAGTGGCAAACGCGGTTTATGTAAACTATTAATAGATTTGACGATCTTCACTTGCGGCACCTTAACACTCTAGCTTTTAATGATTATCAGTTCAATCTGGTGCCTCTAACACACCACAATGCTTCTATGAAGCTATCGTTTATTACTATCATGGTTAGTTTAGTCAAACCATTTAGTGCTTTATCTATAATATTTTCTGCGCATGCATACTACAAACATATGCGATTAGCCATTTAGTGTTACCCTTAGATCTCTCGCTGTTTCTCGTGAGCGCTGTTACAAACTAAGCCAGAGATTTGATCTAGTGGTATAATTATCATTATATTCTTAACCACTAAAATTATTTATCTTTCTAGTAAGTTGGTATAACTTAACACTACTAGCTTACTGTAGTTAGTAATTGTTAACTATAAAACTGGAGTAGACGTGTAGTTTATATAACAATAAACAAAGTAGGACTCAGCAATAATCGCCGTTATACACTAGCTTGGCTATCCTAAATTTATATCATGGCATATCAAGATATGCCATATGTTGCATATGTAATTAACTTATTATATCGCTGTTCGCGGCACTAAGGAGAGTAGAATTACTGCGTGTGATAGAGATTGTGCGCTAGAATGCATATTCTCTTGTTGAGTGATAGCAAATCAGATATCAGTGTTGCTTGAGTACCCCAAATATTAGTTATGTAGCACCTTGCCAGTTGATTTGATTGATGCTTAACGTATAATACTAGCTATCACTAAGTGGCTAGTAGCCAGAATGTGACTGGCAAGTTGCGCTAGAGCATATTTTGCTAGCTGAAAAGTAAGAAGTAGCCGTGAGTTTATTCCATTATTCCAGTTTAGATGATTTATTACTACTAGTAATATGGTATTGTCGTTGTTATTGCTACATAAATAGCGCGGTGATGAGTTGATGCTTATCTATGCGCAACTAATGTAGTCATTAGTTGCGCATGTCTACTTATCGTGTGCTTTAGGTAGGTTAGTATATCCGTCAGGTATCTTACTCAATTTTAACCTGTAGTTCACTGTAGAAAATAGCATGATTTATTTGGTTGTTAGTAGTCCACCACATATATTTATCAAGTGGTATTTGAATAGTTATTCCGGGCACTTTAGTGAGCATTTCTAGATGCTTGGCAAGCGTTATTAATGCATGCCAAGCTGGTTGTATTAGACATAAGTTAAGCCATTAAGCAGCGAATCGCTATGCTTGAACTAGACATATTATTTATTGGTATTTAAGGCTTTACTAAAACTAGATCATGCACCATTGTTACAGTAACACGATCTACTGTACTTAGCTGCTGCTAGCTAGACATCTATCATTTCTTGGTTGTATCAAAGATAGCACCGAATTAACCACTGGAAATTACATGCTGGGTGTTGTGTTATTTTTTTGTGAGTAATAAGCCAGGTATGTACAGCTTCAACTAAGTTGGCATTCATTTTGTGTCAGAAATACTCTGATACGTTATCTGTAACATATTTGGTAGTAATGATTGCTATATCGAAATTGATGACTCTAGAATAGCGTCGTCTTGATAGTTATTTAAGTATATATCTTAATTGGCACTGAAGTAGTATTGTATGATGAAATGTTTATGTAGTAGTCCTGGTCAATGTGATAAAAGGCTATTCCTGCTATCGCAGCTAGCGGAGGAGAACGACGAGATTATTAGTGGTTAGTTTAAACTCAGATAGATAATGTTATAATTTTGGTGGCTGTTATAGTGAACAAATTGGTGTGAAGTTAGTGCTGATCATGGGTGAGAAGGTAGCGGCATGACATCAATACTGTTAATGCTTGAAGATGCCTTTATGATTAAGCACATAGTGTATTTGATCTGCTGTCTACGTAATGGTGGCATGCATCTAATCATCAGTCATACAAGCGCTTTTACTGCTACACCAAGGATGGTAGTCTGATCTAGGTGGGCAGTCTAGGCTTACTTAACTGCAAGTAATACGTGCTGTAGTTGCTCAAAGAGTTTGACTTAGGTGCTTACTTGATACTAGAGAAATAGGCGTACTATAAACTTTTTTAGTATGGCTGTAGCACTAGAATAACACTGAGTCTATATTAATGTGGGCAAGAATAATTTCTATAGTTTATCTTAGCCTAATGTTCAAGTTGAGCTTTTTGTGATGCACTTTATGCATCTATAATAGAATAAATGCTTGAATGAATTCGTTGTTAACATTATTCTGTTTCAATTATCTCCCCTGTAGTAAACAGGTTACTATCAAGTAAAACACCATAATTAAGCAAAGGGAAACGAGAATAAGCGACAAATTACGCTTAAGTAGTGAAAAGTGCTTTCTGGTATTGCTGAGCGTAAAATACTTTGATTTAATTAGTGGTGCGTTATATATTTAAGTAGTACTTGCCTCGGCGGCTTACTAGTTGTTTATACTACAAACGCTATGGATTGTTGTTAATTGGTGTTGTTGCCTTTATAAGTAAATGCTATTCGATACAAAAGCCAAGCTACCTTTTTGAAGCTTTGGTAGTGCTAAGCACTATGCATGATGCTGTTGTAGCTAGTTATGTGCATATACCAGCTCTTACTAATAAACAGTAACTACGGCATATATATACTCCAATCAATTATTAATGAATAACTTGTGACTAAAGTATTTTACCTTGGTTTCTAAATCACTGATTTTGTATGTATTCTATATCCCACAGACCTTCAGTCTTGCATTGGTTGAATAGGTGTTTATAGCGTTCATAATAGTAGTGATCTTATTACTATGGGATGGTTATTTATTGTAATTATTAATGCAAAGTTAACGTTAGTTTACTGAAATATCGCAGCTCTTTATTATTGAGTGGGCTAAGTGTCTCTCGTATCGCTTATGTAATATAATAAACATTACTTAGTTCAAGACATTTCGTGACGTTTAAATATCTTTTGATGGAGATTCAGATTTTTTTGTGCACTACTATAAGAAGTGCGTCAAAGAACATTGCTTATACTAAATTATGCAGTAATTTTTCAGTTTTATTGAAAATAAAATGCGATAATATCGTTAATATTTGTATGATAGTGTTTAATTATTACTTAAAGCAATAGAAATTATTGCTGTATAGAACATGTATACATAACTAGCTATACTATAATCGTTTGCGTTAGAGTCTAGTACTGCCAAATTTTGGTATGAGAATAGTGAATGAAATAAATTGATCACTTTATTTGACTCTAGGCCACGATAGCCGTTCAGGTTTGCGTATAGATGAAACTTGCTTTTATAATATTTTATAACTATATAAATTTTATAACTATAAAATTAAATAAAAAATTTTTTGTGGTTTAGCGAAATCATACAGTATATGACTATTGCAAGTTATGCTCTTGTTTAGTTGACAAAGCCAACTTTTAGCAGAGTAAAGTGATTAGCAATCGAAATCTAACTGCATTCTGCAGGCTGTCTTATTTAGAGATCGTAAGATGAGTAAAAATAAGTACCAGAGATTACTAAGCTTCTTACCATTGCTTGGCATGTTACCAACATTAGAAGGCTGTAAGTGGACATTGCTTGATCCAAAAGGACAAGTCGGCCTAGATGAACAAAACTTAATCATCACCGCTACCCTGATGATGCTGTTGGTCGTGATCCCCGTAATTATCATGACGTTCGCTTTTGCTTGGAAATACCGCGCGTCGAACACCAGCGCTATTTACGCGCCAAAGTGGTCGCACTCCACTAAAATTGAAATTACAGTGTGGCTAGTGCCAATTCTCATCATCATTGCTTTAGGTAGTATAACCTATAAGTCTACTCACGCATTAGACCCATATCACTCATTGGAATCTAATGTCACGCCGGTCAATATTGAAGTAGTTGCGTTGGACTGGAAGTGGCTATTTATCTACCCAGACTTAGGTATCGCCACTATCAACGAAATACAGTTTCCAGAGCATACGCCACTGAACTTCAAGATTACATCTGATACTGTGATGAACTCATTCTTTATCCCTGCTTTAGGGAGCCAGATTTACGCGATGGCAGGCATGCAGACAAATCTGCACTTGATCGCAAACAAGAAAGCTGAGATGGACGGTATCTCTGCCAACTATAGTGGCGCTGGCTTTGCTGGTATGAAATTCAAGGCGATCTCGACCAGCCAGGAAGATTTTATTGCCTGGGTAGCCAAAGTAAAGGCTGCACCTAAACTGCTTGATCAAGATGAATATGACACACTTGCTAAACAAAGCCAGAACAATTCAGTAGCTCTGTATTCTAAGTACATGCCTAACTTGTTTCAGAAAATCATTAGCAAGTACGTAGGTATGAAGCCAGGAAAGCAGATTCAACACGAAAAAAGTAGTTGTGGTTGAAGATTCAAGCACTGGTTTATATTTAACTACCGGGGTAAAGGAGTAAGTGATGTTTGGTATACTGAGTTGGGATGCAGTCCCGTTCCATGAGCCAATCGTAATGGTAACTATCGCTATGATTGTGCTGGGTGGTCTAGTACTATTAGCAGGTATTACTTACTTTAAGAAGTGGACTTACTTATGGACTGAGTGGTTGACTTCTGTCGATCACAAGAAAATCGGCATAATGTACATTATCGTTGCTATGGTCATGTTGCTGCGTGGCTTTGCTGACGCAATCATGATGCGTACACAGTTAGCGATGGCTACTGGGGGTTCGCCAGGATATCTGTCTACTGAACACTATGACCAGATCTTTACTGCTCACGGTGTGATTATGATTATTTTCATGGCGATGCCATTTTTTACCGGTTTAATGAACCTTGCCTTGCCGCTGCAGATTAGTGCGCGTGACGTTGCCTACCCATTCATGAACTCTTTAAGTTTTTGGTTGCTGGTTTCAGGTGTTCTATTAATTAATATTTCTCTAGGCGTAGGTGAATTTGCTAAGACAGGTTGGGTTGCTTATCCGCCATTATCTGGTATTCAGCATAGTCCTGGTGTTGGTGTAGACTACTATATTTGGGCATTACAATTATCAGGGCTAGGGACAACACTGACGGGGATAAACTTCCTGGCTACCGTTCTAAAAATGCGCGCCAATGGCATGAAACTGATGGATATGCCAATTTTTACCTGGACATGCACATGGGCAAACGTACTTATTGTAGCTTCGTTTCCAATTCTAGCTGCTACCATGGCAATGCTATCGCTTGATCGTTATCTGGATTTTCACATTTTTACTAACGAACTTGGTGGCAATCCAATGATGTACGTGAACCTGTTCTGGGCATGGGGTCACCCTGAGGTATATATCTTAATTTTACCGGCGTTCGGTATCTTTTCTGAAGTAATAGCGACCTTTACTGGTAAGCGTTTATTTGGTCACTACTCAATGATCTATGCCTCCGGCGTAATTTCAGTATTGGGCTTTATAGTTTGGCTCCACCACTTCTTCACTATGGGTTCCGGGGCCAGTGTTAATGCTTTTTTTGGTTTAGCAACCATGCTTATTTCCATCCCGACAGGTGTAAAACTATTTAATTGGCTATTTACTATCTATCATGGACGTCTACGTATTACTAGCCAGGTTTTATGGACCCTAGGATTTATAGTAACTTTCGCTATTGGTGGCATGACCGGTGTGCTGCTTGCCATTCCGGGTGCTAATTTTGTATTACACAACAGCCTTTTCGTAGTCGCTCACTTCCACAATGTAATCATCGGTGGTGCTGTATTTGGTTATATAGCTGGTTTCAGTTTTTATTTCCCGAAGGCATTTAGCTTTAAGTTGCACGAAGGTTGGGGTAAAGCTGCATTCTTTTTTTGGATTTCAGGTTTTTTTGTTGCATTTATGCCACTTTACGCTCTGGGCTTAATGGGTATGACTCGTCGCCTGAGTTTTACCACTAACTTTGAGTGGGTGCCATATTTATACGTCTCGATGTTTGGTGCGGTGCTGATTGCTATGGGTATCTTCTGTCAGTTTATTCAGCTATATGTCAGCGTGTGCAGTCGCAAGCAAAATATGTGCGAATCAGGCGACCCATGGAATGGTCACACCATGGAATGGTCGACATCGTCACCACCGCCGTTCTACAACTTCGCTGTGATCCCTACCGTAAATACGATCGATGCCTTTACCGAAGCAAAGGAAAATGGTACTGCATATCAGCAACCTGAGGGCTACAAGCCAATTCATATGCCAAACAACACTGCCACTGGTGTGGTTATGGGCGGTCTGTTGACTGTGTTTACCTTTGCGATGATCTGGCATATCTGGTGGCTAGCAATTATAGGTTTAGTAGGTACTGTTAGTTACTTCATAATTCATGCTGCTCGTAATGATCAAGGTTATATAGTGCCAGTTGAAACAATTGAGCGTATCGAAGCCGAGCAATACGCTCGCTTAGTAGCCGAAAAGACAATTCCGGTTAATTGTATAAAATTTCATTAAGGCAAGCCTAAATAATGTCAAGCTTAGTTACCAAGTTTAGCAATACTTATGCAGGTTCTCATCACCGCGATCATGGGTCAACGACTATTTTTGGTTTTTGGCTTTACCTGATGACCGATTGTATCTTGTTTGCGTCAATCTTTGCAGTGTATGCAGTATTGGTAAATAATATAGCTGATGGTCCATCTGGCCGTGATATTTTTGAGTTGCCTTACGTTCTCGGCGAAACAGCCATGCTGTTATTTAGTTCGATTATTTACGGTTTAGCCATGTTAGCTTTTGATAGAGGTAACAAGAAAAGTGTGTTGGGCTGGTTAGCATTAACCTTTTTGTTGGGCTTAGGCTTTATCACTATGGAGATCAAGGAGTTTTACCTGTTGATTTCTGAGGGCTACGGCCCACATTGTTCTGGATTCCTATCCGCGTTTTTCACGCTATTAGGTACCCATGGTCTACACATAACTGCCGGCTTACTGTGGATGGCGGTGATGATATATCAAGTCAATAAACATGGCTTGACTAACACTAATAATACTCGTCTAAGCTGCCTTAGCCTATTTTGGCATTTCCTAGATGTGATTTGGATCTGCATATTCACGATTGTCTATTTGATGGGAGCTATGTAATGGTTAATTCTTGCTCCTATAATTATAATGCAAGCCACGGTAGTATAGTATCTTATACTATCGGCTGCGTCTTATCTGTAATTCTGACCCTGGTTCCGTTCTGTTTGGTGATCTACCCAACTTTATCGAAGTTAAGCACCTTAATAATTATTCTAGTGTGTGCAGTGATCCAAGTTATGGTGCACCTATTATACTTCCTGCACTTGGATAACACTAAGGGTCAGCGAGATAACTTAATTGCATTAATATTTACAAGCTTGGTGATTTTACTGATGGTCGGGTTGTCGATATGGATTATGTTTAGCATGCATACGTTTATGATGGCAAAGTGAGGTAAGATCTAGTGCCGCTTAAGCATTTTATTCAAATCACTAAACCTGGGATCATTTTTAGTAATGTGCTTTCTGTGGCAGGCGGTTTTTTTCTGGCTTCTAAGGGACATGTAGATCTGGCTATCTTTCTGGCTGTGATGATAGGCACTTCTCTAGTAGTAGCTTCCGGTTGTGTCTTCAATAACTATATTGACCGTGATATCGACTTGAAGATGGAGCGCACCAAGAATCGTGCATTGGTCCATGGTCTTCTCTCCATGAAGTTAGTGCTAACCTATGCAACTGTCCTTGGTATTGTTGGTATAATGCTGCTATACATAGCAGCCAACCTATTAGCGGCACTGTTTGCCTTAATTGGTTTTGTCATCTATGTCTGCCTTTATAGTTTGTACCTTAAGCGTAAATCAGTTCATGGTACGCTTGCTGGCAGTCTATCAGGGGCAATGCCGCCAGTCATTGGCTATGTGGCTGTGACGAATCACTTCGATATAGCCGCGCTGGTATTGATGGTGATGTTTAGCCTGTGGCAGATGCCACACTCTTATGCTATCGCCATCTTTCATTTTAATGACTATTTAGCCGCATCAATTCCAGTTCTGCCAGTTAAACGTGGTATTCAGGTAACTAAAAAATATATTTTGCTTTATATTTTTGGCTTCCTTATGGCAACCTTAATGTTGACCTTTAGTGGTTATACTAGCATAAATTATCTTGTCGCTGCTGCAACCATGGGAACGTACTGGTTATATATAGCTTGGACTGGCTACAAGGCGGCTGACGATACCATCTGGGCACGCAAGTTATTTGTATTCTCAATTTTCACTATCACCACGCTTAGCGTGATGATGTCTCTAGACTTCCAAATTCCTAAAGAGCTGCTGTTGACCTACGAACATTAAATAGCACGCAATAAAAGCCGCGCCTCTTGCGCCGGTAGTTTTTATTGCGTGCTATTTAAGCTAAAAGTTAAATTTTACGAATGCAGGAAGTATGGCGATGAACAAAAAAGCCGTTATTGTATTCAGTGGTGGACAGGACTCGACTACCTGTTTAATCCAGGCTCTGGATATTTATGATGAAGTGCATTGTATAACTTTCGATTATCGTCAGCGTAATATAGCGGAAATTGAGGTTGCGCAAAATCTTACCAAACAACTTGGCGTCACTGTTCATAAAATAATAGATATATTCTCGCTTAGCGAATTGGCGAGTAGCAGTCTAACTTGTAATTGTATTCCCATACCGACGACCATGTACAGCTCGGTTGCAAGCTTTCCTAACACTTTTGTCCCTGGGCGTAATATTTTATTTCTAACCATGGCGTCGATCTATGCTTACCAGGTAAATATCAAAACAGTTATTACCGGCGTGTGCGAAACTGACTTCTCAGGTTATCCTGATTGCCGTGCTGAGTTTATTAAAGCTTTGAATAAAGCGCTTGTACTAGGCATGGAATACAAGCTGCGCTTAGATACCCCGTTAATGTGGCTAACCAAGGCGGAGACCTGGGCGTTAGCTGATTCTTACCAACAGTTAGATCTAGTCCAATACAAGACCTTGACTTGCTACAATGGCATTATCGGCAGTGGTTGTGGTAACTGTAACGCTTGCAACCTGCGTACGCGTGGCCTCAATGATTATTTACAGAACAGTATTGATGTTATGCATAACCTCAAACAGAAATTAGAAATGAGCTAAATTAAATAGCTAAATTTTATTTTTTATGTGTACTAAATTTGTCAATCATCTATAAGAAGAAGCCATATAATTGGCGTCATTTATCAGTCTATTTTCGAGTTCAGTATTACCAGCTCTTGCTATAACGCCAGCGTTAGATAGTTGCCAGCCAATCTTGTAAAATTAATTACTCCTATGCTGTGCTTATGAAGTATTACTATAAGCTGGTGAGTTGTAGAAGTGATCAGGTCCTGTACAAAGTTGATCTTTAATAATCGTTACAAGCACAATATACTTGCCGTATTTATCGAAGGTCTTCAAATGAACATATAGTATATTTATAAGTTTAAATAGCAAGCATAGCACCATGACATTAACTAAGTTAATCTGTTAAATATTTACGCATAAACCTAAAGATGGTACACCTGGTAGTATAGAAAGTTGCCTTTGATATCTCTAATACTTAGAACTTATGTAAGCTTGATTAAGGATTGCGATAATTTATCGGTATTGTGCGCTCTCTAGAAAGTCTATTGTATAGATTAACGGTCAGTTATTTAGCGTTATCAGAACAGTTGATAGTATTTATTATTGATAATGTTGTAGCTTTTTAATTTTATTCAGATGCCACTGTGATGACTGAAAAATATATAAAGTTGCTGCTAGAGTATAAAGCGTAGCATCAACCCTAAGTTACGTGATAAAACTGTCACTTATTTCAAAGACTGAAATTTACCTGCAAAACGCGGTCAAACAACTGCTTTATGATAAATATGAAATAACTAGCTCTGCAGGTTATTGAGAAGCTTGACTAATATAGCGCGTCAATTGCTAGTGGGTATCAAACTAGCTAAAGTTAAAGTTAGTGAAGGTATAAAATAAATGAATATATAATACTCTTTTATAAGATTTTTGTAATAGCTGTTAAAGCTATGCAGATTAAGTATATGCTAGTCTGGCTTTTTTTGCAATAAAGACATTGAGGCATATAAAGTCACAATGCAGTGATGCTGTTGTAAAAAAAATCAACTACCACACATTTATTTATGTGATTTTACTTCTGTATGGATGTCGTACCTAGTAAGTGTAGTCTGCTTTTGCAGCGCAATGATCACACTCTTACGGTTTAATAAACGCTTAACGTTAGAGTTGATCTAGAAGTTTTTGACTTAAAGCGATAGCTTATCGCCATCACTTATACAGTTAACATACAAGCAACTATAACATATCATCGTTAGATAGCTCAGAGCGCTTTACGTGCATCATAATGATTATTTTTATACAGTCTACATTATTAATGATAAATATGTCGACTGTGTTCTTGGTCCATATAGTCTTGTTTATACCGACGTTTGGATTGCTAATGGCTAATGAGTTTGTTCATGCTTTATCTTCGTCAAAGAAACATGGGCTTGACGGCGACCAGTGCGCAACTAGCATGCTTAGTTGTTTTCTTTAAATGTATAAAATATGTCTAACGCGATCTTTTAATAATTTTAGCTATTAGTACATACTGTGAAAGATTTGTAGTATTTTGATACAAATCTAAAATTACATAATGATTACAAACTTTTAGGCAGATTTTTATAATAAGAATCTGCAAATTCTACCGCTGCATTAATAAGTAATACAAAACATTATAAATTTTAGCGTCCCTAAAAGGCATTAGGTAATGGCAGCATATTGCTTTCATTATGACACAAGGTAATCAGCGATCCTTTGTAACCACATACGTTTGCCATTAAAAAAATCAAAGGTAAGTACCGATATATTAAGCTTTATTTAATAAGCTTCAGGCGCCACAAACATCGTCGACAATATTACTAGAACTAGTAAAAATATCAACGATTAATGATTTTAATGTTTATTAAAGAATGTCTTGATGCTAAAGTAACAACTTTACAGAAGTGTGCTCTGTAAGATATTTAGCATAGAGTTGCTGACGTGTAGTGTAGTAAGTACTAATAGTCATTAACATCTTACCAACTTACTAAATAAGTTAATATTAACCAATATCAGCACTAAGTGCTATAAAACAAATCTTGAGATGTCGATGCTGAATGAATCAAGAAAAATAATAAATCATCCACACTATGTGGATCACCTGACACCAAGTTATTAAAAGATTGATGCGATAGTATTCAACTATATTAATTCCTGCTAAGGATGTACGCGTTTGTCCAACGCTACTATTGCGTACTACTTTAACCGATGTCGAATGCGATCAATACGTTACGTAACTCAGCGATTGTATCGCTTGTTATACTATTACACAAGGTAAGGTTATAGCTATTATGTTAAAAATAAGTACCGTGATGACTAAATCTTTTCGAGCAACATCACACTAAACCATGAGACAGGTATCACTGCCTATATTTTCTGGCAGTTCGATAAAATGATATTCGAACGTGTGATGCTAGCTTGTATAAAATTTCAACTGACAATGCTGTATCTAGTTTGTGCAAAACCAAGCGAATGCGGTATACGTGTCTTAGTATCCTTATTTGGTGTAAAACGTGGAACGAGTGCAGTACACTGAACCATTAAGCCGGATGCAGTCTATTTGTTCAATTAACGCTAGGCTTGCTACTGCTGATTACTGCCACAATATATTCAAGATCATAGTTATGAATGCGGTACTGGTGCCTGTACTCAAAATCGCATCTAAATTGTTTGCATGCGTAACAATTCTGTTTTCTCAAACAGTACCACTCTAGAGCAAACGCCAAGTCTAATTTAAAGTCTGCGAACTTTAGCTAATGATTTTTTATAATTTTTGATAAAAAAGTTGATAAATAGCCTTATTACATAAGGCTAACAGATTTACTATGCAGCAAAATATCGCGCGTAAAGCTGCAGATTAATAATGTATAGCGTAGACAAAATTTGTAGGTACAGCATTCTGTACTGATTTCATCGACAGTTTTTGCTTGCATCATGTTAGTATAGATAACAAAAAATATCCTTTATTTTTTATAACTTCAATAACAGTACATTAACGGTAGTTTTTATCAAAATACAGCTGAGAGTTAGCGCTTTATAAAGCATTTACTTCATGTATCATGACTATAATAAAAAACTGTTGATACTAGTAATCAATAAAGCCAACAACATCAACATTAACAGAATCATCAGTATACTTGGTGGTAAATGACCCAACCAATACTGCTATTTACTATTAAACAGCAAATGTGAGCAGGCATGTGTGCGCTTTGGTGCAGACTAAAGTCTGCCTCACGTGCTTTATAGTTCGATAAATTCTTACATTGTGCATACAGTTAGCTAGGCTGTATGCCTCCGACTTTATTGCAGTGGCTATCTATTCTGACGCATAGCACAGCCTGCCAACTATGATCTAGTGATTGCTGTTTACCGTATTCATCTAACTAACTATGGATAGTAGCTTCAAATCATGACATGTGATATGAATGTTTATTCCGCAGCTATAGCATTAAGATTGACAATCACTACACGCTACCCTTAGCATATTAACTAGTAACTACCCTGTAAACTGCGCTTAACTAATTATCGGTACACATATATAATTTACTGCAATATTAGCTTAACTTCATTGTTGGCACTATATAAACTCGCGCATATCATTAACAATTTAGTGTATTTGTGATCCAAACTTTAAGTATTTTGTGACCAAAAGTAGCAGCATAAAGCATAATATTTATTTAGTGAGCGCAGTAAAATGCGCTATTAATTACATTAATATATTGATCATTAATGTGTATAATTTTGTTTTTTTGTTTTGAAGACTAATTAAGATTAGTAGTGATCAAGCTAATGATTTAAGCTTTGATGGCTAAAAGCTATGGATTGATAAGATAAAATCTTAATATGTATTGAAGTGAATTTATAATTGAAACAAATGCAAATAATATTTAGTTAATAGTTCTAACGCTTGAGTGCTAGTTTATTAGCACCTCACTACATAGGTAGTGATTAATATAGTATGTATTATTATCAAAGAAGTTGAAATAAAATTAGGAGGGTAACCCCAGCAAGGGCTGTAACTAAATGCTTATGTTTTTTTATTTATGTGTAAGCTACATATGGCACTGCGGCATTAACGGGCTAACTATAAAAGATCGATTAGTTTATCGCTCAATTAAAGGTATCCAGAAATCTTTTTTAGACGATTTTTTAAAAATGGACATTATCAGCAATTGGATCTGTAATTAATTAATGACCCGTAAACTATTTAGAAATATGCCAGTAAGAGATTAATAGATACTATAACATAGTACTATGCTATAGATTAGAAGCTATGTATTGCAAAATTATAAAAAGTGCTAGATAGATTAAAGCTAATCAGCTATAATGTTATGTTATTTGATTTTGTTTACTTTTATGCTGAGTGACTTACTGTGTTAAAGTGACTGCCTCTGGTGTTCAGTACGCAACTCAAGAATCCACACCATACATTATGTTTTATTTATAATTTATAGGCATTTCACAGGTTTTTGTTATATAGAATTGTAATCGCTACTAGTTTTTTATTGCGATGCAATAGTTGCATATATAAATATTATTTATATTAGTGATAACTACCACACTTCACTAGTATCTTTCAGATATGACTATGCGAGCAGCCTAGCGCTATGTTAATTTATAGTAAGATCATAATGGTGTAAAATGAGTTCACTACACTACAATGAGTAGATTTTTAGTTTTTTATAAACATTTAGACTATAGTTAAAAAATTTTAGCATTTGATGAGTATTTTTCTATAGTAATAAATTCAGATTATTAATGTTTTATTACACACTTGAGCTTTATTTTTAATATTATTTAAGATAACTTCAGTTAGTCTTTATTAACCTAGCGAATAGACTCAAGAATCTAAATAACTATAAATGCTTGTTATATTTATGTATCCGTGTTACAATTAATATGTATAAGCATACATATGAGTATGCGTTTTCATCCAGCTTAGATATAATGTATCATGAAGATACTTTATTAATAAAACCCTTAGATCTATTACTTTACCTGTCTATAATAAGCTATTCAATCTCCATCGTTTTTATTCTGCGTTGATTTTAGTGTGTTCATTAGCAATATCCTTTAGTAGTTCTTTGAATTGCTGCACTAATTAAATAATTTTGATATTAAATGCAGCTATAAAAATAGCACTAATAGTTGTGTTTATCCATTGTATTATGTTTTAGATATAGCGAAGGTTGTAGTGGATGATGTAGTATATAAAATATTTTGTTAAATAGGATAATAGAAGATGATAGGCATCTATTACATTTAATGTATTTAGTAACAACATCCTTGGGATATCATTATCTTTGTACTTATTGATAAGGCTAGCAGGTGTCTAGAAATTATTTATGAAATTATCACTATCTTAGTCTTGCTAATAACTTTACGCTTCATCTTTCCAGTAACGAAAAGTTAATCTTTAGCTTTTCATTCAGATCCATTGCACTGAAAGTGAATTATACACTTGTCCGTGGATAAATGTTGTAGATAACATATTTACATATGTGTATGAGATATATATCTGTATATAAAATCTTATTTTTTTAATGTTAGACTAATAGCACTTAGCATACTAATTTAGTAACAATAACACACCATAATTATCTATTTAGTTAACCTAAAACCTCATTTGCTGAGTATAGCGCTAACTTCTTGGCTACGCATAATATCTCATATTTTACCTGACCTCTTAGATACGCACGGCTGGATTAATTTCGCTAGGCAGCAGTGCATTATATGTAGTATATATAGTCAGGTAAGCAATTAAGCCTAAATAATTGCTTATCCTTTCAAGTGCGGCTTTACACCAAAGACAATATGCACAAGTTATTTGTGATGCGGTGTACAACCAACCAACTAAAACTAAAATTAGCGGTAATATGTGTATTTCCGCTAACACTGCGTTGATCTAAGTGGCTCATAGTAGTTCGCTTATATAATTGTTGACTTGGAGTCTTACATAAAGTATTATGCAGTATGAGTGTTAACTGAATAATAACTATTATGACTGATTTTAGTCATGAGTTTTTTCTAGTTACTAGATTTAGTTAGCAAGTGGTGCATCACTAAGTTATGACTTTTAATTGCTATACAAGCAATTAAAAGTCATAGTGGTAGGCTTAGCGTTTAAAGAATAGCTTTAAAGCACTCCATGAGTGCTTTGAGTTGAAGTATTTATAACTTGCTAAAGTATCAAAACATAGTTTATGTTTCTTGCAAGCTATTGCAGTGATTAGCCAATCACTATATTAATAGTGCTTAATGTCGTGAGTATTTATATCACTCATTAAGTTTTAACTAAATTTTAGTTAAATTTTATTCTAGCGCATTAATCAACTTGTACGCCTTATGACTCATGCTGATATATGATCAAAGAATCCAATAAGGTATGACTTGCGACTTAGTTTTTATAAATTAGCTTGTGCGCATATTATTTACCATAAATGACAAATGTCTTTAGGTTTAAAGATCTTTTTAATAAAGATATTGCCCTGAGGGAGACTTGAACTCCCACTCTCTTCAGAAGCGGATTTTGAATCCGCCGCGTCTACCGGTTCCGCCATCAGGGCGCAATGATGGTTCATTCTAAAGATAAGATTGCTATTGGTCAATTATGTTTCACTGTCTTTTCAGTATCTTCGTTAGATTATTTCAAATTTTCTAGATAATTTTTTTACACTCGTTGATTTGCTGATTGCTTAGTAGTCCTTGTAGCTAAATATTATGCTAAGCGAATGCTAGCCTTAAAACTAGTCAGGCTATGCTATTGCAATTTTTTAAATTTACTGATTTTCTTGAGTATTTACGCTTAGGTAATTTTATTATTACTATAATAATTTAGTGTGCATGTTAAGCGATAAGATCACTGGTATTAAGCTAGAATTTTTTAGTACAGTCAGTGCTGTGAATTTTAGTTAGATAGCTAGCTTGTATTTATCTATATGCGTGTTTTAACAGGTCGGTATTTGAACATCAATTATAAGTTGCGAATGGATCAACAGGCGTGCTTTTATTGAACAAAGTAAGGCGTATAATGCTGTGTTTAAACCGTTTAAAAGCAACATCGATATCTTTATTTTTTAGGCCGGCTTGTTTTGTATAGTCGATTGCTTACTTATGTAACTTATGTTTAACGGAATCAATGTTGTTTATTCCGTTATTATTATTTGTCTTTGTCAAAAAAACTATGGCTACTTATTACGCTATCATTACTACAGAGTACTGTGTTTTAGCTATGACGATGTGATGGTTATTATCTGTCACCCTACGCTTATGGCTTCTAATACAGTTAGTCTTGAGGAATACATATGAGTCATATGTCATTTAAATTGTTAGCTGTAGATGGCAAGGCTCGTCGTGGTCGTCTAACTTTCCCGCGTGGCAATGTCGAAACCCCGGCTTTTATACCGGTGGGCACTTACGGTACTATAAAAGGCATACTGCCACGTGATATTGTTACGACTGGTACTGAGATAATTCTCAGCAATACCTTTCATCTGTGGCAGCGCCCAGGTACGGCAGTGATTAAGAGGCATGGTGACTTGCATGATTTCATGAAGTGGCAGGGCCCAATCCTGACTGACTCTGGCGGTTTCCAGGTATTTAGCCTGGGTGCAATTCGTAAAATTAAAGAGGAGTACGTGACTTTCATCTCGCCAGTGGACGGTTCTAAAGTGTTTATAAGTCCGGAAGAGTCAATGCAGGTTCAGCGTGACCTTGGATCTGACATCGTGATGATTTTTGATGAGTGCACAATGTACCCTGCAGATGAAGGTGTAGCGCGTATTTCCATGGAATTGTCACTGCGTTGGGCTCAGCGCTCGAAGAGCGCTCATGGCGACAATATAGCAGCGCTATTTGGTATCGTTCAGGGCGGCATGCACGAAAATTTGCGCAAGCTATCGCTGGAAGGTTTAGATAAGATTGGCTTTGACGGATTAGCCATCGGTGGTTTATCAGTAGGCGAACCAAAGCACGAAATGATCGCAGTACTTGATTATCTGCCCGGCCTAATGCCTGCTAACAAACCTCGTTACCTTATGGGCGTTGGCAAACCGGAAGACCTCGTAGAGGGTGTGCGCCGCGGTATAGACATGTTCGATTGTGTAATTCCAACCCGCAATGCTCGCAATGGATATCTGTTTATCGATACAGGCGTGCTGAGGATCCGTAATGCACTGCATCGTCATGATGATTCACTGTTAGATTCTAGCTGTGACTGTTACACCTGTCAAAACTTCTCACGTGCTTATCTGCATCATCTAAACAAGTGTGGGGAAATACTGGGCAGTATGTTAAATACTATCCATAATTTACGTTACTACCAAGTCCTGATGGCTAGCTTACGTGATGCTATTCAACAAGGTACATTGACTGCCATCGTTGCTGCTTTCTATGCTAAGCGCGGGCTCACTGTGCCGCCTTTAGACTAAGTTTGCCGATCTTAAGGTGCGCTACTTATAAATTGGAGTACTGAATGAGCTTTTTTATTTTTAATGTCATGGCTGACTCAGCTGTGCCTACTGTTGTCAGCTATATGGGTGGTGGTTTCGAGTGGATTTTTTTAGTTGGCTTCCTAATTATTTTTTACTTAATAATCTGGCGGCCACAGGCTAAGCGTGTTAAAGAGCAAAAAAAACTATTAGGTAGTTTACAAAAAGGTGATGAAGTTGTGACTACTAGCGGTATCGTTGGTAAGATCATTAAAATTTCTGATGATTTTGTAGTGCTAGAAGTCTCTAAGACTATAGAAATGAAGTTCCAGAAAAGTGCTATCGCCACCACTCTGATAAAGGGTACGCTTGAGGCAATCTAAGTAATAATTTTTACTAATCAACGTGGCGTGTAAGCCGCCTACGTTATAAGCTGGCGGCTTGATGTTAAATAAATATCCTTTCTGGAAATATGTGCTGATCCTGGCGATTCTGGCAATCAGTTGTATTTATTTTGCTCCTAATTTTTATCCTGATGATCCTGCAATCCAGATTACTGGTGTCAGCACCGCGGTTATCAGTCAGGCTGATCTTGAACGTGCGAGCAAAGTGCTCACTGATGCTGGTATTCAGGTTAAAAAAACAACGTTGGCTACTAAGACAAACAGTGGTTTATTGCACCTAACAAAAGCGGAAGACCAATTGTTAGCTAAAGACATTGTGAGTAAAGCCATGGGTGATATCGTTGTTACTCTTAATCTAGCACAGACTACACCAAAATGGCTGCGCAGTATTGGTGCTCAACCAATGAAGCGAGGGCTAGACCTGTCTGGTGGTGTGCACTTCCTGCTAGAAGTCGACATGAATAAAGCACTTGATGCACGCCTCAAGGTTTACGAAAATGACGTGAAGATCTTGCTGCGTAACGAAAAAATACGTTATCGCAGTTTACCGGAGTTCAATGGTGCCATCCAGCTGGCATTCCCTGACGAAACGACTCGCGAACTAGCTCATAACCTAATCCGTAAAAAATTTAATGATTTTGACATTGTATCAGCTAATCAAAGTAATCAAGCTATACTGCTTTTAACGATAAATCTAGCTAAGACGGCAGAAGTTCGCGCATACTCTATTAAACAGAACCTGACCACAGTACGTAACCGTGTTAACGAGCTGGGTGTGTCTGAACCGATCGTGCAGCAGCAGGGTGAGAACCGTATTGTGGTTGAACTGCCTGGCATACAAGACACTGCTGAAGCTAGGCGTATCCTTGGTAAAACCGCTAACTTGGAATTTCGCTTGGCCGCTGAACCTGGTTCTACTTATGCTGCTTCCGAAGAGCTCGAGTTTTATGAGGGAAACCGTCCTTCAGTATTAATTGAACGTGGCTTGATTATCACCGGTGACCGAGTGGTTGATGCTAAAGCTAGTTTTAGCGAGCATGGCATGCCTGAAGTGAATATTCATCTAGATAACTATGGTGGCGAATTAATGAGTCGTGCCACACGTAATAACATTGGTCGCAGTATGGCGGTAATTTTCATAGAGCAGCATCCGGTCACTAAGTACACCAAGCAAGTAGTCGCTGGTGTTGAAATAGATGTGCCGATGCAGACCTTTAAAGAAGAGAAAAAGATTATCAGTCTAGCTATTATCCAGTCGTCGCTGAGTACTCAATTTCGCATTACTGGCCTTAACAACCAAGGTGAATCGTCTGAACTGGCACTGCTTCTGCGTGCCGGCAGCCTAGCAGCGCCAATGTACGTTGCCGAAGAACGTACTATTGGCCCGAGCCTTGGTATCGACAATATTACTAAGGGTATCGGTGCAGCCTTGTGGGGCATGCTATTTATATCTTTATTTATCATGACCATTTACCGCTTCTTCGGTTTAATTGCTATTGTAGCCTTAGTAGCTAACATAGTGATACTGCTAGCGCTGATGTCAATATTGGGTGTTACACTGACCTTGCCAGGTATAGCCGGTATCGTACTGACCATGGGTATGGCGGTAGATGCTAATGTGCTAATTTTCTCAAGGATCCGCGAAGAGATCTCAGCTGGCATGAGAGTGCAACGTGCAATTAATGAAGGCTTTAGTCGAGCATTTACTGCAATTTTTGACTCTAGTTTAATTACTTTATTAGTCGGCTGGATTCTTTTTGTTATGTGTACAGGTCCGGTCAAAGGCTTTGCAGTGACAATGTCTATGGGTATCATGACCTCGATGTTTACGGCCATTATAGTAACTCGCGCAATAGTCAACCTAATCTTTGGCGGGCGTCATTTCAAGAAGTTGTGGATTTAAAGGATTGCCGTGTTACGTACAATTAACTTTATGGGTGTTCGTAACATTGCATGCAGCGCTACATTGCTAATTACTATTTTTGCGTTATTTAGCTGGTTCTATAAAGGCTTAAATTATGGTTTAGATTTTACTGGTGGCACACTAATTGAGCTAACTTATGAAAAACCTACTGATATCGCTATGGTACGTAGTGAATTAGTCAAAGCTGGCTATCATGAAGTTATCGTACAAAGCTTTGGCGTCACCACTGATTTACTGGTGCGTATGTCTGGAGGAGACCCTCAACTAGGTCATGAAATAGCTAAGATTTTACAGAAAATTAGCAGTAATAACCCAGCTTCTGTCAAGCGTGTTGAGTTCGTGGGTCCTCAGGTGGGTGCAGATCTTCGTGAGCAAGGCGGACTAGCTATGCTAATGACGCTAGTTAGCATTATGATTTACCTTGCCTTCCGCTTTCAATGGAAATTTGGTGTTGGTGCAGTTGTATCTCTGATCCACGACGTCATCGTTACCATAGGTATTCTTACGTATTTCCAAATTACTTTTGATCTAACAGTATTGGCTGCAGTACTGGCGATCATTGGTTATTCCCTTAATGATACTATTATAATATTTGACCGGGTTCGTGAAAATTTCCGCATATTGCGCAAGGCATCACTGATTGAAAATCTAAACATTTCTACTACTCAGACTTTATTGCGCACAATTGCAACGTCGATCTCTACTTTGCTGGCAATTGCTGCACTGATGATTTTTGGTGGCGACAACCTGTGGGGTTTCTCGTTAGCGTTATTTGTTGGTGTTCTTGCTGGTACCTACTCGTCGATCTATATTGCGAGCTTAGTGTTAATTTGGTTACATCTCAACAGCGAAGACTTAACTTAGTTTGCCGCCATTAGTATAAAAAATTAATAATGGCTGTTATTGATGTTTATTGATACGTTGCCACTAAAGAAAGTACGAGCATTAAGTTTTACGTTTTTTTGCTCTAAATCTTGATAAATTTTGATAAGAAGATATAGAAAAGTATGTAAAAGAGCATTAGCTATATAATTACGTATACTGCTTTGAAGAACTGTTAAAGACATCAACAACAAAGTTGTTAGTTATAAGCGTGCTTACCAGTCTAGACGTCAATTGAGGTGCAGTGCAGATATATTGTAATTAGCGTCGTCAGATTTCAATCAAAAAGGCAGTCTGATTCTGAACTAAAACTAGCGGTAACCTTTAAGCAAATTATTAAGCTGATTTTTTGTGCCTGCTCATTTAGTTTTTTAGCGAAGATGGCAGGTATGACTGGATTATAGTTAGTACTGCTTTAAAGCATTTAGTATTGCCGGCAACTAAGTGACCTTTCTCAAGGAAGTTGTGACTGCCAGTAAAATCACTTACTAAGCCACCAGCTTCTTGGATTAGCAGGGCGCCTGCAGCCATTTTCCACTCAGACAGGCCTAGCTCCCAAAATGCATCCAAACGACCAGCGGCAACATAAGCCAAGTCTAGGCTCGCAGCGCCAGCGCAGTGAATGCCGGCAGTCTGGTTAGTAAGGGCGTGAAACATGCCCAGGTAGTTTTTTAGATTATCGATCTGGTTATAATAAAACGAAAAGTTAGTACCCAACAGAGCACCATGTAGGCTGGTACGACTACTGACACGTAATCGCCGCCCATTGAGTTGGGCACCACAGCCACGGCTAGCAGTGAATTCTTCTTGACGAACTGGGTCGAGTACGACAGCGTGTTCTAAGCGGCTACGGTATTTGCATGCTATGCTTACTGCAGAGTGTGGTATGCCTCGTAGAAAATTCATAGTACTATCTAGTGGATCGATGATCCATAGGTAGCCTTCGTCTTCGCTGTTGCCTTTGTGTAAACCTGTGCCTTTGCCAAGAATACCGTGGGTAGGGTATACCTTGCGCAGCGCATCGATGATTTTTTGTTCGGCGGCGTAATCTAACTCGGATGCATAATTCTTAGCATCTTTTTCGTTGAGCTTAAGAATATCTATACGCTCAATAGAGCGGAAGATCAATTCGCTGGCGCTACGAGCGGCGCGCATAGCGATATTTAGCATAGGCTGCATTGATGTGTGAGACCTGAAGTTGTTTGAAAAGCCTACTATTATTTAGTAGGAATATCTTCTACATGAAAGACAATGTTAGCTTCCATAGCATAACCTTAAGCTGTTTTGTAAGATTATTCTTATTTTATCGTATCCTTGAGCGTATTCTTTGTTGCAAAACATTTGTGTTGTCCTCGTCAATGTGAGTCATCCAGGTAATATAGGCAGTGTAGCGCGAGCCATGAAAAACATGGGGCTAACGCGCCTGGTGCTAGTTGAGCCGCGCGCGTTCCCTCATAATGAAGCGAATATTCGTGCATCTGGTGCTAATGATATATTGGAAAAGGCTAAGATTGTTGCTACATTAGAGAATGCTTTGGTTAGCTGTAACTTAGTGTTTGGCACTAGTGCTAGGCACCGCCGTATCTCATGGCCGCTACTTGGTCTACGCCAATGCGGTACTAAAGTTGTGGAAGAAGCTGCTAGCGGAACCCAAATTGCTTTGGTGTTTGGTCGTGAAGACTCTGGCCTGACTAATAAAGAGCTGCAGCAATGTCATTATCACGTGCACATTCCATCAAATCCTAAGTTCAGCTCACTAAACCTTGGTGCTGCGGTGCAGGTGGTGAGTTGCGAAGTGCGCATAGCCTGGTTAATCGCTCAAGACCAGTCGAGTAAGTTGGAGAAGAATGAAGTTGCATCGACTAAAAATAGTGAGTTAGCTACGGTAGACGAGTTGGAGCGGTTCTATAAGCACTTAGAGCAAACCCTAGTAGCAATTAAATTTCTAAAGCCGGAAAAACCACGATATTTGATGGCGCGTCTACGTTGCCTATACGGTCGTAGTTCGGTTAGTCGAACGGAAATAAATATATTACGTGGCATCCTCACAGAAACCCAAAAAGTGGTCGATAGCGCATCTCGTAAGCGAAAAGATTAAAAAATGCTTAAGTGTTTGCGAGAAGATATTTGAAGTGCTAGGGTTCTTATGAACAAGCACGTGATCTCGATCTATTTACCCGTCTGGTATCTTGTATGGTATGAACTGTGAATAGCTGTCATGGCTAGCACCGAACTGCGATTACCGGCTAATCTTGATCGAAACACATCCAGTGGATAAAAGTTTCAGTATTTATTCTCCCATCGATCAATGGTACCGGTTTCGTAATTAATGAATTTCTAGAAATTAGTGATAACGTAATACTTGATTAAAAAGCACCGCCTAATCAGTGTCAGTACCAGTTGCAATGAAGTTAATATTTACTCAACGTTGCTGGGCCAGTTTATTATTGATGCTTAGATCAATTTCGACTACACAATTCCATGGTGCCTAAGGTTGTGCTGCCTTCTGGCGCTGTTGTTATGGTCTTCTTAAGTGCATAATCATCAAATCGTAAATTAGTGATAAGTAAAAAGCTCAAGGTCAATCTTGAAGTATAGTAAATAATATTAGCTTTGACTCTCAGGTTTTCAGCTGTTACAGGTTTGATCCTGATAGCGCATGCTGATCCGTTAGTTGTTTCAACCACTGACAAGTGATCGATAGTAAACCATATGAGCTTGTGTGATGCTTTGAGTATAGCTAAGTAGATTAGTTGCTGCGCTCAAGATCTGCTTAAGTTGCATGCAGAATACCTTGGCTCAGATCAAGAGCAAGGCCGATGTAGAGGCTGGCTAAGGTTTTGCGGTGACTGCAATATTCATGTAGTGGCAAAAATTACATTTGCTCTGCATCTGTATTTAACAGTATTAATTATTCACTGCTGTTATTTAGTTTTACTGCATCTTGCTTGCTATGGTTTGCACGCCGTTTTTATGGGTAATTCTGATTAAAGTACTTGGTCTTATATTCGACTTAAAGACTTTGATATTGTATAATCATTTTAATTTTAAAACACCTTGGTGTTTGCCTATGAGGCTGACTACAAAAGTCCGATACGCGGTGACCGCTATGCTTAACCTGGCTGTATACGCGCAAACTCGCCTAGTTGCTCTAGTTGATATCTTCGAGTGACAATGCATTTTCTGTCTTATCTCGAGCAATTGTTTGCTAAACAGCGTCGCCGTTACTTGGTTTCTAGTGTATATGGGCCTGGTGGCCGCTACTAACTGTTTAGAGACATGCAGAGGTTGCCCAGGTAATTGACGCAGTGCGTAAATTTGTCGATGCTACTAAATGTCATGGTCTGGATGGCATTATGCTAGCGACATTTGTCTTACACACCTCTTATAGTGTTATTTAAGCCTGCGAATCCATGAGTTTTTAAATGGTATAGTCTAGTTGATTTTATAGCTCGCCGTGAAGTGCAAGAATTACCACAGATTCAAAATTAGCGCTGTTCTAACACTAAGACGTCAAATCCAGATAAGATTCAAGCGACTACTGTCAAGTAACAGCTGCAGAGTTAACGGCGCGCCTACCTAGCCTGATTCAGGAGAAAGCCCATGAAATTGCCGATTTACCTTGATTACTCAGCAACTACTCCGGTTGATCCGCGTGTCGCTCAAAAAATGAGCGAATGCCTGCTGACCGATGGAAATTTTGGTAATCCGGCTTCCCGTTCCCACGTATTTGGTTGGAAGGCTGAGGAAGCGGTTGAAAATGCTCGTCGCCAAGTAGCAGACCTAGTTGGTGCTGATCCGCGCGAAATTGTGTGGACTTCTGGTGCTACCGAGTCTGATAATTTAGCAATCAAGGGTGCAGCGCATTTCTATGCGACCAAAGGTAGACACCTAATAACCACCAAGATTGAACATAAGGCTGTCCTTGACACCATGCGCCAACTGGAGCGCGAGGGTTTCGAGGTGACTTATCTTAAACCAACCACAGACGGTATCGTCACACCAGCTATGATTGAAGCTGTTCTGCGTAAAGACACTATCCTAGTTTCCGTAATCCATGTAAACAATGAAATTGGAGCTATCAATGACATTGCATCCATCGGCGAACTAACTAGATTAAAAGGCATCCTGCTGCATGTTGACGCTGCTCAGTCTACCGGCAAAGTCGACATCGACTTATCTAAACTAAAAGTCGATTTAATGTCGTTCTCTGCTCATAAAACTTATGGTCCCAAAGGTATCGGTGCGCTATACGTTAGTCGTAAGCCTCGTGTGCGAATCGAAGCTATTATGCATGGTGGAGGTCATGAACGCGGTATGCGTTCGGGTACCTTGGCGACTCACCAGATTGTCGGTATGGGTGAAGCTTTTCACTTAGCTAAAGAAGATATGTCTGCTGAAAACATGCGCATCAAAGTGTTGAGTGATCGTTTCTATAATCAGGTCAAGAGTCTTGAAGAGCTGTACATAAATGGCAGCATGACCACCCGTGTACCGCATAACTTGAATTTAAGTTTTAATTATGTTGAAGGTGAGTCCCTGATCATGGCGCTCAAGGATCTTGCGGTATCTTCTGGTTCCGCCTGTACTTCGGCCTCACTGGAGCCTTCGTATGTGCTGCGAGCTATAGATCGCAATGATGAATTAGCGCATAGCTCAATTCGCTTTACGTTCGGTCGTTTTACTACTGAAGAGCAGGTTGACTTCGCAGCGCAAAAAGTCTGCGATGCAGTCAACAAGCTACGTGCTCTTTCTCCGTTATGGGATATGTACAAAGACGGTATTGATCTTTCCAAGATCAAGTGGGCTGCACACTAAATTTAGATTATATATGCCTTTACTAAAACCATGTCAAAATATAGCAAAAATGCAGGTGTTTTTACAGATTTCCATAGCTACCCTGATAAGTGAGGATTGAGTACCATGGCTTATAGTGAAAAGATCATTGATCACTACGAAAACCCGCGTAACGTAGGCAAGATGAATGTAGAAGACCCTGATGTTGGCACTGGCATGGTGGGCGCTCCGGCTTGTGGAGATGTGATGCGTTTGCAGATCAAAGTGAATGCCGCTGGTGTTATTGAAGATGCCAAGTTCAAGACTTATGGTTGCGGTTCAGCTATAGCTTCTAGCTCCCTCGCTACTGAGCGGATGAAAGGTAAAACCTTGGATGAGGCTGTCATTATTAGCAATACCCAACTAGCTGGAGAACTGGCTCTGCCACCAGTAAAAATTCACTGCTCCGTACTTGCAGAAGGCGCTATTAAAGCGGCTGTTCGCGATTACAAGCAGAAGAAAGGCTTGATCTAATGGATTTTATTGACGAGTAAGGAGTTAACGATGGCTATCAGTATGACAAAAGCTGCTGCCAGGCACGTGCGACGTTCTCTGGATAGGCGTGGTAAAGGTGCAGGTGTTCGCCTGGTGGTTCGCACTGCTGGTTGTTCTGGCCTTGCCTATATGCTGGAGTTTGTTGATGAGGTGGTTGCTGAGGATCAGGTCTTTGAAAGTCATGGCGAGAAAGTGATTATTGACCACAAAAGCCTAACCTATCTGGACAATACTGAGCTTGATTTTATTAAGGAAGGATTAAATGAAGGCTTTAAGTTTAACAACCCAAACGTACGTGGCGAATGTGGCTGCGGCGAAAGCTTCAATATTTGAGGCTATTTGTGGGTATGCCTTGTTATTTTGCTTTATTTGATCTTCAGCAGAGCTTTTGGCTAGACCTTGAACAGCTTGCCACGCGCTATCGAGAACTTGCGCTTGAGGTGCATCCGGACCTCTTTGTTGGTGCTTCCGAGTATAAGCAGCGCTTGGTGCTAGAGCGATCGGCTAGCCTTAACGAAGCCTATCAAACCCTTAAGAGTCCAACTAAGCGCGCGCGTTACTTGCTTGCAATGAATGGTGACAAGTTACCAATCGAAGTAACAGTGCATGATCCGGACTTCCTAATGCAGCAGATGCAGTGGCATGAAGAGCTGGAAGATTTGCAGAGTGAAACTAATTTAGCAGGTCTTGCAGTCTTCAAGCATACTTTAAAAGTAGCTCAGAACGAACTTAACAAAAGCTTCGCAGCTTGTTGGGATAATGCAGCGCAACGTCAGCATGCTGAATGCTTGATGCGACGCATGCAGTTTTTAGACAAGCTTACCCATGAAGTGCATCAGTTGGAAGAGCACCTCGACGATGAGCTAGATGCTGCTATACATACACGCCCGACATAAAGAATAAGATCTGATTACTATGGTTCTACTAAAAATTGCCGAACCTGGCCAAAGCTCTCAACTGCACCAGAGTCGTCTAGCGGTTGGGATTGATCTAGGCACCACCAATTCCTTGGTGGCTGCCTTTCGTGGCGGCCTGTCTGAGCCACTGTCAGATTCTGATGGTCAGGTGATTCTGCCATCTGCTGTGCGCTATCACTCTGATCGCATTGAGGTTGGCAAATCAGCTAAGTTAGCAGCGTCTTTAGATCCATTGAATACCGTGTTATCGGTGAAGAGATTGATGGGTCGTAGTTTATCCGATGTTAAGCAATTAGGTAGTCGTTTGCCATACCACTTTGTTAGCAGTGAATTCCATATGCCGCTTATCAATACTGTTCAGGGTCCCAAAAGCCCGATAGAAGTATCTGCTGATATACTTAAGGTGCTGCGCTTTCGTGCGGAAAGCATATCGGGCAGCGCATTAATCGGTGCGGTAATTACGGTTCCGGCGTATTTTGATGATGCCCAGCGCCAAGCTACCAAAGATGCAGCAAAGCTCGCTGGTGTCAACGTGCTACGTTTACTAAACGAACCGACTGCAGCGGCAGTGGCCTATGGTCTGGATCATCACGCTGAAGGTGTGATTGCTATATATGACCTGGGTGGTGGTACTTTTGATATCTCTATCTTGCGCTTGACTGGTGGTGTCTTCGAAGTGCTAGCCACAGGTGGTGATAGCGCTTTGGGCGGTGATGATTTCGACTATGCTATTGCTGGCTGGATCATCACTAGTGCTGGTTTATCCACTGACTTAAGCCCTAGCGCACAGCGGAATCTGCTGGAAACTGCATGTTCTACTAAAGAAGCGCTAACTGATGCTATTTCTGTAGACGTTTACTATTGTGGTTGGTCAGCTCAGCTGACTCGCGCAGTCTTCGATGTGCTGATTGAGCCGATGATAGCTCGTAGTCTTAAGGCTTGTCGTCGTGTTGTTCGTGATGCAGGTGTTGGATTAAAAGACATAGCTGCTGTAGTAATGGTTGGCGGATCAACCAGGATACCACTTGTTAGAAAAGCTGTAGCTAAAGACTTTGGTCGTCAGCCGCTGACTGAAATTGACCCGGATCAAGTCGTTGCTATTGGCGCTGCGATCCAGGCCAATACTTTAGTCGGTAATAAGCGCGAAGGTGGCGAATTATTGCTGCTCGATGTGATCCCGTTGTCGTTAGGCTTAGAAACAATGGGCGGTCTTATGGAAAAAATCATTTCACGTAATACCACCATCCCTGTAGTCCGTACTCAAGATTTTACGACTCATCAAGATGGTCAAACATCCATCATGATTCATGTGCTGCAAGGTGAGCGCGAGTTAATCGATGATTGCCGCTCTCTAGCGCGTTTTGAATTGCACGGCATTCCATCTATGGTCGCAGGTGCCGCGAAGATTCGTGTAACTTTTAAGGTTGATGCTGACGGTTTGCTTAGTGTATCTGCGCGTGAGTTAAGCTCTGGCGTTGAAACTAGAATTCAGGTTAAGCCGTCCTGTGGCCTGACTGATAGCAAGATTGCTGAAATGTTGAATGGTTCGTTTAAATACGCTGATGACGACAAGTTCACTAGTGTATTACGCGGGCAACAAGTTGATGCTTAGCGCATTTGAAGAATGCATCGATATTGATTTGCAGATGTAGAGATTAGCTGTGCAGATGAACGGCAACGATAGCGTGATGTTATCGAATAATAGATGAAGCACTTTCGCAAGTAATTAATGCCTTTGTTGCCGGTCGCATAGATCAAATGGTAAAAGCGATGCTAGCTAGGCATCACTTGAATAAAATTGAGGAGTAATTAATGCCGCAGGTTATTTTTCTTCCACACGCTAAGCATTGTCCAGACGGTATGGTTGTAGAGGCTGAGACTGGCCAGTCTATACTGGAGGTTGCCCATGACAATCACATCGAGCTTGAAAGTGCATGCGGTGGTGTTTGCGCTTGTACTACTTGCCACTGTGTGATTCGTGAGGGTTTTCAATCTCTTGAAGAAGCGGATGAGTTGGAAGAAAACTTATTAGACTGCGTATGGGGTCTAGAGATAACTTCTCGCTTAAGTTGTCAGGCAAAAATTGGTCTTGGAGATATTGCCGTCGAAATCCCAAAATATTCGCTTAACCATGCAGCCGAAATTCTTCATTAATTGAAGGAAGTATCATGAATCTTAAATGGGTTGATGTGCAAGAGATAGCTATTCTGCTGAACGCTCGTAATCCAGATCTGAATCCATATTCAATAAATTTTGTAGTTTTGCGTGACATGGTTATGTCGTTGTCAGAGTTTGAGGATGAGAAAAATCGTAGTAGTGAAAAAATTTTAGAAGCTATCCAGATTGCTTGGCAAGAAGAACATGACTGATATTTTTCTTACGTAATTAAATGATGCTTCAGAATCAGCATATGATTTACTGACTGAATTTTTTATAGATTACTGTTTTTTTGGAATTATACTATGGCTGTTCAACGTACCTGCTCTATCATTAAGCCTAACGCTGTTGTAAAAAATGTCATTGGTGAGATTACTACTAGATTCGAAAAAGCCGGCTTAAAGGTTATAGCTTCAAAACTTACACAGCTGTCTAAGGCTGAAGCTGAAGGATTTTATGCTGAGCATAAGGCTCGTGTTTTTTTTGGTGATCTAGTTACTTTTATGATTTCTAGTCCTATTGTTGTTCAGGTTCTAGAGGGCGAAAATGCTATCGCTTTGAATCGTGAGTTAATGGGTGCGACCAATCCCAAAGAAGCAGCAGCTGGCACAATCCGCGCTGACTTTGCTGAGTCTATTAATGCTAACGCCGTTCACGGTTCTGACTCGGAAGTTTCTGCTGCTCGCGAAATAGCTTACTTTTTTGCTGTTACTGAAGTGAACGCTCGCTAAGCGTAGGTTGATATGGGTATCGGCTTAATAGAGTAAAAATAAATCTATGACTATATCTACTGTTAAAAGCAATTTGTTAGGTATGACTAAACAGAAAATGGAACATTTCTTTGATTTAATAGGGGAAAAACGTTTCCGTGCCGCTCAGGTAATGAAATGGATTCACTATTTTGGTATCGACGATTTCGACGCCATGACAAACGTTAGTAAAACTCTACGCAACAAGCTTAAGATCATTGCTGAGGTTCGTGGCCCAGAAGTTGTCAGTGAAGACATTTCTAGCGATGGTACTCGTAAATGGTTGGTGCGGGTAGCGTCTGGAAGCTGTGTGGAGACAGTATATATTCCACAGGGTAAAAGAGGCACATTATGTATTTCATCACAGGCGGGCTGTGCCCTAGACTGCAGCTTCTGTTTTACTGGCAAGCAAGGCTTCAATAGCAACCTCACCGTCGATGAAATTATCGGTCAAATATGGCTTGCCAACAAATCTTTTAGCGGTGTCCAGACAGGAGTTAATCGTGTTGTTACTAACGTCGTAATGATGGGTATGGGTGAGCCGCTATTAAATTTTGATAACGTTGTGGCTGCCATGCATTTAATGATAGATGATTTTGGTTACTGTATCCCTAAGCGCCGCTTAACTCTGTCAACCTCTGGTGTGGTGCCAATGCTGAATAAGTTATCTGAGCATATTAATATTTCTTTAACGTTATCGCTACATGCACCGAATGACAAACTGCGTAACCAATTAGTTCCTATCAACAAAAAGTATCCGCTTAAGATTCTGTTGGAATCTTGCCAACGTTACATGGCAACTTTAGGTAATAAGCGTATGCTGACTATTGCATATACTATGCTCAAGGATATAAATGATAAAATCGAACACGCAGTTGAGATGATTGAGCTGCTCAAGAATATTCCGTGCAAGATTAACCTCATTCCGTTTAACCCGTTTCCGTATTCTAGTTATGAGCGACCGAGTAACAATGCCATTCGACGTTTTCAGAATAGACTGCGCCAAGCCGGCTACAACGTCACCATCCGCACTACCCGTGGTGAAGACATCGATGCTGCTTGTGGCCAATTAGTAGGACAAATAATAGATCGCACGAGCCGCAGTGAAAATTATATCACAATGCATAAAGTGAACGTCACCAAAGATATGCAGCAAATTACTTTGAATCAAATCTGAGATAATATCTTTAAGTGCTGACGCCTGGGTTATATTTACTTGTTATTTAGCCTACTAGTTGTGGTTCATGTTTCATCTGGTAACGCTAGGCTTTTTTGTAAACTGCAAAGAGTTATAGCAAGATGCGTAGTGCCTGATATGCATCTGGTGTACAAGGTTGCCTGGCTAAGGTATAAACCAATAAACTTATGGACGCTGTTAAAAAAGATCATATCGCCTAACTGGGCGGTGCTGATTATGATGTGGCTATACTGACCCTTAGTACTTTGCACGCAGGTTGAGCATAAAATAGCGAGCTAGTTATCCTTGCTGGCTATGTTTACTAAACAGCCATGGCAGCTTCTTGTTTACGTATGAATTTTATGATCAAGCTTCCCAGTTGCCTCTAGCAAGTTAGTGCTAATATACCTTTGAGTTTCAGCGTTTATAGGTATTCAATAATTTTAGCATTGCTTCTATGTGCCATAACTAGCTATAGCAAAAACTCCTGTGAACAATTGGAATAGCCTTGTTTATTAATAATTCCTAGTCAATTGAATTAACTATCTTAGTTGTCTGTCGATATACATTATATGCTTGTACATAAAACTATATAAGAATTTTGTAGCTTGCTACAGCAAGTAGACTTGTGGGCAGTATTGTTGTTCGGTATGCGTCTAATGACAATTCATACATAAAGCTCCACGGCTACCAATTTTATTTAGCAATTTAAATAATTTTATATCATATGCCGGTATGCCGGTATGCTAAAAGATCAGCAATACCTGTCGGAGCAATGATGAAAGCGGTGCACCAGGAAGTTATAGCAGCTAATCGTATAAACCCAGGCGAGACTTTGCGTCGAACACGTGAAAGCAATGGTTGGTCGCTGGCAGAAGTAGCTCTAAAGCTTAATTTAACTGCCATATCGCTAAGTTACCTGGAAGCTGGTGCGTTTGATAAGTTACCTGGGCATACTTTTGCTCGTGGCTATATCCGTGCTTATGCTAAGTTGTTGGGCATCAATCAGACTGTTTTGGTACAAGAATTTGACCAATTCACTGGCACTGATTCTCATGGTAGCAATGTCCATGGATTGAGTTGTATTGAAGAGCCAGCGCGGGTTTTGCACACTATTCTGCGTATATTTAGCCTGTTGTTACTAATTGTTGTGATCGGTGGTGGTTTTGTTTGGTGGCAAGAGCAAGCCTCCCAGCGCGGCAAAGATATCACTAACAACGCCATTGAACACGTTGAGGTTGAAAGCGTTGACGGCGCTACGCGAATACATTCGCTGTATGAACCGAAAGATCAGGCAGTTATCCAGAAACAAGTTAAGCTGGAATCAGTCGCCGCGCCAGCTATAATCGCCGTAGTTTCAGCTCCAGCTTTATCTGCAACGGCTACTATCCCTATTGCTCAGATGCATATGCGAACTGCTCTAGAGTCGGCTTTATCTGCGACCGTATTAGTCGCCACAGCAGCGCCAGCAGTTTTGCTGCCAGCCACGCCTGTATTGATCTCCGATGATGGGTATATCCAAATTACCTTTATCGCTGACTGCTGGACAAAAGTAACTGATGATAATGGTCAAGTGTTATTTAGTGGTCTGAAGCATAAAGGGGATACTCTTTACCAAGGCGGTAAACCACCTTTAACATTGCGTTTAGGCTTTGCCCGTGGCGCGCAAGTCGCCTATAATGGGCATTCTGTAAATGTGATGCCGTTTACCAGCGGCGAGACTGCTAGTTTAAAGTTAGGACAATAGTTATGCGTGGCGAATATCTAATTAAACGTCGTGTATCGCGTAAGATCTGGGTTGGCTCGGTACCAATAGGTGGTGATGCTCCTATCGCTATACAAAGCATGACTAATAGCGACACTAATGATATCGCTGCCACAGTTGTCCAGATTAACCGTTTGGAAGCTGCTGGTGTGGATATCGTACGGGTATCAGTGCCGGATATGAGAGCTGCCGAAATATTCGGTTGTATCAAAAAATTAGTCAAGGTGCCTTTAGTTGCCGATATTCATTTTGATTATAAAATTGCACTGCGTGTAGCTGAGCTTGGTGTAGATTGCCTGCGCATTAACCCGGGCAATATTGATCGTAAAGATCGTGTGCGTGCAGTAGTGAATGCTGCCCGTGACCGCGGCATTCCAATTCGTATAGGCGTTAATGCTGGTTCTCTAGAAAAAGACCTACAAAAGAAATATGGCAAACCTACCCCAGCAGCACTAGTTGAGTCAGCGCTACGCCACGTTGAACACCTTGAGCGCCTAAATTTTCATGACTTTAAGGTTAGTGTAAAAGCTTCCGATGTATTGATAGCAGTAGAAGCGTATCGCCTACTAGCAAAGGAAATTATGCAGCCGTTACACTTGGGTATCACTGAAGCTGGTGGCTTACGTTCAGGTACAGTAAAATCTGCGGTAGGTATTGGTATGTTGCTTGCCGAAGGCATTGGAGATACTATCCGTATCTCCTTAGCAGCAGATCCCGTAGAGGAAGTGAATGTTGGTTATGATATTCTTAAATCACTATGTCTGCGTTCCCGTGGTATCAACTTTATTGCCTGCCCGAGCTGTTCTCGACAAAATTTTAATGTAGTGAAAACTATCAGTGAGCTCGAGTTGCGCCTCGAAGACCTATTGGTGCCGCTAGATGTAGCCGTGATCGGTTGCGTAGTTAACGGCCCCGGTGAAGCTAAAGAGGCTCACGTAGGGTTAACTGGTGGTAAACCTAATCTTATTTATATCGATGGTAAACCGTCACACAAGTTGACTAATAATAGTCTAGTGAATGATTTGGAAAAGTTAATCCGCAAGAAAGCAGCCGAAAAGGCAATAGCTGACGCAAATCTGATTACGCTTAACTAAGAACTAACCTATAAATTTTATTTTAGCAAATCTCTGCAGGTTATACATAGTATACATGACATTCTGTTGCCGCGTGCACGTTGCTGTGCTGGAACATATTATAATTTAGTAGTCATCAAAACATAGAAGCTATAGTCGAATACCTAGCATCTTACTTAGATAAGTGAAACAGATACAGTTAATGCTTTTTAAGCAGTACTCTATCATAAGTGCTGAACACTAATAACTCTAGTACTAAAGACATATTGGTTGGCGCGCTAAAAAATTTATAATTAGTCACAGAATTTACGTTTGCAGATTACTGTTAATGCCAGCAACTTTAATAGTCATTTCAAAATGCTCAATAAAGTATACACCGTATGAGTCATTGATTGGCAATCACTAGTTTATTCAAAAAAATGATGAGTTTTAAACATATGTGCGGTCATGGTGAGTAACATAGCATTAATGTTAATGCGCTAATTGCATATTTAATCATCTACATCTTGCACCATGTAGATGGCTGACTAACTGAATTTAATAATTAATGGGTACTGCAATGTTGAGCGCTGATGATGATCAGCTGTCAGAGTTCAAGGACTGGTGGAAGCGTAACTGTAAACTTTTAGTTATTGGCGGTCTATTTGTTTTAGTGGTGGTGTTTGGTAGGCAAGCCTGGTACCAATATCAAGCTAATCAATCTAGGAATGCCTCGACCACCTATCAGCAATTGTTGGAAATTATGCTAATACTAGATGATAAGCTAGATTTAGCCCAGGTAGTTAGTCAAGTTGACAAGCTAAAACATGAATTTCGTAATAGTACCTATGCTCAGTATGGTAGCTTGTTCGTCGCGAAAGTAGCAGTTGATACTGGCAAGTTGGATGATGCAGTTATTGAGCTGAAGACTATTAGCGAAAAGTCGATCTTGGGTGAAATTGCACGTCATCGTTTAGCTAAGGTGTTAGCGGCACAGAACAAGACTAATGAGGCACTCAAACTATTAAGTAGTCATTCTGACAAGACATTTACAGCTACTTGTGAAGAGCTTAAGGGCGACCTGCTAGTCCAAATTGGTGATTTAGATGGAGCGTATGCTGCATACCAAGCAGCCCAAGCAGAGTTGTCTGATAAATCGGCGGTTGGTGTATTGCAAATTAAGCTAGATAACCTAGCCAAAGGAGATACATAGCATGAGCTGCTGGAAATATGCAGTATTAATTTTTTTGGCCATGCTAACTGTTTTAGCTGCAGGTTGCAGCAGTAACAGTGCAATAAAATTGCCTCTAGCTGTGCCGATCAGATTTACAGAAACGGTAGTTTTACAGAAACAGTGGAGCCGATACGTGGGTGACGGCCAGGGCGCTTTATATAATCTATTGCAGCCAGCAATTGACGGTACCAATATTGTAGTCACTGACGCCACTGGCGTAATCATGGCTATGGATTACATGAATGGTGACGTTAAATGGAAAAAAGATCTCGAATTACCGGTTTCCGGTGGTGTAGGTGCTGGTTACGGTATGGTTCTAATAAGTACACTGAAAGGTGATGTAGTAGCTTTAGACTCAACAACTGGCGAAGAGAAGTGGCGTACTTGCGTGACTAGGGAAGTGCTTGCAGCGCCAGCTACTAATGGCGACGTTATCGTAGTACAGACTCAGGATGACTGTGTGATTGTTTTGGATGCCGCCACTGGCAAACACCGCTGGTCATACGACAGCACACCAACAGTGTTGACATTGCGCGGCACTAGTAGTCCGATTGTAATTGATAACTTAGCTGTTGTCGGCTTGTCGACCGGTAAAGTAGTTGCCCTAGATATTCAGAACAATATACCGGTCTGGGAAACTAGGGTCGCTATTCCTCAAGGTCGTTCTGAACTAGAACGTATTGTAGATATTGATGGTGCTTTGCTGCTTGTGGGTGAAACCATTTATGTGGCGACCTATCAAGGTCGTGTTGCTGCATTGGATCTACAAAGTGGGCGTATTAACTGGCATCGTGATGCTTCTAGTTATGCTGGTATTGCTCAAGAGTTTGGTAAAATTTACGTAAGTTTAGCTTCTGGCATTGTTGAAAGTGTTGACGAGCATTCTAATGCAACGCTTTGGAGTAGCGACTCTTTAGCTTATTGTCAACTGTCGGCACCAGCGGTGTTCTCCAGCTATGTAGCAGTAGGTGATGCTGAAGGTTACCTGAATTTGCTGAGTCGGTTAGACGGTCGTCTTATCGGCCGCGAATGTATTGATAGCGATGGTTTACGTGTCCGTCCGCTAGTTATAGGTAATATACTGTATGTATTTGGTAATAGTGGAAAGCTGGAAGCCATGACTATCAAATCAATAACTGATGCTTCTGGGTAAAAGCTAATCGCCAAGTTTAGTTTGGTATGTGGTATTTAAATGTTGCTGCCCTAAAAATTAGTAGCTGCCTGCAGCGGCTTTTATATTTTTTGAAAAAATAAAGTGGAGAGCCCTATGGTTCCCGTAATCGCCATAGTAGGTCGCCCTAACGTAGGGAAGTCTACCTTGTTTAATCGCTTAACTAGAACTCGCGACGCTATTGTAGGAAACCTGTCTGGTCTTACTCGTGATAGGCACTATGGTTCAGCAAAGTGGCAAGGGCGTTTTTACATTATTATAGACACTGGTGGTATCTTTGGCAATGAACACGGCATGGATAAAAGAATGGCTACACAGTCGCTGCTGGCTATCGAAGAAGCGAATGTTGTATTGCTATTGGTAGACGCTCATGTAGGTTATACAGTTGTTGACCAGATGATTGGTGAACACCTGCGTAAGCATAATAAATGTTTCTATTTGGTTGCCAATAAGACGGATAATATTAATCCTGAGCAGGTTTGTACCGAATTCAGCCATATGGGCATGGGCGACGCTATTCCTATTGCTGCCACTCAGGGGTATGGCATAACTAAAATGCTAGAAATCGCCTTGCGCGACTTTTTTAAGAGTGACGTCGAAGAAAAAAAGATAGTTGTCGAAAGCAAAGAAGTTGGGTGTATTTATAATCAAAGTAAAACGGATCTTATCAAGATTGCTATTATTGGCCGCCCTAATGTAGGCAAGTCGACTTTAGTTAACTGCATGCTCGGTGAAGACCGAGTAATCGTGTATGAACAACCTGGTACTACTCGCGATAGTATCTACATCCAGTTCGATCGTCAAGGCGAGAGGTATACGCTAATCGACACTGCTGGTGTGCGTAAGCGCGGCAAGATCCACGATGAAGTTGAAAAATTCTCTGTAATTAAAACTCTGCAAGCAATTAAAGACTCTAATGTAGTGATTTTTGTGATAGACGCTGGAGAAGGCGCGGTAGATCAAGACCTTCACTTATTAGATTTTGCCATAGAAGCTGGTCGCGCTCTAGTGATTGCAATCAATAAGTGGGACAGCATGACGCTGTCTAGGCGCGATTTTGTTAAGATTGAGCTACAGCGTCGTTTATTTTTTGTCGAGTTCGCTGATATTCATTTTATATCAGCACTGTATGGCGCAGGAGTAAGTAACCTTTATCCATCCATACAGAACTCGTTTAGATCTGCAGTTACCCGCTGGCCAACTAACTATTTAACGAGGATCCTTGAAGATGCTGTTGATTGGCACATGCCGCCAACGGTCAATAAACGCAGAATTAAACTGCGCTACGCTCATTTAGGTGGTGTTAACCCACCGATTATTGTTATACATGGTAATCAGCTTGAAAAAGTGCCTAAATCATACATGCGCTACTTGGAAAATACTTACCGTCGTGTCTTAAATTTAGTTGGTACGCCAATTCGTATTTGGTTTAAAAATAGTGAAAACCCATATGAAAGCCAATATAACGCATTGGCTGACCGCCAGGTCAATAAAAAGCGTCAAGGTAAACATTAATATTTACCTGAGAAAAATGTTCTTAAAAACAGTTCTTGATAAGCTATTTTGTATGCGTTAGATTATGCTCTCAATCTTCGCAGTAGGCAGCTTTAGGTTTTTAGTAAACCTTTCAGTACCACTATAATCACTAGTAAACAGCTGAATGTTCGGTAAAAGTATTTGACTACTACGTTACAAATCACTAACGAAAACAGGAGAGTCCAGCTCATACAATAGATTTCTTGATTGCAATCGTCTTGACGCATTGCCTGAATTGGCAGATAAATATACTGCTATTTATTATACCGGTACATATTGATAATTTTACTTTGCTAGTACTACGCTAATAAGTAGCGACAAATTTAGTTTATAGCCATTATGAATGCTACTGTAATTATAGCTATCATAGTGATCATTATCACTAACATAATTAAGACGATTTTCTACGCGATCCAGCAGTTGTGTTTACATGTTTAGAAATAAATTTCTACGAATATAGATAGCATACCTTATGTCAACTAACTAGAGCCTGTGAGAAGTGATATGAATTTACACCTTATAGGGCAAAAGACCAGTTTTTGGCAAGCACTATTTATTGGCTATAAAACTGGCCGACTTGGTCGTATTACCAACAATAATAGTTGAGCGGCATAAAATAACATCAATATTCCACTTTTTTACAATTGAATCAGTTTGTTATGTGCCTTAGTTGGTTGCATGTCAGAATACCAGGAATATAACGAGTGGGTTATCAGCTCTTTAAAAAAGTTACACCATGCATTATTCTGCGACTGACTGAAGTTATTAAGCTTCATTTTGACTACAGTAACTGGAACCTGTTTCTAGTTATCAATCTATCTAGAAGATTACTCACTTATTTGCCTGGCCTTGGATAACGTGGTTATATCACTGTAGATTATTCCATGAATACGATGTCAGGCTAATTCTGATGTCGATATTCTGTCGACATCTACAAAGCTCTGCGCTAAGGAGTGCGTCTATATTTTGCGTAAATGCAAGAATACGCTGCAATAAGCAGCAGAAAAAATATGCATGATTTAAGTACATTGCCAAACTTAAATATTGCTTTAGTTCAGACCATACTTATGTGGCATGATCGCCAAGCAAATTTAAAGCATTTTGAGTTACTGCTGGAACAAACTAAAGATGCTGATTTAATTGTGCTGCCAGAAATGTTTACTACCGGGTTTTCCATGGCATCGAAGACCCTGGCAGAGCCAGAAAATGGTCCTACTTATCAATGGTTGCAAGTTCAGGCAGCCAAGTATAATGCAGTGATTACTGGCAGCGTGATTATCCATGTTGCAGATGGTAGTCATCGTAATCGCTTATTGTGGGCACAACCTAATGGTGAGGTATTACATTATGATAAGCGCCACTTGTTCCGCATGGCCGGAGAACTTAATTATTATACGCCAGGCGAGTATCAGATGCTGTTTGAGTTGAATGGTTGGCGGATTCGTCCACTGATTTGCTATGATTTGCGTTTCCCTGTATGGAGTTATGATATTCATCATACAGATCTTCTTTTATATATTGCTAACTGGCCTGGAGTTAGGCGCCATCATTGGAATCGCTTGCTGCCGGCTAGGGCTATTGAAAACCTTTGCTACGTAGCAGCGTTAAACCGAGTCGGTACTGATGGCAATGGTTTGACCTATACCGGTGATAGCCAAATATTAGATTTCCAAGGTGATACGCTGTTGAATGCAGGAAATGCTGAAGTAGTGTTTAGTTCATGCTTGAATGCAGTAGAATTAGCGAAATACCGTATCAGATTTCCTGTTAAGTTGGATGCTGATAAATTTCAGTTATTATAAAAGACAGTTATTCCTGGTCTTTAAACAGTAAAAATCTTGTATATTACAAGAAATTTCATGGGTTCCTGAGTTTTTTGCTTGCCCACCGGTAAAACCATTTGAAATTTTAATTTCAGGCATTTTAACTGTAGTCGCTAAGCTATGCTATTTATTGCGTCTAATTTACTCAATAATCGGTGTTAGCGCGCTAACACCGCTTCAAAGCAGGTCTTGATAATATTTTCAATACCCATACCATGGACTGAGTGTTCGCTATTCAAGCGTTGCTTAATATAAACTGTATAGTTTGAAGTAGTGTTAGCGCTAATCGTGTATTTGTTGTGAGATTTATTATATCAACTTTGATCGGTATGGTTGCAACCAGCGTCTCTAGCATACCGTAACCATGAAGATTCCAGCCTAAGTTGGTTTTACCATAGCTTTTGCTAAAGACTTCTAATTTTATTGTGCTTTGCACAGTACGTTATATTTTGCTGTGTAAAGCTTTGCTGATTGCAGCTTGGTAGGAGTTTGAACATATAGTGCGTACTAGGTCGCCTACATATAGATGACTTTGGTATATCTGCATCTGGTTGCGTTCTTCTATGACTTTACGTGCACCGTCGATGTAGGAGAAGTTTAGCTGTTAGTTAGGTCCTAAGTATACATGTTTAAGGCTATAATGACTAAGTCTATGTTATCAGTACGCTTATCGTTGCTAAATAAACAGGCTTTGACATGATCAGCGCATCACCCATCAGGCCTAGCCTAATATTTGTAACGCTAGCGCTACGATGTTCGGCTTAGCATGCTTGACAAGTAGTTAGTAGGTTGAGAATAATCATGTGCTTAGGCATCGGACACCACACTTCGATCATTGCGTTACAGATTTTTTTAGTGAACTCCAATTTAATGGCAATGAAAGTTTCCGGTGAGTATCTGAAAGTCTACTTGGTTTCCGGTTGCCAAGCGGCTTATTTAATAAATAATTAATCTGCATTGATCACGATAGTTTTGATACCGTTACTGTTTTTGGTTGAATATAATACGGCGGAAAGATAGCGAGGTGACATTATACAAATGCACGATGGCCTTGTGGCTACGCACAGCCATTCGAAGGTAAGTTGAATCAATTTTTCACGACTATAGATTCATACTTGGACGGAAATCCATTTAGGGATGTAGTTGTTTTCGATCACATTGCGTACAAAGTTTAAGTCGGTTTACGATTACAGCTAAGCATGATGTTTTGATTTCGTTTATACTGATTTCTACTAGAGTTTCTAGAAAAGTAGTTTTACTGCATCCATTGGTGCGATTAGTAAATAGTTGCTATTACGTAGGTTGAAGTTATACTAAGTCAGTGCTTCGGTTTTTTTTGTTTAACGGCTAGGTATGATTTGAAATATCTATTGCAGGAAACACGCAGTACTTCAAAGGAAGTACTTATTAGGCACAAGCAGTAGTTTGAGTGTAACTGGATAAGGATGTTACGGTCCCCGCGTAAGTCTAACCACAACTATTGTGGTGAAAATGGCACGCATTCTAAAAAAATTTGCAATAAACTCTAATATTTAAGCTAAATAAAAATATTTTATACTTGAAATCAGAGTAATAATTAATCAAGTTCCGCGCTTTGTATAAATTGCATATTTGAATATATTATAGCTAAAATGCGTTTATAAAGATTGTCGGGTCTATTCGTGCATCGTTAAGACTAACGCTCCAATGCAGATGTGGCTTAGTTGCACGACCAGTTGAGCCGACCTTGCCAATCAATGTGCCGCGTGCTAGTTGGTCGCCGACTTTTACATTGATTGTCGACATATGACAAAACATACTAATCAAGCCTTGGCCATGGTCGACAAATATTGTTTTGCCATTAAAGAAGTAGTTGCCCGTCAAAATAACCTTACCGGCAGCCGATGTTTTAATTAGTGTACCGGCATCCACTACTAAATCTAAACCAGAATGTGGGTTACGTTCTTCGCCATTAAAGAAACGGCGTACGCCAAACTTGCTAGATAGTGTCCCGGCGACAGGCTTGTCTAGTGAAAAGTTGTTTGGCGTGTTAGGGCTGAAACTACGGTAAGCGTGACGCTGTATAGCTAACTCGCCATTAATGCGTTTGAGTTGCATCGTATCTGGGTTTACCTGGTTTTTATTCTGCAGGGTGATATGTTGCTCAGGGTATTTTTTATGGCCTACCATAAATTGTAAGTGTTGCCCACCACTAATAATGTATTGAGTGCCTGGTTTAACGGTCAAGGGAATCCCGATAATTGCTATCCAGTTGTTTTGTTCTTTTATCACGAGCACTGGTCTATTTTGATAGGTGCCTTTAGGTGCCGCTACTGAAATGCCAAGATCGACTACTGCGACTCCACCAGGCACCGATTTATTCAGTAGCCGACTGATATAGCTATCAGCATAGATATTAAAGGTGAGGCTAAATAGCATGAGTAAGCTAAGTGGGTGTAGCATTAGTCAATCCAATAATGAAAAAATGACTGGTGTTATAATTATCTTTCACTAGCATTTGCAATGAACTGTTACTGCAGCATGCTGTCAAGTGTTTGTAGGTGTTAGTTTGTTAAGCGTTGTGGATTGTCATGGCTATGTTTTCCACTATAATTCTGGAGACGTGGCTATGCGGTTGTTAGTAGACTAGCTTTTCACTGTTTGCACTTAGTATATTTACGCTACGTTCTCTCAAGCTTTTGTGTATTGCAATACCAATAAGGTTATTTAGACACTAATCCAGCAAAGTTAATGAAATATAGTGCTGACTAGTAAGTTTGATTTATAGGTGGATTAAGCGTTAGCGATCAACATAAAGATTGTGCTTGAAGACATAATAGGAATGTATACACTTGTTCATCTAAGTAATTTGTTCTGTTGACTTAGGCGTTTGCTGAGGGAGGGTGACGTAGGTGATAGGCTATAGCTCTTTTAAGAGCAAGAAGCATAAACAGTTATAGCTGAGGTGATTATGCAGCAGCATCACCAAGCAGCAGAGGTGCCAAGTTTTAACTTGGCACATTAAGTTGTTGGTTTTTAATGCAGGCAATCCAGTTGCAAATGATAGTGCAGAGGAGTGCATATTTCCGCTAAATTACTGATTGACATGTCTGCTTGATAGCCGATGGTGTTCTTAATTAGTATAGTGGAGGCATTATCAGTATGAGCCGTAGTTTTTTATTGAATCGCTAGTATGGTTTTTCAGTAAACCGTCGTTCAGGAGCCACGGATTAACACGTTACTTACGCGTAAGTTAACCAACTTGAAAGCGTACATAATCTGCGATATGGCTTATGAGTGTATGTTACCGTCGGTATTTAGCATTAGTTTAACGTTCTATGTACGGTCGTAAAGCAACAACGATAAATTTCTGAGTCAACCGTGAAGTCTGGTGAGCCAATTATATTAAATCGCTTCGGATATAAGCTAGCAGCAGTATTTTATGTTTGGGAGCTAAATAGTCTCATAGCGCTAAGCTTTTTTCTTTCAGGTACCTAATGCAGCATACTATCATTAATTGGCTTGATGGTATCTAAGACTAACTGATAGTTGTCAAGATTATTGAGTAGCCAACTGTTGTTATGTACTTTGCCTGCTAGGCCATTTTTTAAACGTCCGGTAAGTCAGCGCGACATTATTGCGAAACAGTGCGTTAATTATATCTAGATATCGCTATACTTAGGTATAAAATATACATATCTAGAGGATGGATGTTTAGGATGAAAAATCCTATCTACGAGACAGATATTAGTGAGTATTTTTTAAGCAACACCAGCGCAGCTTGTTAAGCTGACCCATAGTCATGATTTCGTAGTCAGGACCCAGGCGGGTAAAAATTTTTAATCATAAGCTATATTGCATGGATGCATGGACATTCATGTAAAGCTGTACAGAATTGATTGACTAGTATACTTAGTGTCTGTACGCGTTTGGATTGCGGTACCAAAGCAGTTTTGGTCGTAGGTATCAAAGTGCATAGTAGCGTGGCTATGTTTTTTTGTGGATATCAGTAGCAAGATCATGCCGAATCAGACCTAAATCAGTTGCAATTGCATAGTTTTACAAGACATTACCTGTGCTACCTTTTAGTGGTAGTGTCTAATAAATATTGCGTCTTTAGACAAACTACTTGAGGTAGACTAGTCTACCAACACACGTCTAAGCGCTAGAGCTAGATTTAGCTAGGCACATGTAGTCAGTAAGTAGTATTCACTATATAAAATGACACTAAGCGTACTTCTTTTAGTCATTACCGCACTGGTAAATGTAATCATATGACTCCATATGGAAATGGTTAGTATTTTATTCAAGCTTTGTTTCGGAGAAATAATATAGCTATATTATTATAATAATATCGGAGTTTAGCTATCTGGTTAGGAGCTATTACAGTTTGGTATTAATTTAGCTATCAGCATAAGTGTTCGAATAACTTATATATGGCATGCCGCATTGCTGTTGCCTAGCCTTGCGTAGGTCACTCATACGTTTTAAGTAGCTCATGCAATAGACTTTGTATTACTGGATGTTAAGTTAACTACCTGCAGCCTGCAATTAAAACTTAGCGTGCAAGGTGCTGAAAGATCTGATATCAGTCGCGCTGGTAATTTTATCTATTGTATCTATCTACTTTGCGCATATTAAAGTTGGCATCAATTCATCTCTCTAATTTCGTCGTGAATGCTAGGCTTGCCACCTAGAACTAAACTTCAAAAACTAGACTAAGGCATGTTTAAGAAAAATTTCTTGATGCATTTACCGGCTAGATAAACCTAAATATTATTTAGATTAAAACTTAGCGTGAATTTGTTTGTTGGTATTGTTTTACCAAAATTATACATTGAATCTAAAGGTATCATGTCTATAATGGCAAAACTGTATTTTTTGCTTGGGAGCCCTAGTGATGCTGCGTATCAGTCAAGAAGCTCTAACATTCGATGACATTCTCTTAGTGCCAGGTTATTCCGAAGCACTTCCTAACGAAGTTAGTCTCAAGACCTTCCTAACTAGTGGCATCGAGTTAAATATTCCTCTTGTATCAGCTGCTATGGACACCGTTACTGAAGCCCGCTTAGCCATCGCTATGGCCCAGGAAGGCGGCATTGGCATTATCCACAAGAACATGACTATCGAGCAGCAAGCTGCTGAAGTGCGTAAGGTCAAGCGTTATGAGGCAGGTGTGGTGAAAGATCCAATCACTATCGACGCCGACGCTACTGTACGTGACTTATTCGATTTAACCATCATGCATAACATCTCCAGCGTTCCAGTGCTACACGCTGGAGATCTAGTCGGTATCGTCACTTCTCGTGACGTGCGTTTTGAGAGTCGTCTTGCAGTTACTGTTCGCGCAGTCATGACACCCAAGGAGCGTTTAGTTACTATTAAAGAAGGTGCTGCCAAGAGCGACGTACGTAAATTACTGCATAGACATCGAATTGAGCGCGTGCTGATCGTAAATGATAATTTTGCTCTCAAAGGTATGATGACCGTCAACGATATCGAAAAAGCTAAGGCTTACCCGTTAGCTAGCAAGGATGACCAAGGTCGTTTGCGCGTTGGCGCTGCGGTTGGTACTGGTAAAGATATTGGTGATCGCGTTTCAGCCCTAGTGGCTAATGGTGTTGATGTAGTAGTAGTCGATACTGCCCATGGTCATTCTAAAGGAGTAGTCGATAGCGTTCGTTGGGTCAAACAAAATTTTCCTAACATGCAAGTTATTGGTGGTAATATAGCCACCGGAGCAGCAGCCAAGGCTTTAGTTGCAGCTGGTGCAGATGCAGTGAAGGTTGGTATTGGCCCAGGTTCAATCTGTACAACGCGTATTGTCGCTGGTGTAGGTGTGCCGCAAATCAGTGCTATAGCTAATGTCGTCTTTGCTCTTGAAGGCACGGGTATTCCTTTGATTGCTGATGGTGGTATACGTTTTTCTGGTGACCTGTCCAAGGCTATTGCCGTTGGTGCTTCAAGCGTAATGATAGGTTCGATGTTTGCTGGTACTGAAGAGTCGCCAGGCGAGATTGAACTATTTCAGGGGCGTTCATATAAAGCTTATCGTGGCATGGGTTCACTGGGTGCCATGTTCCAGGCGCAAGGATCTTCTGATCGCTACTTTCAGGACTCTTTAGTGGGTGCTGAGAAACTTGTACCGGAAGGTATCGAGGGCCGTGTACCTTATAAAGGCTCTCTTAGCGCGATTATTCATCAGCTGATGGGCGGCCTGCGTTCTTCAATGGGTTATACCGGTAGTGCTGATATTGAAGAAATGCGTACTAAGCCAGAATTTGTTCGGATCACTGGTGCCGGTATTGTTGAATCCCATGTCCACGATGTACAGCTAACTAAAGAGGCACCGAACTACCGCGTAGGCTGAGGCGTCCAGCTAGATGTTAAGTAAGCAGTGATTATTTTTTCAGCTTTAAACTATTCATTATTAATGATATAAAAATGATTTTATGGTTCTCGACATTAATGCTCACCGTATCCTGATCATCGACTTTGGCTCCCAATATACTCAGCTAATCGCGCGCCGTGTGCGTGAATTAGGTGTATACTGTGAGCTGCATTCATTTAACATAAACGATGCAGCGATTCGTAAATTTGCACCAAAAGGAATAATCCTTGCTGGTGGCCCTGAGTCCGTATACAAAACTAATAGCCCGTGTTGCCCGCAAGCAGTATTCGACCTCGGTGTACCAGTTTTTGGTATTTGTTACGGCATGCAGATTATGGCTAAGCAACTTGGTGGTAAGGTTGAAAGTTCTAGGTTGCGTGAATGCGGTTACGCTCGTTTAAATGTAGTCAGCAAGAGCCGACTACTAGATGGTATTGAGGATCACGTTGATACTGATGGCATGTTTAGTCTTGATGTGTGGATGAGTCACGGTGATATTGTCACTAAGATGCCAAAAGACTTTCATGTTCTGGCTAGCACTACGAGCTGCCAGATAGCCGGTATGTTTAGAGAGGAGCATTGTTACTACGGTGTGCAGTTCCACCCGGAAGTGACTCATACCAAGCAAGGCAGTCGCATATTGTCGCGCTTTATTTTTGATATCTGTAAGTGCAGAGCTCTCTGGACCCCGTTAAAAATTATTGAAGATACCATTATTAGTATTCGCGCTAAGATTGGTACTGATAATGTACTGCTAGGCTTGTCTGGTGGCGTTGATTCATCTGTAGCTGCAGTGCTGCTGCACCAGGCAATCGGTAACCAGCTGACCTGCATGTTTATAGATAATGGCTTGCTGCGTCTGCATGAAGGCAAGCAAGTAATGTCTATGCTTACCAAACATATTGGTGTCAACATGATTTATGTTAACGCTCAAGATCAGTTCCTCAACAATCTAGCCGGAGTGTCCGATCCGGAGAAAAAGCGTAGGATTATCGGTCGTACTTTTATTGATGTTTTTGATACTCAGTCTAGCAAACTAGACAATATTAAGTACCTCGCCCAGGGTACTATTTATCCTGACGTGATCGAGTCATCAGGCTCTACAAGCACCAAAGTCAACACCATTAAATCCCACCATAATGTTGGTGGCTTACCCATGGTAATGAACCTTAAATTAATAGAGCCGTTGCGCAAACTATTCAAGGACGAAGTCCGTCGTTTAGGTTTAGAACTCGGTTTACCATATGAGATGGTTTATCGCCATCCATTCCCTGGTCCTGGCTTGGGTGTGCGGATTCTTGGTGATGTGAAGAAAGAATACGTTGATCTACTGCGTCTCGCTGACTATATTTTTATCGAAGAACTGCATAAAGCTGATTGGTACTACAAAGTAAGCCAGGCGTTTGCAGTATTTCAGCCACTGAAATCAGTTAGCATTGTCGGTGACAGTCGACGTTACGCGTGGGTCTTGGCACTGCGCGCAGTAGAAACCATCGACTTTATGACTGCTCGTTGGGCGCATCTGCCATACGAACTTTTAGAGACTATCAGTGGCCGTATCGTCAATGAGATAGAAGATGTCTCGCGCGTGACTTATGATGTGTCTAATAAACCTCCAGCGACTATTGAATGGGAGTAATTTACTATCAGCGCTTGAGGTGCTTGCTCAGCCTTGTAGCAAGCTCATCCAATAAATTAGTTTTATTTATTGGATTTTACGATTTATTGTATTCGAATTGCAGTCTATCCTATAAAAACACATCTATTAACGCACCATAATCACATGTTTTTGCTAGCTCAAGTTTAAATGTATATGATCAATTTTATTGAGCGACAGAACTGTGTTGCGCTTCTGTGATCTACAGCTACAACATTATCTTCAAAGCATAAATAGATTGACTACACTAAAATATTACAATTCAGTGCTATGATAAGATTAGTAATGAAGTAGTTGATATAGAGAATTACTAGTTTGTTGTCGATTCACCGTACCCTGTTGATGCAAGTGACTTGCATGCTTAGTATAGTTTCTATATATCACAGCAGAAAGAATTAACGATAAGCATTCGACCAAAAACACTTTGATATGCAAATTTACCTTTACCATAGCCAGTAAGGGTTTTGTGGAAGTTGACGATCTCGCTAAGCTAAGATTTATTATTTTTATTAAGTCACAACATAAAGGTACTCCTGACTAAGTTTTTATGCAAACTAACGCATGCTCCTGCAACTTTATAAGATTATAGCGTACAGTGTTATGGCTGGTCTCTGTTTTGAGGGGGTATGGTTATATTCCATATTATTAGCTTAGAAGACAAGGTATGTGCTGTGCTTCATGCATTCTGTAGTCATGCTAATAAATTCGTATAGATTTAGCTGTATTTATTAGCTATGAAGGTTTGATGCTTAACTTGATAAAGTTAAAATGGCTAATTTAAAGTATAAACTTCAGCATTCATGGTGGGCTTGATATATTGGATCTACGTAAAATAAAAGTTAATATTTAATTTTTAAAAAAATTTTAAATTTTTTGTATAACTCGTGTTATATTGATATTTTGCTGATGTTAGGCTGCCAATAAATATCTACTAAATAAATCACTAAAGTGAAAGTTGAGCCATTAGTTATTACAATTAAAATATTGCTAGTAAAATTTTTAAGCAAACCATCCATTGCGTGTGATCAAGATGCATCTTGGCGCTTAAAGATACAAGTTTAGTCGATGGCAGCGCCTAAAACTAGGTCGACCCGGTTAAAGACCAGTTTTTATTAGTAGCCTGTTTAAATTAGTTGTAAGTCACTATAAATTAAAAAAGTCTACGCTACTCTTATATTAATAAACCAAATTAGAACTGCCGCCGCTATCTATGATAGTAAAAAGAAAGTATAGATCAAAGCACCGCTATAATGGTGTATGTAGTATATATTTGCTTGATGTGTTTATGTTGTGCGTGATTGCTTTACTTGAACCGGGAAGCGCTTAGTTTTGAAGGGTAAGCCAAATGCCTTAGGCATTAAACACAATATAAATATAGTGGTTAGTACTCGTATAGATAAGCACTGTAGTGATAAATAGTAAAGCAGATATACTAGTACGAAGTTAAATTAACCAATTTCTTGACTAATACATTATTTACTGTACTTAAATTGTCTTAGATTACTGTTTAAGCAATTAAACATATTTTTATAAGCGCTAGCTTTGCACGGCTTCATATCAATTTTGTGGATAGTTAGTTTTGCGATTGGAATTGTATCTAGCTTGTAAGCTTCCTGAATTATATACGCTAATGTTAGAGGTAACCCAGTTACCTCGATTAAGTTTCATGAGTCAAGTACTATCTGTAGTATTTATGGTGATTAATTATTATTCATCATGTTAACTTTTTGATTGGTATCAATAATTTTATCCAATACATTTAAGTATAAATCTTAAATATCAGTGTTTAGCTGGTTAAGCTGATAGCGTTTACCCATAAGTGTTTTTACTGTTATTGTTGTTAAAGCTAACTATTTCTATCTATGCCTATGTCAAATTGAATGGAATATGTAGTGTATTAGCGTTTAAAGTGCTAGTGGATACTGGGAATGATTAAGCTGAGTGTAAATGAGCTTTAGGTTGGCATGCCGTTAATTTTAAATATCAAGACTATATTGAGCTCGCTAAGTGTAGCTAGCTGCAAGATCATAGTACTGCTGGCGTTCGGTTTAGATAAATTATCTAAAGTACATAAAATTATATGATTATTACTATACGTCTATAGCTATCTTTAAAAGATTACTTTGTTATAGAAGTACTAAGCGTATTTAAGAAGTTATCGCGTGCTTTCTAGAAAGCACTAAATCTGGATTAAATTATCTAGATAGTAGTAGAATCTATGCAGATTTTGCTGCCTGCCGATGCGCTTAATGTATTGATGTTGTAGATAGGCTATACGTTGTAGATAACGTGCCGCTGACGCTGATATGGGTGAATTGTATGATATTTGCATGCTAGTTAGTACATATACAAGCAGGCGCTGTGAGTGTTAAATGTTACAAGCTTAAGAAATAGCGTTGAGTACCCATAACTGGCCTTGAAAGCTAGGAAAGATCAGAGACTGTATCTGGCATGACTATGATAACATATAAATGTTACATATGTTAACTATGAAAAACACTATTACTGGTAATTCTAGCTTCCCATAAAATACTTTTAGTATGTCAGAGCTTATTGTGCTACTGGCTATCTTTTTGCAACATATCTTTATGTATATCTAGTATGCGTAAGTTGCCTTTTATTATCTCGCGTTTGTCAGGATGCGGTTTAGTTACCCAGGTAAGGATGTCGTAGTAACGCTGGATATTTGCTACAAAGTGTACCGGTTCACCGCCGCGTGCATAACCGTAGCGGGTTTGACTATACCACTGTTTTTGCGACAGACGTGGCAGCATCTGTCTTACATCTAGCCACTTATTCGCGTTTAAGCCAGTTTTTTTAGCCAACATGCGAGCATCTTCCAAGTGGCCTATGCCTACATTATAGGCGGCAAGAGCAAACCAGGTGCGGTCTGGTTCGGCGATATCGCTGTCCAGCTTATTCTTGATTTTAGTTAAGTACTTGGCACCGCCCATAATACTTTGCTTAGCATCTAGACGGTTAGACACACCCATGGCTTGTGCGGTGTTTTTAGTTAACATCATTAGGCCGCGTACACCAGTTTTAGAAGTAACGGTAGGTTGCCATAACGATTCCTGATAGCCGATGGCGGCAAGCAACCGCCAGTCAATATTCTTGTCTTTGGCGTAAGCGCGAAAGTGTTTTTCATATTTTGGCAAGCGTTGCTGCAAATGCTGTGCGAAGGTATAAGCACCAACACAACCGAGTACATCGACATGTCCGTAATAGCGGTCTTTAAGCCGCTTCAGGGTGCCGTTCTTTTCCATCTTGGCAAGGTATTTATTGATCTCGTTTAGCAGGCTATTATCATCCCCGGGAACCACTGCCCAGCTCTGGTTGCTGGCATTGCCTAAGTCAAATGCTACACGTATGTTGGGAAAGTACACCTGATTCATTGCTACTTCGTTAGAGTCCAATAAGGTAAGATCAATTTGTCCATTGTCTACCATATTTAATAGGTCGACCACCTCGGCGACATCGGACTCTTCGTATTCAATCGCGGGGTTTTGCTTTTTAAGCTTAGCTAATTGTTCGGCGTGAGTGCTGCCCTTAAGCGCCATGATCGTCTTGCCAGCTAGGTCAACTAGGTTAGTAGGACGAGGTTGGCCGTGGCGATATATGATTTGTGGCGTCACCTCTAAGTAGGGATAGGAAAACAGCACCTGTTGTGCGCGTTGCTCGCTGCTAACCAGCCCAGCTGCAGCAATAACTGGGCCATTTGGTTTGCCTAACTGGCTAAATAGGTTATCAAGGTTGTTAGCGGTCTTAATTTCTAGTTTTACGCCTATGTCATCGGCAAAAAGCTTAACAAGTTCGTACTCAAAACCAGTGTTACCATTGTGATCTTGGAAATAAGTCGCTGGGCTGTTCCTGGTAATTGCCCGCAAAATGCCATTTTCCTTAATTTGCTCAAGTGTGCTGTGTTTATTAACGCAAGCACCAAGCATTAGGAAAAGTCCAATTGCGATTAGCCATTTAGCATATCGCTGACATAAGGCCATAGGTAAGAGCATATGCTCAGTATACGTAAACGCTCTCCTAGGCTATACTATCTATCATGATTAACTTATTTGTTAGTGTTCGTAAAACTAGGCTCTAGTCTATAGCAAAATTAGTTAACAAGAGTTAATTACAGTTAAAATAATTGCATGTAAGCTATAGAAAAATACTACGATGTAGTTTACATTTATGCTGGCTAAATGTTTGGCAGCGAAAAATATTGTTTTAGTACCACTAGTGATGGTATTTTACAATAAAATTTAAGGCCTCTAAGCATATACTAAAGCTGTCCTGAATATATAAATCCTACGCAGCATTCTTACTATACTGGCTGCTAGCCAAAGTATATTGCTTTGGTAACTTGACTATAAAATTTGAGCTATTACAGGTATTGCACAATTGCGGTAAAACTAGTATTATCAGTAAGTAATATCGAGGATAGAAAATATATTCTAAATAAATTAGAAATATTAAGAGATTCAAGATAAATTTTAATTATATTGCTATCTTTAACCATGGTTGTAGGTTTAACAAATTATCTATGTTATGTATATCAATACAGCAGTAGACTTAGTCCATAGTGTCAAGCTATTGTTTGAGGTACTATTCGTTGTCTGGTGCACCGTAGAAGATGATTGTATCCTTTGCTGTCTTCCTCCCGCGTGCAGCTAAAGAAAAATTTAGCTGAAGCTAGATAATTTTTTATATGGAATTAGTATAACTATATATCAGCTTAATCTCCAGTTATACTTAATAAGTGGACAGCTATGCTGTGATGGCCATATTATTTAACGTGCCTCTGAAGTTTTTTATGATGATTTACGCGAATCTTTTATATAGAACTCAGTACTATAGTTACAGCTTGTATGTATCAAAGCTACTGCTTTGATACATACAAGATTTATGGAGTGGGCTACTGGCAATAATGATTGCCTCATCGATCAATTTAGTGTACATTTATATCAAGATTAGGATGCATTAGCTACAATATATATTGTAGTTTAAGTAACTAGTTGTCAGGAATAAACTATAAGAGTCTACGTTTTGGCGATGATTTTGTTGGGTTTACCTAAAAAGCTTAGTGGTTGGTGCTAAACGCTATGCTGCACGATGATATCATTGACCATGACAGTTTAACCAGTATTAATGCTTGAGTCTTTTATGGAGTTAAAATTAGTAGGTATTGTATTATCGGTGCAAAAGCATAAATTGGTGCAGGCTAGGTAATATCTGATGGCTGCGTTATAGATTAGCTCGCCTGGCTAACTTATTTCGTGAGCTGACCAAAGCACATAAGAGTATTCTCAAAGTCAACGCTGCGCACTATGTACATAACTTATAGTGGTATTCGTATAATTTAGTTGAACACACAAGAATAAACCTAATAAAACTTTTTGTAGTTGCGCAATACGTGAGCATTTGCGCGATATATGATGATAATAATATTTGCACTGGTATTTTAAAATCTCCTGTTAATAATACTCATTATATTAATAATGTGAAGATTTATGTTTTTCTCACAGGTTGATCTATATATTTTTTTAATTGCCTATCAGTAATATCCCACTGATAAACTGAGCAGTATGTTACCTCCAATCCAGTCCATTGACCTAGCCTGCGCTATATTGTTCTCGGTATCTGAGTGTATTAGATAATTGCATTATCCATTAACGACTATTGTATTATCGCTTATAGATTAGTTTAGCACTGAGCATCACAGTTAAGATTATGATCTGTGCTGACTTGATCAGCACGCTTACATTAAGACTAGTCTAATCGAGCTAGCGTCAAAAGTTAAAATAATTATGGTAATGCGGTAGACTATGGTTAGTACATGTATCAACTCAGTACTGCCAACTAAGAGTAGTTTGTGCAGTGTATGTAAAAACTTATATTTTTTTAAAAAATCAGTTCCAAGAGAGAATCTGCGATGTCTAAAAATTAGAGCTTTATTGTTACCAAATTACGATTTTATTTTGTTGTTTAGCTACGGTAAATTAATTTTTATATAATTCAGCGTTTACTTAATATCATTGTGATTTGCAGATTATGCATGACATGATCGTTGTCTAATTTTTGGCTATTTTTGGGGGATGCTTTTATAGTAACGATGCCCAGTACTACTCTATATTCGTCTACTACCTTAATGCCAAAACGCCGTTGTTGTTTATGATAGTTCAGTAATTATATTTGCAATTGCGTGCTTTTGAGAAAAATAAGGTTTTTGGTAGGTAGTAAGTAAAGCGGCTTTAGTTGAACGAAAATCTGTCAGTAAGCGTTAAATCTGGCGAGTGCCCAGCACTCGCTCTGACCTGCTTGATATTCCAGTAGAAGAATGGATGGTTCATATGTTTAGATGTGCATAGTTGCTCTATGATTTCCTTGACTGAATTATCTAAATTGATGCCTTCTATCTCACTACGTAGTAATCAGGATGTCGTTAACCGTAGTACCACCTAAAGCGTGGATACCTAATGTACAATTTTCTTAAGCTATAGGTTCTGATTCATTGTCATGACCAGTAGTTCTTATCGCAATTTTATTAAGTTAGACCGTGCGTGGATTAGGTACAGTAACAACAAATTAATACTATTAAACAGCCATACTAGCGGATATATGATTTTCAGTTGTACGCAGACTGGCTTTTGCCAAAGCCAGGCATATCTTAGATGTAGCTAACTGCGATGGCATATGCTAAACTTAGCAAGTAAGCAGCAGCATTTGGTCGTTATTGCGTGCATCGTAGCGATAGCATCGTTTATTGTGCTAGTTCTAATGGCAGAGTTTGTGGTGCTGCCATTTATAAGTACTACCTAATAGTATTAGGCTAAATAGGCGTTTTATCCTTAACATCGCTGCTATTTAAATATGCAAAATGTATTCGCGAACTAACTTGCTGCCGAAATAGGCTAACATTAGCAGGCAGAAACCGGCTAGAGTCCAGCGGATCGCCTTGTGTCCACGCCAGCCGAGGCGGTTACGACCCCATAGCAGAACACTGAATACGGCCCACGCTAAGCATGCCAACATGGTTTTATGCATTAAGTGCTGGGCGAATAAGTTTTCGACAAAGAGCCAGCCGGAAATCAGCGATAGCGACAGCAATGACCAGCCGACTAATAGAAACTGAAATAGCAAGCTTTCCATAGTTTGTAGAGGTGGAAAATTTTTTATTAGTCTAGACGGATGTTTATTTTTAAGCTGATAGTCTTGCAACAGCAAGAGCAGAGCTTGGAACACTGCGATGGTGAATACGCCATAAGCCAAGATCGACAGTAAGATGTGCGCTAGGATGCCTGGCTTTTCGTTGACCATCTGCACGGTGCCGGTCGGAGTTAATTGTGCTAGTAAAACTGTCAGCATCCCTAATGGGAATAACAGTACTAGTAGATTTTCGACTGGAATACAGTAGCAGGCCAGCATAGTTAGTGCAATGACGGCGGCGGCGATTAGACTGGCGGCATTGAAAAAATCTAAGCCCAAGCCAGCAGGTGTTATCAAGTGCGTGAATAGAGACATAGCGTGAGCCAGCAAAGCGACTACGCCGAGACCTATGAGTACATTTTTATCTGCCTTGTTACCTTGGGCTAAATTGGCACCCTGATAGAAAGTAGCAGCAGTATATAAAATGGCAGCAGCAAAGCTAGATAGCAAATTAGGTGACAAGAGAACCATAAATCCTGATATGTAAGCCAGAAAAATGCTAAGTTTGGCACATACCTGCGTGCATACGAAAGAGACTCTAGTCAGATAGCTGGTGTTTATAGGAGTATTCTTCGCTATAATTAAGTAACCTATTGTGTCGTAGATTAGCTAAGCGCTATTTTAATAAGCGTAAAACTTAACTATAGTTGGAGCTGATATTATCTCGGTCTACCATAGAAATTAGAAGGATCGTACATGTTTAAAAACTTGACTGATCGTTTCTCGCAGACGTTACGCCATGTAAGCGGCAAGGCTAAACTGACAGAAAACAATATTAAAGATACCCTGCGTGAAGTACGCATAGCGCTACTTGAGGCTGACGTAGCCTTACCGGTAGTCAAGGATTTTATTAATTCGATCCAAAATCGTGCAGTTGGTACTGAAGTATCTCGTAGCCTGACTCCTGGCCAAGTCTTTGTGAAGATTGTTCAATCCGAACTAGAAAGCATGATGGGTGTGGTCAACGAAGATTTGAACCTTAGTACTGTACCGCCAGCAGTTTTACTGATGGCTGGTCTGCAAGGTGCAGGTAAAACTACTACCGCTGGTAAGCTAGCACTGTTACTTAAAAAAAATAAGAAAAAATCAGTGATGTTAGTATCGGTTGACGTATACCGTCCAGCAGCTATCAAGCAGCTAGAAATGCTCGCGATCCAAGTTGGTGCAACCTTTTTTTCGTCTACCATGAGCCAAAAGCCAGTTGACATCGCGGGCGATGCTATTAAAGAAGCTAAGATAAAATGCATCGATGTGGTCATTGTTGATACTGCTGGTCGTTTGCATATAGACGAAGAAATGATGATGGAGATTAAGGCTCTGCATGCTGTGATTAACCCTATTGAAACATTATTTGTAGTTGATGCCATGACTGGACAGGATTCGGTTAATATTGCTAAGGCCTTCGGCGAAGCTTTACCTCTAACCGGCGTGATCCTAACTAAAGTTGACGGTGATGCTCGTGGCGGTGCAGCGCTATCGGTGAAGGCTATTACTGGTAAACCGATTAAATATATTGGGATGGGCGAGAAGAGTGAAGCACTTGAGCTGTTCCACCCTAAGCGTATCGCTTCACGCATCCTCGGTATGGGTGATGTACTCAGCCTGATCGAGCAAGCTGAAGCCACGTTTGAGAAAGATAAAGCTGACAAGCTTATTAAAAAATTGAAGAAGGGCAATGGTTTCGATCTTGAAGACTTCCGTGATCAGTTACACCAAATGAGAAATATAGGCGGCCTGAGTAGCCTGATAGATAAGATACCAAAAATAGATGGCGTGAATCTGCTGCAAATTGGTAATGTTCATGGCGCAGCAGAGAAACAACTCAAGCAGATGGAGGTTATCATCAATTCTATGACCACATATGAACGCCGTAATCCTGAGCTAATCAGCGCTTCACGTAAGCGTCGGATTGCTATGGGTTCCGGCACTCAAGTGCAAGACATAGGTCGATTGATCAAGCAACACAAGCAGATGCAAAATATGATGAAGACATTCTCCACGAAAGGAGGTATGGCCAAAATAATGCACAGTATTAGCGGTAGTGTGTCGAAAAGGTAAAGCTTTAGAACTTTAAGTTATAGTTTTTGCTTTATTTTGCCCACAGTAACATATGATATTTAGTAAGATGTCCGTTAGTTAAATAAAATTTTTTTCTATTTTAGATGATAGCCTTTAGAATAAGACAATTTGCAAAATGCTGGATACCTTTTAATTATATAATATATACTTTCAATTATTTATTGATTGCTATGTATTGAGCTTTACAGCACTGACTTATAGGAACTATGTTCACATGCTAGCAATTCGCCTTGCCCTTGGCGGCGCTAAAAAACGCCCATTTTACTATTTAACTGTAACCGATAGCCGTAACCCGCGTGACGGTTCGCACAAAGAGCATGTTGGTTTTTTTAACCCTATTGCTTGTGGCCAAGAAGTTCGTCTGTTCGTAAACCAAGAGCGCATAGCCTATTGGATGAGTGTTGGCGCGCAGCCAACTGCACGCGTTACTAAATTATTAAAGGATTCAGTTAATGCTGCAGCTTAAGTAAGCAATATGAACGCGACGCTAGCTGTGGTTGATAATTTAATTATTATCGGTAAGATCTACTCTAGCTATGGCGTTCGTGGTGAAGTCAAGGTGTATTCTTTTATTAATCCAACGAAAGATTCTTTGCAGTATAAAACTTGGACGCTCAAGCGTGGACTAAGTGCTAAGCAAGTTGAGCTGGCCGGTGGACGCTGGAGCCATAAATTCCTAATTGCAAAGCTGAAAGGTTTAGAGAATCGTGAAGATGCTCGGCTTCTAGCCGGCTATGATGTCTGTGTACATCGCAACTTATTTCCTGCATTAACCGATGGCGAGTATTATTGGTATCAACTAATTGGTTTAAAGGTTATTGATCAGCTTGGACAGTTACTTGGGAAAATCGATTATGTTTTAGAAACTGGCGCCAATGATGTAATAGTAGTCAAGTCTTGCACTGGTAGCTTAGACAATCGCGAACGTCTTTTGCCATATACTGAGCAATGCATATTAGCCGTCAATTTAGCAGTTGGTGAAATGAAGGTAGACTGGGATGCTGACTTTTAAGCGTGTCTAATTTAAATATTGAAGTAATCAGTTTATTTCCTAAGATATTTTCCGCTATTAGCGAGTATGGAATTACTGGTAAGGCAGTGAGACATGGGCTATTGCGGCTAACTTATTGGAATCCACAAGACTACACGTCAGACAGACATCACACTGTTGACGACCGCCCATTTGGCGGCGGTCCAGGTATGGTGCTGCAAATAAAGCCTCTCGAAGACTCACTCGTTGCGGCTAAGGCAGCCGCAAAGCAAAAGGCGAAAGTAATTTATCTGTCTCCCCAAGGTCGTCAACTGACACAGACTGCTGTACGTAAAATGGCGAATGAGAAAGCTTTAATTATGATTGCTGGTCGCTACGAAGGCATTGATGAGCGATTTATTGAGGCTTATGTAGATGAAGAGTGGTCAATTGGAGACTACGTCTTATCTGGCGGTGAGTTGCCAGCAATGGTCCTAATAGATGCGATTACACGTCTGCTACCTGGAGCTTTGGGGCATGCAGAATCTGCGGAGGAAGACTCTTTTACGGATGGCTTGCTAGACTGTCCGCATTACACTAGACCAAAAATATATGCGGATCGTCATGTTCCTGACGTATTGCTAAGCGGCAACCACGTACGCATCCGGCGCTGGCGTTTACAGCAGTCTCTTGGTCGTACTTATGAACGGCGTGCTGACCTTCTGGAAGATCGCTTGCTTTCTAGAGAAGAAAAGAAACTGCTTGAAGAATATATTCTCGTGCATAACGAATAGTGGCTATCTTATCGATAGCAAGTCCACTGACTTACTAGGATTACAATATGACTAACAAAATCATCCTTGCACTTGAAGCAGAACAGATAACAAAAGAGATGCCTGTGTTTGCTCCAGGAGACACTATTGTTGTTCAGGTAAAAGTAAAAGAAGGTGATCGTGCGCGTCTTCAAGCTTTTGAAGGTATAGTAATCGCTAAGCGTAACCGTGGTGTGAATAGTGCTTTCACTGTTCGCAAAATCTCTAACGGCATTGGCGTAGAGCGTACTTTTCAGACTTATAGTCAGCAAATTGATAGCATAACCATTAAGCGTCGCGGTGATGTACGTAAAGCTAAGCTATATTATCTGCGTGACTTATTCGGTAAAGCTGCTCGTATCAAAGAAAAACTATATTAATTGCAGTTGAGTTAGGCATCAAAGGCAGCTATTATACTGCCTTTGATGCCTAATATTTATTCATGGTCACTAGTTTTGAAAAAAAGCTAGCATCGCATTGATCTGTCTAGTACCCATGTTACTAAAGTTGTGTTTGCGACGAACACAAACTACTATCATGTTCTGTCTGGTAGTACTGTTATAGAAGTAAAAAGATGCAGTATTTATTAAATACATGAGTGCTGACAACTGCAGACACAATCCAAGAAGTGTTCATTTTGCGATGATCGATAATAATAAGTGCCCAGTACTAGTATCGCTTGAATTTTGGATGTATCTAGAACGAGTTGATTGCAATAGTGCACCACTAGCAAAACTTTGTTGTTTACTGCTTTTAGTTTTATATCCATAATGGATCATCCCATTATCAACCGGCATCTTTGATGCCGTATAATGATAAAAAATGTATTAAGCAATACGCTAGACATGCTTATTATCGCTATCTGAGCATCGCTTAATAGTTAATTTTCAAAAAAAATTTTTTTGAACTTATTAATACGTATCGTGAATAGATTGTAGAATATCTAGCTTGGCGTTTTGAATAAAACTACGAGCCTCATTCAACTAAATCATTTTTGTTTAGTGTGCACAACTCTTATAATTACTTTTCTATTAGAAAAAATTGATCATGATTGGCTTAAACTTTGCAAATCAATATGTCTAAGTTTAGTAGATGTTTGCTAAAATCTTTGTCAGAAGTTTATATATAAATGCTTTGTTCACCATAATAGAATTATATAAAGCCACCTAGTGCCAACGTGCTAGCGCTACTCTCGATATGTTCTACGCCTCTGTGGCTTATGTGACTGATTTAGCTGACTCTAGAACAAGTTACCTGCACTATGGCATGCTGCACGTAATTACTAAATGCAGAAAGTAACGATTGGTGTTTATGATGGATGAAACAGCTTATAGATAAAGTGCTGTATGCATAGTGCTAGCAGTGAAATGCTTAGTCGGCGACTTGGTTATTTACTATTATCCAGTCTGCGTATAGCGCAGAAGAACGACCAAGTATTTTAGCATAGTATTAAGCACTAAGTGAGGTTTGCAAGGATTGGCAAGACTTGCTTGTCGCATATCTTGCGCAAATGCATTCGTCGTCCGTTTACCTAACCATGGCACGGATTTGCCTAGTAGTGTAAGTACTAATAAGGCACAGCGACTTATTTACGATCTAGATATATATCTAGATCGCACTAACAGGTCTGCAGTATATATACTGCACATTATTAACCAGCGTAATTGAAAACATTAATTGATCTTGCTACAAACTGTTTACATTCAACTGTGGTAGTTTGTGTTAGTTAGCATAGCTTGATGTGCTTCACTATATAAGTATATAGTTATGTTTTTTAGATAGGTGCGCCACGCCTACTTTTGCGGTTTTTAAGAATTTACAGTACATCTAATTCAGATTATTGCCATTGTAGTTTTTTGTAATAATGCCCAACCTTATTGTTGCTGATGACACCGCCAAGTAAACGATTCGTAAGAGTTAATCTTAGCTTATAATGCAATACTACGATCAAATGCATTAATGCGAAACAAGAAATCAGTCTGCATAAGTGTAAGGTTCATAGCGATAATTACTCGTTTTGTATTAACTTTCATAGCCTGAATATAGTTATGGTTATTTATTTTCAGCGCAAAGATAGAGGGCTAGTTAACCTAACCAAGAAGGTTGAGCGCTTTAAAAGTTTTAATCTACTTGACGGTGTTTTAGTCACTAGCAATCTTAATTGATTAGGCTATTAACAAAACCAAAATCAAGATCTACATATTCACTTATACCATTTGTCTGTACTGCTACAAATAACATGCAGAAGTATCAGCATAGAATTAAGGTAAACATTAATATGTTGTGCTATGTTGCATTTTTATATTACAGCTTTAGTAAGTACGCCTAGCAATAAACCATTAGAAGTCCTCAATGATGTTTCATTGACAAGAAAGTAGTTATAGACATAATGGTCAATTGCTGGAAAATTAAAACAACTAAATGCGCTATCTTAATTTTTAAGTAATTAGTCATTGGTTAAGTCGATTGGTGTAAATACTATACTGCCCATTGCTTTGTTGAACGGTTACGTTATTCTTGGCTATTAGCTTGTGGCATAAGTTACCAGATTAGTGCTGAGTGCTAAGTAAGCCGGTATTGTTGAATTATTAGCTATGATAGCTAGCTAATTTATAGACTGGTTATTAAATTAAAGGTCGTAGTTGTGTGGCTGTTTTTATGACGAATTTAGCGTCGGTTATTTAATAGGAGGTTTATTAGTGAAACCGGTTAAAGTAGGAATTTGTGGGTTGGGAACCGTTGGTAGTGGCACTTTTAACGTGCTTCAGCGTAATGCTGGAGAAATCTCCCGTCGTGCTGGGCGTGGAATTAAAGTTGCACAAATTGCCACGCGTACATCAAAGCCTCAGTTTCAAACTACCGGTATAGTGATGACCAACGATGTCTTTGCTTTGGCTGCTAACGATGAAATAGATATTGTTATTGAGTTAGTTGGCGGCTATACTGTAGCTCGCGATCTAGTGTTGCTAGCTATTGAAAATGGTAAACACGTAGTTACTGCTAATAAAGCACTAATCGCTGTGCACGGTAACGAAATTTTCGCTAAGGCGTGTGAGCATGGTGTAATTGTTGCGTTTGAAGCAGCTGTAGCTGGTGGTATCCCTGTGATTCAGGCGATTCGTGAAGGATTATCTGCTAACCGTATTAATTGGGTAGCCGGCATTATTAATGGCACTGGTAATTTTATCCTCACAGAAATGCGCGAAAAAGGTCGTACCTTTGAAGATGTGTTAGCCGAAGCTCAGACTCTAGGCTATGCTGAAGCCGACCCTACGTTTGACGTAGAAGGTATAGATGCGGCACACAAGCTAACCATCTTAGCGTCTATCGCCTTTGGTATACCATTGCAATTTGATAAGGTTTATACTGAAGGTATCACTAAGCTAACTACTGCGGATGTCAGTTACGCTGAAGCCTTAGGTTACCGCATTAAACACTTGGGTGTGGCACGTAGTACTGCGTCCGGTATAGAATTGCGCGTACATCCAACACTGATTCCAGCTGATCGCTTGATAGCTAACGTGAATGGTGTGATGAATGCCGTAATGGTCAACGGTGATGCCGCAGGTTCTACCCTGTTTTATGGTGCCGGCGCTGGTATGGAACCGACTGCTTCATCTGTCATTGCTGACTTGGTAGACGTGGTTCGTGCTATGACCAGTGATCCAGAAAACCGTGTACCGCACTTAGCTTTTCAGCCTGACTCATTGTCAGCCCATCCGATCCTTCCGATCGAAGCCTGTGAAAGTGCTTACTACCTACGTATTCAAGCTAAAGATCATCCTGGCGTATTAGCTCAAGTGGCGCGCATTTTGTCAGAGCGCGGTATTAATATTGAGTCGATCATGCAGAAAGAAGTTGAGGCACAGGACGGTTTAGTACCGATGATTTTGCTTACTCATCGCGTGCTTGAGCAGCATATCAACAATGCTATTACTGCACTGGAAGCATTGCACGGCGTAGTTGGATCGGTAGTGCGTATCCGTGTCGAATATCTCAATTAATCATTAAGTAACAATAGTTCTCGCTACAAATTTGAGCGGCCTTTGTTTAGAGTATTCTAGAGAAGCCAGTTATGCGTTATATCAGCACTCGTGGCCATGCGCCGTCCTTAAGTTTAGAAGGGGCCCTACTAGCAGGTTTGGCTAGCGATGGTGGTCTATATGTGCCAGAAAACTTGCCACGTTTTACACATAAAGAAATCGCTTCATGGGTCGGGTTACCATACAATGAGTTAGCATTCAGAGTGATGCGCCAATTCGTTACTGGTAGTATTCCAGACGCAGACTTCAAAAAAATTATAGAAGAAACATATGGTGTGTTTTCCCACAAAGCTGTTGCGCCACTGTGTCAACTAAACAGCAACGAATGGGTACTTGAACTGTTTCACGGTCCTACTTTAGCATTTAAAGACTTTTCCCTGCAATTGCTTGGTCGCTTACTAGGCTACGTGCTAGAAAGATGCGCTAAACTTGTGGTGATTCTTGGCGCTACTTCTGGCGATACTGGCTCAGCTGCTATCGAAGGCTGCAAGCATTGCGAAAATGTCGACATTTTTATTCTGCATCCGCATCAGCGAGTATCGGAAATACAGCGTCGCCAAATGACTACTGTTTTCAGTAAGAAAATCCACAATATTGCGATTAAGGGTAATTTTGATGACTGTCAAGAAATGGTTAAAAGCAGCTTTGCTGACCAAAGCTTCCTCAGCGGCAAGCGTCTAATAGCTGTGAACTCAATTAACTGGGTGCGGATCATGGCTCAGATCGTTTACTATTTTTACGCATCTCTACAATTGGGCGGCCCAGCGCGCTCAGTATCATTTTCTGTACCAACCGGTAACTTCGGTAATATATTTGCCGGTTATTTAGCTCGCAATATGGGCTTGCCGATTAACCAGTTGATCGTCGCTACTAACCGTAACGATATTTTACACCGATTCATTAGCAGCAACCGATACATCAAGGACACCATGCACGTAACATTGTCGCCATCAATGGACATCATGGTTGCGTCGAACTTTGAACGCCTACTGTTTGACATATATAGCCGTAATAGCGTTGTTTTAGCTAAATTAGTAATTAGCTTGAAGCAAGGTGGCGGCTTCAGTATTGAGCAGGGACGCTGGATAGAAATCCGTAAGCTATTCGATTCTTTAGCCGTGGATGATATCCAGACCTGTAAAACTATCGCTGAGGTATATGCCCAGACCGGTAAGCTGCTTGATCCGCACACCGCTATTGGTGTGAAGGCCGCGCGTGACTGTCGTCGTAGCCTAAACACTCCAATGGTAATCCTTGGCACAGCTCACCCAATTAAATTCCCTGAAGCGGTAGAGAAGGCAGGATTTAACAAGGCATTAGAGTTACCAGAGCACTTAGCTGATTTATTTGAGCGTGAAGAACATTACACTGTTTTACCTAATAACTTACAAGTAATGCAAACTTTTATTAGTCAAAACTTTAATTCTAGTCAGCCTCTTTAAGGTAAATCGCATATACAGAAAATATCGCTACCTGTTTGATTCATGGCTAGTTAGTAATATTTATTATTTTATGGATAAACGATAACATGCGTGTTTATGCTGTTATTTTCCGTATGTTAATCAATAATAGTATTCGAAATTATAAACATAACAATAAAGACTCTACATTTCAGTGTCTGAAATTTTCATAGGTTTTCTTGTGAATTATAGTGTTGAATTTACTTAGCTCAGCATAGAAGTATAGATACGTAATGCATAAGTGTCAATCTTCTTTAATGTAGTTTGTTTATTATTGTGTTCTAGCATGATATCTGTTTTTTATAGTTCAGGTCTTTTTTTGTTCGTACAGCGTAAGTATAAGCACTTAGTGCTTTGCCTGGTATATGGTTAAGTATTATATGCGCTAACTATAAACCACTAAAATAGTGGATCATTACTTAATAGTTAAATAAGTCTATTATTGTTTATCATGTTGTAATCTTATACTGGCTTACGTCAATCTTGAACAGTTTTAGAAAGCTAAAACTAAAATTAGCCTTTACATTATGGTCAGTTATTTAAAATAGATGCAGTTTTATTGAAAGTAACTATTTCAAAATTATTAATTTGTGATTGAGATGATAAATATTAATCTGTTAATTAAAGAAGCACTAAACTATTATCATGTAAAAATAGCATCTTCGAGTATGTAGAGCTGCATGCATAAGCTTAATATCTATAACTAGAGGTTGTTGTTTTGTTGTAATATAATGCATAATTACTATGCATATCTAGATAAAAAATACTTCGAGTTTAGCTTATTTTGAGCTTATAGTAACTCAGCTTATTGCGTGTTTACGATTATGGTATTCGACATTTTCATGCTATCTGTTGAAGTACATTACGTCATGTGTGGTGGTGTTGTTTGAGGTGCTCGGAGCGTGGGCCCGAAGTAGTGGTAATAACTGATTTAGTGTTTTCTAGTTTTATAGTTATTTAAAATACTGACTGGTAAACAGGTTACGCAATAGCCAAATTAACGACAAAGTTATCGGTAGAACTGCTGCGTTTAGTAGTTAGCGAATTGTATGCGGGATGTTAGTGTCTAAGATAAATTACTATGTATAGTTGATTTATAGTATCTTGACAGGTAAGCAGCAGCGTTATGATCAGTACTTTTTATGTAAGTAATCAACTTTAATGAATAAATACAGAGTACCTAGCAGGCTAGAGCTGGAGCGTAAGGCATCAATCAGTTTCTGTAGAATTGAGAGATTAATATTTACTAAGTTTTAGTAGTTTGCCTGTGTTGCGCTAGAAAACAGCATGACTAAGCTGCATGAATAACTAGTGCAGCTCTAATTACAGGTGTAGTTAGGTTTGAAGTAATCAGTAAATTATTTTCAGATTAAAATAGACGATATGTTTTGTTTGGTAGTATGAATATATAAATGATCAGCTACGGTAAAATTACATGATATATTTGATATAGTAGTAAGATCGTGATATTGAGTGTATTATTGAAGATTATCAGCTAGATTATTGTAAATATGTTCATACGCTAAATACATAACGGAGTATACCCATATATTATGTTTAACAGATGCTCTAATAAATTAGAGAGCTGCATGGTATAGGTTTATGATAATAACATATAAAAATAGTAGCGTCAGTCAAACCTGCCGCATTAATGAGTAGTTACAAAATAATATTTACTAATACAAACATGCCTAGTTGTATGGCTAGGCCTGTGCTTCTACTGAGAGCAGTTGGCAGCAAATACAAATTAAGTGTTGGATGCAATTAACAAGTTATTTAGTGAGGCTAAGTTTTAGCGTTTTTAGGATCTGATCATAGAAGACATTAAGACACCAACTTCTTTAGTTGATGCCGTTAGGCGATCAAAACTATTGTGAACAACAGCAGATTTGTAATTTGCCACACTGGTTGCTGAGATTTGCTTAATAGATCCAGTCAATACACACTATTAATGGTAATTAGTTGTGTGTATCCATTAATAGTGCCTTGTGGTTCAGACAATAAAACGAGATGGAGCGTACGATCATTTTATTTATTGTGCACGATAGACTAATGGTCCGTCTTCAATATATCCATTCATATGAATAAAATACTTATAAAGATTAATGTTTACTGCTAGATTTAACTGTTAATAGCTATTGGTTATAGAATCTTTAAAGTTTTATGAAAGATGTTAAGAATATACTATTCTGTCAGAATGAACTAAATGCTAGATATCAAAAGGCTACTCTTGCGAATATCTTTTTTGATATCTAGCATTTAGTTGCGGGAGCCGGATTTGAACCGGCGACCTTCGGGTTATGAGCCCGACGAGCTACCAAGCTGCTCCATCCCGCGTCTGAATATTGACATTTTCACAGAGAAATATATATATGTCAACATGTGATTAAAAAGTGTTTTACGATTAATTTAGTAGCTTGATCAAATAGCCTTTACAGGCTTTAGAGTTAGTATAGTTAAGGGTTTTGTTCTATTGATGAATTAATGTTGATTAAGAATAGAATACATGTTGATATGTAAAAGGCAGACTCAAATCACTACTGCTTCAATATAAGCAGTATATTGTACTATAAATTTTTCGTTGAGTTACACTTATATTTATATGGCATAACTTAAAGCTCACTAACAATTGACAGTTTTAGCAGAGAGTATTTAAAGGATACATACGTAAAATTGATAACCATTCAGTATACATTAACAGCAATGATCGCGTGGATAAGCTGTTTGTACGCACAATGTTTGATAAAATTCTTTAGACCGCCTTAGAGTAAGCCAAGATAGTAAAAATTTAAATAGTTATCAGTAATTATTAATTAGGCGATTAATCTTAAGCGCAAGCTAGTATAGTGATTGGGATTAGAAATTAATGGGTGAGATCGCTTGATCTTTAGATCAAAAAATAAACAGTTGATTTACCTCAGTAAAACTGCATCAAAGTTTTGTGTACGCAGGCGTTGTGTTGGTTGCTATATATAAGGCCAAGATATGAGGCTAATCTAGCCAGGTATTTTGACACTATGTTTTCCACTGACTAGCTGGTTTTATTTTCTTTTAATCATCATCAATCCAGTTATGACTTCCAGTAATACTTTGCGTGAGGGGTCGGTAAACATCATGGTTGAGTTATGACGCATATCGTTATGGTTATTTTTCTACACTAATTTTATAGGCGTGAAAGCAGTGTAAATTCTTTTTAGTAAAAAAATGGGTAGTTACCTAGTCTGATCGGACAGTTCAAACGCAGTATGATGTTGCAGTCAGTGGTTAACTCATTAGCTTGTTTGTTGCCAGTGATCTATACCTGGCACTCGCCCTAGAGTGACATTGAATACTAACTGCGCTTGTCACAATAGGTTTCACTCTTGCATATAGCCTTAGAGGTATGTATTTGCTAGCTAGTTAATACTGTCGATGCCATAAGCTAGCAAGCCACTTATTTGCTAGTAGGTAAATTGTTAAGAACGAAATTATGTATTTGATTATTATCAGCATTTACCGCAGAGGCTACACGCTAGGAAGTATCTCACAATAAAAACCTGCGCCATGTTTATTAGAATGTGCAGTAATCTTAATAGTAAATAACCTTACAGGTGTTCTTCTTATAAAAAACTTACAGTTATAATAATTTTAGCATTTTTCGTTTGCTTGCATTAATTTATAAGGCTTGTGAGCAGAATGATATTCGCTACACTAAATTTTATACTTACAGTGTTGTAATTCTGTAGTAGTACAACTTTTTGCCATGTATAGTAACTGCTGCAGCCATAGCATTTCACTTAAAATGATTTTTTTAAAATATAGGTTTCAGCGATGAATGCGTGCTTGAAGAAAAGACAGCACATCAGCTATCGGCAATAATTGAGCTTTGGCTTTAATCCGGCTTTTGTATTCTAGATTGCCGTTAGCTAAGCTGCGGCTACTTACCACGATACGGTGTGGAATGCCAATTAGTTCCATATCAGTAAACTTGATACCAAGGCTAGTGCGTTTATCTCGATCATCGAGCAAAACTTCAAAACAAGCAGCTGTTAGTTCAGCATAAAGCTTATCGGTAACTTCACGTATTTGCTTAGTTTCGTAGTTTAGCGGTACCAGAGCTATTTGAAATGGTGCCATAGCGTCGTTCCAGATAATGCCTTTTTTATCGTTGTTTTGCTCAATAGCAGCCGCAATTACACGTGATACACCAATACCGTAGCAGCCCATTTCAAGAATGATCGGTGTGCCGTTTTTGCTTAGCACTTCACACTTCATAGCCTTGCTGTACTTGTTACCTAGCTGGAAGGTATGTCCAACCTCGATGCCGCGCTTAATTTCTAAGGTACCTTTGCCGTCTGGGCTTGGGTCACCAGCGACAACATTACGCAGGTCAGCCACGTGTGGAATTGGTAGATCACGTTCCCAGTTTACGCCGAAATAGTATTTGTCATCGATATTGGCACCGACACTAAAGTCGCTCATTAGCTCAACTGAGCGATCAATTATGATTGGTATCGGCATGTTTAGCGGGCCGAGTAAACATGCACTAGCATTAATAATATTACATAGTTCAGCATTAGTAGCCATGACTAGTGGGTCGGCTACGCTAGGTTGCTGGGCGGCTTTGATTTTGTTGAGTTCATGGTCGCCACGAATAACTAGGGCAATTAATTTACCTTTTTCTTCGGCATGCACGATTAGGGTTTTTATGGTTTTTTCAATTGGTAGATTGAATTTCTCTACGAGGGCTGAGAGAGTCTTAATCTCAGGCGTGTCTACCAAACGCAGTCTTTCAGTTGGTGTCTGGCGTACGGTTTTGCGTGGCACGGCTTCGGCTTTCTCTATACTCGCTCCGTAGTCAGAGCCGTTGCTAAAAACAATACAGTCTTCACCGGACTCGGCTAGTACGTGAAATTCGTGGGAGCTAGCACCACCTATAGAGCCGTTGCTAGCCTCAACCTGGCGGAACTTTAGGCCAAGGCGCGTAAACACATTACGGTAGGCTGTTTGCATACGGTCGTAGGTGACTTGTAGTGAAGCTTGGTCAGCATGGAACGAATAGGCATCCTTCATAAGAAACTCGCGACTACGCATTAAGCCAAAGCGTGGGCGAATTTCGTCACGAAACTTGGTTTGGATCTGATACAGATTCAGTGGTAGTTGCTTATAGCTGCTTAGTTCGTTACGTATTAGGTCAGTTATAACTTCTTCGTGGGTCGGGCCTATGCAGAAATCACGGTCATGACGGTCTTTGAAGCATAACAACTCATAGCCATAAGCTGTCCAGCGTCCTGATTCTTGCCACAGTTCAGCCGGTTGCATGTTTGGCATCAACACTTCTAGAGAGCCTGCGGCGTTCATTTCTTCGCGAATGATAGCTTCAACTTTACGTATCACCTTTAAGCCCATTGGTAGCCAAGTGTAAAGGCCGTAGGCTAATTTACGTATCATGCCGGCACGTAGCATCAGCTGATGACTAATTACAACTGCATCGGAAGGTGTTTCTTTCTGTGTAGCGAGTAAGTATTGGCTGGTGCGCATTAGAGAGGCCATTATTAACTGCTTGAACTTGTTAAAGAGCTTTGATTCATACTAGTAGTTGCGAGCTTTAGTATAGGCATGAGGATGGTGTTATATTTCTTTCTATAGTGAGCTAGATATGTGATTCTGCTTATTTTAAAATATAGCATATATGTCAATAATAATGTAACTATGTTAAATAATACAACAATGCTATTGTTAATAAGCTAACTATTATGTTAGGCAAAGCGCATTCACTGCTTAGTGGAATGAATTAGTCTAGTTCATATACTTTCCTAAAATCAATATATGGCAACAAGGACAATCAGGAATAGTGTAATTTCACTGAAGAGGCAGGTGATGATGAAAAGTTTTGAGAAGAATCTGTTTTATTACTAGCGAATAGCTATTAATCAAGTACAGCTGTAATAGCAAGATGGAGTTTAATAATGCGTATTAGATAGCTAAAGGTTAGAGGTTAGTTTGATGCGACAAGTTGAAAAGCATCATATAATAAATAGTTTGGTGGTGACTAATGCGGCGTTGTCAATAAACAAAATTAGCACGATGTTGAAACGCATGATTCACCGCTCCTTATGTCAACCATGAGGAGGATCGATAGTCATGCTGAAGATTTTGCTAGACCCTGTGATCTAGTTTTTTTTGGTAAAACTTTAATTGATGTAGCATACGCTAGTTATTATGCTTACCTATATGTGTCAGACACGTTATAGGTCGTCATCAATCTGAGCAATAGCATGCATTACTATCAGTAACGCATGATAACATCATTTGACCCCGTTACCACTAAGTACAGCCAAAATAGTCTGTACTTAGCGGTAACGGGGAGAAGATATGCAGGCTTGTGTAACGCTCTAGCAGTAATTCTAATTAGCTTGTTCTGTGTAAAACACGCTATTAAAATTAGTGTTGTGTGGCTGGATGAATATTGCTGTATTTGATACTACTAACATTGTTAGTATAAATACGAGTTAATTTGATGCGCGAAGCTATAGTGGTTAATCTGTAGCTAGGTGCGTAGTGATACGTCTAGTTCACATATGTAGCATGCTCTACTCTCGGTAGAGCTGATATCATGAATACTTAGAATAGTACGTAAGTGCTGCTTCAGGTTGAGCGTTTATAGTTCAAAATAATCAATTTGAAACCTTTAGCAAATAAAACTGCGTCGTCCTTAGCTAATAGGATAATAATGCGATAACTTGGTATATGGTTAGTGGCCTTTGGCCAGCCAACTATTGTTGTTGGCTTATTTCCAGGCAGATAAGTGTCTACTGCAATGTTTGGGTGTCTTAAGCATAAGGTGGACAATGACAGGGAATGGCAAATTAATTAAAGCAAGTTAAAGCAAGTGTTTTGCAGACTATAGAATTATATGCTGACTGCCATATAAAGTGACTAGTGTTTGATCAAGTATTAACCAAGATTTGACCGTCGTTCCAATCCAAATAGTAGCGACTAGACTTACCTCAAGACGTAGGCAAACCTAGTAGGTACCTTCACTGGTTACGTCAGTTTCTGGCAATCACAACAAGGCGTCAAAACACTAATATCTAAGGTAAAAACCTACAGAGAATCCGAACAATAAAATAAATGTGGTTAACGTCAAAAATTTTATATAGGCGATAAGCGTAATAAATGAGATTTTATTGTGTATAGGTTATAGAAGTATGCCTCAGATTTACGGAAACAAGGTGTACGCTATAACTGTTATGTCTTACTAGAGGCGCTAACACCACATCAAGTATCAAATACTATTATTCAAAATACTTAATGTATTGGTTACGCAAATACGTACTTTAGTTCAAGGCTTAAAGCATATTATCTACCGGCACACCAAACACTTAAGGTACAGATAACTTAGTGTTTTTTTAAGAAGCCATTTCAATATGTGGCTGTCTAGCACAAATTTTAATTTTAGACAAAAAGAAAATATAGCTAATTTTACCTGGCTTTCAAAGAAGCACTAATGATTTACTATGAGTATCGTTATATTTTTGTTTGTAAAACACCAGTTTGTAACCATGTTAATAATTAAATAAAATACAAATTTTATAACTAGCATCGGTTATCATGAAAACGATAACGTCTTTTGAGCTAATTTTTTCGAACTCACTGATATTGTACAAAACTCCACACTGCTTCAGTATCAGCAGTGTTTCTATATTCTTGCCAGCATATCTGCTGGCATATTTAATGCAGTGAAACAATTATTTCACCAGCAGTTCAGTCTGTGTAGGTCTTAGTCTATTAGTGTCAAGACAATGAGTGAGCCGCTTGTCACTATTCAGCTCGCCTAGTAGTTATATTACTCCTGATGATATTTAAATAAGTTGACGTTACAAGGTAACTAGGTAGTCGAAACTTGCCTTTAAGATAATTGCAAATTAACCTAAATACGATATACTAAACTGTATAGCGTATAGCTTAGTATGTTTATGTCAGACTTTCTGCAGCTACTTAATGCAGCCTATATAATTTTCTGATGATCTTGTTTTGAGATATACTCACATAAACGCGACATCCTGTCAAAATTTAACACCACAGGTAGTGTATATAGTGAATTTGTAAGTTGTTAGGAGCGCACAAGTGCGTTGGTTTAAGGAATATCGTGGAGCGATTTCAGTATTAACTGAATGTATGCAAAGGTTTCATTTAAACTCAATGGTGTTGTATATGCTTAATGAGCAATGCTCGTTCGATTATCCAGGTGAGTTATATCTTGAATCACACCATAACCTGCAAAAAAGATTTTGAGTGCTATACTATTCTAGTAGATCAGCGAAAGACTAATGAAGTGTCAGCGGTAGAGTGACCACTCTATTTTACTAAAGATAAAAAACTTGTAGATCAAATATCTGCCGAAGTGGCCGCTAAAGGTTAAATTGTTATTTTGCACGAATCAGTTAGCTAGCTGCAAAGACTCACAATTTTTTACTTTTTGGGATAAAGATATTTGGTGTGATTTACTGAGTTGATACAATTGACTAGATTAACAGTGAAATATTCATCAGTGCAACTAGCTGGTTTCGGCCTGGGTTTTGCCTTGTAGCGTTTTAAAACAACTGAAAATAAATTTTGCTAAACCCTAGTTTTCTTAGTTTATGCTAAAGTATAGTCAAAAAAGGTTTCTAAAACTTGCATGCATGAAATGACGATGTTATTCAAGGTGATCATGTAAGGTATCTTGCGTTAAGGAGTAATTTAATGCGTAATTTTTTATTGCTGTTTCTATTATCCCAATTGTTAGAGCTATTTGTATTCATTCAAGTCAGCAGTACGATTGGTTTTTTTCCTGCAGTATTATTAATAATACTCGGCTCTATGCTAGGTTTTTTAGTACTGCGTATTGCCGGCCTGACTACAGTTCTGCGAGTCAGTAAAAGCTTAAGTCGTGGAAAGCTGCCTGCACAGCCTATGCTGACAGGCTTGATGGCAGCCTTAGCCGGCTGCCTATTGATCCTGCCTGGCTTTATTAGTGACGCAGTTGGTCTGAGTATATTGTTGCTATTTACCTGTAAGCTATTGGTTAGCAAGACGTGCCATCATGCATTCGGCAATGATACATCATACCGTAGCAGCCCGTATATACACGATACGTTTGATTGCAAAGGTGATGTAATCGAAGGTGAGTTTGAACATCGCTACAGTAAATAACTGTAATGCCCTTTACAGCATTCAACGATTTTCGTGCTGTTTCTGTTAAAGGTAAAAAAAACAAAAAAATCTATCTCGTCTTCTTGCAATAAACTTATGCGCCCCTATATAACTATTACCGCAAGGTTTTTGGTGGTGTCACTTAAAAAAACTTCCGTTCCTTGCTTAGCAAGGCGCGACCGGCATAGCCGGACTATAACCAGCCGGTACTGATTCCGGCCGATGAAAACATAAGTTAGGAGAAATCGACAATGAGCAAGCTTCGTCCTTTGCACGACCGCGTCGTCATCCGTCGCAGCGAAGAAGAAAAGAAAACCTCTGGCGGTATAGTTTTGCCAGGTTCGGCTGCTGAAAAAGCTAATCACGGTGTGATCGTCGCAGCAGGCCCAGGCAAGACTTTAGAAAATGGTGAAGTGCGCGCACTAGCCGTTAAAGTTGGTGATAAGGTTGTTTTCGGCCCTTACTCCGGTAGTAATACTGTCAAAGTTGACGGCGAAGACTTATTAATAATGGTTGAGAACGAGATCCTTGCTGTACTAGAGGGATAATTTTCTCGCATATTTTCGTGACTTTAAAAAATTTAAGGAATATCCATCATGGCTGCTAAAGAAGTTAGATTTGGCGATTCTGCCCGCAAAAAAATGCTGACTGGTGTTAACGTCTTAGCTGATGCAGTAAAAGCGACTTTAGGTCCAAAAGGTCGCAATGTGATTATAGAAAAAAGCTTTGGTGCGCCAACCATTACTAAAGATGGCGTTTCTGTTGCCAAAGAAATTGAACTAGAAGATCATTTCGAAAATATTGGTGCCCAGCTGGTTAAGGACGTTGCCTCCCGTGCCAACGATGATGCAGGCGACGGTACTACTACAGCTACAGTTTTAGCTCAGTCGATTGTTAGTGAAGGCTCAAAAGCCGTTGCTGCTGGTATGAATCCGATGGATCTAAAGCGTGGTATAGACAAGGCGACAATTGCTGTTGTCAAAGAGCTAAAAAATTTGTCCAAGCCATGTGCTGACGCCAAAGCTATTGCTCAAGTAGGTACCATCTCTGCTAACTCTGATAACGCTATTGGTGATATCATTGCTGAAGCTATGGAAAAAGTTGGCAAAGAAGGCGTAATTACGGTCGAAGAAGGCACCGGTCTAGAAAATGAGCTGTCGGTTGTAGAGGGTATGCAGTTTGACCGTGGCTACCTTTCTCCATACTTCATGAATAAGCCAGATACAATGGTTGCCGAGCTAGACAGCCCGTTAATTCTGTTAGTTGATAAAAAGATTTCAAACATACGTGAAATACTACCGATACTGGAGTCCGTTGCCAAAGCTGGTCGTCCATTGCTGATTATTTCTGAGGACATTGAAGGTGAAGCCCTAGCAACGCTAGTGGTTAACAATATGCGTGGTATCGTTAAAGTTGCAGCCGTTAAGGCTCCAGGCTTTGGCGATCGACGTAAGGCTATGCTGCAGGATATTGCTGTTCTAACTGGCGGTACTGTTATTTCAGAAGAAGTTGGCTTGAGTCTAGAAAGTGCTACTCAGGATAACTTAGGAAGCGCTAAGCGCGTGACCATATCCAAAGAAAACACCATTATTGTTGATGGTGCTGGCGTAGAACAGGATATCCGTAGTCGCATTACTCAGATACGCGCCCAAGTTGCTGAAACTTCCTCGGACTACGACCGCGAAAAACTACAAGAGCGTTTAGCTAAGTTGTCCGGCGGAGTTGCAGTTATTAAGGTTGGTGCTGGCTCTGAAGTAGAAATGAAAGAGAAAAAAGCACGTGTCGAAGATGCCTTGCACGCAACTCGTGCAGCTGTTGAAGAGGGAGTAGTGCCAGGTGGCGGTGTTGCGTTGATCCGTGCCTTAGAAGCTATTACTTGCCTTAAGGGCGATAACGCCGATCAAGACGTAGGTATCGCCGTTTTGCGGCGCGCTGTCGAAGCACCATTGCGTCAGATTACCGCTAACTCTGGAGATGAGCCAAGCGTTGTAGTTAACGAAGTCAAGAACGGCAAGGGTAACTTTGGTTATAATGCCGCCAATGGCGAATACGGTGACATGATTGCAATGGGCATTCTAGATCCTACTAAAGTAACGCGTTCCGCACTGCAAGCAGCATCCTCGATTGGCGGTCTAATCTTGACTACTGAAGCAGCGATTGCTGATGCACCGAAGAAAGAAGGCCCAGCTGGCGGTAGCAGCATGCCAGATATGGGTGGTATGGGTGGTATGAATGGTATGATGTAAAGCTAGCCTTACCAAGCAAATAAAAAGCCTCACCTGCATTGCTGCAGGCGAGGCTTTTTATTGGTAATTTGCTTAGTGATATTAAATAGTCTTTTAGCGATATTAAGCTATCAAAGGTGCCTTTGTGGCAGTCAAATAGTTAATTATGAACTAGTTAGTTGGCGTTGAAGAAGCCTATCACTAGCTAGCTGAGCTTATTACATACTCGCCTGACAAGAATCTTGGTTAGTGAACTTTTATATAACTGAGTATGTGCAGTATTGGTATTCGCGCCAGGCGGTATAAAACTAATAAAATCATTATTCTAAAATTGGCTATAATTGGTATTACTGCTCTTGGGACACCATTGCTAGGTTGATCTATATACATAATAGATATAATTACTAGAAAGCTAGAGGGTTATTCAATAATTAGTAATGCATCAATAAGTCAAGCTTGTTATCGCGATGTTAAAGTATTTATGTAAAGCTATGCTCACTAAAATTATGAGTATCACCAATAGGTTTAGTAGCCAACCAAGTAATCATAATAACAGTAAATCACTTATTACTTCGTTGAAGTGCTATAGGTAATCGACGATGATGAGGTTTAAATACACGCTTACTTTATCAATAAATAGACAGTTGTTGGCTAAAGTACATAGTCTAGTAATAAGCTTGCTTACAAATATTTTATTAATAAACAACAATAGCATGTCTACGGAAGTATACTAGCAGTAGATTACTGATGACTGATCTAGATAAAATAGAAGTATACTGCATGCAGGTGAGTAAGTAACCTGCTAGTGTACTAAATTGACTACTATTAAATAGTATATAGGTTCTATTTTTAGAAAACCTGCACTTTACTTTACTGATATAATGAAAGCATAGTTTTTAACTTACTACTACAGTTAACCTGTGAAGTTAATAATAATCATTATTATTAACTTAATCGCAAGGTCTATCTTGAAGTCGTGCACAACTTTAAGCTATGTAAGCTGACAAGACCGATTGTTTGAGCTGCAAGGTTATATCATATAATTTGTGCTTTTGAATATTTGTCCGCTTTACATCTAAACAGCTATTTAAGTAATCTGACCAAGATTATACCTGATATCAGGTTGTCACTTAGTATTGATGGTTACACTTTATATAAACGCCTACGTGAAGGATATTTGCGTAAAATCTGTATTTATTAGCAATGATTTTCAGAGACTAATTGCTAATGAATAGCGTGAACGAACAGCATATGGTTTTGCTGGAAGAATATATTGCTCTTTAAAAAAGCAGGTGTTTACTATTTATAGGTTTACTCTTAGGTTTTGCTTAACTTTAGTGCTGCAGTATTCTAAGATTGGATGCTAACGCATACAGTGGATAACCAAAATGAGTAACGTTTTCAAGTTAGATATATTACTGTAATTATAGTAACTAGGTCTAAAACATAATATTGTTTTATTGATAACCTTGACAATCTAAGTCAAATGCCCATGATTAGCAGTTGATTAATAATGTCAGAAACTTATTATGTAAGCTTTTGATTAGTTGCGAGCTAGACTCTTGCAAATTACTACTAGAGAAACTATAATCATTAATAAGTATATCCTATAACTAGGTATTACAAATTGTACGTGCGTGTAAAAGAGGTGTATGGATTGGCGTAAATCTTCTAGATACTGTCGATTAACAAATAAAATAATGTATTTATATCAACATAAGTTAACTTGATATATGTGTCAGATAATGTGCTTAACACCTGTAGTGTTAGTTTACTACATAAAAAGCTACACTTTTATCTATAAGCTTACGTTTTTCATGTATACCAGTTAGAATCTTTATTCTGATTATGTAGTGATAGTAACTTACTGTGCAGTATCCGCTTTACTTGCATTGAGTTAGTCTGCATTCGTTTGACGCTATAACTTAATAGTTTGATTGTAAAAAGATCTATGATGGTAATTCATGAAGAAAAGCTGAGCGATAATTTTCGAGCTTTTATGCGTAGCAGCAAGTTGCATACTAAATGCTGTAGCTTAGGTTTTTCTCTGATGCAAGCAGCTATCTTAATATATGTTAGTTAAGTTTCTAGTGTTACCTAGAGCATCATATAGAGCTTACTGGCTAACAGTTTATTTTGAGATTAGCTAGATAATATACTGATATTTAATCAAGCTAATTTATCGCTATTGGCGATCATTATAATGTAGTAAAGATCGTTTTATATTATTACTTGTACCTATAACATATAAAATGTATATTCTAAAATAGAATAATTTTTCTACTACTCGTTGATCAGTTGATCACAGTATGCTTGCTTAAAGTTTTAGATATAAACATCTAAAGATTCGTTCATTAGTTGCCTGATCAAGTTCGAATATTCTGAAAAGCATAACTACTAAAATATATAGAGATATTTGTTCATACACCAGGTTATTCTAACCTGGTTAGTGACTACCCACACAAATATGCCGCAATAAGTTTATAGTGTGTGTGCCGTAGTTAGTTAATCATAACTTTATGCTTGACTTTATAGTCATTATTAGCTCAGATATCAGATCATATGCTTATCCTAGCTGCTTATTTTGCCGGCTTTAGTGACTGGGTTGCTAATAATTATAATCGTAGAAGTGGTGACATATAAATTTAATGTAATTATGGATAATTATATCCATTACAGAGTTTATACATGGTACCACTTAGGTAATAGTTCATACAGATAAAGTGTTATGTTATTTGTATTCCAGGAAAAGCAATTACTAATAGGCTAAAGCGTACTATATACGTACGCAGGAAGTTTAGCGTCATGGTCAAGCAACCAAACTTGTGTTTAGTTTAGACTAAGAAGGTCATTGGTTATCAGAATAACTTGTTTAGCGACTATAAACTGTGGGTTACTAGCTCAGTAGTCCTGAGATAAAGCATATGTTTATAGATATAGTTGCTTAAGACGTTAAGCTACTACTTAGAATAAAATATATCAAGATATTTTGATAATTTTGTCAAAGCTTATAAAGAATTTAGAAATGCTAACAACTCTGTACGTTGCTCAATATTAAAGGACAACACATGTTGCTGTGCAGCTTGTGCTTCGCCGCCATGCCAAAGTACAGCTTCTAGTAAGTTACGAGCTCGGCCATCATGAAGAAATTTAGCTTGATCGTTAACGATTTGCGTCAGACCAATACCCCACAATGGTGGTGTACGCCAATCACGATCGCCAGCTTTAAATTCGCTGCGATAGTCGGCTAAACCTGGTCCCATATCATGCAATAGTAGATCGCTGTATGGGTATATCAATTGGTTGGCTAGCTCTGGTTCTGATGCAGTGGCACTAGTGGTAAATTTTGGCTTATGACAGCCTTGGCAGCCGGCCTGGTAAAATAAATTTTTACCAGCGAGCACTTGTGCTGTATTACTGTCACGATGCATGGGTACCGCGAGATTGCGAGTATAAAATAAGACTAGTCGCAGTATATTATCGCTGACTTCTGGCTCGTCATTTGCGTTATTGCCGTTAGGTGCTTGTTTACAAGTGCCTTGGGCCTCAGTGCAGTCATCAAATGGTCTCATAGATGTAGTGAGGCCCATATCACCAGAAAAAGCGTGAGCATTTTGCTGATTCAGGTTAGGTTGTCCAGCTTTCCAACCAAATCGCCCAAGGACGGTTTTGTGTTGGGCATAGTCCCAGACCCAGTTAGCTCGCCCAATGGTAGCTTGTTTGTCTGCAGTTTTGGCGTCAGTATTGCGCAGGATGTCGGTATCGCTAATAGCTTCAAGTAAGCCAAGGCCGATCATTGGAGGAGCAATCCGCGCTGAGAACAGCGTATCTTGATGCATCTGGCCATAGCCGAGATGGGTGATTTGCAGATGTGGCTTACGTAATTCGACGACAAAGCTATCTTTAAAGGTTACATTTACAGGGGAGTAGTTAACTCGTACTTTGCCTTCAGGTATGACGCCAGGTATGGCCATGTCTTGCAATTGTCCGCCGTATACTGGTTCGGGCACTACGCCAATCTGTTCGACAATCTTGGTATGCGCTAGTGTATTAGGGATTGATAAGCGTACTAGCATCGACACTGCATTTAGTGCATTAGGTAATGGTGGGTGACCACGACCATCTTTGATATGACAGTTTTGACAGGCATTAGTGTTGAATAGTGGGCCCAGGCCATCGCGGGCAGTAGTGGTGGAGGGTGCTATTACCCATGGGCTGCGAAAAAAACTATTACCAACGCTAAAATCTAGGCGTCTGGTTGGTGTTAGATTTGCAGATGGCAGAGAAAATGCGTTCTGGTCGCGTTTATTCACTGTAGTAGTTCCACCGGCCCATGATTCACTAGGTTCAGCTTTAGTAAAACGCGGTACATCATTGCAAGCTATAAGGCTCAAAACTACCAGTGTTATGGACAGGCGAAAAAACGAGCAGTACATCAAATTTCCTGAATCAATAGAGAGAATTTAGACTATAAATTTTAACATGTAAGCGCCAAAGTCGCTAATGTAGGCTTTTAACATTTTACTTAACTATATTGCTTCACCGCGTTTGTTAGAGTCAGCATTGACATCTAGAAGTAGTGCATATATGCTATATATGCTGTTGTTATATTTATAGTCGATAGACTGCATTCTATTGGCGGTGTGCGCGTAGTCAGTTGGTGCAGTATAACGTTCTAACAAATGATTAGATTCGGCCTCATCCTATAGCGTTTTACGCATTATTTTGCGTATTATACAGTGAGAACAATTTGTAGGTTAACACTTGCTTGTTATTGCTATAACATCGCTAATCTTGATAATGTTACCTAATGTTTGCACTATATGATAGATTTAGTGTGGTATTGTTTTGGGCTTGGCGCTGTTCTGAATGTGCTGTATCAGCAAAAAAATCTATTCTGCTAAATTTTGCGTGCGTTTGATCATATTGTGTATTTCATAAGCTGCGCTGCTATCTTAAAATTATGGCTGCTTTTCCTAGTACGCGCAGTTTCGATTATAGCATTGCTACTTAGCAATGCTTTATATAGTACGTCTGATGGGGGGCATTTTCTGTAAATACCTAAATCATGATCCAGTATGAGTGCAATAAACAATTTGATAAATAAAAAATTGAAAAAATAATAAATTTAGTTGTTTGCTGATTGGCTGTTATAATACATAGATAAGCTGTTTACACAATAGATCCTTGGTACTGCTATGCTTATTCGGCGTCTATTTGTAAGGTATTGAGCAGAATTACTAGCTAAGTAAGAGTGTTTCAATTGAAGTATAATTAGCTTCAATTGATATTAAGCTATTTATGTAGCTAATAACAATGTTGATTTTTTACTTAAATAGTAAGTGGTAATTTTTGTAAACCTGCATAGATCAATTTTATTATTATTAATAATATTATATATTAGGTCAGGCTTAGTCAATGATGTACATACATAGCCATTAATTAGACACAATAAATTTATGTGCACTTAGTTAAGTTAACTTTATAAGCAAGCAAGCGCCATATATGTTGTATTTTACTAGATACTATCAGTAGTATCTAGTAACCATTTAGCATGTAGCTACGAAAACTCGCTCGTAGTCGTGCCAAGACAGTACATTTAATAATGTACCCCCTACTGCTTATCTTAGTTTGCTTAGTGTACTCAAGTATCAATAATCAATAATCAATAATAGCGTAGTTATTATTTCAGTTACTAAAACTAGAATTATAGTTGTTGAGTGCTAGCTGTTAGCTTTACAGTAAATAGCATGGCTGGCCAAGCCATGACTTTTTTGTCAGCTCTATAGTGAGGTTTACTTGCGACAATTTAATTGCACGCACTCATATAGTGAGTATAATAAGTCAGCTAGCTAGTAAAGGTAGCATAAAGCTTATAACTTGAGTAAAACTAGTTTACTCAATAGAATATTCTCTATCGCTAAGTGCACATGAGACTTAGTCTACACTTCAAGTTAGGCTTTGATTGTTGATATAGGTATAAATAGTAGCTACCAATTCTTTTAATTCTAACTATTAAGGTGTCGCACCTTAAGCCATAGCACTGCATTAAGCAGTCAGTAGTGCAATAAAACACGTTATAGGTAATCTGGTAGGATTTACGTAAAATGTTACAATTGACCATATCAACTATAGATAAGTAAGTACTTCTTGTGACATAGGTCGTAATAATTACTTTATATATACTAGCCATAAGGTAAATAAAAGTTTGTACTATTATCTATAAATATATAGACGTATACAAACATCGAATTAATTTTATGCGCAGCTTATAGCATTTTGGTTGATCTGGTTTTTGAGTAGTATTGACAGCAATCAAATTACCATTGATGATTAGTTTTGCCTAATCGTAGGCGACATTGACTGCACAAGCACTATGTGCTGTTTCATATTTAAGAAACTAGATATTTATTGCATTGTAGCGTAAATTATTTAAAATACTATCTGCAAACTTTAGCGTTAGTTTAGGCATACAACATACTCAACACATTCAGGTTGATACGACTAAAACTATTGATTAGAATACAAAAAACTATTTTAAAACTACTTTTGTCGATTTAATGCAACATCATCAGATCATTAACTAGTCTACTTAGTTAAGTAAATGCTTTGCGCTAAGCTTCTTAGTCACTGACTGTTACCTAATAATAAGTACTCAGGTTGCTATATTCATTAGCCTGGATGTTTTATACGTGCATTACAGCATTATTAAGTCTGCTGAATGAATTATCATGTGCAGTGATATCATCCGTAATGCTTGCTGTATGCTTTTACCTGCAGTGTAATTAAAAAAATCTACGCATGATAAATACCACTAACGTAGCAAGCATACAGTAATACGAAAAATATGTTAATATTGTTCTCGGTATACTAGTTATGTGTGATGGCAATGACCCATGGTTAGTGCATCATAACACTGAGCATTTTGGGCTTAGCTATAAAGTTATCGCGATGTTTATATTGGTAGCACTGTTCTATAGCATGTTGAGTGCAGCTTTAGCATCTACTTTAAAAGCATCTTTAGCATGATGATTCGGCGCGTTATACTAGTAGTAACCTGTAGATAATTTTCTTTATTTCTTGTAGATTGATACTGTTTGATATTCCTAATAAGCAAAAAGTTGAAGCTAAAGATATTCGAAAAGTACCGCTAAAATCGTAGATCAAACTTTAAAATAGTCTAGTACTTATACATTTTATTTTATCGCTTATACTAAATAGTTGCTTATAATGGTGATAGATTTGCACTTTAGACGTTTCGTTCATCAACCTTGATAGGTTGCGTTATATATTGATCAGTGCGGCTACGCACCAAATCACACGATACGATCGTGGCTAACGATAACTTTATTGACGTGCTTAACGTGACTGGTGATCATATTAGTTATACACTAGAGATGCTAGTTATTGCAATGTTAGCAGATAAAATCCTATTCAGTCTGTAATTACATTACAGAGTCGATAATTCTAACTATTCTCTTTTAACTGTACTGTTTGCATAGTCATTAACTGATCTCAAAGAAGATACAGAGGCTCTACCTGTATGGCAGTTTTATTCTTTAGTGATTTTGTTTTATAATACTTTTTATTGCTTAGCTTAATAGCTTACCAACTAGACTATGCTATGCTTCTTTTTTCTAGCAATACCTTATTGGCTAGTTTAGTTATCGTTAATAGTTATAGCTCAAAGTATTTTACTTAAATTTAGTCAGTGTTATTGTTTTGTATAGCGTTTGCATTGACCAAAAATTCTTTTGGTGGAGATCTGCACTGGTTTGTTGTCATACTTTTATTAAAGTAGCATGCTATATTTTATATACTACTTGTTAATCGTTAATAAATATGAGTGATGTGAGATGGCGGAAATATTCCGAACTAAACGCTACTGATAGCTACTCAAACCACATAATGTAAATCTTTGCTAGTCTGTAATAGTTACAGTAAAAGTAATACTAAAAATCAGTCTAGAAAAAATACCAGCAACATATGCTGCTGGTATTTTTCTCATTTACGATCCCATGCAGAATATATAGTGTTACGAACACCGATTTGATACTATTTTTTTTATAGTGACGATAAGTTTCACCTTAAAACAATGCTCTTCAAGCGCCTACCTTATTGAGCTATTCATTATTGTTTAGTCTTAATATTTTATAGGTTCTCGTTCGCTAAGGCTCAACGCTTAGCGTTTAGCGATATTGGTTAGTTCACGCTACTTGTTTGATAATTCATGGCTAATTAAAGTCCCTTTATGTAGCGCATTACTTTCGCTACTAGACGCTTGACTATACGTACGTTACAGCACTTTAAGCCATGCAGTTAAATAGTAGCGGAAGTATTTTATGTGATGTTGTTGCAATAGCTATTAGCGCATACAAGCGATACTTAGACAATAAGCTAGATTTACCCGGAAACGCCTGGAATGGGCCACTTTAGTGAGTTTAACTTAGTAGCGATAATAACACATTAATTCACATTAATAATTTGATGATACTTTAAGTATCTTAGGTTTTCTTCTGGTAACGCTAGTAGAATTTTTACTTGTGAGTTTAGTAGTATACTGTCAATATTATCCAGTAGCAATATTGTTATTATAGGCATATTCTGGCTTGCTGATATTTTTGCTTTAGATGTTAGTGAATGCGCCACTTGCATAACTAAATCTGTTTATTTTTAAATAGCTGCTGATGGATCACTATACAGTTGAAGTACATAAATAGTTATTTTACTGCAAGTACAACATTATATTTGTAGTAACGGCTAACTTTTTATTACTACTAGTTTTGTCGCTAATAAATATTTTGCTATAAAGCTTATTTAGTTGAACCATTCGCGTTTAGTTATTATAGTTTTTTTTTGCGTAAATAGCTTGAGTTGTTAGTGGTTATGGCTATGTAGTTATGATTTAGCAACAAATATAAGTCTACTTAACTATATATACTATAAGCAGTCATTAGTTAGGTATTCAAGCGCTATATACTGTTTCTTCACTCATCCATTTGAGTTCTTCAAGAATGCGTGAGTGCAAACGTCATAAGCACTAACATTGGATTGAGCATAATAATATGTACACCAGTACTAATCAGGAAATAGCTGTAGCAAAGTCTATTACTGCATGAATCTTTATAGGTAAAAATACAGTGCTTGCAACAGTTGTACAGTACAACCTATAGTCTTCAGTGATAATGATTTTTTTCATATGCAACTTAAGTGTTGCTATCTTGTCCATTCACACATTATAGAGGCGAATCATAGATGCCTTAGCTGGGGTATTATTCATTTCTAGCTGATGCAGTTACTTTTAATGTTATTGATGAGTAGTTTTGCTTTTAGCAATAGTATTTTGTAGACAATCACTGTAAATATGTAGTAACGCTACTACGGCTGGTTAGCAATAAATACAATGCCATTGCTTACCACACAAAAACTCTTAATATTCATGGCTCAAGGTTTAGTTGACACACAAAGCTAAACGTGTAGTTGTATTCAACTTAACTGCTTAGTAATTTCTAGTTACTTATAGTTACGGTCAAGCTAATGCTATCTGTCAGTCTGACTGTAAATAATTGCATGGCACTTTTGTGATATACAACAATTTACAGTTATAGGAAGTCTTATGTGTTGATACTTGTTAAATTTTTTATATCATTCATTATTTCTAAATTTATAATTAAGACTATTGGTCTGGCGCAGTAGCGTCTTATCAAGATGAACAAAGAGTTCAGCAATAGCGCACTGGTTATTGATTGTTATGAGCGGTGATATACGTCATGGTTTATAGTTTATTAGTATAAAGCACAGCTAAGGCAGCGCTCAGCGCTTACTAGTTATAAGTTATAACAAGCATAAGTTATAGATCATGATTATATAATGATGGACTAGCATGTGTGTTTATATAGATAGGCTTAGTCATGAACACAGTAACGCATGTTTAAGTTAAACTACAATACTGGCATTGCTGGTTAGCTTGCTCCCATATAATAGCGTTTATGATAACAAAGTATTTTCGGCTATAGACTGACGGCTATAATATGAATAGTAATCATCTGAATCCTTACAAAGAAGCGCTTACTGCACTTACACTATTAAACTTTCACTAATCTTTTTCTGCCATATAGCAGGACCAGTAATGTGTATGGATTCGCCTTTGCTGTCTACTGCAACAGTGGCTGGCATATTTGTTACGTCTAACTCATAGATTGCTTCCATGCCTAGTTCAGTAAACGCGACAACGCGCGATTTCTTAATAGCTTGTGCTACTAGATAAGCAGCGCCACCAACAGCTATTAGGTATACGGCTTTGTAGTCTTTGATGGCCTCGATAGCAGTTTTGCCACGCTCGGCTTTACCAATCATACCAAGCAGACCGGTTTGCTCAAGGAGCTGACGGGTAAACCTGTCCATCCGCGTTGCAGTGGTCGGCCCAGCTGGGCCGACCACTTCTTCGCGCACTGGATCAACAGGTCCAACGTAGTAGATAAAGCGATCCTTAAGGTCTATTGGCGGGACTTCACCTTTGTTTAGCATTTCAACTATGCGTTTGTGTGCAGCATCACGACCAGTAAACATTTTACCGTTGAGCAATACTGTTTCGCCAGGCTTCCAGCTCTGCACTTGTTCATGGGTTAGGGTGTTTAGGTTAACGTAACGGGCTACCGGGCAAGTTTTCCAAACAATTTCTGGGTAGGAATCCAACGATGGCGCTTCTAGCGAAGCTGATCCAGAACCATCCAGCACGAAACGGGCGTGACGAGTAGCGGCACAGTTGGGGATCATGCACACTGGAAGCGAAGCCGCGTGGGTCGGGTAGTCCATGATTTTTACATCTAGTACAGTAGTTAAACCACCCAGGCCCTGGGCACCAATGCCCAGTTGATTAACTTTTTTGAATAACTCTAGGCGCATCTCTTCGATATAATTAGATGGACCGCGCTTTTTCAGCTCGTGGATGTCGATAGACTCCATCAGCACTTCTTTAGCCATTACCGCAGCTTTCTCAGCAGTGCCGCCAATACCGATACCTAGTATTCCTGGTGGACACCAGCCAGCGCCCATGGTTGGAACGGTTTTAAGCACCCAATCAACTATAGAATCGGATGGGTTAAGCATAGCCATTCTTGATTTGTTCTCTGAACCGCCGCCCTTAGCTGCTACATCCACTTCTATAGTATCACCGGGGATGATAGAGTAATGGATTACGGCTGGGGTGTTATCCTTAGTATTTTTGCGCGTACCAGCAGGGTCAGCAAGAACCGATGCGCGCAGAATGTTTTCCGGCAGGTTATAGGCACGACGCACGCCTTCGTTGATCATGTCATTTAGGCTCATGGTAGTGCTATCCCAGTGTACGTTCATGCCAATACGCAAGAATACATTGACAATACCAGTATCCTGGCAGATCGGGCGATGGCCAATAGCACACATGCGTGAATTGATCAGGATCTGCGCGATAGCGTTACGTGCGATTAGCGATTCTTCGTGCAGGTAAGCTTCGTGCATTGCACGGATAAAGTCCATGGGGTGGTAGTAGGAAATGAATTGCAAAGTGTCGGCAACGCTCTGAATCAAATCTTCTTGTTTAATCATGGTCATAAGTAACTTTCTTCTATAAAACTAACCTTTAAAACAGTGGTTTTAGTACTGCCTTCATCAGCTAAAAGTAGTTGTTCATGGCAATCTAAAATAGTATAAATTGTATACTGCAAAAAAACTTATCAGTGTAATCTAGTCTAGTATCATATATAAAGACTAAGATAAAAACCTGCTAAACATTGTGCCCTATACATAGCATTTTAGTTATGTACTACATTCTTGGGCTACATGCTCGATGAGCGTTATTAATTGCTATTCAATAATAGTAACTTACTAAATAACCTGAGTTTATCTCGTAGGTGCAGCTCTATACCTTAGCTGTGTCCTTAAGGTTAAAATACGTGCTTGCTGCTATACTAAGAAGCGAGGCTAATGTCAAATAATTAAATACTGCAAGTTTAGTATGATCTCAAGACGATTAGCGTTTATTTAATTTGTATGGTAATCGGTAACGCATACAGTTAGTATCAAATACTTATAATTGTACTACTATTTGGTTATAATTAGAATATGGCTCATGAACTTTTACGTGGTATGTTATAAAAATTATTTAGCCATGATTATTAGTTGCCTCAGTTTGACTTATATCAAGATTATTCATATCAATGCGTATTACCTGGCTGACCACTGATAGCTTTGATTGTATAGTATTTTGATCTAATAGTGAAACCTTATATATTGTTTAATTCAATTTATGCATAAACGTAACCATGAATTGCTGTTCGGCACGCTTTAGTTTTGTATACTGGTTGCACCATACTAGTATTGAGGTGCTTTCAAGCGTCTATTTTAGTATAGCTGTCGTATAATATCACTGATAGCCGATACTTTCTGGCTATGTAGTGTAAAGCTAGTTTTGCTGGCTGCAAGGTTAACTATAGCCGATATTATCTCATTGAGTCTTTAACGTAGACTGCTGACCATACAGTTTAGTCGTCCTGACAAAGTATGTTCTGGCATGCGCTATATGCATGCAACTAATCTTGACGTTTAAAATAGACTGATACCCGTGTAAGCGTCAGTGCTGTCTTTATAATCCATGATAGCAGAAAGTTATTTCACTACTGTTAGCGATATTACTAATTTCCTCTAATCATTGCTCAGCAACCTCGACAATCCACTGCTTTTATTTCATAAAAGTCTAATTAAATGCTGCAAATGAACAATTATAGTTATGGTAACTTTGTAGTAGCTGGTATTAGTGTAAATCCTACACTACTGCATTATATTTAGGCGTATATTATTTGGATATGTAATTTTGTATGCTATTCGTTAATCTTAGATTTGCCTGGATGCAGTTAAAGCCTAACTTTACTTCGTCTATTAAGGCATGCAAGCGATTGAAATTATTACTGTGTGGCGAAGTTTATGTTGATGAGTAGGCAGTGGCATGGTGGAGTGGTGGTTTGTTAAATGCTGATTATGCCAGTTCGCGTGCTTTAAAATATAAAAAGTCTGGCTATTTACATGGCCATGATTATTTGTAGCATGGCGTGCTATTTAGACTTGTAAATCGCCCACATGCAGGATTTTCATACCATTAGTACCACCGGTAGTATGGTAGCTATCGCCTTTAGTCAAGATAATCCAGTCGCCTGTTTCCACTACGCCGCGCTTCACTAGTTCATCGATTGCTTTTTGGCTGACCTCATTTGGTGCAAGCGATGCCGGATCAAATGGAATAGTGTATACGCCACGAAATAATGCTGTGCGAGCTTGAGCTGCGAGGTGTGGTGTGAATGCGTAAATTGATACTGACGAACGAATACGCGACATAATCAATGGCGTGTAGCCACTTTCAGTCAAAGCGATAATCGCTTTGACACCAGGAAAGTGGTTAGCAGTGTACATTGCAGCCAGCGCAATGCTCTGGTCGCAGCTTTCGAACATTGTGCCGATACGATGGCTAGAAGTTTTGCTAGTTGGATGCTTTTCAGCACCGACACAGATACGAGCCATAGCCTGAATAGCTTCTAACGGGTAAGGGCCTGCAGCGCTTTCAGCCGAAAGCATCACTGCATCAGTGTAATCTAGCACGGCGTTAGCTACGTCCGACACCTCGGCGCGAGTTGGTATCGGGTTTTGGAGCATGGATTCCATCATCTGAGTTGCTACGATCACTGCCTTATTGTAGCGACGTGCGTGTAAGATAATCTTTTTCTGAATACCAATCAGCTCGGCATCACCAATTTCTACGCCCAGGTCACCACGGGCAACCATGATAGCATCGGAAGCTTTAATCAGGCCATCAAGAGTTGCGTCATCGGCTACGGCTTCAGCGCGTTCAATCTTTGCTACTAGCCAGGCGGCACCACCAGCTTCAGTGCTTAGTTTACGGGCGTATTCCATATCCGCAGCGTCGCGTGGAAATGACACGGCTAAGTAATCTACTTCAATTTCGGTTGCAAGTTTGATGTCAGATTTATCTTTTTCAGTCAGAGCTGGCGCTGTTAAACCGCCACCGCGACGATTAATACCTTTATGGTCGGAAAGTGTGCCGCCAATAATAACGGTGCAGTTGAGTTCAGTTTTGGTTGCGGTATCAACGCGCATAACTACGCGGCCGTCATCCAGCAATAGTTTGTCGCCAACTCCACAGTCCTTAACTAGATCCGGGTAGTCCACACCTACGATTGTCTGATTGCCTTTAGTCAGCGGATGGTTGGTAGAGAAAGTAAACTGATCACCGATCTTTAGCTCAATCCGCTTATTAATAAATTTAGCAAGACGGATTTTTGGGCCTTGCAGATCACCCAACAGTGCCACGAAGCGACCGTGCTTGGCAGCTAAGCTGCGTACTAGCTTAGCGCTGGCCTTATGCTCGTCTGGGGTGCCGTGGGATAGGTTCAGACGGGCAACGTTTAAACCAGCTAAAATAAGCTGTTCGAGAATGTCTGGCGAGTTACTGGCAGGGCCAAGGGTAGCAATAATTTTAGTGCGACGGACGGACATGCGCAGACTCCTGGGTTAAAATATTTTAGAAAGCTATTATGCTTTTTAGTTGCAGTATATTACTATTTTGCAGTACTTATTAATGGATTAGCTTAGTTTTGCTTTTTATTATATAAATCAAAATCCTTAAAGATTTTTGACGATACCACTACAGACAAAACCCTGTAGCCATAAAATTAGTTCATGTAAACTAGTCAGAGCTGAAAACTTCATTATGTATAACCAGAAGTCTTAACGCCTTATAGCTAATGCCAAGATTGTTAGAAGTTGTTTATTTATCTAGCATGAACCTGCCAGGTTATCTTTAATTTCAATTCATTTAAATATCACTATTGCTTTACTAAAGTTAGCTTACTATAGTCTGTCTTGATACTCTGCAGAAATTTAGGCGGTACTTTGGTGCAAAATTTTGCCCAGCTATAGCTAGCTCACTTTGATTATATTGGTACTTCCATAGCTATGGAATATTCTTAAAATATTCATTAGTACAAGTTTGTGTTTAAAGAAATGACATGCTTTGAGTTGGCATGTTGTGCAGTAATTGATCATACGTGATTTATACTAATCACTAGGCAAGATGAATGCATATATTATCTGCTTTAAATCACTGCGTGGCCAAAGTTATAGCTAATAGATAGCTGTCTTACTATATTAACTGACTGAAGTACTAAATGACATCAATTGTCTTATTTTCTAAAGTGCTGAATCGACCTATTGCTATAGCCATTAACTTCCTAGTTAGTGCGTCTAAAGATAGACCTATATAGATTTTTAATTACTAGTAATGATTGACGTGGTATTTAAGCGATGTTTGAAGGTTGCAGTTACTGAATTGATTTTTAAGTAATTAATCGTACCGCAATATGTTTGTGAAGCTATGAAGATGTCAACTAGTAATGCTGTGACTCAGGATTATGCGTGAATACAGCACTTCATGTATATGAATCATTGATCACCGCTTTATGCAGTAAAATTTGTCAAGTTTATGTTTCAAAGCTTATGTCAGCTAGCTCAAGCCAGTACTATTGGGCGGCTTTTTGCCAATAGCAAGCTGAGAGACTAAATGATTGTGTGGGAGTATGTTGCGAGTCAGATTTGATTTTAGCATCTGCTACTGTTTAATGTCATTTAAGATTTAAAGTTTAGGTAACTTGGCAGTGTAGCATGTTATGCTCTAAGCCTATGGTAGTTGGCTTCAGCAATGTGTTTTTATTGTAGCAACACAGCATTAAATTAGTGCTGGCTTGTATAGTATTTCTATAACTATTTATGTGTTTGAGCACGGATATCTGAATCAACTCATAGCGTGTATTTGGTATGCTATAGCGTTATGGTAATCAGCAAGACTGTGGCTAACAGAGTTTAAGGTAAATTACGTGTATAATATAATAGTAGATATTTTAAGTTTTTATTAAAGAGTAATATGATCTCTGTGCTCTCATTAGAGATTTGATTAAATCTAGCATGTATCTCACTTCATGTTTAGCCTTGTGGCTGCACTCATCCGGCAGTCAGCTGGGTGCATCCTTTGGTTCGCAGATAGGTGAGGTATTTCAGGCTATGCAGTGGTATTTCACTGTTATGCCTTGATAGGCATGACAGTGTTTGTCCGCTACATAAAGATTAGCCGTTGATGTCTGTTCACTTAACAGCTATTGTCTATTTCTTCGTCATGCTTTGCTTTATTCCAGATGTAAGATATTAACAGCAAACTAATCCAATAAGTATTAACTAGATTTATTAGGTGGATTTCATAATAAATATAGCATTCTAATTATGTTATAGCTGTTGTTAGATAAGGGTTTATGAATTTTGTGTTAGTGATTTTTAGAATTAAGTTCAAATCGTTTAGCAAACAACTAAGCAAGTCGAAGTTTGTTTATAGTTAGCTTTAAATCAAGATAATTTATAGTGTTAGCTATTGTTTAGGCCAAATATTTCCACAGCAGTGTGATTAGTAAAAAAATATTAGCAGCGTTCACTATCGCGGGTCTATTCATTGGCAGCAGCATAGCATGCAATGCTATGCATGCACTACTGCCTATGTTTTTATAGGCAGGTATGCCGCGATATCACTAAATTGATATAGTTTAGCTATATAGATATATTACTTGACAATAGCAAATACTAATACGAGCACCCATAATGATTTTAAAATTTAGTTAATTGGCTCATTTTAGCTTAGCTTTGCCTTACTATGTGTGCCAGTAATAGTTGTAGCTTAGTGGTGAGAATAAAAATCAACTCGCGTATCAGATCAGAGAGAGTTTCATCCTGGCGTTTAGTAAAGCTGAAGGTAGCGCATAATTTACTCCGCTTTAGCGTATAAAGAAGCTAGTGTGTAGTTTGTGGTATTGTATATCGACGAAAGGCAGCTGTTCGTAGTAAATTACCAGTATGCAGCGCTATTCGCAAAGTCAAGGCTAAAAGCAAAGGCAAATATCTGCTCTTATGGGTTCTTGATTTAGTAATTAGTATCTAATAAAGCTAGGCAACCTAGCGCTCTTTAGTATTTTTAGTGTATTCAAATACACAACTGCTAGTAATAGCTACGGTTAAAGCAACTATTTAAGATTTTATAGATATTTATGCGGTAATTTATCGCTTGCCTAAGTCGTCTTGCAGCCCTTAGACTTACTCTGTATTTAGTACAGGAGCAGTCACCCTGTGACTACCATTTTCTGGTACGACTATGAAGCCACTGGTATCCATCCACGCAGCGATCGCCCATTGCAAGTTGCTGGTATTCGTACGGATCTTGAACTTAATGAGGTTGACAAGCCTGTCAATCTTTATTGCCTTCCAAGCGACGATATTCTGCCACATCCAGCAGCTTGTATGATAACTGGTATCACTCCAGGTATGCTGGCAAAAAATGGTTTGACTGAAGCTGATTTTATGACCCGCGTGTATGCTGAGTTAGCTGCACCGGGGACTTGCAGTGCTGGTTACAATAATCTGCGTTTTGATGATGAAATGACACGCCACAGTCTGTATCGTAACTTTTTTGATCCATACACTCGTGAGTGGCGTTGCGGAAACAGCCGCTGGGACTTGATTAATGTAGTCCGTACTGCCTACGCGCTGCGTCCTGAGGGCATTGTCTGGCCACAGCAGGATGGGCGTGTCACGTTCAAACTTGAGCGTTTAACTAAGGCTAATGGTATCGATCATGGTCAGGCCCACGATGCTTTGTTAGACGTACGTGCAACCATTGCCATGGCTCGTCTGATCAGAAAAAAACAGCCTAAATTATATGAATGGTTGTTTCAGCTGCGCAGTAAGCATAGGGTAATGGATCAAGTGCATCTACTCCGGCCAGTAGTGTATATTTCTAGGTATTTCTCTGCTGAGCGTTATTATTTTGGTGTTGTGCTGCCTTTAGCCTGGCACCCGCATAATCGTAATGCGTTGATTGTCTGCGACCTTGGACTAGACCCGCAGGTTTTGCTGGATCTAGACGCAAAGACCTTACGCAAACGGCTCTACACGCGTCGGAAAGACTTGGCAGAAGGTGAGCTACCAGTACCGCTTAAATTGTTACACATCAATCGCTGTCCGGTTTTAGCGCCATTGAATGTGCTGTGGGCAAATGATTGCCGGCGTATTCAGTTTGATATAGACGCCTGCCAGGCATTAGTGTTGCGATTAAATGATACACAAGAAGTTTGGCTTGATAAGTTAACTGCTATTTATGCCGAGGAAGCTTGTGTATCTAGTGCAGACCCAGAACAGCAGCTCTATAATGGCTTCATTAGTAACCACGATAGACGGTTATGCGAACAATTGCGGGTTGCTGAACCTTCACAGTTGGCAAGTAAGCAATGGTCTTTCGATGACTATCGATTGCTAGAATTGTTATTCCGCTATCGCGCTCGTAACTTTCCTGACTCATTAAACAGTGAGGAGCGAGATCGTTGGAAACTTTTCTGTCAGCAACGTTTGACACATGTAGAGTTGGGTGCACCCAATACTCTTTTATCATTTAAGCGCACATGCAAGGAATTGTCTGTTAATGCAACACCATTGCAGTGCCAGGTGCTAGATGAATGGCAGATGCATGCCGATTGTTTGACGACCCGCTTAGATCTGCAATCAAGTATTTGAATATCAGATAAATACCTGATCTAGACCTTATCTAGCTTTAGTCTAGCAAAGTAGACCAATCTTCAACTACGTTGCTACCCCACTTAGCTTTCCACTCTTTTAGAGTCTTATGGTTACCACCTTTGGTTTGAATTACTTCGCCATTATATGGATTTTTGTACTGTTTGACCTTACGGGCGAGCTTAGTGCTCGTGATTTTTACAGCGCTACGCGGTGCTTTAACTGTCAATTCTGGATCCAACAGCGCAATAATATCGCGCATAGATTTAGAGTACTCACCCATTAGGGTGCGTAATTTGCCTTCGAACTCTAACTCAGTTTGCAGATTGTTGTCTTGTGACAAGTTCTTCAAGCGGGCTTGTAGTTCTTTGATGGCTTCTTCGGTGGCGCGGTATTCAGTGATCAGAGACATGTGGACTACCTTATGTCGAGCGCTGATTAACAGGGAGTACCTTAATAATAATCAGGCAATTTCCCCAAGTAAACATTTAAGTGAACATTTATGTGAATTAATTTAAATATTTGTAGCAAAACGCTGCAATCGAGTTAATTGATAATGGTTAGCATAACAATAATCCTGTTTTATTGCGGATAACTATATATGTGCAAGGTTATATGCTAATCTAGCAGTGGTCAAACTTTACGCTAGTAATATATTAAGCGGTGTAAATGTGGCGTAAGCTTGCAGAATAAAGCGTAAAATATTGCACTTTTGGCTAGTGATTGCTTGCTAAGACTGGGCTTATATTTTTCTGCTGCAGTCAGCAACTATATTATATCCTATAATATTAATATTACTGAGGCGAGCCATCACTCGGATAATCTCAGCTTCTAGTTTTTGTGCCTCACTAAATTTATACTGATATGCTACCTGTTGGTTGTTATGTTTTTTATGAAGCGTTTTCACTGCATATCCAAAAAAACTTTGCAATAACTTAGCATATGACCTACCTAAAGCAAAAATGTGCTGTGTTTATGGTTAAACGTAAACCCTTCGGTTTGGCTGACCTGTTGTACTGCTAACGCAGCAGGTCAGCCGTACTAAACTATGAGATTGCTTATGTAATTTCTAATTACGAGGACTTACGCAGCATGTGACAAGTTGTATGTATTGAATATACATAAGGCAAGCTCATAACCTGCTCGATATTTTAGAATACTGTATGAATTCGTTTTATGAAACGGCTCAAGATGAGCAGGTATGTTAAATTTAGCATCAGTCTAAGTGTTTAAGCTGTTAATTAAGTAACCTCTATCAATTGTTATTGACCAAGAACGCGTAGCTCACATAACACGAAAGCTAATAAGTCGATGTTAGCTATTACGACTTACAGGCTAAGATTGCCGCTACCACTCAAATGTTTGACCCGGTCTTGATAAAATAAAAATTTTTTCGGAAATAATCAACTGACCGATAGCTATATCAATATAAAGTACACTAAGGTCTTGATATCTGAATTTGATATTAAACAGTATACGCAAAATAGCAGTATCAACAAGATGTAATGCTACTTGTAATGGTTACGGTAGTCTTTGTAGAAGATTCTTTAACCTAATTTTAAATTTAGGGTAATTTTGCCGCTATCTATATTGACCTGATAGTACTACAATTAAGCATTAGCAATAATAATTGCTTGTTCCTCATAATCCTTCACCACTTGACAGCTCTGCCTTTGTAGTTCGCTTACTGCCTGGTCTGCCTAGTTCGTGCGCCTAACCAACTGTCATGAGTTTACTACTAACGTCACTAGTGCAACAAAATAGCTAAATTGCAGCTCTTAGCGAAAGCTCTCAGGAATATTGGTGCATAGTAGTATTAGTCGCAAATATTAAGAACCATCATGTGCGATATTTGTGTTGTAGTTAGTGTGTTGTAGTTAGTCCGTTAAGAGAACATTAAGTCGTCAAGTTTATTATGGGTATACATTGCCTTAATTTAACTTTTATAGTTTATCAGGTAATACCATATAATATTCACTAGTAATCTGGCTATCTGCTGCGCATCGCTATTAGCGAAATGGTGCTGTGACTGCTCGGAATCCTGCTGAAATTCACGTACAGTCAGCAATCAATACCCTGTTCAATTATCAAGGTTGTTAACCGTGAAAGCTTGTTGTTGTGCTGGACTTTAAAAGTTTTCAAAGCCATGCCTCTTACTGTTTGCACGTAGTATCCACTAATGCTGAGCAACAATATATTTCTGCGGCTTCACTTTAGCAGTGGAGTACCCAAGCTTAGTTTCAGTAGGTTGGTCATGCAACCTAAAATATCTTGTAGTCTGTCAGTGGTCGTGGTTGCAGATGTATCTACTTGCTGGAATATCAAGCTACATAGTATTCAGGTTGCTATAGGTATACGCGAAGCTCTTGATGTGTTTTTGGTTTAGCTGTTTAAGCAGCTGCTAGAGCGCAGCAGCGTTAGTCAACTGCTGTTGCACGATTTTTTTGACGAAGCGCATTTATTCTATCTCTAACATGTTAAAGGCTTTGCTGGATTGCCTGGAGCAAGTGGTATATTTGATTTGTTTTAAAAAATATTAGTGTGTATTTTGCTGCGTCACTTCCCTACAATGTGCCTTGTAGCTTCTTTTACGGACAGAGCCACTGAGTGAGGTCAAATGCGCAGTATTTACTGTTGCTAGTTGGTCTGTAAAATTATCATAGTATGCAATGCTAGCATAGCACTACTGAGAAAGTGCTAATGCGGCCGTTGAGGTGACCAAGATTTATTGATAAAGTTGCTTAAATATTACTGTAGACATGGTATTTAAATTTAATACGAAATAGGCTGTCAATCAGATTTAGCAGTAGTCAGTACTGCATGGATTATTGGCACGGGACGCTAAACGTTCTAATGCCACGCGTAAACTCGGATTGCTAATGCTGCAAGCTGTTGATTGAATCGTTTTAGCTGCACTATCTGATAAGCCCATCTTGTTGTGTTCAACTAAATTTTGCTGCATATTGGGCGGTTGCACCTTAAACTGGATATGAGTCAAGCTAGCAAACTCAGTAAATATCATCAATTGTCGTTGTAAGTATTTTTGCTGATAGCGTAGACGAGTAGCCCAATGCCCATCTGTAACGATGAATAGCAAGTTACCTTCATGCCAGGAAGCTACGTGACAATGTTTACGGGCGGCAGGTTGCAGTTGGCTTTCTGCAAGGCGTTGCAAATAACTGATACGTTGCGCATGGCTGAAGATAGCTATCAAAGGTTTGGCTTCGCTGAGCAGCACTTTGAGAGAGCGAGCCATAGGTGGACAAAAAGCCATGCTTAAGCACCTTAAATCATAAAGAGTAATTATTTTAACATGCAGCGCTTATTTTTTCTAGGTGAAACGCCTATCTAACAATTCTAGTAGAATCAACAAATAACTTCTGTGTTCCATGGGTTGAAGTTCTAGTAAAAGCCTTTACTTTAAATAGACCCTCTCACAGGATGCAGTATCGGAGGAATAAAAAATTTTTTACTCGGCGATTTCTGGGTGAAATGTATGCTCACATGTAGCTGTGAGGGCTGTATGGGCTACTTAAGGTAAGCTCCCCATTCCTATGTGTTGGAAGAACCTGCCGATATGTTTGCGCCTTTGTTAAAAAAATTTTTTGGAAGCAGGAATGAGCACGAAGTTAAACGTATGCTCAAGACGGTGCAGTTAATCAATGTTCTCGAAGAGCATATGATGACTTTGTCAGATGATCAATTGCGCGCTAAGACTCAAGAGTTCAAGGTTCGTATAGCTAAAGGTGAAAGTCTCAACAAACTGTTACCTGAATCTTTTGCAGTCGTCCGTGAAGCCGGTAAGCGTGTTATGAGCATGCGTCACTTCGACGTACAGTTAATCGGTGGCATGACCTTACATGAAGGTAAAATTGCTGAAATGCGTACCGGTGAAGGCAAAACCCTGGTGGCTACCCTTAGCGTTTACCTAAATGCATTATCAGGCAAGGGTGTGCACGTTGTAACTGTGAACGATTACTTGGCTCGCCGGGATGCCAACTGGATGCGTCCACTGTATGAATTTCTTGGTTTGACCGTAGGTGTGGTAACATCATTCCAACTGCCAGAAGAAAAACACGCTGCCTATGCTGCTGATATTACTTATGGCACCAACAACGAATTCGGTTTCGACTATCTGCGTGATAACATGGCATTCAGCATAGAAGAAAAATTTCAGCGTGAACTCAATTTCGCTGTAATTGATGAAGTTGACTCGATTCTTATTGACGAGGCTCGTACCCCACTGATTATCTCAGGTAAAGCCGAAGATAGCTCACGTCTATACACTGAGATTAATAAGTTGATTCCGCGTCTTATGCAGCACTTCGAAGAAGTGAAAGGCGTAGCAACTAAGGAAGGTCATTTTACTATTGACGAGAAGACCCGCCAGGTTGAGCTTAATGAAGCTGGCTACCAGCATATCGAAGATATGCTCACGCAGATCGGATTATTATCAGAAGGCGAAAGTCTTTATGCAGCCCACAATCTGGGCCTTTTGACCCATGTGTATGCTGGCCTGCGCGCTCATAAGCTATTCCATCGCAATGTAGAATATATTGTTCAGGATGGTCGGATCATACTTGTTGACGAACATACTGGCCGTACTATGCCTGGTCGTTGTCTGTCTGAAGGTTTGCACCAAGCTATCGAAGCAAAGGAAGATGTAAACATCCAAGCCGAAAGCCAGACGCTGGCATCAACTACCTTCCAGAACTACTTTCGTATGTATAATAAGTTGTCTGGCATGACTGGTACAGCTGATACTGAAGCGTTCGAATTTCACCAGATCTACAACTTGGCTGTGATGGTAATTCCACCAAACAAGCCGCTAGCTCGTCAAGACTTCAACGATTTAGTGTTTTTAACTGCAAAAGAAAAGTACTTAGCGATTATCAATGATATCAAGGATGGCTTAGCCCGTGGTCGTCCGATTCTAGTTGGCACTGCTAACATCGAGACTTCCGAGCACATGTCCAACTTACTTGCTCAGGAAGGTATCAAACATAAGGTACTTAACGCTAAATTTCACGAAAAAGAAGCCGAGATTATCGCCCAGGCTGGCCGTCCAGGCGCGTTGACTATAGCTACTAACATGGCTGGTCGTGGTACTGACATCTTGCTGGGCGGTAATTGGAAAGTAGAAGTGGATTCGCTGGATAACCCGACGCCAGAACAAATTGCTCAGATCAAGGCTGATTGGCAGAAACGCCACCAGGTCGTGCTTAAAGCCGGCGGTTTGCAGGTGATTGCATCTGAGCGTCATGAATCGCGGCGTATTGACAACCAGCTACGTGGTCGCGCCGGTCGTCAGGGTGATGTTGGTTCTAGCCGTTTTTATCTATCACTTGAAGACAACCTGATGCGTATCTTTGCCTCAGATCGGGTAAAGAACTTCATGAAAGCTCTGGGTATGCAATCTGGTGAAGCTATTGAGCACCGCATAGTGACTAACGCTATTGAGAAAGCTCAGCGAAAGGTAGAAAATTGTCACTTTGATATTCGTAAGCAGTTGCTTGAGTTTGATAACGTTAATAACGAACAACGTAAAGTAATTTATTACATGCGTAACACTTTGTTGGCTGCTAACAATATTGGTGATACCATTGCCGATTTTCGTCAAGATGTGCTCAACTCTATAATTAGCGCTAATATTCCGCCACAATCCACGTTTGAACAGTTGAATATTGCCGGCCTGGAAGCTGCACTAAAAAGTTATTTTGGTGTTGAATTGCCGGTGCAGCAGTGGCTAGACGAAGACGACTATCTACACGAAGAAACCATGCGAGAGAAGATTATGATTGAGCTTCTGGCCGCTTATCGCACAAAAGAGAAGCATGTGAGCACCAAAGTTCTGCGTGCTTTTGAGAAACAAATCGTGCTGCGTGTGCTGGATGACCTATGGAAGGACCATCTGTCGACTATAGACCACCTACGTCATGGTATTCACTTACGTGGCTACGCTCAGAAGAATCCTAAGCAAGAGTATAAGCGCGAGTCGTTTATGTTGTTCTCTGGGCTGCTCGATTCGATCAAGCGCGATTCAATTCGTGTGTTATCTAATACTCAAGTGCGCTACGAAGACATGATCAAGGCAGAAGATTGTATGCGGCAGGAATCCAGAGCTCTAGCTACGTATATGCAATTTCAGCAAGATCAAGCAACGCATTTGGAAGCATCTGCAGTTATAGGTAAAGCAGCCAAAACTAATTTGGCTCGAACTCCAATTCGCAATTACCAAAAACTTGGCCGTAACGAACTATGTTGGTGTGGTTCGGGTAAGAAGTTTAAACATTGCCACGGCAAAATAAACTAAGGTTTTTATCTGACGCCGCAATGGTTTGTTTTGCTACTGACTTTTGCCACCGCAGCGATTTCTATTAATTTTACTGTTGATCACGACGACATAGATATCAACTTTTTTAGAGGTGGATGTATTCATGTCTGTTGGCTTTAGTATTGCTCCTGTACGCTATATCTAATATCAGTTTTAACCTTGATTCTAGTTTGGCAGGTACTAGAGAGCCTTGGGCGTTAATATGTAGTAGTAATACTGTATACTGCAAGCCTAGCTGACTTATGTAGATATAAGTCAAGAGTTAATACCGCTCCAGTAGTAGTATTAGTTAGTTTATGCACACTAACGTGATCTTAACTTAGATTGGTATATTATCAAAGGCGTAAGCATAATTTACTAGAAGACAGCAAATATGCTCGTTTATATCGTTTTTTATGCAAAAAATCTTTTGTGACATACCGCAGCAATTAATATAGGTTACTGTTAACAAGTAATATAATTTTGATTATTAGCAATAGCTATACTTCAACAGAATGACTTCTGTATAGTTATTACTACTAACTAGGCTGGCTAGCTAGAAATCACCTTCAGTGTACTTGCTACCTACTTGTTGATCTGTTCTAAACAGGTATGGCTTGCAATATATTGATGTAGCATACAGTCTATTATGCATGACAGTGAAGGCGTTACTGAGTTGATAGTTCATACAGCAAATAGCAGCAGCAACCACTTTTTTATCACTGCAATTTATGCTATAAAATTTAAATATCAGCTTTGCTAACTTTGCTTTCGGCTTGCTATAATTCTATTCTGTCAGCTCTGTTATTAGTGATTAGGCTGAGGTCTAGGGTACTGCTGCTACTATAAAATAGCTCGTGATCGTTTACATGTGTCGTGGGTGAAGTGATATTCCATTTTTGCAGTATGTTATTTGTGTAATGCTGCAACTAACTGCAAAATAGCTAATCTTTAGGCTATTGAGCTTAGCTGATATGTCAGGTGCAATACGGAAGTTTAAAGCTATTCATTAGCTGGCTAATTACTTCTAAATAATATCACTATAATAAAAACCTAGACTTCGCTATTAATTTAAATCAATAGCTCAATATAAAATATGCAGTAATATTACTTGATCTGATATAATTTATCAATCGACACTAAATCGTAATACCACCTGGTAGGTAAACGATAAGCAATGCAGGATTAAGTTTTTGGGGTGTGTTTCTGTAAATTACGTATTTAGTTTCGATGTTACGTTCTTATTTTTACTATTTAAAGTAGTTGCATTGTTGATACCGATACTGCTGATATAATCAGCCAAAAATTCCAGTTTTAAATTACAGCTTATAACAAGCTTAACAGATTTATTATCTGCAGAGTTGAAGTCAGAGCTAGATATAGAGATCCATCTACAGAACTGTAGCAGTATATGGCCATCGCTGGACTGCGAACAGCAGTGCAGTAATATACTAAGTCACGAATTCTTCGTGCGCTATTAGAGAAAAGGTACTTAATACAGCTGCTGTCTTTAGAAAAATAATTTTGGATAGACGTGATCATGATAAGATGCAATTTGCGTACCGCAACAGGTACGCTAGTCATGCTTAACTTTAATTGCACATATAGTGATTGGCGTCTCTAAGATTTTTTAATGGGGGTGAGAGTACTTTTTTACTTGTATTTTTATTTAGATAGCTTTATGTTAGTATAAAGCTATATCATTTAGCTTCTTGTTATTATATCCATTATGCTGTTCTTATTCAGCTTTTGTACGAAACCATCTCAAATCTCAGCTTCCTAGTTACACAGATACAGCTAGAAAATAATGGAGCTGAAAACTTCAGCGTAATGCTTTATCTATTTTGAAGATTAAATTTATCTACGATCAACACTGGATCGTTATTGTGTTTTGTCGCACGCAATTTAATTCTAAAATAATGTATTATTACTAGTAATGTAGGCATAAATGTAATAAATGCGCATAAAGTAGTGATTAAATATCATGTTTTATAAACATGTTACCAGTTTACTCTTAGTTCATAAATAATTCGTATATAATCTTAAAACATAGATGAATTATTTTAGCATTCACCACCTAGGAAGCATGCTTTAGCATAGCTCAAATAATCGCTTATCTTGATAAAAGATAGTATATTTTTATTCAATTGTATTAAAAAATTTTGTTGTTAGCCAACAATGCTTTGCACACTTGAAGTTATACTAGGTAACTGATGTGATATTTGCTTATCAAATTGAGTACTTGCGCATGATCCTAGATCAATATCTGCAATAAAATTGCATGGACTGTTGTAAGCTGCCAGTTCTGCTTCTTGATGTTCTATCCAATAACTAGCATAACTAATGGTTTACTTTGATACTGCGTATAAACAGTACTAGTTTAGTGTTTTAACTGAATGTCGCAGCTCAATAAACATTATGGTAAGAAACCATAGCCATGTCGCGATTGCTCAATAAAGGCCATGCTACCATAAAGATTACATCATTGAGACCATCAATAACTTTTATTCACTTAGTAGTGTGCGGTTTATGCTAGTAATTATAAATTATAGTGCTTTTCAAACGCTAAGAAGAAATAGACGGCTAGTTTGAGCTATTAAAAAAGCGCTAGCGCCATACATTAATAATCAACTAGACATAAATCCACGATCCAGCTTAGATGCTGTTGTTTTTTTGTACTGTGAGTACAAATTACCGAGGTGGTAAGACCGTAATCACGTCTTCGGCTTGTAGGCCTTTATCACGGTTTATTATAGAGAACTCTACGCGTTGGCCTTCGATCAAAATGCGCTGGCCATCGCCACGGATAGCCCGGAAATGGACAAAAATATCATCGCCAGAATCGCGGGAAATAAAGCCAAATCCTTTGGAAGTATTAAACCACTTGACTGTCCCGGTATCCCGGTTAGTTATGTTATAATGCTGCACCACAGGAACATATGACGAACTTGATAAGTTTATGGCTATGTGCAAAACGATGGCTACTATAGCAAGCATCAGACTGACTAAGATAGTCCGATGGCCGCCTACTTCAGGTATAGGTACAAGTAAAAATATGGCTTGAACAATAACAGTAAGTACTAGCAGTGCGCTAACTAAGTGTTGTAGTTGATGGCGCGTGCTTTTGTGCCAGTAATGGATCATTGGTGCTAGTGTCATGTTAATAAGGCCGAATAAAACTAGATACAGGGCGTCTTGTTGTTCTAGATAAGGTAGCTTTTCAGGTTGCATGCTCGGGATCAAGGAAAGCAGCAAAGCTATAACACCAGTGAGCAGGTGGACAATTTTTAACATTTTTGATTAACTCACGTTGAGATGAATTATAAGGAAAGGCTGACTGGCACGGTTTATTTCTGAAATCCTGGAGACGCTGAGCATGTGCGCTGGTATCAGCCTATGTGATGTACCGCAGGCATTCACGACCACCATAATCACCTATTTAACAGTAAAGGCTGTGCCTACTCAAATAAATTATTACTGTGCATTGCAAGTACTAGGGTATTTCTATGTAACACCCTTATCTTTAAGACAGCTATAAGATTTTTAAGAATTTCCTGTTTTATATAAAGCGCTACTTGCTGTTTGCTGGCAAGGAACAGCCAGTGCTTTTGCTATGGTGATGTTAAATCTGATCAATAAATATTGATCAATTGAAGTGATAACATATGGTTAGTAGTCAATACAGGTATGCTGCAAAGCAGATCTTAAAGCACAGCTTTGACTAGTTATAGCGGCTATTTTCTAATATTTATGTTTTTGCGCTATACTTTATGCTAGAAAAACAATATAACGAACTCACAAATAACCGTGGGCTTTATCGTTACGTGCATTCTTGCCTTAGGCATGTCAGCCTAGACGCCTATTAGATCGACGTTTGTCTGCTCTCAGTTAAGAAAAACTGTAGCGCCTGAGTGCTGCATAGATGATCAAGCAACTAGTGTGGCTAGCTAGTCAAGCAGTTACTTATACTGTACAGCAGTACTTTCAGTTACTCGACAAGCTAATTAATGAGCTGAATGAGCTCGTTTGTAGACAAATTTATTCAATCTTTTCATGTTTATGAAAACTCTTGTGGATGCCGCGAAATTTGTTTGAGAATAAGTAATATTAACACTAAAAAGGGATTTGTGGTGCTTTTCTAGCGTAGTATGTTTTTATATGGCTTATTGTTTCTTAGTGCTTATACACGCCTATAGGTTAAACGGATTTTTGGAAGAAAATTTTATACTGCGGCAGAGTGAAAAGTTTTAGCTGGCTAGTTGTATGTAGTATGAATAGTCCATGTATTAATTAGTACAGTGGGTGCAAGATTAAGCCCACAGCCAAAACGGCTGGGCTTATAGTAAAAAGTAAGCTATATTATAGCTCTTTACACGATATAATCGTGTGCTTTCGCTATGTATTTTAAACTTCTCTATATAATGTGTGTAGCGCAGTTACGATCTAATCATCGAGACACTTTCATGCTTATGTCATGAGCTATGTACTGCCTGTAGTTATCAGTGTTAAGCCAGTCAGAAGATTAGCACAGCAACGCTGCTTTATATGTCTTGCCTGTCAAGAGCTTGGGCGAACAAAGATGTTATCCGTACCTGGGTTGTGCCTGGTCCGTCTGTAGTTGTTATAAGATTGTCGTTAACTAGAAGAGTTTTTCGGGCGGCAATCAAATAGATTGAGTGAAGCTCCTACGTACAGGCTTCTGAATTTATCCGCCACTGCTTGAACGTAGTTATGAAGCTAGCCTTCATTAAATTTTAAATTATGAGAAGTGGAACTACTATATTATGATGCGCAGCCATTATTGCAGCCAACTCAATAAGACTATGAATGGCCGGGAAATCACTTTATGTGGGTGGGTTCACCGTCGCCGTGATCACGGTGGGGTGATATTCCTTGATATACGTGATCGTGATGGTTTGGCTCAGGTAGTGTTTGATCAAGGTTGCGCCGAAAGCTTTGCTACTGCTAGCCGCGTACGCAGCGAGTACGTTGTAAAAATTACCGGCAAAGTTCGCCTGCGTCCGACCGGTGCTATGAATGTTAACATAACATCCGGTGCGATTGAAGTGTTGGGTTATGAACTAAAAATACTGAATGAGGCAGAAACTCTGCCATTTTCACTTAATGAATATTCTGATGTTGGCGAAGAAACTCGCTTACGTTATCGTTTCTTAGATCTACGTCGTCCAGAAATAGCAAAAAATCTACATCTTCGTTCACGCATAACCATCAATATACGCCGTTTCCTTGACGAGCATGGTTTTTTAGACGTTGAAACACCAATCCTGACTTTAGCTACTCCGGAAGGTGCACGTGACTATCTAGTGCCAAGCCGTACTCATGCCGGTTCTTTTTTTGCCTTGCCGCAATCGCCACAGCTATTTAAGCAGCTGCTGATGGTAGCTGGTTTTGACCGTTATTATCAGATCGCTAAGTGTTTTCGTGACGAAGACTTGCGTACCGATCGCCAGCCTGAATTCACCCAGATCGATATTGAGACCAGTTTTCTTAATGAACAAGAGATTATGAGCTTCACCGAACAAATGATTTGTAATTTATTCAAGGAAGTGCTTGGCTTAGAGCTTAGCAAATTCCCGCGCATGACCTTTAAAGAGGTTATGCGCCGTTATGGCTCTGACAAGCCAGATTTGCGTATCCCGTTAGAACTAGTAGATGTAGCTGATCAACTTCAGGACGTCGACTACAGGGTGTTTAGCGGCTCGGCCAACGACCCCAAATGCCGCATTGCTGCCTTGCGATTACCTGGTGGCGCGAGCTTGCCTCGCAAGCAAATTAACGACTACACTAAGTTTGTTAGCATCTATGGTGCTAAGGGCCTGGCGTATATCAAAATTAACAAGCGCGCTAACGGCATTGATGGCTTACAGTCACCGATCGTTAAAAATATTCCAGAAGCTAATTTGAATACAATCCTTAATCGTGTTGGAGCTATTGACGGCGATATTGTTTTCTTTGGTGCTGACAAAGCTAAGATTGTTAACGAGGCCCTTGGCGCACTGCGTCTCAAGCTTGGTCATGACCTGAACCTGCTAACCTGTAAGTGGGCACCGATGTGGGTAATTGATTTTCCAATGTTCAAAGAAAATGATGACGGTAGTTTCAGCGCTTTACACCATCCATTTACCGCACCGAAGTGTTCTCCTGAAGAGCTAGAAACTAACTTGGCAAGCGCTTTATCGCGCGCTTATGATATGGTACTGAATGGTACTGAGTTGGGTGGCGGTTCGATCCGAATTCACTGTAAAGAGATGCAAAAAGCGGTATTCCGTCTATTGCGAATTAATGAAACGGAACAACAAAAAAAATTTGGTTTTCTACTTGACGCTTTGAAATATGGTGCGCCACCTCACGGTGGTCTGGCGTTCGGCCTGGATCGTTTAGTGATGCTAATGGCTGGCTGTCAATCGATTCGTGAAGTGATGGCCTTCCCGAAAACCCAAAGTGCTGCAGACGTTATGATGCAAGCTCCTAGCGTGGTAGATGCCAAGGTACTGCGTGAACTGCACATCCATCTACGCGAGATACCAAAGTCCGAATAAGGTTACTGCGTGCAGTCTAAAAACACATCAGTAAATACGCCTCTCATTATAAGGAGTTATATGTGAAAGAAAAAATATTTGACTTAGAGTGTGTTTGATAAAATTCTATAGAACTCCGGAGTTATGTTATGGCTGGCCACTCTAAGTGGACAAACATCAAACACCGCAAAGAGCATCAGGATGCCAAGAAAGGTAAAATCTTTACTAAGTTGGTTCGTGAACTAACTGTCGCTGTTCGCCATGGTGGTAGTGATCCGTGTTATAATCCATGTCTGCGTATAGCGCTAGATAAGGCATTTCGCGTCAATATGCGCCGTGATATTATTGATCGCGCTATAGCCAGCGCGATTGGTTCAACTAATACTAGCAACATGATGGAACTGAGTTACGAAGGCTATGGCCCACAAGGCGTGGCGGTGATAGTCGAGTGCATAACCGACAATCGCAATCGTACTGCAGCCGCCGTGCGTCATATATTCAGCAAATATGGCGGTACTCTTGGTACTGATGGTTCGGTGGCTTACTTGTTTGAGCGCAAGGGACAGATTACTTTTGCACCTGGTGTAAGTGAAGATGCACTGATGGAAGCCGCGATTAAAGCAAGCGCCAACGACGTGGTTATTAATGAAGACAATTCTATTGTTGTATTTGTTTCGTTTACTAGCTTCTATTCCGTGTATAACTACTTGGAAGTATCCGGTTTTAAAGTTGCTACCGCAGAAATTGTAATGCTATCTACTGTTAGTGCTAAGGTAGACCTGGATAATGCGCAGAAAGTGTTAAAGATGCTCGATATGCTTGAAGGTTTAGATGATGTTCAGAATGTTTATTCGAACGCTAACGTATCAAGATCAGCAGTGAAACAACTAGATTGAAGGATGATCGGATCTCAGTATGGTAGCAAATCTTGCTACCATACTAAGATCCGATTGCATCGGAAATTATTTTTTAGATTGCGTGTATGTAACTTTATATAAGTTAACTATAGTTGTATATTGAAGATTAGGTATGACCAGTATTATCGTAGCGTGGTAGACTATGCACTACTTCTAGTAGTGCCCACATTAGCGCATCTTTAACTTGGCCTAGTGCTTACAAAGCATATCTATTTGAAGTCATAAAGATCTACGAGTTGGTAACTCATAGGCACTAAATTGCCGTCGGTAACTAACGATGCAAAATCTTGTCTTATAGTTGTTACTATAAAGAGTAGTTGCTATTGCTAGCATAGAGAAAAGTATTAAAACTGATAATGTACCGTGATCGAAGCTGAATACATCTTAATCTTAACCTCAAGTTTAAAGAGTTGAACCATAACTGGACATGTACGCAGCACTATAGCAGAAAAAACAATCGTCGTACATAATTCTAGATGTATATTAGTTTAGGTATTAGGCTAGAAGTGTATATGCCTACCATGCAGCAACTATTGTAAATTAGCGAGCCAGCCATTCTATATGTACATCTCAGTGGTACCTGAAGAAGTGCAACTGCTCTATAGTTTTATGGTCAGGTTAGTTTATTTGGTCTAGCTGACAGGCAGACTGTAGAGCGTTTACAGGTATGGTATAGAGCTCAAGAACTACCTTGACATCCAGTTATTCATATCTAACATATTTGCTATGTCGCTTATCTAAATCATATATGTTAGCGAGCGGATAAAATTTTTATTTAGGTTTCATGCAGGCATATTGAATTTGTTAACTATATATTGATTTTGTGGTCTGCCTAACCTATGGTGGTCTCACCTTTTGTCAATTTCATTGCGCAGGAAATGGACACATCAATCAAATATACCTCTGGCTTTGATACTAGAGAAACAGATGACTGAGTGATATTGCTTGCAACTTTGAGCCGTAGTGGTATGCTGTTTACTTATAACACCTATAAGATGTTACCTGCCAGTAAATAGGCCAATGTGCGAGGCTACAAAAAACTTCTAGTTCAATATTATAATTAGTAAAGGATATACAATTAACTCGATTAAGCTTGATCTATAGTCTATCACTGTATCACCACCCTTAAGGGCTACAATCAGCATATACATATTAACCAACTCGTTACGAAATTATTATTTCATCTTTTCTTATCGTCTAATGTCTGGAGCCTTATAGTTTTGTGGATTCATCAATGAATGTCAGCCGTTTAGCAAATATTATTTGAGTTACAATTAAATCCTGAAGAAATGTTTAAAATCGCTAGTAAAGTCAGTCATACGCCGTAAATTGCGAACGACTTGCAGAGTCTTCAGTATGACTTTTTTGAGTATGTACTAAATGCATATTACTAAAGCCTTAGCTGATATAGTTTTACGCTGGCTATATTTGAATGAGCATGTTTTTTTGATCACCTGGATCGACATCTATTTGCAAAATAATCACAAAGCTTGATGGCGCTTAGGTAAATTATCAATAGTCTGGTAGTAGCGATTAGTCAAGTAGTACCACGCTATCAAATATGTCAATACCATATTTGATATAGTTTAGTTATATTATGTATACGCTAAGCTATTATGTAGTCACGCATTACACCTGTCTGTATTTTTTAATGAAATATTTCGTCACGGTAAAACTGTATACGTCTATACCAAACGAATTCATAAAAAAACAATAAACGATACAAATGTGATTACAGTTGTTTTGTTTCTGGTGTGCACTGTCTTGGTGGTTGATATCGTCATTTAGTAGTTAAAACATTACATATGACTATAAAATAAAAAACAGTTGTCAGGCTGCATTTGTCGTCTATAGGTACACACCAGAGTATGCGTGTAAGATAGTTATCAATCTTTTCCGCATCACTATTGCGTTTATTGTGAAGACAACTAATATCAGTAGCATTGTTTATTGCATTCACTAGTTCAAGCTCACGCAGTGAGCTTGAACTAGGCCGCGACCTAGAGTTCAGTCTTACCTCATACTAGCTAGTAGAGAGAATTATTTGTTATTTATATTGCATTTAGCGACGAGTGCTATCACGCTCTAGCGTGACTAGACCATAAGTTGCTAGTCAATGTTAAATTTATTGAAAAACTTTATCGGCAGGCGCTTTAAAAAGCAGGCTAGGTGACCAAAAATGCAATTTTTGTTTTATGAATGAGCATTTTTAGTAATTTATATTATACATACAAATAATTTGAGATATAGAGCTATTCATGAAGCGCTACGCGTGGTTTTTATCACTTGTTAAAGTTGCGGGTAAATAATCAGAGTACAAGATTTCAGTGTGGAACTTACCATTATCTACTATTCCTTTATGTGGAGACTTATCAGTAATGCTAATCTTGCAGTGCAACTGGTGATCCTTATCCTGGTGGCCGCATTGATTATCTCTTTGGTTAAGATTATTCGATGCAGTTTAACCTATTGGGTGTCAGTCAATATGCCCTGGATAGTTTTGAAGAATGCTTTAGGCTGATGTCGACCTATTTAAGTTATATCAATGGATAGACAGTAACCAGCATCTAAATTTTAGAATCGAGTAAATTTTCCGCGCTAACTTTAAGTAATCCCATGCGCTTACGTCAGCAACCTAGTGTTCGCTTGAAAGCAATCATAGAAAGCGTGGATTGTGTCATGCGCCTAGTTGTCTGGTACTAAGAAGCAAAGCCTTAGTAAAGCTTGCCATTCCTCACTACTACTGGCTCCGTAAGTTCATACAATCAGCCTGTTTGATACTGTGTCTGTATATGGCATTATACACTACTTCAGCAGTTTTAGGCTAAAGCCTAAGCAGGCAACTCTGGCTATCGTAGTTCCTAGCCTCGCTGAGGCTCTAGTTGCTACCGTGATTGGCTTATTCGCCGCTATTCTAAGTAGTAATTATTTGCAACCATTTTGATGCTAGTAGCTAAATCTTGATTAGCCGCTACTATAGCTTTGCCTATGAATTCCTGGCGATCCAGTACCGTAAAGTGCACAACCAGCGAAACATAAAAAAGTAACATACCCAATAGCCTGAATCGCTAAAGCTTACAAAAAGTACAATTCAATTGCTTATATGAACTTATTGTCTGATATCAAATGTTATGCTGGTACTGATAGTTGTATTTATAGTGACTGTAATAGATACTTAATCAAAGCATCAAGGTCTACCTGCCTAAAGTTTTTAGCTAACCATGGTCGCAATATACAATGCTTAAATCCTGACTATTTATATTAAGGCTAATAATATAAACTTATTATTGTAATCTTGGCAGTGAAGTCAATACCCAGAAATAGTAATATAAAGCCAAAATATTACTAGCAATGATTGACGTCGTAACTAATATCATCCGTACTAGTAGACGAAAGTAGCAAACATATGCATGTGTTTATTCGAGTCGATATAATAGTTCATTATAGCTCTATTGTGGTAGCTGTAAATAGCTTACAGGAGGCTGGTGCGAGTAATGTTGGCTTGATCGCCGATGATTCCATGATGCAGCAATAGTGAAGACTGTCTGTCTTGCATATTTACTTCTGGTTTAGCGTCTGAGTAACTATCTTGCATATCATGGCGTTTAGTATACTGTTAGCTAGCTTAGCCATAAGCCTAAACCTAGCCTCCTGGTTAGGTTAATAACATAAGCTATCTTTAGATTAACTCAAAAGATTATTAGTGAAGTTTAGTAGCCTGCTATGCATTAGATAAAATTAAGTAGATGGAACATAAGAAAGTCGGACAGGCTTATGGTAAAGCTACTGTGTAATAAAATACAGAAGAGGCTACACAAGATTAAAGAATCGAAAATTCTGAGAAAACTACAACAGCCAAGAAAGTTACCAAAGAAGAGGCAAAGAAAAAATCCACTACTTATGTCACTAAAAATGGCTCAGGAAGCAGCTCGTAAATCTGCTGCAACGTTAGCAACGTCTTGGCTGCCGAACATAGTTATGAATGCACTAACAGTTTTGACAACCTAATGTAGGCGTGAGAAGCCAAGAGCTGGAAGCTTCATCTGCGGTGTTTAAAGTTAAGATAGTTGTGTTATAGATCGGCTTCTTATCTAATAAGTATGGTGACTGTCAGTTAGCGTGTTTAAGTTTAGCGATGATAGATTATGTAATAGTTTAGCGATGGCTGTAGTAAAACATTAGCCGGTTAATCGAGATGCGAGTAATTAAACTAAGCGACTTTATTCCTTATAGTTTATTCAAGATGACGTTTAAAACTTGATGATTGAGTTTTACGCTAATTCATCTTCTACAAATATTTTTGTTATTTACTATATAACGGGAATGCTGATGGTGAATGAAAAAGAATATCCTTCATTATTAGTGAAGCGACCTGGTTATTCAGGTCGTGGTAGCAATGTTTAGTTGGCATAGTGAGAGCTATGTTGCCAGATAACACGGACAAGATTATCAGTAACGAGTTATCACTACTAAACCTCAATTCTGAAAAGTAATATAATAAACCATCCTATTTAGATTAAAAGATTATCTTTTGTGACTGGTAATTTACAAGTGCTTAGATTTGATAGTTGCCAATATTATATTGGCTAGTAGTTGTCTAGAAATTCAGTACACATTGTTGAACATTGTAACCCAGCAACAAGTCTTGATCGGTAAAGTATCAAGCACCGTGAGCACTTTCTAAATATAGCGTACTACATTTAAGATCAATTGTTTAAAAAATTAACTGGTATTAAGAGTGTGTTCTGTACAGGTCTGCTGTATGTGACAGCTGAGCGTTTTTTCTGTATATAATATTCATTTTGCTTTGCAACGTTCAGATTATAGCGGTGCTAGCGTTTTGATCTTGTTAACATTGTGTGAATTAATCTAGTCGTCGTGCTTTTCGTTGGATAGCAAGCGCATTGCTTATGTATCACTCAAACAGCACCAGCTGCGCATCTTAATGCAGTACACAGATTATTGGTCGTCGCAAGCAAGTTACCAGCTTCAAAGTTCTTAACGGTGTGTCAAAATGATCCACGTATAGTTGGTGGCTAGTGCTTTTACTATCCAAGGATAGTAAATCCGGATGTTTGCATGATGAACATAGCTGCATGCCAAATAAGTTGTGTAGCAAACGGTTTAGGTATTAACACTAAACCGTTTGTAGTAAAGATAGTGCATCTGCTTGCTTTGTCTAAGATCGTAGTGGCGAGCTACAAATCTATAAAATAAGACACACTAATACTGATGCAGTTGATTGCTCTATAAAAGAAAAAACTACCCAGTGCGCTATCATTACTTTCTACTTCGAATACGATAGCTCTAGTTTAAAACTAGAAATTATACGCACGTTAAACGTTTACGCACAAGACCTACAAGCTAGCAGCGCTTACGTTATGCTGTAAGATAATGATAATAAATGTAGTGCCTCTTGCTAATAGAGGCTAGCACTAGGCGAGCGTTGTATGAAAGTAGTTAGGCGTTATCTGGTGCTGCAGTTGTTCTTGTTTCAGGTCAACTAGAACTTGTTTCCAGTGATAAAGAGTGTCCAGTTGCCAACTTAGCTATAATGAGTAGTCTTGTGCTCAAAACTGTTGTAGTTGAATTATACAAATAATTTGTTATGCGAACGTGCTGCTGTGTTGTTAATTGTACTAGATATTGACCTCGTACTATATTGCAGTATAAATGATAGTTCTTATGAAAACATAGTAACTTTTCCGCTTATAAAAGAAGCGCTATTTTGTCTGTTAGTTTATAGTGCTCACAGAATTATATGCTAACAAGATAGCGATGTTTACTCCACTTTTAAAAAACGACTGTATAACTAGCTTTACTAAAGCATACAAAATTAATTGTCGAGGTAATGAGGTGTTATTAGGATTCTTGCAAAATTCAGCAAGCCAGCTAAAGTAAAAAAAGATTTACAGCATGACCAAGATCTTGATTAACGTATTGGAGTGATTGTTACGCATGCCGTAACTCTTTATGATGTTACTAGTGGCGCTCTATAAGCTGCTGTCAGCATAACTGTATAGTGCATATTATTTTTAATTTGATAAAAGTTATGGTTGTCAGCAAAAAAAATAGTCATGCCTTTACTGCTTTGCTTGCAGAAGCAAGCTAATAACTAGTACACTGTTAGTGTTTAGTGCTAGTGAAGCTAAGTAAATTTAGCAAAATTTTTACTTGCAAGTAGCATGTTTTGCTTTTGCTGAAGCTAGCCAGACAAAATACTACAGCTATATTTAGCTGGCTGTACAAATTAGCTGGCCTAAAATGCAGCCAGAGTGACATAGATATATTTAAAGACATTATGTAGTATATATGTCAAGTATTTTAGTACCTCCAGTTTGTGCGGCGAGTCTAGCTAGAGATACCTTGCCTTATTATCGATATAGTTTATTTGGCGGTTAGCGGTTATGCCTGTTGCGACTATGCAAAACACATTACGTATTACTGAAATTTTTTACTCGTTACAGGGTGAGACGAGAACGGCTGGTTTACCTACCGTATTTATACGACTAACCGGATGTCCTTTGCGTTGTCAATACTGTGATAGCGCTTACGCTTTCAGTGGCGGCACCGTTTATACTATCGATAACATCATTGAGCAAGTTGCTTACTTTAAGCCTCGCTATGCTTGTGTGACTGGTGGTGAGCCATTAGCTCAACCAAATTCTATCCAGTTACTCAAACGGCTATGCGATACAGGTTATGAAGTCTCACTAGAAACTAGTGGCGCCCTGGATATATCCGCAGTTGATTTGCGTGTAAGTCGAGTAGTCGACCTTAAGACGCCTGATTCCAAAGAGGCGCATCGTAACCTGTACGACAATATAGATCTGCTTACAGCCAACGATCAGGTTAAGTTTGTGATCTGTTCGCGCGGTGATTATAACTGGGCAACTTCCAAGCTTATCCAGTATGATCTTAACCGGCGTGCTGGTGAAGTGCTGTTTTCGCTAAGTCATGATGATCTTAACGCCCGCGACCTAGCTGACTGGGTAGTAGCTGATAACTTACCTGTACGCCTGCAACTGCAATTACATAAATATCTATGGAATAACGATCCAGGGCGTTAAATTAGCGCCTAAAAAACTACCATAGCTGTTTCTGCTGCCTGATTGGTCTGCCTGATTTTGCCGTATTGGCAATTATGTTTAAGGTTGCATCTATTTGTACTATAAACTTTGACTATGAGTTAACGCCACTAGCGCAGAGTTGAATGTCATTTAGTGCGTTGACAGTATACTAGATTTAATCTATAATTGGATTATCATTCTGCAATCTAGCAGGCATGGTTGACTCTTCATTTAACAGACAAATAGCATCTACATGCTTAAAGTATGAAATTGGAGAACCCAGCTAATCTACGTGCCTGCAGCAATATCGTATTTTTTCATTCATGTTCACGGCCGGGCAAAAGCACTAAATGCACGCAACTATAACGACCACTAGGTCTATCGCTATGGCTATGTAAGCCATTAAGTGCATAGCTAATTACCACTAAATTAGCCAGGAGAGGCATGACTGCGTATATTAGACTGCAGCTGCAGAATATAAGTAAGCTGGCATTACGATGATTAGCGGTGGTAATACATTGTATTGATTACGTATTAATAGCTTTATCCTGCTAGGGATAAGATGCCAGTCGCGCTTGTAGGAAATATTACGTTTGCAGGTTGTCTGCGGAAGATTGCTAAGTGAACAGCATGATTAATCAAATATGTTATGTCTAATATATTAAAATTAGGTATTGAATAATCTTTAGGAATCAGTATTATGCAACCTCTTCTAAAGAGGGTCGTTAGCTCAGTTGGCAGAGCAGTTGGCTTTTAACCAATTGGTCGTAGGTTCGAATCCCACACGACCCACTATTTTCTTAAATTTAGAAAGTCTAGAAGGCACTGTATCAGTGAACCAGCTAACAAGTATGAATTTTTTATTGAACAAGATTATAAAAGCATTTATTTTCAATACTCGCTAGATATATGTAGTTAGTCAACATTATTAGGTTAAATATAACTCATGCTTTCCTGTTTTCTCTGTAAACTAAAATAGCTGTAGCATGCCAGTTCATTTTAGGTGTGTAAATCTAAAAAGTAATAATTATTCAGTATAATATATACAAGTATATTAAAATATACTGACGGTGATTTACCTAACTAGGTATAGTTATAAAAGTTAAAGTACTAGTTATCTAAATAGAGAAATACCATGCACTGAATCAGGTAAATTTTATTGTGCTAATGATTGTTAAGTCGTTAGACATAGCGACAGCCTGTTTGCATTGTAAGTGCAGCACTGCTGAAGAGATCACATATATATTAGAAGTAAATCTTTTTGTTTTCTGATGCGTAGTTATTGCTAGTTACAACTATCTAGTTGATATACTTTAATCTAAAAGTTTATCGTAAACTTAGAGTTGTTTGCTTAGAGCAAGCAGCTTATTAAGCTAATATATACCAGCAGTTAGTGACTAAAAATTTATTTTTCTTTGTCTTATAAGAATTTAAAGTTAGCCAAACACGTAGTATTGCAATACCGTCTAAGTATATAGAGATATTAAGTCTGCCTAATAAAAAATCGCAGCTATTTTAGAGGCATATAATAGTATATGCACATTAAATTCAAGATAATAAACAAATATTCATAGGCAATCTAGGTTGCTGCGTAGATTCTTTAGGTGCAAAATTTTTTAAAACTAGAGTGAATATGCTATGGGAATACAAATAAAAACAATCTCATTTGCCTGCTTAAGGTTTGTCTTTGGTGTTTATTCAAGTCTAATCTAATTATGATAAAAATGTGGGCAACAATGTACTTGTTTCTCAGTGCATATCTGGCGGTGATGATGCCTTACATATTCAGCGATATAAAAGTGCCATGATAATCATATTATATATACTTTATATGATGTTCTAAGTTAACTAGCGTATCAAAAATCATATTTTTGCAATTATTTATATAAAATTTATCAGTTTTACTAAGTACTTGTACAGGTAATAACTTTTTCTGCGTTTTTATATATAAGATATAATGTATATATTCTGCTGTTTAGTTTTTCTTATAATTGTGTTACTGCATTTATTTAATTGTTGTAATCTATAATAATTTAATCTGACAGGTATTTGTTTTTAAATGCGCCATAGGTATTAATAATCGAATAGTTTACAATAAAATTGTAGCTATCTTACTTGCGTCTATATACATATAGTGATGTATAACAAAATAATAAAAATACCTACCAATATTAAAATTCGTAGCCTTGCTTCGTGCCACAGTCTAGCACATAAGCATGTGTACCAAGATGTTCTTGATTGATATTGAATCATAATTAATAATTTACTAAATTAATATAGCTAGGTACGTACTCAGCTAATTTCAAAATTATAGTTTTTTATTAAACAGTAAATTTATACAATATTTGTTGGGTCGTCTCTATTAGTTTGCATTGCGCAGTTCAAAATTTATCTTGCTACGTTAAAAGATATTAATATCGTATAACACTATACTAGATAAGTTTAATAAAATGATTACGCTTATCAAGCCTGACCTGATCATGAAAAGATCATTCGGTCTTGGCTAGTTTTTTATTTAAGATGACCTGCTGTTTGATATCTGTACAGCATAATTAATTAGGTTTAGATGTGCTTCATTATAGTGTCTAAATGCTATTTTTTAACCTAAAATCTCGCTAAACATGTTTTGAGTTAGTGGAAATTTTGTGCTAGAGTTGACTACTCTTCTGTGTGCAGACTGGTGCTAAGCTATTTATAATAAAAACTTATACCCAGATAATTATCATGAATTTAATGGCAGTCAGCTTTTAGCAAGGCATAGCGTTTTGTTTGTTTAGATTAAAATACCTGGACAATATTTTCGCTGTGAGATATTAAAAAAATAGTTATTGGTATATTCTAAAGATCAGCGTCTATTAATAGATTATAGCTATAGTAAGATCTTCTTATCTATTGTGTTTTTTCTTTGGTGCTACTGGAGACGTATTTGATCATCACCTCTTAGAGTAGATTAATGCAAAACTATGTAGCATATGGTGGATAATGCATCGGCAGTTATTTTACGCAGCGCCACATATGTTGACCATAGAAGTAGATCTATGGCGCGCGTGACTTTGTTTGAATGTCGAATGAACTGATTACAAGGCTTGTCAGCCTTAACAATATTCATGTACGTTCGCTATTCAAACAACAAAGAGATCATACCACAGAATCGTGTTGAACTCTTTATTAGCACAGTACATTAAACGCTTGCTTATAAGCACAAGTCTTTGTATCAACTTGCTTAAGTTACATGTTAAGTTAATTTATAACACAAGATGCTATGTCGATGGGTCTGGTTTACTACTGATCTGGAGTTGAAGCCTAATCAAGCCAAGGATTTGCAATATAAAATATTAACATTTATACAATCCGCTATTTGTCTAAAAGTTTTTTTCAGAACGACATAACGTGCTAATATCAAGTAAGACTTGTACAATTATTCCAAACATAAGCGCATCAGGTAGTTAACTAATGCAGAGGTTTTACAGTTTAAAAAGCGTCTAACTTATCCAATAAAGCGTTGAGTGTTAAATATTGTGACTAGCAATTATAGTTATTGGCTAACTATCTGTAAAAGATAAAATAAACACTAAATAAACTGCATATTTAGCAGCGCTAGATTTATAGATAACAATGCGCCAGCTAGTAGTGATATGCGGTGCAAACTGGGTCGGCTATTTTGGCGATCAATGCTTTACTTTACTATACGCATAGTAAGCATATAGTAAGACTTTGCCAGGAAGTGCCAGTAATTTTATCTAGTGATCTTACTACATTCATTGCCATTGAGTCAACTGTAAGCGATACTGGATTATAGTCAATAAATTACTAATTGAAAGCATGCTGACTATAAAAATGTCAGCAGTACCGCACGTATTTTATACGTGCCTTTGCAGTATAAGTATTTTTAGCGCTAAAAGAATATAAATCGTTTTCAAATGCTCTAAGAAAAGTCAATATGTACTATAAAGTAGATTATATGCTAGAAATCATCTTCTGCAAATTAGTTTATTGATTTGCCAACGCTATTTATGGCTTAGTCTTTATAGACCGCTAATTGCGTCTTAGCATTTTAGCGCTAAGGTTATAGTAACGGTTATTTCGTTAGCGATGATCGTGTAGCAGTAATGCTTTAAGTAAAAAATATTTTTTTATCTAACGAAACTTTCAAATTAGCCCCTGATAAGACTATGGAGTGTTGCTTAAATACTTGTAGTAGTAACCGTGGCATTAAGAAATGCTATGATCAGTTGATAGGCTATCTTAGGCGTGATCGTTGAGCTTCTTGCGCAGCAGGTTATCCAGCTCCATACGTCAAAACAATAGCATTGGTGACTGTGACATATCTAGCCGTACGAGCTAGCGTTTAGTGGTGATAGCTGCAAGATTTGACTAGGTTAATTGTCAGAATCTAGTTTATGCCAAAGATATAGCATAGCGGTTCGCTAAAAGTCGAAGGCATTGCTACTGGTAATTCCTCGTAGTTATTGCGTAATTGCTTAAATAGCTCTATGTAATCACTGCTGCATAGTATTACGAATACATGGAAACTTTCTTAACTTAGCTAACTGATCAGCAGTTTGCATAGCCACTGATTATAATATATCAATAACAGCTTACTCATAATTTACTTAATTTAGCTATTATTGATTGCGATAGCACTAGGCTGCTAGTGAATATCTCACACAGTAAAGTAATTAATTGGATAGTTTTTCTAGTATCAGATTACTATTGTTGTTTTGGTTAACTAATGAATATAGTCGTCACTATTGGTGACTTTGAGTTGCTGAGTCAGATGTTAGCTCTATTAATGTAAAAAAATTTAGTTTAGCGTTAGTTACGATTATTAATACTACGAACATAAATAGTCAATGTACGTGTATCGAAATTTCTGCTTCCATATAAATATTCAGATTATTTTAGCAGCTTTTAAATAAATATGAGTAATTAAACGCGCATGAAACTAATTAAATTTAGTGCAACTAGGGTTTATGGTAGAATTTGCTTGATTAGCTTAATCACTATGTTAGCACAGACGCTTACGGTGATACATGGGTCTACCGATACCCAAAGCTTGTGCAGCGGCCATTGAGGTAAGCTCTACAATAATTAGGCCACCGGTAAAGCCAGCTAAGTTTTGGTCATTGCTATCTGCAACAGTATTTAGGCCTGCTATCACTAAACTACCTTTGGCTTCCAGTGCATCTAGGTGTTCAATGTAAGTCAGATATACAAGCTTGCGTTTTTCTGGCGCGCCCGCGACGTCTGTGGCAGTAATAGAGCAAAGCATATCAGTCTTCTGTTTTCGGTGTATTCAGGACAGCGCTATGCAAGTGGCGCGATAGGTAGATACCCTGACCAACTAAGAATAATACAGTCATGCCTAGGCTGCCAAAAATTTTGAAGTCTACCCAATACGCTTGGAAGGTAAAGGCTACAAATAAATTGGCAGCACCACAAAATATAAAAAATATAATCCAGGCTACGCTCAAACGCGTCCATATCGATTCTGGTAGAGTTAACGTATGACCCATGATTTTTTTAATCAATAAGTGGTCACCGATAAAGTAGTTGACCATAAAGACCATAGCGAGCAGCCAGTTTATCACTGGAGCCTTCCATTTCAGAAAGGTTTCGTTATGGAAGGCTAGGGTTAAGCCGCCAAACACTAGACAGGCAAATAAGCTTAGCCATTGGCTTTTTTCTAGCTTGCGCTGGATAATGAAGATAGCACTGTAAATTACGATAGAGCTGATAATTAATACGGCGGTAGCGCTATAGATGCCACCAAACAGTAGCTTATGACGACTGATTTCAATGACTATAGGATCAAGCTTGGTAACGATAAAAAATAATAACAACGGAATAAAGTCGATGAGTTTTTTCATAAGAAGAGCCAGAGGCTTAATGTGGCCGTATGATATCAAATATTTTTAATAGCAACAGCGTTAGCTGACTTGAGATTATACATCTTTTACGAAAATAGATTTGTACTGCTATACCACTGCCTTTAATAGTGCACTGGCATTAATGGCTGTAGTTGGACTGGCGTTTTGTAATGCATATAAAGGTTGAGTTCTGTCGTTCACAGATTAAGATACCCTAGAAGATCTTAAAGAAGCTGTAGAGGTCACACATACTGTAATAGGCATGCAATTAATTAATAGTGCGGCATTGTTCGGTATTTGTGGGGCTGTACTACTATTCATATGCTTGGCTATGACTTCAATCAAAAGATCCCCTAACTTTCAGTCTCTGCAGTAGTTGCATTGTATGATAGCCGATAGCTTAAAGGCCGAATAAATAAGCCGCAAGCTTAGTTTTGAAGGTATGCTAAATATGTTCGGTGGTGTCTTTAGAATTCAGTAGGAATTCAGCGAATAGCAGTAACCAATCAGCACATTAGTGCTTTTCTGACTTGATAGTGCGTGAAAGTTTTGTTTAGTGTCGTGCTGAAGCATTTCGTAAGTGGTTTAGTAATTGGCAAGTTTAGTGATGCTAAGCAGGCATTAGCCTACGTTTTGGGGTCGCTATTGCTACCTTGCTAGCACTCCGAGTGCTGGGTAAAACCATAGCGTACATATGGTACTATAATGTAACCCACAATATAGGTAGTTCGGCTATATATAGCTCGTGAATTTAATTTGCTGATCAGTGTCGGTAGTGAGTGTCATTGCTCAAACGGCTAACCAGAGATTGGCTGGTACCGTTCAATCTTAGATAATTTGCATTGATAGTATGGATAGATTTATCCAGTTGATTGATATGATGCTATCAATGATAAGATAGGTAATAATGTTGTGGTTGAGTAAGTTAAAACACCTATGCGACTTAGATAAAATACATAATTTTGTTGATTTACAGCAACTCTCCTGGTTTAGGTAAAAGTCGACTTTGTCCGTTTGCTTACAGCCAATATGCTATGGCATACACTTTGATTTTTAATGCAGCCGTACAATTAATGCATTTATTGCTGCGTACAAAGAAGCTGATTGTTAACCTGCATGTTATTAGGGTTCACAGATCATTATTTCGTTCCCAGAGGAACTTGGTGGGAGCTGTTAATAGGTCTGATACTGATTCTTCCTATTAAATATAAGTTTGCTGTATGACTCTTATAATACGCCTTTCCTGCTGGAAGAATATATCGATACCATCGTTGATGGTGGTTACGCTAGAAACAAAGCTTTTACTGTGTTTAATGTTAGCCGATAGCGAGCTAGAAGTAATGTACGTAGCTCTATGGACTAGATGTTGTTTATATCTAAAGCGGGAATATTAGTCATGGAAATCGGCGATATCTAGACAGGTGCAAGCAGAAACTATTTTTGTTGCTACCTATATGGGTATGGGCCATAAGCGGTTATAAAAATACATTTGGATTTGTATATTCTCTATGTAAGTTTTTGAAAGCCTGGAGAACCTATTAGGCGTGCTTCTTTAACTTAATTCGCAAACAAAACATTAATGTTCTTGACATGTCAATTACAGAAATCATGTACCAGTATATGTATTGTGTCCATCTAATGCAGTTAGTGCACCTAGAACTACTTATGAAGTACTTAGTGATTGTTGCTATGTTAGCTGAGATCAAGTCGTGCATGCTATTGTTTTGCTTAGACATATTGAAAATCTAAAAAATACTACCAGCAGTGCTGAACTAATTTACTACCGCTTAAGTATTCCTTGGCCTAGCCAAGCTATGCCAGTGTAAAACTAGTTTTTTGGTGAATGTGTTGCTACTGCGGCTTGCAGATACATTGCCTGGGTCATTGTTTTCGTAATTAAACAATTACCGTGTTTGATTTTTGATTATCATGGAGAAAGCATACATACTACAAAATATATACCTGTATCAGTATGTTTAAATTTACTGATAATATATATATATTGATTGTAGCCGCAGTAAACGTGCAAGACGTGTATACATACAAGATACTCGCTAAATGTAGAAAAACACAGCGTTCTTGCTAGAAGTCGAGCAGTTTTAATTGGTGCTGGCTGCCGTCAGTTACGAGAAAAGTAAATAACTTTGGCCTAATCGATTGTACTCTGCAATGTATAATGCATGCCATACGTTTATAATTTATGATTATTTAGTTATGTGCTAGTTCAAAATCTTGTTTTCAACGCTTTTCAGGCTATGCCTAAATTGATCTACCTAGAGGTGCTTAATTGAACCAAGAGCAAGATGACAGTCAAGAAATTTGTTTAGTGGGTGAAAAACTACAAAAGGTGCTAGCGCGTATTGGAGTTGGTTCACGCCGTGATATTGAAGTCTGGATTACCCAGAAACGCATTAAAGTTAATAGCGTTCATGCCATTCTTGGCTGCCGAGTAGATTGGCAAGATGTAATCAAGATTGATGGTAAAGTCATCAATCTTCAAAAAATGGTTAAAGTAGTGCGCCGTGTAATTTTATACAACAAACCATATGGTGAGATCTGTACTCGTAACGACCCACAGGGCCGTCCGACCGTTTTTGATAAAATGCCTAAGTTGAAAGAAGGTCGTTGGATTAACATCGGTCGTCTCGACATCAACACTACTGGTTTGCTGATTTTCACCACTGACGGCGAGCTGGCCAACCGTCTAATGCACCCTTTTTACGAGATGGATCGTGAATACGCCGTTCGCATACGTGGTGAAGTCGATGATGATATGATCAAGCGCTTGAAGGTCGGTGTATCACTTAAAGACGGTTTAGCTAAATTCACCGATATTAAGCAAGCGCTAGGCGGTAAAGGTTGTAACCAGTGGTACCACTGCGTGGTGATGGATGGCCGTAACCACGAAGTACGTCGCCTATGGGAGTCTCAAGGTTTAGTGGTCAGCCGCCTGAAGCGCGTTCGTTTTGGCCCAGTATTTTTAAACTCTAACATACCGATGGGCCGTTGGCGTGAAATAAGCCAGTACGAAGTCGACATTCTTAGTGCTGAAGTTGGATTAACATCAGTTGCTATGCTGCAGATAAATACTAAGAGTAAAAATCAGCTTCATTGTATGCAACGTAAATAAACACGCTCTTTGGGTCGCACCAAGTGTATTACGTATGCCTTACGTCCGACGTAGAGTAAACTTGTGACCTGTGGTCGTATCTCTTGAGAGCTGCAGATCGAAAGCAAGTGCTTTCCAGCAGCAGTTACTATTGCGTCAGAAAGATAATCGTGCTCCATGCACACTGCGAATGACCTATAATTAAGCTGTAAATGGCAGTTGTAGTAATCTTGGTTTGGCGGATAACTTAGCTGACAATTTAAATACTAAACGCCCAGCAAAGTTTGCGCTAAAAGCGCCTAAAGCCTAAACTTAGTTTTTGGCTACATCTTTACTTAGCAAACGCCATAGCGCGCTGGTTGGCTAATGTTAGTACTTTAGCTGTAATTGTAAGAAGACGCAGTGATTCTAATATTCCTTTCAAGCATAAATTTCCCGCTACATATTAGCTTATTATCTAGCGCTAACATTTAGCCAATAAAGATTAACCATAAAATGGTTGCTTTTGCCAACTGCGTACGACAAGTTACAAGCCACAATAGCACTCCTTAAGCTTTGTGTGATGCATATAGAAATCCTTTATTTTCTTTTTGGTATAAATCTCTAATTCTTTGACACATAGATTTAACTGGTTAGTATAATAATACTTATTGTTAGTCATCTGTAGGACATAGCGGTTAGCTAGCAACGCTGTTAGTTAAAGTTTTGTTATTTACTAGATGGTAGTTGTTGGTACAGTTTACTATTAGTCTCTTTCTCGATATCGCTAATTCGTGCTTCAATAGTGTTAGGCGTGCTTTTAGTAAAGATTTGTGTTATCTTTAGAATAATTGCTGGATTCAGAATAGCTTTATGATATGCAATGCACTATAGCATAGATGATGCAGTTGTGCCGGCAGGGCTTATAGGTATTCAGCTATCATGTTTAGCTTGGTCAGCTGGGTGAAGCTTAGTAAGCAGTGGTGTTTACGGTGTCAAATAGGTTGTTGATTATGTAGTTATCTTAGTAATTAAAACTGAGCAAAATGCTAAAAATATTTATTTTATATGGCGTAGTGCAGCTTGAGTATTGTCTTTATTGTAATGGTTAGTTACTTGTTTGCTTGTTTGATCTTAAGTTGTTTATCGTTGGTTTATTACAGTTTGGCGCTACAGTTTAGAAAAATTAAGATATGTTTTTTCATATAACATACAGTACTCTTTGTAAGATTGATTTTTTTAATCACAGATGATTCTGTATTCTCAAAAAATTTTGGTTGGATACAAGGTTGACAGCGATAAAATTTTTTATCTGATGATACACGAACTTTTGTTATTTATATAAGTGACAATAAATCATAGATATGCCAGCATGTGTCTTCAGGATATATACCTAGGTGGTCATAGTAAAAAAATTAGCCTAACATCTATTAAAATGCATAATACGCCAGTGTACTATAACTTATAATAATAGCTATATTTAATAGATACAATTTTATTGTTCTTAGCTTTGTAACTACTATTTCAGCCTATTTCTTTGAAGAAGAAATCTTGAGTGAACAAACGGCTTTTATAAGTTTAACACAAGGTATGATTAATGCGTTAAATAGATAGCTTAAATTGCTAAATCTTATTTAAAAATTGGATCTAGACTGATATTTCTTAGTAACCGCTATGCGCATTTTATGTATAACTTTATAATCTTGACTATAGAGCTGCCTAATTATTCAGGATTATTTGTTTAGATTAATAGATAAGCCTAATAGGCTTAGCGTTGTTTATTTGATTCATGGTATTTAACCAATAACTCCCAGCTAATAAGCTTGGATGTTTAGTATTGTTATGTTGCGTAGTGAGCTTGCGCGGTTTATGATAACACCACTTCTGTGCAGGTAGCTTGTAAGGTGCTCAATTGATGAATCTAGTTGGGAGGCATTCTAAAAACAAAACTGTCATGTCAACTATACAAGTTAATGTACCTTATGGTGTGCTTACTTTTAAGTAAGACAAATAGATGTTGTTGCCTGCAGTAAATACAGTAATGATACTGTATTTAATCCATTTGTTAGTGAATATATGGTGCAGTTTTCCAAGAATCGTGTACTTTAAGTGATGCATTTCAATTTCTAGACATTGTGCAATGAAACGCACTATAAACTTTTTTAGTAATACGCTATAGTTGAGTATAACTATTGCTAGAAATTGTTTATCTGCTAGGCTTTGTATGGTCTTAGTAATTGCTTCGATGCTTTTTACTATTATTCTTATGCTATGCCCAGTTAATATTAAGAATGGTTATTGTCAACATCGACGTTTAGTAATGCTGAAATGCATAAATATACAATATACTTGTATCGCGTATATTTTTATTCAGCCTAACAGCATGTCAAGTAATACGGTTTATTTATCTGCATTCAGTAAGCTAGTGAAGTAGTCAGCAAGACCGATGATCTTTGCTTAAAACTAGGCCATTCGCCTAGATCCCCATGGTCGACGTTACGGCATAGTGGTACCAGGCTGCCTAGTTGTAGGCAGCTAATTAGCTATGCACTAATTATGGCTAATTAGATGGCGCAGATAGTAATAGCAAAGAAAAGTCACAAGCTTAAAATTAAGCACGCGACTGATTCATTGAAGCAGTAGCCGTTATATTCCTGCTCAATTACTGTGTTCTAGCAAATTAATTTTATTTAGTTTGCTTTGAAGTAAAAGATAGCCTATTCTAAAATAAAAGATTTCAATCTAGCTAATTTAGAGCCACAATATATACTAACAAAGCTTAGACAAAAGGATGAGGATAGTTTAAAGCAGCCATAAAAGCGCTATAGTGGATACTATAGCTTTGACTAAATCATGATAGATCAATTAATAAAGTCTTGCACTTGATTGATTATTAATCAGAACGCTGCAATCTTAGCATAATATATGCTCCACATATTATGGATGGCAAGCTGTTGATGATAAATTACCACTATCGTCAATTAATGCATTAATAGTTACTTCCTGTTAGTTAGAGATACATGAAGGCTGAAAACTATTTGATAGCAATAGCTGTCATTACGTGATTAATAGCATTCAATAAGCTATATATACTTATTGAAGTAATCAAGACTATCAAAGATAGTAGATGCTGCTATAAGTTGACACGATCAATCAGGCAGCCATGCTTGAGTATGGTCTGATTTACCTTAAGAGATCCGAAAATTTAGTTTGGATTATTCCTGTCTATACATATTAGCGGTTGGACATCAACTGGTCGAGCCAGTATGGCTGCGAGCGCTACATTCAAACACCTGAAGTATATATTTTATATGTTTTTAAACGGCTAAGAAAATATAGTAGTAATACCTAATATGCTTCTGAAAAGCGATTCAATGTAGCGGATGCGCTAAGTTAGCAAAAAACGGCAGTATATCTAAATTAAGTAAGCTGCTAGCTAGCTAGTCACGATAAAGAAGTGCATATCCTGAAAGCATAGGTGCATATGTAAAAGAGTGCCCAAAATACTTAAAGATACTTTGCAATAAACGTCATTAGGATGGTGTGCCACTATATAGGAACGATAGCAGATTATTGGTGTATTCAAAGTTAGTTGCTAGTGGCTATTTAAATGATTATAGTAATCACAAGGATATTTAGGAAGATCGTCATTAATGAAACTTAATTATATGTCGAGATGAAGAGAATTCTAATTCTAAAAAATAGCATTATTTGCTTACTAGTAAGATGCAGGTAAACCTTAATTTTTAGGTTTATGTAGATTAACTGTTAGAGATAGTGTGCTAATGATATCTATGTATCAATCTTTCACTAAGTTAGATAATGCAATGTTACTGCAGACAAGCCAGCCCACATAAAAAGTAGGCTGCTGGTTAAAGTTAACGCAGGTAGTACAAAAAAAGCGACAGAAAGGTCGATGCATGCAGCTCAGAAATGATCATAATTTATGATTAGCAGTATCTAGGTATAAATTGCTGATGCCTAGCTTGCTAGCTGCTGCTTCGATAGCATTGGTTTGTTTTACTAGTGCTGTGATCGCATCACGCACAATCTTGTTGCCTGTATAGTTACCTGCAGCAATCAACTGATCATAATGTTCGCCATTGTTAGCGTGATCTATCATGATTTGAATTTTCTCTTCAGTGATCGCTAAATCTGCCTTTAACTCTGCGTCAGCTACCTGGTCAGCCTTAGCTACTAGCGACGACAGGCTTGCACCAGTTATTTTAGTGCCATTAGTACGAGTGTACTCGCCTAAGTAAATATTGCGAATGCCTTTAGCATTGTAGAAGTGCGAGTTATGAGTATTGTCGCTGAAGCAATCCTGTTCGTCTTCTGGTGAACCAGCTTCCAGACCGGCAAGCATTCGTTCACCGGCTAACTCTCCCATAGACAGACTACCCATGCCAAACAATATTTTGCGCAGGCCATTGATAGTAGGTTCTGCTTCTAGGGTGGCGCGGTAGTTATCTGTAACGTTAGGTTTCCAATTACCGACCATTTCCTTTAAATCGCTAACTAGTAACTCAGTCACCGCGTGCAGATAAGTGCGACGGCGTTCATTATTGCCACCGGAGGCACCATCGCCAGTCATATAGTCTGACGCTGGACGGTTACCTGCGCCAGGACCAGTGCCGTTGAGGTCCTGGCTCCAGAGCAAAAATTCAATGACGTGATAACCGGTAGCTACGTTAGCTTCTGAGCCGCCAAGTTCATTTAGACTGGCGAGTTTTTCCGGGGTGATTTCTTTTATGTTAACTACGTCTTCGCCTATTTGGATTTCAGTGTTAGCGATGATATTAGCGTTGGCGCTAGAGTTACCTAGTGCGTGTTCGTAGGATTTATCTACGTAGTCTATTAAGCCTTCATCCAAGGGCCAAGCATTCACTTGGCTTTCCCAGTCGTCAATAATAGTATTACCAAAACGGAATACCTCGCTCTGTAGGTACGGTACACGAGATGTAATCCAGGCATTACGAACCATTTTTAGGGTTTTAACGTTCGGGTTGGCGAGAAATATGTCAATAGTAGTTTGCAGTTTTTTTGCAGCTAACTCAGCATCGCTGTACACCGCAAATGCTATATCGGCGTAATGCGCGATCACGGCCTTGGCTGTGATGTCATTGACCTGAATTGCTATTGGGGGGGTTATTTGAGCAGTAGCGTTAGTAGTTTGAGTAAGCGTGACAGCCTTGTCTTTACCTTTGTCGCAACCGGCGAAATAAATAGTAATGGCTAGTAGACTAGCAGTAGCTAAAAGTATACGGATCATAGCAAGTACCCTGTTTCTATTGTTAGCTGGATGGTACTAGAGAGTATAAAAAATTACGACATAATATGAAATATTTACATTATGTCTAAAGTTTTACTAAAATATCTGGTATTTACTTTTTGCGTTAAAGAATAATCGCCTTTATCTAAAAAAGGACTCAACAACAAACTTTGTTAATCTTGGTTTTTCTAGTTGCAACATTTTAAAATAGCTCATAGATAAAGATTAAGTACCGAATTTACTAATATCAAATAGGGCTTTTAAAATAGCGCAGACTTATACTTGAAGTTTCAATCCTTCAGTACTAGACCATGCTGTTTTTAGTGCTACTAATAAATTAGCGTTTCTAAGTCCACACGCGCTGTACGCAGTAGTTGATCTGAAGTTTAATATACTAAGTCAAACCAGTCGTGACGTTAATGCATAACATCAGTCTTTCTCGAGTTTGCTACATGTCATATTTCTTTATCGGCTTTAGTAATATAACGCTGATAGCGCTTATGCAAGCAGCTCCTAGCTAATATTATGTTCTGTGCTGCTTACATAGTAGTCTATTAATGCTATCGTCATATTCCGTGAATAAGACAATTCTAATGTTGGTTCGTAGACGGTTAATATCAGCCAAGAATTAACCTAACTAATCATGCAATTTTTTAGTGATTTAGTAGGTTAATAAGAAAGTTGCTCTGGGCTATGCGCACATATAACTCAATACTGCTTTATGGCTTCAAGAGATGTTAAGTTTGATTAGTTCGAATAACTTCGTTAGCGATATTCATCCATGATAATAGTTTATTATATGTCTGGCTTCTAAGCTGAGAAATATTCTTTTTTCTAGTCAGTCTATATTAATCAACATTAAGCACTAAATAATCAGCGATAAATGTTCGGTAAGCCGCTAGCGCTTAACCAGATATAGCACAATGTATACATTCAAGATACGCAGTACGCTAGAAATTAACAGGATCATCGATTTTGATAAAAAACTTTTATCACAAGTATTTGCATTCACGGTGGTATTTAAGTTGCCTCAATAATTACTATAAAGCTATTCATTAATCATGATTGTGGTGGCGATACTGTCATATTTAACTATGACTTAAGTCCATAAGTTAACTAGGTAAAAGATTGTCGTAAAGCATTATTTACATCTTGTAGTATATTCCAGGTTCGCTGAATACTCAATATTCAGCTACGGTCTGTAAATAATTTATAGTTAAGTGGTTGTAAAATATATTACAAATATACTGGTATTAACTAAGTGTCGTCTAGATTGTTCTGTAAATATCAAGAAAGTTTTATGTTAGGTTCACAATGAATACTGATAATAATAGTATTACTTACTAGTAATTTCATCGAAAAGCTATTATTTAGCTATAGTTTTAATGGGTTATTTTTTCTATGTAAATAGTATCAATAATTTATAATTATTGGCGATTTAGTAGTAACAGTCACATGAATATTATGGTGCCATATAAATGGCTACTAAAGACAAAACAATACTCGTAGCTTTTTTACTAAAAGCTAGTATAAGAGCATGTTTTTCATTGAATTCTGAAACATGTATTGCTGGTTACATCAGCAGGTATCATTAGCAATAGTAATACCGCTTGTAATCAAGCAAGCATCTTGCTTAGCTTTTGATGTCAATAATAAAAATAACAATTATGAATAATTTATTTTGTTATTGATGGTGTATAATCAATAACAGTAAATCAGGTGCCGTTAGAGCAATCTACTTAAATATCAGTAAAAGAGCTAGAAATTTGCTGAGCCCTTTTACTGTAAACGTTATTTAAATGGTAACAGTCTTGCCCTCAAACTGCTCAGTCACAAACTTCCAGTTGACTAGACTCCAGAATGCTTCTATATATTTTAAACGCACGTTACGATAATCAATATAATAAGCGTGTTCCCAGACGTCGCAGGTTAGCAGTGGGATGTCATAGCTAGTTAGTGGATTACCAGCGCCAATAGTGCTAGCTATGGCTAAGGAGCCGTCAGTTTTTTTCACTAGCCAACTCCAACCTGAACCAAAAATACGTACAGAAGTCTTAATAAATTCTTCCTTGAACTTATCAAATGAACCAAAGGTTACATCAATAGCACTAGCCAGTGCACCGATAGCGTAATCGTCATTATTTGGCGCTAAACAGTTCCAGTAGAAAGTATGGTTCCAAACTTGAGCTGCGTTGTTAAAAATGTCGCCCGAAGATGACATGACAATCTCGTCTAGAGTTTTATCTTCGAATTCAGTACCTGGTACAAGGTTATTCAGGTTAACAACATAAGTATTGTGGTGTTTGTCATGGTGGTATTCTAAGGTTTCCTTAGAGATATGTGGCTGCAGAGCATCGTATTCATAGGGTAGTGGCGATAATTCAAAAGCCATGATTATTCTCCTAGTTAGGTTAGTTGTAGTGAGCACAAGGTTGATCACGGCTCGCTAAACAGACGCCTAAAATTTTAGTATTTGATTATGGTGTCGAGTCCATATGATAGCACTTGTGGCATGTTAAAACTATGTAATAACTCATAATATGGTAAAAATACCAAAACGCTTTAGAATATATATTTAAGAGTTGATTAATTGATATGCTACACTAAACGTCATTACCACTACTAAAAAATCTAGTAGGCGCCACGTAGCTGGGCGCTTCAGCCAGGGCGCTAACCAAGACGCACCGAGCGCTAGGGTAGTAAACCATATAAATGATGCACTAGCGGCACCGGCCACGTAGGCGCCGGGTTCGGTTTGTTGAGCGCCCAATGAGCCAATTAGAAGCACGGTATCCAGATACACATGTGGGTTGAGCAGTGTCACCGCTAAAGCACTGAGCAATACAGTACGCAATGAACGCGCTTTGAGCTGTACCACTTCCTTCAAGCTTTGTTTGGAAAACGCCCGACGCAATGCTAAGGCACCGTACCATAATAAGAATGCTGCGCCGCCCCAGCGAGCAATCGCTAGCAGTAGTGGGTTTTGTATTAATATCGCGGCTAGACCAAATACCCCAGCAGCCACTAAAATCGCATCACATACGATGCACAGTGCTGCTACAGGTAAGTGATGTTCACGGCGTAGGCTTTGCGTTAATACAAAGGTATTCTGGGTGCCAATCGCCATGATTAGGCCAAAAGCCATCAATAGCCCGTTCACGTAGCTTTGCCACATAGGATTTACTCCGTACCAGCTGCTAATTTCCATAAGACTGATATGGCTTGATAGGCAGCGCTGTTGTTGGTATAAAAATATTTATGATAGTATCGGTAATCATATTGCTGCTTATCTTGGCCTTGCTTAATGTGCTAGTAAGCGCTGTTATCAGGCATACAGCTTTAAAGGCTCAAGATATATTGAGGATGATCCAGGCAGCGATGTACTTGAAAATTAAGCAGAACTGCTAAGCATGCTAAGTTTTCATAATCTAGAGTCAGGCTTTCTTGTTCGTGAAGACTGCTGAATATCTCGTAATATGCTGAAATACGGTTTATTGGGCAGGGTACAACAAAATACGTAACCGTTATCATTTAAATAAGGATTCATGTTGCATAACATGATTACTCTGGTAATTTTTCTAGCTATGTATTTTTTCAAAATAGAAGCAACATTTTTTATTCTTACTGGCTAAGTTATATAAGAAAAACGCATATTAACGATCTCTCATTACAAAAAACTGATGCTTGACTAAAAGTTGCTTGCTTGCCCTGGCGGCAGTAGTAGAACAAATTAGCTGTGAACGTAGTACTTAGGTGCTAGGGCTATCGCAGTCATGGATATCACAGCGCATTAAATTGCTAGAGGTGCGTGTTAGTCAACCGGTGCTAGTGCGAGCGAACACTGCTGATGCCTACAGATATCTGTTGACGCTTACTTAATCATGTGCAACAGGCGCATTTGCTCGAACGCGATCCACAAAGCCATGTGCCTGTGCTAGTATTTGGATCGGATGGGGTTTTCTTGCAATACTGCCAACTGGCTTTTCTCGTTGTTGATAGCGGCTTTAAACATCACTTATGCCTGTCCTCTGAATAATTTATTCGCCTAACAGAAGCTGGGCTATGGTGGTGGTTAGCGTTAGCATTATAAATACACGACTAACTTCAAACTGGAGTATTAGTTGAGTTATTGCCAGAGAAGCCTATTGCTATGCCGTTGTATTGGTATCATTAGCGTAGTGGTAGACAACTCTTGGGTTTGTTGTCAATAGCTGGTATTTTTGGATTTATAATGAGCGTCAAGGCAATAACGAACAAAACTAAAGAGCATTAGATAATACATAAAAGTTTTGGTTGCCGATCGCAATCGGCTTCATTAGCAAATACCTAGTGCACATGTCTGCGCTGTTGACTGACTTGCAATTGGTGTGATTACTTCGGTTTGACTAAAAGTAAGCGCCTAAACGCTTTTAGCGTCTTAAATGTGATAATTAAATCACCTGGTGCAGCAGAGAGTTTTTTGGCGCTAAGCGGAATGTAGTTTCGCAATGCTGGCGTTATATCTATATTTCGTTATCTGCTTCATATGCATGAGTATTGTTCTATGGCTGTTTAAGTACAGGTTAAACCACGTTACTATTATTGGTACTTGTTAGAATAAAGTTAACTATATTAATATGCTTAGCCATCATGAAGTGTTGCTTCGCAGTTTGTGGGTGATAAGCCTCAGGATCTTGAGTCGAAATAAGTTTATGATTAGAAATGTAGCATTGGGGAGCGAGTATAAGATTCCTGATTAAGTGGTGTAGTATTAGTGCTTATTATGCTTACCATAATGCCTACCATGATACACTAAAGGTCGCGATCTCACTTGTTATAGTCGTTTCGTGTGTCGCTATACTAAAGCTGACTACAATATGTTTTCGGCTTGCAGCCCATGGAAGTAAATAATGATAGGCTCAGGTATTATCACATGTTTTTTTGGGCTGGTGCAATACTGATGTGGTTAAGTTGAGTAGGGCTAGTACTGGCCATTGCTGGCATTTTATGCTTTGTTGATCGTTTGTGCTAGTCTTGTCTGGTTGAATCTTCTAGGAGATTTTTCTAACTAGTTAGTAGATAATGACTAACTGTGACAGCTTTATGCGCATTAGTAGAAAATATTAATGCGTCTAATAAGATATTTGTCGGTCAATCTGTGCCGAGTACAGCTAACATAAAATTATGGCAGCAAAGCGTTTAGGTTTTAGATTAAATAATTAGAAATTTAGCTTTTACAGTAAGACAACTAGAGTGCTGTTATTGCCTGCCTAAAATAAGGCCTGTCTGTGCTCAAAATTGCGCAGGATAACTAACTTGCGAATAGCGCTATTATTAAGTAATAAAGAGTTTAACGTGTTAGCATACAGATCACCGCTACATATCACTACGTTATAAGGTCAGGTGTCAAACTTGAATCAATGACCTCAATTTGCTATGGTCGATTACTTCAAACTCAATCATTAATAAAGTTTAAATTATAGTATAGTATAGTTTCCATTATTAAATGGAGCTTTTATGAGAATAGTCAAAGCTTTTGTCTGCTTAGCTTTTATGCAAATACAACCAGATAGTAATATTTATCACTCAAGTGTCATGTGCAAGATAAATTAAAGTCGTCTACAATCTATTATTATTTATAATAAACTCTTTTAAAATATGCCTGAAAACAAGCTGCCAATGACTATGCAACTACTATTTTTTAGTAGATTGACTGAATTACACGTTTGTGTAGTCATAAGTGCTAGCTATACTAGCGATAAACTAGAACGCCTATGCGCAGAAACTATTGAACAATAATGAATTATATTACAATTAGCTTTTTTCTAAAGCAAAGAGGAGAGTATGATATCTTGGTTATATTTAATGTTGCGTACCACTAAACTCGTGATGATCGAACATTCTAGAACTCACTAAAAATCTTAATTGGTGTATTATAAAATATAGCTGATGAATTCTACTCTTATAACGTTATAATGGACCACAGTTTCGTGTTGATATTAGTTTTGCAAAACTTAGAAGCCAAACGTTATTTGCTAGCGTTATTGCATAGGTTTTGTTGAATCTGTATTAGTAAATTTCATTACCAAACATGATACTAGTAGTTCTTTAAGTGTTGTAAAAAATATATTTTATCAACTGCATCAGAGATAGTGAATACCAGAAGCACCGCTTACATAACTAACTACGTAGCAAAATCTATGGTATATCAAGTATAGTTTGTTCTATGTTTGGCAGGCAGTAGCGCTGTCTGTATTTTTATGAAATGTTTTAGGCTATTTTAGATAAATGCAATTCATCTATTTTCGTAAAATTGACTAGTTTGGTTGATGTGTAGCGCTAGGTCTATAAAGCTATAGGTTTAAGAAATCACTAAGCTTAAGATCTAATTGAGCTATTATAATAGGTGTTATAGTTTCAATGACCATAATTAGTGAACTACGTTTCAGACTATGTTGTCTTGAGTTTTTCTCAAAAAAAATATTTAGTTGCAGCTCAGTATTACGTTTAATCCAGTTCTAGATTTATCATCTAGATATTTAATGGTAAGCTGTACGTAAAACTTAGTTATTTCATAAATGGTGAAGCTTTCAAAATCTTCCCATGCGGCTTTTTAAAATTTGTCATTTTGTGATATACTGGTGGGTTATCCATGATATATGTACAGCTATCCCAAAATAAGTCTTTTAGAAATACTATAATTATTATAGTGGTATCCACTCTTCATTAAGGCTTTTTAAGAATATTTAAAAAAATAAATATAATATTATGCTATATATTCTATATAATGTGGTGTTTTGTAAGTTATTTATGTCCTCTTTTTAACTGTAAGATGCTAGCTTTATGCATGTTCATATCTATCTTATAAAAGTCTATGATTATGTAGTTCTTGCTGAAAAAGTTAGTAGCCGTTAATTTATGATTATTTACTTCACTGTTTTGACAGCGGTATATAGTGCTATCCAAGAGACATGAGCTCAGTTTGTTCTGATGTAGAATATCTGTGTGGTGATGGAGAATTCATAGCTGTGTTATAATTCGGTGATTCAGTATTAAATTACTTTAAATGAAGAGAGCTCTAACATCGATAGCGATAAAAAGATATATTGCTGCTTTGTGTATTGATGTCTGTATTTAATATTTTGTCCAGGGTACTGTTCTAGATGCATACTGGCCAGCGTATATAGAAAAAGTTATCGCATTCGTTATTTGCTTTAAAAAATCATGTCACTATACCTTTGTTCTTTTATCCGCGCGCCTATAGATCAGTAATACATTAATTATTTGATTACAGTCATTACAAGGTATTCTTTTGATTGATAATCAATGAGTAGGTTTCAGGCAAGAGCTTGTAGTTGTTTTGAGTTTAGTTATAGCTAATTTTATTGACATATATCGTATTGCATAGACTTCATATTCTTAAAAGTAGTTGTTGATAGAAGTGATGCATAGTAATCAGAACATATGTATTCGCATTGACGCTATGTACAGTTAACTGTACATAGCTAAATCGTTAAGTATAAAAATCTAATAATGCACCAAAACTTTGTGTGGTGGTACATAAGGCTTATAAAATCACTTGCACTGATTATATATAATGACATGTCTTAGCATAGCGAGCTCTAGGCTAAAACTATTTTAGCAATGGCCATAGCCATTGATTATTATATCGCTACCATATTTCTAGCAGATAACCAGGCAAATAACATAGTTTCGTAGACCTGTAGCTTGTTGTAAAATCCAGCTAATCATTTCTTGACGTCCAAGAGTCTTATAGTAAACATTGAAAGACGCTATGAAACTATGTAACTGCTAAGTTGGCAGAGTTCCTGCTAGTTATATGCTAGCGATAGGTATGAGTAATAACAGCCATACGGCACTGCTGTCTTCAATATTTATAAGCTGAGCGAGGTGCGGAGACCAAATGGCATAAGCTGCTTAGCCATTATTTACTGTATAATACTGTTAATTCTCAGTAGCTAGAAATTGACCACTTGCAGTACTTGCACTCATCAGCAATGATATTATTGTCATGTAAATGCGCGTATTTTTTATAATCTACTTAAAATATTTACTAATATCTATTAGCCAAAGATTGGCTGCCATGAAAAGTCTTTAATTAACCGTATCCGTGGTAGAGAAAAGCTTCTAACTGGTAGCACTTTTATAAACAAAGTATCTTAACGCTGGCCAGTTGCAATTAAACTAGCAGTTTTAACTGCACTTGAAGTAGTTATGTGTGACAAGTTGTAGATTACAAGCTATTCAGGTGCCGTATAAGCAATACAATGAACCGTATACCACAAGTACTAAGTGGTAATACTGTGCTTGTTTCGTACATGCTCAAACCAGCAAAATATTAGCTGGTTTATAATTTATCTACACCACCTAGCAACTCTACTCGTAACTTACTGAAAGTTTCAGTATGCAAGCTATACATACTGAATACTCTACTAGTAATGAATCAAGAAAGGTAACTTAGCGCGTATTCATGAGATCATTGCGCAGGCGTTAGTACTGCTCGATTAATCTAATTTATACAATCTTTATGATTGTGCTTATCAATATTTTTTAATATACTTGTCTATTATTTAGTTTGCTTCCCTTAAAAACTTGATAGTTAACGACTACTAAATGTAGAAGAGACTAGCCTGGGATGGTGTTGTATCGGCAGATATATCTTAAATAAATCTACAGTTATTATAGGTAGGTTTGCGTTTATATTGCTAATAGATACTCAGTTCGGTAATAATGGCATATTACTATATGTTATCGACGTTAGCGGCCACTGCGTCACCAGAATACATAATCAAAATTTGATACCTATTTTAGACTATGCAAAGAGCTAGCAAGCTTGAAGTAGTCAACTTGCCATTACCTGCTAAGTTTGCTAAATAAACTATATTAACGTAATTTTGCAAAATATTTGCAGATTATTTAGCGTTAACATCTCTATTTACGGCAGTTGGTGTATTTGGTTTATCCGTATAACTCAAATAATTAACGTGTACATCTTGTGGTGTTAGGTGACACAAGACACGATGTTTTGTAAATGCTAATGCATGGTCATTCACTTACAAGATTTAACATGTTGCAAGACGTTCGTACGCGTATTACATAATAAAGCTAGCCCATTTTCATAGCGATACATAGAAAGCCTTAGATTAGTGACGTATCATTTTTTATGCGCGAGCACTGTACGAAAAATTTTAATAAGTTTTGATTAGACTATCAAAACTGTACTTGGTGAGCACAAAGAGGTAAGGTTAATAATTTCTATACTTTACTGCTCCCTAACCAGCAGTAGAAATCCATAATGACGAATTAATGACTGTAATATCTTGGTGATGTTATTATGGTATAGGCAACTGTTTCAGAATCAACGATTAGTCAACTAATTGACAATAGATCTCAATGTTTACAGAGCTTTTAAAGCGCTAGCGTATATATTAGCAGGTTAATACAGTTAATACATGCAACTTGCTTTAAGTACTGTTTGCGTACTGTTCAGTTCATGAAATTATAGTAACTATTTTTTAGTTTTCTGGTCTAGATTGCAACTTATAAAGTTGGGTATTAGCCAGTTAGTGGTATATATTATTTATATATTGTAGTATAGCGTTGACTATTAATTAATGATAAGTGGTAATTTACCTGATTTGACCCATGACGATTCCAGAAATTTATACAGTCTGTTTAGTCGCTTTTTTCACGTAGCGCCTTAATCTCTACAACGCATCAATCACTATAGAGAAAATCTTCTAAGGTAGGTTATTTAAGTAAAAGTATGATAAGTCGGCAACAATACATACACTGTATTTTCTGAAAAGCATTTTTGGTAGCTAGTGGTTAAAGTTTTGCTGAGTTTATTGGGCTGCAATTATATAAAAATATAATTCTTAACCAGGTATAAAGAATTAAAAATAAATAATACCAACAAAGAATTAATCACTGCACTTAATCACCCAATGAAGACTAGTGAAATAGTTAGCCTCAAAGTATTGCGCTAACGACAGTAGGTATCTAGAGCTTAAAATTTTTATGCACTAAATATCTAGGCTATTAAGTTACTATAGCTGCCAAGCTATATACCATCGTATATAGCCTTCAGTAGTGATTTAGAAGATATAGCTTAGTGGCTAGCATATTATGTTGTAGTTAGGTTAATTTGAAGTCGCTGATTAAAGGTAAGCAAAATAAAGCTTACACACTTAAAGTGTATAAAAATGTGCTTAGAAAATCAACAAGCATGGCTTGCTGAATATTCGTAGCTTGGTTGAGAGTTAGTTCTGTGAAGTAAAATGCAATTACTATTAGGCAAAATCTTTGTATAATTAATTTGTCACTCATTCGTACGCTAAAGCTAAATACAAAAAACTATATCTATGTATAAATATATATAGATGCACTGATTAGCCAATACTGATTGATGGTAGCTCATTTAGAGTAACGACTTGCTGTTTGCGTGGTGCAAGTATTTCTGCCTCACCGTCTACTACAAGTTCATCGCTCTGGTTGAATACGCAAGTAGCAATGCGTACACGAAATTTTGGCAGCTTCTCGAGAATTTTTAGACGCACGGTCAAGGTATCACCGATTTTTACCGGTTTCTTAAAGCGCATTTGCTGGCTAATATAAATTGTGCCCGGCCCAGGCAACTTACAGGCAATGGCAGCGCTGATCATTGCCCCGCTAAACATGCCGTGGGCGATACGTTCCTTGAATAAAGTCGCCTTAGCGTACTCGGCATCTAGGTGTACCTTGTTGTAGTCGCCAGATATAACTGAAAATAGTTGTATATCAAGCTCATTCACGGTTTTGCTGTAGCTGGCAGTTTGGCTTATTTTGAGTGCTTGATATGGGATATTGGTAATTTGGATCATCTTAAAGTGTATCCTGTGGCTAATTAATAATGTATCTTGCTGCTTTTAAAAAATTTTTTATAATAAATTTATCTGCGTAAAAATAGCGTTTAGTCAAACCACGTCAGCACATCCACGGCAACTTTGTTGCGGTTAGTTTTGTTTAATATTTTATTATATGTTTATAGGATATTTAATTGCAGGCTTTAGTAGCCTGCCTAATGAGGCGCATAGAAAAAGCTTTTAGGAGACTCCCTTTCTACACCGACCATTTTACTGCTGTTGCCAGGCTAGGTCGGCTCTAGCTTGTTTATATGAAGTTGCATGCTAGACTTACATTATAAGCAAATCAATCTATTATTAGTAAGCAAAAATAGAAGTCGTAGAGTGAGTCGTTAATATATTTCTAGTTGCAAGCTGGTGATAGCTGAGCTAGCCTAAAGTTGTACAGCCTATTGGCTGTATTAGTCTGAATCATATATGCTATAGACTACCACGCACACAGTTACAGTTATTGTATCAAATAACTAATCACTGCCTTAGTAAATTAAGTATGCCGGAGTGATTTAGTTGGCATATAAGCGGTAAAAACATTTTAGGTCAGCCAACAAAATGCTGTGATTTATAACACTTTTATTGCTAATGACTATTTTAGTTTGTGATTCATTTGCTAGAGGCTAGCGCACTAATTACACGTTATGGGTGGCAAGATTTTTATAACAAATAATATAGTTAAATATATCTGTCTGCTTGGTTATAGAGTTAACGTCTACTGTGTTTTACTTGTTATATTCAGCATACTTTTATAATTGTGGTGTTCTGATCTACTTAGGTGCGAATGTATAAATTATAAAACTTAATGTCTAGAATAACAAATGTATGGCTGTTGCCCGAGATAAAACCGTTCTCAAGCTAAGCTAATACACCATAATATAGATGCTTAGTCTGTAGTATTACTAGATTTTTATGTTTGGCACGTTATACTAGCCAGGCTAGTTGCGGTCAACACGAATTTAACTTGCTTGCATCCGGCCATAGATGTGTTACCAGTTTTAAGGGCGCTAATGCTGATATGTTGCTTTATCTCAATTTATTCGGTACATTACGTATAGGCCACACGTAATCATTACATAAATGAGTTACCTAAAGCTCATGGTTAACTAGCCAAAAGACTATGTTTGATACAGTCAACATAGGTGATACTGGTTTTATAGTTTTTCACGCTTGATATCTAAATGCACCATGCGTATAAGCTTAGGTTCTTGCGTGATGCATTATCTGTATCCTAGATGACATAGCTGTGTAGCTATGTGTACTCTGGGCAATATCACATTAGTTCAGGCTGTAACGTAGTTATTATAAAGTGTTTACAGGGTATCCTATCTAGATAAGATATATCTTTATAACAAAATTTATCGGTGGATTTTTTGTGTAAACGCTGCGTTTGTGCACTAAAGACCAGCAGATAATGAATAATTACTGTGATAGTTATCTGTGGTTGTAGTTAAAATCCTCAATACTAACGATTAGCTGAAAATTGGTAACATTGCGGTGATTGATGTAAAGAGTTTTGCGAGTGCTGCGGGCTTAAACATGCTCCTTAATCAAATCAAAGACGTAGCGATTTTACCCGGTATAGCTAAACTATATGATAATCAGCGTATTAGATTGGCTATCCTGGGTATATGGTTAAACTGTTTACGTGGCGCTGCTTTCAAGGTATTCATTATTAATGAATTAATATCTCACTGTTAATTAAATGTAACTGACTGTCAATAAAGTGTGCAGGCAAATTAAATTATAAAAATTATTACCAATAACGCCGTTAAATAAAATTCGTAACGTAAATTATATAACATAGTTTTATCCTAAACAAGTATTGTATTTTTATATTTTATATTATTACCTAAAAGCTTTCTTGAGCTTTAGGTGGCCATTCAGCAGGTTATTATTTGCGGCGTGCTTTGTGACTTGTTACGCCTGTTTGACGGCGCTAGACTCAGCTAAATATCTTATATTCATAATAGTCGCATCAAATGCGATGATAAATTTGCCTCGCTGAGGAGGTGGCTTCCATGAATGAAAACTTTTGGAAGGATAAATACCCTGCCGGGATTGCTGCAGACATCAATCTAGAAGAGTATCAAAATATTCAGGCGGTACTGAAACATTCCTGCCAGCGTTTCGCTGATAAACCGGCTTTTAGTAATTTAGGTAAGACGATCACTTACGGTAAATTGTATGAATTGTCTGGCTTATTCGCCGCTTATCTGCAACAGCATACCTACTTAAAACCTGGCGATAGAATCGCTGTGCAACTTCCAAATATTCTGCAATATCCAGTTACAGTGTTTGGTGCTATCCGTGCTGGCCTGATTGTAGTCAACACTAACCCGCTATATACAGCGCGGGAAATAGAATATCACTTCAAGGATTCCGGTGCGAAGGCTTTAGTTTGTCTAGCTAACGTAGCGTACTTAGCCGAACAAATCGTACCTAAAACTACCATCAAGCATGTTATTATCACTGAAGTCGCCGACTTATTGTCGCCATGTAAGCGCTTGCTTATTAATAGCGCTATCAAATACGTGAAGCAAATGGTCCCACCATATTATTTACCCATGGCGATTACGTTTAACTACGTACTGGCCAAGGGACGGGGTCAGTCAGTCAATGATGTCAGTCCAGCTAGCTGTGATGTTGCTTTGTTACAATACACCGGTGGTACTACTGGTATTGCTAAAGGCGTAATGCTCACTCATTCTAATATCATCGCCAACATGCTGCAGTGTAAAGCTATCATGGGCTTTAACCTCAATGAGGGTTGTGAGGTCATGATTGCGCCGCTGCCATTGTACCACATCTACGCGTTCACTTTTCACTGTATGACAATGATGCTAATTGGCAGCCACAACATCTTGATTAGTAACCCGCGTGATGTACCATCTATAGTCAAGGAATTATCGAGGTTGGTGTTCAGCGGCTTTGTTGGTCTCAATACGCTGTTTGTGGCGCTGTGTAATAACAAAGATTTTTGCAAGCTAAATTTTTCTACGCTTAAAGTTACCCTATCCGGTGGTATGGCCTTGCAACAGGCCGTTGCTAAACGTTGGAAGGATATAACCGGTTGCAACATCTGCGAAGGTTACGGTATGACTGAGACTAGCCCGGTGGTGACGGTCAATCCGATCCAAAATATCCAGATTGGTACCATTGGTATTCCAGTGCCATCGACTGTCTGCAAAGTTATCACTAATGATGGCGTTGAGCTAGCGCTAGGCGAAACCGGTGAGCTATGCGTCAAGGGTCCGCAAGTTATGAAAGGCTATTGGCAACGCGAAGATGCTACTGCCGAGATTCTCAACAGTGAAGGTTGGTTAAAGACTGGCGACATCGCGGTTATCCAGTTAGATGGTTATGTGCGTATTGTGGATCGCAAGAAAGACATGATCTTGGTCTCTGGTTTTAACGTCTATCCTAGCGAGCTAGAAGATGTGTTAGCAATCTTGCCCAGTGTATTACAGTGTGCAGCTATTGGTATACCGGATACAAAATCCGGTGAGTATATTAAGATTTTTATTGTGATTAAGCCAGGGGCTACTCTTACTAAAAATCAAGTGATGAAGCATATGCGTGCTCATATTACTGGCTATAAGATGCCTAAAGTTATAGAGTTCCGTAATGTGTTGCTGACTACTCATGTAGGTAAGATCCTACGCCGTGAACTACGCAATGAGGAGCTGAAGAAGTTGGGCATTAAGTAAGTAAGCCCATAAAGCTCACGCTAAAGTTTATTCAGATGATTTGTCCTGACCAAGCTGACCTAATTTTAACGTAGGCGGTGATTTTTTATTTGCAACCGGAATATCATTTAGCGTCTTTCTGTTTACCATTTATCTGGTTTTGCATAGCAAACTTAAGTTAAACATAAGTTATTAATTTGGCTGTTAATTAGGTAATGACTATTTTTGCTTACACATTCGTGCTATCGTTGGTCAGGTAGATATCTTCCGCTCCCTGGTTCCGCAAGTATGCCTGAGTGTGCTATAGTAGATGCTGAAATAGAAAGCACTACAGCATAAGCCATTAAACAGCATTAACTCTTGCCACGTTATATGATGTTGCGTAAGGCAAGTATAACTACTGCACTCGCTTAAGTTGATTTATTAAATCCACAGTATTGTCTGTGGATATGGCTATATTGCTTCGGTCACAATATAACGAATCAAAATAGGCAAACAATTCTTATTTAAGTTTTTATAGGTACGCGTATATGTGCTAACGTGCAGGACAAGAGCAGTAGTGCATATGTGCTTATACTCTTTAAGTGATGACGTGAATATTTCGCTGTATTAACTTTTATTCTTGATTCTTTTGATCATAGTTTGCTAAGTGCTTCAGCTAACTGATGTTAGCATTTTATGAATAACTCAAACTATCGTTAATATTGTATTGCATAAGCTGCTAGTGGGCATGGCTGTGGTATTGCAGAAAATATTCTCTGTCAGGCTCAAGACCTGACAGAGATAGTCTTAGAGATAAGGCTGAAAGCATAATTTATTATCTCGTTGGTTTAGTAACTTGCCTGGCATAGGTTCTGCAATGGTCAATTAGATATTATCTGTAGTCGATCTTACTAAACTCTCTAAGCATGGAATTTTAACTCTATGGCACAATCTTAGCTATTGACGTGTATAGCGCAGAATTCGCTTGCTTAGAGATTAATGTAGCGCTGTATTGAAGTAATGCTTATGCGCTAATAACAACCATCTAGATCCGAATATTCATAGCGGCAACATCTGACCCAGTACTTCTACAACCGCTGGAAGAAGTAACCATATAAACTGGTTTATTACGTCGGCTTAGATGTAAGATTGGCTATAATGGCATATCTAGCGTTATCTATAGACGCTAAAATTTTATGGTTATTATCGATAAATCATGGCGAACAGTATAGATATAAAGAAAGCCGCAAAAAATCGGCAAAGATCGCTGATGAAAATGTGCCAAGAAAGAGCCAGGAAGTTATAGGTTGGATTGTTTAGTTGCCGAGCTACAAGCCGAGAACCAAATAATCTACAAGATTTTCTAATATTAATACACAGAGCAGAAGACATATATCTTAAGTTGGTGATAGCCAATTGTATTGATTGACAAAATTTGTAGCTGGCGTTAGAACTGCTTATGACGCTAATTTTATTGAAACGCTAATAACTAAGTTGTATGGTTAAAGTGTGAGTGATTGATTACGTACGTTAGTATGAATTTATCGAGTAAACGTATTTTGTCGATGCAACTTGCTAGCTTTTTTCTTCTTTAGTGCCAACATTAATAGTGTTGTTTATAAATATCTAGTTAGCTTGGCTGCTAGTTAAGAAGTAGTGGCATTCTACACATTATGAGCTTCTGTGTACCAAGCTTAATTTTACTTTATATCATCTGGCCATAGCATTTAAGTAGTAAGCAAGTTTAGTAGATATGTCGGACAATAAACTTCGTATCGCAAGGCTGCCTATAAACAAGCGTTCATTGCTGGCAGCAATCATTAAGGCTAGCAAGTAATGCCTGTTTGCTTAATATCGAAGTGTTAACCGCCCTCCAGCATATCACGTTAGAGTCTTTTTTTAGTTTTACGAACTATGAGTAAGTAGTTATATTTATCAGGCTGCATTATCTATAATTTTAAACTGGTAATTTAATTTGTTTTTTAAAAATTTGCTGGGAATGCGACAGGTTCTAGTATCCGGTCGGGATTATTGCCAACCATTAAACGATGGCTTAATAGTGTGGCAATCAATATTAATAAGCTAATACTTTGGGCGTAATGTAAAAGATGATTGAAAGCCTGGTTAGGCTTATGGTAGCTTCCTGCAGTTAGTAGTTGTGATATTATTGGTTATTTGGTAGTTGTAGCGATTGTATTTTCAGAGTATTGAAAATTGACTGAATCCTGGTAATACATGCGATCTAGTTAAAAATTAATCGTTGTAAAATAAAGTATCTGTATTTGGTATGTATATTGGTTGAAGCGATAACGGTAACCGTAAGAACTGGCTTACTTACGAATTTAATAAGTAAGTTAACCCATTGACTAACCGATACACCGCAGTTATTAGTAATGCCAACTTTGTCATGGGTACAATCTGACATTGGCTTGAAATATACGGTGTATATTGGGTAGAGGTTATGGAATCAATTTAGTTGTAAATATACTTACATGGTAGACAGCTTCGTATTTATTGAGCAGTTGAGTTTTAGTTTTGTTGGTATCGACCATTATAATGGTAAAAGAAGTGATTGCTTTTTGTAGTTTTTGATTATCTGGGCGCCTTAGGATAGGCCACTACCGGATCTCTACCAAATCTGATTGCCAATAAATTTAACAATTGACTAACCTTAGAAGCTACTACAGTAAGTGCGATAAAAGATTTTGACGTAAGCGTATGTGATCGTTACAATCAACCAGTGCAGGCTAGTCCATTATAGCAGTCAACTACATTCTATAAGTGTGTAATGTTTCCAGCTGGTTAGAAGTGTAATGGATAGCTATTTACTTATTCATACATTCAAATTATATTGATCTTTTACATAGTCAGTTATTTTAATAAACCTGCAATGCACAAATATTAAACTTATGAAAGACGATGCCAGAAAATTGTTAAAGCTTAAGAACTTCTATGCGTTCCATAACTTTAATGCTAGTCGTGCATAGCATCCAGCATTTGATGCTCAGGTCAAGCTATCATAAGCTAAAGTAAATTTTACTTACATTATTTGAGTGCATTATATTGTGGCTACAAAAAAACAATTATCTATCTGCATTTACAGAGCAGTGGCGCAGCATCAATAGTTCTAACTTATTATTATGTATGCTTACTTGTACGTAGCTGGTCGTGACTATCCATCGCGTGCTGCGAGTGTAGTCGAGCTAGATTAGTATTAAACTATGTGACTAGTTGGTTAGTTTAGTTACGCAACAGAGTTTCTTCTTCGTTGTTGAAAATATTGTGCCGTGGCGATAATTTGTAGTATGTTAACCGACCTGTAAATTACAGCACTGAGAGTTTTAATAAGCGGCAAGTTAGACAGTAATCATCATAATGATGATTACTGAATGGTTTTGTGTTATCGTCTTGGTGTGAGTGGCAGTAGTTAAGTTTTGGTGGAGTTCAGTTGTACTGTTTACTGATTTTGTTGTTATGGTAGCGAACACTACGCAAGGTGCGTAACGATTGTGACGTGGTTGATTCTTGAAGATTAGGATTAATTTACCTGATCAAATTTGTTCTTGTGCTAGTTACTTCTAACTGATGTATGCATCATCCCATAAAATGATTCATTAGCGTAAAAATTTCTTTTTACTATTCTTACAGTGAACAACTGGTATCTCTACTTACATTCTTAAGTATTTTATGAATTAACCAGTTATAATACTTCAGTAATTCATAAGTATTTCTAGCTGTAGCAAGTCCAGCGTTATTAAAGTTATATGTTACTTGCGTTGCACCACCACATGATAGTAATATCTGTACTCTGCCTTAAACATCAAAAAAGATAAGTGTCAATCACTTATCTTTTTTGTCTAGACCTAAGCTTGTATATTTTTCAATATATTTTATGCATGAGTTGTATTATGTATACTGAATTGTTTTAACTGCTTTATACAAGCAAGTTTTCATTTACAAATAATTTGCTATTTTGTATGCTCAGTAGGCTATCTTTTAATCCTTGTGCTTAAGACTAGCGACTGTAGTGTCGAGAATCTGATTAAGAAGACTAATGCTTATTTTGCCTGTAGCACAGTTTTAACTGTGCTTATTATTATTTTTGCTAAAAGATCGCGCTATCCATGCAATATATGCAATATTAGCTTTAATAAAAGACAACAAACAGGAAAAGCCTCGCTATATATACATGTATAATAAAGTTTACATATATATCACATGTAGTTATCCACCGTCACCTAAATAATCTTTTAATCAATAAACTTTCTGAGACAGCTTTAGCATGAATCTTGCTTTTGTAGGTATTATATTGCTCTAGGCAGAATAATTGCTGAATTTGCCGGTACTGATTAAATCAGCTTAACGCTGATTTATTGCTTTAATTAACAGAAAGTCTACTAAGCAATGATATCTGTAGCGTCTATAGTCGATATACAGCTATTTTGGCTTGGCTGTGTGCTGCTTAGCCAGATAGTATTTGTTGTTGCACGCCAGTAACGGCAGATCCTTGGTAAATAAATACCAGTATCTTATTATTCCGCCGCTATCTTTACAGCAAACAGCTGTAGCCCTAGCTACCAAACTATTAACGTGTGTTACACTGACATGAGCAAATTTTTTCTATATAAACTGCATTGCTATATTACTGACTACTGTCAGTGTTAAGACAGCCTTGAGCGTGTGTATTGCTTAGTATAATATGAACGGTTTGCCCTAATGGCTAATCACGACTATCGGTGATAATCAACAGCAATACTAGTCGTAAAGTACCTATACTGTTCAGTATGCTATATTTGTCTTTCACTTAAGTCATAGTCTTGCGATAGTGGCAACAACTTGAGTGTCAACACTAACATAATTAGCTAACCATGCGTCCGTTCAGTTTTATCTAAGTCCAGCTAGATAATGTGTCCAGGTTCTTTTTATGTGGCATGATCGAGCTGTCATTAGCGTAAGAATCGCCTAACACCGCTAAGCAAAACTGGCGTGACGACCATAGGCAGAACTACTTTAGCATCTGCAAAATATTCGCCTAAGCAGATTCACTATAAATATAAATTTACTATATAGTTCGAGATAGTGTATATCCTTGACTAAACGCTCTAGCTGGTATGTAAACGTTTATCTACCCAGTGCGGACACACAAAACAACAATAATATTGTGCATATATCTAAAACTACTAACTGCCGTACATCATATAGCATAGATTAAACATAGATTAGTAAGTGATGAGTAAACGCAATCGGTTATGCCTGCTGTAAATTTATAAAGCTAAAATAGATGCTATTTGTACGCTGCTTAGTCAGTTTCATCTACACTTGCTACAAACTTAGCATGATCGGTAGCGATATGTTAGTGATAGGTCCAAGGTGTAGATTATTCTTTCTTTAATGTATAGACATGAGTGTACAATTTATTATTGTAGGCGTACCCTGGTAATCGTTTGATAAACATTTAATTTAAGCCAGTTAAACTGATGTAGTTTCACACGTCAGTGTGAGTAAGAAGGAGTAGTCAGGTTGCATGGTATTTGGTGAAAAGAGCGTTTGGAAGGGTGGCAATGCCACAACAACTATGCCAATATAGATAATAGTTGGTTTTTTTAAATAAGTTTTTTAAGACGCCAGTTAGGCTAAGATATAGGTATTTCTTACTCTTGTTTTTAGAAAAGCAGAAATCTGTACAAACTAAAAAACTTAATCGTAGTATCAGATTTTTAAGAATGTTAAATCAGCCTATATATGCTTTTAATTTGTTCTATTTAAAGTTACTAAGAATAAATATTTGCATTTAATATTGTCTTTAGCTGCGTTTAAGTATTATATCAAAGCTTGCTGAAAACAGTTAAAGATAGCATTTAACGTAAACACGTATCAGAGAAACTCTAATTTACATTTTTGAAATGTGTACCGCTGAATTTAGTTCAAGGCTATATCTGCAACTATAGCGGTCTAGGTTTCTACATTGCTAAAAGTTCAAATTTAATAGCTATAGAAATTTAACAGCGCAAGAAGGATTCTTGATTTGTCTATTAGACAATTATGCCAACTCGGTATCACCGTAGTGCTCTATTCTTTTTTTTCTTCGAATGAAAACTCTGGAAATGCGCATCTTGCGCCGCTGCCAACAACTCGAGATCTCCGCGAGTATCGCCCCAAGCCCTGAGTCGATATTTACCTAAATCACCATAAATTGATTTAAGTCGTAGCACCTTATTTTCGCAGCGGCAATTATTCCCCATGAGTTTACCAGTCAACACTTCATTGACTACCTCAAGTTCAGTGCCAATCAATTGGATTCCTAGTCGATCTGTAAATGGCTGTAATATAACTGCAGGTGACGCTGAACATAATGTCACTATCGCTCCTGACTTCACCTCATCTGCCACCGATTGCAACCCATCTGGACGCATCAACTTAGTCCAATAGCGCTGACAATATACCTCAGCTTGCCGCTGAATCCAAGCCTTCTCCAATCCGGTCATAAAAATGCTAATCAACTGCTCTTTTAATTCATTGTGACCGATTTGTCGTACTAAAAATCGTATCCCAGGCACTGCTAACTTTACAATCCCAATATAAAACTTTTCATGGCCAAAAGCAAATTTAAGGAATTGTAAAAAACTATCATGGTATGTTAGAGTCCCGTCGAAGTCAAAGACAGAAAGTACTTTAGTATTCATATGGTTAGTGTTAAGCATATATAGATTCACAGATTAATTTCAATACAATCATAGTATTGTATAAGCTTACATAAAGTAAAATTGTGCGAATTTTACTTGCGCATTAATAAATTAATGTTTGAGCAAAATCTAGCTATGAATCCAGTGTTATTACTAGATCAGTAATAACACTGATAGCAATTGAGGATGTAATTGGTTATAATACTGCTTATGTAATCCATAACCTTTCTACGAAAATATGTCTGATGTTATGTGCTGCAATCCTAATAAACAGATGCACCTGCTGACATATTTAAATACATACTTTAAGATTATATACAAAGATTTTTTAGGTAGTGCTGATTTATTATAGCGCAGTTATACCTTCTGGTTAGATCTTAATAAATATAATTTACAGTTTTATTGCAGCATATTTAATAAATATGTTTTATTTACAATTAGTAACGTTATCTTGACATACAACGATGTTACGCATATTCATGTATGCGATAAATACGATAGACGGTTCCTAAGTTTGCATTTATTAATTAACCGTCATGCAACTAGTAATTGTTTTTTTTGATTGAGTGTTTTTTGTAATACAGAAAGTATTGCAAATTTAATAGTTAACTGACGCGAAGTGGCGAAAGCTTTAAATACCCAGCACAGTAGTTTGTATTTAGCCATATTTTAAGTAACCTTAACGTAAACCTAAAGGTCATCATAGCTCTATTTATGATGAGCTTTGGTGTCTCCATATATGCGCTGATGGTAAAAGACATCCAGTGATACTGATGCGTTATTACTGTGTTCATAAAATCTGTAATGGCATGGTGGTGATTTATTTGTCACTACATTGGTGATTTTATAATATTTTTATATATAAAAGCACTAAATATGCCAAAGCATCTTGATGCTGTTTTATGCGAGCATGAATTGCTATTCAATGCCTGTGGACTGGTACTTAATAGCCACACCTTTAAAGAAGTTTTTCTCTTTCTTTAAAGGTCTATTGTCTAACTTATCCACTGGCATAGATTAGTGATATAGAGAATCTGCTTCTTTTACTTCGGTGTTCTAAAGGATGTGAGTTTGTTGATTTTAGTTTTGTTGATTGTGTCGATATTGAGGCTCAGACGCATGTACTTGCTGTGTATGGATATATTCGCGGTACTCTGGTTTAGTTATTAAACGATATATGCATAGCATTAGATTGTTGGTAACTAAAAATTAGCAATAGAAAAGCTTCGGCTACTTATGAGGATGCTAAATGCCTAATTGGTTAAACCTTCGTGGTTTTTCTGCAGGGCAATATAGATATTCATATTAACTGCTTATGGTATCTAGTGCTTAGCTTATTATTCAAGTTAATCTTTGCTGACTTTGTTTATATATATGACGTTGTTGCAAAAAAAATTATTTTTTTAGAATATTTAACTTAAAAAATTAAATAAAATTGAAAAAATAGCGCTTTATGTAAGGCTTCAGTGTAGAGAGATAAGATGTGTGCTTCTGCGGAAGACTTTGATCTAGCTTTTTTATTTTAGTGTCAAGAGATATTATAACCAGCGCGAGTAAACTGTGTATTATAAGACAAAATTCTGATTTATATTGTATTAGATAGTCGTTATATAAGGTGCTAATAATGCTATAGCTTTTATCTAAAGTGTATAAATGCAAAAGTTTTGCGATACGTGTTTTTTGACTGACAGTCGTCATAGTTGTTGGTGTTATCTTTAAGATAAGTTTGGCTACATTCAGCATACCCGTGAAGCGCTAATTAAATTTATAACTTTTTTTACAACTTAGTGTATTGGTTGTAGCCTCCAGAAGCTTGTGGCAAGTTGTTTTTTGTACTTTGCTTAGAGTTTGTTATGGTCTAGTTTAATCTGGTAGGCTTGTTGTCTAGGCTAGTTTAGCGCAACCTACTTAGGTAAATTAGTTGCGGATCGTTAGGCAGCTTTAGCACCTGATTAGCGCCCAATGTTTATTAATGGTCTAGCTATTAGCGATGATATCTAAATTAAATTTAGGCAAAGCAGAGCTGTTCAGTCTTTTGATTGAAGTGATTTCAGTGGCAATTGATGAGCTGACCTAGGTAGACAGAACGATCAATATCGTTGATATGTACACGCAAGAATTTTTTATGGCGCTGGCGCTGCGTTTATATTTGCTTAGGAGATAGGAGGACGTTTGAATATGTAATAGTTTCTCATAAAAGCAAGCTATCTTGTTGTTATTTGTATGTGGTATAGAATCGCTCCGGCGGGCTTCAGCTAATTCTGGTAGTTATATATGTGGCGTATAGCAAAATTAAGCCAGTCAATGGAAGCGGTTCCAGTGCTAGCTGCACTATAGTGAAAGTATTATGCTCTTTTATACCTAGAGTTCATAATTAAATGGTGCCCAGGGCAAATAGTTGATTCGCTCTATGAGTTCTTTCATGTAGGCGCAGATGTAGATTTACTTAAAATCCGTGTAATGCGTGTATATTTATGAAATATGCAATGGAAAGTAAAAATATAGATTCAGGCTATTTATATTAGCTTATAAATACAAATGCGGTGTGTATATTTGGTATGTCAATAATATGGTACTTAGCAAGTAGGGGGGGCATCTTTCTCTATAGAAGAAGTAATAGTTTTCCATTATAATGTGTTGAGCTTTTATGTCTATAGATAAAGTATCAACTAAGTCTATTGGTGAGATTAACTACTGAAAAAACTTGCTTTACTATTAATGTAATTACTTAGCGCTATTGCTTGGAATATATTTTTATTAAAGCCTAGCGGTTATTGTGTTACTGATAATCTAGTATGGATTAAGATCATTGTAAAACATACATGTACCTAGAGTGACTGCAGCCTAAGGACTGTGAACATTAAATCACTAACAGTATGTATTTGGCTAGCTCGATACGCTTAATAGAAGACTATTTATAGGATAAATTGAGCCTCTTGATTTTCGGTTGCTATTATTATATAGTGCCACGTTATCTTATTGAGATTTATAATGTTTATCAATATTGATAGTGAGTGCAAGCTAGTATTTATGGTACTTAATTTTATTTAAGCTAGATTATTTACGGTAAATGTCTATTCAATAAATTTCTAAGATATAACAAACTTTAATCAAGATCTAGTGAAACTAGTCTGCATAAACTAATTCTGATGTGCGGGAAAGATGACAGTACAACAAAGGTAACATTTGCATTAAATAAAACACCGACCATTTATTGTAAGAATAATTTCCTGCGGTAATAATAATTGATCACGAAGTATTCTTTAACTCATCGTAACAACTACTGCTCATGACTCAATCTTTAAGAAAATACTATTGATTTTGTAAGTCTTCATATTTACTACATATCAGTATATTGTGTAAATTTTTAAGAATATTTTTATGGTTGATATTTTAATTGCATTAAGGTATACGCTGTAAGCGTAATTCTGAATCATCTAGATAATCTCTAGTTTGGTGGTCATTTATTAAGTTAATTGGTGGTCGTTAGCTATATTGGTTATCTTATACAGTCTGCCGAAATTATCACTACAACTACAAAAGCTTTTATTTTTTACTTATCTTGAAGTGGTCATCCCTATAGACTCTAGTAACGATGTCTAGGGGAGGCGATTTACATTAGATAGAGCGCCCGCTATTTGATGTTATGTTGAAACTGATGGATAACTAGGTTGGCATCATCGATAGGGCTGCTACTAAAGGTAGTCCAGTAATGCATAATTTACAGACAGGTTTAAATGCGTAATTTATTATATCGATATGATGAATGCTTTTATTCTCATACATAAAATGTAAATATTGTCAATATTTTAACATGAACTTCTCGGTGCTTTTGTAAATTATTATCATATTGAGGAAATATTAGCTTTAGCCTATCACTAAAATGCTGATCATTTGATATTCATCTCAAGATTCAACCAGTATAAACGTAGCACTGTTATTGAGCTTCACCTAAGTTGTACTGGTTGTCACCTTATAACTATCGAGCCCCAAGATGAAGAAACTTGTACTGTTGAGCGCCATAGTGCTATCGATGCAGGTCATTGCTGTTGAAACGCCTGTAAAGATTGGTATCGAAGCAGCTTACCCTCCATTTTCCTCAAAGGCGCCAGATGGCAGCATAATTGGTTTTGACTATGACATTGGTAATGCTTTATATGCAGAGATGAAGGTTAAGTGCGTATGGATTGAGCAGGAATTCGATAGCCTGATCCCTGCGCTTAAAGTACGCAAGATTGACGCAATTCTGTCGTCCATGTCTATCACTGAAGACCGTAAAAAATCTGTGGATTTTACAATCCGTTACTACCGCACCTATGCGCGTCTAGTGATGAAGGAAGCTACTACTGTTAGTGACAGTCTGCATGAACTTAAAGGCAAAAAAATTGGTGTACAACGTGGTTCGATTCACAATCGTTTTGCTAAAGAAGTCCTGGCTGCTAAAGGTGCAGTAGTGGTTCCCTACAGTTCGCAAAACGAAATCTATCTGGATTTAGAAATCGGTCGTCTTGATGGTACCATCGCTGATGTTACTTTACTGAAAGACGGTTTCCTGAAAACTAATGCCGGTAAAGGTTATGCGTTTGTGGGCCCACGGTTCACAGACGTTAAATACTTTGGAGACGGCGTAGGTATTGCGGTACGTAAAGGCGACAAGGCTACGCTGGATAAAATTAATTCGGCTATCGAAGCAATTCTTGCTAATGGTGAATACAAGAAAATCAAGGACAAGTACTTTGACTTTGACATTTATAGCTTTGATCTCAATTAATTTGTCAAATTTATTTAACTATCTGTCATTGCACAGATAACTGCATTATTGCAGCTTACGCTATTCTTTATACTTTTTCAAGGATCTTGATCATGTTAAAAGGTTATGAGTTTGTTATCCTTGATGGTGTATGGTTGACGCTTCAGCTTGCTGTATCGTCCATGGCCTTGGCTGTTGTTTTTGGTCTGATCGGGGTCATATTATGTTTGTCACCAGTGCGGTGGTTGGCCTGGCTAGGTGCTTTATACTCTACTGTAATTCGCGGGATACCTGACTTAGTGCTGATTTTGCTAATTTTCTATGGTGGCCAAGATCTGCTTAATCTCGTTGCACCAATGCTTGGATATCATGCTTTTATAGACTTAAACCCTTTGGCTGCAGGTATTGGTACTCTTGGTTTTATCTTTGGTGCCTATCTTACGGAAACGTTTCGTGGTGCCTACATAGCCATTCCTAAAGGACAAGTTGAGGCTGGTATAGCATATGGTATGAGTAGTTTCCAAGTATTTTTTCTGGTGATGGTACCGCAGATGATTAGGTTGGCTATACCTGGGTTTACTAATAACTGGTTAGTATTGACTAAGGCTACTGCGCTAATTTCAGTGGTAGGCCTACAAGACATGATGTTTAAGGCAAAGCAAGCGGCAGATGCCACTCGCGAGCCTTTTACTTTTTTCCTTGCAGTAGCAGTAATGTACCTATTAATTACCAGTGCGTCTTTATTGGTTTTTCGTTATCTTGAGAAGCGCTATTCGATAGGCGTTAGTGCAGCTGATCTATGATCTTTGAATATAACGTCATCTGGGAGGCTATGCCGTTATATCTTGGCGGTTTGCTGATCACGCTAAAATTGTTTGTTATTTCGTTATTCTTTGGCTTGCTTCTTGCCTTGCTTCTAGGCTTGATGCGCGTATCTAAGCAGCCAATCGTCAACGGCGCCGCTTGGCTCTATACCTATGTGATCCGCGGTACGCCGATGCTGGTACAGCTGTTTTTGATTTACTATGGTTTGGCTCAGTTTGCAGTAATACGCCAAAGTTTCCTGTGGCCATTTTTATCTAATGCTACGTTCTGCGTATGCTTAGCTTTTGCTATCAACACCAGCGCTTACACTGCTGAGATCATTGCTGGTGGTCTACGGACTACTCCTAATGGTGAGATAGAAGCGGCCAAGGCGATTGGCATGTCGCGGTATAAACTGTATTACCGCATCTTGCTGCCGTCAGCCTTGCGCCGTGTACTGCCTCAGTATAGCAATGAGGTGATCATGATACTGCAAACTACTAGTTTATCGTCCATCGTTACCTTGGTCGACATCACAGGTGCTGCGCGTACAGTAAACGCTCAGTATTATTTGCCGTTTGAAGCCTATATTACCGCTGGTGTTTTCTATCTGTGCCTCACTTTTATCCTAGTGCGCCTGTTCAAGTTAGCTGAGCGCCGTTGGTTAAGTTATCTGGCTCCACGGAAGCGCTAACTAAATATAAATTTTATCTGTCATTTTATGACCCTATGGTCCAACTGGGGGGTCCAATTGGATTTTGAGCGTTAGCTAAGCATATTTTTTAATAGTGGCGAGCGCATGGTAGTCAACATCCAGGCTCTTCTGCATGCTGACGCATTACTGTGGATGCGTGCTACGTAGGAGCTAAAAAGAGTACCTTGCTAAATAATGGAAGTCACAAAGTACACTGAACGAAAGATTAAGTTGGCACCAGTAGGTAAATTCTATAAACCTCGCCATAGTTTCTGCACAGTATCTACTAAAAGCGTTTTTTAAATCAGCTACAGCAAGAATTTTCTCAGTGATTTCATAAAGCTAATTAAGTCATTTGTTGGGTTACTTTAGGGTAAAATCGGCAATGACCTATATATCAACGTGTATACTATAGATATTGATATTCAATTTACACTGTTACGCAGAAGTAGCTCCGCCTATCTACGCTTCTACATATTGTACTAGTTACAGTGGTGTGGATTGTCGGTGCACTTGTATATGAAAGGTGGCTAGCTAGCTTATAACTTTTATCACAATTTACTTAATGAAGTCTCACTATTATCATCATTGTATTATAGGCAGGTGTATCCAAGATACACAAATTCTGCTTATGCGTTTAGTTTTCATGCTTAAAGTTGGTAGATAAGCTGATATCTATTGCGATGCAGTGAGTGCTTATACTGAAATTATTTTCAGCTATTCTTGTTTGGTGGGGCCTTAATCAAAGGCAAATGACATATTTTTGTCAGCCTTATATCTTGTAAATGGATCTCATTTGAGGATACAGAATTGCTATGTGCTCCACATGTTTAAGTTCTTAATTATTTGAATCAAGCAAGTAACTTAACTGAGTCAAGTAATGAGATTGTTAAGTAATAGATCTTATGACTTATCGTGCCAGTATAGACTATGCAGGTACTTATTGTTGTGTTGATTTTACCACTAAACAGCTATGTTATGTTCAAGTAAGTTTCCTGGCCAGTCAAGGTAGTAGTGCGTAAAGTGCTGTGTGATTGACGCTTGCTTAACTACTGACTACCTATTTTGTGAGAACTGATCGTATGTATAAACTTGAAATTCAAAACTTATATAAACGCTATGGTAGTTATGAAGTGCTTAAGGGTGTATCTCTAGCCGCCGCAGCTGGTGATGTAATCAGCATTATTGGTTCTAGCGGTTCTGGTAAAAGTACTTTTTTGCGCTGCATCAACCTATTAGAGCAACCACATGCAGGTAAAATTTTGCTTAATAACGAAGAGCTGAAACTGTTTACCAACAAGGACCGCACTATGAAGGCCGCCGATCCAAAACAGTTACAACGCATGCGTTCCCGTTTGTCTATGGTATTCCAGCATTTTAATCTTTGGTCGCATATGACTGCACTTGAAAACGTAATGGAGGCGCCGGTGTACGTACTTGGTATGTCAAAAAAAGACACACGTGAAAAGGCTGAGCATTACTTAGCAGAAGTTGGCGTTGGTCATCGTAAGAATGCGTTTCCAGGGCATATGTCTGGCGGTGAGCAGCAGCGTGTAGCTATTGCCCGTGCTTTGGCAATGGAACCTGAGGTTATGTTGTTTGACGAACCAACTTCGGCGCTTGATCCAGAGCTAGTGGGAGAAGTGCTCAAGGTTATGCAGGACCTTGCTCAGGAAGGTCGTACTATGTTAGTAGTCACTCACGAAATGGGCTTCGCCCGTGAAGTGTCGAACCAGCTGGTGTTTTTGCATAAAGGTATTGTCGAAGAACGAGGCAACCCACGCGAAGTTCTTAGAAACCCGCAATCCAAGCGTTTACAGCAGTTTCTTTCCGGTAGCCTGAAATAATTAATATTACTGTTAAGCGCTGAGTTACTACATATTTTACATTATTGAGATTGATTCAAATATAAATATATGAACGAACAAGCTTACCTATATATTTAGAACTTTATAAGCACTAAATATTAGTATGTGTTTATAGGCTAGCTTGATCAATATTTTTATTGTTAATATTTGCTGTGGATAGCCTGTCATGATCGCTCACCAAATTTATTTCCTGATTTAGCCTAGCACTAAATCAGTGATCCTTGCGCTGGTCGAGGACGCCTTACGTATTGCGCAGCGGATACATCCAGACGGTGATATACAAGTTGTCGTTTTTGCAGGCGGGAACCGCGCACTGAAGGTGCTTGGCACTTGCCTGGTGTACCATGGGCTGGTAAGCTCGATAGCTACCTCCAGAAACTATTTTGCTAGCGGACGAGCCACCTATTATCATCACTTATAACGCAACACTGCGCTAAAGCAGCTGGCGCGTACAGACTGTGTAATCAGTGGTTTATCTGCTGGTGTATATCCGTTGGCTCAGCTCGGTTTGCTCGATGGCTATCGAGCTGCTATGCACTGGCGCCGGTAGGATGATTTTATCGAACGTTTCCCTAAGGCTATTATAACTAGCCACCTATTTGATTGGGATCGTGACCGTCTAACTTTCTGCGTAGGCATGTCGATACTTGACCTATTGCTAGCTATACTGACCCGTGATCACGGTGCTGAGTTGGCCGGTGCAATTGTCTGAAGAATTGGTAGTAGAGCGTATTCGTAAAGGTGGTGAACGTCAGCGTATTCCACTACAAAAACCGTTTAGGTTACAGCCATCAAAAGCTGACTGAAGTTGTATTGTTGAGGGAGGTTAATATCGAAGAGCTGCTAACTACTGACGAAATAGCCAGGCATGTATGCATGTCGCGGAGGCAGTTGGAGCGGATCTTCAAGCAACAGCTCAACCGCGTCTTTAGCCTCTATTATTTAGAGCTTCACCTTAACAAGGTGCGCCAACTGGTTATGCAAATTATTAAGTCAATCATTCAGATTGGCTTATCATGCGGCTTTATCTCAGGGCCCCACTTCTCTAACGCTTATCATAATTTTTTTTCGGTATTACTCCGCGTGAAGACCGTAATAAGCGACGCTGTAACAATCTCTCTTAACTATTTGTCAATATCGTCAGATGGTGGTTAATACTGCATTCACTTTTTTATTTAATACGTTGGTTGTTTGTTTACGTTCATAGTTTTGGCCTTCATACCTAAATTATCATGTTAAGATAAGCTCACTTACATAATATGTACATGGGTGTTTCCATCAGATTTTTGCGTAAATTCAGACACTACAAGGTATGCATACATGACAACTTGATGTTGTTAGACGGATTGTGAGACAGCCAAAGTTTAGCGTAATTAATTCAGATTGGTGTAAAATTACCGTGAATCTGTTGCCTGTTGTGTGCTCATATAGAGATAAAACTTTTAACTTGGGGTGCCCAAGGATGTTCCTTAAAGTTTCAGTAGCTTGATCCCCAATTTATATCTAGCGGCGATATGTGTTTAAGATGAGTGCTTACATTTAGTGGTGCTGAGATCATTAGTGTTTTAGTATTGGTTTATAGATAATTTTCTGTCTATAATTGACTTTATCTAGATTGCTTTTGTTATTCTAGCAATCTTTCTATTGCGTTTTAAAGGTAAAGCAAAGAATATTTTCTTTGCCGCGCATTTGTTTATTAAGTGCATTTTCAGTATCTGCTATGTTGTAATAGATTAAGTGCTAAGCTAGCTCTAGGCCTAGTATTGCATCTAGCATATTTGTTTTCTAGTAGTAGTTACTTCGATATTTACGGCTTATGGTCTTTTCATAAAGCATCAAAAATTAAACTATCCACTTTGGCTTGCCTAAAGGTTAGGCAATGTTCTTTATTTGGTTGTTTTGCTGACTAGCTTATTAGTATTCTTAATTTTTTTGTTAGCGGCCCGACAAAGGAGTTTTATCTGCTACAAATTGACTCACAATAAATAACTACCAGATAAAACACAGGCACTAGTATCAGTAAGCAGTACAAGGCAGTCCTACCTAAACGGCCCTCATCGTTTTATAGTTTAAGTCAACTACTGATAATATGCTGGATTCATAATACATATGAATATTGTTTCAATTCAATATCGCTTGGTTTCAACTAAAATATTTAAAACATGCGTTTTTTTTGAGATTTTGATTTAAATTAGTTATTGCTTAGGTCTAAATAATATAAAGTATTGATGATACCTATATCTAAAAAATTTAGATGGATAAAAGTTGCAGAATGCAAGTCTTGAATGGTCAAAAAAAACTGTAGCAATTGAAATATTATAATAAATATGCTGCCTAAATCAGAACTACTGACTATTACAGTCAGTGCAAGTTTAGTAGATTTTATACAAAAAAATTGATCTAGTTACTTTATTGCGTCCACACTAGAGCTTAAATCAAGCTTATTGATAATGGCTTATACCTAAGCTTCATATCATTAAATTAAACTCCAGCACTGTATGAGTAACTTTAAACTAGCTTTATGGTAAAAGATTTGACAATGGGTTGTCGAATAAATTAAATTTTAATTGGCGCTAAAAATTAAATTTTAATAATGCATCCATTATATCGTGACTCTTGTCTTCTTTCAGAATAGCGATTGCTAGTTATAAACGTCTTAACAGGCTTGCCGGCAGCATGAGTAATGCCAGTGTTACTCAGGCCTGAAAGCACACATTAAACATGTATTGGATACTTGAAGTTAGCCTTAGTTATCTGTGGCAGCAATTTATTTATCACAGTTATATTATTAAGGTTAATCGGTGACTGAGTTTGCCTAGTCTAAATAATGTTGAATTTGCTGGATGCCAGCTCATTGACGATCAGCTTATTATAGAGATTTTCATGCAATAAGTCAAAGCTTTACTAAGTGCGTCAGGTTATAGTTCAATGTGCGGATGAGCTATAGCTTGGCTAAGTGCCTGCGCAGATTGCGTGAGTAAGCTCGCCAAGTTCTGCGTTGGCTGATAGTGCTACGTTGGTCAAAGCGCTTAATCTAATGCCAAGAACTCATACAGTATATTTTTAATCTTACATGGTCAATTCGCCCAAATCTTTTTAGCTATAATTGCAGATTAGACATTTTATTACTCAAACACTATACATATAGTGTCTTTATAGCTAGACAAACACATGGTATTTATATGTAAGTATCAGAACGGCAAGAGATATGTAGTTGTTTATTGCTAGATTATAAATTTGTAGTACTAGGCGCTAATATTTTGCGCGCAGCATAGTTTAACATATTGCTGCATGTTTCAGGATATCAAGAATACTAAACAGGTATTCAAGTATTCGCTAGCTATTATCCTTAGTAAAGAATATTAAGTGTGGGCTTACAGTTGCACTTTATAGTTTCAACTGTCTTGAAATTATGGATGTGAGATTTAATTAACGATACCATTCTTAGATTCGCAGTTATGTATTACATTGCGCTCCGTGTTAGAGTGTCGTCTAAGCGTTAGTTTAGATAGCTTAGTATCGAAGTTTGTGGTATTCTTGAGTTGGCTTAAGGCTAGCTTCAACTTATTCCATATAATTTAGACCACAACAACTAGTTGTGTAAATGTAGCGAGATGTTAGCTAGTTGAAGCTAATGTACCACTTGTGCGACGTTGTAGTTATATTTTTAAGGACATGCCACACCTAGTCGGTATGGCGATTAAATTCAGTATATTTTTAGAGAAAATTTCTCTAATTCACATAACTTCTTAGTAAAATAGCTAGTATTAAATAAATAATACGCAATGGTTTTTTACGAAAAAAACAATATCACTATTGTGGACTGTAGCTGATTCAAAATGCGCTATTGCAACGTTATTTGTCAAAATACTATAAACTAGCTTAGAATATCTATTAGTGCTTATGTATCAAAATGATAGCTTTGCAGTAAGACAACACTAAAAAACTGTTTTTATAATCCATGCACTGCCCGCTAGTCCTAGGCAGGCGTTTTGCTTTAGGAGACTCCGATGTTTGTTGAGCAAGCTCCGGTGCAACGTGCTGATTTCGATCAGGTTATGGTTCCCAACTATGCACCTGCTGCATTTATTCCTGTGCGTGCTGTCGGTTCGCGCGTATGGGACCAAACTGGTCGTGAGTTAATCGATTTTGCCGGCGGTATCGCGGTTAATGTGCTGGGTCACGCTCATCCGGTGCTAGTCGTTGCACTAACAGAACAGGCTAATAAGTTGTGGCATGTCTCTAACGTATTCACCAATGAGCCAGCTTTGCGTCTAGCGCACAAGTTAATCGATGCTACCTTTGCCGAGCGCGTGTTTTTTTGCAACTCTGGTGCTGAAGCTAACGAGGCTGCGTTTAAGTTAGCCAGGCGCGTTGCTTTGGACTGTTTTGGTGCTAAGAAGTACGAGATTATATCTGCACTAAATAGCTTTCACGGCCGCACCTTATTCACTGTAAATGTCGGTGGTCAGTCAAAGTACTCTAATGGTTTTGGTCCTAAGATTACTGGCATTATTCATGTTCCGTATAATGACTTAGATGCGTTGAAATCTGTTGTGTCTGATCACACCTGTGCCATAGTGCTAGAACCAATTCAGGGAGAAGGCGGTGTACTGCCTGCCGAGCTTACTTACCTGCAAGGCGCTCGTGAGCTATGTGATGTGAATAATGCGCTATTGGTATTCGATGAAGTACAAACCGGGATGGGTCGCAGTGGTCATTTGTTTGCCTACCAGCATTATGACGTAACGCCTGATATTCTCACTAGCGCCAAGGGCCTAGGCGGTGGTTTCCCAATTGCTGCTATGCTAACTCGCGAAGATTTAGCCAAACATCTAATAGTCGGAACTCATGGCACTACTTATGGGGGCAACCCGCTAGCATGTGCAGTTGCCGAAGCAGTGATTGATGCGATTAATGTTCCGGAAGTGCTGGCTGGGGTGAATGCTAAACACGACTTGTTTAAGGTGCGTTTAGAACAAATTGGCAAAAAATACGGTATTTTTACCAAAGTGCGCGGTATCGGTCTTCTGCTCGGTTGTGTGCTGAGCGACTCATTTACAGGTAAGGCTAAGGATGTGTTTAATGCTGCCGAAAAAGAAAACCTGATGATTTTACAGGCTGGCCCCAATGTAGTGCGCTTTGCTCCTAGCTTGGTAATAGAAGATACAGATATTCAAGAAGGTTTAGATCGTTTTGAGTGTGCTGTGAAGACGCTTACGCAAACGAGCTACCACATTGGGGGCTAGTTTATAGGTCTCTAATTGCATTAGATATCTAAAAAATTTTCACGGGAGCTTTATTGATTAAATCTACAAAAAATAAATTGTTATGTTTTTATGGGACTAACTTATAATTACAGTACTTCTTTTATGGCAGCATATTATGTGTGCTAGAGCAACAGCCAATGCTATTAAACCTAAAGAAAATCATTGTTGCACGGTCAGCAAAAATGAAGAATATATGATACATATACGGCTTCGTACATGGTATTCCTTAGCGCTTACGAAGCAAGCTTCAGCTCAGTGGTATTAATATGTTTAGATGTATATATTAATAAGTTAGGCAGATAGTCTATGCGTTTCTAGTAGCTAAGTTATTTGGCCTTGAGGTATACATATATTATGCCAACACCGCTACTGTTAGCTTGAAAAGAGGCTATGCTGAATAATAATTATTATGTGAGTGCTAGGGTATCACTGGATAAACTAATGTAAATTCCTAAATTAGGATTAGTTAAAACTAGTTGATCATTTCTAGACTAATTAAACTTTATGTGGCAGATAACGATTTACAACTACTTATATTCTTAAACTATGCACTGCAGATATTGATTAGTATGTAACTAGATATTTCCTGTATTCATATCGCCATAGTTTAGTAAAAATAAAGAGATCTAGAGCAAGCACTATGGGTGGTAGCTAAGTACCGATTGATGTAGCAGTGATAGAAAACACGGCTGACTATACAAGTCTATTCATACTCATTCTCTGTAAACTTTTTACATTGATCTTAATCAGTTGTGAACTTTTAAAATAAAATTTATTAATTGTTTGCGGTGTTTAGATGTCTGGGCTGACTAAAGGCGTACTAGTAGTGCGCTAGTCTAGCAGTGGAAAATAACGGCAATGATATATTGTGATCATTTAGCATTAACCATGGCAATGTAGCCGTTCTGATTGAGTAATTTAATCGCTTATTGCTCTTACTGCATGGTATTGCCATGCAGGTCTCGGTATTGCTCAGTAGAAAGAAAGATGCCGCCATTAATTCCATTAATGACACCCATTAACTGACACCATCAACACGGGCCGACATACACAGCAGCGCTGCTGTGTTAGGAACCTGATTACCTTAATATATTTACCTGCGAGCAACGCGACGGCTATGCTCTAACTTTAGAGCTGGATAAAACATGTTGAGTGATTATAAATGAATATGCATAAGTCACCTTTGCGAACTAGAAGCATAAAAAATAGTTTTTATACATGTAATTAGTAGTTATTATGCTAACCATAAATGCAAACCTAGTTTAGGTGTATAGCTTGACTTGGTTAGGCGTGAGAGCTGCCTAAACAACTGTAACACGTGAGTCATGGTATCGCTGAATTGCGCGCATCTTTTGCAGAGTTTCCGTGCAGGTACGAGCGGCTTCCTGACCCTTATATACAAAATGCTCATAGAAAAACTTATGGTGTTCGCTGCTAGCATGGAAGTGGTGTGGTGTTAGCGACACTGAAAACACCGGAACTTCAGTTTCCAGTTGAACCTGCATCAGGCCACCTACCACTGACTGGGCGACGAATTCATGACGATAGATGCCACCGTCTACTATCAGTGCAGCGGCGACAATACCAGCATAACTATTTGTTTTGGCTAATATCTTGGCGTGTAGTGGTATTTCAAAGGCACCACTGACTTCGAAAAAATCAATGTTAGATTCTTGGTGGCCCAAGGCGATCATTTCGGTCAGAAATCCTTTACGCGACTGGTCTACAATATCCTTATGCCAGCATGCTTGGATAAACGCAACTCGCTCGCTGTGGTAGTTTTTGCTTGTGTTGTTAATTGTGGTGGGTTGCATGTTCTGATTCCTATTTAAGAAAAAAACATGGCGTTATAAATTGAATGGGATATTAATGGTATAAGCAGCTGCTTCATTTAAACTTGCAATCAGCATGCAGTTCTTAGATGCTAACTTTGTTCTCTCTTAATCCTGGGTTATAGCCGTTGGCTGCGGTATAAGAACCAAGCCTACTGATGTTGTCGCTGTTTTACGTGAGCAGTGCTCAGCACGTAGCGCTGTTAGGTTATGCGCATTGCGCATAATTACCACTAGCGTTAGAATTATACTCTACTCTAAAATGATTGCTGCTAAAACCACTAGCAGCTGAGAGTTTTAACATGGTTTTTTTAAAAACCTGCACGATTGCTTTATCGATAACCTCTACTTGTTTGTGTGGTGAGTGTTGGACTAAATGCAAGTGGACTTGATATGCTGTAGTTTGACCAACAGTAAGTAGTCTTAGAAAAATCTTCTGCAGGACTCTCAAAAACTTTTATGTTTATAATCAACCAGTAAGACTATATCATGATTTAACCATAGTATACTGGGTGTATTAAAAATAATCTTTATCAAACACGTTGGGATCGACAGCAAGATTCCAGTCTTGATTACCTGAACGCCAAGTTTATTAAATGTTAGGTGTGTTTCTACTGTGTTGTTTATGTTTATTATCACTATAAGGAAAAATTGATTAGCATTGACAACTAACTGTGAGCTCGACGAAGAATATATCTTCAGCTATAAAACTCATGGGTATAAATAAAAAAGCGCATAGGTGCTCTTTTTGATCCAGTTACATTTGTTGAGGACGTAAGTTGATTAATCTTTAGGCCTTTATCATATATTAGCAGTGATTAAATTAGATGATTTATAATGCGCTCCCCTGCTCCCTTGCTTGTGTTGGCAAATAACTTGCAAAGCAATGCATTTAGATGGTGTGTAGATTTATAACAAACTTAGCAGTGAAGTTACGTGTGGATATACCGATACATAAGTCAATCATACTGACTATGTATCAGTATGCCTTCTAAAAAAAACTATAATGCAGCGTGGTTTACGCTATGCTGATCGTCAAGGTATTTATGTTTTTAGCAATATCGTTCAATAGCGAACTATATTGCTCTGATAAATTATACCTACAGTCCAACTAACAATAACAAGCACTGTTATAACGTATATTTTGAGGTAGGGTAGGTGTATGTCAACATAGTTTATGTAAATATCTATGTTTGCACTTAAGTATTGAAAGCATTTGCTATTGAGTGCAGTCTTTGCGGTATATAAGCTTGGCGCAGCGGTGAGACTATGCGTAGTCGTGTATTTGGATATCATTTTAGCGTAAACAGAGCAAGCCGTGTAGACATTTGTTGATATTTTTCCGTAAATGACGTTGCATACAGTCTAATTGACTGCCTTGATCACATAAGCACACTATAATTAATACCATAGCTGCTTATAATGTAGCTATGTATTGGTCGCTCCACCTAATAATGATATGTACTGATCTTTGGCCATAGACTCCGTGGAATAATTTAATGAAAAGCGTAGAAATTCGTGAAGCTTTCCTTCGCTTCTTCGAGGAACAAGGTCATACTCGTGTAGCCTCCAGCTCCTTGATCCCAAATAATGATCCAACCTTACTGTTCACTAATGCAGGGATGAACCAGTTTAAAGACTGTTTCCTGGGTAACGAAAAGCGTGCTTATACATGTGCAACTAGTAGTCAGAAATGCGTGCGTGCTGGCGGTAAAAATAGTGACTTAGAAAACGTTGGCTATACTGCTCACCACCACACTTTTTTTGAGATGCTTGGCAACTTTAGTTTCGGCGACTATTTTAAAAAAGATGCAATCACCTTCGTCTGGTACTTCCTGGTCAGCGTATTAAAGCTATCTAAAGAAAAGCTCTGGGTTACTATTTACGCGACGGACTATGAAACATATAACATTTGGACTAAAGATATTGGTATGCCGGTTGAGCGTATAATCCGCATCGGCGACAATAAAGGCGCTCCTTACGCTTCTGATAATTTTTGGACTATGGGTGATACTGGTCCGTGCGGCCCTTGCACCGAAATTTTCTATGATCACGGAGCTGAGATCTGGGGCGGCCTTCCTGGTTCACCGGAGGAAAACGGTAACCGTTATATTGAGATCTGGAACAGCGTGTTTATACAGTTTAATCGCACTGCTGACGGTGTATTGCATCGGCTTCTGGCGCCATCGATAGATACCGGTATGGGCTTAGAACGAATTAGTGCAGTAATGCAGCAGGTTCATTCTAACTATGAAATTGACTTATTTGTTAATCTGCTAAGCGCTTCAGCCGAAGCTATTGGCTGCGCTAATGACAATCAGTGTTCGCTTAAGGTTGTATCTGATCATATTCGTTCTTGCAGTTTCTTAATTGCTGATGGTGTGTTGCCTTCAAATGAAGATCGTGGCTATGTATTACGTCGTATTATCCGTCGCGCCTGCCGTCATGGCTATAAGCTGGGCGCCACCGGTAGTTTTTTTTATAAAATTGTTGCCCAGTTAGTGACTGAGATGGGCTGTGCCTTTCCAGAACTTAAGCAGCAGCAAACTAATATCGAACACGTACTAAAGACTGAAGAGGAGCAGTTTACTCAGACTCTAGAGCATGGCCTAAAGATTCTAGAGCGGGATCTAACTGAACTTAAAGGCACTGTAATACCTGGCAACATAGCGTTTAAATTGTATGATACTTATGGCTTTCCTGTAGACTTGACCGTTGATATTGCTCGTGAGCGTGAACTAACTGTCGATACAGCAGGTTTTATGCGTGAGATGGATGCTCAGCGTATGCGCGCTCGTTCCGCTAGCTCTTTTAGCCGAGACCACAATACCTTATTTAAAGTTGATGCGCCTACTAAGTTTACAGGTTATATGGCGACTAGTGGTTTAGCTAAGATTATTTCTATTTATAAAGATGGAACGTCGGTTGATGTGTTGCGTGCAGGTGAAAAAGCAGTTGTAGTTTTAGACCAGACGCCGTTCTATGCGGAGTCTGGTGGACAGGTTGGTGATTGTGGTTTTCTGAGTTCAAACTCAAGTCGTTTTGAAGTGTGCAATACCACTAAAACCAGCAGTACTTTTCTGCATCATGGTGTTTTAGTACTAGGCAATCTACCGGTAGGCGCATCAGTCAATGCTCATGTTGACGCTGATGTGCGTCATGCAATTGCTGTTAACCATTCCGCTACTCACTTGTTGCATGCCGCGTTACGTCAAGTGTTAGGCAAGCACGTGCAGCAGAAAGGTTCGCTAGTTGATAATCAGCACTTGCGTTTTGATTTTAGCCATCTTGAAGCGCTTAAGCTTGATCAGATCCAGGCTTTAGAAAACATCATTAATGCTAAAATTCGTAAGAATACTCCAGTGAAAACCGAAGAAACTGATATAGAAACTGCTAAGAAAAAAGGCGCTATTACACTGTTTGACGAGCAGTTTGGCGATAAGGTTCGTGTACTAAGCATAGGTGATGGTTTTTCAGTAGAACTATGCTGTGGTCTTCACGCTAAATTTACCGGTGATATTGGATTGCTAAAAATTATCAGTGAAGGTGGTGTAGCTTGCGGTGTGCGTCGTATCGAGGCAATAACTGGTGCTGCGGCTTTAGCTCACCTAGATGCGGCAGCAGAACAACTTAACAAGGTAACTAGCTTAGTTAAAAGTAGCCGTAATCACTTAATTAATAAATTGTCAGCCATGTTGGAGCGTAATCGTGCGTTGGAGAAACAGCTCGATTACTTGCAGGCTAAAGTGGCTAGTGCAGCTAGCAATGATTTATTGGCTCAGGCACTGGACGTCAAGGGTGTCAAGGTACTTGCTGTGCGCTTAGATGGTCAAGACCGTAAAGTGTTGTTGGCATTAGTCAATCAGTTGAAGTATAAGCTTAGTCGTGCAGTAATCATGCTCGGTGGTGTTCATGAGAATAAAGTTTCCTTAGTTTCTGGTGTAACTAAGGACTTAGCAGGTCAACTCAAGGCTAATGAGTTAATGAAACAAGTTGCTACATTAGTAGGCGGGAGAGGCGGTGGTCGATCGGATATAGCACGAGGTAGTGGTTTAGATGCTAGCCGCCTAGACGCCGCCTTAAACCTGACTATACCGTTTGTAGAGGCAGGAATTTAAGATATTGTTAACGATTCCATCGTCTAGTCATGAGCTCTGTTTAGCTGTTGGAAGATTTATTTATCAGACGCTTTTATTGTGGGCTAAGGCGGCTTAGAAATGGCTTTAATTGTACAAAAATTTGGAGGTACATCGGTCGGTTCTGTCAAAAGAATCGCACAGGTTGCCGATAAGATTAAGAAATTTCAAGATGCTGGCAACCATCTTGTGGTAGTGCTATCGGCCATGAGTGGAGAAACCAATCGTTTGCTCAATTTAGCCAAGGCAATTAGTGGTGATGAACAGCCTCTGCCGCGTGAGCTAGATGTGATTTTATCGACAGGAGAGCAGGTAACTATTGCCTTGCTAGCCATAGCGCTAAACAAACGTAGCGTACCAGCAGTATCCTACACTGGTAGCCAAGTAAGTATTTTGACTGATAGCGCTTATACCAAGGCACGTATCCTGCGAATAGATGATCGGAAAATCCGTACAGATCTACAAGCTGGTCGCGTAGTAGTTGTGGCTGGCTTTCAAGGTATGGATGAGCAGGGCAATATCACTACGCTCGGGCGTGGCGGTTCAGATACTACTGGTGTGGCGTTAGCAGCGGCCCTAAAAGCTGATGAATGTCAGATTTATACTGATGTTGATGGTGTATACACCACTGATCCTCGTGTAGTATCCGCGGCTCAGCGCATGGATAAGATAACTTTTGAAGAGATGCTAGAAATGGCCAGTCTTGGTTCTAAGGTGTTGCAGATCCGCGCGGTAGAATTTGCTGGTAAGTATAGTGTGCCGCTGCGTGTATTACACAGCTTCAAAGAGGGTCCTGGCACCCTCATTACTATTGATGAAGAGGAATCTATGGAGCAGCCGATTATTTCTGGCATAGCCTTTAATCGAGATGAAGCCAAGCTGACGATTCGTGGCGTGCCAGACACCCCTGGCGTTGCTTTTAAGATCCTCGGCCCTATCAGTGGTGCTAATATTGAAGTAGACATGATCGTGCAGAACGTTTCGCATGATAACACTACAGATTTTACTTTCACTATACACCGTAATGAATATGATGCAGCAGAGCTCATTCTACAAAATACCGCGAGCAAGATTAGCGCTCGTGAAGTTATCGGTGATATTAAAATTGCTAAGGTATCTATCGTTGGCGTTGGTATGCGCTCCCATGCAGGCGTTGCTAGTCGCATGTTTGAGGTTTTAGCCAAGGAAGGTATTAATATTCAGATGATCTCTACCTCGGAAATTAAAGTTTCCGTGGTTATCGAAGAGAAGTATCTAGAGCTAGCTGTACGGACGTTGCATACTGCTTTTAAGCAAGACGCCCCAGTACAACAATGCGAATAATGTAACACACAATCTTTGTGTACACCCAATAGTACTAATGTAGTTAAGGCAATAGCTTTGATATTGTAGATTAAATACTTTTTTGGATTATCGTTCTTGGCTTGACATGTTTGAAATGCTTGAAGTGCAAGACATGTAAACTTAAACTGGTCATTATGCAGAAATTTTGATGATCTGTGATATATAAATTATTATGACTGTGCTTTAGCATTGACAAATTTAGTATTTATTATAGTTTAGTGCTTAGAGGTAAGGTGGTAAGGCAGCTGCTATAGAATTTATCTGTAGACTAAGAAAAAGAAGCAAAAAGAATCAAGCTTTTATTTTTATTATTTTGTTGCGTTTGCAAACGTGACTAAATATAGTTAGTATACTAAGCATTGCGGAGAGCTGGCCGAGCGGCCGAAGGCGCTCCCCTGCTAAGGGAGTACACCTTAAAAAGGTGTCGGGGGTTCGAATCCCTCGTTCTCCGCCATTTTTCTTAGTATGTTATAGTCAGGATTTTTTATGAAATGATTGAAATGAAACAAAATAATCATTAATACAGACAAAAAACAGCCTGTAATATACAGAACAATGCACTCGTAGCTCAGATGGATAGAGTACTCGGCTACGAACCGGGCGGTCACAGGTTCGAATCCTGTCGAGTGCACCATACAAACAAAACCAAGCCAGCTGCAGCTTTCCTTTATCTAGATCCTTCTTGTAAAAAAATTAAATTTTGTTTTTGTGTTTCTATATATTTTTTATAAGATAATATTTTATCGTAAAATTAAAAAATTTTAGCTAAAGCTTAGCCTTAGCTAGATCAATCCTATTGATTCATCATAAATTAATTGATTAATACTTCCAATGCAGCTATACTAAATCATGCAATTACCTTTACCTTAGTAAAGGTAATGAGGATAGATAGCTTGCAGAATCGTATGGTTAAAGTTCTTGAGCTGCTATAGCGCTAGCGTATAATACAAACCATGCTATGCACTTATTAAAAGTTACCATGACAATTATATTAAACAACCTAGTTCACAGATAAAATATCGTTAAGCGATCACACAAGATCAATGATTTATGCCTTGCCGATATTTATATATTTCAAGCATGTCCCACTAGAAAGCTTGCAGATCATCCATCAGTTGGTTAAACCTGATTATGATAGTCTTTATACTGTTAAGCACTTTAATGTAGTCCGTAAAATTCTAGTCACTAACGTATGAGACAATAACTAGTATGTAGCCGTAGTCAAGCAAGATAAATGCTTGTAAACATTCCTGATTTATAATGTCGTATATACGCTAAAAAACTTTTTTTACAGACGCAATGATGTGCTTTCCATATTTTATTATGGTGAGAATCAAGTTATTGCGTTGATGGATATTCAAAATATTTACTATCTGTAGATATATTAGTCTTGAAGCAGTATTGCGTCATCTGCATCACCTCAAAGAGTGATTTGATTTATACAAATAAATGATTTACGGTTTATTCCAAATAAGTCTTTCGTGGTTTACTGTTGATTAAGCGTGCTGATTGATAATCTAGAGAAAAGGTTATAGGTATCATGACTTTATTTAGGCGTCAGTAGTCTATAAAAATTGATAGAATTAATATCAATTTAACTATTGATAAAATGATTTACCTAATGCTTAAAGATAGTAGAACCAAAGTTCTTGACATAGCAGGCTTGCATGAAGAGAACAAACATTTTTAGCGTTAGTTTAGAGTGTTATGTATAATGCATTAGGTCATTGTGCTGGATAAACTTAATCACGATACCTAATTGTCTAGCGCACGACTAAGCTTATTAAAAAGATTAATCGAGAGGCTGGAATTTATAGCAACACAAATGCTAATTTGTGGCTAGTTTTAGTAAAAATTCTAGATATCTGACCATTGCTATGGTTTTTATTTAATAGCACTGGATTGAGTACTGCTAGTTTCTCACGTCTACCGCGTAAAAGAGTTTTAGCTATAGTATTTATTAATTAGTATAGTGTAGAGGTGTTGTAGTTGATAGAAGAGTCTTCTTCTTTTTAGACCTGACGATTATTTTACTTTAATCACATTAAGTGATAGCACCTTTACTGTAAGTTATTTATTTATACTAAAATTTTAGACAGAATAGCAGTACATGGCTGGCTTTTTTATATTTAGCTGTAGATTAATTATCTTTTACGGCCACTCCAATGTTTTGCGCAATAATTAAAACAAAAAACATTGTTTAGTGACTTAGGGCTTGTAAAAATGCTGTAGCAGTTTTTTGTTTGTGCAGTGACAGATCTATGCTGACTAAGTCGAAGTCATAACTCTTCGCTAAGTATACTTTTTTAACAGTATTCTGTTGCAGGTGCTCAATCATTACAAAGTTCATGCTGTAGTGATGATTACTAGTTATAACATTAGTGCGTTCCCGTATTTAGTCTGATAAACGTATAGATTATTTGCTAACTATATTGCTAGAATTAATTGATTATCTCAATATGTGCATATATTAAATAGGTTAGTTTAATAGGCGGTTTTTTAGGATGAGCTATAATTGAAAAGTTAAAACAAAGCTTATGACTAAAAGTATAATTAGAATTATAAAAAAGACCGTATCAAGAATCAAACTTAATAGTTTATTAGTATATATTTTATAAGATATAATTAGATGTCTGCAGGTTTTATGCTGGCATTCATTGTTATTGGATTGAGTAGTTAGAAAAACGTTAATGAGTAATTCAGTAATGAAAAATTTTCATAAGTTTTAGTCTATATAGTGGGTTACAGGTCACATATTTGTAGTAAAGTAGTAGTTATTTTTTCTTGTTAACACTAGTGATCTTAGGCAGTTGTAACATTAGCATGAATTTAGTCTAGTTTAACTATACAATCAACAATAATCTTCAACAGAACAAGGTATTGTAAGTATGTTGTAGCAATCAACATGTTGGTATCTTCCAGCTTTAGTAAGAGCACTCAAAACCACATGGTGCTTATGTACATCAACAAACAAAAGAAGCTAGACAATTTGCAATTGTGGAATTTTAGGGAGTAAACTTCGTACGATGATACTGAGGACAAACGATTGCTAGATGAAGCTTATGTTTCACAAATAAAGATCCGCTAACACTCAAAAACCTACGAATAACATGACAAAACTTATTTTTACAGGTAACATATATGCTACCTAGCAGCTCTGCTGCTAGGCTTGATGTCTATTATTTTGTCCCAGTAGCTCAATTGGATAGAGCGTCCCCCTCCTAAGGGGAAGGTTGGCTGTTCAAATCTGCCCTGGGACACTAGATTTAACATTCATACACAGATTCTTCTGGTAGAGTTTTTTGTTAGGTGATGCTCCCTGTATAGCATCTATTAAATCTTGTCGTCAAGAATAGTTCACAGAAGGTGCGTCGTGTAATTTGTATTTTAGATTATACATATAGTCATGGAGGAACCTAAACTATTAATGAGACTACTTAGAAATAGTTTATTACTTCTCTCAGTGTTCATTAACCATGTATTATTAGGCTGATAGCTATGTCTACCGCCTGTAATCAATAAAATATCAATATATTAATTTAAAAAATATTTCTAAATCTTTTATTTTACTTTTGTAGCTATGTTTATCTTTTGGTCTACCTAACGCTTTACTTGCCTTTGCGTTAAGCGATATACCATGCATATAATTTATAGGTATGCACCCTTAGTAGTAGCTGGCTATCTTTTTTTGTTGGTACCCATAATATCGTCTGACTAACCTGGTTAGTTATATCCGGCACGGATATTGCCTTATCCAGATGATTGTGATAACTGTTTTGGTCGATCGTGTTAATCAACTAGCTGTCAAGCCAAAAAATCGATGCTACTTATAACCTTATGTCTAAGAATGATGTCTAATGCATTATTATCGAACTGACTTTATGAGCAGGCGCTTACCAAGCAGTGTGGCTTATTATTTAGCGTACTGCTAGGATAGCATCTAATTATTTATGGTGAATGTTTAGTTAGTGAATCTCTGGCAATTCTTTTTAGTTAGCTTTGTATTGCCAATACTGTTTGCATTAACAATAATAAATGCTACCAGTTTTCCTGTTGGCTCTTCTGCTAACGATGTTGACTAATATTATTTTGAATAAAACTAGCGACAGAATACCGCGTAACTTAATGGTCATTACGCACAGCAGTACGCTGTCGTAAATTTAGACTATCAGTACATAGAGCCAGCTCAATACTGGTTGAGGACAAGAAACATATCTTTTTAAAATTGGCCTTTAGTAATTTTATGTAATCAATAAACAGCAAAATATAATAGTTAGCAACACACAGCCAATGAAACTTATGCTATCTGCAGATCATTTTATAGGAAATTCCTGGAAAACCATACAGTGTATGACACTAGATACTGTCTGGAACAACAATACAGGTGACTGTGTTCAATTAATATCACTCAGAGTAATATTAATAATAAGAGCAACTCACGTCTGTAAGGTTATGCGGTAAACGCTAATAACAGTGTTATTAAGAATAAACCGAATACTTGAACTCGTCCTTGTCTTTAATTAGCTGTAGTCAAGCCTTTTATTTAACTAAACTTTATTTAGTTTATTGCTTAATATAGTACCATCTAGCACAAATTGACCATCTAATTGATATACTAACGATTATGAGGGTGTATTAGTTTGTTGATGATAGCAAACTAGTAAAGAAAGACTATCATTTATATTCAATAATAAATAGTTGGTGAGTTATAACTAGCTATTATTATTACATGAACAGAGGTTTTCGCGTTTAATCTGGATATATTTTAATACTTTGTGAGCCAGCATACAGAATATACACTATTGTATTTAAGTATTCTGGATACATCAATGTTAACTTGATTGATAAACTAGTCAACTTGATTGAGGCTTAAAGCGTCTTGCAGGCAAACGTAAAGATTATCTTTATCTAAAGCGTTACCATATAGACTATTAATTCAGACAATATAGTATTGTTGAGCCAGAACGCTACTGGAGAAGCAAGCTCTTTAGCAACTAACTTTGATGTATTATATAGTATCAATATAATTTTTATTACCCGCATAATTGCGATATATTAGTATCGCCTCAGTTATAACTAAGTATATTCTTCTTTAATATTTATTTAGGCTTCAAATATTAGGTCTTATTACTGTAAGATAACGGTATATAGAATATATTAAAACTTATATATAATAATATAATATAGCATGGGTAAAGTAAAACTAGAATAGTTAAGTGCGTAAACTATTTTACTAATATAAGCATGACTTATAGATAGTTCTTCCGGCTACTGCAAGGGCATTTATAATGCACAGAAAACATCTTGGAATAGGTTTTGAAGACTTGAGAAAAGAATCTACATGAAAAGCGAAACAAGCTTAAATATGAAAAATTTTAGGATATCTTCTAGTTTCTCAATAAATACCTGACCTGAGATAAGATTAGGTAGTTCTCTGGACATGAAAATGTTTTTTAATCTTTATTTGGATTACTTTATCTCTTTTCTTATCATCCTCGTTATATGGTAGAAATAACGCTGGTGATATGATATTGGTAAAATTATAATGAAGAGGCTTTATTAAAAGTCAAAAAAAGATTTTTAAAAATATTAATTAATCACGCGTTATAGCAGTGTGCTTTGCTATAAGCTCTCTAAGAGCAAATGAGAGAGAATGGTGTATGCGCATAATTAGATCTTTTAAATCATAGCAATTAAGCTAGCCAATACTTATTGGCACGCTTCGCAAGTTGGCTCGTCAATTACACAAGCTTTTGGCAATAGCGCCTGGCCAGCTGAAGTAGTAAGACTCACATCATTGCTGCAGTTGCTGCTGGAAACTGAATTCAGTGTACTGTTGTGAATGGTTGATTTTTCAGTGCTTGTTGCGGCCAAGGCACGTAGGTAGTAAGTAGTTTTCAGACCACGATACCAGGCCATACGATAAATCATATCAAGTTTTTTGCCAGATACGCCAGCGATATACAGGTTTAACGATTGCGCCTGGTCAATCCACTTTTGACGACGACTAGCAGCATCTACAATCCATTTTGCATTCACTTCGAAGGCGGTTGCGTATATCTCTTTGAGTTTTTGTGGAATGCGTTTAATCTGCTGCACAGAACCATCATAGTACTTTAGATCGTTGATCATGACCGAGTCCCATAGGTTATGAATCTTGAGGTCACGAATTAGATATGGGTTTATCACAGTGAATTCACCAGATAGGTTTGATTTAACATACAGGTTCTGGTAAGTCGGTTCAATTGACTGCGATACGCCAACGATATTAGCGATAGTTGCGGTTGGTGCTATGGCCATAATATTTGAGTTGCGAATACCTTTTTTTACACGGGTACGTACCGGCGACCAATCTAGGGTTTCGCTGAAGTTAACATCAATGTATTTACGGCTGCGCTGGGCTACCAGAATTTTTTGCGAATCAAGCGGTAGAATGCCTTTGGACCACAGCGAGCCATGGAATGTCTCATAAGCGCCACGCTCGTCAGCTAAAGCACAGGAAGCTTGGATTGCATAGTAGCTGATCGCCTCCATAGATCTATCAGAAAAATTGACCGCAGCTTCCGAGCTATAAGGAATGTGTTGCAGGTATAAAGCGTCCTGGAAGCCCATAATGCCTAGTCCGATTGGGCGATGTTTGAAGTTGGAGTTTTTTGCTTGTGGCACTGAGTAGTAATTAATATCAATTACGTTGTCGAGCATACGGACAGCAGTGTTTACAGTGCTTTCTAGTTTAGCGGTATCCAGTGTGCCGCTAATGATATGGTTTGGTAGATTAATAGAGCCAAGATTACAAACGGCAATCTCATCTTTATTAGTGTGCAAGGTAATTTCAGTGCATAGGTTAGAGCTATGCACTACTCCAACGTGCTGTTGTGGGCTACGCAGATTACATGGATCTTTGAAAGTTAGCCATGGGTGACCGGTCTCAAATAGCATGGAGAGCATTTTACGCCACAGGTCTTTGGCTGGCATAATTTTAAACAATTTAATCTTGCCGGGATGATCCGTTAGTGCTTCGTAGTGCTCGTAACGCTCCTCAAAGGTTTTACCAGTGAGATCATGAAGGTCCGGTACTTCGGATGGCGAAAATAAGGTCCACTTACCATTGTCGAAGACACGCTTCATGAATAAGTCTGGGATCCAATTAGCAGTATTCATGTCATGGGTACGACGACGATCATCACCAGTATTTTTACGTAGCTCAATAAACTCTTCAATGTCCATGTGCCAGATTTCTAAATAAGCGCATACAGCGCCTTTGCGTTTACCGCCCTGGTTGACTGCGACTGCGGTATCGTTTACAACTTTTAGAAATGGCACAACTCCCTGTGACTTGCCGTTGGTGCCTTTGATATGCGAACCTAGTGCGCGTACCTGGGTCCAGTCGTTACCTAGGCCTCCGGCAAATTTAGACAACATAGCGTTATCGTGAATCGCTTTGTATATGTCTGAAAGGTCATCTGGTACGGTAGTTAGGTAGCAGCTAGACAGTTGCGGACGTAGGGTCCCAGCATTAAATAAGGTTGGGGTTGATGGCATGTAGTCGAATGCTGATAGCAGGTTATAGAACTCGATGGCGCGTTTTTCTTTATGTGTCTCTTCAATCGCTAAGCCCATAGCAACACGCATAAAGAACACTTGCGGCAGTTCGAAGCGGATTCCGTCTTTGTGGATGAAGTAGCGGTCGTACAAAGTTTGTAAGCCTAGATATGTAAATTTTTGATCACGTTCATAGTTGAGCGCTTTCCCGAGTTTTTCTAGGTTGAAGGTGGCTAGTATTGGGTTCAATAATTCGAATTCAATGCCCTTGGCTATATAAACAGGCAGGGCCTTAGCGTATAAATAAGCCATTTCGTGGTGTGTTGCGCTGTCTGTAATATTCAAAAAATTAAGATTTTCGGCACGAATAGTATCCATTAGTAGACGCGCAGTTACGAACGAGTAGTTTGGTTCACGTTCAACCATGGTACGCGCAGTCATTACTAGGGCTGTATTTACGTCATTTAGAGCCACGCCATCATACAGGTTTTTTATGGTTTCATATTGGATGAGGTCACCATCAACATTTGCCAGGCCTTCGCAGGCCTCGGTAATGATATTATTTAGACGATTTAGGTCTAGCGGCGTCAAACTACCGTCAGCTAGGGTGATGCGGATCGATGGGTGGGCTTGTATGAACATTTCTTTAGCTGCGGTATGTGCTGCACGCTCTTTGGAGCGTGCGTCACGGTAGATTACGTAGTCGCGTGCTACTTTCTGCTCACCAGCACGCATTAGAGTCATTTCAACCTGATCTTGGATTTCTTCAATATGGATGGTTCCACCAGATGGCATGCGATGTTTCAGGGTTGCGGTAATTTGTGTAGTAAGACTAGCAACAGTGTCATGAATACGTGACGAAACTGCAGCGGTGCTGCCTTCAACTGCAAGAAATGCTTTAGTGATGGCGATGGTTATTTTGTCCTCTATATAAGAAACCACTGTGCCGTTACGCTTGATCACACGTAACCTGCCAGGTTCAGTGACAGATAGATCTAGGTTTAAATCAGCGGCTTCTAATACAGGTTTTTTTTGATTCTTGTTAGTTAAGTCAGTTTGCATGGCGTTTCCACGTTCCACATTTTACATTGAAGCAAACTCTATTACCGAGCTTACTGTTTAGTTCTGAAGCACTCACAGCTGACCTAAGCCATCAAACAAAGAGGAAGAGTGTTCAATTACTATCTCCATACTAAAGTCTTTTGTTTTAGGTTAGAACGCCTCTGACTGTATTTCTGTAAGGCCGATAGTCGTCGGCTATATGCGCAAGTTTATGCTTGCAAAAAAATTTATGTTAACAAAATAGAAATTGGAAAGCACTGGAGTTTTTCTGATTTATATTTATTTGTTTTGTTTTTGAATTCACACATCCTGTGTGTGAGCTTTTGAATGTCAAGATGCAGAATAATACGTTTTGTGCGGTAGCGTAATAGCGTATTATTTATCATACATAAAGATGTAGGTAAAACCTGTACAAGACGTGCAATAACTGCTTGCAGTCTAGTAGAATTGCGAAATTATACCGGTTTTCATTAAGGCATCCTAAAGCAACAAAACGAAGGCTATGTGTTGGTTTTTTTGAGGATAAAAATTTATCACAAAACGCAATAACTGTACGCTACATGGTTGACCTATTGCTGCAATGGTTATCATTGTGTTCAATCGAAATGCCATAACAACTATCTCGATTTATATCGTTAAAAATATCACCAGTACAGAAGAAGTCTGGTAAATATTAACCGTAAAGAACGACAAGAGACGTGCATGGTTAACCAGTGGTTACCTAAGATTAGTAGCTTAATAACATCGGTGGTGAGTGATAGTTTTATCAGTGGAGCGAACAATCGCTAAACAATTAGACGTGATCCTTCGTTTAAATGCATGCGTGCTATGATTGCATGATTATGATGCTTAGCACGTGTATCGACACATAGATCAAAATCTAAATCTGGATTAGACATAGATGATACTAATGATTTACGCACAAACCCATGCTCTATTGTGTTTACATTAAAGAGTGGTATTAAGCTAACCAGGGTAGAATTTAACTGACCACGGTAACCGTTTGTGGGTAAACACCCAGGTGCATTATGTTTTGTAAATAAGCCTACATCGCCTTGTGCGGCATTAGCTACGGATTAACTAGTGTGATTTTTTGGTTACTGAACCGCTGTATAACGGTTGATTTTAAAGCTATAAGTCTTAGCGCATGAGATATGCGCCTGATGACTATTGAAGCGACTGACAAGTACGATGGCTATCGTAGCATGGTTGCGGAAAGCAAATATGCTGATGTTGCTCTTGTATAGTAGTGGTAATTGAAGCCGATATGTTCATCAGTATTGTCAGTCTATTTTAAGCTATGGAAGTTAGCCTATTGTATCAAATAAACTTATATCTGACACAGTCAGCTGATACTGGTTGCATTGATCAAGCTAACTTTGATTGGTTGTATTATATATTTAGTAATGTGCTGGCTTTAGCTTTGGATAAAAAGCTTGAAAGTGATGGCTACGTATAGCGTCAACAGTAACCAAGAAAAGTATGCAACTGCATGTGGTACTTTTCGATACAAAACGTGTGGTTAATTGTTATTCCTTTAATAGGATGACCGAACACTTACAATAATTGTTAGCGATTTAGCGTGAACTAGTTTTGGTACCTGCTTACCAATATGTACACCTCAAGTGATAAATGTTCTTACTTTACTGCCATAGAGATGATCGGCGTAGCTGATATTCCAGTAGTATGGTTTGCGCAAATTTATCATAAAGTATCGATGTCAATATAAAAGATCTAAATATTTAGACTGATAAAATACTGACGCATGCCTATTTAAAGCAAGGCTGACAGAAGCTGCATTTTTTAGCGTTTCAATCTTGATGCGTTGTGCTCGAATGTGATGATTGACGAATTGTCGCCACTACGTGTCAGTGTGCAGTGTAGTATCTGCTAGTTTTTGTAGTATTATTATTTCTTTAATATACATGTTAAACTATATTAGTTACACTAATTTTTGTGAAGTCTTATTCACATAAAATCTATGTATCGTAGCTATAAGTGAAGGTTCTTACTAGTTATCAGATATACTGAGTGTATTGCTGCATCAATGTAGCAGATAGCAGTTCCAAGTATGCACGACTGCATTTGGAGGGTACATTCATGCTATTTATGCTGTTTCCGCATTTAGATTACAGCTGCATGAATGCCTTGTGTAGTACAAGGTTGAGTTTGTCAATTTTGTAGTAGAGTCTTTATTGCTACAGAGGCAAAGCTTTAATTCGTAAGATTAAGAGTATGGATAGCTAATGTTTTATGTTTCATTGATATATGGAGTTACATAAATTATAATATAGCTCTATCCTATAGACGACGACTAGACAAATCAGCATTTTTAAATAATATCTTCTAGATTTAAGAGCCATCTGTCTATTATAGCAGTATATTAGGCGCCTATAGCTACCAGGCTAAACAATTGCCCCCTGCTTATAGCAAACTGTCCTTCTAACTTCCTGCCATAGAACCACGTGGTAGACAGATCTTTAAGCAGCTGTAGCTGTACAAGCCCTGTTTGCGACCATTTTAACACTTCGGCATGCTCAAAATAGAAATGTTTTTGCACAATTGGATAAAGCGCTTTAAAGAGGCTTTCCTTAACCGAAAACGTCATTGTAACTAACAAAGCAATTTGTTCGTGTGGTAAGGTAGCCATGCGCAACAACTCATTAGTGGTAAGAATTTCTTCGGCTAAACATTCCGCCCGATTAATTGTTAGCACATTCTCTAGATCTACTCCTAGTCCGCACCATTGCGTCTTATGCCCAACAATAGCCGCTGCATGTCCTGTATTGTGAGTGATTGAGCCACTGATATGCTCAGGCCACACAGGTGCTCGATCCTTACCTAGAGCTGGTACATAATCTAGCTGATCGAGTTTTTGTAGCGCTGCACGGGCACATAAGCGGCCGATAAGGAATTCTGCCTGACGCTTGACTATAGAGCGTTGAATACTGACCGGTAACGGCACAGCGCTGCGCTGGAAATCACCGTCGATCAATAAGGTAGAGTCAAATATTGTACTCAGTAATACTGTGCCTGGCACCTGGATTGGTAGTGGCCAATGTGCATTAAGTGGGGTGCAGCAAGCTGGTAATGGTGTCATGTATGATTTTTGCATCAGTAAGTGCACTAGTGGGTATCTAGCATTAGTTGAGGTTAGCTTCAGAGCTAGTTTAAGTTGAGTGGCTTATGAGTATCTACGTAAGTCTAGGCTTAAACAGTTAAAACTGTTGAGGTAAGCCTTATGACTGCTATCATAAGGCTTAAATGTGCAGTGTTATTTACACTGAGTGCTACTGTTTTAGTTTTAGGCTTTGTATAGTGTTTATTAGTCGCCAATGGCAAGCAAATTAAAAAAATTTAGCAATTTTATTTATATTGATCGTGTTAACACTCGATTAAGCGTATAGTCATCTTATGTCATTAAGTCAGTCTTTAGGTATGACTATACCTGTAACTTGCTTCCTATGATACTTGATCATGCTATCACAATAGTATGAAACTATGCCGGCAAGACTTAGTATAACTAAAATGATATTTTTTCTTGTATGGCATTTAAATTTCTATAGAGAATCATGACAAAGCGGCTAATCATTAAAATAAGGCGCTGCCTCACTAGTCATGAATACCAGTCTAACCGCTAACTGGCATACAGTTGCAGCTTTGGATACTGTATGAGCTGCTCTGTAGCAGACTAGTGAACTTAACCATCTAGTAGAATTGATCATGGCTTATTGCTGCTAGACCTCAAACGATAATAGGCGTTCTTGTGTAGATAGTTGCTGGTGCGATTATCTATAAGTATTGAATACTTGATTGTATAGCTATCAGCAATGAGTTGCTTAAGGTTGCCTAATAGAATCGCTCTACTACAAAAACAATTTATTATCTAGATTTTATTGAAGATGATGATCTGTCGCCTGCATCAGAATAAAAGACCTGGCTATATTTAATACGATAAGCACTGTGCGCAGCTTGGCCTCGCATGTTATTACGCTAATTTTCTCACTTATAAGTGAAAGTAAGTGCTTATTGATTTTGGTGTAGTTTTCAGTTAAACGCTTTAATTGATTAACAGCTATGAGTTGATTGATAGTTCCTAATTTAAAAGGTTATCTGTCATAGTTTTTTTGCAGACAACTAAGGAAAATCTTAACTATAAAGTTGCGCTATAATAGATGTAGTAATGAGTTTACGTAGACCCGTAAGGTTAATTGATCAGAAGTTTTTCATGTATGCGTATAGAGTTTGAGATTAAACTGCTATCTTGATGCAAGCGTAGTGTTTAGTGTTATCGCTCTATCTTTGTGTTTATATGAAGATAGTATCTGTCTGACTAGGACAGTGTAATTATGTAAAATGTTTAGGGATTTTATGGGTAATGGGCTTATAAAAAGATTTTGTAAAATTTTCTTGTAGTTAGAGCGATTTTCATTATTGCTACATATAAGCGTTACTTGGGTTAGTACTTTAACTGTATTTTTGCATAAAAATAGAAATTAAACTTTTAACAATTTTGTTGTCTGTTATTTTAGTATTAGGTTGATCGTCTTAATTTGCTGCTTATCAATAAACAAAGTAACTATTTATTACTTTAAGTATTTTAAACTTAATGTGTGCAGTAGATAAAGGCCCCGCTAAGATTATCTAGAGGGGTTTTAGTGGCTAATTGGATCCAGTGAGGTGGTTTATTGCTCGTGTTCTGCCTCCAAAATCTTTGTGGTGTGTTTAACGGTTGCGCCAGCGACTGGCGCTGGCGCCTTAACTGCCAGCGCAATTGCGGCTTCAGCTTCTTTGCGACGACGACGTACTTCACGTGGGTCGTTTGGTGCACGGCCTTTTTTAGTTGGGGCACTAGCAACCTCTGCCACTGGTTGAGGCGTAATTGTTGGTGCTGGCGCTATAGTGGTCGCTTTGGGTATTAGTGGAACATGTTGAACTTCACGTTCTATTGAGACAACTTCGGGGATAATCGCTACTTTTGAAACTATTGTGGTTTTAAGTTGGGTAGTTACTTCTACGACAGGTGTTTCAACTATATGTGTTTCAGCAATTAGAGTATTTACGGTGGCGGTAGCATATTTAACTGTTTCGTCAGCCTTGGTTTCAGAGGGCGCGCTAATACTAGCGTTAGTAACGTCGTTAGTAATATCCAGGTCTGTAGATAGTTTGCCGTCTTCCTGTCTTGTGTTTATAGTGCTTCTATTCTCGTCTAGCTCTTTCGAATCTTCAACTATACTATTATTCGTATCACGCCGACGCTCACGACGGTTGCTGCGCCGACGCTGGCCACGTGAGCGTCGGCGTGGGCAATTATTTTCAGCATTGTCTTGACTGTCTTCCCGTAGTTGTTCTTCACTGGTTAGTATTGCTTCTTCGTTAACGGTTTTTACAACACCAGCAAAATTAACATCTAGTGGCTTACGCAGTTCACGTACACGCTCTTCACGCATGCTACGTGGCTTACGCAGTTCACGAAGTTTACGTTCTTCGTTACGTTGATCATTGCGGTGATAGCTCTGTTGACGACCATTGCAACGTTTTTTGTTTTGCATCTGAATTTCAGTAGTAGGTTTTTCAATCATAGCTGTAGCTATAGGCTCTTTTTTAGTGGCAAACAGATTGATTAGTGATTTTACCAAATCTTTGAATGGATTGGATCTAGGTACAGTCGTCGGCGCAGTAACTGGCACAGTAATTTCAATTGGAGCAGGTCCATTGGCAAGCGTCTGCACAGTCTTTATGGCTGCTTTCTGGCGAACTAAAGTTCGGGTCGCGGTAGCTGGCTGGATTTCTTCAACCTCAGCCGCAGCTGTAGCGATTTCGTAACTAGCTTGGCCATTCTTGGCTTGGGCTTCTTGACTGTCATCACGTAGACGCCGCACTTCGAAGTGCGGCGTTTCGAGGTAGTCGTTTGGTAAGATAACGATACGGGCACAAGTGCGCAATTCTATCTTGGTTATAGCATTGCGTTTTTCGTTAAGCAGGAAGGTTGCCACTAGGATTGGCACTTGTGCGTGCACTTCAGAGGTGCGATCTTTTAGGGCTTCTTCTTCAATAAGTCGTAGGATTGCCAAAGATAGCGATTCAATATCACGGATGATACCAATACCGTTGCAACGAGGGCACACAATACCGCTGCTTTCGCCAAGTGATGGACGTAGGCGTTGACGAGACATTTCTAGCAGCCCAAAGCGTGAGATGCGACCTACTTGTACGCGTGCACGGTCAACCTCTAGGCATTCGCGGACTTTCTCTTCTATGGCACGCTGGTTTTTAGCCTGGATCATGTCGATAAAGTCAATCACTATCAGGCCGCCAATGTCACGCAGACGCAACTGGCGAGCAATTTCTTCAGCCGCTTCTAGGTTTGTCTGTAAAGCAGTTTCTTCTATGTCGTTACCTTTAGTTGCGCGTGCTGAGTTAATATCTATAGATACTAGGGCTTCTGTTTGGTCAATCACAATTGAGCCGCCGGAAGGCAGTTCGACTGCGCGCTGGAAGGCTGTCTCGATCTGGCTTTCAATCTGAAAACAGTTGAACAGTGGAACGCTATCTTCGTATAATTTAATTTTGCTAGCATACTGCGGCATGACTTGATGGATAAAAGTCATGGCCTCGACTTGCGCTTCAACGCTATCGATAAGTACTTCGTCAATGTCTTGGCGCAGGTAATCGCGGATGGCGCGGATGATTACGTTGCTTTCCTGGTGGATCAAGAGTGGTGTAGAGCGATCAATGGCTGCTTCTTTGATAGAGGTCCACAGTTGCAGCAAGTAATCGAGGTCCCATTGCATTTCTTTACTGCTGCGACCAAGGCCTGCGGTACGAACGATAAGGCCCATGTCGGCTGGTGCGATTAAGCCGCTGATCATTTCACGCAGCTCATTACGTTCTTCACCTTCAATTCGACGTGAAATACCGCCAGCACGTGGGTTGTTTGGCATTAGCACCAAGTAACGACCAGCTAAACTAATAAATGTAGTGAGAGCTGCACCCTTGTTGCTACGTTCTTCTTTTTCGACCTGTACAATAACTTCCTGACCTTCGTTTAGTACATCTTTGATGTTGATGCGGCCTTCTGGGGCTTTATTGAAATATTCACGGGAGATTTCTTTGAGGGGCAAGAAGCCGTGACGCTCAGAGCCGAAATCGACAAAAGCAGCCTCAAGGCTTGGTTCAATGCGAGTAATACGGCCTTTATAGATGTTAGCTTTTTTTTGCTCGCGTGCGCCGGATTCAATGTCCAGGTCATAAAGGCGCTGGCCATCTACCACTGCAACACGCAACTCTTCTGGTTGAGTTGCGTTAATCAGCATTCTTTTCATGTTGTACCGTTGGTTTCGGGCTGCCAAAAAACGGCGTTTAGCGCACACGACTTCTCGCGGTTGGTGTTAGGCGCATCAAGAGTGGTTGACCAACTTCATGTACGTTGCTGAAACTAGTCAATTTTGCTTAGTTTAGCTACGTATGTATTCTGCTTGTTAACGGTGGAGACAAAACACCACATCAACAAACGCTAAAAGTCAGGAGGAGGAATCAACCAGCAACTGTAGACGAGATAAAGCGTCTACGTAGAAGTCTAGTGCTATACATCATCTGATGATTGTACATATCCATTCTACACGTATCCTTGATAATTCGAGTGCTGCCGCGCGCAGAATCCGCAGCGGGGTTGGCATTTTACTGTGTTCTCCAATGGGGAGCCCACGCTCATGGCTAAACAAGACTAGGTATGAGCAATTGTGCCCTCACTTAGCTCTAAATAGGCATTATCTCTAAAGCATTGGTAATGTAGTTATAAATATCAATATAAAAAGCAACTATTTACTTTGCTTTGTACACTCGCCTTAGGTCTCATATTACCTATATTTATTCTAATATAGAATATTTCAAGGTGGTGAAAAACCAGTAGTACCAGCTTAGCGTCTTGATTAAATGTAATGATAGGAGTTAATAATTTGCCGTAAGTTCTCTTTAAATGGCTTTTGTCAACGTTTATGACTATATCAGTAATGATAGTGCTTTAATTACATAAAAATTGTTATCATTAATATCATGATGACTGCTGCCCCTCAAACTCCTAACGTCCAGCATATTGAAGTCTTACCTGAATATGCTGGCCAACGTATTGATAATTTTCTTCTGAGTAGGCTGAAAGGCGTACCAAAGACTTTGATTTACCGCATTTTGCGCCAAGGCGCAGTGCGCGTTAATAGTGGTCGCATTAAGCCAAAGTATAAGCTATATACTGGCGATATCGTCCGTGTACCACCGGTGCGTATGTCTGAGCGTAATGAATCTGTGTCACTATCTTATAGCCTATTACAGCGGCTTGAAGCCTCAATTGTTTTCGAAGATAACAAGTTAATCGCGCTCAATAAACCTTGCGGCATTGCTGTTCATGGCGGTAGTGGTCTGAATTTTGGTGTGATTGAAGCTTTCCGTCAGTTACGTCCGGATGCCACAGAGTTAGAGTTGGTCCACCGCCTGGATCGTGACACTTCTGGTTTACTGATGATTGCTAAAAAGCGTAGTATGCTGCGCTACTTGCATAATGCCTTGCATAGCGATATTGTAGATAAGCGCTATATGGCGCTTGTGCGCGGCAATTGGGCTGGTTCAATTAAGAGCGTGTGTGTTCCGTTATGTAAAAGCAGCTTACGCTCTGGCGAGCGTATTGTCACGGTAGGCGAAAATGGCAAAGAAGCCAAGACCATGTTTAAGGTATTGCATCGCTTCGGTAACTTCGCCACCATGGTTGAGGTTAAACCAATGACCGGGCGTACCCACCAGATTCGCGTACACAGCTTGTACGCAGGTCACTGTATTGCTGGTGACACTAAGTATGGTGAAGAGTATTTCTCCAAGAAAATCTACGACCTGGGTGGTAAGCGCCTATTTTTGCACGCTCATATGCTAACCATACCGCTACCTAATGGTGGCGAGTTAAAGCTTCAAGCGCCGGTTGATGAGATGTGGGCTAAAACTGTGGAGCGTTTGAATTTAGAGCCTCGACTATAAAGCTGCTAATTTTTGATTGAGGTCACACGCTATGTAATTATTGATTTTGATCGTAGAAGTAATGCGCGCAGCCCCAGCCTCCTCTGACTCTTCAGTCATATGCTGATTTAATGGTTAATAGTATTATGAGACTGAACTTGCCTGAGGCAATTCTTACTTTGTACCCTAAAGCTTAGGCCGGTTGAGCCAGATCAAGTATTCCACGTCTATTTATTTCGATTACTTACCATCGCGCCATCGCGTTAAAAAACTACACCTTCACCGTTGCTTAACAGTGTGCTGTAATTGTTTGAGGTCTGTTGTACCAAGTCTTAGCTACTCGGTACACCTGGTTGTTAGCCAGACTAAGGTGCTTAAGTTAACGGTTTAGATAACTGCATGCATCGCCTGCGCTACAAATAAAATAAATAGCAAATATCAATCTTTAATGCTAGAGCAGATTTTACGTATCATAGTTTGGCATTGCCGCCAGACAATAATATTATAGTGACGCTGTTTTAACTTAAAAATAGCTCAAAGTGCAGGCATGAATAGCGTGGTGGCTAATGATTGCGCTCAGTTTGTTAAAACTTTGCAGCAATATAAGAGCTTAAGTAAAATAATTAATCATCTTTCTGAACTGTAAACTTTAGCTTACTGCGAGTCCAAAAAGTTTTTACTGGGGTTAATGGCATGAGTGATGATTGGGGAGCGCTCAAAAAGACTGAAAGCGCTAATGATAAAAGTTGGAAGCTATTGGAAAAAACCATACTAGCTAGCGTTAATGAGCAGCGTCGTGCGCGATACTGGGGGATTTTCTTTAAGTTGCTGACTTTTGCTTACCTGATAGCCATATTAGCGTTATTTAACTCGCTAATAGAAATAGAAAAAAGTGGTAGCCGTAGTAACAACTACATTGCTTTGATCGAAGTACGTGGGATGATTGCAGACAAGGAATCTGCCAGTGCTGACAATATAGTTAGCAGTCTGCGTGCCGCATTTGAAGATTCTAAGGTTAAGGGTATAATTATGCGTATCAACAGCCCGGGCGGTAGTCCGGTACAGTCAGGCTATGTGTATGATGAGATTCGTCGTCTGCGCACTCTGCACCCAGAAACCAAGCTGTATGCAGTTATCTCTGATCTTGGTGCTTCGGGTGCCTATTATATTGCCAGCGCAGCAGATCAAATTTATGCTGATAAGGCTAGCCTGGTTGGCTCTATAGGTATAACGGCAGTTGGTTATGGTTTTGTGGGTACCATGGAGAAACTAGGCGTGGAGCGCCGCACATACATTTCAGGTGAGCACAAATCATTTCTGGACCCATTCCAGCCACAAAAAGCCGATGAAACTCAGTTCTGGCAAAGTGTACTCGACACTGCTCACCACCAGTTCATTGCCAGCGTTAAGCAAGGACGTGGCGATCGTCTACAGGATAAAGATCATCCGGAGTTATTTTCAGGGTTAGTATGGTCTGGTGAGCAGGCATTACCACTTGGTTTAATCGACGGTTTAGGTAGTGTAAGCTCAGTAGCTTGGGATGTGATTGGTGAGAAAGATTTGGTAGATTTCACCGTTCAAGAGTCGCCGCTTGATCGCTTTTCTAAGAAGCTTGGCGCTAGTGTGATAGATAAGCTGGCTTTGTATTTAGGCTTCCAAGGCCAAACTTTTCAGTAAATTTTAAATTATAGAATAATTAATTTAAGAAATTTGCATATTGCAGTCAGATTATCAGACTACTACGTATCAGTAGTACGCTAACTTAGATCTGTAGTGTATTAATGTCTCCAGTGCTGTGCAGCAAGCCACTTTTGCTTAGCCTGTCAGCTTGTATGCCGTTCGCGTATTTATAAGGTTTTTATGCTCATGCTGCTTGGTGTATGTATATAAACGGTAAGCCATTAAATGGTAATGATAGCTCAGCTGATAGGGCTGTATCTTAACTACTGCATCAATCCATAAATAAAGGTGGCTTATGCGTTGGTTACCAGTGATATATTTGCTATAGTCTTGACATGTGTGGGATTTGCTAAATATTCGTTTGCCTATCATAGACAGTCTGATTTAAGCCTACAATCAGATGTCATTAACAGTTAGTAGCAAAAACGTTAGCTGCTTTCGACCAGGTGCCTAACCAGTTCGATAGCTGATTTATTTTCACGATTGCTTTTGTCAGTATTTGGCGAACAGCTTGTGATGGTCAGTGTAGGTGAAATAGCAAGTGGAATCTAGTTTGCAATTTTATGTGATAAGTCGAGCTAGATTCGAACAGTATTAGCGACTATTTTAAAGACAAGATAAATTTTAGTAGTGTGGTTAAGTCGATGTGTATAGTTAAATTTTCTTTGACATGTCTAGGTATGTACTTATAATGTTTACGCCGATGCTAAATAATGCGTTTCCAATTCAAGTTAATCCGTATAAATTAGCTGATAGCAACATTTCTCTTCAAGGTGAAATGTTGCTAGCTTGTTTTGATAGACTTTGCAGCCAGTCTTTCAATACTTTAAATATGGTGCAAATAAAATTTATTTTTAAGCGAGATGAACGTAAGTCTGTAGTAATCAATAGTATTATTAATACTGAAGGGCAAATGGTCTGCCAGCGTTGTCTGGAGCTATTTACCATGCCAATACACAGTAAGTGCAATTATGTTGTAGTGAAGGAAGGTGCAGATACCCAGTCACTACTAAAAGATTATGAAGTGCTGGAACTTAGCGCAGATCATTTGAATCTGCATGAATTGATTGAGGATGAGTTACTGCTTGCATTGCCTATCGTGCCTGTTCATAATGCGGAAGAATGCCAGCAGCCGACATGGCTAAATGCTGAACCTAAATTGAGCGATAACGAGATAATACGGTACAGCCCGTTCAGTATATTGGCACAGTTTAAGCATAACTTAAACGTTTAAGAGTTAAGCAATCATGGCTGTTCAACAGAACAAAAAATCTCGCTCTGCCCGTAATATGCGCCGTTCGCATGACGCTCTCAAGGCTAACACCTTGTCCATAGAAAAGACTACTGGTGAAGTTTACCGCCGTCACCACGTATCGCTAGAAGGCGTATATCGTGGCCGTAGAGTGATTATCAAAGGCACTATTAAGTGATTAATTGCTTATTAGTGCAAATATCGTTGCGATGATATGCAAGTACTTGGTCATAGTCTCTTTAATATTATTAGTGTTCTTATTACCAGTTTGTCTGCTATGTTATCATTAAATACGATCATTGTAGATTAGCTTTTTATTCTTTAAAAAACTATGACCTTTGAGCTTTTTTTAACAAAAAGTATGCGCGTTTAATAGTTACAGCAGCCAGTAAAACTATAATAATGAATAAAAACTGATGTCAGCCTGAACGGTAAGTTTAACTCTTCAATGTTGGTGACTCTGGTCTATTGAGTGATAAGCAACAATCTTAAGACTGGCAGGTTGCCATGTGTCGGCCTACCAATTGACATGGTGGTGTGCATGGTATTGCAGCTTCATGTATTGAAGACGTCTCCTTGTATTAATTAGCCTAGCTATATATTTATGGTGATTTTAACTAGGAAACACTATTATCAGTTGCTAGATTTTAGTGTAAACGTCAATTACAGAGTTAAGCATCTGTTACGATTTACGGTAACAGGCTCAGTAGCAGTAAAAGTTTTAGCATAATCTAGCCATGTATTGCGTTGTTTAATCAATATAGGCACCGAAGACATTAAAGGTAAAAATAAGCAGGTTAAGTTGGCTATTACATTGCTTTAAGGTGTGGAGTGGTTGAATCGTATTTGGTTTTGTCGAAGTTTAATGGTGTGTACCGTAAGTGAGATAGATGCGTTGGTATGTAACTGGTTTATCGATAATATTCTGTTTATGCGGTTGCCTGCAGGTTTGTCTTGTATCAGCACAACATAATAGTCAGCACAACATAATAATGTGAGTTTTCTGGAGCTACATGGTATTGCAGTGAAAGATTATAGCTCTATGTATAAATAAATTTTATAGCACGACTGTATGAGTGTTAATCAAAATTCAAGAAAACTTACCGCCATACTTAAGGGTGTGTGGCCTTGAAAGTTTGTTGCTTTAGGCGAATTAGCTAGGAAGTGCTTAAATATAACTGACTAGTTGCATTAACTATTTAATCTGTTCATTCTGTTTATTTTATGAGTTCCCATTGTAGACGTGAGTGTTTTTTGATAATTAGATCATTAGGTGGAGGCTTGTTACATGTCTGCAACCTTTGCATTCGTCTTCCCTGGTCAGGGTTCGCAGTCTATAGGAATGCTGGCTGAGTTAAGTGCGCAATATCCACTTATTCAGGAAACTTTTAAGGAAGCGTCCGATGTTTTAGGTTACGACATGTGGTCACTAACCCAGCATGGGCCGAAAAAGTATCTCAGTCAAACCGATAAAACCCAGCCAGCTATCCTGACTGCTTCAATTGCTTTATGGCGCTTATGGCTATCTAAAGGTGGCGAGCGCCCAGCTTATGTCGCCGGTCATAGTTTGGGCGAATATAGCGCTTTAGTTGCTACTGATAGCGTGTCCTTTGTTGAGGCGGTCAAGCTAGTTGAGCGTCGTGGCCAGTTAATGCAAGAAGCCGTTCCGGCTGGTCATGGCGGTATGGCCGCTATCCTTGGTTTGGATAATATTGTTGTAATTGAAGTTTGCGCTGAAGCGGCACATGATGAAGTCGTTAGCGTAGCTAATTTCAATTCCCCTGGCCATGTAGTGATTTCCGGTACCAAAGCGGCTGTAGTTCGCGCTATTGAAGGCTGCAAGGCTCGTGGTGCTAAACTTACCTTGCCTTTGCTAGTCAGCGTGCCGTCCCACTGTAAGTTAATGCGCCCTGCTGCAGAGCGTTTTGCCGAGTCAATCTTTGCCATTAACTGGCAAACGCCGCAAATTCCGCTAGTACAAAATGTTAGCGCGACTTTTGCTGCAGACCTTAACACTCTTCAGTGCGATCTGCTGAGGCAGCTATACAAGCCTGTGCGATGGGTTGAATTAATCCAGACTTTAGTTGCCAATAGTGTTACTAAGTTAGTTGAGTGTGGTCCTGGTAAAGTTTTAACTGGTTTAAACAAGCGTTGTGCTGACGGCGTGTCGGTTGCTAACCTCAATACTCTGGATGCCTTCGCTGCCGCTCGTGCAGCATTGTCCTGAAAATCTTTAGGAGAAGCCTGTATGAGTCTACAAGGTAGAGTTGCACTGGTTACGGGTGCAAGTCGTGGTATTGGCCAGGCTATAGCCCTTGAACTAGGTCGTCACGGTGCCGTTGTGATAGGCACCGCTACTTCTGTTTTAGGTGCTGAACGCATTGCCACAGTGTTGAAGGAAAACAGCATACAAGGCACTGGCTTCGAGTTAAACGTGACTAGCGATGAGTCTGTTTCTGTCATTTTGGCTAAAATTACCGCGCAGTTTGGCGCACCAGCTATTTTAGTGAATAATGCCGGTGTCACCCATGACAACCTCATGATACGCATGAAAGATGACGAATGGCACGACGTAATCGATACTAATTTGAACAGTCTATTTCGCCTGTCTAAAGGTGTTTTACGCGACATGACTAAGATGCGTTGGGGCCGAATTATTAATATTGGTTCCGTAGTAGGTGCCATGGGCCGCACAGGCCAAGTAAACTACGCAGCGGCAAAGGCTGGTTTAGAGGGTTTCAGTCGTGCATTAGCACGTGAAGTTGGATCTCGTTCGATTACTGTTAATTCGGTAGTTCCAGGTTTTATTGATACCGATATGACCAGAAAGCTTTCGGAAGCACAGCGTCAGGTATTGTTGGCTCAGATTCCGTTGGGCCGCCTTGGTCATGCTCAAGAGATTGCGAATGTGGTTACTTTCCTGGCATCCGACGGTGCTGTATACGTGACTGGGGCTTCAATCCCAGTTAATGGTGGAATGTATATGAGTTAGATTTTGATTGATCACTTCAAAAAGTGTCATACGAATTTACTAAAATAAGTTATAAAGCTGCAACTATAATTTATAGGCAGGTGGCCTGCTGGGTAACAGGGGCAGATCTTTCAGTTGAAAAGTTGAAAATAGCTTTATATACACTGATCAGCTGGCCAACTGCCTAAATTTATCCATTAGGAGTGAAAATAAGGTATGAGCACCATCGAAGAGCGCGTCAAGAAAATAGTTGCTGAGCAACTGGGTGTTAAAGAAGAAGTGACCAGTTCTGCTTCCTTCGTTGAAGATCTGGGTGCCGACTCCCTTGACACAGTCGAGCTAGTGATGGCCTTGGAAGAGGAATTTGAAACTGAAATCCCAGACGAAGAAGCTGAAAAAATTACCACTGTGCAAGCTGCTATTGACTACGTTACTGCCCATCAAGCGTAAAATAGTTTGTAGTTATCACTTGCCGTGAAAGAAAAAACCGCACAACTATAACGGCGTGCGGTTTTTTCTTTCAACTATGATAAGAATAAGCCGCGAAACAAGGTGTTATAATTAGACAAAGGAGAATGCTGTGTCGCGTAGACGTGTCGTAGTCACCGGTATGGGTATGCTGTCACCATTGGGTACAGACGTGCCAAGCAGTTGGCAGGGTGTCCTAGCTGGCCACAGTGGTATTAGTCTGATTAAGCACACGGATTTTTCTGCCTATTCCACCCGTTTTGGCGGTTCAATAAAGGGTTTTAATGTTGCAGAGTATCTCTCGATTAAAGAGTCCCGCAAACTCGACCTATTTATTCAATACGGTTTAGCAGCCGGTTTTCAGGCAGTACGTAATTCTGGTCTAGAAATCACTGACGCTAACCGTGAACGTATTGGTGTAGTGATGAGTTCGGGTATTGGTGGTTTAACTAATATCGAAGAAACTAGCCGCACATTGCACAATGCAGGTCCACGTCGAATTTCACCGTTCTTTGTGTCCGGTTCAATCATCAATATGATTTCTGGTTTTTTGTCGATCCACTTGGGCGCGCAGGGTCCTAACTACGCTATTACCACTGCGTGCACTACCGGTACGCACTGTATAGGTATGGCGGCACGTAATATTGCTTATGATGAAGCCAATGTGATGATCGCTGGCGGTGCCGAAATGGCTGCTTGTGGTCTCGGTATAGGTGGCTTTAGTGCGTCTCGTGCACTATCGACGCGCAATGACGAACCAACCCGGGCTAGCCGTCCATGGGACAGGGGACGTGACGGTTTTGTATTGTCTGATGGTGCTGGTGCATTAGTGCTAGAAGAGCTAGAGCACGCTAAAATGCGTGGCGCTACTATCTATGCTGAGCTGATCGGCTTCGGTATGAGTGGCGACGCTTACCACATGACATCGCCACCGTCTGATGGTGCTGGTGCTGCACGATGTATCACGAATGCCTTGCGTGATGCAAAGATTAATGCTAACCAGGTGCAGTACATTAATGCCCATGGTACCTCAACTCTGACTGGCGACCTAGCAGAAGTTAAGGCTATTAAGTCTGTATTTGGTGAGTATGCTTATAAGTTGGCGGTCAGCTCTACCAAGTCCATGACTGGCCACCTTTTGGGTGCGGCTGGCGCAGTTGAGGCGATCTTTAGTATGATGGCCATTAAAGATCAGATCGCTCCGCCGACCATAAATCTTGATGAGCCGGATGCAGGCTGCAACTTAAACTTCGTGCCTCACGAAGCACAACCGATGTTGATTGATGTGGCTATTTCCAACTCGTTTGGTTTTGGTGGTACTAATGGTTCTCTAGTTTTCCGTAGGTTCGTCTAGTGAATGTGCAGTGATTATTGGCGGTCCGTAAGAAGACAATGTGCTACTGCAAGGTTGAGGGTGTGCACATGGTGCGATTTGTTCTAGACTAACATTCCTTATCCAGACTGAGTAATTAGTGTTTGTTTGAATGCTGCTTGTAATGCCCTAGGTAGGGGTTGTAAATGCATCGTCTTTAGTATGGATAAAACGCTAATCAACAGCATAACACCGACTTATGCTGCTACTTTGAGTATAAGTGTTGTTCACATTGAACTTTTACCAAGGCAATAGTTCACACTGGTATATTACTAATTAAGATGCGCCTGTTATGCTGTATTTTATATGGTAATTTGCTAGTTTACTTATATGTATATTTATGGAATTGATAGTATTCATCTTTTCCGTGTCCTACTAGTTCGGCCAAGCATCATAGTTACTTTTAAGTAAGTGATCACCAGATCTAAAGTAGAATATTAAATACATGGCAGGCTTGATGTGAGATATGTCTGGTGGAGTTATTGGAGGCGTGTCAAGTAAACTATTCTTTATGCACGGCGATAGCTTGTTATTAATCTGGATTTTGCATTGTTGCAACTTCACCGCTCATGTGCACTAAAATTTTAGTGCAGGCTAAAATCCTATCGATAAGTTTTGATACTATTCTTGTTTACTTAAATTAAACCAATGGAGTTTTTGTGCAGTATTATTAATTGCCTTTTGCCATATATGTGGTTCGCGTTTAGATGAGTGATCAGTTTAGGCAACTCACCTATAAACTATAGAGCATTGTTCTCGTACTATTGGATGCTTAAGTTGACACGAAAAATAGTTCTGTTATTACAGATTAGTTTAGTCTCTGCTGGTTTGTTATCATGCTTAGCAGCCTGGAAATTTGACGCTATTTTAAAGCAGCCTCTAAATTTAACTCAGGTAAAATTACTTAATGTGTCAGTCGGTGCAACCCCAACAGGTACCTTTAATCACCTTAAAAATGATGGTTTGCTCGATAGTCCATTTTGGTTAAGCCTTTATTGGCGCCTTAACTTGGCTAACCAGCCGCTACAATGCGGCGAATACCGTATGATTCCAGGTATGACCGCCAAAGGCTTGATTAGCCTGTGGCAGCGTGGTGAAGTGGTGCAATACAGCTTAACGCTTGTGGAGGGTTGGAATTTTAATCGGGTACGCTTAGCTTTAGTCAAGCATGAAAAGATCGTACAGACCTTATCTGGCTTGAGTAATAGTGATGTAATGGAAAAACTTGGTCATCCCGGTGTGTTTCCTGAAGGGCGTTTTTTTCCAGATACTTATCGCTTCGTTCGCGGTATGACTGATGTTGAATTTCTAAAAAAAGCTTATAATCGCTTGGATTATATCCTGGCTCAGGAGTGGAGTAAACGTGCTGCTGATGCATCTTACGCTGATTCTTATCAAGCGTTAATTATGGCTACTCTGATAGAAAAAGAAACCAGCGTACCAGAAGAGCGCGGGCAAATCGCTGGCGTATTTATGCGCCGTATGAAGATTGGTATGCTCCTACAGGCTGATCCAACAGTAATCTATGGCCTTGGTGAGCGATATACAGGTAGGCTTACTCGTGTGCACCTAAAAGAAGCTAACCCATACAATACCTATATGGTTGCAGGTCTACCACCAACACCGATCGCAATGGCTGGTCGCAAGTCTATTCACGCAGCCTTGAACTATGTGCCCAGTAATCATTTGTATTTCGTTGCCCGTGGTGATGGCAGCCATATTTTTTCTGATGACCTAAATTCTCATAATGCTGCTGTGCGCGAGTTCCAACTCAAGCGTTGCACCTACTACCGATCTAGCCCAGCACCTACAGTAAAATCAATGCAAGATACGATACTATCAGCTGATTCCGCACCAGCTAAACAGTCTACTAATTTTGTGCCAAACACGGCTACGCCATAAAGCCCATAATGACTCTCACTAAGGACCGTCTATGACTGGTTTATTTATTACTCTGGAAGGTCTAGAAGGTGCTGGTAAAAGCACTAATCAAAATTACTTGGCTAATCGTTTGCGTGCTGAAGGTATTGAAGTAGTGCTGACGAGAGAACCAGGCGGTACAACGTTAACCGAGCGAATGCGTGATGTACTGTTAGCCCCCAGTGCAGAACAGATGAATTCGGATACTGAATTATTGCTGATATTTGCTGCTCGCGCCCAGCATTTAGCTAAAGTTATTCGCCCGGCACTAGCGCGTGGTGTCGTGGTTATTTGCGACCGTTTTACTGATTCTACTTACGCCTATCAAGGGGGTGGCCGGGGATTGCCTCTGGAGCGCATTGCTACCTTGGAAAGCTTTGTACAAGGCGATTTACGCCCTGACTTAACCATGTTATTCGATCTTCCTATAGAAGTAGGTATAGCCCGCACCAGTGTATATGGCCGTTTAGACCGTTTCGAGTTAGAAAATCGAGCATTTTTTGATGCTGTACGCATGGTATTCCTTGAACTCGCCAAGGCTAAACCGGCGCGTTATTCTCTTATTGACGCAGCCCAACCGTTGACCCAAGTACAGCAAGCAATCGATGCTTTACTACCTGTATGCCTGGAGCGTGTTCGTGGTTGAAGCCTATCCATGGCAAGACAGTGCCTGGAAAAGATTGACTAGCCGCAACAACTATGCTCATGCCTATTTGCTGCATGGTCCAATCGGCATTGGCAAGCGCGCTTTATCTGAGCGTTTTATGGCGAGTTTGCTATGCCATGGTCAAATTAATTTGCCAGCATGCGGTGAATGTAAATCTTGTCTGCTGCTTAAGGCTGACAGCCATCCAGATATTTATCTATTGGAGCCAGAGGATGCTGACAAGGCGATCAAGGTCGATCAGGTACGTAATCTTGTTAGCTTTGTGGCGCAGACTGCACAGATGGGATGGCGAAAAGTAGTGCTTATTGAACCAGTAGAGGCAATGAATATTAATGCCGCTAATGCCTTACTTAAAAGCTTGGAAGAACCTTCGGGCAATACAGTATTTTTATTGGTTAGTCATCAGTTTAGCCGTCTCTTACCAACTATTCGCAGTCGCTGTATACAGCAGGCTTGCCAATTGCCTAGTAAAGCCATGAGCTTACAGTGGTTAGCTAAAGTCTTACCTGAATGTTCAGAGGATCAGCGTGTCGAGCTGCTGACCCTAGTTTCTGGTTCGCCTTTAGCGGCCGTAAAAATGCACGCTCAAGGCGTATGCGAACAGCGCATCTTAGTAGTGGATGGTGTAAAAAAGTTACTTAAGCGGGAACTATTTGCCACGCAGCTAGCCGAAAGTACCTGGAAAGATATTCCGTTACTGTTGCTATTTGATTGGTTTTATGACTGGTCTAGTCTGATTATACGTTATCAGTTAACCCATGACAAAAACTACCTTGGCCTGTCAGATATGCGTAAAGTAGTTCAGTACTTATCGCAGAAAAGTGCACATGGCAAGGTGTTGAATATTCAAGATTGGATTCTTGCTCAGCGTCAAAAAGTTCTTGATAAAGCTAACCTTAACCGCGTATTATTACTTGAAGCATTATTAGTGCAATGGGTAAGCTTACCAGGCCGCCGTTAATTCGTATCTAACAAACGTGTTATTGGCAATATACTTACAGTGACTTAAGTTGTATTATCCTATGCTCGTAGATTCTCATTGTCATCTTGATCTCCTTGATCTTGTCCAGAATAGAGATTCCCTTGATGCGGTCCTCGAAGCCGCTCGTCATCGCGGAGTTGGGCATTTTCTGTGTATTGGTGTAAGCGCTAAGAATGCTGCCAGTGTTAAAACTATAGCTGAAAGATATGTGGATGTTGATTGCTCGGTTGGCATCCATCCACTAGACCTTAAAAATAATAAAATGCCAACGTTTGATTGGTTGTTAAATGAACTCAATCACCAGCGCGTGGTGGCGATTGGCGAAACAGGTCTGGATTATCACTATGAGCCTAAAACAGCCAAGCTGCAGCAAGTTTCTTTTGATATGCATCTGCAAGCCGCTAAGCAGACTGGCAAACCTGTGATTGTACATACGCGTAACGCTCGTGCTGATACCTTAGCTATGTTGCGTGAAGCTGCTTTGCCTCAGGCTGGCGTGTTGCACTGCTTTACCGAAGACATAAATATGGCTAATGCAGCCCTAGACTTAGGGTTTTATATTTCCATGTCTGGTATCGTCACGTTCCGCAATGCTAACGCTTTACGCAATGTAGCGCGCCAAATACCGGCCGATCGCTTATTAGTGGAAACCGATTCTCCGTATCTTACACCAACTCCTCATCGTGGCAAGCAAAACTTACCGGAGTATGTGCGCGACGTAGCGGATTACCTAGCAATACTGCGTGGTGAATCCTTTGAGCGCCTTGCTGAGCAGACTACAAAAAACTTCAAGCAGATATTCCCACTAGCTCATTTAAAGCCAGCACTGGTTTAAGTGTATTGGTCTTTGTCTAGCAATAATAATTGCCTTGTTGGTTCTCACTCCAATCAGTCATAGCGAAGATCGCTTAGGCAACTTTAGTTACGGAAGTAGACTTATGCAGACTAAAAGCGTAGTAATGGCTTAAGTGGTTAGCAAGTGCACTGTCCACTTCTAATGGCATGGCTCAAGATAACTTGAGTGTCGTTACTTCTGGTAGTCATAAAGTCATGTATATATTATTATGTTGGCTGCTGATGTTTTGTATGAAGCATTCAATCTTTGTCGATTTAATGCAAATCTAGCACATTATGTTGATGGTTAAGTCTAAAAAGTTAGTTGGTACATTGCTATTAGATTAGCAAGATCGTCATAGCTTGTAATAAAAAATATCGCCGATAGATGCCGTATTGCGGTGATTTATTTTTTGTATTTGCTAAGTCGTGCTTTAGAGTTAAAGCTAACTTATTTGCTAATAAATGGTCTCTCTAGTCATAGCTGGCGTGCATTTGTCTAAATTGTAGGTATATATAGACGAAAATACTTAATATCTTAAAAAACTGGTGTATTTCATTTATTCAGTAACCCTGAGTGCATTATTGCTGAATGGTTCAAAATGTTTATAGAGATGCTGCACGTTATTGTCTACTGTTGTACTCTCTAAAGAGTTTGCGATTGCTTCAGTGTAGCAGTTTATTAAAAGTAATATGGATTGAGTAGAATATGAAATGCGCAATGTTTTAATATCCAGAGTACTTAACAATTAAGTGAAGAGTATAAAAATATTGTTGAGTAAGATTAGGTGAATAGTGTAAAATGTCGATATCATTGATTAAGACTAAGTCAATGTACAAATAAAAAACTCCTCACAAGAGCATTTTAAGTCGTAAACTTACTTACATATTCTGGTAAGTTGGTCCACCTGCACCTTCTGGTGTTATCCAGGTAATGTTTTGAGAGGGGTCTTTGATATCACAAGTTTTGCAGTGTACGCAGTTCTGGGCATTAATCTGGAAGTGTTGATCGCTACCATCTTTGGTTGTTACTTCATATACGTTAGCCGGGCAGTAGCGTTGCGCTGGTTCATCATAGAGTGGCAGGTTAGTACTAATTGGAATGCTCTGGTCTGTTAACTTCAAGTGGCACGGCTGCTCTTTTTTATGGTTGGTACCAGAGATAAACACTGAGCTTAGCTTGTCGAAGCTTAATTTGCCGTCAGGTTTTGGGTAATAAATTTTTTTGCTATTCTGCATGAGTTTCAAGCAAGCGTAATCAGGCTTCGTATCATGCAAAGTGAACGGCATTTTGCCGCTAAGGATATTCTGATCGAACCAGTTAAAACCAGCGCCGATAATCGGGCCAAATTTATGTATAGCTGGGCCAAAGTTTCGGCCAGTGAATAGTTCTTTATAGAGCCAACTTGCTTCAAAGCTATCAGTATAGCTAGTTAGTTCATCGCCGCCCCTAGATGCAGCACATAGTCGCTCTGCTATGGCGTCGGCGGCGAGCATTCCAGATTTCATTGCTGTATGGCTACCTTTAATCTTGGCTACGTTCATGGTGCCTAGGTCGCACCCTATAATGGCTCCGCCATTGAACACCATCTTTGGTAATGAGTTAATACCGCCCTTAGCTAATGCTCGTGCACCATAGCTGATGCGCTTGCCGCCTTCTAGGTATTGTGCTAGCACCGGGTGATGCTTAAGGCGCTGAAACTCATCAAACGGCGATAAAAAAGTATTGCTATAAGATAGATCGACAATTAGTCCTACGACCACCTGGTTATTTTCTAGGTGGTAAAGAAACGCGCCACCAGTATTTTCGTTGCTTATGATGTCTAGTGGCCAACCAGTAGTATGTATGACTAAACCTGGCTTATGTTTAGCCTGGTCAATCTCCCAAATTTCCTTGAGACCGATGCCGTAGTGTTGCACATCGGTACCAATATCTAAATTAAAACGCTGAATCAGGTGTTTGCCAATGTGGCCTCGGCAGCCTTCAGCGAACAGAGTATATTTGCCGCGTAGCTCTATGCCAGGGGTGTACATGCCTTTTTGTGAACGACCTTCGCAGTCGATACCAAAATCACCGGTAATGATGCCGCGCACTATACCATTTTTATCGAACAACGCTGTCTGAGCGGCGAAGCCTGGGTAGATTTCTACTCCTAAATTTTCGGCTTGCTGGCCTAGCCAGCGGCATAGATTGCCTAGGGAAATAATGTAATTGCCTTTGTTTTGCATAGTCTTAGGCATAAAGAAGTTAGGTACTTTAGTGGAGGTTTTAGAACTGCGCAGTACATAAAAATCATCGCGCATAACTGGTGTCTTGAGCGGGGCTCCCAGCTTTTTCCAGTCTGGAAATAATTCATTTAGAGCGCTTGGTTCAAACACTGTGCCGGAGAGGATATGAGCGCCAACTTCGGATCCTTTCTCGACAACGCATACGTCAATTTTTTGATTGGCTTCAGCAGCCTTTTGCTTTAATCGGCAGGCAGCAGATAGACCTGCCGGGCCTGCACCAACAATAACCACGTCAAATTCTGCGTACTCACGCTCCACAGGTTATCTCCAAGTCTTAACAGATGTTTTATAGATGACAGGTTGGGTGCTGTCTCTTATATAATTAAAAATTATCTTTTTCTCTTTATATCTACACCACTGTCGGCGTTTAATACAAATATTTATGTAAATTATTTTTTTGCTAAATAAATCAACCCAACGCAACTCAGCTTACGACTAACTATTGTGTTGTATTGACCAGAATAAATATTCAGGTCAATATATAGCCAGTTTTGCATGTATCATAAGCAGTGCTACTGGTTTAAAGGCACGTCTAAGAGTAATACAGGTAACTCTGGTGCTAAAATAGTGTGTAATTTACACTATTATAAAAAGGCATGATCCTGTAGTTACCTTGCTATCTAATGATCACAATTTTTTGTAAGCATGATCATTTGCCAAAGTTTTTTGGAGTTATTCTTGTCTGACAATGAGCATCAAACTGCTAGTTTTGCTTAGGCGGCTTTCTTTTCACCAGACAGTAAAGAGGAACTCATGAAGGTTTTTGTAGCTATTAAACGTGTTGTTGATCACAATGTAAAAGTGCGCGTCAAGGCGGATCATTCTGGCGTTGATCTTCTTAACGTCAAGATGTCGATGAACCCTTTCTGTGAAATTGCTGTAGAAGAGGCTATACGCTTAAAAGAAAAAGGCGTAGCGACTGAAATTGTGGTGGTGTCTATTGGTCCAAGTACCGCTCAAGAGCAGTTGCGTGCCGCTCTAGCATTAGGTGCTGACCGTGCTGTCCTGATTGAGTTTGCTGGGGAGCTAACCTCTCTGGCCACAGCCAGGCTACTCAAAGCAATTATTGACAAAGAACAGCCTAAGCTAGTAATCCTCGGCAAGCAGGCTATTGATAGCGATAACAATCAGACTGGTCAGATGCTTGCTGCACTGACTGGTTATGGCCAGGGCACTTTCGCTTCTAAAGTTAAAGTTAACGGTGAAAACATATCTGTAACTCGTGAAATTGATAGTGGTACACAGATAGTTTCTCTAAAACTACCGGCTATCATTACCACTGATCTACGTTTGAATGAGCCACGTTATGCGACCCTGCCAAATATCATGAAAGCTAAAAAAAAGCTGCTCGAGACGGTAACTCCAGATGTTTTAGGTATTTCCATTGCTTCTACTAATAAGACTATTAAAGTTGAAGCACCAGCTGTACGCAGTGCAGGTATAAAGGTTAAATCAGTAGCTGAATTAGTCGAGAAACTGAAAAACGAAGCTAAGGTCATCTAACTATGACTATCTTGGTAATCGTAGAGCACAATAATAAAGTACTATCTCCGTCTGCCTCAAATACTGTGGCAGCTGCTGCTAAAATTGGCGGCGATATCCACATACTAGTTGCTGGTTATGGTGCTGGTTCTGTAGCTGAAGCTGCTACAAAAATCGCAGGCGTGAGTAAAGTGCTACTAGCTGACAATGTCGCGTACGCTTATCAATTACCGGAAAATGTTGCACCGTTAGTTGCAGAGCTTAGCTCTGATTACAGCCATATCCTGAGCGCTGCTACGTCTAATGGCAAAAATATCTTGCCATGCGTTGCCGCGCAGTTAGACGTTGATCAGATCTCTGAAATTATCTCGGTTGAAAGTGCTAATACCTTTAAGCGCTTGATCTATGCAGGTACCGTCGTTGCGACCGTACAATCGACTGCTGCTATTAAAGTGATTACTGTACGTACCATTAGTTTTAATCCAGTTACTACTACAGGTGCTTCGGCTATTATAGAAACAGTGTCCATTGTCCATAACAATAGCACTTCTAACTTTGTTAGCGAAGAATTAGTCATGTCTGATCGTCCTGAACTGACTGCTGCTAAAATCGTTATTTCTGGCGGCCGTGGCATGCAGAACAGTGATAACTTTAAGCGCTTATATGCGCTGGCTGACAAGCTTGGCGCTGCAGTGGGTGCTTCTCGTGCGGCTGTTGACGCAGGCTTTGCACACAATGACATACAGATTGGTCAGACCGGTAAAATTGTTGCGCCACAGCTATATATAGCTATTGGTATTTCTGGCGCAATCCAGCATTTGGCCGGTATGAAAGACTCTAAAGTTATCGTTGCGATTAATAGGGATGAAACAGCTTTGATCTTCCAAATAGCTGATTATGGACTGGTTTCAGACTTGTTTGAAGCTCTACTAGAGTTAGAGAAGTTGGTCTAATTTAGTTGCTTTACCTATTATAAAGCTAGGTCTTATGGATGGGCTTTATGTGTGTTTCTTTTTTAATCCATAGAAATTACTATGGACATATATCCTGTATTGCTAGCTATATTGCTGCTGCCAAGCTTGGCATTTAGCCAGCCAGTAATACAATTAATTAATCTATGGCGACAAGTGGTTACTAACTATAAATACAGTATACAGCAGGCGCATGGATATTTATCACTGATATACCGATAAATGTAGGCAAGTTAAAGACTTGTAACTGCTACTCATCTAACAACTAATATTGTTGATGGAATATCTAGCGTGTACACATAGGGACTTACCGTTAGTTCCTACATAAAGTCATTGACTAATCTGGTGATTATACATAGGTGTATACTCAGAGTGTATGCGCTTGATTGATTATTTTAGAATCTGCGCGAGCTAGTAACTTAACCAGGAACATCGCAGCCAAGCTTTAGCAGGATACTTTCTATACATTTTCTTTGTAGCGATCTATGACTGCACGTTGCGTCGTTTAATAAAGATGAAGGAATTGCTTTCCATGTCTGGTATTGCGCCAGCCGCCTTACAGCGTAACTTTAAACCTTAGATGGTGCAATTACAGCAATCTGTTAGCAGAGAATAAAAGCAAAAGTTTTAGTGATTCTCAGATCTTTTATGGCCTTTAACTATTTTAGTTTTGGCGAGCACATAGCCTCTATGCGTCGCATGGATAAATATATCTCACCTAGCAATCCATGAACAGACTAACGATATAAGTGCTAACATAAATAACTCGTTTGAACTAAAACTGTCTGAAGATATATTTGTTCAATCTAAAGCTCACAATAACTGAGCCAAGCGTATGCCATGTCCAAGTAAAGACTTCTGACCAATAATAGCCAGCAACATCTAAACGTACTGGATATTTTCATTATATATCTATATAAGCATTGTTAGTTTAGAGAAGTTTAATGAGTTGGCTTGGCTTGCCATTTGAACTGTATGTTACCGTTAAACGAATATATTGTGGGTATTGCGTGCTAGCCAACTAGGTAAGCACATAAATCTTGTAGCTCAGGTTGGCAATGGCTTCTAGATGATTATTGAAAACACCAATATAATACTACGTTTTACGTCTAAGGATGTAGCTCAGGCCGATTATTAATCATCTAGTACTAGTCCACAAAACTTAGTTTATACCGTGCTGAAGACTATACAGTTACTACAATTAAACTATAAGTATGTATTGCGTATTGAGAGCTATATAGATAACACCGTCAGTTATTAGGAAAACCTTAAGTTATCCTGCGACCGTGCGTAATCAACAGCTAATGTTCTAATGGACATTAGTAGGTCGACTAAAAGTGTATTTAGGTCTACGGCCATGGTAGCTATCATGGTTAAATTATAGAGAATAATTCTAAATGTAGTCGCGCGTACTGAACTGTCAGTTAAAAATTATGTTCTTTTGTCAGAATGTCTTAGCTGAGTACACTGCCTGCTTAAGGTTTAGTGCATTTTTCACAGTTACTGTGCATAGTTTTTTATCGCTGTCGTCAGTGCTTGATTTTTATAGCAACAATCCTAACACTTTTTCTAAAATGTACATATTTTTTTCACATAAAAAATAAAATACTTGTGATATCGAGTACTAATCATGATAAAATTATTAATTTATCAATACTAGGTAGCTGGCCGAAGATATTCGGCCAGTGGTTATCAACCAGGTGAGCGAGTACCTTCTGTGCGTAAAATGAGCTCACAACTGAACGTTAGTTACTCTACAGTAAGGCTCGACAACAGCCTGGTTATTACGTATACCAAACCGTCTTCATTGACGGCATCTGCGCCGGATATTACATGGGTAGAGTGTCATTGGTTAATTACTCATAGCAGTATCATCTAGTAAATATTAATTAATTCGCGTCGTAATGGTGTGTGTCCGTTAGGTGCAGCAGTGCCGAGTATCGATCAATTGCCGGTGCGCGCGTTGCATCAACAGCTGGCTACGGTCATGCGCTTTCATAGCCAACGTGGATTCAGCTATATGTTTAGCCCTGGTTTTGAACCGTTGCGGCGTTAGATAGCAATTCGCATGCGCGATGCTGGAGTTGGTGGACCCCCTGCTGAAGTAGTCATCACTCATGGTTGTGTCGACGCATTACAGATGTCTTTACGTGTGCTGACTCATTCAGGTGATTTAATTGCCGCTGAAGTTGCCAACTTATTATGGTGTATTGCAATTAGCAGATGTGCTTGGTCTCAAGGATATCTAGATATCTAGTGATTCATCTAATGATATAAGTCTTGAAGTACTACAATTGGCAGCTAAGCAATGGTTGATTAAAGCCTTAGTGCTAACTACCAGACTGAATAACTCCTGGGCGCTACTATGCCTGAGGAGTGATAGAAACAGTTGTTGCGCTTGGCCTTTGATTTTGATATCCAAATTGCTGAAGGACAACCTCTGCAGTGAGCTGATGTTCGAGCTGGGCCGTACTAAGGCCATGAAAGCCCATGATCACTTAGGCCTGGTGGATTTACTGCTCTAACTTTTCTAAAGCTTAGTCACCAGGCGTTCGCATTAGTTGTATGATTGCCAGCAAGTATCAGCAGGAAATTCAGCAGTTGTAGATGTTTAGCACCAACTCGGCGTGCAGTGTTACCCAAATTGGTGTTGTGACATACTTGGAAAACGATTGGTACGATTGGCATCTGCGTTAGATCCGTCAGGAATGCAGCAAGAATCTCAGCGCATTTCAGCTAGCAGTACAGTAGTATTTTCCTGAGGGTACAACAGATGACCAGTCCAATCGACGGCTTTATTATATAAGTTAAAGTTTACCGTGGCTGGTCAATACTCAGCAACTGCATGTACGTGCACTACAGCAAGAAATCAGTATTGCACCTGGGATTATCTTTAGTAATACAGAGCAGTTCAATCACTACATTCGCCTCAACTGCAGAATGGCCTGGAATCGTGAAGCAGGGCAGGCGCTAATGACGCTGGGTATATTTGGCTAGCCAATTATGCCAAGAGACTGCAGTAGGCTTCCGATTGACATAAAAAGCGCTGTATAGTTCGTCAAAGTAATCAACATGTTTATCATGCAACGCATAACGAGTGAATGTATTTTTTATTTTTAATGCTACTGGTAATATATATATTGTATATAGATTTGTTATCGTGATGAGTCCGTTAATTCCATGTAATACAAGCATAGTGCTGGCAAGAGCTATTCATGCCTACGAAAATAGTTATAAATTTATACTTTATTATCATCATGCTCATATGCGAAATTGTGCCTTTATGGTCATCTACATTTTATGTTTATGCAAATAACTATTTACGATAGCATTTTAATAAATAACCGCTAGCAGCTACAAATAACTATCATTGCATCTGCGTAACTAATAACTATGCAATATTGAAGATGCTGCACTAGACGTTGAATTTAGATAATACATGTACACGTATAGATAATATATGTTATTGATTGTCTATTATTAAAATAATAAAAAGCTCTTGTTTTTTGTGTGTATTGATTGCATATGTCAATTATAAAAAATGCTCAAGACTAGACAGTTAACAATAGTTAAATTTACATCACGCTTATGGTGCCATTTTAATGATTAGTTATAGACAGCGACATGTGAGTCACGCTATCTTTAGATCTGCTGATGGTGCTCTTGATTTGTAAATTATTACAAATGTTAATTCAATCGTTTACAATATTGCGCTCAGGTTATAGCAGTGTGCTATTGTGATTGACCTACAAGATTATGTATGGCGTACCTTTCGGTACTGTAGAAACCTTAAAAGAAAATATATGTCAAATACGCGCAGTCATTAAAGTAACTATTGCTTTAAGTGTAGCACTGGCCAATTTCTTAAGATTAAGATATATAAACTTATATATCTAGATTTAGCGATTAGGCACTGGATATCACTAACATAAAAGTGTTAGATCGCCTACGTAGGTAATCAAGATATTTATTACGTAGAGCAAGCTCGAGCTTGCCTGCTTATAAAAGTCTATATGTTAAGGTTAGCGGCCAAAGTTATCTACAACAAACTAGTACCTATAAGCTAGTAATTTTGTTCTCAATGAGCTGGATTTTCGCAACACCTTGAGACTATGGTTGTTGTCCTCAATGATCAAAATATCATCCCTATCTTTAACATCTCTACATCGTTTAAATATTCCATAACTATTAATTAATTCACCTCTGGTACAGGTGATGGGTTCGCGCTACTCTCTATAATTGAGATTAGCAAATACATCGTGAGAGTCTGGTCTTGTTTTAATTATGCGCTGCTTTATAGCAAAAATGTTATTGCTGTAGCCCTAAAGCCAATATACTATAGTTTTGGTAAACACGGAAAGTCTATCCATCGGTTTTGAGGGGGACGTTTCATGATCACCGTTTATCAAGAAGACATCAGCACTAACGTATTACGTCGCATGAAAGAAGGCGGCTTTGATTTTTCACGTTTTCACCCTATCGAGTTTTATGCTATCTTCCCGGATGAAGAACTGGCACGCAGGGCTGCTGATCGATTTCGTGGGGAATCTTTAAATGCCCAGGTCAGCGCTTGTGATAATGGCGCCTGGCACCTAGAGCTAAGTAAAATCATGTTCGCAACCTATGATGGTATAGGAGACTTTGAGCAAGATTTTGAAGCAGTGGTCGGGCCTCTTGGTGGGATTATGGAGGGGTGGGGCGTTAAACAGGAGGTGCGTGGGTTGTCTATGTAATTTATTGTATAGTAATATAAAATGCCTCGTGTAGAATGACCTTTTAGTCAGTCTTACCATGTCTGTATTATCTGAAAAAATTTTCACACAGATGGCATGTTTTGAGATACTAAAAAGTTATCTAACCTTGTGTAACCTAACGAAAATAATAGGAATAGTAACTCGTTGAAATGTTATAGCTTATTCTGATAAGCCATTTGAAGTATGTCTAATCTATAGGAAATGGCAAATAGTGAAATCAATAATGATTTATACTATTGATAGTTCAAACATGCATTAAAATGATGCACGGGAAATAGCATACGTGCCTTTTACATATAAAGGCGTCAGTATGCATTCAAATATTTATTCGACTTACTGGTTTTAAGTGTTTACGATGATAGTATCAGCCATGCAACAGTGCTTACGTTTTACTCATAACAAATACAGATCATGCTGTATTTGTTATGATGGTATATACGGTGAAGTAAGACACGCTTGCATGGGCCATTCTTGCGAATTTCTTGCTATAAGTTAGTCAAAGCTAATACAGTGCTACTAGCTTAGCGCTGACATGAGGTAGATTTGCTGTTCTATCTCTCAGATATCAACTGTATCATATTTACGTAGATAAATACATGGCTACTGAGTGCCTACTCATTGAATCGTGTAAAGATTTTAAAAAAATCTTTACTATAATAAAAGCTTTCGCCTATATTATAGCGCTGTTGACAGACATAACTGATTTAATGAGATACGGTGAAGTGTCCGAGTGGTTTAAGGAGCACGCCTGGAAAGTGTGTATACAAGAGATTGTATCGAGAGTTCGAATCTCTTCTTCGCCGCCACATTTGTTAAGCAAGAACTAACTGAGTTAGGCTTGCTTTATATTAAAATAATCTTGACAAAAGCTAAATTTGTAAATATTTGTAAAAAGCGGTGAATGTGTTCGCCGTCGTCATGTTACCACGTCAGTAAACAATCATCCAAGCAGTCAATGCACTTGGTAGCATTTTCCATAATATTAGCCAAGTTGATTAAGATAATTAATAGAAATCCAAGAGTAAGATCCATAGAAATAAATCTATATTAGCTGGTATGAGTTAGTCAAAATATGAAAGTAGTTAAGACCAAAGATAACCACACCTAATAATGCGGCTACGGCAAGTTTAGATTGAATATTAAAGTTTATAGTCATATTTAAAAGCCTGGTTCAGGATACGCCGTTTAGCCTTATCCAGTATCCTGATAATTTTATGCTAATCGTGTTTTTTACTTAATCACATCACCATAAACTTTAACTTTATAATAATTCATTACCTGGCACATAACCATTGTGTCTGCGTTTTAATATTAATCACTATGTCGTCGCTTATAATCTTAATGATTTATTCTGGGCGCTCATAAAACAGCTTATCTAGTCGATAAATATACTGCAGAGTATTAGAATGCCACTAGCAATGCTTCGCTGTGACCTAAAACAAGTATATTAGTTGCTATTATACTATTTTATAGCAAGCCAGCGTACTTATCAAGGCACATAAAGTAAGCTACAAAATTAGAGCTAATCATTATTGAACAACCCAAGTCAATCATAGATAAAGCCGTGTCAAACTTGCTCGCCGTCATTGCTAGATGCTAGCGGTACTTAGGATATGTGGTGTAATCATGTTTTATGCGTGAGAATATTGTCGCTACTAACTAAATCATGATCTTGATTGCAGTAATTGCTTGTGTCGCTGTAATGATGATAGTATGACACATATGTTACTTTTGTGATTCCACTCCTATGCAGTCAGTCTAACTTTTAGCCTGCTAAAACGTATAGCTTTTCTTATGATCACTTTGGTAGGAGGTTAGTCCTATCCTTGTAATGGTTACGGTATCTATACTAAAATATGCATTGTCAGTTCTGTTAGATTGTTGTTGACCAGATTTAGTTTGCAGTACTATTTATCTAGCTGGCTGTTCTTGGTCTTTAATGGTGGTAGCAGCTTACTTTTATCTATTATCACTCTTGCCTGCTTTGCTTTCATAATGAGCTGCTTACTAGCAGTTCATTATGACGTTAAAGATACCATAAACTTAGTTGTTACCGCAACTGTAGGTGTAGATTATATCTATTTTGTGAGAACAGTGTACTTTGAAGGCTTTGTACATCGGAGCGCTTATGGGTTAGGCTGGGAAAACTAATTTTTTATCAATAAAGCCATTTGATTTTATACGGAACGTAGTCAATTTTATACTAGTGCATCAAATTTTATTCAGCAGAGCTGACTTGTTGTGCAGGTTTCTTGTACCGTTCAGCCATGTTTTTCTTTGAAAACAGACGCTTTCTGTGGAAGGCTTCACTATATAATTGTCAGCCATGTTAGTATAATGGTTCAGATATTAGTACCTGCACAGATCCGTGCTAATTATATCTCAGCGCTGTCACTGCTAAGAATAAGGATGCTGCGCTTAAAAATTTTGCTAGTAAGTTGTATAAATAAACATGCTTTGCCAATCAAAGCTAATTACTGTGGTTATATGCTAGGTTTATATGCGCAGCAAGATGTATTGTTATTTCACAAATAGTTACGAATATGCAAAGCCAACTTCGATCAAGCTACGCACTACGTTATAAGGTTATTCTTTGCTGAGTATGGATTGTTCGCATGAAAATATAAGTTAGCTATTTGTAGTTATTCACTCAAATAATCAGTCAGTATCATTTCGGTTTATAGGTAAACTGGCAATTAATGTTGCGCTTATTTAGGATATAAATACCGCCAATATACTCTCTAAGCATATACTTTGTGATGTGAATTTATCATGTAGTTACTGTGGTCTGTCTTTCAGCGAAAAATGAAAGTAATAACTGGTAAAGTTCTCATTTAATTGAGCTATTTGATGTATAAATGTACAACATCTATATAGTCTGTAGCCATTTCTCTGTAGCAGTTGCCATATACAACGCTGTTTTCGTGCTGTATAAAGTTACGAGTGAAGTTCTAGCACTGGGCTCAATCATTAAAATTATTAGCTTAGCAGTACAACTGTATAAGTTTAACAGACTTAGAAGGTTTATGCGCTAGCTTTTGTGCAAGGTACGTTTTGACGATGCTGGTTGATCCTAAATCACTAGCGATGTGATTAATTGTGATGATGAAATGCTTGCTACCTTTCGCGGTTTTATGATAATTATGCTAAAAAAATTTAGCAGCACCAAGATAAGAAGTATTTTGCTTATGTTAGGATTTAACCTTAGCGTAACTAATACGTTCAGTTAGTTATTTAGGCATAGCTTGTGGTGTGTATTGTTAGTTAACTTTTGTCAAATGATATAGTAGCTATGTTTGAATTGGTTGTACACTAGGCAAGTGATCAAGCAAATCTAGCTTATGACAGCTGTAAAATTAGCTATCACTTATTAGTTAGTGTGGGCAGTTTTTAGTAGTTGTTAATATCGGCTGTGTTTTTCAGTATCTGAATACTATATTCAGGAGATGAGTGACCTGCAGTAAGTTGGCTGAGCCGTACAGCTAATCGCTAGATAACAGTTTGGCTATGAGCCACATATACGCCACTAAAATAAATGACGGAAGTTACATTGATTGGCCGGAGTTACTTGTTAATGTTTTCCTGCATGCTAATAGTTCTGAGGTCAGCGTAATAAATACTATTTATTTAGTAAGGTTGCATCCACGTTTTTAACGTTTTAATAATGTTACTAAGCTTGCAAGCGTAAGTATTATCGAAAGCGTTATCTTAAGAAGTCATCTCACTAGATATCATAATACTGTCGGTTAAACTGAACTAGTTTTAATAACTAAATTTTGGCATGCAGCTAATGAAATTTAGCATGCCATCTACGATTATCTTGATATGATGGTAGTAAATACTAACTAAGTGCTTAGTTACGGCAGTAAAGTCAAGCAACTGCAATTATGCTTGGGGCCTGCAAGCTCTCTTTATGTTTACGTGTATCATAGTAAATCGTTAAGCGCTAAATTTTAGGCGTATTGGCTTTAGGTTATTTATGGTATATATTTTTCTAGATAAGGCATGATGATAGAAGTACATTAATGATTATAATAGTTGCTAGTTATCGATATTGATTGGTTTTAACAAGATTTTTGAGTTTTTTCTTTCAGGTTTTATTGTGATGAATGCACCGCACATTATAGTTAATCCGATTAAGGCCGTGATTTTCGATATGGACGGATTATTGCTGGATACAGAAGGTATTTATACTGAAGTTATACAGATAATCGCTCAACGCTACGGTCGTACCTATGACTGGAGTATAAAGCAACACATTATTGGTTGCGGTGCACAGGACCTAGCCAAGTACATAGTTAAGGCGCTAGATTTACCGATTACACCAGATGAATTTCTAGTTATCCGCGAGCCACTGATGAGCGAGCGATTCTCTAATACAGTAAGTATGCCAGGCGCTGAAGAGTTAGTAAGGCATCTGAAGGCACATAATATTCTAATCGCTGTAGGTACCAGTTCGTCACGCAATTTGTTTAATCATAAAACTGCCTTGCATCGCGAATGGTTTGGTTTGTTTGATACGATTGTTGCTGCTGATGATCAGGAGATTAGTGCTGCTAAACCGGCGCCAGATATATTCCTAGCCGCTGCACACCGCCTCAGCGTGGCGCCAGAGGACTGCCTAGTATTTGAGGATTCGCCATTCGGTGTGACTGCTGCCAAGGTTGCTAAGATGACCGCCATCGCTATACCTGATGAAGCTATGGCTAATAGTAAATATAAGCATGCCGATCAGATTATCCGTAAACTTGCTGATTTTGATCTTGCTGCCTATGGCCTACCGCCAATATGCTAAATTAATTTTGTTATAAAAATGTTTTTGTGACAGTTATCTAGAATCATTGTGCACTAAAACTATCGTTAATAGTCAAGTTTGCTATAGCAATATAGCCAGCGTGAGGTCTAGCCAGACAGGCTGGAAAGTAGTAACTTACACTATCTGTATTTATAAATGTACTGCGATTAGCCCAATTAGATTCGTCATAAAATGATTAATCGCCGCTTCAGTAATGTTTATTACTAGATCGTTTAGTAATTCTTGCAAGTTTTTAAGTTTATTAGCTTAGACTACCGTATCAGGCTGAGTGTGTGTGGCCGTTTGCTAAATATAACAGTTTTGTAATGTCAGCGTGATCTGGTTAAGAAAACAGCAAAAAGTTAAAATCAAGCCGACACTTTAGCTGCTCTAGCTATTATGCTAGACGCTATTTAGGCTCAACTATACAAATGTAACAAATTTGGCGTGGGCTATTGCAAAGTAGATAGTAATTGACTGTGATCATTATAAAATTAGTCCAAGTAGTAACACTAGGCTAGGTAAGGAGATATGTAACGCTAGCTGGTTGCTATAGAACATCTACAGTATGATTACTGCTACGGTAATGGTTATATTTGCTATGAAAAAATTTTAGATACCTGGATACTAGCTAGCTCAACACAAGGTAGAAACGTGAATACGGTCGCAGAAGTTGAGAATAAATATACCGTCAAATATTTATCTATAGAGTGCCATTATAACTAGAGTCATAAGTTTAGTGCGGCCCTCTCCTATAGCAGTACAGAAATATCCTGGTACACCAAGATAGCAAGTTGTTTAAACTAGATTGTGACAAACACCTCCAGTACAGTGTTAAATAAACAAATAGCAAATAAATAGTTAGCGATATTATGTGTGTTGTTAGTCTATAGCGCAAAGATATTATAGAGGCTACTGCTATCTAAATAGATTTTGATTTTAGTAAGTGCCAAGTTATTACTTTGTAATGTAGGCCAAGTGTTAAATAGAAATAAGTTTGTATTTGTTGTTTTAGAGTTTATGGCAAAGGAGAGCAATTTGAGTGCAATTTTATTGCAAGGAGCATTTCCGTATTCAGGTGATATAGTGTATATATGTTTTGTTTTTTGTATAAAATATTTTGTATATTAAGTTATATATGTGTTAGCATTTGCTATATGAAAACTAAATTTAGTTGAGTATGTATAGGTATTTATGGTAAATATTTACCTTTAAAACGATATACATAAATAGTTTTAAATAGATATTTTTTAGCTGGTAGGCATATAAGCTTTTGGTACATAATTTCATGGCTATACGCAAAAAATGGCACTAAATAGCACCATTTTTTGCGTGTAAATTTTTAATTACTCTTTACTGATTATATTTCTAGTGTGTAATCCACACTCTTTGTGTGTATCTTCTTCCCACCACCAGCGGCCTTCGCGCTCATGTTGGTTTGGTAATACTGGACGGGTGCATGGCTCACAACCAATGCTAATAAACCCGCGTTTATGTAGACTATTGTACGGTAACTCCAGCATGCGGATGTAGTTCCAGGCTTCTTCGCTAGCCATCTGTATTAGCGGGTTAAACTTATATAAAGTACGTTTTGGCGTTGAGAAGTTAGCATCAACCTCTAGTGCCGCCACCTTGCTGCGGGTGCTTGGACTTTGGTCGCTGCGCTGCCCTGTGACCCAGGCGCTTACACCGGATAATTTACGGCGTAGCGGTTCAATCTTACGTATACCACAACACTCGTCATGGCGGTCCTTATAGAAGCTAAAGAGCCCCTTTTCCTTGATAAATGGTTCTAACTTGACATGGTCTGGTGAGATCAGTTCTATGTCTATTTTATAGAACTCACGCACCTGTTCGATAAACTGATATGTTTCTGGATATAAACGACCAGTATCAAGACTAAATACTTTAACATTTTTATTTAGTTTCCAAGCTATATCGATTAACACTACATCTTCAGCACCGCTAAAAGAAACCCATAAGCCATCACCAAACTGATGAAATGCTAGTTTTAGAATATCATGGGCAGATTTGTTAGCATAAATCTTAGCTAGTTTAGCAACGTTGAAAGTTTGGTTCATTAAAAAATTTTCCTGCAGATCAGTAGTGCTAAGTGCTTTATAACTGAGTAATGAGATTAAAATCTGCCCAGCGTTATGGCACATTGTTTCAATAGCTGCAACTTGATAGTTCTGTTGCTTGCTCAATCTCATGGGAGTTCTTTTAGAAAGTGTTTGTCGAGATTTCGAGGGGTAGTGCTGATTCATGCTATCTCAGTAGATTTTCCTCGAAATAAACCGACAGCTAGTATTGACTAAGCCAACCAACCTAGCGTTCCAAACTATAACTTTATGATAAAATAGTACCTATGCATTTCTAATAGATCTGGGCTTAAACTTTCCGGCATTCAAAGTTTAATCGCTACTATAAAAATGTCTGACAGTGTACCATAGTGGTTAGTTAATTAGCTGTATAAGAGTGTCTAGGTAGAAATTCTATTAGACATTTGCAGTGAATTCTTACAAACATTCATTTGTTAACTGATTTTCTTGGTTTTGTTAGAGCACTGCTAAATTAGCAATAAAGCGATAGTTTTGAGAGTGCTTGTAATTTTTAGCAGTCTATACGCTTGATACTTGAATCAAGAATTTATTAAGGCGTTAAATCAGCAGTTAAGCTTTGAGGCTACCTAATACAACGTCTACAAATTTCCTCGCTATAGTCAATAGCTGCATCACAGATGATGTCTAAACTTTTTTAATCCTGCAACTAGTAGGTAGATAGTCAAGCGTATATTGAGATGATACCAACATATACAAATATGTCTAGAGTATTACTCCAGAGCGAGCTATGTTTATAAGATGATCAAATTAGTCTTATCGAGTCAATAGGTGTAGAGCGCCATCGATTATTATCGATGTGTAAGTTTACAATCTCGATACGCTATATATAATGGTTGTATCCAATAGCTAGGATAGCTATTCTACATAGAAGGGGTGCTCAATTCGCTATTATTCTAAGGACGTTAAGAGCGCGGAAATAATATCAATGATGCTAACAAAAAAGTTGAGTAAAATTATGTTTGAAATGATCGGCTAAAAATTAGCCTCGCAGTTATTAGACAAATCTATTGTACTATTGGTAAGCACTTTTATCCGTATTCTTTATATAAAGATTTTTATATTTAGTTGAGATAATCTTTTCGAACCGCACAAGCAGGTTCTGATATAAAGTGTTCAGTGTAATTGCTGTGCCTGCAGAGATAAAAAGCATATTGTGTTATTTAGGCTATCAGACTAAAGCCGATGCGTATCTTAGATACTATAAGCGTGATTTTGTTATTACGCATTTAGTTGCATTGTACTTATTCCTTAGGTTAAAACATATAAACGTTAGCATTTTTTCCTACTGAAGTTATCATTATTATGAGCTTTTCTGATACTTTTTTAAAAGTGGCAAGATTTTTAGTCAGTTTGGTACAAAGTAGTTTTTTATTATCTAAACATGTATAGTTTAAGGCATGTGTCGATGCAATAGCGCATTGCCTCAACCAGAGAATGAATAATCTTGTAGATTTTAATGTCTTGGTGCTTATAGGTTTACCATAACGGTCTAAGTGTTCGCGTTTTACTCGAGCTCAGCTGTTTAAATGCTTAATTTTGCATTAAGCTGGATGCACCTAATGCTAATAATATTAATAGTTCTCCAGCTAAGAGCCAGTATTTAGATTTGCGCATAGATTACTATATATGCTATTTTTTTGAGACATCTTATGAAGATTAGCTTATTAATTCTTGGTTTAGAAAATATAATTTGCACAGCCAGCACAGGTACCTGTGCTGGCTGTGCAAAAAAAATTAGTATATTTCTCTTAACACGCACATCAAGATTTTGGCAATAAGTAGTAACTATGACTACTGATCTAATACGTTGCGCGTAGAACTTTACAAATCCAGTATTTGTCTACTTATTATTGATAATAAGTACTAAATTTGCTTTTCGTGATACAATGTTTATTGTTGATAACTAGGCAAAAACTAAATACCGGTCAGTTAATGTTGCTGCTTAATTAGATCCCTATGGAACAGTAGGTCGCTAGCTGTTAATCCGGTAAACACTGCTCAATATATGCAGCACAAAACCTGGCATTCGGGTTATAGTGAATATTGATTTCACGATCCGCGTGACTTGTTTTGAGTAAAGTTTAAATGTAAGTCGCGCGTTATGATTTACTTGAGATTTTGAATGAAGACTTGGTCGTTTGTTCGTATATATAGTCGTTTTATGAAACATAAGTGCAAAAAATTGATGAGTAGGTATAAATGTTTGTTTAATATATTTAGGGGGGGGGGCAATAAAGATGCGGATGATGTTTGTTAGGGGGTCATGTTTAATTTTGCTGTACGGTTTGAAGAGTTTTAAAAGTGGATATCAAAATTTGATGCATAGATTTTTATAAGCTCATATACTACGAACGTATCACGTAGTCTCTTAAAAAAGATAAAATGTTGCTTAATAGATGCATAAAGTTAAAACATCTTTTGATGTAACGTTTAAAGAAAAGACGTTAACTTCTAAGTTGAAAAGCAGATTTTATTGATTGTTCTATGCATATAGACTAGACTGCTCATAAAATTCTAGTGCTATAATTTATTGCATAACTTAAACTTCAGAAAATTGCCAACAATATGTATATGAGTTTTTGTGCTACAAAAAATATGTTACAAGCATGTCTTTGATAAATTACGTAAATAATTTGTTAGTAACGCTAAAATTTAGCTCAGTATAAATATCTCTTACTTATAAGTAAGTTCTGTTAGACTTGTTGCAAAGTTTTACATATGGTTTATGGGGCTGTTTTACAATCATTAGATAGGGAGTTAACGGATGAAACTGAAAAATACTTTGAGCTTTGCTTTTGGTGCTGTTATTGTTGCTGCTGCCTTTAGTGCTCTGGCGCAAGGCCAAGGAGCAGTTGAAGGGCAGCTGTTTTACGAAAAGCAGTATAACAATAGCGTTACGCATATCGAAGATGGATTTCACCCTTTCGCAGGTATCGGTTACTTTTTAACTGATGATGTGTCGCTTAACCTGAGCTATAATAATACCAACTATAGTCATTCCGGTAATGGTATTGGTAATAATAAAATAAAGGGTGACGCTAGCAGCGTGACCGCTCAGTATCATTTAGGTCAGGCTAATGTTAATTCATTGCGTCCATATATTGAAGGTGGCTTCGCTCATCAAAGCCATACTAATATTACTACTCACGGCCATACTGGCCGCAACCAGACTACTCTGGCAATCGCTGGGGCTGGTGCAAAGTATTACTTTACCAATAACCTATTTGCTCGTGCTGGTGTAGAAGCTGACTATGCCATCGACAATGGTAAGTTAGATTATGCTGCGCTAGTTGGTTTAGGTGTGAATTTTGGCGGTAACGCTAGTGCAGTTGATTCAATTTCTACTCCAGTACACACTTCAGAACCAGAAGCTCCAGTTGCTCAGGCTATTCGTGTTGAGCTAGACGTAAAGTTTGATTTTTCTAAGTCAGTTGTGAATTACAATAGCTATGGTGATGTGCAGCGTATAGCTAATCTCATGAAACAGTACCCACACATTACTATCGTTCTTAAAGGTCACACTGACTCAGTTGGTTCAGATGCTTATAATCAGAAACTCTCACAGCATCGTGCCGATGCTATTAAACAACTCTTAGTCGAAGATGGTATTGCTCCTGGTCGTGTAAGTTCAGTTGGTTATGGCAAACTCCGTCCAGTTGCTGACAATTCAACTGAAGCTGGTCGCGCCATCAACCGTCGTGTAGAAGCTACGATTGAAGTTCAAGCTAATCAGTAACTACTGACGAAAAAAAGCCCGGCTTAGCCGGGCTTTTTTTCGTCAGTAGTTTATCTTAAACACTTACTCCCCTGCTACTAATGCAGTTCACTGTATTAGTGTCAATAATATTACTAAGAACTAGGATTAATAATATCTGCAGGCTGCATATCCTGTAGATTTACATGAATATATGTAAATTCTGACTATAAGTCATTTTTCTTTTTAGTTTGCGCTACGCCACCCATATATAGCCTCTGATATCACCTTGCTTTCAACTATAACGTACCAGTTTTGACTGCTGTCGTTCTGAGTGCAGGCCCAAGGCTAAAGTTACGTTACGATTATTAATGTGTAATAGTAGTTTTATGTCACAGTTCTTTGTATTTACTAAACTAAGTCTTAGTTATTCAACTAACTTGTCCTACTAAATTTCATATGCACTTAACAATATCACTTTTTACTATCTCAACCAAAAAATACACGTATAAATCATCACTTTTAATTCGATTCTCGGTAAATAATAGTTATATGGCATGCCATAATCAAATTCTTACTTAATCTAAATTACATATAGAATACAATGCATCTTCTAGATGTGTATAAAACAATAAAGCGTTAGTTCTGACACACACTGCCGTCGCTAATGCGATGGCTTTTCAGGCTGACTAATATTGCTTTCTATGAATCGATAACAATATAATTTATCCTGTTATCCAGTAACAAGTAATTATAGAAATACGAATGACCACTGTCAACCGAAAACATACTATTCAAGGACAGACGAGGCATCCCGAATTATGTACTTACATTAATCAACTATTGATATAATTAGAAGTTCTGATCGAGCAGCAGCATAAATGATGCTTGATAAATTGAGATTGCGGTCGCTGACCAATAACTTGTATTTATTAAAGATCTACGATGATTGCTAGAAAGCAAAAAAAGCTTAGTAAGTCTAAACGACAACATTTTGTGTACTGTAATAAACACAGTGATTGCCATATGAAACCAATAGCTAGCACTTAACAGTATAATGCGGTAAACTTTTATGCAGTTTACCGCAATGAAAGTCTAGCGCTAGTTATTGATCTAAACCGATGGCGCATTTAAATAGTGTCTAGCTGTCAGCATTATCAAACGCATGCATCAGTCATAGCGGCTAAACTTTTAGTAGTTTTTTTTGAGCAACGCTGTAACTTCGTACAGACTAAGTTAAGTCTAGAAAAGACTGACGTTAAAAATTCAATGTTAAACTGCATAGTTTAGTGCAGTTTTAAGCGGCATTAGTCATTTACAAAGCGAAATCGGTTAATGTTATGAAGTATAACATTAACTTTGCTTTTTAGGTGTAACTACCATTTATCTACGCTAGTAGATTACATACTTGGTCATTACTAATTAAAAATTTTAATAGTATTTGATTTTTTCTCAAAAGAGCATTGTGCTCTAGCATGAAAATGTAGTTTATTGCAAGTATGAAAATACTTTTATCTATAAGCATACCTCGATATTAGCGTACACTCTAATATCAACTCTATAGTCAATATGCACAAACTAGGCAGGTAAAGCCTGCTATCAACTTTACATTAAAATTCAAAAATAGAGCATCTTACAGCGTAGCTGCTTTTTTATGCTGCGTCGGCATAGATACTTACGATACCTGTTATACTGTACGATAGTTATCGTCTCACATGGAGAACGCGCTAGCTTGTTGTATATTGTTGTTGTAGGTTAAACATTTTAGCTTAAAGAGAAAACCTCTAGGCGCAGAATGAATGTTTATATACCTTGTCAGCATATTTGCAATGCTTTTGTAGTTATCTATTCTTGCTAATCGTGCTATATAGTTTCACTATATCTTTATAACATAAAAAATTTAGGTAAGAACAGCAGCATTTAGAATCATTTGCAGAACAATTAAGTAATTAGCCGGTTAAGTAGATTAGCAGTTTTCCTGCATATGTAAAATACGCTTTGTATTATCGCTTTAGCATACTCTGCTCCACAGGTTTAGATGTTTTGTGCATCAAGTATAGCTTATGGATAACGTTGCCACCGCCATCTCTCATGGATAGTGGTAACGTTATATTTTATATGACTAAGCTTTTAAGCATCACATAATGCACGTATAGCGTATAATCTAACTGATAGCAAGATCATGAACTGAAGCATGCGTAAATAAACAAGCCCATAACATAGTGCAAGATTGCTCAATACCTGCGTGAACAATCATAAGTACGCCATACATGACGAATAGGTTTATCTACGATTTAAATCATAAATTTCAATAATCAAAAGCCTATCTGTGATCAAGTAGAAGGATCTTACATAGCGACCATTGTAGCTAATAACTAATATACGTTTTATAGTAATTTTGTATATTGATTAAATAATTTGTTGGTCAAACCTACTAAGGTAAAATGATTAACAAAGTTGGTGACAAGCTAAGCACATCAAATCATCCAATTGAGGTGTTGCCGTAGTAAGTAGATGTGAATGTAGATTCTGGTAACTTTGAAAAATACGCTTGACCTAGAGCTAAATAAACTAGCACTGGGATGAGCTCGATGCGCGTTCTGTAGCATTTGAATAATAACTACTTAGGTAGTATAGTGCGGTATTTTAGAATGCCGACGTAAGGTTTGGATGATTGCGTTTATCATGATTTAATCAAATAAAATGTTTCGATGGTTTTTTAGGATAGAGATAATGTTAACTGTTGAGGTTTGGGTCTAGTGCCGACAATAGCAAAATGGTGTCTCGCAGTATAATAACGCCCCCCTCAATGCACTCCACCCCTCCATGCCTCTATAGCAGTGAAACAGATTGAAATACAACTAACCATTGAAAAAGATGAGTAGTCAACTGGCTGGAACACTAAAGCTTGGCCTAGAAATGGCTACTGGATAGCTAAAATTAGACAGGAGTTATTAATCTGGAGCCGATATGAGTAAATGCAAAATTTATATATATGCAAAAAATGTTAAGCTCTTGAAACCCCATAATCTATTGCATGTATTATCAATGTCTTTCTAGACACTTACTGCATACTAATCACAAATAGTCTCTTATGTAGCCTCACGCTAAGAGCCTCGATTATATAAATTTATTGTTAAAATTATTAAAGGCTAAGGCTTGTATAGCTGTGTAGTTAATATATTAATTATTTCTAGAATCAAGTAATGTAATATCAGCAGTTAAATGTAGAAGTGTATACAGGAATCGTGAATAATAAACTGATAATCGTATTGTCGTTGATAATTGAGTTTTTATAGTGATAAACTATTTACCAGCAAGAGTACGGATATTATTAGGTTGCCTCTCCAGAACAAAACAACAGAGAAATATGTAACGCATCTAGTGGGTCATGTAGCTAGTGAACCAATAATTAAAATGATGTGCACAAAACTACTTGTTGAGTCTGTTAACGGTTATGAGTCAGACCTGAGTAAGTCACTGGAATGATTTGCCTATTTATACAACAACCATGGGGCAAACGCCTAGGTCTGCAGTCAGTTATGACTGACGCGATATTAGATTGATATCAATCAACAGTATTTTACTACACCTTATTTGTTAAATAAAAAATACAAAAAACAATTGCTATATAAACCGCACTTATCAGTTTAGAGTGAATCATAGATTATTGCTAGTTCTAATCAACTCTTTTATTGTTCACTGAACACCATTTCAGGTTTTTTATAAAGGCCGGTATAGAAGCTATGCGTAAAACGTTACGCATACATTATATATATTTAATTTGGATGGCAGTATCAGGTGTTGATTGTATAGCGATATTAATGAATATACAGATACACTTTGCATCTGGTGTATAATTCAGATTATAATTTTTTACAATCTTTGTCACCTTCCTACAACCATTAAACGATAGCTAGTGAATGTATACCTTAATCCGCAAGCTGCTATTTAAGCTTTCTACGGAGAGTTCACACGATCTATCCCTAGAGTTGATCGGGACTGGTGGCCGCCTAGGACTTAATCGCCTAATATGTAAAAAGCCAGCAAAGATACTAGTGTCAGTAATGGGTTTAAAATTCCCTAATCCAGTTGGGCTAGCTGCTGGTCTTGATAAAAACGGTATAGCTATTGATGGTTTTGCGCAAATGGGTTTTGGCTTTGTTGAGATAGGCACGGTAACACCACGTCCGCAGTTTGGCAACCCAAAGTCACGCATGTTTCGTTTGCAGAAAGCTGAGGCAATTATTAACCGCATGGGCTTTAATAACCTAGGCGTTGATTATTTGCTTTCGCGGATTCGGACTGCAAAGTACAACGGCATTCTTGGTATTAATATTGGTAAGAACTTTGACACGCCAATAGAGCGTGCCATTGATGATTACTTGATCTGCCTGAATAAGGTTTACTCATGGGCTAGTTATATCACAGTCAACATAAGTTCGCCTAATACACCGAGCTTGTCTAGCCTGCAGTTTGGTGACTCCCTCAAGCGATTACTTGAAGCCTTAAGTCGACGTCAGGAATACCTAGCCGTTTACTATGGGAAACGCGTGCCGCTAGTGATCAAAATTTCCCCAGACATACACGATAAGGAAATCGTATTAATTGTTCAGGCCTTAATAAATTTTGGCATGGACGCGGTCATTTCTACGAATACTACCATCAGCCGGGTTGGCGTTGAAGGGTTACGCCATGGTAATGAAGCTGGTGGGCTATCTGGCGCACCATTGCGAGATAAGAGTACCCATATCGTCAAAGTACTGGCCGCTGAACTAGCTGGGCGTTTACCGATTATTGCCGTAGGAGGTATTACCGAAGGTAAGCACGCAGCCGAAAAAATCGCCGCTGGTGCAAGCTTAGTACAACTATATTCCGGTTTTGTCTACAAAGGCCCAGCGTTGATTCGCGAATCAGTAGAAGCTATTATTGCTTTACTAGAGCGATGACTAAAACTAAAAGCTTTAACCATATAAAATTTATACCAAAAAAACTATTTTGTCCAGAATTTACTTGCTAGATTGAGTAGCTATATAAAGCTATAAGTTGACCGGCATATTTAGTACCATATACAAGATGATGGTCTGAATGGCGTTAAGTCTAGAGTTTTTTTAATCAAGCTTGTAATACTGCCTCTATTATCGCAGCATTCTTCTAGTCAACCGTTAATTCAGGTTCTGATATAAACAATAGAATCAATAAGTCAATCAAAGTTTATAATACTGTATATTAGCGTCATACCTATTTTATATCAGCATAAAGACTCTTTTTATCAGCGTATCACACTGAAGTGATCTCATAAGTAAAGCATTTCTTTCACTTGTAGACCGTCTGAATATTTTTAGCTTTGTTCTAAGCCAGTAGGTTTTACTATTAATAGCTCACCACTAGTATGGCTAGCTAATGTGTTGGTATTGTTATGGTGCTAACTTTTATTAAATTAAAAGTAATAAGTTATATTGCAGCAATAATCGTTTTATTATTAACCATGATACGCTTGACTACATTAGCATGCCTGACGCTACGGCTAACTTTAGAGATCAGATCATTAACATGTAACGCAGCAAGCTTCGTCTGGATTTAACTATGGAGTGATAGTGAAATTTGTTTTGCGGTGATAAAGCTCTAAGTAGCTTAAAACAAATACGGTTTGCTGCCTGTTGTATGTTTTTCCATGGCGGTTATACCGCTGCAGGTAATACTAACCACACTAATTATACCATTTTTTAATCCTTATATTAACAGTATCGTATATAGCAAAGATATCATCGTCTAGACGTTTAAAAGTTTTATAGACACGGAATCAAGAATAACTGTTTATCATTGCTTATTATTTTTAATAAGCTGATTATATAGATGTACAGTTACACGGTATTTAATGTAATAGTTTCTTTAACGCTGATATGCGGTGTATATGGCTTTTACATAGTATGATTTATGCATTAAAAATAATTAGTAGCAGTGGACATATTTTTGATAGGCGAGGTATGTTCAAGATTGTTATCTAACACGACATAATTGCGAATCTGAAAAAGTCTTAAATAGATCGTAACAGCGTTAGTATTTATGATGTAATGCGATATAGCAATCAGACATTGTAGTGGCAGTGCTTGTCGCCAGTGCTGGCATATCGGTTGTTGTTAAAACAACGGCTTTATTAGCTTATAAGTAAGTGTATAATAGACTTTTGTGTTTGTGGGTATCGTTATTATTTTATAGAGCAAACAGCAACACCATAAAACCATGTGTACAAAGCTATATTAAGCGCTATGAAGCGCAACCATAACTTTTACAGGCTGTGATGGGTGCATCCTAATACTTTAAATCTTTTAATTTTGATTAATTTTAATTGTGTAATGAATACATAAAATATTAGGTACGAGTTTAGTATGTAATAATAAACCTACTCGGCACTGTAATAACATGAGGGCGTAGCTTTCTTGATGATGAATTGATTCAAGTGTTTATGTTGGTGTCTGAATGCGGTGAAGTTGGTGATTTAGAGCATATTCACTAGGAAGTTTGTAGTTTCATAAAAATTTTATCATACAAAATGTACATAGGCTCAACCAATATTGCTTAATGTTAATTTAGCTCATAATTATATTCGATTTATTTGGTTTATAGTTTTTTAACTATTAAGCTAGCAAAGCTATTTGATTGTCAATCATGCATAATTTATATGCTGCTAGCAGACTAACTCTAATTCAATGCTGCGTAACTGAACTAAGCTGATGTGCGACGCCTGATAAATGCGAATTTCTTGGCTGCGTGCGTGAGAATGTGCGCCAGCGCACAGACCATTCCTATCAACCGTTGGCATGCTTTGGTTCTTTTCAAGCGTACACCTCTATAATACGCATCAAGCTTTTGGCATATAAATGTGTAATTTTAACGTCTTACAGAAAAGCGTGAATCGTTAATTCTCAATCCAGAAAAGCAGGAAGAGTTATCGGAAGAAGCTAATCGTAAATTATGCCACGTATAAAAATAGCAGGCCTAGATTAGGTATTACCCATTCAGTTAATTTACAGCTAGCTTTAACAGTAGCATATGGCATTAAACCCATCCATATCCAATGGGAAAAACCTTCAAGAGAAACTTGAGTAAGTTTATAGATTTAATACAAGTTGTGCGGTGCGATATAATCTTGTAGTTACATATCAACATCATTAGCAGTTTAAGCGTAAACGTTACTTGAATAATTGAGATTCTGATTTTGTAATGTTGCTGAATACTGCAAAACATGTCTCATGATATCAATAAAGAAACTAGCAAGATGATCAAAAATATCTTTAATTAGATTGCTAATGGTTTAGAAACGTTATTCTGAACTTGTTAGTAAAAGCAGTGCTTACTTCGAACTGACTGACAAAGATTTACTTGATACAAAAAACAATCATAGCTCGTTTATTAGGTAAGAAGAATAGAGCCATCCATTTGCTTTGTTAACCAATAGCGAACAGGTAATAACCGTATTCATTCCTAATATTTATTATCTTTACGGTAAACTCAGCGATATCTTTATGCTTAACAAAGCTAGCGTGCTACTGGATAATGCTAATGCTAAATGCTACAACTGATTTTAAAAAAATATCTTAGACTATATAGTCTATATATAACTTATAATGATATTTTCATAAACATGATTGATCTGTTTATTAAACATTAATAATGTGTCAACTAGATCTTACGTGATTAGTGGCTGTTGATGTTGCGAAGATAATAGTGATATTAGAGTTTGTATCAGTAGAGAATTTTAGCCTACTGTAATCTAGTTTACTGCTTTGACGAAAGCAGTCAATAAACATATTTATTGCAGGTATTTTTAATAGATTGTTAAAGTTATCTTTAGTTATGTTAGTTTAATAGCAATTTATTATGCGTAGTACAATATACTGGCTACAACATATATTTGTTATTGTGTTTTAAAGTGGTTTGCACGATGCTAAACTCTTTTGCTTTGCAGTATTTTTTATCAGAGGGATAGGATTACATGAAAATCGGTCTGCGCGAGTGGCTGATCATCATTATTGCAATTATTATTGTCGCTATTATTTTTAATATCTGGCGCTGTATGTGCAGCGGTAAAGGTAAGCTTAAATTTCGCCTAAAGCGCAACTTATCTAACTTGTCTACCGACAGTAGTACCGAGTTGCTGTTGCCAGCTTGCGCTCTAGATACTCATATAAAACCACAATTAGACGAGCACGACTTACCGTCGCTAAGTGCGTCAGTACGTGAAGTATGCAAGCCTTCTTTCAAGCATAAAAATCGTTATGGTATACAGGTTACTAAATCACATAATGGTAATTTTAATCTCTACGTTAATGAATCTCTTAATTTGAACGGCCAGAATAGTACTTTCTATGATGAAAACGTTAGTAAGCAAGCGGCTATGCCGCGGCAATCAGTAAATACTCAGTCAATTACTGAAGAAGTTCTGGTGATTAGCGTAATAAGCCGTGATGCTGCTGGTTTTAAAGGTCCAGTACTATTACAAAACATCCTTGAGAGCGGGTTAAGGTTTGGAAAAATGAATATTTTTCACTGTCATGAAAATATTTCCGGTAATAGCAAAGTGCTATTTTCTATGGCGAATGCAGTTAAACCGGGCACGTTTGACTTGAACGATATAGACTTATTCAGCACACCGGCAGTGAGCTTTTTCCTGGGTCTGCCAAGCTCATGCCATCCTAAACAAGCATTTAACATGATGGTGGCTGCAGCGCGTAAGTTGTCGCAAGAACTCAATGGTGAGCTAAAGGATGACCAGCGTAGCGTCATGACCGTACAGACTATTGAGCATTACCGTCAACGCATTGTTGAGTTTGAGCGTCGCGCTCTAACACAAAAACGCTGATGGCTGGTTTTTAGTATTGTCGATAAAATAAGCGCACTGATATTTTGGCAGCTTTGCTGTTCTTTTGCTTTATATGAGCATACTTATGATTGCTACCCATGACCATATTCTTAAACTACGCGCTGAATTAGATCAGCATAACTACCATTACCATGTACTTGACGAACCAAGTATCTCAGACGCTGAATATGACTGTTTGTTTCGCAATCTTAAGGCACTGGAAGCTGCGCATCCTGAGCTAGTGACACGTAATTCGCCGACACAGCGGATTGGTGGTACAGCGCTGTTAGCGTTTACCAAGGTTAAACATGAAATTCCTATGCTTAGCTTGGGTAACGCGTTTGATGCAACTACTATGGTCGAGTTTGATCGCCTGGTTGTCGAAGCTCTCGATTTACCAATTGAAGATGATTGTACCACGGTAGAATACAGTTGCGAACCTAAGCTAGACGGTCTAGCTGTTAGTTTATTATATCGAAATGGCGAGTTAGTACGTGGCGCTACACGTGGCGACAGCACTATCGGTGAAGACGTCAGCATTAATGTGCGCACAGTACGCAATATTCCGCTTAAATTGCACGGTAGTGGTTGGCCAATAAACATGGAAGTGCGTGGCGAAGTGTTTATATCTAAAGCTGGCTTTAAACGGCTGAATGTGTCGCAGATGGAAGTTGGTGGTAAGATTTTTGCTAATGCGCGTAATGCTGCTGGTGGCAGCTTGCGACAGCTAGATTCGAAGATTACCGCTAGCCGCCCACTAGAGTTTTGCTGCTATAGTGTGACTACTGATATTTGCGCTACCCATACCGATAATTTGCAGCAGCTGCAGAATTGGGGTATGCCTATTAGTCATGAGCTAAAGCTGGCCAATGGTATCCAAAATTGTCTTGATTATTATCGTGATATCAAAGAACGGCGCAACAGTCTGCCGTATGAGATTGATGGCGCGGTATTTAAGGTCAATAGCATTGCATTGCAACGTAAACTGGGTTTTCGCACCCGTGAACCGCGTTGGGCTATTGCGTATAAGTTCCCGTCTATGGAGACGTTGACCGAGCTAGTTGACGTAGCATTTCAGGTTGGCCGTACTGGTATTATAACGCCGGTAGCACGCCTGAAACCAGTGAAGCTTACTGGTGTCCTAGTATCTAGTGCCACTTTACATAACATGGACGAAATAGCGCGTCTTGGTGTAATGATTGGTGATACTGTGATTATCCACCGTGCTGGTGACGTAATTCCGCAAGTCGTGTCAGTAGTTATTGAGCGTCGCCCAGAAAATGCTTATGCCGTACAAATGCCTGAAAGTTGTCCAGTGTGTGGTTCTCCAGTGGAGCGCACAAAGTTAGTCAAACGCAGAAAAGGTAAGGAAATCGTAAGCAATGGCGTATTATACCGCTGTGCTAGGCGCTTGACCTGTAGTGCGCAACTCAAGCAGTCGATTATTCATTTTGTCTCACGCCGCGCTATAAATATTAGCGGTCTAGGCGACAAAACTATTGAGCAACTAGTGGATAAAAAGCTTATTTGCTCTCCTGCAGATATCTATAAACTTAAGCCTGAACAGATTATCACTTTACAAGGCGTTGCTGATATTGCTAGCAGGAAATTGATTGTAGCTATTAAAAATAGCAAGATGCCGACCTTAGCACGGTTTATCTATGCCTTGGGCATTGCTAACGTTGGTGAGGAGATCGCTAAGGTGTTGGCGCAATCGCTGTTATCTCTAGAACGCGTACAAAAGGCCTTACCGGAAGTGCTGACGTATTTACCAGATGTAGGACTAGAAGTGGCGCATGAAATTCGTAGTTTTTTTGACGATAGCTATAATCAAGGTATTATTAGTATGCTGCTTTCGCCAGATGAATGCGGCCTGCAATTACAGAATCAGCTTGACCTAAGCGCTCCATTTACCATTAGCGCCACTTTGGGCAGCTTGCTTGATAAGTTACATATTCCGAGTATTGGGTCTGGCGTTGCGCAAAAACTTGCGAATAGGTTTAGCAGTCTAGAAGGCGTCGTCAATGCTGATTGGCTTGAGATGCGCCATATTCTACCAGCAAAACAGGCTAAGGCTGTTCGAAATTTTTTCAATAACTCTGACAATACGAATTATGCCATTGCTATCGAACAGCAGCTCAAAGATTTTGGTATGCATTGGCAAAGTAAGAAGAAGTTTGTTAAAAACTTGCCGGAAGTAGGGCATACTTGGGTGTTAACCGGCTCACTAAAGTTAATAAGCCGTACTTTAGTTAAAGACATGCTGGAAAGCTTGGGAGCCAAGGTAGTCAGTTCAGTTTCTGCAAGAACTTATTGCGTAGTTGCCGGATTAGGCGCCACATCGAACTTAGCTAAAGCTGCTCAGCTTGGCCTTCAGGTGTTAGATGAAGAGGAGTTTGTCTCCTTCCTGGCCAAGCACAATATTACTGTTTAATTAGGTCTTGAATCAGAAAACGTATTATAGTAAACCAGTTTAATGTCTGTATGAGATTGTGAAGCATTACTTACAAAAAGCGTAGCAATCTTTAGAGTCTAAATCAAGATTTCTATATTCGTTATTTCAAGCAGCTAAGTTTGCACATCGCGCGCTATTCATGACTATATTCTGCTATAATAGCAAAATATAGAAATATTAGTGCTAATAACTATCCGTTTGCACTAGGCAACGCCTAGACTTATCTAGCATAGTGCTTAGTTACCAACTGTAACAAAATCTATTAGTTTCTATAGCCTGACCACGTAATCAGCATGTGACTAAAAGACTTGGTAACCTAGACGGTAGGCGCTTTAAGTTGTTGTGCGGATTAACCAATTACAGCTTTGATCACTTTGTGGCTAGCTAATCCCCTCTATAGAACAGTAGAGCTGTGCTTAGTCTTGCAGCACCAACTGCACTATTCCAGCGATCTTGTCAATCTAGGATAACTCTTAAAACTGCTGTAAGATTGGAATCTGCTCAGCGCTGACCAGTAGATTCATTAATCTACTGTAATTTACAAGTAGTATCCAGCAGCATTTATGCAGCAGCCCACTTTTTTGATCTTCGACTTCATAAGAATCAACTACCTCTAGTAAATAACGCGCTAATCAGATTAGATGATAATAGTGCGATCGCCATGAGCATCAAGGATGCCACCGTTGTCAATGGCGACATAGTTTATATGCAAGTGCGCAAGCTATGTTACATATAGCTCAACTGCTACTGCCATTAGGCAAGTTAATTACTAATAGTTACTAGACCAACAGTCATCAGTTCAAGCATTATGTTACCTATTTATCAGTACACTCGCCATTGACGCCGTAATTTTTTCGAGTATTATCTTTTATCAAAATAGGTAGCGTCAGGATTGTTGATAAATGTGCGTTAGCGCTTATGTACACCATGTACTTGTTGCTGGATGTGACTAGAACCTAAGTATGCCATGTAATATGTGGTAGATGTTGCAGGTACTGTTCTGAGTTTTAATATAAACGTCCATGAGACTGGTTTAGATTGCCAGATGTTCCTATTGCTATATTTTGTTTATACTGAATACCGTAGTAGTGTAGTATTCAGTAATGCCTATATCCAGCTAGCCTTATGTTTATTACCGCTGGTATTTAGTGCTAAATTATGTATAATTAATTTGGTTATGCAAAAAAGTCAACATTGCTGACTGAATTGTAATTTTGTAGCAGTTTAGCTGCTAAAGCTATTTTATATTTGTAATCCTGAAATAATTATTATAATATTCGACATTATAGATATAATGACAAAATTCGTTATAACGGTGACCACATTGGTCACCCCGCAACAATCACCCGTAAACCTGGTCAGATCTGGAAAGAAGCAGCCATAGCGTGGTATATTGTGTGCGGGGCACGGCTAGTGTGGTCGCCACCATAATGCTTTTTGAAAGCAATTAAAAATTTAAAATTTTAGCCAATTTACTAGCAATCACTGTCTTCAAGAATATTCCTTAAGCTGCGTTTAGTAATAAAATAAATATTACCTAGGAAGCAACTTAACTACTATCACCATTTCATGGTTTATTATCCTAACGGTTTTGTCTCTAGTGCCTGTGAGGCAGTTAGTATATTGATAGCGAAATAAAAGATAATAATATAGTCAGTACTACTGTCTTGATGGTAGTTACAGAAACTGTGCTTATGGAAGTCTTACATTTTTTTGCGTAAAGATAAAGAACAAATAGTATTAAATACAAGACTACAATTCTGTTGTCTGTAGCTAGAATAGTAGAAGTTTTTAAGTTGTCCCTATGAAAGTAATTGAGCAGTGCATTTACCTAAGTCTAGCAGCTCAAGGTAGTTTTAAGTGAAATATAGAATAGTGAAGTCCACCGTTTCGGTCAACCTATTTAAGTTTTCGTTTTTTAAAATGTTTTATAAACTGCAATTTAGTATTGCAATGAGTATCTCTTATTGACCAATACTATAGACTTAATTTCAGTAATAAAGGTGAATGAGAATTTTGTAGTGATAACTACCAAAGACGAGATATAATTAGCCTGCATAAACTAGGGCACTATAAGATAATAAGCATAAATGTTTTTACGTCAAAACTAAGATAGTTCGAGATGCTTGCGTAGGTACAAAATAGTGCATAAGCAGCTGAATACGTTTGATTAAATAATGTATATAATAATTTTTATTTACAATATTGATTGTCATGACTGGCCCTGCAAAGTTTACTGATAATTATCAATTATTCAGTCAATGCTCAATACAAAATGTTTGCATGCTTGCTAATTTGTAATATATGCAGTATAGAGCTGATATAATCACTAGAGAAGCTGCTCTATCTGTAGCGAATCGCTTAAAATTCTACCAAGTTATATTTAAGAAAGCACAACAATCTGGGTGCGTTGGTATTTTGAAGAACTTTATTTAAGGTATCTACCACAGTTAAGTCAAGCAGCTCTGCCTAGTTATACCCAGCATTATAAAGGTTGTACGTTGGCTGGTTATACTTGAGCATTCAGTTAAACTTTGCTATACAGAAAAAATAGGCGATGATCATGTAATTAATATATGATATGTTTGTTTACAAAATATATCATAAGCACTTATCATCTGACTATATGGTGTCCGATTAGGCATCGTGTTGCCTATTTAAAGATAACCATGAACTTGCATAGACCACGCTGGCTGAGAAACAGTAATCGGTTCAGCAATATTTGATTGCTAATATAGCCAGTTTTGCTGGTACGCTTAGTCTTTGGCTAGAATAAGGTAAGGTTTATCAATGCCGAATATCGTTCGTTTATCGATTGTATTAGTTAAAATAAATGTGCACGGATCGTGAGTCTAAAGAAACTAATCAATTACAGGTGGCAGCATAGCAATTAGTTAAATACACTCAACGCTAGATGTTACTGGGTATTTATATGTCAAAAAAGTTTTTTTACAGAATGCAAGTTATTAAATTAATAAAAGCTATTTGGTAAATTTGCTTATAAGAAACCAAGTTGCATTGTTACATCAAAGCTACACCAATCTATAGACTGATACAGTTGATTATTATCTCTTAGCTAGCATAGCTCGCTCTGCTAGATTTGAATCTCTTTGGGTTAACTTGGTTTTCTAGTGTAATACTTATTTTAAGCTTACGCCTAATCTGAATACATTACGGTGTAATTGTGCTGTCCTGTGTCACCGTAATCGGCTTAGAGAGGCACTGCTAGTCAGTTGTTTAGGTTGAACTCACGCAGCCGATAGCCGGCCGAAGTCCTGATCGCAGAAGATGTAGGTGACATCTGCAATGATCGATAATTAGATAATTGCAGTTTATATAAATAAATAACTAAACAGCCAAACAATTTATTAAAAATTAATAGAGGTTCTTTGGCTATTCAACTAAATCTAGAAGTTATAGGAACCATATATGTGGTTTCCTTAAACGCCCGTCGGTTGATCAAGTCCACAATTTAAAACAATGGAGTTCTGAGAAGTAAGTAGAAGCTGTGCATGTTTCCAGGTGTACAAAGTGTAACAATGTTATCAATCTTGCCCCAGAGCGTTATCCGTAGGAACTCATATAAAATCTGCCACACTAGTATGTGTGCTGGTAATTACACGTAATATAATTGTTACAGGAAATCTGAGCAGGTTAACTTGATTGTACATTAATTTATTGATGATATTGCATTCAAAACTTTTACTGCTTAGGCTTTTCTGTAAAAGTCTTCGCTACGTTAATCGTTACGGATTAATTGATTATCGGTAAACATAAGTAGCAAGCTCTCTTATAGAGCAGTACTATAGCACTGTGTAGATCGACGCTGGCGTTGCGTATAGCACGCAATTGCTTGCGTGCGTTATAGTTGCTAACTCACTAATACTAGTTAATAACATTGAGTAACGTGATTAGTGTTACGGCATGCCTCAGATACAGCCATGTACAAGTTGTGATCTATTGTTAATCGCTATAATAGCGCATATTAATGTCGCCGTATTCTATAATTCCAGCAATAAAGTAGCCCAGGATTCATGCCTGAAATTCTACTTGGCATTTGCCTCAGTGGCTAGACTCAACATCAAAGTATATAGCATGCCCTTAAATGTGCAGACTATCCTTGACCTAGAAATTGCTATAGCCCAGCTATCAAAGATCAAAAATATCATCGTACAGGAGCTATGCGGATAGCAGTGGAGAAATAGAAAATCCCCATAACATACTATGACTAAGAGGATATACTCTATTAAAATAAGCTTTTCTGAGCTAGGCTCGACAATCTGATCTAGATTAAACGAGCATGCTGGATGCAATTTTTCTCTTTCTTAGCTAACATTGCTAACATTATTAGTTTCCGCTTCCTAGTTATGACGGTTTTCGATGAGTTATCAGGTTCTTGCACGTAAATGGCGTCCACTTTTGTTCCGCGAGATAGTTGGTCAGACCCATGTGCTTAAGGCTTTGATTAATGCTTTTAACAGTAAACGGTTGCACCATGCCTACCTGTTTACCGGTACTCGTGGGGTAGGCAAGACTACAATTGCACGTATTATTGCTAAATGTTTCAACTGTGAAACCGATATTACTTCCACGCCATGTGGTACCTGTTCAGTTTGTCGGGAAATTGATGAGGGGCGTTTTATTGATCTTATTGAGATCGATGCTGCAAGTCGCACCAAGATTGAAGACATTCGCGAGTTACTAGATAATGTGCAGTATGCGCCGAGCCGTGGGCGCTTTAAAGTCTATCTAATTGACGAAGTGCACATGCTCTCCGGTCACTCTTTTAATGCCTTATTAAAAACTCTTGAAGAACCGCCGCTTCACGTTAAATTTATTCTTGCGACAACTGACCAGCAAAAACTTCCTGCAACAATTTTATCGCGGTGCTTGCAATTTTCACTAAAAAATATTACCACAGAGCACATAGTTAAACATTTAAGTTATGTGCTAAATATTGAAAATGTGCCATTTGAAGATGATGCGCTGTGGTTGCTTAGCCGTGCGGCTGATGGTTCTATGCGTGATGCTATGAGTCTAACTGACCAGGCCATTGCTTTTGGTGAAGGCAAGATTATGGCTGCTGATGTATATTCTATGCTGGGTACCCTTGATCATACTCAGGTGTTTCGCATATTGCACGAGCTCATTAAATGCGACGCTAAAGCGTTGCTCGAAGCTGTGTGCCACCTGTCAGAGCATGGCCCTGATTGGAATAGCGTGCTCTCTGAAATCCTTAATGTGTTGCACTATGTCGCCATTGCCCAAATTTTACCTGATGGTATCGATAACAGCTATAGCGTCAGCAACCGTAAACGTATATTAGCTCTGGCCCATACATTGTCAGCTGAAGATATCCAATTCTACTATCAGATTGGTCTGATAGGTCGCCGGGATTTGCCATTAGCGCCAGACCCGCGTGGTGGCTTTGAAATGGTTTTGCTGCGAATGTTAGCCTGTCGGTCAGATAACTCGGCAGATATATTGCAGCAAACGCCAAAGCCAGTAAGGACTGACCAGGCCATCTCTAGTTTAGCCAAGCCGGCTACAGGTACAGTGTTAATCAATCCATTAGTTTCTACTGCACTGAAGTCTGAGTCTGAGTCTGAGCCTGTAATTGCTGGATTACTAGCTGAATGTAGTCTTTCGATTAACCATGAGTCTAAATTTGTTCCAGTGGTAAACTTACTATGTAATAGTTTGGTAGAAGTTGAGGTTAAATCTAAACTGCAGCATACAGTAGATCATGTGCTAGAAGTCGCCAGTAAGCAGTCATGGTTGACGCCAATATATTCGCTGACTCAGGTGCAAGACTATCCAAAGTTAGTGGAGCAGGTTTATGCGCTAGTTCCAAAATCAACTGCTTTGCAGGTAGTTAAGAGTGTACCTAGGATTGATCTAGGTAACCAGTTACCGCTAGATGAAGCCCGTATCGAGCTAAACATAGATTCGGCTTACAGCTACCTAGATGATCTGACTAGCAATAACATTACAGAGTTAGCCTATGAACATAAAGTAGTTGACGCTGCCAGTCTTGCGTTGCAATGGTTGGACTTGTTTCCAAAATTACCAATCTCCGGCATAACTAGCAATATCGCCGCTAACTGTCAATTAATTGCAATTGATGGTGATCGCTGGTTGTTTCACTTGGACTACACCCATAGCGCTATATTGAATGCAACACAACAACACTACCTCAATACAGCGCTGAATTGGTACTACGGGCGTACTCTAACCATTGTCATTAAACTGATTAAGCCTAAGCAAGTAATTCCTGCCCAAACCGTGATCAGCCAAAGTCTCAATCGTCAGCGTAAGGCTGAAGACGTGATACATAGTGATCCGCTTATTCAGCAGTTGATACAACAGTTTGGTGCGGTACTATGTCATATTGAACTTATAGAATCTCCAGTGCCATAAGCATTACAAACTACGTCACTCATTAATTTATCCACGTACTTAAAAAATTTTTATAATAAAAAGCTGATACAGTCAGTCGCCCTACGACTAGTAAATGAGCGCGCCAGCAGTGCATGCGTGTGCAGCTATCTAATGTTTCAGCTGGTAACAAGATTTTTACTCTAGCTGTTACTGAACAAAATTACAGTTCCACTGTAACCAATTTACAACACTAGCATCATTCGTTATGACAAATAACTCCGCATAAATGTTAGCAATATATTTATTACTAGCGGTAACTGCACACGTTTTTATGTGGTTGCCGTGCTAAATAGTAGTTTAGGCTTTATTGATATCAGCAAAAAAATGCACTGGTTTGCATTGTTAATTGGAATCTAAAAGAAAGTCTATTGGTAATTACTGGATACAGTTTTTTATTTTTTATAATGATTTCTTAGCGTAGGTAGATGACTTTATCTGTGTGAAAATATTTACTTTGTGCATTCACCATGGTCTTTGATAGCTATATCTAGCTTATAGCGCTGATAGCTAACATGACTGCGTAGCTTGCCTAAAAGAAAATTTTTATATGGGCTTACTTGTCACGAAGCGTTTCAGTAAACTTATCAGTAAATTCTAGTCACTTAAACATTGACTGACAGCGATGGTAGTGATGATAGAAGTGTCGCAGGAGTTTATCTCGCATCATATATAGAATATGGCAGCCCGTAAGAGTATTGTAATCATGAGTTCCCTGGCCAAAGTGTGCAAGATAAGTCTTGTGGGATGGTTGGTAACTACACAGAGACAGCCGCATTATGTAAGCTTAGTGGCAGTATGCGTGAAGCAATAAATAGCGTTATTAATAAGTTATAGGTGACCACATTCCAATAGTAATTTTGGACTTGTCTACGATTAGGTCATTATAAACAACTATTACGGTTCAGTGAGGGTAAACTGTGTTAAAAAAAACGTGGGAATCTTCATATCTTCCAGTCGCTGCGAGCCACCTAACTCAGGTAAATCAATAATTGCTGCCACTTCAAAGATTTTTGCGCCTATTCTGTGCACTAAGTTGGCAGCGGCAATCAAAGTACCGCCAGTAGCGATTAGGTCATCAAACATTAGTACTGAATCGCCATTACCTAGGCTGTCAGCATGTACCTCAAGGAAAGCTTCGCCATATTCTGTCTGGTAACTTTCAGCCAGCACTCTTGCCGGTAGCTTACCCTGCTTGCGAAATAGAATCAGCGGCTTATTTAACTGGTAGGCAATTATCGAGCCTATCAAGAAACCGCGGGCATCCATTGCGCCAATGTGAGTAAAGTCTGCTTCTACATAACGTTGGGCGAAGCTGTCGGCTGTTAGGCGAAAGGCACGTGGTGATTGAAATAACGGAGTTATATCACGAAAGATTACCCCTGGCTTAGGGAAGTCGATGACAGTGCGGATCAGAGATTTGATATCGAATGCATCGAAAGTCATTATAGAAGAGTCCTAGAAGTGGAAAAAATAGACTCAAAGTATACCTGCGGTCTTGCCAATTAGCGCGGCTACAAGCGTACGCTACAACTATGTTATACTAACTTGATAAGCTGGCTACCGACTAGTATGTAAAAACTAAGTCTGGTCAAGGATATGCGCTTCTTTGTTTTTTCGGCGGTAATCAACTCACTTTTTAAAAGTTAGTATGTACTTTTGATACAGTCTCTATAGCTATGCCAAGGTGCATCGCTAAGCTTATTAAGCGCAATACTTAGGCGAAATCAACTGACCAATAATTCACGGATACAGAAACGTGCATGAACTAGCGGCACAATTATGACCATTGTACTGCTAATTTATCCAGATATTCTAAAGCAATGTTGCACGTTGAGGTTATCTCCAGAATTTAGGTTAGCACTTATTGGATTTCAGTATGTATACCATATAATTAGACTAACTCATTAGATAGACGAAAACTGGTTATTTGTTTTTTACCATTCAGGCTTTAGTTAAACATCTGAAATGCCTCAGAACGTATCACATGAAAATGATTTAAATTTATTGCTTTCGCAAAATAAAACTTTCTTTGCTTTTATTAATCAACCGTATTTCAAGATTTTATCTAGTGTTTCTATTACTGTCGAATTCAAAGCAATTAGCAGGCAAGGGAGCGCTATAATCATTACAGTCAGTCTAAAGCTAAACAAAAATTTAACTAGTTTGGCTATTTATGATTGTCTCATGAGACAATACAGATAAGACACAAAAATAATGTACGGAGAATAGTTGAAGCTGGCGTATGCTCAAACTAGTAACAATATAAAACCATGTATATCAATGCTGATACATAAGCACCGTTTATGGGCTAATACTGTAGATATGTCAATTAACACAGTAGAAAGTCTAATCATAAATGTGTTAGTGGTTTTAATGTAAAATTCTATCAATATAGCTAATAATAAAGATGCTTTTATAATAAACTAGCTAAGACTAAAGCGGTTGAACCAACGTTTATCGATAGTGTTAAGGCGTTCATTTCTGGTAATGCATGGTATAGTCTTGTGTGAGAGATTTTTTAGTAATGATATTAATTGTAGAAATCCGATAGAACAACCAAACACTCGCTCTAAATAATTTTAGAGTCAAACAGTCAGCTTGATGATAGTGTGATTTAACCATGAGCAGTAATGAGCACTAACGCGATGATACTGGAATTACGCCAAGTAAAAGTCGCTATTTTGCAAGTTGATGTCGAGTTGATATAGCTAGTTTTAATAAACGTTCATACGTAACGATGAAAGAACTGAATTTAATGGTGAAGTAATTCAGGTTTAAACCACCAATGAAAAGCGTTTACTATGTTATTGCTCTATATTTAGTACTAATAAACATGTATGCCTAATGCTGTGAGCGTTTTAATTTAGCTAGATAATTAGAAGCCATTACCCATAACTATGAGTTATGTAGAGATTGATTAAGCAAAATTGTATGGTTATGCTGTATATGGATCACCGTATAATTTTTTAGCCTTTTACAAGCGGTTCATTGCACATTAACAATACACTTAGGTTATAGTGCTCCTACTATTGCAAAACTTAATGTTGGCGTGGTTTCAACCAAATTTATACAGCAGAATCCAGTTGTCGCTCAGTGGTTCGTCTATGGGTTGATCTTGATACCGTATTTGCGATAATCATTCTAAGGTAAATTAAAATTATACGTAGTAGTAACAGGCGTTTGTACAGAGTAGCTTGCAAACATATAGCGAGAATTTTCATGCCTGCCTATTGGCAAAGTTGCATCAAGCGTATTTAACAAGTCAGATGTGCTTAGATTCACTGTCTAGTTAGTTATGTGTCTTAGGGTTTTGGTTGAGGTGTAGAGTGGTCCTGTCAAATTGTAGCGATGTCTAGAGTAATGACGTATAAACCTATTGATCTATATCAGCGTGCAGAGTTATTATGAAGAATTGTCATCTAAATAATCTATTAACTAGTTAAACCAGATAAATATTCAGCTGGTCAATACGTAACTAGTACCTAATTACGCAGTCCTTTAATTATAGCTTAGTATAGTATATCTTAATGTTTTTGACTTAGATGCGTCCTAGAAAAAACAGCTGGATAATCCAGGTCCAGCTATTGATTGATTACGGCAATCAACTATCATCAGTAATAATTAGAAAATACTTACTTTGTCATAAATAAATTACGAAGCCTTGGTTGTTATATAATCTATTCACGGTTATCTCTTCACATATAATAAATATTATGTTGACATACAGCTCGATAAGCAAATCATCTTTGCATGTATCATTAGTTTGGCTTGCTTCTACAAGATATTAGATGTTGTTTATGCAGACTGTATTAGTACAAAACAAGATCTCTGTTTAGATCATGACTTCAATTATCGTTATCTAGAATATATGCTTGTTAATTATTAGCATACCGTTTTAGTTATATTTCTAGTTTTAGCGCTTTAGCCGGTTAGTGTAATATAAAGCACTAGCCTGCATATATTATTGGCTTGGCACAAGCTGTGATTAGTTATCCATATTATTAGCGGCTGGCGTGGGTAATTCAATTAGCCATCATCAAGCTTCGAATGGTTCTTAACTGTTGACAGCTGTCGCATATTAATAACGTGATATTTATAGGTGCGTAACGGCTTATATCGTTAAGCTAAATATAGTGGTTGGCGTCAATGGCAAGAGTATAAGTATGGGTACTAATGCGATATTTAGTATGACTAATTGTAAAGTAGACGCCAATTATTTCGTTATCTTTGATTTTTGAACGTAAACACTATTTTAAATTAGTTAGTGACCTTTACAGGTTAAGCAAAAGTTTTTATTAGCTTTGTAGCTGATCAATACTTATTGCTTACTATTATAAGTGCGACACCATTAAAACAAATGTCCATTAAATTTATTCGATATACTTTTGGAGTGCTAATTATTCTAATTCAAGCAAAATAATCTCAAGTGTTTTAGGCCGTATATCAAAGTATAGTCGTTGTATTAGGGTATTTGAGTTAGTGGTGGAGCTGGATCATGCGATCCGCTTAAGGTGTGCTGGTTGCGATTGGGATGATTATTTTAAAACTCAGTCTTTGCGAAGACTGGTGGAATGCTTTGGTAGTTTGCTGAACAACGTTCTCGTTGCACCAGATGAAATCTATCTGGTCGATAGCTATGGATAGCCTAGTACATGCTTATTAGAGGCACTAGATAAAGCATATTGGCTTAGTGTAGCGTTAGTATACATGAACGTGTATCAATCAAAATTACTATAAAATTAGCGATCGATGCGTCAATCACTATTTGTATGTGTATTACTTATAATCTGGGATGCTGACATCAATAAATTTTGATCATGCTTTTGCACGAGACAGGCTTCATTTGCTAGATTAAGGATAGATTCTAAAATTCTAGTGCTATACAAATATCCATATTTCTTTTTTTATTTTGATACTGGAAGTGCAGTTATCGCTAATCGCTTGGCCTTGTCGATCGGACTAACTAGACCCAAGCGGTTACAATATTATATTGGCAACAGTAAAGGCATTTGACACTAATTAACTAGTGAGTATTAGATAGCAGTCAAGCGTTCGACACGCGCATGGTACGTTTCAATTTTTTTAGCTGGCAGTAACTTAATATATAAATTATATATAATAATCGCTACATTGTGACGGCTAATGATTAGCCTTTGTTTTGCGAAACATAAAGGAATTTAGTGGATGTTATCCTGGTGTATATATTACTAGATATTGAGTTTTGTTCAGTCAGGCAATGGATAACTAAAAGTACTTTTGCTAGAGTTTTTGTAAGTATTGCAGAAGTTTTATTTCTCGATATGCTGATTTTTTAAATTTTATTCATAGGTTTCGTTTTATAACGAAAACATGCCTTTTAGCGCGATACTTTTATTCGTTATATCTAGACATACTAAACACTAAATCACTTTTATATTTATCTACGACTTATTAAAAACTGTAAGTTTTTAGTCAGGGTAGCGTGCAACATATGGCTATGATTGAAAAAGTGTATGTTTTTATTGATTATCTTTAGATTGAAAAAACCATAGTTTTAGTGGAACTATGCATTAACCATAAAATTCAGTTGGTGAATTAGAATACATGATACTAAGGTTTGCAAAACCGGCAATTAACCATATCGCTAAATAACGGTTAACTTGCTTTGGTATATGCTTTAATAGAGTACATTATTTATACAATATGCTTAGCTATTGGCTTGACGTATACCAATTTATTAACAATGAGTCTTATAAATATTTTTGACGATAATACTTATGGAGTGTATTATAGATGAAATATGCTAATTCTGACAGAAGTGTAGTGATGGTAGGTAGTAATGTATTTGACGTCTGTAGTGGTTAAGATCACTAGTTGCTGCACTGGCATAATACGTTTATGCCTTGGTATGCTGGTTGATTATTGACCATAATCGCTCGGTCTTCCATGTTCTGCAGGAGTGCCAGCTATTGCAGGTGCTTATTTAACTAGTTTATATAATAATTAATTAATTAGCATTAATCATATAAGCAGCTAAAATAAAGCACATATAGCACTAAAGTTTGTAATGTTTATAGTAAAAAAATCCACTTAGATAATATGATTAGGCAATTACTACTAGTCGTGATATTTTAGAAGCTTGCAGCGCGTGTCGATATACAGCAACTGAGTGATCAACATCGAGTAATATAAATAGCGTTGTGGACAAAGACAGCGTAGGTTGCGTTTCAGATTTGGCTACTGCTTAGCTGGTAAAAAATTATGTTGGAGAAATGTAGCGTATATAGCTGGCTATTGTCTTTAGTATAATGCTAACGCGTAACTGGGTACGCCTCAACCGTAATCTAACTATTACGCTTATCTGTCCCCATATAGCAGCGAGGTGAAAGATTTGGAAGAAATGATCAACTTGTCTGTATATGTTTATCAGAATTATAGCTAGTTTAGCTATGTCTGTATATAAATAAATATAGCCTTAAGCGGCAGTTAGCTGCAAACGCTTCTAGCGTTACTAGTATGTAAAAAGTAATGGTTATTAATTTTATAGAATAATTGTATTGCTATCACTAGTTTGTGTCTATTGATAGGTTAAATGTATATTCCATATGTGGAGCACACAAGCTAAGCAAATTTAAATGATGTATACTATTTTGTGATATTATATGTAATTTTTTATTAAAAAATCATTTAGCTATCTTGTTTTGTGTGGTTTGCTGTTTTTTGTATATAAGCAAAACTGCAGTATGCTCATTTTAATTTTTGTTAATGATAACATATGTGTGATGTGCCTGCGTAAAGATATTTTATCTTTATTACAGTTTTATACTGTTACTGCTAGTCCTATAGTGAGGCTGTGCTGACTGTCTGCAAGTTAATTGTTTAGATAGATAAATGCGCCATTAAATGGTTAGTTATGTTTTTATATGGTGTATATCAAAGCAAACTACGCTTAGCGTTCGATATAAAATCCTGTTACTTGGTAAAATCACTAAGTTAGCTGGCAGCTTTAACGCCGCCTATCTTCTTTAGGTCAAGTGTTTATGCTTGACTTAAAAACTAACATTGTTGCGGTGACTAACATTAATTATTTTACATAAAACGTTTACTTCATCTTTGTCAAGTATAATGTTATGATCCTAATGTATTCGTACAATTAAGATTTTCCATGTAAACAGCTCGACCATAGAACAACTTGACTCCATTAAGCGACATCGTCACTGTAATAACATATGAGTCATTTTTGATAACAGCTTCATAAGCGACTATAGCTGGCCATTTTGAGCGGTATTGCAGCTTTTGAGGAATGTACTAGTTAAGTTCTTATTTACTTTTTGCAAGCTTTATAGCTACTGTTGTTGACGTGTCATATAGATATCCAGACAAATTATTTTACATAGTGTAATTAAAATGAAGTCTGTAGTGATGCTATATAGTCGTTATTTTGGACAACTAATTAATGTCTTCTATAACCTTTAAGCGCTGCTACTTCTAGTAAATTTCTATTTTTACTTTTACTATCTATGCATATCTATGACCAGGTGTTGATCACCTTTCGGCATATTTTCTTATATGCAGCATAAGTAAAAATATGCTAAGAAAGCAATAATTAAACAGATTTACAAACATTGTCTACCTAATGCTTGCTCGTACAGGCATGGTAATCTGTATCCTTGTGCTGAGTATTAATCTTCACCATGAATCATTTGATCTTGTAGTTGCAGTATAATCATACATTTCTATGAAAGTGATGATTCTTGCGATCGGCCTGGTAATTAGTCTTGTGAATATGTTTAACTTGATGATGTGGATGGCACGTTATGCATATTTAATATTATTTATATAATATAAGGTTAGTTTTAAATCATTGTCTTGCTGCTTGCAATAGCCAACTGCGAAAATACTCCGCACTTGAACGCACTGTATAGTGAAGTGCGTTTGGAGTAAAGAGATTTCGAATACTATAAAAAAAGAACAAGATCATTTATGTCCTGAACTTTGAACTTAAGACAGAAGACGAGCTAGGTTTAACTAGTTCGTTTAGTATTAGCTAATTGACTTATAGGTAGGTAACTGACTTGCTGCACTGGTAATGCGTTACAGCAGTTTACTATAAGCTAGGCTGAATGTTACTAATGCAACATTAACCATTATCTGCAAGACGCGTACTTATAAGTTTGTTTAGCTGCTTGCTAGATGTTGCGAACTGTATCTAGCTTAAATTAAGTAGTTCAGAACTTTCTTCAGAGTCAGAGTCAGCATATCATTGCTGTTCGGTTGCTGCTATCAAAGATATACTGATTCTCAGTATTGACCAAATATCCTTGGTGTTAAATATATCAATGAAAGCTACGTTCTAAATAAAAAGTTTAGATACCATAATGCATGGCAAGGCTGTGGTTGCAATTACGCATTAATTACTTACTTTATATGGTGTATAAACTAGTTAGTAGTACTGAAGAACGCTAGGTTATCTTGGTGTATAGCCAGGCTACGTTTTTAGAGGTTTGTACGTATAGTTTAAATTTAGACGTTACTGTTAGTTATTCTTTTACAATCAGAATCACTATGTGTAGTTTTAAATAATTTTTTAAGAGTTATAGCGGCATTATCATTAGTTCTTCGCGTATAAGCCTAACAAAGATTACTTATTGTGAGTAATAAATTTACCTCAAAATGCCAGACAAAATTCAAAACAATTATTTGCTATCATGAATAGCGAGCTATCTAAATAATTATATTTACTATTATACATAAGTAAGCCATTTCTGCAGCACTGTTGAGCAAGCCAAAATTATTGCGGATGTTATTGGGGAATTTGGTTGATGGCGTAGCGCTGACTATGTCAAGCTGATATTGATAGTTGTTAGAATCACACACTTAAGGATTAAGGCCGTAGTCACCTTACCTAAAATGAAGTAGCTACCAAATAACAGGTAGTTAGTATCAACTTCCTGGTTGACCATAATAATAGTTTAAACCTGTAGCAGTTTTCTGCTGTTCTTAGAGTTCTGTATGCTAATACAGCCAAGAAATATGCAGCCTACACTTCAAAGCCAAAATTTGGATGCTTAAGGCTTTCTTAATTTCAATAGTAATAATCTGGATGATGCTTTTAGGTTAGAATACTCGATAATTACGCTGTAAATATTAGCGTAGTTTGATCTGTACGCTATAGAGCTTGCATAAGGATGCGAGCAATTAACACATTTAGTAGTGTTATGCAAAGCTAAAGTATATCTGTAATTGATCCACGATCATTCTTGAATGCATTAAACTGAATTATGTTCGCACCAATTAACAATTACGTCACTGGTTCGCTAATATCTTTTAGGGGAAATAGGAAAATTCTGTATTAAATTACATACCTTAGCAGCTGACCATAGTTACCATTTAGTATTTTTTGCCAAAAGAGTTGGCGTGCTATCAATTGATTACTTAACTGTTAAGCTTGAAATATCCTAAACAATGCAACTATCTGGAACCAAACTATAATAATTAGTGCTTTTTTAGAGCTATTTCGCAGACTCATTTAACGACTATAAATATTTAAGTCAAGTTTTTCTAGATCTATGGTTAGCTATTGTTTTTTAATGCTTAACATTTCCTTCACCTATGTGCTGAGAGCTATAAAGTCTGTACTGGTGTCAGCAGCTATATACAAACCTCATCACACACTACATAAACTAGCCTGCATTGAGTTTAGTAGACGTTGCAAATGTCTGCGCGCAATACATTTTTAGCAGAGCAAGAGTTATTATCTGGATTGTACTTTAATATAACGATATATAGCGCTTCAAACTGCTTTTGAGTACAATTCTTAAAAGCTATACTTATCATCAAAAAACTCTAGCATTTATTAAAATAATATATAGTAGCGCTAGTTTTCAGTGTTTCATAAAATGAATTTTTTAGCTTAGCAGACATTTAATATATAGTTCATAACTTTACTTTAAATAAAGATATAGGCTAAACGTTATAGCTGTTATTTAACAATCCTATGATGATCAAAAGCAATTCACTACCATCAAGATAGGTAACTTTAAATTTTTAACATAGTTTAAGCATAATTATATAGCTCCTGGCTTTGAAATAACAAAATCATGGGTATGCTATTTGTTCAGCTATGCATAGCTATAACCTATAGCCAGAAGACGTAATAGCTTGTTCATATGTAAAGACAGTTGATTTTGGTAAGTTCTAGCTCACTATGCTGCAATAATGTGATGTTTGTGGCGATTTCAGCTATGCCATGATCATAGAAATATAGACCAGTAACACAGTATAGCTGAATGTTGGTTTCAGAAATTTTTTCTGTTGGGCAATCTTTGCCTAGTATTTTGGCATCAAATTCGGTAACGCTATAATACTCATGACTGCTAAGTGACAAGCGTATAATATTTATACCATCTTAAAATAGCATCAATACTATTAAGTGACTTATTAAAAATATAGCCATCATAGAGATTATTGTCTGGTACCAATGCTTATAGGTTCGTACCGATGCAGTCTGCATTTATAATAAAATACCTGCGTTATCGCTATTATCCTTAGGATTGTACATGGTGAATAAAATATCCAAGCCTTAATTTCTGTTGTTACCTAACAGGCACTCGAAACACGTAGTGTTCTATAAATTAGAAATAATTAAAATGTTGCAAATATTACGCAAGCATTAACGTGACCAACGAGCAGTAAGTCATTAGTTTATCGTAAATTAGTAGTAACTGTTTAGAAGTTGCCAAGATTACAGAGTATAGACAAGTCCTTAGGCCAACTAAGACAAAAATAATTAATTTATGTTTAAGTATGTTTATCTCTTAGAATGTTTAGAAACCATCAATTCTACACCTTCTTGCCATTTAGGTAAGTGCAATGATAAAACATTTTGTAGTTTTTGGGTATTGAGTCTAGAGTTACCTGGGCGCTTAGCTGGCGTCGGATAGGCTGCTGTGGTAATAGCACTCACGTTGGCTGGTTCTACTTTGAGTTGCACACCAGCTGCTTGCGCCTGTTCTAGCACAAAACAAGCATAGCGGTACCATGTAGTTTCCCCCGCAGCAGCCAGGTGGTATATTCCACTTAATTGCTGGTTTAGGCCTATAGTACGGATCGCTTGAGCAGTGACGTCGGCTAGCAGGTCCGCCCCAGTTGGGGTACCAAATTGGTCATCAATCACATTTAGGCTGTCGCGCTCAATAGCCAAGCGTAGCATGGTTTTAGCGAAGTTATTGCCACGCGCTGCGTACACCCAGCTAGTACGAAAAATTAAATGTGCACAACCGCTAGTCTGAATAGCCCGCTCGCCTTTTAGCTTGGTTATACCGTAGACGCTTAACGGTCCTACCGGATCGTTTTCTAGCCAAGGTATATTACCTGTGCCGGCAAATACATAGTCAGTAGAATAGTGTACCAGTAAGGCGTTCAGCTTTAATGCCTCGGTAGCCAATACTGCTGGGGCTTCTGCGTTAATACGCAGAGCTTTGGCTGGTTCGCTTTCGGCTTTATCTACGGAGGTGTAGGCAGCGGCATTAACGATGATATTAGGCGCACATTGCCGCACAGTTGCGGCTAATCCATATAGATTATTTAGGTCACCGCAGTAGTTCTGGCTTTTTGAGTCAAGCACAAGAACTTGACCTAAAGGGGCTAGGCTGCGTTGAAGCTCCCAGCCAATCTGGCCATTTTTACCAAATAGAAGAATTTTCATGCCGAGCGCCTGGCATAGTTTTTTGATCCACTCATAGTAAGAACCAAATTGGATATTGCTGAACCAATCCTGGTTATCCAGGCACTAATCTACATTTTTGTGGGTATGAATCTAGAAATATTTAGTTAGTCTCCAATTAAGCTTTGGTTTTATCGTACATGCATTGATTCAGCAAATGGTAATCATTGCTATGGTAATCAGTCACGTATGGAATCTGGTTTCCGTAAAGTGCATTACTCACTTGATGTCATAACTCATATAGCAAGGTATACATTGTGTAGACGATATTTATGTTAGCTGCTTTTAAAACAGTCTATATTGCAAGTTTTGCTTAACGTATTAGGTCCCAGTATACAACGGATAGTGCTATAGTAGTTTTTTTAACGTATAACTAGCTATGAATGTGCTTACTATAGCCGTATACCAGCAGTAATTTACCTGCCAGAGTTTAGACGATAATCAAAGGAGTTAGCTTTTCCGAGAAAAGGTACGAACTGCTATTCCAGTAATTAGTAGTCGATACTAGCAAGCTAGAGATATCCTAATAGGAGCCTGTCAAGTTTTCTCTCGCAGCCTTATTTGACCTAGTAAAAGCTGTTAGCTCTTGCGCTGGTCTGTTTAAGTAAACGCTTAGTTGTTCTTAGCCATGGAGATATAGACTTATTCGAGTGTAATATACAAAATAGTTAAAAGTAAAAGCGTGACTGAGCAGCTTATTTAAAGATGGCACATAGTTTATATTGCAGTAAGCAAGCTAAGGTTTACTAAATTGCTAGTATAGATTATCTTATTCAGATTCATGATTAATCTCATAAGTTTAGCTGAATAGGCTCTAATAGAATGTATGCACTAATAAAAAATTAGTACTGCTAGTTACTAAGATAGTCATTTAGTTAAGTCTTTTATAGTCGTATTAGAGGTATTAACCATAGGTTTTCTATAAACCGTCTGCCAATAAAAAATGGCTGACTAAAATTTAAACTATAGTTTAAATAATATTAAATTCCGTACACTTTTAAGTAGTATGAAAGTCTTTTGATGTATTTTGTAAATACGATTCTGCATAAATTTGCAGTATATAAATGTTTTGTTCATGTTAATCATGATAACGTTTTTTTGAAATATTCACCAATAGTTAACTTAGTAAGCTTTATAGCTGGAGTTGTTACTAATTAGGTTTTATCATGCTAGCGGTATTATATTCTAGGTTTTAAATTATAGCGAATGGTGTCTTGCGCTTATGTAATAAGTTAATTACAATTAGCTAATCGTAAAACAGTACTACTACACTAAAACGAACCTCTATTATCATCAACTCACAAATATCCTGGTTAAAGAATGCGGTATTGCTATCCGCAATTTTCTAAATAAATACGTTCAAAAAGTGCGCAGCCGTAGTAGACAGCAGCAAGAAAACAAACGCACTGTTAAGTCATCTGTAAACTGCATACGACCACAGCAAAGTGTCTCTATATCTATAGACTAATTCTATACATAGTTAGCGGCTATCTATAGTTTTTTTATTAGGTGCTTAGTGCCTTGTAGGCACCGCATAAACCGCCTACTGATCTCAGCGCAATAAGTTTTGCTTATTTGATAAGCATAATCAAAATTGATCGGCATACTCTACATACCATGCTTTTTGATAGTCTGCTGGTTAATGATGATGTAGATTATATCATATGTTTTCGACTATTTTATAATATAAACATACCCCGTATTATAGTTAAAGTTATGGAATATATCGTTAGTAATGTTAATTATGAATTAGTTGATAGCTGAATGAATATCCTTAATATGTATTATCGATAAGGTATTATACACTTTATAGATGCTATTGCTGGTTTTATTCTTGATTAGTGCTACAGTAGATTTATGCTATGTCTGTGTATTAATTCTGCTGTTATAAACTATAAAAATCTGGATTTTATAGTTATAAATTGTGTTTATATTAACACTATTCTTGATATGAATGAGAAAGTTTCTTGTTCTTATTAAGGTCTTGATCTGGTTTAGGTTAATTCTGATATCAACTACTAGTTGTGGTAATTAAAACGTAAGCGTGGACTGAATGTAGTTGATACAACAGGTTTTTTGTGTGTTAATATGCTGTAACAGCTATCAAATTAGCTGTAGACAGAACATAGTTTTTTTGGTAATGGCAATTTTTTAGTATGTGTCAATGATATTGGGTAATAGTTTCAAGTATTTTTAAAAAATTGTCAGATAACGTTAAAGATTTCTAGTGAACTAAAGAACCTAGCATAACAAAAATCTTCGCTAACTGCTAACTATACCTTTGATAGTAGTTTTATGCTGATGCCATTTGCCAAATGGAGTTATTTGAACATATTATTTTGGAATGTGTTTGATCACATGCCTCAATAATCTAGTTAAGTTTAAGTTATCTGCTAACATTCTAGCGCTATTCTTCGTCTAGCGCATTTACATTTAGAGATTACCTCCATAAGGAGTGACCAATCAACATCTCATGACTATAGTTGTCCAGCTCCTAAAAAGTTATATAGTGATTTCAGCTATGCAATGAATAGTATAGTAGGTCATAGTAAAAATGCTACATTATTCATTTTAGTGCTGAAATTCCCAGAATATGCTGGATCAGCTATATAGGCTATAATCTCACTGTATGCTACAATCTATTATAGCTATGTTTTAGATGTCAAAAACTGGCCTAAGAGCTTAAATAAAGATATTTGTTTTACTGGCATAGATCACGTAAAAAATATCCTACGTGTTATAGAGATGGCTAAATAGGTGAATTCGTACATGGCTGATCCGGCGTCTTGACTGAGTGTATTTTGCTATTCAAAAAAAATAGTAGCCAATACTAAACCTGGATTTAGTACTCATAATGCTGATGAGGTATTTTGTAATTAGAGTAGTACGACATAAACAGGTATCTACTGTACCCGTATAACTTGCAGTAGGTACTTTCTCCGGTCATTACTGTATAGACACCATTAACCATGGATAGACATAAGTAATTTAATGCTAGTTTATATCTGTAGCTCAAGTTATTTTTAATTAGTACTTGTTGAGCTGTAACATAACACTGAGCTTGTAAAGCTATAGTTATAATAAAGATTATCTTCCTGCTAGATAATTTTGATTGAATATGTATGTAGTTTTCTGATGTTGAGTTTAGTGGCAAAGTTTAAGTTTGCTAGATTAGTCTTAAAAAGCTTTTGTTGCACTTTGACGAAGAGTGCGTGTTGCTCGTACAGTTAATAAGCCATATTAATTTTTAGTTTTTTATGATGGGCAGTTTTACGTCTTTTTAGAAAACACTAGCTATAGCATTATATGCCTAGTTATATCACTCAAATAAACGCTAGAAGGTACTTAAGTGTTTGACTAGACTGTCTATAACGAGTTTGAGTTATTGATAGTCTATATTGTTCTGTATCAGAGACTGCAAGAAGACCTAGCCTGACAATAGCAGGCAGACAGATAAAACGTATTAATTTTTCTTCTCAAGTTTTGTATTTTGTTCACTAATTAAGATCTAAAAAGTCTTAAGTAAACACTTTTTAGGTTGGCAATATTATTGCTGACTACTGCCGAAAACTTTGGACGCAGCACAGCAACTTCCTGCATTTTGCGATGATACCAGCTGGCATTAATTTTGTAATCCTTTTCTAGCACTTCTCGATGTCTATCTGAGCTGAGGAGTCGATTGAGCTTGAGTATACCAACTATCTCATATACTTTGCTAAATGCTTTGTTTGGCATGAAAAAAAGCAGCGTTTTCTCGATGTTAAGATGTATGTCACTAGGTATGTTAGGATATTTCAGTAGGTCACAAAATCCATCTTTAAGCTCTTGAGCTCTAACGTTCTGAAAGAATGAGGTGGCAATTAAGTAGTGCTCATTCATTGAGCGTATAGAATTGGCCACTGTTTGGCTGCTAGCGCTGTGCCTTGGTAACACACGGAAGCTAATTAGCTGCTGCTCAGATATATAAATCTGGTATTTTTTTACTAGTCGGACCCACATATCAAAATCAGGCAGCTGTCGAAGGTTGTTATTGTAAACACCTATATTATTATAACATGCACGCCTAATCAGTATTGTCGGGTGGCAAATGCAGTTACCTTGATCGAAAAAAAGGCGTAACCACTTGCCCCTAGATCGATTTTGTTGCTCAAATACTGAGCCAAAGGTCAGTCGGTTTTTACTAATATGGTTGCCATGTTTATCAATAAAATATGCTTGACTAAAAGTTGCCCCTAACTGTGGATTCTTAAGCAATATCTGCAATTGATAGGCTAACTTGTTGTTGTCGCACCAAAAATCATCTGAGTTAATCAGTGCTATAAATTGCCCTTTTGAAAGGGCAATCAACTCATTGGTAACTGTGCAGGCACCACGATTTTTATAATGAGGAAAAAAACGAATCCTAGGGTCGATCATTGATTCAATAATCTCACGGGTACCATCAGTAGAACCGTCATCTGCAATCAAAAATTCCAGTTCGCCATGCTGATTTAATACGCTAGTAATTGCTTCTTTTACGTAACTCGCATGATTAAAGGTCGCCATTATCACGCTAATTAAAGTATTACTCATGAATTCTCTCTATGGTTTGAGAATCTTAAGGATGATCTTTTTAATTAATGGAGGTATAATTTCGTCGAAAAGTCTGATCACTATTGGCGATATAAACTGTTCAAGGTTAGCTGAGCTCCATGCTACCGCGCGTGCAACTTTGCTTGACCATTTATCGTTACGTGAAAGCACTAGCGCTCTGCGCAAATCAAGTTGCAGCTTGAAGAAGCTGGCATGAAATACATAATTTGTAAGCTGGTCGTATGTAGGAATCAGGCTCAGCTGCATTTCTAATTGCTTAGTACGATTAGCTTGATGCCAAGCATTTTTTAAATGTATGCGATAAACTGACATGGGTGCTTCAATAAAACCAATTAGACTGCTTCTAGCTACGCAGATATTGATGATCCAATCGTAAGATTGGATGTTAAACAACTCAACAGGCAATGCTTCTAATGCTGACTTTCTATAGAGGCAAGTAGAAAAATTACCCACTAGATTATCTAAAATCAAGTCACGCGCATTCAAAAGGCGATAACCATCGCCGCGCTTGACTCGACTGACAAAGCTTGCATTATTTTCATAATAAATAAAGTAATTGACGGAGCAAAGGTCACATTCCCAATGCTCATCGAGAAATTGAGTCTGGCGTGTCAACTTGTATGGACTGCTCCAATAATCATCGCCTTCTAGCACCGCGACATAGCGGCTAGAACAAGCAAGAAAACCGCGTTGATAGTTTTTAGTGATGCCTAAGTTTGCTGAAGGCGAAAGGTACTTAAAAGTAAAACGGGCGTCTGTACCTTCATAGCGCTGAATATATTGTAGCGTATTATCAGAGGAAGCATCGTCAGTTACTACTAACTCAATAGAGCCGTAAAAATCTTGGCTAAAAAGTGAGTTTAAGGTGCGCTCAATATATAACTCGTGATTATAGGTAACCAATAGCACCGATACATCAAAGTGCAAGCTTGCATTTGACATTACTTCACCATTAACCTGGCAGGGTTACCTACTACAGTCGTATATGGCTCAACATCTTTAATAACAACTGCACCCATGCCAACAAATGCTCCTGCACCAATCTTTAATGGAGCCTCTGGCTTGCCTTGCTTAATCAGAGCACCGGCGCCAATATAAGCATGATCACCAATTGTGACGTTTCCATTACATCTCACTCCAGGTCCAAATGTCACAAAATCGCCTATAATACAATCATGAGAAATATTGCACTGGTTATTGACTTGAAAGAAACGACCAATTTTTACATTAGAAGTAATGATGGTTTGCGTAGAGATCATGACTCCTTCGCCAATCTCGTTACTATCCAATAAAATTGCACTAGGAGCAATCAACGAAAAAGGTAAAACACCTTGAGCCATGCAACTTTCTGCAATTCTCTGCCGCTTTTTAGAATTACTGATTGTAATGTTAAATCGCTTAATGCCATGAAGCCTAAAAAAGGCTTGTAGGCTAATTACGGGATATTCATTAATATAAGTTGGTGTTTTGAGATTCTCTACGATAAATAATAATTCATAGTTTGATCCTGCTAGTGTACTCTCAATCATCGATCGTAGCATGGGCATTATTTCTTTACCATGTCCACCGGCACCAATAAGACCAAAAAATGTTTTCATAATAATCTCTAAAAATTTTTCGCTATTCTGGCAGGCGTATGCTGATGTGCATTTGATCTGCTTGCTTTAACTTAAAGGTCCTAAGTATTGATACGCTATCGCTCTTGGCGTAAGTGGCGTACTATGCATTTTAAAAAGTAGATAATACGACCTTGTTTTAACGTGTTTATGTTGATTTCATCTACCGAAGTAGATATAGGAATAGGAGCTTGATTGGCAGCCATAAAAAAATGGCCAAACCCAGCCTGCCCAGTTATCTGGTAGAAATCAAAAATTGAAAACATATATTCATCGCGCAATACACGCTCGAATTCAGGATTTGTGCACCTCTTGATAAACCAGGATAATGCCGCAGCCTTACCAGAGGCTTGCACAAACGCACTTTCTAACAGCAAGAAGAATTTCTCGGCTTCTAGCCTAGCCTGAGTAACAGGTACTCCTTTGAGTTTAAAGTATTCAGAAAACCCATCAGTAAAGACTTCATCCGCAAGCGACTCAAAGAATAAACTAAATATCTCGACTAACTCTGTTAAGTTTCGTGCTGAGTTTTCTAGCGAAACTGCACTGATATTATTGCCACTGCGCATATGGGTAACTAGGTTCTCTTGGATAATATAAATCGGAAACTGCTTAACTAGCCGGATCCACATATCAAAATCTGGCAGTTGTCTTAAACCAGGGTTGTAATAACCAAGCTTATCAAACACTTCTTTGCGCACTAGCATGCTCGGATGACAAATGCTGTTACCTTTTAAAAAGAAGTATTTCAGCCATTCTGCTTGAGTGCGGTTAGGTTGTCTAAATACATCATTCCAAATCACCTCTGGCCCGGATATTCCTTTACCTGTTTCATTGACTAACTTTGCCCATGTAAAGCAGGCGCCTAATTTAGGTTGCGCGGTAAGGATCATAACTTGCTTGCTAAGTTTTAATGGGTACCAGGTATCATCAGAATTTAGCAGCGCAATATATTTGCCACGTGCCTGTTGAATTAGAAATATAAGGTTACCAACAGGCCCAAGGTTTTTTTCTTGTTGGAAAGTCCGAATACGTGGATCATTAAAGTTACAAATTACTTCCCAGCTATTATCTAGTGAGCAGTCATCAGAGATCAGTAATTCAAAGTTTGAAAAGCTCTGGTTTATGACACTATTAATAGCTTTGCTAATATATTTTGCATAGTTATAAGACGGCACTACGACGCTGACTAGCGGAATACTATCAGTGTTACGTAATATATTCGATTTTTCAACAGACATAACTGGTCTCCCAAGGGCGATAAACTTTTTATCGGTTTAGGGCAATATTTAAGCAATCTGCTAAGTCGGCCATGTACACCAGGTGCTGGATATATAGAAGTGATGTCTTTCGTACTACCTAGTGCTCACTATATGTATTGCATTAGCAAAAGGTTGATTCTCGCAGACAAAATATCGGATTATTTACGACTTGAGGTCGTACTTCTAAGCTTAATGCAAGTTGAGCGTTATGGCTGTACAATATGCAAACACGACTGATACCAGTCTCACCAAATGTTTTTAAAGCTTCATTATTAGCATAATATTTTCTAACCAATCTTACGATATCCCATAGATCGTATTTAATCGGTAAAATATCTTACCGGCCGTAAACCGGCCTGTAGTGGAGTTGAACTCATCATAGGCAAAAACCGCGATACTACGCAGCGCAATTTTAGTGCGGCTAACGGTAGAGAAACAATCAAATGAGCTAGGGAAGATTTTTCCGCTAATATTAGGCAACATCATGATATCCAGATTCTGGAAGAAGCTATGAAATTAATCACGGTTTCGGGAATCATGAAACTTGATTTGATCAGCAAAGAAATTAACGCTGATAACTCTTTTATTAAAGAGATCGACTACATGAAAAAAAGGCTGCCATAGCCTTAGAATAAAATTCTGGCCGTGCTGATAAAAAAACATCATAATCCATGTACTTTACTATGTAGCGTATATTTATACGCCATAAAGTAAATATCCAGACGTTATTTTATTGACCACCACAATAGCTTTTCTTAGCCAGTAGCTGTTTACTAGTAAGTTCAAGCATTGCTACACCGAAAATCATCTCGATTTTATTAGTCTGGTGCAAATGTTGATCAGTGATATAATGATAAATTACTTGCTGGGTAATAATAACTTTCTCGAAGCACAGTGAATCAAATGACTTGATCCTCTTGTCACATTCGATGTTATGCAGTATAAGCTTCGCGCTCTGGTATAACGTAAAGATAAATAAAATATTAAACTTTTCAGAGTGTGGCAACAGCAAGTAAGCATTCATACTTACATCGTTGCCCACGTATACATATGTACTATTATGTACAGTTATTTTCAATATTTATATTTACAAAAAAACCGCTAGCCAAGACTAATTGTATTTAACTAGTCGGCATATCATATCTACCTCTTCCAAAGAAAGGGTGTGATAAAGTGGTAAGCATAAAATTCTGCGAGAAATATCTTCTGCAACACTGGCGTTTTGCCCATGGATATACGGAAGTTTAGTTAATGATGGGTAGAAATAACGACGCGGGTAGATGCTGTTTAAATTAAAAATCTCCACTAACTTCAAAAGTGTTGCCTCGCTTTCAAACATTACCGGAAAATACGCGTAATTATATTCTGTCTTTGGTAAAATTTTCTGTAAGCTAACTGGCAGTCCTTTAAGGTTTTGCACATAACGTTCGCACAGCCGCCGGCGTACTTTCAGGATTTCTGGCATATGCTTAATATTGCATAAACCCATCGCAGCATGGAACTCTGAGTTTTTACCGTTGATACCGACGTCGCCGAAATCGTTAGCCGAGGAATGACCAAAGTTTCTCATCATTGCCATACGTTTAGAGATATTTGCATGTGGGCTAATTACCGCACCACCTTCCACAGTATGAAAAAGCTTTGTAGAGTGAAAACTGCACGTCGATACGTCACCGTAAGCAAGCAAAGACTTACCTTTGTGCTGAGTGCCAAAAGCGTGCGCCGCATCATAAATCATTTTTAAGTTATACTTTTTAGTAATAACAGCAATCGCTTCTACGTCGCATGGGTTACCGAAGACATGCGTCGCAAGGATAGCAGTAGTCTTTTCGGTGATAGCTTGTTCGATCAAGTTAGCATCAATGTTCAGCGTGTCCGGGCAGATATCGACCATGACAGGCGTGCAATGCTCCCAGACGATACTGGAAGTGGTTGCGACATAACTGAATGGCGTAGTGATGATTTCGCCATGAAGCTCAAGCGCGCGGATTGCAATTTGCAGCGCAGCAGTGCCGTTGCTCAAAAATAGTAGATTTTTAACAGAGAGACACTCCTTGAGCTTAATTTCTAGCTCATTTAACAAAGGGCCATTATTAGTTAACCACTCGCGAGACCATATGCCAGCTAGGTAGCGTTGATAGTCGGCATATGGCGGCATAAATGGTTTGGTAACTGTAATATTCATGAGGCTCTCAAGTAAACATTAATGATATCTCATTTACTAAGATGCTTTCTTAGGACTCCATACCACGAATACTTAAATTCATTAAGATAAACTTTCAAATCCTGAATTAATAGTTACTTATCTACGATTTTTTAAACGTTTTCTAAATAAGTTGAGAATTTGTATTAACACTGATAATGTCACTAAGCATTAGATGTGTGATTTCTTTTGTGTACTATTGACTTATTAAATTCAATACATCAACTAAAATAGTTTGTTGTGAAATTAAACTCTCTCTACACGTAGAGATATTTTGGTAATTTTTTACTATTTTATCTATTTGGCTGGTGTTATCTTAAGCATATTCATGCGCTTACTATAATTTATACTGTATATTTTAGAGTTTCATTAACTTTGTTAGTTTACTTGAGAATTTGTTCACTTACTTGCAGCGCTTACTCAAGTGCTACGGTCTGCTCTGCATAAACAACTAATTGATTGCTTAGTTCCCAGCAATCAATTAGTGCAATCATCAATCTTTTGTCTCAAATCGTTTATCTTTTGCTCTACCTCGTCAAGCTGGTTTTCCTTAGCTATCTGTTTTTGCTCTATAGCTTGTACTTCTTTGTTCTGCCTTATAAATATTTTCTTTAATGCATAACTTTTGTCTACGTGCTCAGTATTATCATGCCTCATGACGTGAACAGCACTGTTTAAATGGTCTAGTAATTCGCTATGAGCAGCACGGTTATTCTCAACTAGATTTAACGTTACCAATATGAGTATGTTGAACGTAATCAGCCACAGACTGTTCTAGCGTCTGAATATGCTGGGACTTTTCTATATTGTCTTGTTCTAACGCATTTAGGCTGTATTCACGAAGATGAAGATTTGCCGTCTCAGCCTCATCAGTAAATTCGATTGGATATCCATAATAAGACAACCAGCTAGAGATCTCTGACGGGAGGCTTCTATCAAAAGCAATATCATTTTTGCGCCAGGCCTCAACGTTATCTGCAAACACAGTTTGATTTTTTTGTTTATACCACACTGAGTAGGCCTGTGACGAAACCTGATCTAGGTCAAACTTACAAAATTGGTTATAATCAATGAAGCCATGTGGATCTAGCATCGCTATATCAAAATTAACACCAAGGAATTGACAGATTTTTTTCAGTTCTACCGCAGTATCTGCTACTAGGTTTTCATATTTAACTTCCAAATAAGCCTCAGGTTTAAGGAAATACTGTGCGTCCAGTGCAATTTTCTTGACTTCTCTCTGCCACCTGGAAAGGTTCAAACGTGTAGATTGATGCCACCATGTAGTACGCGAGAACGACAACGCGACGTCACGCCCATCACGCACAACATGAATAAATTGTGCATCTGGAAACAGGCTTGTAGCTAAATCAATGCGCTGTCCATACCACGGAGTTTGCTCAATAAGCCAAAGTTTACCATGGCTTTTAGCAATAGCTGAATAAAAAGCGGTAACGAACTCGCGCAGTGAACGTTTTGGCGTAGTGTGTTGACGGCAGAATGCGGGGTAGTCAAAAAACTGATAAAGATTATGCGGGCAACCACGTTCAATGATTGAAATTAATTGGTTTGTATCGAGCCCCTGCTCTTTGGTAAGCAAGTATTCTTCATACAGCCGGTTACCATTGCCTGAATATTCGAATAGTAATTGAATTTCTGGCGGCACACAAAGTACCGGGTTACTGTTCAACATTTGTCCAAGCCAAGTCGTACCACAGCGTCCTGTACCTATGATAAAGGCTTGTTTGATTTGTTCGCTCACTGTAGCTCCTCAAGCTTCAGTTTTGCGAACTGATGGACTTGAGACCAAACCCTAGCGTTTTCCCAACGAGCAACATGGAAAATGACGGCATCATTGATCAAATCAAGGAACTCTACAGATTCGTTATCAACAATAACCGAAGAAATATTGATTCTTAACGAGTAGCATCCCTCTTGTAACGGCATTCTGAATATATACTCCGCAAGGTATCTGCCACCAGGCCTGGTTAGCAGGTAAGGTTGATTTACATGCTGGAATCCACATCCAGTGATGTTGTTTTTTTTCTCATCAAAAACACTGACATTGAGTGTCACGAATTTCTCGGTGTAAGCCTCGAAGTGTACTCTAATTTTTACCTGCTGGTTAAAATCAAGAAAAGTTATGAACTCATTATTCATATCTAATAATATGACAGAGCGCGCTTTTACTTGACCTGTACCGTAACGGTGTTGAGCGACTCGAGCCTCAAACTCGTGGTCAACTCTGAAAACCTTTTCTGCTATAATCGGAAGCCTATTTGTAGCCTCAATTAAATTAATTGACTTGGCAAATGGTTTTAATGCGCATGAAAGCTTGCGGTGTTCCGCATTCATTGCTTCGTGCATTGAGCGTATATACAGCTCAGCCACATCAGCTGATGACCCTACGGCAACTATCTTGCCATTATCCAGGTATATACAGCGGGAGCAAAGGCTTTTAACGGTCCCCATATCATGGCTCACAAAAAGAATGGTTGCCCCACTTTCTTTAATTTGCATAAGCGCTGTCATGCACTTAGCATGAAAATTCATATCGCCAACAGACAACGCCTCGTCGATGATCATGATTTCTGGATCAGACATAATGTTGCAGGCAAAAGCAAGTCGCACAAACATGCCATTAGAGTAAGTTTTCACTGGCTGTTCTAGGAATAAACCGATATCGGCAAATGCAGCAATATCATCGAAACGATCTTCTATTTTCTGTCTGTTTAAGCCCATAATAGCGCCATTCATGTAAATATTTTCGCGTCCTGTGAGCTCCTGGTTAAACCCTGAGCCGAGCTCTAGCAGAGCTGCGATACGCCCATTTGTCTTGCTTGAGCCTGCAGTCTGGCTGAGCGTTCCACAAATAACCTGCAATAGTGTAGACTTGCCGCTACCATTGCGACCGATAATACCAACTGTCTCACCTTTTTTGATTTCGAAGGACACATCTCGCAACGACCAAAACTCATTGAAGTACTGTTTTTTTTGTATGCCAAAAAACTCTTGAATACGTGGATAAATTGACTGCTTCAAGCGGTCATACGGTTTAGCGTAAAGCTGGTAGCACTTACTAAGATTTTGTACTGTAATAACGTTATTAGAGGACATCTGCAAACCCTTTACGAGTTTTTTGGAACCAAGCAAAACCTAGCCATACAATGAAAAGAGAAACTACAAAATAAATAGCAAGGAACTGTAAATCTGGCACCACACCCCAGAACAGCACATCACGTCCACCTTCTATAATAGAAGTCAGAGGATTCAGCAGTAGTAGGATCTTGAAACGCTCAGGTAGGGCGTTTGCTGGATAAAAGATTGGGGACAGAAACATGGTTACTGTGGTTACAAGCGCCACAAACTGTGTGATATTTCGCAAATAAACCCCAAGCGAAGCTAAAAACCAAGTTAGTCCCATGATTAAAAGCAGCAATGGCAGCACGACAAATGGTAGCAGTAGCACGGTCAAATGGGGCAGACCAAAAAGGATCACGTAGGCAGTCAACCAAACAGTAATGCTTACTACAGCACGGAACAGTGCACCCCCCAACGAAACCCATGGCAGTACTTCTAGCGGGAACACTACTTTTTTAACGTAATTCACGTGAGCCAGAATAAGTGTTGGGCCTTTGTTGAGGCATTCAGCAAAAATATTAAATATGATTAACCCTACAAACAACACCATGCCAAATTCTGACATCGAGGTGCTTTCTGAATTCCAGCGCGCTTTGAAGATTCCACTGAAGACGAAGATGTACACTGCAAGCATTATGGTTGGCGTTATGAAAGACCAGAGCACGCCTATAATTGAACCATTAAAGTTTCCTAACACTTCGTGCTTAATTAAGGTAAGTATTAATTGGCGATTACGCCATAAGCTCCCCACTATCTCTCTGGGAGACGCAGAAAAATGCTGCATTAGCCAAACACCTTAGCAGCCGACAGCAACTGCCCTTGAGTATCTTTTTCTGAGAGAGTTGGTGTGCCAATAATTGGCCACTTAATTGCTAAGCTTGGATCATCCCAAGCAATGCAATGCTCATAAGCTGGCGCATAATAGTTGGTGCTCTTATAAAGCAGCTCTGCAGATTCGCTCAGCACTACAAATCCATGAGCAAAGCCTTCCGGAACCCAGAGCTGGCGCTTGTTTTCTGCGCTTAAAACTTCTCCCACCCATTGGCCGAAAGTTGCGGAGCCTTTGCGGATATCGACAGCTACATCAAAAATCTCGCCTGATACTACACGAACTAGCTTTCCTTGAGGCTGGCAGACTTGATAATGAAGACCACGTAATACGTTGCGCATAGAGTGCGAGTGATTATCTTGAACAAACTTAACTGAACGGCCGATAGCGCTCTCAAACTGTTTTTTATTGAAGCTTTCAAAAAAAAACCCACGCTTGTCACTAAAAATTCTTGGTTCGATTAAAACAACGCCTGATATTGCTAGCTCTGAGTGCTTCATTGAATGAATTTTCTCGGTCATTAGACATTTTAGGTATTGGCCATAACTATTCTTAAGTAGAGGTGTAGCTAGACGCTCTAGTTGCTCTGCATCGATCCAATTTTTACGGAAAGCAATCTCTTCAGGGCAAGCAATTTTAAAGTTTTGGCGGCGCTCAAGTGTAGCGATAAAGCTGCTGGCTTCGAATAAGGAATCATGAGTGCCTGTATCAAGCCATGCATAGCTGCGGCCTATGATCTCGACTGATAGCTTGCCACGTTCCATGTAGATACGGTTGAGGTCGGTGATTTCTAGTTCGCCACGCTGCGATGGCTTGATATTCCTAGCGATTTCAATCACGTCCTGATCATAGAAGTACAGACCGGTAATGGCATAGTTTGATTTTGGTTTGAGGGGCTTTTCTTCAAGGCTGATCGCCCTGCCATGGGCATCGAACTCGACAACACCATAACGCTCAGGGTCGTTCACTTGATAAGCGAAAACGCTGGCGCCGTCCTGATGGCGCGTTGCTTTTTTGAGCAATTTATTAAAATTATGACCATGATGAATGTTGTCGCCTAGCACCAACACAGACAAGTCTTTGCCAATAAAGTCTTTGCCGATGAGGAAGGCTTGCACCAAGCCATCTGGTGAGTTTTGTACGGTGTATGAAATATTTAGACCCCAATTGCTGCCGTCACCTAACAGTTGTTCAAAGCGCGGAGTATCTTGTGGTGTAGAAATTATTAAAATATCGCGAATATCTGCTAGCATTAGCGTAGTTAGTGGATAGTAGATCATTGGCTTGTTGTAGACTGGTAACAACTGTTTAGAAATTGCTAAGGTTGTAGGGTGTAGACGAGTGCCTGAACCACCAGCCAAAATAATTCCTTTACGTTTAAGCATGTTGATTTCTCTAGAATATCTATAAGCATACATGCCACGCTGTACCCCTCATTCCAGTAAGCGTAGCGAGAAGGCATTCTGCATTTTTTGGTGTTGAGTCTTGAATTGCCGTGATGCTTGGCTGGCTTCGAGTAGGCTTAATAATCATTATTAATGCTAGCCAGTTTTTCTGGGTCAATTTCTAATTACATGATATTGCTAGTGCCAGCGAATACATAGTTGATACAATAGTGAATAAGCTAAAATTAACTTAATGCTACAGCGGTTAACACTGCTATGATTATTACGTTGATACACTAGCTTTGGTTAAGCTAACTACATTTTGGTCGATAAAAATTGTAGACGGCCTTAACGATAGAGTCAGAGACAAATCGTTCACGGTAAGCACTGGATTGGATATTGCTAACCAAAGTCTTTTATCCAGATACCACTCGACTGTCTTATGGATAGCGGTTTCGACAGATTTAACTAGCCTCGACTTAATGCTCTAGCTTGTTAGCACTGATGGCGTACTGGTGATCATGGCTATGGTAATCCGGTCATGTAAGCACTCTGATTTTGGTGAGGTTTACTGCTCATTTGACAATGCAGTTCATCGAGCAAGACATAAAATGTGTGGACGATATTCATATTTAGTTTTTTTGTTTTAGTCGTTTATCTTACTTGCAGGTATTATTTCATGTGCTGGTTTCCAGTGCACTAAAGAATAGCGTTCTGCGGTAGTTTTGTACGTGTTACTAGACACGAAATTGCTGACTGTCGCCATATATCGATCGTATTTTTTGCCTGCAAGAGTGTTCACAGTTATCGATGAAAGCATTTTTTCCGTGAAACTGTATGGACTACAGTAATTTAAGTAATTATTCATTAGTGTTTGTAAGTTGTAGGTACAGCGATAAGCACATATTAGGTGGTCGCTTGTAGCTATGCTAGTCAAGTGAATGTTGTTAGTCTAATATCTCTTGAGTCTCAATACATATAATATTATTATTATCTGGTGGCTATAGACTTCGTTGTTCGAAATCTGCAGAAATTGGTAAGACCGTTAATTATTGGTATCCAGGACTTTCCTTTAGGCGTATTCTACTTCCAAAAGATAGAAAATACCGACAATATCAGTCAAAAAAAACCTTTTGTTCGAAGAAAGCTGTAAGCATATAATTTAGTAGCGCATTCCAGGGTAGCGTGTGATTTATATTCAGCAAATCAACACCAAAATAGTTTGGTATTTATGATATAATTACGAATTAATACATAGAGTTTGTCACCATTAAGCGAGCTGATTTTTTCTGAATTACTGGCACGCATCGGCTAGTCTAGATCAATAATAGACTCATCTATTTAGATTAACTAGTTCAATAGATAGTTTGCACTAAAAAAGCCAGCACAGCCAGTTATTAAGATAATTATTGAGTGAAATATTTTCATGCGCGTTACAAGCTATTAACCATAGCTACATGAATGTTTATTGATATAAACTGGTTAACTAAAAAAACTTTAGGTGCTCATCTCGATAATGCTTGACTCCATTCATTCTTGCGGCAGCCCTGAGTTTGTTTGATGCATCTTTATCAAAAGATGCCGCATATCTTTGTATTGTACGAATATTTCGTCAGTTTTACTTGTAGCTATATTCTTAAAAGATTGCTTTTTGTAGTTGCTACCTATCAAATTTTTTATCATATTAGTAGTAATTTATTTTAACTTTAAAGCTATAGTAAACAATACTTCCAACCTATTTCATAGGTTAAGATGCCTATTCATCTAATTTTAAGAAGGTTAGACTACATTCAAACTAATCTTCATTATCATCAATCTATGACTAGCTTAGCTGAAGCCTGTTAGTGTTGTTGCACGCCATTCCCTGAATAAAAGCGTTTAAAAAGTGCGTAACTTTCGCAAACAGTTATGAGGAAAGAAGTGTACCATGAGAGTTACTAACTAACTGTGTACGGCCGCAGTAAAGTGCCAGTACATCTGTAGACTGGTTCTGTAAACAGCAAAATAGCTATTTTTTGATAGTGTTTTATTATTTCATGCGTCATTCAGATCACATCATATAAACCTAATAGTTAAATACTAAGCTTGGCAGGTCGCTATCTAAACAACCGCAACACTGCTAAAAAATGTTGATGTGATAGCTTTTAAAGCTGTAATCATAAATGACTAATATTCAGTAATAGTAACTATATTGCTTGGCGTGGTCGGGTTATCCCTGACTCAAGCTATTCCTTAAAGGGCGTCTCAATTATACGAATACATTAAGACCGCTACTTGTATAAAGTAAGTATTGTCAGGCATGACAAATAAGGTTACTGCAGTCGTCTCGTTTTTTGTAGTGGTAGGCAATCTTTTAACCCACAGCAATGGGGCCGCATTAAAGTTTCCAGCTAACTTAACTATTTTACTAAAATGAAAATTTTTATGCTGAGTGCTCGGTGTAATATTTTTCGATTTGCTCACGGCAATAATTTAGTTAGCTGTTTCATAGTGGATTAATCTTTTCAGACAATTAACTCGCAAGTATCTGGTACAACCATGTTGTAGACTAAAATAGTGACAGTATAAATCAGCAATAAAATTGAGGCAGTTATACGTAGGCATTGAATGTTCAATCATGATTGATATTAAGCAGCGTTCTTTATGCCGTAAGTAGTTTATTGCAAATAATATAAACAATGTATCGTAATAGATATCAAGAAATATATTGCATAATGCTATAAAAGCTAGAATAATCAATTCTAACAAGAATAGCTTCGGTGTTTTTTCATATATGGTGGATGCGCATTTAGCTTATGAATATTTTGCATCACTCGAAATAGTTGACACTAGGTATACAATATATTTACTACTACAATAAGCTGTGCTTGATGCACACTGAATTAAGTAGACACAACTAACTAAATAAGCTATAAAATACCATATAGTTTGCCATTACTTTAGATTTTGAAAAAACTTTCAACAATCATAAAATAATAATACATACAACTATATTAGTATAACTAACAACCATACTTTTATGTATATTGATAATGTTAGAGGCGCACGCTACTGACTACTGCCTTAGCTATATTGCTCAATTTTTAGACACTATTATAAACTTAATGCAATGCTTATAAACACGCACCTACTAGTGTATATTGATATACTAGTAGGTGTCTCACCATCCTATTAAGATAGGTATGACGCACTAGCTGTAATATATGATTAGCGTTGCTTAGTTTGCGCTAGTATTAGATGTAAGCCTATTACGTACGTCATATTGCCCAGGTAAAGTCTTTACTTTGTACTTGGAGTCGCTTAAGTCAAAAGCGTACAAATCATCTACAACTTAACCGCATAGGAGGGTATTGTTAAGAGTTACTACAAAATTGTAGATAACGGTTAGATTGACGCCGGATGTAATCCAGTCTTCATAGTAAATTATTTATTTGCTAAGAATTAGTGTGCATAAGGCCTATTGCTGAGCAGATCTGTTAGATTCAAGCGCTTCATCAATACATCAACTATAGTAAGTCAGTTACGCCATAACCAGACAAATAGTTGCTTGTGTTGTAGAGCTGGCTGCTCATTATTCTAATTAGCCAACTGAGCTTCATGGTCAATGCATTACTTTACGCTAGCCTGTGGACAGTTATCAATTACGCAATGATCAATAAAACATAAACCTCTTTGACTATAGTTTTGCACTGCACGTATACTGGACTAAAACTACAAGATTATAGCAAGTTTTAGGTAATAATAAAATTAACCTAGTATTAAATATAGTACTCGCAGTGATGAAGTGAAAGCTGCGCTAAAGTACGTATTGCACTTTACAGCTAAACTAATCAATAAGAGCTATGACCATGGTTATAAAAAGCAAAACTCCTGTAGCACTTATAAGGATTTTATCAAATCGTATTTGCGTATTCCCATTGCAAAACTAAGCAAAACTTTATATTTGGCAATATATCTATTAAAAATACCAATTTCATTAGTCCATCTATATTTAGTAAAATTAAAACTAGGCGTCATGTATAGCGGTAATGCACTTATCATATATGATTCATGTATAAAGTGACTGTCAGATAAAAAAATTAAATACGCAACTGGCGCTTTCTTGCGTTTATTTGTGATTTGCTAATTAGCTGGTTGGAGTCAAATGCCATAACGCCACTGATATAATACTAGAACTACTAAGGTCTATGTACTCCAATCAACAAAACCTAGCGATTGACGTCGACTGTACCTCTAGTATTAAAACAAAGAAAATAGTGTAAATATCTGATTGCACCTTAATCACTTGTGTCAATACGTGATTAAGTAGTAGAAAGTTTATTTCGCTCAACAGAATAATTATGACCAGATATACTTTATCACCTATCAAGGGTTGATAGAAAATTGGATTACGATACAGGACGTTGGTCAGACTTTTATTGTAGGATACACTGCAGCCTATTGACCATTAGTTGATAACACCGCAAACCGACTTAAGAAAATATACTATTCATAGTATAAATCTTTATTTCGCATCACTCGTTAGATAGCCTGTACGTAAAACTTGATCAAGACATAATCATTGATGTTGCCTACCGTTTTTACTATTAAATGTAAATTTTTTGTCACGAACACACTACTAGTTACGAGCAACACACGCATAATATAGTCACTTGCACGTCGATCACCGATATTGCAATAATTTTGATTGGCACTAATCAAGGTTGGCTAATGCAAATCCATAGGTATATTTACCTGATATCTATAGTAGGTATATTACAGGTTATCTGAACTATATATAAGATAGATTTAGTCTGACTCGACTAGCGTATTATTTGGCAAATTATTGATAATCTTTATCGGTTTTCACAAAGCCTAAATTTCGAGAAAATCGTTCGTATATTACTCGGCGCACCCTAGGATGACAACATTACCAAGCTTTTACTGCAACGCCTTGGTATAACGGCATATACTTGACATGTGGCCTAAAAACCTTGGAGGTTGCTTCTTTTGGATGCAGATGATTAATATTTCTTGGTGTAATTGGTAAATTGATTATACGTTTTGTGCCGAGAATGCAATGACTGTATTGCTGCAGGGCGGGTCTACGTTAGTAACAAAATTTATGCAGGCCGCTCCAGCTAAGTCACTACGATTCATGACATAATTAACATGAATAGTTCAATGCGGTCTACTGCTAGTGTAGATAAGGTTATATCTAAAACTGAGTAAGGAAATCGACGTATCGTAGGGAGATATATTTTATTGAGCTAGAGCTCAATAGAGATCACCGATTAGTTCTAAATAGTATAGAGCTGGATAAATAAAAATGCAGCGCTGCATAGTTGTTATAATATTATACTAGCGATACGATGGATGTTTACTTCAAGTACCAACATAAAATTTCACAGTGATATTAACACTTTTACTCGTGACGCTAGTCGCAATCTTTTGCTTAACGATATCAGAGCTTCTGCGCTCATAACTACTAAACCGTTAGTATGCGATAACCATCAACAGTCAAAAATCTTTAGAAGTTTTATTCTGGTTGATGGCATCATAGCCTGCCGCAATCGCGGTAGGCTATGACTAATCATAACCTGCGTCGAGTACAAAACATACATAGGCAAATACTCTCAGTTACGCGGGAGGACCGTGAAAAGCTGAATGGCCACAAAGGAAAAGTCATCTGGTTTACGGGGCTGTCAGGATCAGGAAAATCTACCCTGGCCAACGCCTTAGAACTTGAATTGCATGCTAAAAACTATCGTACATATATTTTGGATGGCGATAACCTACGTCATGGCTTAAGCAGAGATTTGGGTTTTACTGATATAGATCGTGCAGAAAATATTCGACGTATTGCAGAAGTAGCTAAGCTAATGATGGATGCTGGACTTACCGTATTGACAGCGTTTATCTCGCCGTTTAGAAGAGAGCGGCAAATGGCAAAAGAGTTAATTGGGAATGATCGTTTTGTCGAGGTATATGTAAGCACAACACTTGAGGTGTGTGAAAAGCGGGATGTAAAGGGACTATATAAAAAAGCTAGGGCCGGGCAATTGCTAAATTTTTCTGGCGTTGGCAGCCCTTATGAAGTACCCGTGGAGGCCACTCTTGAAATTGATACAGCACATATAAATCTTAACTTAGCGCTCGAGCTTCTGCTGGACATCATCAAATAATTCTTGTAGTGCAACGGTTGATAACACCTGCCTTGCAGATGACAGGGTAGGTGCTAATCTTCAGCTATCAATTCATGCACCATAAACTGCGAAAGAACATCAGCTTGTTTCCCTTGCTGATAGTGCTTATTGTAAATAACAGGCGACTTTACCCAGATCATTCAGCTATTCTTCTAGAGCTTTACTAAGTGGTATAGTTACGCTGATTTATAGATTATGAATCTAACCAAACTGGTGCTTGCAGTACATGTACAAATCGATCTTGAGATTCTTAGTAGAGAGCTGATTTGTATTGAGCAAAACAATTTGCCGAAATATAAGTTGTTATTGTGGCTCATGTTTAGACTGCGATAGAATGAACTGTTTGCTAGATTAAGCACACTTAATTATGTTTTTAACATACTGCAACTCTAGGCGTAGTGCTCAATCTGTACTTGAAGCTTACGGATTCGACATTGCAATGTCCACGCCTGCGCATGATAGTTGACCGAGAAAGCAGTCATAATAAAAAATCTAGCAGGCCAACTTGTGCTAGATGTATGCAAATATGTCAGCGAATACTGAGTAGTGAGCTATGTTGTGGATGAGTGCATTAGGAGATGTAACAGAAAAATACTTTTTTATTCGAGTCCTGGCGCCTTTATAGTAAGACGCCAAGAGCCAGACATATTTAATAGGTATTACTTTTTGTCTAGGCCAACCTGCTTGGATAGACCGAAAGTCTGGCCACTTACGCCCTTGGCAATTTGCTGAATTTTGCCGCCTGATTTGAGAAAATCAGCAATCTGGCTGTTTATTGATTCGCTGGTTTCAACAGCCGGAGCTGGCTTTGCTTTACTATTAGATGTTTTTATGCGCATATTGACCACTAACCTATAGAAAATGAACTTAGTTAACTATAGTATAGGAAACAATTGTCAATTGCTTGTCAAAATACCTACTATAATAGCAGGTTATTGTTGTAACCAACCAAAGCTTCATGCAGGCATTACCACCATAACTTGCGTTTTTAGTTATATACTAAAGTGGTAGTGCATGGCTGATGCCATCTACTAAAATTTAGTCTCTTAAATAAGATGGACATAGTAGAGCTATGGCGAAGTTATGTTAACTTGCGATTTTTATGTATAAACGTGTATTCGGTGCAACTCAGGATGTAATTTCAATAAAGTAATGATAATATTTTTGTAAATATCTCTAGTATAGCGCTATAATAACTTGCAAGTATTTAGATTACACTAGCTTTAGTTTTTATCTGGATAGCGCACAAAATAGTAATTTTCTCTTACCCAGTTAAGGTATACCTAACAATATTCCTAGTGAAATACGAAAATTAGCTTAATATTTTTATGTATTGAGATAGCGATGACGAACTTATCGCGACAGCTAAACAAACTGAAAGTTTGAGTTGGCCACTCAGCTAGTTTTAGCTATAGGTCAAAGCCAATAGCATTTGGTATGTTACTCAACTAAGATTCGCTAAAAGATCTATTGCTGCTATATTTTGAAGAAAAAACTAGTCAACTATAGTTAGTGGCTGCGATAGTGCACGTATATCTGATCAGCGCATTGAGAAATATTATCGATATTGCGCGCTTAGACTGCTGTCCAGATAAAACCTAGCTAACTCTCAAATTGACCAAGCAGGTACCTACCTTGTCCCCTGTCGTTACTGGTGTGTTAGTTGATCAAAGCAGTAATTCATGATAAGAAAAATGAAGTATCAAGACTGCTGCATTTAAACAGCAAAGATACAAGATTTATTAAGAAATCTGCACCCATAGAAATATTACCCTAAGCTTGCAGCTCTTATACATAAGAAGCAGCTTCTAGTTAAAAATTGAAGATTTTTGTTAAGTTAAGTGACAGAAGTAGTATTTTTAGTACTACAATAGTTTGTAGCTCGGTGTTGTTATTAATTTGACTGGTAAATTTTTATCGCGTACGCTAATATGCTTAAGCATATTAGCGTACCGTTTGCTGTGCTCTTTTATCTCCTGCATATCATCGATTATATAATATTAGTGATTTCTACCAATGATAGTCGACGGTTTACTTCTTTAACTGTAATTATAAGCCTGGTAGCTATTCTTATGATGTGAGCATAAGCTGCGCTTGCATGGCTGATCAGCTTAGCTGGTGTTGCATAACGAAATCTGAATCGTAGCACGGTGTTTGTTGTAACCGTGTTTGTGATTTTTTGTTTGGTGATATGTATGTCACTTTTGTAATTTATTTGCCAAAGCTATTGGCACGCATTCATAATATATGTCTAACTATGAGCATAAATGTATAATACTAGGGTAGGTAATATGCAGTATACCTCTATAAAGAACGACATGTATAGATTTGCTATGTCTATAAACTTACTAGTATGCTTGTTCCGTGATATAATTTGTCTTGAGGTGTATATTTTCTGAGACAGTTACGTGTATACCGCACGTATTTAAATAACTAACGTTCTTACGAACGCGCGATCATAAGTGTGTCATAAAAACTAAATCTTACCAAGGTATGCTACGTTGTGCGCTTACGATATTTATCGTATACATTGATTTCTAAATTGATACTCAATAGTTTGCCAAGTAAAGATAGTATATCTGCTCATTTATTGAGCTAAATTTTATCACTGCCATCATTTTGTTTATTTAGCGTAAGGGCATGCTGGGCATTAATCTGCAATGTTTCAATTGATCTGCATCAACATAATAATGTTGATATATGTATATTATGCGCGTAAGATTACTTGAATAATCTAAAAATATTTTTTTTAAAAAAATTTCTTATTGTGTTGCTTGAGTATGATGTAGGGCTGATGGATGTTATCAATGTAGTGATAGTCGATAAAACTTCAGTATACTAGTGCTCTCTTTAAAAGATAGCAACGATAAAAACTTAAACTAGTTACACCTGGTTGGCTTGGTTAACGTAATATTCGACTCAAACGATTTATTGCTATAACTGGTGCAACGCTCGACTTCGCTTTCTGCTGAAGCAATCGCTTTACAGCATATTTTATAAATTGTCAGACTTGTTAAAGTCTTTAGTTAGCGCAACAATAAAATTATTATAAACCTGACAAAGTCAATGTTAGGTTATATTGGTTAGGTATTGTTATTTTTAAACTATATTTAAACGCAAGCACTTGTGTTGTAATAAATTTTACAGTTAAAATGTAATGGTTTCTTACATGGTTGTTGGCTTTCAGAGTATCGTCGCTATTAGTAATAATTAGCATAATGTGTACTACACGTATTACAGGTTAAAGTTAGTATGCTAGTAATATTTAATTATCAGTGCAACACCTAGGGTGTAATAACCTCAGTTAGCATAGCGAGTAGGCGCAGGCATTGTATGGTTTGGATTTTATGTGAGAAGAGCTCTATATTTTGTGGTGCTCAATAAAGATAAAAAGCTTGAATATGTGTACTTACAAAGGTTACTGATCAATACTAAAAGTCTATAACACAAAGCATATGTAAGTCTATTAATACGTTTAAGCTTGAAGCATTGCTGCAATTATGCACTGCGTTGAGAATATTAATTGGCGAACAGGATATCTAATCTAGCGTTATATGGATTTAGGTTTATTATCTCTTATTGCTAAGTTGAGTCTGGCATGTCTGACATTATGGTTAGGATAGAGAAGTAATAATCGCTAGCGTTAGTATGTAGTAACGCTACCCGTATAATCTACAATAAGTATGACTGCCACGAACAATTCCTGTCATATTAATCTAGCTGATATTAGTTATTTGGATCATGATAATCAATACTACTTGCTAATGATTCATTTGCGCTGGTGTGCTAGATCGAACGTTACTTGTAACTTAAGCGGTAACTTGAGTCAGCGTTGCTGGTTAATGCTGAGTTAGGGGTGGTCCATATTAATAATTTGTCTTGCACTGAATTTAAGTTAGTGCTGATAGAGTTCTTGTAATGTATTATTACTGATTAGGTTGAGACATATAGAAATACTTTTTGTGCTTTATGCTATGAATAGCATTAACTGTTTTGAGCTCAATTAATAGATATAGCTAGGCAATATTTCAGCTTTGCACTATGGTATAATCTAAAAATTTCTTACATAGTTTTATTGTCGATAGCTGTAAAAGTGTTTTTGGATTCTTCTGGAATCTGATTTAGTGGCTTGTTATATCACAGTTATAATCGTTCGTGGGCTGCGATGAGTGTCAAGTATTATTTTGTAATGTCTATAGCTAAGGTTATAGACGAGTGTCTTGGTAAGTTTACGAAACCCCTACCTGATCATGCCAGAAGATTAGTTATATGTAAAATGCGGTCAAGATATGTTATATCTTTAATCGTGTGTGTTTGTTATATTACACCTCTGTTTAAAGTAAACAGCAGGCGCTGGTTAATAAACTTATATGTTTTATGTTGACTATCAGCGAATTAGTTTTGATTGACACTAAGGTAGTATTTAGTTTAGTGCTAACTTCTGTATTCAGTTTACAGGAGTGATTGGAGTGAATACGGTTTTTGCTATATTTATTGCTTGGACAGATGTCGGTTAAGGATGGCCATAAAGCGTCGGAAGGTAACTTTAGTAACTATGCCACAGTACTAATAAATAGCTGATTGTGTACTGGCTTCATTAAAAGCGTGATACTTTACTGGTTGCTTTTGTTGCTGACTATCATAAAGCAATATACTGTCCTCATAAATAATATTTTATAACAGACCGCTACTATTAGATTGCGCCTGCGTACAGATACTGATTCGCAACAGTATATTTGCATGGTTACATAAATAGATAAAATTATTAACTTCGGGCGGGTAAAAAATATTGTATCGCTTAGCTATTTTAGCTAACAGATTGAGCCTGAATGCTATCGATATGATTGAGCAAATTAGCAACATGACACCGGTTATTGTGTAGCGAGTGTATGCGTATAATAAATTTTCACGAACAAATATTGGTTAAGAACAATGAACGGTTCACTATTTATTGGTGACTTAAGATACAGATGCATGGAGTGAAAACCGCTAAGATCTTAGCGGCATGACTAAATATGCTTCATCAACTGCCGTGATTTTAAATCAGCCCTGCGATAGGGCTAACTAAATTATGATTGTTAGAGGCTAGATTAATTTTAGACAAGTTATAATGAGAATACCTTGTAAGGTTTTTCGCTATAAAAGAAAATAGTTAACTAAGTGTTTTTTGTAGGTGCTATAGCGTTGTTTTTCTAGCTTGATGGCGTTAGCTGCCGAGAACCTAGTGTGTTAAGCATAACCTAGTTATATACAGAGTTTGGAGAGACAGCCTTTTACTCGTGGTCTTAATGTCTTGAGTATATTGTTAGTTTGTAGACTTAGAACAAACTAAAGTATTGCATGGTGTGTATTTATCCGCTAAGACAAGCAATAGGTTAATTAAAAATTAATTCTTCATACCTTTATACATTAACTGGCATAACTTTGCTAAGTTATGCCTTGTGCTGGTAAAGGAGTAAGACTCAGGATAACATCAATAGCATAGGTTTATTCAATAACAATAGCAGTTGTTGAGATTTGATATTGCTGTCGAGCATGACATAGTTCGCTAGTAGTATCGCTGTAGAACTTAATCTAGAAAGAGTTGAATCCGGTACATTCTTCTAAATTTAAGTACATATTTTGGATATACGACAGTGTTTGGCTTACAACAAGTAAGTACCTGGCGGCGTTATCAGAAAACTTTCTCAGAAGCTTTTTGATTCTGTAGGTTAGTTGTTTACTGGCTAGCCTAGATCTAGCTATTTATTGGATTTAAACTTGATTTGCTGACTTGGCCTAGTCAGTCTTATCTATTCATATTCATTCTGCGATTTATGAACGCAAGAAACATACTAGGCAGTCCACTTGTAGCCTAATCGTAGCAAAATTGTGTTGACTAAACTAGTTATGATAATAATGTCAACCATCAATATACACCATAGAATACGTTGAATAGTTATTCGCGAATATAAAAAACTACTATATAGTAGTAGTTACTCTCCTGAACCTGCACAAGTTTTTATAGTATTATGTGGGTATTTAATGTGCCTGTCGTTAAATAAATACTGATTTCGTGAATACTATTTGTCAAAATGTTTTGCGTTAAGAGCTAAGCACTAATTAGTCTAAGCAAGTACAGAAGGTAGTTTCTTGATAAAGTTTTTAACGTATAAACATGCTGACAGATGCATACCTTAATTAGAGAAGCATGGTCTATTTTTTAGAAATCACGGTTAATAATGTGTAGTAATAGAGTAAATGATAAAAACTAAATTTAACTACATTGCATAGTAGCAATTCTTACAGTGCATAAAGATTAGTTAGTTTAGTCAGAAATTAATATTTAAAAATTAACTGCTTTCATAATAGTATGATTTATCGCCGATGCTTTTAAGTCATATAAAGTATATTACGCAATATAGTTAACCAGCTTTTCCAGGTATGATGTTTGCTTATAGCAGTCTGGATTACGAATACGCCATGATCTTGCAGTACCCTACAATCGCCGATTGTGTCGGTAATACTCCTATAATCCGCTTGCAACGCATGGCAGATAAAACCACTAATACTTTGTTGTTGAAGCTCGAAGGGAATAACCCGGCTGGCTCCGTCAAGGATCGCCCAGCACTCTCAATGATTACTCGTGCAGAGCTACGTGGGCAGATCAAACCAGGTGACACCTTAGTTGAAGCTACCTCTGGCAATACTGGTATTGCCCTGGCTATGGCTGCGACTATTAAGGGCTATAAGATGGTGTTGATCATGCCAGATAACGGTAGTGCTGAGCGTAAAGCAGCCATAACCGCCTATGGCGCTCAGCTGATCTTGGTTACCCGGGAAGAAGGTATGGAAGGTGCTCGTGACTTAGCCAAATGCATGGCTGCTGAAGGCCATGCATTTGTGTTGGACCAGTTTGCCAACAGCGATAATCCTGAGGTTCATTATAATAGTACTGGCCCGGAAATCTGGCATCAAACCCACGGAACCATTACCCATTTTGTCAGCTCTATGGGTACCACTGGTACCATTATGGGCAACGCCCGTTACCTCAAGGAGCAGAACTCGGCTATCCAGATTGTTGGTATGCAACCGATGGAAGGCGCAGTTATCCCTGGTATACGCCGCTGGTCTGAAGAATATTTGCCAAAAATCTATAACGCGACGCGTGTAGACCGCATCATCGATATAGCTCAGCGTGAAGCCGAAGACACTACACGCTGCTTGGCCCGTGAAGAGGGTATTTTCTGTGGCGTATCTTCTGGCGGTGCTGTAGCTGGTATGTTGCGTTTGTCTCATGAAGTAGATAACGCAGTTATCGTTGCTATCATCTGTGACCGAGGTGACCGCTATTTATCGACTGGTATCTTCAATGAGCCAAATTAATAGCTAAACATGAGCCATGAGACATAAGCATAGTTTTACGACGACTAGCTAATAGGTGGCCACTAGAATCTGCAGATTCTAGTCAGCAAAAAATAACACTTAATTATTGAGCATCTACCTAAAATAGCTATTTTATCACGTTCTTTAAAAAATTAAACTTTGTTTATAAATACCGCAATCATAGTTCAGGTTTTCGAATAATATAACTGGCACCAACTAGCCTAGTTAGGCTAGTTTTAGATTTATTTTTTCTAGCCTAGACAGCTATGCCAGTCTTTCATTGATGTGGAATTGGTTAAGCATAGCGTTCTGCGATATTCTTGGACCTAACTAATATGTATGCATAAACCTGTTACTTATTAAGGGTATAAGCGTTTGATGTAGCATATCTGTTCTACAACTTAGTCTCGCTAGTATGAGTACTGTTTAGTTAGTTAAACAAAACTGCAGGCTAAAACAGACCGGGATCTTCGACATGTTTTTATGGATGGCTTATGTCGAAGTTGTGATGTTCTTTAATGCTAGTTAAAATGCACATTTAATCAGAGTAGCTTATTGTCCATGGGTTGTGGTCTATCAGAAAGCTGTGTTGTTGCTTATGGTTGTAAGCTCATAGTTATATAGCAGGTCAGCAATGACTTTTGGCGTATTTTAAAGATGCGGCATAGGGAAGGTAAGCAATATGGTACAAGTGAGAGCATACCAGCCGATCAATAATGACGGCAGTATTGATCTCGAAGCATGGCTTAATCATGTCATTAGAGTGGACCGGACATTGGACCGTGCAGCATTGAATTCAGCTTGCAAGTTTGCTCGTGAGTCTAAACAGCAAGACAGTGCAGCAAAAAACTTCTGGACCGAAGATACTTTAAGTTTTCGTACTGAGTTAGAGATTGCTGAGATCCTCGCAGGTCTTGAGTTAGGCCAAGATTCACTAATCGCCATTATACTCTATCGTGGTGTACTTGAAGGGTACATTTCATTATTGATTGTTAATCAGCGTTTTGGTGCTATGGTAGCCAAGCTAATTAACGGTGTGCTACGTATGGTAGCCATTAGTGCTAGCCTCAGCCAGCGCCATTCCATTATACCGAGTACTCATAGTCAGGTCGAAAACATTCGCAATATGCTAGCAGCGATGGTAGACGACGTACGCGTTGCCCTTATCAAGTTGGCCGAGCGCACCTGCGCTATCCGTGCGGTAAAGACTGTTGGTAACGAAAAGCGTACTCGTGCAGCACGCGAAGTATTCGATATATATGCACCTTTGGTGCATCGCTTAGGTATTGGCCATATTAAGTGGGAGCTTGAGGATTTATCCTTCCGCTACCTAAAGCCAGACCAATATAGGCAGATTGCTATACTACTGCATGAGCGTCGTCTTGACCGTGAGCGTTTTATTGTTAATGTAATAAGTCAACTACGTTTCGAGTTGCAGGCTACTAGTGTGGATGCTGATATCAGTGGTCGCGCTAAGCATATTTATTCTATCTGGCGTAAAATGCAGCGTAAAGGCTTAGCGTTCAGTCAAATTTATGACGTACGCGCTGTAAGAATACTAGTGCCGGAAATTCGTGATTGCTACACTGCCCTAAGTATCGTGCACACATTGTGGCGGCATATTCCCAAAGAATTTGATGATTATATCGCTAACCCTAAGGAAAATGGTTATCGTTCGCTACACACTGCAGTGATTGGTCCTGAGAGCAAGGTATTAGAAGTGCAGATCCGCACTCACGCCATGCACGAAGATGCTGAGCTAGGGGTTTGCGCGCACTGGCGTTACAAAGGTGCAGACGTCAAGGCTAAATCTAACCAGTGCAAAGAGAAAATCTCTTGGCTGCATCAAGTGTTTCAATGGCACGAAGAACTCGGCTATATAAGCGGCCTAGCTTAGCAGCTGCGGGTAGGTTATTTAAGCATGACTGGATCTACATTTTCCTCCTGATGGTCATGCTATTGATATATCTAAGAGTGCTACGCTAGTAGACTTTGCCTACCGAGTATATATTGAAATCGGCCATCGTTGCCTATGCGCTAAAATTAACGATTATATTGTGCCGCTCAACAACAGTTTACAAACAGGTAAACAGGTTGAGATTATTACAAGTAATCAAGGTACTCCAAGTCGCGATTTGACGAATCCGAGCTTAGGCTATATCACTACGTCGCTGGCGCCGGCAAAGATTGCTGGCTGATTTAAACTACAAACACGCACCTATAACATGTCTGCTGATACATCTTTGCTTAATTGCGAATTAGCCAGCTTGGGCTTGCCCATGGTTAGATTTTAATAGGTCGACTGAAAAGTCAAGCATAAAATTGCTTAAGACATGTTTGCTAACCTGGGTGCTGGTAGCCCAGAGTTAGGCGAAACTAGTAAATCTAGTGCAGCAATTAGTTGAACAAGAATGCGTTAGCGATCAATTAAAAATACTCATACAAAAGGGCTGCAGGCTACTAGTCGAGCAAGAGCATAGATATTCAGATCCGTGTGGCGCGAGTGTTCGCTGCCGAAATTGTGCTTCGGTGTTACTATTGTGCTAGCGTAAGCTAGAACTGATTACCTAAGTCAGTTGTGGTGGGCTTTATATCGGTACTGACCTTTGCTGATTAAACGGATATTATCCTTTGTGTTTATGATTGTTTTGTGTAATGGCGTATGTATCGTAGATTTTGCTCAGCGAGCAGCTCAATGAGCTTTCGGTCAAGGATACACTTGAACTACGAAAATATCATTGAACTAATATTCCTGACTATCATAATTTCTGAGTGATACGCATTAAAATATTTTTTGGATACATTTTCTAGTTTTTACATATAATTGAGATGTATTATAATCGCACACCATAAAAATACGCATAAATGTATGTGAGTCATCTTGTGCGGAAGCTAGTTTCTAGTTGATAGTATCGCCTAAGTCTATCTTGTATATTAAGCTATATATCAAAAGCATGTCAGCTATTCAAAAAAATAGTAGATATAGATTGATCATGATGTATTTGCTTTAAGATTTACCATGTCTGATAGGTTGTCTGTAGAACCTGCAACACGAATTTTACAGGTGTCAAGTAAAACCTATGTAAAAGCATTGTCAAGCGTATAGATACAATGGTAAATATCTTATAGAAGGCTAGTATATAACGTACTAGTGGGAGCGTGTTGCAGATGCCAGTTAATTATTTTTTAGCCTAGATAAGCTGGTGTCGTAAATGCTTTATTAGTTGAAGCATATTGGCCTCAATACTGTAGGCTAAGTGTAAGTTATGGCTGGTAGTGGCTTTCTACTTGCTTCTTGATTAGGCTATCATGATGTAACCTATTATTAAGAGTGTATTTTCTTAGTATAAGAACGCCATGATGTGCCTGGTACCTTTGTGTGTGGTTAATTGTTTACTGGTGACTCGATTTACATGCACTGAGCGCTATTGATTTTTTGCTATTTAGTGTGTGTTAAGTTGTTTGGTTAGACTGGTATGTGACTAGCGCTTCTGATGGCTGTATGCGGTTTGGTATTAGTTGGTTAAATATATAATATATTATATAAAGATTTGGATACACATACAAATGGTTAAATACTTAGATCTGTAATTGTTTTGGAACAAACCCGGCCTAAGCCGGGTTTGTTCCTTATATGGCACAAGGATATCAAATAATTTACGCAAATTGTTCCATTCAACACAAACCTTTGATTTTGCTTGTATCTGCTGCATTGTGCGTAAGGTTTTGCAGGTACAAAATTTTTTGCAAAATTTGTACAAACGTCACTAACGGTTCTTTTGGAGTCGTTCAGTCAGCATGAAACCGATTCAGCTACCATTAGGTGTTCGTCTAAGTGACGATGCCACCTTTATTAATTATTATCCAGGTGCTAATGCTGCTGCGTTAGGCTATGTTAAGCGACTCTGTGAAGCCGATGCTGGGTGGACTGAAAGTCTTATCTATCTATGGGGTAAGCATAATGTAGGGCGTACTCACCTATTGCAGGCTGCGTGCTTGCGCTTCGAACAAATAGACGAACCTGCAATTTATCTACCACTAGCAGAGCTGATAGACCAAGGTATTGGCATCTTCGACCACCTTGAGCAATATGAGTTGGTATGTCTAGATGATCTGCAGGCAATCGCAGGCAGGACTGACTGGGAAGAAGCGTTATTTCACCTATTTAACCGCTTACGCGATAGTGGTCGACGCCTGTTGATTACTGCTTCTACCTCGCCGCGTGAGCTACCTGTCAAGCTGGCTGACCTCAAGTCGCGTTTGACCTTGGCGTTAATCTTTCAGATGCACCCACTGTCCGATGACGTAGATAAGGTACGCGCTCTGCAATTATGTGCGTTGCGTCGTGGCCTGCATCTTACTGATGAAGTTGGGTACTTTATTTTAACTCGAGGCACTCGTAGCATGAGCGCATTATTCGATTTGCTTGAACAGCTTGATCAAGCCTCCTTGCAAGCTCAGCGTAAATTGACTATTCCGTTCCTCAGAGAAATCCTTGGCTGGTAACTAAATATTATGTCTCGCTACTTTCAGTAACCATTAAGTTTTAAGAAGCCTGCGTTTAAATTAGTTTCTAAATGCAACATTTAGAAATAAGATTCTCATGTTTTAGATGTTATAGTCTAAATAGAAAGTCATTTAGTCATGATTAAATTTTGTAAATTGATGTGATAGAAAAATACAATCTAGACTTATTTATGTATCAACTATTAGTATGCTCATACTAAAGCTCTTCGCACTATTTTATGCTTCCCGTACTTGTTACTGTGCTGCTTAGTTGAGTTGCCTATACTAAAAAATAATTAATTTAGATATACTATTGATCACACGCAATAATCTTGCGTTTAATAATTTGTTTTTTAGTATTATTATCAGTAGTTGTGCAAGCGATATCGGTATCGCTATTTAGATGATAACTAATTTATCTGCTTTTAGCGGTTAGCGTAGTAGCTGTATTTGAGTTGACAACTTGAGCGATAGCGACGTAACAAAATCTTTATCAAAGTTAAGCATATACGACTCTTTCTTCATGGCTACAGCTATAAATAGCAAGTACGACTCAAATGGTACTTGATATATAAGTGTTAATATCCATAAATATTATTATTACTAGCTCGTGCGTCTTACGTGTTGTATTTATGGTTTGTAGTGTTTAGCAGTACAAGTTGCATATATAACACGACTATTTTGTCCACGTCAACTGCAGCTTGTTTCATTTTTGATGCGCATTATATTTTTTAGTTCTATTAAAAAGCCGTAAACTATTGACAATGCTTAATATGGTCAAGCTGAAGTCAATGTAAAACTATGCAATATATAGTGCTCAAAACTATTTTTAGATATGCTCTTTTTGTGCTAGTTCGAGGCTGCACGTCTTATCGCTATGGTAATCGTATGTTGGATCTAAGTTTAATTACAGCGACCGAATTAGTAATGTCATTACATTAATAATGTTTTCATTCATTTGCTTCTCTTCATTAGTAAATAGAACGTAATACATGTTTAAGACGTTAGAGAAAATAACTTGTAAATCGTTGATGTCATTTTTATCACTACCGGCTACGGTTTGTGGGTGAACCGTTCCGTAATCTACGTAGAAGAATGGTATTTATACATGCCTAACAAAATTTGCAGTACAGTGTTGGTGTTTGCTTTAAAAACAGCATATGAAGTCGATTTGACCCTAATCGAAAACGCAATGAACTTGATATATATTACGTTATTTTGCTTTAACTTAGCGCAACACCTCAGTCTGCTGCAAATCTTAGTATTATAGATTGCATAGCCTATGGGTAGCCTATAAACTTTTAGTACATTGTTTTCTAAGTTTCTGGATCTATGTGTATTATTATTTAGAACTTACCGTTCACTGATGTATTTGCCAATCACATTGGCAATTTGCGTCATGCGTAACTGTTTGCAGTGATAGCTATTATGTGATCAATGTATGTATTATAGTAGCTCTTGACTGGTTCCCGATAAAGCTTTGCTTTTACCTGCTAGAGATTAGTTGTAACATCATTACAGGCAATTGGTAGGCAATAGGCAAAATTTTGCCTATTAATGACAGCCAAGTTATCTGAAGTCGATTGTTGATACTTACTAGGCATGTACCAGAAAAGCATTATTAAATGTTTAGTGTTAGTCTGATATAGTTCTCGTGGTTTGCCTGCATCAGCAACTGCGAGTTGTTGTAATTAAATCTCACAGCTAGCAGATAAACGTGAGTGATATGTCTTTGCTTAGCGTATTAAGCTGACATAGTAACGATATAATTGTATAGTTTATCATGGAGTGGTTGCCTCCTATTTCATGTTGGTTGCAGCATTCGAATTATCGTAGACCATTTATTAATGAGGGACTGAGCACTATAGATTTTGGTGCTATATTAAGTTCTTGGTATGCCTATTCTTGGCAGGCTACGATTTTGATCGCCTAGACGTTGCATAGTGATGACCTGACTAAAGTATGTAGACGTGTGGGCTATCTGGTAACTCGCTAATATGAGTGAACTTGATACTATCAAAGTCGATTGCGCTACTATCGAATAAGTAATAAAATAAGCATAGCTACATTATTTACAGCGTTTTCTAGTTTTCTTGACTAGCATACTAAGTATTAGACATTTGTAACGAAGACTCAACAATAGTTATTGTAACAAACATCTTGTATGTTTAACTAGGCGATGTAACGTTTTATCACTGTGAGTTATACTAGCCGCCTGCAGTTAAGGTAAACTATTCGGCTAACACTGACTATATCTACTACTAGTGCATCGTAAAATATAATTTATAGCTGTTAATCCTTTGCGTATTGGGCATAACTTTATACTTAATTACAGTTGGCCCCTGCATAAGCTAGTTTTATCTAGCTGTTATTACGCTTAAATTATTTTAGGTAAAGCCACTATACTATTTAGTATATGCCAAAACATATTGTGATATAAGTTATGTAGTGCTTGAAGTATAGGGGGCAGGAGCAGGATCTTGACTAATTTTTAACGGCTGTGATGTGCTTATATTAGTCAATTAAAACAATCCCACTGTCTTAAGTTTTGCTCTATGATGTTGTTTGGACTAGCGCTGCGATTACCCGGTACCCACATACACGTATTAATTCAGCGCATAATGGACAATTGACGGAATATTGCTGATTTTAACGTCATTCTTTATTGCTGTAGAAACGGTCACCAGAACTGTTTCTAAGCTAGAAATGCGGTCGTTTTTACGACAAATAGCATCCATAATTTAATTAAAAAAACTTTTGTATCGCTGTAGTTAGTATGATAAGTGCTAATACTGGTGTTTTAATGTCGGATCTAGCGTTAGCAGATGAGCCGTTGACAGTGTTTGTTAGCGATAGTGCTTATATCTACGATGGGTCAATAGTTCGCCATAGAGCTAATACTTATCTTTCACTGTTACCACTAACACTGTACTCTTATGAAAATAAAGATGCTCACGAATAATTATTATATTATGGCAATTATAATAGCAATCGTTTGGTATGATTTTAAGTATCACTTTTAATTTTGGAGCTCTATTATAGCAAACGTTGCATAAAGTAACAAAAAATTCCTAATTTATGATTTATAACTTGTAAACTTAAGAAATACAGAAATTCTGTAAGGTAATACTATAAAAATCAACGTCTTAGCTAAATTTTGTTAAACACATTATCAATAAGTTACTATGACTCACTACAGAATGTAGTCAAGTTAATGCTTAGTTAATAATCTAGTTAACAGTCAAAAATAGTTTTGACCCTGGAATATTAATCTAGATACATGCATTAGTTGCTAAAAGCAACATTATTAAATTACTTGACAGTAATACTATCTGCGATTGATTAGATGAAGATTTAGTAAAAAATCACCTAATTGAACATGTTAATATTCTGTATATATAGCCGATAAAAAAAGAAAAGCATAGTAGCCATAATAGCTTCATGGTTCATCTAGAAAGTTGCGATAAATTAGCACTCTAAATGGTGGCAGCTAGAGATCTACCAAGTTAATAGTCTGTAAAATAAAATGTTACAGATAGTCTGTCTTGATCACTTTTCATTAAGTAGCGCATGTAATTTGATTTTACTTTTATCTAATGTAAAGCATATGCTTGCTATAAGCAAAGACAGCAGATAATAGTATAGCCATAGCAGTTAGTGCACTTTCTAGCGAAGGCAAATAATTGTAGGCATAAAGTAAGCAATAAATAATAAGATTGCTTGTATTGGCTTTAGCATTAGTTCGCATGATATCTTGTAGTAAAGCTGTATGGAAAACTTACGCAGTTTTGAAAAGTCTCCTAACTTGACTTATCAGTAAACTTTTAGACATATTTTATAGCAAAAGCGTTATTGATCATAATCAGTATATAAATGGTTATGCATATGAATTGCATTTCATATAAACTATCATAAAGTTTCGCAGTTTATCTATAACACATTAAATTAACAGTAATATTTACTTATTCTGAATAAGAAATATAATTAGTTTGATTGTGTATTATACACTGTAGTGTTTTACATAAATGAAAATTAGTAATTTACTAAATTATCTGTGACTTTTATGGATGATCTCGAGCGTGTTTTTTAGAGCTGGAGCGTAAGATCTTCCTAGATTTATATTTGCAAAAAGCAGACTGGGTAAGTTTCTTTTTTACTGTACAATATTATATGAAGCTTTGCTTTATATAATATTGTATTAATCACATTCTTAAAGTTATTAAAGTACTTAGGCGTTTATCCTTATAGAGTTGCCTTTTTTGGTTGTGCGACAGCTAGCATCTGAATCACAATATTAACGTCAATCAACTTTGCAGATTTACGTAAGCAGCTGACTACGTATATGAGTGGTTGCTTCATAGACTTTCTCAAGCATGACTATGCACTATAACTGCGGCAACGTCAAAAATTTGCTGTACAGATTACAGGTTGTTACGTATTGTCTGTCTACGCTAATTTTATTGTGCTTAACTTGCGCTCGGTCGGTTTTAAGATTTAGCTGTTCTTAAGTCTTGCGCTTAGTTAAGCTTGCTGTTTTTAGTGATGACATAAATAGCTATGGTGTTTGACTGGACCAGTTTTGCTTTAGTGATTACCGGCACTGCCGTGCCGTTATTGGCCGTATGTTGTCAAATGCAACTAAAGCTTAATACACGTATAGTGGACTGTAAGTTACTGGAAGAACGCCTGACTACCGCGCAGTTGCTCCAAGAAGGACTGCAAATACAACTTGATACTTGTCACGATAAAATAAACAAGCTTAGCCAGGCCAATGCTGCTAAACAAGCTGACTTGGCTGCTATGCGCCGTGAAGCAGAATTACTGCAGATCAACTGCGATCGTGCCCGTGACGCTGCTAATGCCTGGAACCTTGATTGTAAAACTAAAGAAACTGAGCTGCGCCGTCTTGACGCATTATCGGCAGCTTTGAACGCCGAACTGCGTGAACAACAAGACAGCCACAAACAACGCCTCGCCGATCTTCAGGGTTCGCGAGATGAGTTACGTGCACAGTTTGCAGAGCTAGCCGGGAAGATCTTTGACGAACGCGAGCAACGTTTTTCTGAGACCAGTCACAAAAGCCTTAGCCATTTACTTGATCCGCTGAAGGAACGTATCCAGTCTTTTGAAAAACGCGTAGAAGAAAGTTATCAGAACGAATCACGCGAACGCTTTTCTCTAGCAAAAGAGCTGGAGCGTCTACAGCAACTAAACCTTCGACTATCTGACGAAGCTACTAATCTAACCCGCGCTCTTAAAGGTCAGAAAACCCAGGGCAATTGGGGCGAACTAATCCTTGAGCAAGTACTAGAGCATGCTGGGCTAGAAAAGGGTCGTGAGTATCAGACGCAAGTTAGTCTCAAAGGGTCTGACGGTGAACGCTTTCAGCTGGATGTGCTGATTATGTTGCCAGGTAATAAACAGGTGGTGGTAGACTCTAAGGTAAGTCTTACGGCTTACCAGCAATATGTTGCTGCAAATAGCGAAGCAATTAGTCAAGCTGCCCTCAGGCAGCATGTGCTATCCCTGCGTAACCACGTCAAAAGCTTGGCCGGTAAGGATTATAAGCGTCTAGAGGGGTTGCATAGTTTAGATTTCGTGTTGCTATTTGTATCTATTGAGGCAGCTTTTTCTGCTGCTCTTCAGATTGAGCCGAATTTATTCCAGGAAGCGTTCGACCATCATATCATTATTGTTAGCCCAACTACGTTACTCGCTACCCTGCTGGTGATTGACAGCTTTTGGAGGCATGAGCGTCAGAATAAAAATGCCAGGGAAATTGCCGAGCGCGCTGGCTGGTTATACGATAAGTTCGTGTTGTTTATTCAGGATTTAGATGAGGTTGGCAGTCGTCTGCAACAGTTGGATAAAGCTTATAGTGCAGCGCGAAACAAGCTGACGGATGGGCGAGGGAATCTCGTTGGTCGTATTGAGCAATTAAGGTTGTTAGGTGCTCGGGCCAGTAAAAACCTGCCGGCTAATTTGCTTGAGCAGGCGATGACTGATTCGGACAGCATAGCGCATCTGTTTGAATAAAATGAGCCAAAATATGAGAGTTCATTTACTTGTGATAACTGTTGGTCAGTCAATCTCTCTATTTTAAACTATTGGGTACATATAAAGTATGGAGTACAGTTATTCCAAAGAGAGGTACTAGCTTAAAAACTACCTGTAGTTATCTTTAACTCAGTGCTAATTTCGCTGTGGTTTAAGTAGTAAATCCACTAATGTCAATTGCTAGTGTAGACCATCGATTAATAGCGTACTATTTTTTCTAGTGAGTAGCGATTCTATACCTCATAACCTTGTTGCATAGATAGATCAAATATTACTGTTTAGGTAGCTCTATTTATGAGTTATGCATGCTAACTGTGCGTAGCCTAGCATTAACTTATTATTTTAGATAATCTTGACTTGTGGATTAATTGAGTTATGAGTTAGCAGCATGCGTATACTACATGTCTTGCCTGTACCTAGAGCCATGAATATATAAGCTAGGTGAACCTGACAGGTTATCAATTAACCAAAAACCTCATGGTTAATTGATTATCGTTGATATTACTAACGAGGTGCGCCTTTCTTTGTGCTAATCTAGTAGTTGTCCATGCGCTGATATCTTTCTAAGATCACTAGTACTTTATCCACTAAAGTACATGAATTAGTTACGGGTATTACGTTATCTTGGTCGTAGTCCTTATGGTTTGATATAACTAAAATTCCCACTATCGGTCATGATAGCCTGTGTCTAGGCCTAGCTTACAATTGCTGAAGATCAGGTTAATGTTATAGTTAATGCATGGAAAATGCATGTTATTCAGCCATATTTAGTAGTGCTCTAGTTTCTAGAATCTATCATTGATGCGCATATTTAGTAGGTCATCATCACCAATACGCACATTCGCCATACTTTAAGTAGTATAAAACGATAGATTACTGTACAGAACTAGATTGATATTCTGCGCTTAAGCCTAAATATAAGTTATTCCTCAATACTGTAAGCCTATATCTAGTTACCGATAAAACTGTAGTTAACATTTTAGCGGTCATTAAATCTACACCTGTGCTAGCTATTCGGAACCGATATGGTCGTTTCCGTTTATACGGTAACTAGCGCCTAGGTTAAATGGCTATTACTGTTGCCTGTTTAAATATGTAGCATTTTATTTGCTTAAAGTATTCTAAACATATATGATATGCCCATACAGGATTTGTAGCTACCCTAGTTTTGGCGGTCCGTACCCATGGTTGCATACGGCCTATATATTACGCGTATATGTCAAGGATTCTAGTAGCACTATAATTAGTGTCAATTATATCCTTGTATAGCTAAAGCTAGCCATATCATAAGTGGCAATGGATGATTGAATTGTTATATCTACGTGATACAGAGGCTTGAGTAATTTTTCAGGATTAAGCATGGATATGAACGTGATAGTTTAATAAAACACATTCACAATCGTCGGTAGTTATTTGTAATAATGCAGCAGCAAATTAATATTTGCAACTATATTAATATCAATGCCTATATTGCTTGTTAGATCTAAAGGAATATTATTGGTTATTTTGTTTTCTACCAGAAAACAACTGTTAAATTTTACATGGGTAGATACCGCTAAGATTGACATCTTAGCTAACATAGATTATTTGAGGTAAACAGGTTCTGTCAGGCAATACTTTGTCACTGGTAGTCATGTTAATTGTTACTGCATGCAACTGGATTGAGAGCTTCTTCAGGTTAAGCGTGTTGCTGATTTGAATAAATATGCTTTCTAATAGTAGTGTAATATTTTGGCTCTAAATAATGCTAAGAAACATTCTCAGATTATCGTTTTCGTATTAGTTAAGTATTTGTTTGATTGTGCAATGTTAGTTATTCTATTTTTGTTGCAACAGTATACTTTGCCATGTTTTTTTGTAATATGATAGCAACAAAACGATTTTAGAAAATTGTCTTGCGATAGCATCAATAAGGAATGGTAGACATAATGGTAAACATGACAACAGGTGTCGCACCATAAATACTGATAGTTGAACATTGCAATTCAGTAATATAAAGATATTTGATCTGCTAAACTGGTTATGTCAACAAACCAGCCAGCTTAAATCCATCAACAAACTACAATCTTCATTACTTGATATACCTTATGCTAGTGTTTGCCGTATACCGTGTGCTGTGAGGCTAATCTTACAATTATTACGTACGCTTGCTGACGATCTATTCGTATAGCATTAGATTATGACCATGGATTGTATTATTTCGTATTAACTGTGACAGCATGTCACTCTATAAGTGCCGGGCTGATAGTGGCTTCCTTGAAAGCTAAGATGCTTAGATAACGCGTATATTATTAGATCTACCTGCAGTGCAACTTTAGTGGTTTAACGACCTTAATGTTTAAAACTGATACAGTCACCGTAGTTTTGTTTAACTAAACCACCGTAACCTATAATTGTTTATATGTTCATCAAGTACTTCTGCTGTCACTGGTAGCAGGCAAGCTATAAACAGCTGAGCTTTGGCATAGTACGGTCGGTATTGCTAAAATATGTCTGTAGCTTGCACAGCTAAAGTTTAGCGTCATTAGCGGTTCAACGTGGCTTAGCACTCCAGCAAGTACTTTATTGGCCCGTGAATAGGCTCATGGAATCATTATCTATTCAATAATTACAGTGAATGTTGAGTACTTAGCAAGAACAACCATAGGATAATAATAGCGACATTAGAAACTTTGATAGTAATTAAGAGAGCTACCAAGTGCCGGTAATCAACAGTTCAGCGATATGTGCAAAGGTAGCAATTTGTAAAGATTTAGAGAAATAGTCGCTAGATAAGGTGTATCAATCGCATCATAGATTAGATGCTTACCTGGCTTTAGTCATTCTAACGGATGATCAGAGCTGTCCAATAAGTGTCATATCTTGCTGGCAATTAGCGTAATATTTACTTGGTTCGTGCGTTAATTATTGCGCGAACTGGTTTAGATAAGTGTTTAGAGCCATTCACTTCTATATTTATATGGTCACATTAAGCTTTAATGTTGTCTACGCTTAGTAATAGTTGCAGGCAGGCGATCCTTGGATGTAGTAGCGCGGCATGAGATTCTAATTTTTTATTATTGGCTACTTTAAGTAGGCTAGTTATTAAAATAGTAGCGCTAATCTACAATGCCTGATTGAGGTAAGCAATACAATCAGATTGATTCAAGATTGTTCTGTTGGTAATCAAGCTATCCAGGTGTACTACCTAATAAAGTACTTTAGAAAATGCCAGTGACTACTATCTTAGTAAACGGCAAGGTATGCTGTAATCGTCGGCAGTCAGTGTTTGCTAGTAACATCTCGCAAGCAATTTCATGTGATTACTAATTATTATTATCGTTAGCTGGCATTCCTTAGCTGTTTTGCTTACGAGCTTGATATTAAGCTAAATCATTAGTTATATAACTATTGCAAAAGGTGTGACCATTGTCATTTTGCGCTGTTAGTATACTTAAAGTTTAAAGTTAAAAAGATGGTAAATTTAATTAATAATTTTAAAAAACAATAATTTATAAAGTAAAACTAGATTTTAGCTATATTAATGTGGCATACCAATACATTTCGTAGGCTGAAATTTACAAGTTTAGTGAAGTTAGATTACTTGCAGTACATCGGATAAAATCGCTCACAGATGTAGATCTAGCATCTTAGATAAGATATATTCAGTAATATCAGTTATCGGATATACAAAACAAAGCAGTATAGTTAAAGGTTTAGGTGGTTGCATGTTATAGGTCAACACAATCTAAATATGAAAGAAGACAAGCTGGTTACCGTAATTTAATTTATTTGCTGCAGTTAGAAACATCTGCGATGGCTTGTGCCAGAATGGTTAATCGTGTCGCATCAATACCGGCGATATTAACTCGCCCTGAACTGACCATATACACGCTGTACTTTTTACGTAGTTGCTTGACCTGCTCTGCGCTTAGGCCGGTATATGAAAACATCCCGCGTTGTGTGTCAATATGAGCAAACTGCTCAACTAATCCGTGTAGCGCTAGCGCCTTTACTAGTTCTGAGCGTAACTGAATAATTCGTAAACGCATAGCTTCAACTTCGTTACTCCACACCTGTTTAAGTTTGGTGTCAGCTAGAATAGTTGCGACCACTGACGCACCATGATCTGGTGGTGTTGCCCATAGATTGCAGGCAATATTAGCTAATTGGCTGCGTACGTTAGAGAGCTTCTTGGCGTCCGCAGAGCATACAATTAGCGCACCTACACGATCGCTGTAAAGACTAAAATTTTTTGAACAGGAGCTAGTAATCAGAACTTCTGGTAGCTCTTCTGCAAATAGGCGTACCGCCCAGGCATCTTGCTCTACGCCATCGCCAAAGCCTTGGTAAGCGAAGTCGATTAGTGGCAATAATTGACGCTTGCGAACGATCTGCAGTACTTGCCGCCAGTTATTTTGAGACAGGTCAAAACCGGTTGGGTTATGGCAGCAAGCTTGCAATAGAACCACGTCACCCTTAGGTATGGTGGCAAGTGTTGCAAGCATTGCGGTTATGTCTAGACGATTATGAGTACTAACGTACTGATAGTGGTTAACTGTGAGGCCTGCCTTAGCAAAGATGGTTTCGTGAATCGGCCAAGTTGGGTTGCTGAGCCATACATTGCAGCCTTTTAGGTTGTGGTTAATAAAGTCAGCACTTAGGCGTAGGGCGCCAGTACCTCCTGGAGTTTGCGTAACACTGACGCGCCGATCGTGAATTAGTGCTGAATTGGTGTTTAGTACTAGTTGGCTGATCAGTGCGCCAAAGGTTCGGTTGCCATGACTGCTGATGTAGGTCTTGGTGATTTGCGTCTCCACTAGGCGTTGTTCAGCAAGTTTTACTGAGTGTAAAATAGGCGTAAAACCTTGGTTATTTTTATATACGCCCACGCCTAAATCAAACTTGTTCGGGTTATTGTCTTTGGAATAACTACTCATTAACCCGAGAATTGGATCGCTAGACACGCGACCAATAGCATTGAAGTGCATTACTTACAGCCTCCATGGCTTCTTTATCCACTTCATTATTGCTAGTATTATCAATAATAATGAAGTTGTTGCGGTGCGAATTTAGAATCAAGTAGTTCCACAAACTTACGGTTGCTCAGCAATACACTATGAGTGAGGCCAGAGCAATAGTCTTCGGTTTAGTAGATTTTATTTATTGCACTAATGCAGACTACAGAAAATTCTAAATTTTAGATATGCAGGTGTCTTGAATTCAAATATTTTTATTTTTAGGCTAATGGTATCGCCATAAAGCAGTGCGTGGCTAAGGAATAGATACCTGTTTAACTTTCATTTAAGAAATGCCAATGCAGTTTTAGCTTAGGTGACAATGTTAATTGTGTGCAAGCCCTAATGTATGCCATGTTAATCAGGCTATAATTTTGCTTGCGCCACTTTAGGCAGTTGCTTAAGCTTTCGGTAAAACGAAAGACAGTGTGTGCTAGATTATTTATAAGATAAAGTTTACACATTTTTCGAGGTGTATTTAAGACTTAATTCACAGGTTTATGTAATAGACAAATACACGTTTGTTTTAGCTGTTATAAAGTATCTTTATCATAACCACATTAGATCTGCGGTATATTCACCAAACAGAATTCGATAACTGCTTAAATAAAAGCGCGCTAGATATACTAGTTAAGATTTTTGGTGGCTAATTCAAACTTGCTGTAGGGATAATTAAAGTGTCAAATAAATACTTGAACACTAGCTGGCATTGGCTAAATTTTTTGCGAAAAAATATTCGGCTTGTGCTGGTAGCTTAAGCCTGTGGCTGTTTCGAATAGAGATTCGTCAATAATAACGAAATTGTGTTAACACTCATTTCCAATGCATGTATTGTCTGCTCTTAGACTAGTTTTATTTACTAGTGCGTATCAGTTTAGTGATTTCAACCGTTTTTCTTGGCCTGTTGGTTTGTTTATAAATATTTATCTTCATAGTTAAATATTTGCCTGTATTATTGATGACTTTGAGCATAAGAGCTAACTGCTAAACGATTAAAGACGTTGCTAGCATTGCTACGTGTACACTCTACTTAATTCATTAGCTGCGGTCTGGTAAGTAGGAGCACACACAGTAGAAATTTATCTATCAGACTAACCAAATTATATTTTTGGCTATAGGCTTTTCAAAAAAATATACTATAGCAGTTCAGTATTAAGGTGTTGACTAGCTCTAGCAACGTACAGTGTAATCACTTTGCAATTATATGGATCATTAATGATTTATCAGTGCTATCAAGGTCGAGTGAATTGGCTAATATATCACGATAAATGTGCTGTCAGTCAGCATGTATTATAGGTAGTGCTGCAATTAAATGCACTATGACTAGCGGTCTCAGGTATAGCAACATGTCTAATTTTATATTGCGACCGTATAAGTAATATGCTTGCTAATCGATTCATCGATAAGATCAACGATACATGCTTAGGCCTCGGTTATCGGTGGTAGCTTAATCAACGTCACTTAGTCACTCTACTCAAATCATTTGTATTGACTATATATCAATTTTAAAAAATCTTGAAGTTAACCTATGTTAGGCCACAGCAAAAACCATTATCAACTTATGCACTAGTATAAATTATGACTAGCGAGGTCGTAGTATTGCCGCTGTTGATGTGCTAATGCTCAGCAAGAAATTGAGCCGATATTTGGCTCAGTTCTTAAAGCTAACCCTGAATGAGAATATCTGTGCGCTAAACTAGGATAGCGCAGTGCTAAAATTGATTTAGTAGCAATCTCTAAGTTATGAAACATAGTCACCTATTTTACAGGCTAACCTAATTATGATCTAGAGGCCGTCATTATGGAAATACACAAGAACTAATTTACTAGCACGGCTGTACTTATGAATTTACTATAGTTAACACTAGCTAGGGCTTAGCATCGACAAAAATAGTGCAAACAATATGTATGTGGTGGTGTATACGAAATATATAACCAGTCATTAGCGGTTTTAATAGCTAATAAAATGGTGACTTTAAGTTTAGCTGACAACTGATACGCAATATACAAAAGAATAAGCTGGTTTCAGCCAAGTTGTAGATTTTGCACAGCCTCTTAAGCATGTCGATGTACCTACTAAAATTATAGATAGCACTAAAGCGGATGGATCTTTGGGTTGTGCTAAAGCCTGACCACCGTTAGAGCCAGTGAAAACGCATGTAGTTTGTAGGATAAATGTGTTTACCATACTACTCGTGACTAAGGTCGTAATCGAGTGTATTGTGATCGATCCAAAGTATTTATTGATCTAGACTGCCATAGAGTCTAGTTAGTATAAATCAGTAATGAATTCTGAAAATTGTAGCAGCAATCATAATCTGTTTTATATAAAGCCGAGCAAAGTTGGCTTATAAGCTCATGAGTGAGCGTTGTACTGCTGGTGATGGTTAAGAAAATAACTAAGTTTATATTTTATGGTTTATAATAAAACCACTTCTATAATTTGATATTATTACTATATAGCAATTATAGCTATAAAAAGTTGCGAAATTAGCAGATTATCAAAAATAATCAGTGTGCACATTGCATAAAATCTTTATAAATAACCAATTTAGATCGGTACCAGTAATATTTCGTAGATAGCAAAAAGATAAGCAATTATTAGAATTACGTTTCTATGGCGTGAATATTAATTTACAAGATGTAAAGTATATTGTATTTAATGTCTCAATGTCAGAGCTTTACTCTATTTAAAAATTAATATAATCATTCAGTAGTAATCATTACTATTACCAATAACTTTACAGATACTAGTATTGGTAAAGCACTAATAATGCTATCGCCAAATAGTATGTGTTCGTATTTATATACGGGAAGTGGCGCTGCCCTAGCTACAGTGCAGCGCATGTATAATTAGTTTTAGGCGTTATCTACCAGAGCGGTGCTGCGCTGAATAGCGATATCAAAGCGTACACAGATAATAGCGCAGTAATCAATAAGTCCACTTGCCTTACTGCACGAGTAGTAAGTTTTGACTACTTAGTAAACTAATATAGTGATGCCTTGTAATGTTATCTGTGCAGTCAATGCTTATCACTAGAGTCGAGCTCTTAGCAAGGATTTATAATATTATTTTTATATGGTTAACTCAGTATATAAAAGGCATAAATACCAAATATGACTAATATTAGTAATTAAGTTAATAAGATGTCTTCGTCAATTGTTTCGCTGAACAGTAAAATCACTACGGTTTATAGCTTCTTGACTAATGTCTCAGCCTAGCTTGCTAGATACACATATCAAAATAGTATATTTGCTCAATAAGCTAATTGGTATGATCTTAACTAAGAATAACAGTTAGCCCAGCATTACCACGTGTATTTACTAGTCGTTAGTAGCAATTAGTGTCGCTATATGATTTTAGCTGTGTCGGGTAATGTTAGCAGTAGTCAGTACATTATTCAGCTGTATATTAGCTATATACCGATAGAAGTTTATAATGTAGTTAGTGGTGTTAGTATGAGTAGTTAATTTGGTTATTACAGTGATGTGCTAATGTCAATTAGTATTGATTTAAGTTGTATTGATATTGCTATCATTGATACTATCAAAAGCTAGTTGAGTTATAGTGTTAATCTTACGTCGATTTTAGTGTTTAGCTTTTTAGCAACATTAATAGCGTCGTATCGATTGTTCAGAGAGGTCAGTTATGATTCATGCAAATAAGCGCAGGTATGGGCAACTTGAATATGACCATAGCGTCAACGGTAACTAATATAACGTAGTGTTTTCCAATGGTTCAAGCCATAAGCTTGTTTGATGATATTACTGCGCTCTAGTTAGGAGTAAATTGATAGTGTTACTCTAAAGTTGAATAGTAAATAATAGGTAGCGATTGGTGGTAGCTTCAAGATCAGACTGACGATTATACGTGTTATCAATATCAATATCATGGTCAATTTTAAAAAAATTAGAAAAAACGCACATTTTGCTATGCCGCACAGTTAGCAATGCTAGTACTGCTAACACTAGCGCTTGACTTGGCGACACATAAGTTAGTGATTGGCTGCGTGTTAATAGTCAACCTAGACAGAGGAGGCTGGCAATACAATTAGATTCTATTAGTGCAACAATAGTGCTGCCAGAGCTTATTAAGTTTGCGTAAACAATATTAAGCACATGAATTAGTGTTTTTTTTGTAAAAAAAGTATCAAACAAGTACGTATTTATACATAATAATAATATTACTAGATTTGCCATAGCAAGTATACAAATAACTATTTTTGTATGGGTGAAGGTTTAGAATTATACTGGTTTATGTATATGCATTCATATAGCCATTGGTTTCGCACTGCAAGCGTGGCACGCTCAATTTCAGCAACAAGGTGTAAATACTTGCTGCGTAAGTTAGTGTGCTTACAGGCCACGTGTTAGGTTTGTTCAAAACCAAGAATTTTAGTAGCAACTAAATATTCTCCTCAGCCGAGACTGGTACGCTGACTTATAGTCATAACAATGATTATATTTGTGTCTGATTAGAGTTATGATACACCGTTGACTCTGCAAGTATCGAATAACCTGCAAATTTATATTTACGATACTAGTAAAATCTAGCTTAAGAGTTCCTGGACTCTTAGACTTGATTAACCTCTGGTACAGCCTATCACAATAGATTTATCCGATAGCCGGTTATATAAGCTAGCCTTCTCCAGTAGCACTAAATATATCGTAATTGATAAAAAAGAGTGATGATATTCTGAGATCGCTAGTAACACAGTACGTTTGATTACTGCCAAGGAAGACGCTTCCAGCGTTAGTTTGTTCATGATTGAGTTTGATATTAGCCTACATTTTGAGATGGATATAGCAAAGAGTGTGCTGCTTAATGCGTTGGTAGTAAGCGTAGGTTTTATGTATGTAAGGTAGATAAGCAGATAAGGTAGTTCATGTACGGTAAATAATATTTTTACGGTTTAGTTAACCAGTAGTCTGAGTGACTATCTATGTTGTTAATACGCTTATGTTGTTGGTAACTAGTTTACTATCAATAATATCAGATAATAAGTATCTGAATACTCAGGATAGTTTTAGGCAATATTTAGGTCTGATTGACCATGTATGCAACTTGATTGATACGTACAATAACGCTATGGATATTCAGGGTTATAAAATACTAGCTTAAGCTTAGCTAGCACTTTTACTATGTCATCTCTAGTTAGCGTTAATATTTAGCATGTTGCTATTGACCTGATATTGCGCTAGGTCTTGCTGTAAGCTTAGTAACTGTTTTTTTGTAAAAAACCTCTTAGTTGGGCTTGTTTGATTGTATGTATTAGATGACAAATTATGCGATTTACTCTGGTCATAGGATAAGTAGGTCGTTGTTTTTCTATTGGAGGGAAATGTTGCACAGCTTTGTATAAAACACTAAAAATTGAGTTACCTATGAATCATAAAGCGCATTTTTACTGTGTCATGTGAAAAAGATAAGTCGCCTACGAGTCTTTACGTGGCAGCTTTCAGCGAAAATTTTACGGGGTTTACCCCCCCTTTATTGTCAGCGCTCTAGGCTTAGCTAGAGGGATGTCATCCAGCTATTTAGTATTGGGAAGCCACAATGATTGGCATAAAAAGCATCGCCAGTTACGTGCCTGTAGACGGGGTCGACAATTACGCCCAGGGCGTTAAATTCTCTAAAAATGAGGATTTTATCATTAGTAAGATTGGTTCAGCGTTTCTGCCACGCAAGGCTGCTACGCAGGAAACCTCTGATCTATGCGTTGAGGCGATCAATGCTTTGTTTATTAATAATCCTGATTTGAAGCGTGAAGCCATCGATGCACTAATTGTTGTAACTCAGAATGGCGATGAAGAAGGCTTACCACACACAACTGCTATCGTACAAGCAAAATTGGGTCTACCGACGAATGTGGCTGCGTTTGATATCTCCCTTGGTTGCTCCGGCTACGTCTATGGTATTTATGCAATGAAAGGTTTCATGGAAGCTACTGGTTTAAAAAACGGTTTGCTTATTACTGCTGATCCATATTCGAAGATTATAAACCCGGAAGATCGCAACACTACAATGCTCTTTGGTGATGCCGCTACCGCTACTTGGATGGGTGAAAGTGCTACATGGTTGCTCGGCAAGTCTAGATTTGGTACGGACGGTTCCGGTGCGCCGTACTTGAAGGTTAGCGATGGAGTATTTTTTATGAATGGTCGTCAGGTATTTAATTTTGCTTTGCTTAAAGTGCCGGCGCATTTACACGAGTTACTAAACGACTCTGATCTTAAAGCTGACAAGATTGACGCATTTTGTATTCATCAAGGCAGTGCGGCAATTGTAGACGCTGTGGCTCGCCGTTTCGAAGGTGTACCAGTAGAGAAATTTATTAAGGATATGGCTGGTACTGGTAATACGGTATCATCTAGTATCCCTCTCCTGCTAGAGAAGCATATGATAGATGGTGACTGGAAGCGTATCGCCATAAGTGGCTTTGGTGTTGGTTTGTCATGGGGATCAGCGATTCTTTATCGCCAATAGTGTATTGGCAGCATAGTATGCTAAAATGCCCAGGACTTTTACGCCTTAGGCATTTTGGTGTGAATCAGGTTTTAAGCTATCCTAAATGTTTACATTATAATTAATAGGTTGATGCTAGTAAAAAATTTAAAATACGCTTAACTAATTTGTTTTCTCGATGATAATCATCCGGAATATTTCCTGGACCTATACTTGGTAGGTGCCAGTGCTGGCAGCCTTATAAAACACTACCCACGAGAATTGCGGCATGATTTTATCAATACTAACAACGCTTCCTTTGGCTATCAAGAATAATCTCCAGCAAGTTTTTGGCGTCTTGTGAATGTTTAACTTTATGAGCAGCCAGGCTAGCTAGTTTAGCGTTGCGATTCAGGTTACCGAGGACTATAAGTTAAACTTATATGAAATATTCAGTTTTTACTGCTAAATTGGCCGCTAATAGTGCTAGCAGCACTGCTAGCAGTAGAACTTGCTGGATAGTATTATAAATATTTGGTTATTCTATATTGTCATTAACGCCTATCAGAATATTGATATAAATATTTGTAACGTTATAGCTAATGGTACTAGTTTACAGCATCTAAAAAATAAGGTGTTACTTGAAGCAAAAGCTGGTATCGTCAGCAGCGTAAGTAACATTCTTGGTTGTAGTGGCAGTTAGATTTAAACAAAACTTACTATTACTTTTAACGTTTCTTACCAAACAGATCAATGCCTATACACATAGCTCTTTCACTAGCCATAGTCACTTACTGTAAGTAATGTTGCTTGGTGTGTTGTTTATTTCACTGTTATATTAATGTTATATCTTCAACATTGATATAACTCTATAGATATTCGTTACCAGCAGTTTATTTGCGTAGTTAACACTTCTGACTTCGCTGAGTCACTTACACTAGCCAAGCTAGTCACTAGTATCAGCTACCATTCGACAACAATGCTATAATTAGTCAGTAATGCAACATTGATGCAATCTTTTTAAACGACTCTAGTATTTACTCGTTAAAAGGTAGAAGTATAATTCATTTATTAGTAGATGCTAGTACTTCTGTTAACTCAACTAGACGTTACCACTATAATACTAATATTATCCTGCTGCAAAAAGTATAGAACTCTATTTACGTGGTTATTAAGGCGATTTCGAATATTGCATCATTGTTATGTTTATCTCGGTTTTGCACAGAACCATGTAGATAATTTCAGCGCTGCTTGCGGTGAGATTTAGTATGCTCACTATAATGTGAAAACTGTTTAAGCTTGAAGCAGCAACATCTTACTTATTTTTTTTTGCATTGATCATGGTGCAAGACATAGATATGAGAGTAAAGTGCTGACTTACTCGTCAGGCATCAACGCTGCAGAACGTGCCTGTCAAGCGCTGCTATAGTTCAAGCAAGGTAGGATTTAAAAATATTAGATTTAAAGCAGGTAGTTATAGATATTAATAAATTTATTTAAGTTGTTTAGCACTAAACCTAAGGTTTTCCTTGAATTATGCCACTCATCAGGCAGGCAGTAGTGATTGAGGTAATTACGTTTAACCTCAGTAAGTTAATTCGCTAAATCTATTCAAGAATTATATTAAAATTTACCTGAAAACTTCATAAAGTCAGCAATGTATTGTGTAAAAAGTTCTGGGCTAGTATCAATTTTGTCGTAGCTGCTTCTTGTATTGCAGTCTATTTTCAATTAATATATTGGCCAGTTACTGGCACATCAAAGCTCCTGACTTAATTTATTATAAATACTAATTTAAGCGCAGGTAGTACGGTTGAAATTAATATAAAAAAATTTTTGGTACTACGCTATAAACTACCACATTTAAAATCTTCTTTTACATTCTTAAGCATTTGAGATTCCATGGCTTAACTGCAGTGTTAATGGATAGTCAGATTATCTATTTTTTATAATAGTTAACTAAAGTTAAAAATTAAATGTACTGGACGATGTCTTTGGCTTATAAATAGTAACTGGTCATACGGTTTTTAATCTTTACTAAAACTTACTAATTATCGAAAAATATCTACACGAATGGTGTCGTCATACCTGCCTATGTATACTTGTTCAGTCATAGAAACTACCTTATTGCAAAATAGTTCAAAGGATATTTAACTGATAGCTTCTATATATCAAGCAATAACTATGCCTGATAGTAATCATAATTAAATATTATGCGCTAATTTTATATTGTCGCGCATGATGTAATCATGCCTCACTCTTTTTCAGCGATTCATTATTTTCTGATGCTAGTTACTAATTCTTCTAGATGATATGGTTAGTAGCGAAAAAGCTAAGGATTAGCGCCAGTAGAAGAATGAAATATATTGTTATCTTACATAACAAATGTATTGTGTTTCAAGTTATAAGCGAATTTAAAACTTTTAACTGATAAGCGTTTTACGCGACTATACCTATCCTATAGTTATCATTATTTTGATAAATACTTATCACGTAATGCATACTAAACGAGTTTAAGAGTTTACCGATAGCATTGGGATATTAAGATTGCTAATATAATAACTAGGCTAAATCTACTCTCTAACCACTAACGTCAAGCTTGATTACATGGTCTACTAACAATTAGTGAGCTACTATTTGTAGTATAGCTCAAATTACTTGGTGCTGCATAATGCGCTGGAAGCTAACGTAGCTGCGAATAAAACTAAAATGCTAAAAGTTGAAAAGCCAGCTCCAGGATAGCGATTTTAAAGTGTAGTAAATATTTTTACTAAGTCACATATGTTGTTCTGTCTATTTAGAAAACTCCACAATGACATGTGCCTCTGAAGGAAGTATTAGAGCGTAGTAAGGTTAGTAAATCATATTGCTTGGATGGTTGCGAATAAAATTGCCGCAGATAAGATGAATTGGTTAAGTAATTTAATGGCTGGACTGTAAAAGTTACAAAACGTGAATCCTAGTAGGGAGCGACCATTTACTTAAATAAATTTAAAATATTTGTCTGTTGATCTGGTGATGATACAACCTTGATGTTGTTGCAGGCACATTTATCTTTTAGATAGATGATCGTTGTCATCAGTAACAATTTTATCTCTCCACACCACTAATTTTATATTGGCATTGAGCTTAGTTTTCATATTTTATTGTGGCTTAGCCAGTTTTCGATTTTAAGCTAGAGTAGTTGTAAGTGTTAGCGGTTAGGTATGGCTGGTATGTAGATATATGTGAGGTGTGTTATTTTTCTTGTAGCGGCAGTATGGTTGTTTTGAATGGTTTATGGTATATGGCTAAACTTGATTTAAGGTTGCTCACCAAAGTAGTAACCGCAGATCAGGCTTACCATTGGTGTTCTGCGTGCTTTCTAGTATTGGTATTTCGCTATCGGTACGTTGCAAACCAGATTGCCTATAGCTTGATTACTAGCCTGGTAGGCTTTGCGGTCGGCTAATTAACTATATTCACTATATAGTATATAGTAAAATTGTATCTGGTAGCTGTGCTTTCTTGTTTTACAGGGTTTAGGAATAAGCTAAATAGCACTGCTTCTTAATTTTACTAGTCATACATCACTACACTTTGACTATCGGCATAATAAAATTATAGCGCTGATCAGCAAGATATAATTCATGGCAATGGCAGAAATGTCAATATCTGTGGTTAACATCAACGCGCGTCTTGGGTTTGCCTTCAGTGTTGCAGGAAGGTAGTAGCATTTACTTCGCCGATGATGCGTTGGGCGCGTCGTTCTTCACCGTCAGGGCCAATCCACACAAAGCTTGGTGGCCCTGGTACCTTATAGTAGCGGAGTAAATCGCGGCTAGCGGTGCTGTTGGCCGTGACGTCTAAGCGTAGCAGGCGCACGCCTTTAAGGGCATTTATCACTGCAGTATTGCTGTATACCTGTTTTTCCATGCTTTTACACGACATACACCAGTCAGCATAGTAGTTCACTAATACCCATTGGCCTTGGGCCTTAGCGCTGTAAAGCTGGCTTTGTAATATGGCTAAGTTGTTGATTGTCGTAAACATAACATGAGCACTAGTGGTGTCACTAACTTGTGCGTTGCTGTAAATCTTTATTGGTTGCCATAGATCGTTGCTGCCACCAGCTGTGCCCACTACCAGTGCTGCGCCACATAAGCTAAGCACCATAGAACTAGCACCAAATACCTTGGTGTTCAGGTCGCATTTGTTAGCTAATGTCCAGACAGAACAGGCAATTATTAGCGCTGAAGCGCCCCATAAGCCGAGGTACAGGTTTTCACTTGTAGCTGGGCGAATTATTAGCACGGCGACGCCTAGGAATGCAAAGCCAAAGATACTCTTAGCCACATTCATCCAAGTACCAGGCTTAGGCAAAAAGCGGTTCCCTATGGTTACAAACAGTAACAGTGGGAAACCGACACCGATACCCATAGCAAACAAGATAAAGCCACCGTATAGTACATTACTACTTTGGGTTATGTACAGCATAGCGCCGGCTAGCGGTGCAGTCATGCACGGACTGACTAATAGACCAGCCAGCGCACCGAGAATACTAGCTCCAACTATAGTGCCACCCACTTGTTTGCGACTAATATTATCCAAACGATCACGCATGAAGGACGGTACTTGTAATTTTAAAAAACCGAACATTGACATAGCCAGAATTACAAATAGCGCGGCTAAACTACTCAAAATCCAAGGTTTTTGTAGTGTTGCGCCGAGGTTACTGCCTAATAGAGCAGCCAATATGCCAAGCGCTGCGTATACCATGGCCATGCACAATACATAGCTGCTCGCCAGAGCAAATCTACGCCGTAGGCTAGTGCCACTACCCACTACTAGGCCTGCAAGAAGTGGCAGTATTGGCAATGAACATGGGGCAAATGCCAGCAATAAACCAAAGCTAAAGAATACTAGCAGGTTCCAACCTAAGCTGCGTTTTTGAAGGCTGTTAGCTAGACTTTGGTCATGGGCCTGCATAGTAGCAGTTATAGTTTGGTTGCCGCCCAAATTCACAGTAATTGACTGTGGTGGGTAGCATAATCCTGCATCGGCACAGCCCTGCCAGCTAAGTTTAACCTGGCCAGCAGTATTAGCAGGAATCTTCACTTCTAGGTTTTGGTAATACACTTGTTGATCACCAAAAAACTCATCGCTGCGGGCTTTTCCTTGCGGCAATGCAGGGCTTTCCGTTAAGCCATCGAACTTCATGCGTTTTTGGTAAAGATAATATCCATCAGCAATGTGCCAATATAACTGGGTCTCGCCACTTTCAAGATTATTAGAGATAAATGTAAAAGCCCTGTCTACTGTTAAAAAATCAGGTTTGATTTCGAATAGGTTGCTGGATGAGGCCTTAGCGAATCCCATAAACAACACTAGCATCAAGGTAAATAAATACTGCATAGATAAAGCCTTAACTTAACGCAAGTTAGACACACAATATTATGGTGTTGATTAATCTAGGTTTACTCTAAATAAAGCATATATGTTTTCACGGAATGAAAGTAGTTTAAGCTATTGTACTGTTAATGATTCGTATCATTCATGAATGGTTAATTATGTACAACCATAAACGCTGTTGTGCTAGTTATGTTAACAGTGGCTAGGTTCTACATTATAGTGCTTTACCTAAATCAGCACGACGAAATAGCTTTAAATTGTTATAACAATAATGCAAGTTATGAGTGATTAAAAATTTTAGTGCTTATTTTAAGCGCATGCAATCTGGTAAGTAATCTCGTCGAGAGCTTGCAAACTAATACTGGCGACTATTTTGCTTAAACTCTTTAACTTACACAGATGTGTTACGTTTTTATAAAACGCTCAGGCTTAGGGTTGTTGTGGTGCACAACTACTCTGATCGATCATAGTTAGTCATCCTATGACCAAGGTAGATGGAGCACTATTTAGCCAATTAACTGGTAGATCTAGCGATCACGTCTCTTTGTAATCCATTGAACAATATGTTGGAATATAATCATTCAGGTAGTTATCGAAAATATAAAGTTAATGTTGAGTAGCGCGCTAACCGTTATGCATCTTAAGTGACTTAACCACTATAGTGAAAAATATTTCATACAAGACTTGTCGGGATTACCTTCTAAAGATCTTTAGAAGGAAGTAAAATATTTAGTTCTGCTGTCTTCACTAGTACCGATATAAGTAAATGCGACGCTGAAACTGATGTGTGTCAATGGTTGTGGCAAGGTGTTGTTGTTTTATGGGTGGGTATCACAGCTTGAACCAAGATGCACCGAGTCTGATTGATAGGCCTGACCTGAATAAACTACCTGGCGCAGTGTTTAACCATGCCGCATTATTTTTTCATATATTACTATTATCTTTATTCGTTGTAGCTGTGTAGTACTTAAGGCGTGCAGGTAAGTTATACATTAATCTAAGAAAATCTTCTTACCAGCCTGTAATCTAGTAGTGCAGTGATCAAAGCTGATTTGTATTGCCTACGCGGTATACTTCGCATCACGAAGTGAATCGTGGTTCAGATATTGAATCTTTATAAGCATTTATAGCAATTCAAGTTATTCTGATCAGATGGTTATTTAAAATATGATGGTATCATTAGCTGGCTCACTGGCATACAAGTTATCATTTAGTAACGGATGTCTGACAGTCATACATATACAGCTTATGTGTGTGGGCACTAGGTGGCTTGCGTCAGTTCCATGCGGTGATCGGTTGTTTGTACTAGTTGAATATCTTCAGGAGAAGTTTAGCGTGTGTTTGCCAAATGCGTGGTCAACTTATTTGGCGTAGTTGAGTGAACTTGTTATTAGTGCATAAGTAAGTTCGATACTTTCATTATCTGGTACCGGTTAGTCCTGGTTAAGGATTGGACAATCTATAGCCAGTAGAGTCATTTTAAGCAGGCAGTATGACTACCTAGATTTCCCATTATATGTAATTAACGATGTAGTCGTTAAGGGAGTTGTGTTCTTTCTGGTAGTTAATTCAGTAGCCATTATTATAATATCACTTATGCGACTTGGCACTAATGCCAATAATAGCTACTCGCTTACTGCTAAGACAGTGTCGTCCTAATGTAGGATATAGATATAGGCTTAACATATGCATATTAAATACTAATGACGGGTAGCCAACTGAGTATCTCAAAAGCGACCAAAGCAATCAAGCTGCTTGTGGCTATCGCTTTGTCTCTTAACGATCAGATAGGATAATATTGAGTTCTAGAATTGAGCAACTGCCATCATGTTCTAGGGCAATATGTACGTCATCATTGTTAATATTAGCATACTTACGTATTACCTCGACCAGCTCTTTTTGTAAAATTGGCAGGTAGTTCAGTGTACTGCGTTGGCCTCGTTCATGCGCTACGATAATCTGTAAACGTTCTTTAGCTACTAACGCTGTATTAAACTTTTTATTGGCACGAAATGAGTTAAACAATTTCATTGTTTAGTTGCCTCCAAAAATACGCTCGAAGAATCCCTTTTTTCTGACATCTAGGAAGCGATATTTTACGGTTTTACCCAATAATCGATCGACAGCATCACTGTACGCCTGCCCGGCGTCACTTTGGTCATCAAGAATCACTGGAATGCCTTGGTTGGAAGCTTTGAGGACCGCTTGAGATTCTGGAATGACGCCAAGCATTGTTACTGCTAAAATTTCGTTTACGTCAGCCACACCGAGCATTTCGCCGTTACTAACGCGCTCAGGGTTGTAACGGGTAAGCAACAAATGTTCCTTGATTGGGGCTTCGCCTTTTTGGGCGCGCTTAGACTTGCTAGCCAGCAAACCTAGCATACGATCAGAATCACGTACCGAGGAAACTTCTGGGTTGGTCACAATGATCGCTTCATCAGCAAAGTACATTGCTAGGTGAGCCCCAGCTTCAATACCAGCAGGGGAGTCACACACTATGTATTCGAAAGTTTCCTTCAGCTTGTCGAGTACTTCACCCACGCCTTCCTTGGTTAGCGAGTCTTTATTACGGGTTTGACTAGCGGCCAGTACGTAAAGGTTCTCAAGGCGTTTATCCTTAATGAGAGCTTGCTGTAGGCTAGCTTCGCTATTTACCACGTTGACAAGATCATACACCACGCGACGTTCGCAGCCCATGATTAAGTCAAGGTTGCGTAAACCAACGTCAAAGTCAACAATTACTGTCTTGTGGTCTCGCAAAGCGAGGCCGGTACCTATAGCAGCGCTTGTAGTAGTCTTACCCACGCCGCCCTTGCCGGATGTCACCACGAGAATCTTGGCCAAGGTATTTTACCCCTACTTAAGGAAAAAGACTTTTTTATTTGATGCAAAAACATCTATTTAAACTCGTTACAGGCGGACAGCATTTATAAAAAATGTAGTTTTTTACATGGAAATACAAACTTCAGATTATTTTTATGCAAGTTTTGCCAATCTTACTTTTTATCCAAAATCTAAATATTTATAGAATACTCCCCAGTATCTGTTAAAGGCGGAGTATGTTCAACACATTACCAGACAGGCTAACTTGTGCTCTGGCTCCCCACAGTGGATCACGACGCAAATCTTCTGAAACTTTATACTGGCCTGCGATAGATACTAGTTCTGCAGTTAATTGTTGGCAAAAAATTCTGGCCTTGATATTACCATTTATGCCAGCAAGGGCACGACCACGCATTGGGCCGTATGCATGGATGTTGCCATCAGCGAGTAGTTCAGCGCCAGAGCTGACCGGGGCAATTACTACTAAATCGCTATTCTGGGCATAAATTTGCTGCCCGCCGCGTACCGGATAAGTAATAATTTTTGTAGGTTTGACAATAGATTCCGGCGATTTTTCTGGATTTTCCTTTACTTCGCTTTCCATCAGGTCGAGCAGACGCTCGCGTACATTAGATGGCGGTAATACTGGTAGTTCAATGGCGATTGCTGCGGTAATATCTTCGATACGGCTAGCACGAATCGCCAGGGTGCGCAAACCATGCGAGCGGCAAATACGTAGCAGGTTTGGCAAATCAATTGGGCCATAGCAAGATGGGTATTTATCCAGCGCTAGCACCAATGGTGCATTTTTAAAAAAGCTTGGTGCTAGCGCTATCTTAGCGCCGAGCTGGCGGTCCAGGGTGTCTAAGTCGTTACAAGCCAGTTCCAATATAATAATAGCGAGTATGCTGCCTTTTAGCAGGAATACAGAATCTTGGTTTAGCGGTTTGGTTTGGCTCATGGTCGGCAACAGCAGGTTGTTACGAAAGTATCAAAATTTATAACTAGAGTATTTACGGGCTGTAAGGTGAGTCTAGCATTGCAAAATGCGCAGTCCTTATTCTGATTGGAATTTATAATGGATAGCCCGCATTTTCGAGTTGTATTTCTTCACTGGCGTTTTTGGTTGCTATGGCTAGGACTAGGCATGCTCTGGTTGATTAACCAGTTACCATATCGTGTACTGTTAACTATCGGCCGCTTACTTGGCGTAGGGATGTACCGAATGGCCAGTAATCGCCATTGCATTGCAAGGCGCAACCTTGAGTTGTGTTTCCCTGAAAAGTCTTCTGGGGAGCGTAAAAGGCTGCTAAAGGAAAACTTCGCGTCTACCGGTATCGCCTTCTTTGAGATGGCTATGAGCTGGTGGTGGCCTAAGTCGCGTTTGGAACGTCTCGCCCATGTTGAAGGGCTTGAGCATTTAAAGCAGGCTCATCTAAATGGCAAGGGTGTAATTCTTATGGCCTTGCATTTCACGACTTTAGAGATCGGTGCGGCTTTGCTTGGGCAAAAGTATACCATTGATGGCATGTACCGTGAGCACAGTAATTTATTATTCGACTTTATCCAGCGCCGAGGTCGTGAGCGGCATAATCTCAACTCTATAGCAGTAGAACGTAACGACGTACGCGGTATGATTAAATTGCTGCGTACTGGTCGCTTCATCTGGTACGCGCCAGATCAGGACTACGGCGCTAAGCAAAGCATTTTCGTGCCACTATTCGGTATTAAAGCAGCTACTGTGAAGTCTACTAGTACGTTTGCACGCTTGGGTAAGGCACTGGTAATGCCGTTTACTCAAAAGCGTCTTACCAATGGTAATGGTTATTGTTTAGTGATCCATCCACCGTTAACTAATTTTCCCAGTGAAAGCGATGAGATTGATTGTATGCGTATTAACCAGTGGATTGAAGCCACGGTACGCGAATGTCCAGAGCAATACTTGTGGGCTCATCGACGCTTTAAGAGTAGGCCGCCTGGTGAGGTTAAGTTATATGAAAAATGCCGTCATAAGCCATGAGTTACTTCTTGTTTTTCACTCTTTTTAGATTAAATTATGTTGTTTGGTAGCTTAAAGAGTATTAAGTCAATTTGCTGCCAGGCTTAGTCTTACAGCAAATTAGTCGTCAGCTAATCGAGATTAGCTGACGACTACGTAAGAAGAATGATGACTAGTTATTGCATGTATGTAAATATAAATCAGGAGGTAAACTAGTCCATAAAAAATATAGTATATCAGATGTACTTTTTAGTACATCTGCGAGATAGCAATGTTTATTGTTTATTAAAAGTGGTATTTAACTAAAAAATTTGTTGTATTTTGGTTGGTTTTAATGGTGCCGTTGTCATCAATTCCGTACTTGTTCTTCCAGAAGTCGTATTCGAAACCTACATATAAGTGTTTTGCATCCCAATGTAGTGCCCTACCAAGGTCATATTTAATTTGCGGGTTAAAGTGCAAGTTGGCGTGGTGTGTGCCACGCTGGTTTTTGTCGTTATTGACCTCCCAGTCTATGTAACCATCAATCAATACATCTGAATTGCCTATAGGCATAGTGTAAGCCCATACTGGGGTAATCTGCCAAACATGGTCACCTGGTCGATCACCTGTTGGGTGACGCTGATAAAAGTTTAACTGAAAGTAGTCAAATCCTGGCACGTTTAAGTCAAAACCAGGACCTACCAAGTAGGTAGTATGATTATCTTTACCGAACTCATAAGTCATTGCTAGCAAGACATCTTGTATCAGTCCAAATGATATTTTTTTGTTAAAAATTTTGCTAAACGACAAGCGTGGTGTGAACTCACCATAATATGTATTTGATCCGAGGCTATTATCTCCTTTACCGTTATACAAGACATGGTCGATAAATAAGAAGTTATCGCCGTACTGCCATGCGTCTACATGTTCGAAGAGAGTGAGAGTTTGCTGGATTGAAGGGTTAATTGTGAAGCTATTGCCATACAGATATGTTAGGCTATTGTTCTGCCATTGCAATAAGTCTCCAGCTATAGTTTGCCAGCTAGCTAATATGGATCCTGCTAGTATTAGGCTTTTAAACATGAATTTCATTAAGTGGCTCCTAACTTAAAATTATATGGTTTTTATGTAGGCGCTTTGACATGGCACTTTTATAGGTCGCCGCAAAAATTATCTACCTAGTTAGTTCATGCTTGTAGTAAGATCTATGTTGATGTGCTTTAAAAGCTAAACATCCTTATTCTTTGTGATTGTGTGCGAACAACAATGCGATACTTAATTTGTTTGATCGGTAATAGTAACGATGGTTACTACTGTAATAAGTTAGGTAGTGTAGATAAGCAGCGTTCACTGCATTGTTCCTTCTTGTTTGTAGTGGCCAGTATTGTGTGTGGTCGAATAGTGAAATATGGTGTCATAGCCATGAACGGTTGTATACAACTTATTTTTTACGTTGTGAACCTGCATGTTTGCTATATTTTGCACCGAGCCGTTTGAATATTTGCAGTAACAAGGCTTGCTTGACTTGCTAACTAAGCAATACACAAACAAATTGTTTGAAAGCAAGGTTCACTCATGAATGTATCTAATTCTCAATACTGCTGTAGCTATTATAAAATTTTACGAATTTTATTGTGTAAAACTTTTGCAGTATTTTAAATTAATCATCACATAATATTTTATGTGCTTCAAAATAGCGTAGCTCCTCTTTAGTCATGTACATTCTATAGGACGTATGGATAATACACGTCTTAGACGCCTAAAATAAGGGCAAGTGATTGAAGCTGGTTATGCCACTGCTACCAAACTAATGTTCGCAGTGGCAAATGCGTTGTCGCTGCAAGATATCAACCGCCGCAGCGGCGTATATTTTAGTTGCGGTTCTACTGTTAGTGATTTTTGCTGCGCCAGCTATATACAGTTTCTGAAGTTAGTTTTTTCTGTATTGTAGCACTGCGTTTCGGTATCAGTGTCAAATAAAATCATCACAATGCCTAGTGATTTATTTTGCCTTACAGATGTCTAATCTAGTGGTGCAGTAATTGCTCCGGTAGTGTAATTATAATTGACCTGTACTGCAGCGACACTGAATATCACTACACTGCGCCACTTTATAAAGTTTTTCGTTAGTGTTTGGCTGAAAACAAGCGTAACTGGGTCTTGATATATTACTAAATAGTCTGCACTTTTGTAAATTTAGATGCTTAGACTTAATATGTTTTGTACAGAATAATCTGCCATCAGCATAAATAACTTCTCTATATCCTAGTTTGCTAGTTCAGTTAGTTAAACTGATATACTAATTTGAATTACCAGAACATTTGCGTGTACTCATTAAAAAGAGTGTTGAAGATGTAAGTCTAATTGATCGCACTAGTTTAACGCTGTTATATAAGCCTGGTCGTGAAATAAATCAACATTATAAAGCACAAGTTTAGGAGTAACTGGTATTGATCAATAGCCTAAGTAGGTGCTTACTGAATTGCAGACCGATTATCTTTGGAATTATTTGTTGTGCCATAACGTGTGTTATCTTTGCTATACAGCCTAGATATTATCCGGTTAGCCGAATCTCGGTCATTGGTCTGGCCAGACCAATGACGCTTGACAGCGTAACAAGCATTTTTCTTTAAGATATGATTTTTCTCGTTAGGTAGTTTGTTGCTCTAGAAATACTCGAATAAGTTAGGTATCTGCAGCTGCTGAATTAGTTCGTATGCAGCATGAATACTAGCGGTATCTGGCTAGCAGTTCTTTGATTTACTATCCAGTAATACTGTGTCTAGTTATGTCAAAACATTCTTCGCCTAAAATACTATGTTGGCACAATGGTGTTGTGCTAACTCACCAACAGTAGTTTTGTCATGGTCTAATAACTTATTTAGATAATTTATACCAGCACGCAGCATCTAGCTCAAGCACGAATTCCAAGGGCCTTAACTATTTAATCAATGCAAATGAATACACTGCACATGACTTATTTTGCTTAGCTTAATTTATTAAAATACGAGCAAGCAAAGGTAATTCAAGATATATAAATATAATGGAACTTGCTAGCGTTAGTTAGCAAGTTCTTGAGCCTCATTTTATTACAGTGCCTACCACTGTAATTGTTGGTATGAATTATATAGTTCAGTAGGCGCAATGCTGATTGCAGCCCATTAGCATTGCTTAGGATGATTCTGTTGCAAGCCAGTACAAATCAACTTACTCCTACTAAGGTCTTAATTGGATTATTTGCTTCTAACCAAGTTATATAGGCGATCTTAATGGTGATAGCAAATATTAGTGAAAAAGGCATTATGTTTTAGATAAAGCGTCGTGTGTGATCATGTGTTATTAATTATTACAGTATCGTTGAGTAATCAATAAGTTACACTATAGCTTAAGTATGCTAGTTAGGCATTTACTTAATTATGCCAGCTAAGTTAGTCATTATTCTTTGGACCTTGGGATAGGCGAAAGGCAATTGTCCTATGGCGGTTTGGGTGCTATCGCTAGGATACGGCTAGCGCCATATATCGTACTTAAGAATCTGAAGTTGATAGGCATAAAAATGTAAATAGTATGCGCTAAACGTTACTTTGCATGGAGTAACAGCATTCAACCTTTAGAGGACATGCCTTAGTAAAGTTATAAACTTCCAAACGTGCAGGCGTTAAACTTTGCACTGCTGTGGATCTTGCATAGTGACTTTAGTTCTCTGGTTTGCATTTAATGCTCATGGCAGGTTTTTTAGGTTAGGTGCTGCTAGATCTGAACTTTATTCCATGTTGAGCACTCTAGCGTTTGTCAGATAGTCGCGAAACGTTTATCCAGATAATCAATGATTACTTGAGAATTATACATCCAGGTAATCTGGCCATTCTCTTCGATGCGTAGGCATGGCACCTGAATCTTTCCACCTTGCTCTAGTAAGGCTTGACGGTCTTGCAAGTTGTTCTTCGCATCCTTCAACGCTACTGGTATATTCAAACGATGCAACGTGCGACGGATTTTCACGCAAAATGGGCAGGCGTAAAATTGATATAAGGTTAATTCCTTAGCGGCCGTATTTACCTTAGCTTGTTGATCGACAGAGCGCTGCTTTTTGCTTGGGAGGGTAAGGAAATTACCCGCAATAATAGCGTAACCAAGGCTCACCCGAAGTGCTTTGATAAACATATTAAAATCTCTTATTTGCTTGTATGTGGGAGTTTGCAAGTTATCTGAATCTTATAAATGAAATAAAAGGTTACGCAGCCTGTTATTTTATCAGGCTAAGAAATTCGCTGCGGGTAGCTGCATTTTCGCGGAACTCACCCAGCATTACCGAAGTAATCATGGATGAATTCTGTTTTTCTACACCGCGCATCATCATACACATGTGCTTAGCTTCTATTACTACGGCTACGCCTAGCGCACCAGTTACTTGCATCACTGCATTGGCGATTTGGCGGCTTAGGTTTTCCTGGATTTGTAGGCGTCTAGCATACATGTCAACAATTCGCGCAACCTTCGAGAGGCCCAGTACTTTGCCGCTTGGGATATATGCAACATGCGCTTTGCCGATAAACGGCAATAAGTGGTGCTCGCACAGCGAATACAGCTCGATGTCTTTGACTAGCACTATTTCGCTATTATCAGAACTAAACAAGGCACCATTAGTGACTTCTTCGAGTGTCTGCTCATAGCCGCGGCAAAGATACTGCATTGCTTTGGCGGCACGCTTCGGTGTATCAAGCAGGCCTTCGCGGGAAACGTCCTCGCCGAGTTGGTCAAGGATCGCGGTGTAATTCTGTTCCAGGAACATGAAACTACCTGTAGGATTTTCACAAAGCTCAAGGGTACGGTGGCCAACACATAGCTGCAAGTCTGATCATAGTGCTTGTTGCTCGCCGTGCTCTTTACATCATTATGTGTTTAATTATTGCATAAACTGCAACTGACACTGTCATGATCGGATTTGCTATGAGAAAATGCTAAACATTTTAGGCGTGTAACTTTGCTACGAGTAAGGCACGCGCAATGGATTCTGTATTCGATTGCTTTAGCCAAAAAAGCCCAGATGGTTTTACGGTCTTCTTTATGCTTACACTGTTCATGTCTGGGCTATCTGTAAATATGGTCTGGCTGATTTTGAGTTTATGTATCTTACTTTCTTTCTACACCGTCGTGAATCTATACTGATTTGTTTTTATAGCTTTTATCGAGGATGAACTGGCCAGATACACTATCTATATAAGTGACATCAGTGCGTACGCTTTTAGCGTAGCATCGCGATCTAACGCCTAGTCAACCTTAGTTTTATTGATGTAGATACGGGTGTGCTTGATCGTTTTGACACTGTGCAGCTTGTTTTAAAATAGCGAAAAAATATCATTTTGCATATCAGTCTCCATAAATAGTTTGTAATTTACCTAAATTACGGCGGTCATGTAGACGCAGGAAATGCTACTTCAGCGCTATCGGTTGTACTTTTTTAGTAAATGCGAAGCAATATTCAGCGACAATGCTTGGTGTATACGCCGACGACTGCGACGCCACAGATATATACCCAACCACAACACTAAAAGTCCAGCCACTAATAGAATAGCCGAGCCGCTATGGTTGCCACTCGGCAAGCTGAATGCTAGAAAATGTCCAAACAGACCAACTACGCCACCAGCTCCAGCTAATAGCAAACCCACAATAACCAGTAACGCGGCAAAGCTGGCTGCCAGGTGTAAATGCCAGTTGCTCTGGATCTTGGGGCGCAAACGACGAATGTCAAAACTATCGTATATTTTCATTCCGGTTTCTCCTCTATTCTAGGGTATAGATTATATGACTAGAAGATAAATAGGTTGTTCCGACGGCAGTGATACAAGCGCTAAATAAAATAGCGTTATAGATGAATAGAACCGTAAACAGGCTATACTGTTTATCCAATAAGCTATTCCATTAAATCTTAAGTCAAACGTAAGAACGGCGAAGTTGTTGGCTATGATAGTTATCATAGCTTGCCATGCGTGTTTGGTACTCAGGATGTCACTTATATTAGGCAGGGCAGATCACATTGTGTTGATCGTGCAGGTATATTGTATTGCGGTGCAACGAAAACTTAATTTTTTGGCGTCGTTCATGGTTGTGCTTGTACTGGAGCAGCTCATGACGCTGCCAGCGATCAAGCTTAAAGGGCCTGGGTTTTCTTACTAGGTGTCTTTTCATGGTGACGCTATAAAAGCCGATAGGTATCAAGCTTGCCTATGCCGGTTTCGTCACCGAGTAGTTTTAGGTTATGGTGGATGAGCTTGTTTTGCTATTCTTTCGGGTCAAGAAATTTACGACGGCGCTATGCGGCGCATATGCATCATCTAGCGTTAAGTGTTACGCAATATATTGCATTTATTTGCCTTGACGTTATTTATCTCTGTGTCTATATCGGATATGTCAATCAAGCCATTGAAGTATTCTTTCTATACCTTGAGTATAGCGAGGGTCGGATAATTTAGGTTGATCTCTGTGTGGTAACGACTCTTAAATCAAGATATTAACTTTAGAGCAAGTATGCTGTATCTCTATGCTGGAGTTGTTATGATAATGCTCACTAGACATAGGTAGTTCTATAAATTTATAGCATAGATGCAGTATATCATTATTGACGTTTAGTCATACCAAAAAGTTGGTGTGTTTAGCATAATAATTGCAAAATTGCTTAATTTTGATGAATATTAAAGTTGGTTTGTGCATTATTGATACAGGTTATAGCTGTTCAAATTATCAGTTGTTTTTAGGAGTTTGTCCCGTGATTGCATCCTGCTTGCGCACTTTACGTGACTACATCCGTTGGGCTGTCAGCTGTTTCAATAGAGAAAACTTGTTTTTTGGACATGGTACTGATAATGCCTGGGACGAAGCCAGGCAATTAGTGCTTGGCGCCTTGCATTTACCTTGGGAAATTGATGATAGCTATCTGGACTGTAATCTCGAAGACAGGGAGATCTCCCACTTACAAGGCTTGCTGTATCGTCGTATTAACGAGCGCGTGCCAATCGCTTACCTGTTAAAGGAAGCTTGGTTCTGCGGCATGTCGTTTATAGTTGATGAGCGCGTATTGATTCCGCGATCACCGATTGGTGAATTGATCGCAAACTATTTCGAACCATGGCTAGCTCGGTTACCGGCACGCATTCTCGACCTTTGCACTGGCTCTGGTTGTATAGGTATTGCTTGTGCCTACAAGTTCCAGGATGCTGAAGTAGTGTTAGGTGACCTATCCTTCGAGGCTTTGGAAGTAGCCAATCAGAATATTGAGCGCCATGGCGTCTATGAGCGTTGTTGCACAGTACAGAGCGATGGCTTTGACGGCATGTCTGGTCAGCATTTTGATTTGATTGTATCTAATCCTCCGTATGTAGATGCTGAAGACTTCGCTAAAATGCCAGACGAATACCACCACGAGCCAAAACTTGGCTTGGCTTGTGGTGATGATGGTCTAAACCTCGTACGACGCATATTAGCTGAGGCAGCTGATCACCTAACCGAGAAAGGTTTGTTGATTGTTGAAGTTGGCAATAGTCAAATGCGCGTCGAGGCGTTATACCATGCAGTTGATTTCACCTGGCTAGACTTCCAGCATGGTGGTTACGGCGTGCTTATGTTGACTGCTGAACAGTGTAAGGAGCATCAGGCTATGTTTGCTGCGCTGGTTTAGCTCAATTAAATAAAGAAGTTAGTTTATATATTTTTGATTGCAAGCTAACTAGCTGCTAAAATATCGCAATTCAGATCAATAACCCAATACTAAACACACCTTAAAAAGGTTAATAGATAAACAATGGTAACACGAGAACTAGTTGTAACTCGCCTTGAAACTTAGCAACCTTTCCTATTTTTGTGCAACTTGACTTTCTGCGTTACGCAGTTTTCGCTTAGCCTGTTACAGTATTTGTGCGGCTTTAAGAATATCCACGAGCTATACCTTACCGCCATTATAACTATTTAACACTTTGTTAACTTTGATTGACTTGTGCTTTGCTTTATTAAATGTGCGCATTGGAGTAGGCTACCAAACTCTCGATCTTATAAATAGCGTTAAAGGTTCATGCTCTTGGCTGTGTTTGGTGCATTATAGTGTAGTGATATCCGTGCTATCTATACGTCAATGTGACCATTTTAGCTTACACAACGCATTATATGACTGGGCAGCGCTCATAGCAGCACTTCCTGTCTCAATGATTTTATTTGTTTTAACCGTGACGCTAACGGCGGACTTAAGTACAGCTACTGTAGTAGCTGTACGGTGTGATTTTTTTCAAGCTACACTACAGTTGATAGTCTTTTTGCTGTCAATGCTTGATTTATTTAGCTGTTCTACTTGAGAGCCAGACGTAAATAGTCGCTGAATATGGTTGAATTTCGTTTATAAAGCGCACAAGGCGTTGGCCTCACTCATCAGCAGCGAGGAGTCATTTGAAGTCGCTGTAGAACTTTAGTTATTTATTTAAATACTTTAGCTGTTTAGGCATGACATGGTTTTTTGCTTTCTACTGCAGTCAATTGCATGTTTGGTTTAGTTATTCTTAATTGTTGAGCATTTACTAAATTTATTTGGATATCGTTGCTGCTCTAGACAGTCTACATCAATATCTTCAACTTAACTAAGGCGACTAATGAGTCAACACAACTAAATGCTAATTTAGATAAGGTTTATATAGTGTAGCAAAACACTCTCCAGCTGGCGTGTTATATCAGTAGTCACTGAAGCAGTTTTAAAACATCTAAAGATTGTATTGCTATGTAAAGAGCAGCCGGCAGATAATTGGCTAATTATTTGCGGCCTTCTAAGCAGCACTAGTCGTTAGTGTGCAGGAAAATAGCCATGGTCTGAGTTGAGTTAAAGTGTGGTAAAGGTTGAGTTGTGCTATTCATAGCAGCGATTATGTGGGCGGCCACGTGATTCTTGTTATCACTCATACTTGCTCTATTATAACTTTGTTAACACCTAAGGCTAAACGCTTGAGGGTGTCATAGTGCACACTATTATCATTGAGGTCGGCAAGATCTGAGTCGTCAATGATCAGCGCTATAAGTAGAAATTCTTAAGATTCCTTGGATTCTAGTAATAACGATTAGCCAGCCAGTTCATCAATGCTTAGTGTTTAAGTTAATCGGTCGTTGCAGTACGACGATAGACCTCAAATATAGGTTGGAAAATAATGTTAAAGATGATAAGCAAAGTTCGCAATATTACCTTGCCATCATTAGTTTATGTTTAGTTTGGTTGGCGTCTATCGTTAAGGTTTTAAAAAATAAATTAATCAATTAGCCTACGTATACTGGCAGTTTTAAGTTATTAATGCTTAGTTGATTTAACTGATTTCATGGAGCGCCACGTATGTCTGGCAATACTTTTGGTAAGCTATTCACTGTCACCATTACTGGCGAAAGCCATGGCCAGGCGTTAGCTGCCATTGTTGACGGCTGTCCGCCAGGCCTAGAGTTATCTCTGGAAGACTTGCAGTGTGACCTCGACCGGCGAAAGCCAGGCGTCAGTCGCCACGCCACTCAGCGTCAAGAACCAGATAAAGTTGAGATTTTCTCTGGTGTATTCGATGGTCGTACTACTGGTTGTGCTATAGGTCTCTTGATTCGTAATACCGATCAAAAGCCTAAGGACTACTCGGCAATCAAGGACATATTTCGTCCAGCTCATGCTGACTATACCTACCACCACAAATACGGTGAACGTGACTACCGTGGCGGTGGTCGCAGCTCGGCACGTGAAACTGCAATGCGCGTAGCTGCCGGTGCTATCGCCAAGAAATACTTGGCTATCGAAGGTATTTTGATCCGTGGCTATATGAGCCAATTAGGCCAGATTGAAATTCCCTTCAAGACCTGGAGTAGCGTCAATAATAATGCCTTTTTTAGCCCAGATCCAGACAAGGTACCAGAACTAGAGGCTTACATGGATCAGTTGCGCCGCGACCAGGATTCTGTTGGTGCGAAGATTACCGTAGTCGCTGAAGGTGTTAAACCTGGCCTTGGCGAGCCGATCTTTGATCGCCTTGACGCCGAGCTTGCGCATGCGCTGATGAGTATAAATGCAGTAAAAGGATTAGAAATCGGCGCTGGTTTTGCTTGTGTAGCCCAGCGCGGCACTGAGCATCGCGATGAAATGACTCCGCAAGGATTTCTTAGCAATAACGCTGGCGGCATCCTTGGCGGTATTTCCTCAGGTCAGCCAATTGTTGCACATCTGGCGCTTAAGGCTACGTCAAGTATTACCACCCCAGGCCGTTCGATCGATGTACACGGTAATCCGGTTGATGTAATTACTAAAGGTCGTCATGATCCATGCGCAGGTATCCGAGCTACATCAATTGCCGAGGCAATGATGGCTATTGTCTTAATGGACCACTTGCTGCGTAACCGTGGGCAAAATGCTAATGTAAGTGTGAGCACACCAGTGCTAGGTCAACTATGAATGGTTAACCGTGATAGCTCTCCCGTACTGGCGTCTTTCCAGCTTTTATTTATTTTACTTTGCTTTACTCGGAGCGACAGCGCCATTCCTTGCGCTGTACTTTGATTATCTTGGGTTTTCTAGCGCTCGTATCGGTGAACTATTAGCCATCCCTATGCTAATGCGTTGCGTAGCGCCAAGCTTATGGGGATGGCTAAGCGATTATACTGGCTGGCATCTAGCTATCGTGCGCTTTGGCGCAGTGTGCACCCTAGCGAGTTTTTCATTAATATTTATTAACAAGACTTATGCTTGGCTGGCTATGGTGATGGCGCTACATGCGTTTTTTTGGCATGCGGTGTTGCCGCAGTTTGAAGTTATTACCCTAGCACACCTGCAAATGCAAACAGCTTGTTACAGTCAGATCCGCTTATGGGGTTCTGTTGGTTTTATATTTACTGTTGTGATTATTGGTAGTCTGTTTGACTGGTTAAGCTTAGATATTTACCCGGTAGTGGTAGTAGTTATGATGACTGGTATTGTCGGCGCTAGCCTGTGGGTGCCTAATGCGCAACCAGTTATCCATGGCAATCATTTTACTGGTGATAGCTTCCTTAAGCAATTACGTAGCCATGGCGTACTGACGTTTTATGCCTGTGTAGCATTAATGCAAATGAGCCACGGCCCATATTATACGTTCCTCACTTTGTATTTGAAACATTTTGGTTATAGTCGTGGCGTGATTGGTATGCTCTGGGCGCTAGGTGTTGTGGCGGAAGTACTAATGTTCCTAGCTATGAGCCGTATCCTTGCTCGGCTTTCAGTACAGCTGGTGCTGCTGGCCAGTTTCTTGTTGGCAGCAATCCGCTGGTTGTTGCTTGGTTCATTTGCCGAAATCTTCTGGGTATTGTTGCTGGCACAAATAATGCATGCTGTTACGTTTGCTAGTTTTCATGCAGCAGCCATCGCCTTTGTACAGCTCAGTTTTGGTTCAAGACAACAAGGTCAGGGTCAAGCGCTGTATGCAGCGTTAGCTGGCACTGGCAGCGCTTTAGGTGCGCTGTACTCTGGCTACAGCTGGAATCTGTTGGGGCCGACTTTAACTTTCAATATTGCTAGCGTCGCTGCTTTAGCTGCTACTGTTATCATTAGCCTTCGACTGCAAGAAACACATTAAAAAAACTATGTAATGAGTTATGTGATCAGTTTATTGCGCCTTCTCACACAGTATACGATGAATAAGAGTGAGATGTATTTCGATGAAAGTGTCTTGACTTTGGCTGAGTAAAATATACGGTTTGAGCGCTTTGCATTTCAACCGAAGTGAAAAGAACGTCAGCGACGTTGAGCGTATCTTTTGTATACTGATTATATATTGATGCCTTAGGCTTAAGATTTGGTATATGCGCTCAGCGTATCAAGCGACTTACTTGTAAATAAAATTAAACTATGCGCAGGCTTCTCTAGTTAACGCTATGATGCTGACAATGAATTACTTTTCTTTATTGCATAAGAGAAGGTGGGTTATTTATTATTTGCCTGGTTTAATATTTATAGGTGTATACTGTAAGAAAAAACTTATTAATAATTCCGGCTAGAGCGCTGCATCGGTAAGATACAGCTGATAGCTAGCACTATATGATGTTATGTCTATTTAATATAGTATGTATATTACTTGTCGATAGCAGTTATTTAATAGGTGATATGGAATTTACTATAAAATAAGAGACAATAATAAGCAGTTCAGATAAGGTCGTGTGATACGCTATTTGATTTGCTGATGACTTTTTAGATGGCGTCCTAGTCTGAGAGGTACAGCCTCTCATACTTGCATGAGCCGGATATTTTATGATTGACCTAAGAGGGTCAATCATTTTAGGAGATTAGCTAAACTTGTATTACTTTTAAAGTTATAGCAATACTTTATCTACATTATATGTATGGTAAATAAATGGTTTGTATGGCGAAGTCGTTGCGAATAGTACCGATAACTAAAATTAATTGGTTAGGTGTATGCATCTGCTCATAGCAGATCAAGTTCTTCACTTTCTGGCTGTTGCTATTTTGTGTACGGCTAAATATAATTAGGCCATTTAGACGCGAACAATTAGTAGAGCTATGTTAGGTGAATACAAAAGTAACTTTATTATTGATAAAGTTTATTTTTATTGGTTGTGTAGCTCAATTAAGCAGGCCTAGAAATACAAAATTTTAAACAATTTACATGTTTCGTTTAAACATGTTGAGCTATATTTTTCTGTAAAAAATGCAGCATCTGCTTTTGAGTGTATACTTTTTTAAAGTTATGCGAAAAATAAAAATGATACTCCGTTATGAGTTACTAGAAAGACTAAAAGTTACTATAAATTAGTATGTTACGTACAATGCCTACTATTATTAATAGCCTTTCTGTTCGTAACACTTAGACTGATTTACTTTCCTCTGCGTAATCATGATGGTGTAGTTTTTAATTAATTTAAAGGTAACCTACCGGATTAGCGAGACGCTTATATAATCTAATACGCTAGTGAATATGTCATTCTCTGATGGTTCTACCGGTTAATGATTGTTGCTATGTTGTATTATGTCGACACGGTTGCCTACTTACGTTAATTATGACGCCTACCATATGGACGTTAATGCCTATTAGCGCAACCATCGCTATGCGGTTTCCAAAAAAACTAGCCTACCGAAAGACTAAGCCTATACGAAACTGTGTTTGTTGTGCTTATTTACGAAACGCGCAACAGCATTATTAGGCGTAAGTGTAGCGTTTTGTCTCAAGATAAAGCAATCAGCTAAGACCAAATACTCTCCTAGCTTAAACAGCATTCAGATCTAGATAAGCGTCTTCAGCTAAAAAAGATGGTAGAGATCGGCTGATCTTACTGCTTTGTGCCAGCATTGTATGCTGAAGGTCGGCATTAAGACTTATTGATTCATAGCGCCGCAGCGCACCGTTGTTGGTGTCTAAAATAATCCATAACCAATAGGTGATAGATTAACACTCTATACATTCTGTATATTCTATACGTACATGCTTCTCATTACTAAAAGTGACATCATAGGCTCTATTTCACTGTCTGATCAGTTAAATAATTTTTGTGCTGAATGTTTTAGTGATCATTAATATTTGTACAGTGACGCCAGCATTAATAGCAAAATGCTATTGAATCTTATTGCTTCTTGTGCTAAGCCTGATTATTTAGAAGGCGGCTCAGCCGCTAAGGAACATATACATCTAACGCTACTGTATTATTATTTTTTAAAACTTAAATTTCTAGTGAATTATGATACGACATATCTAACCATGACGCTTTTAGTCAATAGCGAGCTTCGAATCACTAGTTGCGATCAAGCCGTAAAACACTATTTAACAAGCAGACACTCTATGTACCTAACCAAATATCACACATAGTAAACCAATTCTGTTGACGGACCTTATTACGTTTGCTACAGCCATTTATTTATGTACAGACCAAGCGGCTAAGGGAAAGGCGTATTTAGCACTTTCCGGTATTTTGATTTAGTACTGTATAAGTGTGTTAATATACTTTCAGTTTAGCCGCTGAATAAATAGTCTGAATTGCCATCAAAGCTATTACAATAAAAACGCGATATAGTTTTCCAGTTGTTTAGGTGCTATTTGATTCACCTCTAGGCGTTGCGCTACTTTTTTTGAAATCTTACACAGCATCGCTGGGTTGATGGTATGTTCAGTGACTGTAAAGTTTTAGGTTATCATTATAGAACTTAAAACTAGTGCTAAAGATGTATCGCTTAGTTTATCAAGTACAATATAATCTTCGACGTAGATCACGGCAGCTAAAGCCTCGTCAGTACAGATCTATTGTTAAACTTGATCGCTGCTTGGTAGGTGTAGCATGTACGATATAACATCCTATGCAGTTATGCCTGGCATAGTGGTTAGAATGGTTGTTATTTCGCATCAAGTACTAGTTAAACTGCGCTGCAGCTATTTAATCACCAACTACGTTAAAGTGTTTAATTAATAGTCAAGTATCATCGTTACTGCTTCGTATTAACTACGGCGGTGCTATGTAATGCACTGATAATTTGAAGCGTTATAATATTGATCTAGCCCTCTTAATTACTTAACGCCTCCCTGGCTATGGCTGGATGTTATTGTCCGTAAGGCTGATACTTACTAGTCATAAATAGTTTATCTATTGCTGATCTTGTAATCGGCAAGGTTTGCCCGATGATTATGGTGTGCTGCTCCCTATTGATGGTGATACGGTTGCTTAAATTACGGTTTATGTTTAGCTGTCGCTTGTGGTGCTCTGGGCTAATTAAAAAACTTGCTGCGTAAGATTTTCTATTTGCACCCAATATCCTGGCGTGCATTTTATCTAGAAATAAGCAGTTTTGATTAGGTGGTTTACCTATCTGATGTTGACATATGATTGACTAATTTTTGAGTCAGACACAGTCTTCTATGTTATCTTAATAATAACTAGATTGTCCATATTGCCTAGTGTTTTAGTGTAGTAAAGTCATCGAGCAGTTGTACGTCTACCTATTATGTTTAGTTACGGCAATTGCATCAAGATGTTGTCTACAAGCAGCAGCGACAGAGCGATACGGTAGCTATCTAATAACAAATGTTGTAAGCTTTGATAGATGACGATGTACTGGGTTAATGAGTTACTCGTCAAAGATACTGAGTTCTGGTTAGACGGCTATGGTGCGTTCTAGGGTAATTCAGCTAAAAATAGTATTTTTTAAGCTTACACCCTATGCGCGCATATTATTCCGCCGCTAGTTGCTTAAATAACTAGCTATTATGCATACAGATAACTTATCCAGAACATTATTCTGAGTACTAGTCATCAAGCAGCATAGAACTCTTACAAACGGTTTTGTCTAGGGGCGCATGGCGAGTTATTTAAGATCTTACTTTTAGTAGTAATACACATCGTCAAACATTAGCGAATACTGGTGACTTTAATTTTCCTAGTAAGATTATATAAAATACTGGTTTTATAGATAATTCATAAAAAATAAAGCATACAAAAACAAAGTGACTAATCTGGCCGATTAACTAGCAATTCATTAATCTATGATAAGTGCCATTGGAATATCTTTCAGTGAGTGATTACTCAACCAATGAGTCTTAAACCATTTTGAAATGGAGCTGCTTATATTTCAAGTTGCCAAAATCGGCAATATTATCAATAAAGATAGCATTGCCGCCGAAGCGCTAGCTTAGCTTTAGTCTTGGCTAAAAGTGTACTATGAACTGCAAAAGCAAAGGTACCTCCTGGTTATCGTGTTATAATGGATAGTATCGAAGTTGCCAGTAAAGATGAAATTATCAAGCCATTTAATAAATTGATGGGACCACGCTTGATCAAGATGTATACATACTATCAGTAGACCGATAAAAAACTGACATATTCACTAGCTGTGATACTATTAGTAGCCAGTATAGACCAAAGTCTCTATGGGTTATTCATTTGATAGTTAGTAAGCTAGATTCAGCAAAATTATTTGCATGGTAAAATCATGGATAAATACCTAGATCAAGCTATTATTGGCGCATCAGCTGTTGGCTAGCCACAGTTAGAGACTTATGTCAATTTTGCACATTGTGGCTAGCATAATATTGTGCCAGCCTCAGTCGTGACTACGTGCTTTAATATATAATCTAAAAAAGTTAATGCGCATACCATAAGTGTATAGTATGCAAACTTTTACTTAATGGTCTATAAAATGTTGTACCTTAGTTAAATGGTCAAGTTGGCTTGATGAGTTATGTACTAATAATTGCTATTATGGATAAAAGGTCTGCCAGCTACTCTTAATCTAAATAAAAGCATAAAAATAAGTATCACTTTTTTCAGCTTGATGTGTGTTTATCATCACAAGTAAGCATGCGTTAGTAACTGTATTTTATTACTTTTTGTGTGGTGACGTTTTTTTGTAGAGTACATTGAATGTTTCTGTGCTCTTATATGCTGATTAACTGTGGTGCAGTATTTGGCTAATTTTTAATAAAAATACTCAGCCAGAGTGTTTTCTAGCCTACAAAAAAGTTCCTTTTAAAGAACTGCAAGATTATTTGAGATGATTAGCGCAGCTGTCCAAGGTAGACACTGCCATGCTATCATGGATGATATTTGTGATATAAGAGACCATATCAATATCACTATCGTGCTTTAGATTTTAGTGGATTGCAATAACAAAAAATCACGCTCATATTAGAATGTTTACGCTCTATCGAGCGCGCACCGATAGGTGCGTCTGATAAACACAACAAAAATAAATAAGAGAGCTTTGTTAGCTATTATAGGTTAAATGATTATTTTAACAAATTTGTTCGACACAGTAAATTTTACTATGGCATAAGGTAATCTTATACCATATTTAGCGTATGCTAATCAATAATTATCTTTGTTGAAATAGTCTAGATCTATATTCGATCTTTTTACCAAGAATAATAAATAAGTTCAAGATAGCCTCTGCGTGAAGCGGTACTTGTTGATAGTTTAAAAGTAATTTAGTTACACCCTTTGATAATCAGTTTAAGTAGATTTGTCATGGTTATGTCTATCTATTGATAGTTGAAGGTTGCATTGTCCACGTTAGCTTTAACGATAGTGATCAGATCTATTACAAGTGCTTGATAAATGTGTTGGTCTAAATGACTGCAACGCTTGCATATAAAGCTTGCCAGTATTAACTAGTTGTAGCTTTTGTTTACTTAAAACGGCTAAGGTCAAGGCAGGTAATTCCTTATAGCCGTTGGGTTGCGCACAGGTGAAGTTTGTAGTAATTACAGAAAAACCCTGGTATTGAGACTCAAGTTTAAGGCATTCTGCTACAGTTTTACTGTGACCGGTTGCCAGCTAGATGAGATATCTATAGGTTGTGCATTTTTAGTGTTAAAGTTGCTTAAGGTTATAGGCCTAGAGATAGAGAATATTGACTTTTAGTATTAAACGATGTATTTGGCTGAAAATATCTATATACAGTATAACTGCCTTGAAATCAATAATATTAAATACAATTCTTACGACTTGCCAATTTCTATGGGTCACCTGTTTGTATGATTAGTTTATAGCAAGTTTAGTATTTGGTATGTAAAATGTAGCGATATAATCTAAATAAATATATTATCTTCATAATAGTCGCTATCAGTATGTTAGAAGCTGTCACTTAATTAATCACATTGGAGCATGCTTACTCGTAATAAGGAGGATAATATAAAATCCTCATTGGTGCCTGCCTGGTTCACCCTAGTAGGTGATCTTACTTCTTTTGGTTTCTAGGGCATGCATGCGCATCTTTTTGGGCTATTAGGTCTCTGTAGTTTGCCTGGTTAAGAAGACAACTGACTGGTGTGACTGCTATATGTGTTGTATCTAGTTATACTGAGCATGCCTGGTTATGGTGCTGTTAGTTTAGTGGTATAGATAAAGACTGATCTTATTGCTAGTATCTAAAGAATACTACATTTTGTAGCGCGTTTTAAACTGTGGTAAAGTGTGGCGTGGTATTTTTGATTGAAGTTTTCTGGCAAATTTTCTGGTAGAACTGCCTCTGTCACCTGGCAGTTATACATATCCATATGTAATAACGATAATGCTTGCTACTGCTATGTCGGTGTTTATAACTATTGGCCATAAATAGTTACTAATGGTATGGAATTAGCTGTAAGCAATAATGGTAAGTGTGTCTATAATACGCCAAAGTGCCGATGTCGTAGATGCATTTGCAGAACCCTGTAACAGAGTTTTTGCCTTGCCCGTTAATCTTTTCTATTAGCGTGTTTAATAGACAAGCTAATGGGCTTACAGCGCATTTTTAAGACGTTGGCAAACGCCTATGTTAGCCATGGGTGTGATCTCCGGTCCCAGCAGCAGTGCGTGTTTTAGATTATTATTATCCTGCTTAAAATATACTTTTTAATATTTCTAAATATTATGACAATCGTTGGGCAATAGAAGAAGAAACTCCTAAATGTTATGAGTTATCATCGGTTTATACATGTTCAGTTACAGTTATCATAGGTTGATATCAACATTAATAAAATAATTAAATTTTTGCTTAGTGTCAGATAAGTCAAGGTCTATAGCTTTGCGCATTAGATCATGGTTAACCCTGCTAGGTATAATCAAACTTCCTGCTACGTTGGTCGTAGCCTAATAGGCGACGAATCAGTTAATTATATTTTATAAACTCTACTGTTAGTAGCTTTGTAGCGCGCTTGTGTATGGTTACCATCAGTATGTATTATGAGATACTTTCTCTTCTGTATTGCATAGTAATAAAACGGAAAACTATCGACGATGCCGTTAGATTGAAATTAATCGCTACACTAAAACTATGCGATGAATTGAGCTTATTGCTTGCAGGTTTACTTATCTATAAGAAAACTAAACTCTTGTACGGTGGACATAAATACTATGAAGTATGTGCTTGTCGTAATTGAATTGAGTAATAAATGCTTATACCTTTTTGGTAAAAAGTAGTTGTAATATGATGTCAATTATGTAGAACCACTAGGTTTCATTAGCTTTACATACCGCGTCATGAGTTCCATCAAGCAATTAATACGAACTATTTGTCATAATTTGCTATTGATTGCTTTATAGGCGGCTTGTTCGATTGGGTTTACGATATTGGCTGGCAGGTTACCGCTTTGGTTATAGATCTTTGTGAGGTTTTTTAATAAGTGCTAATTTATTTACATTTTATTAGTGCTATGCATTGCTTGCTGATAGTACAACTTGTCAGCAAAAGTGAGTTCTTAATGCCCTAGTAAGCATTACCTCGTACTTTAACGTTTGTTAGGTTATTAGTTTTGATACGATTTATCGCGGCATACTTATTCAGGTTGCTGCGCTTAGTCTATCCTATAGCAGACTCGTAAATTTTACGAGATACTTCTTACTTGGTTCATTCAAAGCAAATTTTTTACCTGACAAAAGCCGTGGTTAAGCTATAAGGTTGTTTAGGTGAGAAATAGTTATTCTTAGGGGGTAGTCTTGCCTCTCCTGTTATAAAGGAAATTCGATGACTTGTTTTCGTGCCATCTGTATCGCGGTTATTCTGGTTTACGCCAGTAGACAGGTTTTTGCAGATATTGCTAGCCATAATGCTAGTGCCGAAGCTTTCCTAACTTTAGTTCACGCATATAAGTTGGGTGCCCCGGTTTATATTCAAGTGCAGCAAATGTTTGCTCAACGTTTTGAACAGACCAGGGCACCTGCCTCTAAGCGTTACATACTAGACAGCTATCAAGCTAAGGCACACGATGTGATAGATCAGGCTATCGGTTGGTCGAAGCTAAAACCAGAGATGATTAAGCTCTACACTGCTAATTTTAGCGAATCTGAGCTCAATGATTTAGTAGCCTTTTATCAATCCGTATTAGGCAAGAAAGTTCTTGAAAAAATGCCAGAATTAACCCAGCAATCAGCTCAAATAACTCAAGCAAAGCTGGAAAGTGCTGTGTCAGCGGTGAATGAACTATTGGAACGTATGACCAACGAGCTAGCACCAAAATCAGACGTACCAGTTAAAAAATAAGTAAGCAGGAGTGACTATGCGCAAGCTTATTGAAACGGCACTTGCTACTTTTAGCCCACAATATCTAAGCGTACTGGATATAAGCCATATGCATAGCCGTGGATTACAGACTCACTTCAAAATCGTATTAGTAAGTTTACAATTTAATAGGTTAGATCGTGTTAAGCGACACCAGATTGTCTATGCTACTTTAGGCAACCTGATGAGTGAATTTCATGCGTTAGCGTTGCATATTTATACTCCTGAAGAATGGTTGACAATTAACGCAGCTCCGCCTTCACCAATCTGCGCCAGATATCATTGACTTATCAAGTATTTTTTGATATGAGGTATTTGTTATTTTATTTATGCCGAATAAACTGCTTATTCGGCGCATCCTTATATCTAGTTTGCCTTTGGAGAGGCAGATTGTTTAAAAAGAAATACCACATATGACTCAACCGATTGTTGTGGCAGCATTGTATAAATTTGTTACTTTGATAGATTACGCTACGATTCGTAAACCACTGCTACAAGTAATGGTCGAGAACGGCATCAAAGGTACCTTGCTCATTGCCGAAGAAGGCATTAATGGTACCATTTCCGGTAATCGTGAAAGTATTAATTGTCTGATAGCTTGGCTAAGGAAAGACCATCGCATGGTGAACATCGACTATAAAGAGTCGTATTGTCACTATCAGCCGTTTTACCGTACTAAGGTCAAGCTCAAGAAAGAGATCGTGACTCTTGGCGTTGAAGGCATAGATACGAATAAAAAAGTCGGTACCTACGTTAACCCATATGATTGGAATGAGTTGATTAGTGACCTAGAAGTGCTATTGATTGATACGCGTAATTACTACGAAGTAGTGATCGGTACCTTTAAAGGCGCGATCAACCCAAAAATTACCATTTTTCGTGAATTTCCTGACTATATCAAAACTAACTTTAACCCCGCTACACATAAAAAAATTGCTATATTTTGCACTGGTGGCATTCGTTGTGAAAAAGCCTCTAGTTATATGCTTCAAGAAGGATTTGAGGAAGTTTACCAACTCAAAGGCGGCATCCTGAATTACCTAAAAGAGATGCCGCAAGAAGAAACCAAATGGCATGGTGATTGTTTTGTGTTCGACAATCGTGTGACTCTTCGCCATGATTTAAGCGAAGGCGGCATAAGCAATGCCCAGCCATACGCTCATGCCGGTCAGTATAAAAGATCATTCTTGTAAGCACTATGTGGCCAGTATCAGCTGCTAGTATTGCTTGGATAAGTTGTTGGAGAAAACTCATCATAGAACAATCTACCGGCAAAAAGCAGATTAAGCTGGCTAAAATCTGCAATATGTCGCACCTGATTAGCTGTGACTATACATCAACTTCCCTTTGACGCCTAAACTATCATTATATATTTACTTTATGTGATGTATCCGATATTGTTTTTAGTACTTAAGTTTTGTTCAAGTGGCGCAGACGTTGGTAGAACCAGGCTCAGATGTTTAGTATAATATGTACATTTAGTGGTGAACGAAACTTTGCACACCAACAAGAGGCGCAGCTTGGAAATTAACGACATGGCCATATATTATGGAGTCACTAGCTAATTACTAGCTATATTGTTATAGTGTGCAATCATAGCATGAGGTTAAAAATAGCCTGCTACTGTGACCAATCTAACGCGTTTGTTATTTAAAAGATTCGTGATTGATGCCTTGCTAGCGCACTAGTTAGGGCAGCCGAGCAGGTAATATTCCGTGTATTAAATTTACTGGTGCATGTAACTGCGCCAAGCGGTATGTCTGTGATGGCCACTAATTTTACTTGAGTACAAGTTTAGATATTGTGATTTTGCTATTTTACTGGCCAGTATAACTAGTAACTAATTAGTGTTGTTAGCTAATGCTGTCAGGTACTTTTAGACTTATTGCCTTTGCTTACTTGATAGTTATAACGAACCAATCTTGTATGCTTAACTTTAACGTGACGACCCAATAACTTAAGCGCAACAGGCACTGCCTAAGCTTTGCGTAATAAAAAATTTTTGACATTACTAAAGATAATATCTTATGTTAGCCTTGCTAATATTGGTAATTTTGTGCGTGTATTATGGTGTACCAGTGTATTGTACTGAATGCAAGTGTAGTTTGTATGTGACTGGCCAACAAAAAATATTTTACTATATTCATATGTGTTTGAGCAAATAACTAAAGTTGACTCTATTAGTAAATATGCAAGCCTAAACTACAATATAGTCATCAATTACCTGGTTGCTGACTTTAATTACTATTAGTAACGTTATTGTTCTGATTAAGTATCTATATCCTCTGCGAATTGGAGATACTCACGTTATTTAGCTGTCTATGGTTTATGGCTTAACTATTGGAGTAACTGCGGTATCTTCAATATGCTTAATATACGGTAGGTGATGCTATAACATACATCAACGATGTTACTTGTGTGCTCTATATGGAGCTACAAATATGTCTATGGCGAAAATTTATGTACTAAGTATACGATTGTAAACATATCTACCATAAGCGACTTTAGATTTTGCTATAGATAAATCTAGCGCATGATCAGTTTGAACCTTTGGCTATTTGGCGCTTGGCGATAAAGTTGTATTTGTAGACGCTAGCGAAGACAGCAAAAGTACTTTTGTGAAAGTACTTTTGTGGTTTTATAATGTAAGGGCTAGGAGCCTTCTAGTTTCCGCGCCTTCTAAAGTAATGCTGGTTATGGGGTGTGCAAGGAAGTAAAGATGGCAGCTGCTTTAGTAAAGCCTTAATACTGAGTATAGAGTAAGGTAGTCATCTATGCAAAGCATCATATATGGTTTCCTAAAATTTCCATGTAGCATTTTCCTTAGTATAACCAACTATTTTCAATAATTAAATTGACCAATACAAACTTATACGTATTTTAGTTCTTATTTTGCAGTTGTTTTATGCTCAAGATATCTATGTGGTATGGAGTTTAGCGAATCTATTCGTCACCCGTAACGCCATCAATGCTGTAGTTAAATATGTTTATTATGGTTTTGCTAGTTAACTACATTGTAATTTGTAGGAATTCAGATTAGAGTACAATGGTCAATACGCACAAACGTGTTCTATTGGTGAGAGTAGGTATATCATAAATTAGTTTGAATATAGATAATATCTACACAGTTTTATATCATATACCAAAACATGCGTTATACTCGCATGTATAGTGAGATATGCTTCAAGATTAGGCACAAATATGCGATGCATTTTGCAGTGCCTTAAATATTAGCTTTTGTTGCTGACTAGCATTGGTTAGCAGTGTTATTCTGAGTATTATGCGGTGATTCTTTCTGTGATAATAGACAGATTAACCATTTCAATGCAAGTTGCAAGAAAATTATTCTATCTCGAAGTTTTACTTCTTTTATTGACTAGCTATTCGCCCCCCACAAAAAAACTGCTATCTGTTGTTAAGTCAACGCTTATAGCAGTGAATCCTCATCATCTAGGTAGATAGTGTAATTGTACGATGAACCATTTTCAATCAACATAATACCGATTAATTTATAGGTTGACATAATATTCATATTAAAGTGTATAGCTGGTGTTGCTGTTTTCTACGCATTGTGTCATATTTTTTAGTATCCGTTTGACTATACAGGTACTTTCTAAAATTTAGAGAGGTATTCTTTGGTAGTAAGTTTTTGCTATTACTAGTGTCAGTACGGGTTATATGATCTAACTATCTGCAAGTCATTGGTCACGTGATAATGTTGAGGTCTAAAAAACTATAATAGCATTCGTTTGTCGTTCAAGCCAGATACTAATTAGGCTTTGCGAGCTTAAGTTTTAGCAGGTAATTATCCATCGGCAAGCGTTGTAACTATTAGTCTTAGTGCCCGATGCGCTTAAACGTAATATACCTACCAACGCGATGGCAGGTTTTTATGGTGGTATCAATCCAAACTGGATCAACTAAACATGGCGTTGATTATTTGAATTAGTTTAGGTGTTTTTTGAGAGGAAGAAGTGTATCAAAAAATATGCCCACACTGCAGCGGTTGTATTTTTTGAATCTGTACTTCAAAGTTTTAGCATCGTTGTTAATATTATAAATGCTAGTTCATAATTAAATGCCTATGACCTTGCAATTATACTAGTGTTAGCCTTGAAAATATACGAGTCATGCTGATAGCTCTTGCATTTCTTAATACAACTAACGTTCGCTATCAAGGATAATGAGCGTTGAAGATCATTAGTGTATGAAGGTTCATATCGAGCTGTAGGTTTGCATGGTTTGACAGAATTGATCCCGATAGCATCGGCATTTTCACTATATCTATTTAATTTAGTCTACCAGCACGCCTTTGTGATTACTCTGGCTAAAGCTTCATAGTAGGCGTTAACAAGGCAGAATCACATTGGCGTTATGCTGGGATGTTAATACAATTTTATTGTCATTAATGCCATTTTTTTAATCCATATAGATTGGTGTTGGTAGTCATTGAGGTAAGGCAAGCCTTATGGCGTAGAATGACAGATTAAACTAGGTAAAGCTAAGATTTTTGCGCATTAGTACTTGGAAATGTCATTAGATTGTTGCTTCTTGCGGGAAGGACAAGCTGACTCCTGGTAAGCATCAACCTCTATATCGAAGAGGGTATAGCCATATATACACCATTGACGTTATCTAGCACTAAATCCACGCCAAGTTTTGCGTTGCAGTGATTTACTACTTCTGCAAGGTATCTAAAATAATGGTCTACTGTGCACTATAAACTTATTTTTTGCATTATCTCAGAACTGTTAAGATTGTTGGAAATTGCTATTTTGCGTTATTTAGTTATTCAATAGAAAATTGAATACGTTCATTATCATTAACTGTTTTGACCGGCCAAGTGATAAAATCACTAAACCTGTTGGTGGTATTTGGACATATGATTTTAAGCGACTTGCCTATTTTTTGATATACCAGCTCGCTGGTAGCGTGAGTTAAAGACGGACTGGATTACCGATAAAACCTATGTTGATCAGGCTGTGCAGATCAATGATCTTATCAGCGCATACAACCTGACTAGGCTAGCGCAGGTTATTAGCTAACGCTTGAGGTCATGTCCTGTTTAATGTTGAACATGCGAATGTTATTATATAGCTATATTTATCAGCGAGCTAATGGAAGCAGTCTAAATCTAGATTACCTTTTCATCTTTTGATTAAAGTAAAATTTATACTGCATGGTGCGTAGGCAAAATTAAATGCCATGTCGAGTAATAATGTTGGAACTAATGCTCGACATTAAGATACCTTGTAGTGAGGATCAGTATAGTGACTATTAATGAGCAGGCGTCATACTTAGTTGTATTACTCAGATCTAACCAAAGTAGTGCGGCACGACAAGAAAGCTGGCAGCATCAGCATTGCGATTGAGCGTAGTTACAATATGTCGCTATTTTGATCTAGGCGGTTATATATAACCTATATCAAAATGTTTAGGCATACAACTTGTTTATGCGGCAGTACGCTAATGCTATTTCTTTTAGGCTTTAGTATGTTAGAAGATGTAAGAGGCCTAGTTAATTTTAGAGTGAAATCATCTACTTCTACGCTGCGATTTTAGAGTAGCTGAATACGGTATAACTGGCTAACTGAAGTAGTTGGTGCCAATGATCATGTTGTATTGGTATTTAATTTCGCGTGCGTTTTAGCGTGTTGTGGATCCAGATTAAACGGTAACCACGATGCGCTGAAAGAAACGTTGCATAGTGGACGTGCTAAAAATATTTATTGATCTGTGATACAACTACTAGTCAGTATATCAACATCAAGCCTCTGACGCAGTATACCACAATATAACTATAGTCAGCAACTATACCTGATAGTTTGTATAGATACGTGTTTCTAGTCTTTTAATATAATAAAAATATTAATACTAATATTTCAAAGTATTGTTTGCATCTGTCAAGTGCTCTTACATAATTGTCTCCGATTAGCACATCTATGGCATAGACCAGCTAAGCTTTTGACCTATTATGATGACTCATATCTTGAGTTATGCAATCCAAGATTGTACTACAAGCATGTATACTGCCGAGTATTTGGTTAAGTGGCTCTAGACATATTGCGTTAAAAGCATAAAACCATATGCTAGCGTTAAACAAGTTGAACGTGTTATGCTAAAGCATAAGCTAGATAAGATCGTACAGACAGGCACGATGGAAACTTTGCTTGCTGGCTGACTGGTTTGTAACTTTGCCTGCAAGCATGTCAGAATTTATTTATGATTCGCTTTTTGCAATGCAATTGCTATTTTGACTATAAATATTCCCTTAAGAGCCTTGGTTGCTGGATATAATTTATGTTTTAGAATTTCTAACCATCTTACGAGCCTCATAAATAAGCACCTAAAGTGCCAATTTATTGCTTTTACAAAATGGAGATTCAACACATGACTATGCTACGTGGAACAAGAATAGTAACCAGTAAAGAAGCTGCAATGATGCGCGAAATAGAGGGTTGCTTTAGGAGTTATTTTCATCGAAGCAGGTGCTGAGGAAGTTATCGTGCCAGCCATTTGGAGCCAAGACACGTTTATTGAAAAAGCCGGTGGGAGCGCCATAATTGGGCAGATGTGGGCCTTTAATGATAAGGCGAATCGCCAATGTTGCTTAATTCCAGAAGCAACTGCGCTGTTTCAAGAGTGCAGTACCTCCCTGCTTAATGGGCGATCAGAGGCAGTGTTTTTCTATGTGACGCGGTGTTACCGATATGAGCGGCCACAAGCTGGTCGTTATCGTGAATTTACCCAGCTGGGGTTAGAGATTCTTAGCTGTAATCCTGTTTTAGCGTTACAGCGTTGCCAGCCCATGTGCACTAAATTTTTAGACAGTGTGGGGCTTCACTATGAGCTAAAACTAGCAGTGAAGCGTGGGCTAAGCTACTACCTTGGAGGTCACGGATTTGAGGTATGCTGTCCTGGGTTAGGTGCTCAGAAACAAGTAGTTGGCGGTGGAGCTTACCGTGAAGGCGCTGGATTTGGCATTGGGCTTGAGCGGTTGCTGTTAGCATTAAGATGATATGAAAAATTCATCTAGCTTACATGTATCTTCTATGTTGGCTCTAGATATGCTAAACTGGATATGCTTAAAGAGTTTATCTATTCTTACCCTAAAAAATTTTATCATAGGTCACTATGACCGAAAAAATACGCTTTTTATAACTAATCAGACGACACGCATTTAAACTGGTAAATGGAATTGTCCAAGATTTATGAAAATCTCAGCAAGATGAGTGTATCCATAATGTTCCTCATCATGTATTTCAATATCTTGGCTAGCGCTTGTAATTTAAAGTCTTGCGCAACATGGTTAAAGATTAAAATGCAGAAGATAGTGCTACAGTATTGACATTTGATAATGCTGGAAGCTTACATTAATATTGTAAGCTACTACTTTTCTTATAAAGTAGTAATTTAAGATAAAGATTGTGAATATCAGTGCACTGCTTTATTGTATGCCACACTTATCTCTATTCATCTTAATTACAGCCTATATTTTGCTGTGGTCAAGTGAGTGAAAAAACTTTTTTGCCTTTAGTTATTCATTCGCTGGCAATTTATTTAGCCATCTAGATTTTACAAACACGTTATAACTTATTTATGGCGATAAATTAATTGTGACTTTTAGTAGATCAGGCTATCCATGATTAACTAACGTCTATTGATGGTCTCTATTAGTCAATTAACTATACAACGTAACCTGCCCGCGTCTAAGCTGGAAAGAGTGAAACATCTTTCAAACAACTACTCCGAGCTAGTTGTTTCAGCTATGATAGCCAGTGGCTAGCTAGGTACTGTTAATACACTCAAACCAGTATAATCCAGCATTGTCAGCAGCTTTAATTAGCAATCAACACTATTCAGTAATAGTGCGCAGCAAAACCTATCTACAAGGTTTACTAGTGCGTAACCAGTTTTACGCCTAGCGTATAGTGTGTAGGTTCAGTTTTGCTGAGCAGTACATTGTAGGTACGCAGTTTCTCACAACACACTAAATTCTCGATAACACAGATTATTAGTACGACAGAAGAGTAAACATCAACGGCTGATGAAGTTATCAGTTATCCCTAGTCAAGTTGAGTTGGCTGTGTAGATGGTGGTTGCTAGAAAGCTCATAGGTGGTATATCAGAGATACTACATTGTTAATAAAGACAATACAGCGTTTAAAGATAATTCTATTTGAATAGAATATAATTAAAAGCGCTAACAATAGCGTTTAGTGGTAATACTTCATCTTGCAAAACGATTTTTAATATTTACTGATTAAATACTTCATTTATACTTCGGGCTAATGTTTTACTCAGTTAGCTTTAGGAAAGCTCCAATGAATAATTCAATTAATTCTTAAAAAGAACTGACACTTAAAGAAATGTTTAAGCATTTCTTTAAGTGTCAGTTCTGACCTACCAAGTTAACTACACCGTTAACGGTGTAGTTAACTTGGTAGGTATGTTAGAAAACACTTAATATCAATCTAATCGTCACTAACAAATAGTTTCTTGGTTATCAGCACAATCTACTCTAAGTTAGAGCCTAGAGTAGATCTCGCAAAAGAAATAAGGCAGCCTTCCGCTTACTGAACGAAAAGCTGACCAGCGTACACACCTAACAACTGGAACCATGTCAGCATGATGAATAACCAAGTTAATAATGTCTATTTATATTAGACAACTAATTTTTTCTGCTCTCAAACAGCACACATATAGTGTGTATGATTACTTGCTTTCTTCTGAAAAAGCTTAAAATTAAGCGTTATACCTGAGGTTTATTATTCTATCTGGATATAATTTGCTTAACTTCAGTTACTAAAAACAGACCAGTATAATTTACTAAGTGATGGATATCCTGCATCTTAACTAGACACACTAGTCTAATCGTGTATAATCTAGCATAAGAGTAAGATATCCGGTTAAGTTTTCTTATCTTCCTCAAGACACGTCTGAGAGTTAGTTGCTTGAAGTGCTAGCAATAATAAGTACATCTGTATGTCAAACCATATCGCTATACAAAGCATAATCTAAAATATGTATTTTAATGTGTAAAATGACGTAGTTAAGTCTAATGTCTGTTTTCATGTACCACACTGGCTTGCCTCTTAAGTAACAAGTGATCGTATCTACCAACGAGTGTGAATATTAAGTGCATACCATTAACTAAACTGATAGTATAGCTAGATTTAAAGACCAAGTAATGAACGATTATTTACTAGGACAACGCGCGCTGCGCTCCTTACACAAAAAATGTGTATTTTCTTTATTAGGCTGATCGTAAAACCAAGCTAGAAAAAAATACAAATAAGTAGTATTCTAGTTATTACATACTCATATATGTATGCATCCTAATGCTATGGTTATAAATGCGTAAAACTTTGTGGTGGATGATTACGCAATACAATAACCTAGCATTACCTTATTGAGTCATACAAATAATCTGTTGCTGTTATACATTACTAATTAGTTCTATAGCATAGTCTTACGTAAGGCAAAATTATTAGCTTACTGGTTAAAAAGTCAGAGGTACATTGAAATATCTTATTTAGATTATTTGAGATTATCAATCGTATGATCAAAAAACTCTACATGTCACAATCTACTTGCTGGCGTTATACTCCTAATAAAGCCACCCTCGCTATACTAAACAAAAGTTAGCATACGTACACAGCTGAGTAGACCTGGCAAGCATCTAAAGTTGGCTAGCTTGAGTATGCTATATGCATAGCTACCATACAAACACATTGGCAATGTTTGATTTATTGAGCATGCGCAATGGATAATATCAAACTAACACTCAATCGATGAAACAATTCAACGATTGAGTAATATGGATATGTCTACTTGAATGCGCATACGCAAGCAGCTTTTAACGCAGGCATAGGAAATGCAGTATTTATAGTCATGCCCAATTCTGTAGTAATGTATATGGCAAGCCTTGCATGATGTTTTCTTATTTGCTTGGCGGTGCGGTCGCTATAGCTGATATTAGCGCAATGTGCTACCTATGGCCTGTCACTAGAGATCGGTGGACCTGTTCTGCTTAGCTATAAACGTTGCATTTTAGACTTTGATGTAAGAATGTCTGTGCTAAAACACTATTGATGGATGCGTGAGTCACAGAGCGCATTTGTTTAGTGTTTACAGTTGGTACACGGTAAGGCTGGCTCTGCTTTACGTCGTGGCTCACTGTGTATCAACTAAAAAATACACCATAGTCTAGATGTGTTATTGTGGTGTCTTAGTTACGTTTACGTCTTTCGTTTTAATTGCTTGTATTACTGCTATTATGATACTCTGCTGCTTGCTGGCATTACGTTAAGTTAAGCAGATTCTTGATAGATTCATGTCGCAACATGTTCGTTCTCGTCATGGCCAAGTAAATTGCTAATGCAACGCAGTATACTAGAGAAAGCGTTTAATTGGGTTTACGGTTGTAAGTGTGCAGACGTTAGACTAGCCCATGCCACATTCTTAATACTTGGGTTACTCCAGTACCATAGCACAGTACTATGTATGGCATAGTTAAAGCAATTTTGTAAGGTTATCGGGTAAGTGCGGTCTACATGATAAACAAATCATAGTTGATTTTGTTAGTATTTGACTTTGAAAGTACCTATCGCTAACTCAGAGATCATCAAACATCTAACCTATACTAAAAGCAAAATTAATTAGTCCAAAAAACACTCCTAACATCACGTCACAGGTAAGATGTATCAGGCTTGTTTAGTGTTTTGGCATGCTGAGCGTGTATTTATGTAGCTATACAGCTTTCGTGATTAATATGCAAATTGAGGTTGTCTGTTCTTAAAAAGACTCTCACAGTAATAGAATAGTTTATGTTTAATCTAATTGAATTGTCAAAAAAGTAGTCCGCCATGAACTTTCCTGTTACGTTGATTCAACGCGTACAGGTTTTTAATACCTGTACAATTGCCTTGGTCACAGTATTAATATTTGACTGATTTAGCGCCGCCATACAGATACGGCCGTTGTCAAGTGCGTATACACCAAACTCAGTACGCAAGCGGGTAACTTGCTTAACGGTTAAGCCTGAGTAAGAAAACATTCCACGTTGACGACCGACAAAGCTAAAGTCGTAATCTAAAGCAGCCCCAGCTAGTTTGGTGACCATCTGCTCACGCATGCTATTAATGCGTGAGCGCATTTCAGCCAACTCAGCTTCCCACTGGGCACGTAGCTTAAGGTTATTCAGTACTGTTGCTACAATAGTCGCACCATGGGTCGGTGGGTTTGAGTAGTTCGTGCGGATAACGCGTTTAATCTGTGATAAAATGCGTGCGCTTTCCTCTTTAGACTCACTAGCAATCGACAGTGCGCCTACGCGTTCGCCATACAGCGAGAAAGATTTCGAAAATGAACTTGATACAAGGAAAGTCAGACCAGATTCAGCGAACATACGCACGGTAGCAGCGTCTTCGTAAATGTTTTCGCCTAAACCCTGGTAAGCTAGGTCAAGAAATGGTACTAGGTTTTTGTCCCGAATTACATCCAGTACCTTCTGCCAGTCAGTATAGCTAAGGTCGACACCTGTCGGGTTATGGCAACAGGCGTGCAACACTACGATGGACTTAGGTGGTAAGGAATTAAGGTCTTCGAGTAAGCCGGTACGGTTTATGTCGTGTGTAACTGCGTCGTAGTAGCGATATGTGCGTACCAAGAAGCCTGCTGTTTTGAACAGTGCTTGGTGGTTTTCCCAGCTTGGGTCGCTAATGGCTACAGCAGCATTGGGTAGTATTTGTTTGAGGAAGTCGCTACCAATTTTCAGTGCGCCAGTACCTCCGATTGTTTGAGCGGTGATTACACGGCCAGCACTTAGTGGTGGTGAGTCAGCGCTAAATAGAAGCTTTTGCACAGCCTGACCATAAGCCAGGATTCCGTCAATTGGTAGGTAGCCACGGGTGGCGTGTTGCGCCGCACGAATAGCTTCTGCTTTAGCAACAGCACGCAAGAGTGGAATCTTCCCCTCTTCATTGCAGTAAACGCCAACGCCAAGGTTGACCTTGGTAGTTCGTGTATCAGTATTGAAGGCTTCGTTAAGCCCTAATATTGGATCGCGTGGTGCCATTTTAACAGCAGAGAAAAGGCTCATTCTTACGGCAGCTTCTATGGAGGGAGAATGTGTCGCGCTTCAGCCGGATGTACTAGAGCAGTACACAAATAGGTAATTAGTATAGAGGCCATCTAGGTTCAATGCGACAGCCGAAACAGCTTTTCGTTCAATTTTTTGATTTATTTGGTTTCTTGATTGACTTTTAGTCTTATTTACAACATTAGTTGTAAACGGAATATCTGAAGATTATATTGAAATCTATAATGTTCAGAACTACTTTTTTACACTATTGTTGAGTTTTTTATCCATGATATTGTTGAGTCTGTAGTGCTTTCACGAGATATTTTATGCCGGATTTCCAGCTTGTAACCAATTTTAAACCATCTGGCGATCAGCCGGCAGCTATTCGCCAGATGGTGGAGGGCATTAAAGCTGGTTTGCCGTACCAGACTCTTCTCGGGGTCACCGGTTCTGGCAAAACCTTTAGCATCGCTAATGTGATTGCGCAGATCAACCGCTTAACGTTAGTGCTGGCGCCAAATAAAACATTAGCTGCACAGCTCTATGGCGAGTTTAAAGCGTTCTTTCCACATAATGCTGTAGAGTACTTTGTTTCCTATTATGACTACTACCAGCCTGAAGCTTATGTGCCGTCTTCTGATACTTTTATCGAGAAAGATGCATCAATTAATGCTCGTATTGAGCAGATGCGGTTATCGGCGACTAAAGCGCTACTGGAGCGCAAGGATGCAATCATTGTTACTACGGTATCATGTATCTACGGTTTAGGCAGCCCGGAAACCTATGTTAAGATGTTGCTACGTATTGATTGCGGCGACAAATTTAACCAGCGTGAATTGCTGCGCCGTCTAACTGGCTTACAATATGCCCGTAACGACATAGATTTTGCTCGTGCTACATTCCGTGTGCGCGGTGATGTGATTGACATCTATCCAGCTGAATCCAATCTGGAAGCAATCCGCGTCGAGCTATTCGATGATAAAGTTGAGAGTTTATCAGCCTTTGACCCGCTAACCGGTGAGGTAATCCGTAAACTACCACGCTTTATATTTTACCCGAAAAGCCATTACGTGATTCCGCGTGAAATCTTGATAGGCGCTATCGAAAGCATAAAAATTGAACTAATTAATCGCCTAGAGTACTTGCGCTCTAACAATAAATTAGTAGAGGCGCAACGCCTGGAACAACGTACATATTTCGATCTAGAAATGCTACTAGAGATTGGTTATTGCCGCGGTATCGAAAATTACTCGCGTTACCTTTCAGGTCGTGAATCTGGTATGCCACCACCAACTCTTTACGACTACCTGCCATCTAATGCCTTGCTTGTGATTGATGAGTCCCATGTTAGCGTGCCGCAAATTCATGCGATGTACAAGGGCGATCGTTCACGTAAACAAACTTTGGTAGAATACGGTTTCCGCCTGCCATCTGCACTGGATAATCGCCCAATGCGTTTTGACGAATGGGAGACAATTAGTCCGCAAACTATTTTTGTATCCGCTACGCCTGGTAAGTATGAGGTTGAGCATGCCAGTCGCGTGATTGAGCAGTTAGTGCGTCCAACAGGGTTATTAGAGCCGCAAGTTGAGATTCGCTCGGCGTTGACTCAGGTAGATGATTTGTTCTCGGAGATCACTAAACGTGTGGTTCTAAAAGAACGGGTACTAGTCACTACGCTTACCAAGCGCATGTCTGAAGACCTTACCGACTACCTCGCTAACCATAGCGTGCGTGTACGTTATTTGCACTCAGACATCGACACCGTAGAGCGCGTGGATATCGTACGCGATCTACGTTTAGGTACCTTTGATGTGCTAGTAGGGATCAATCTGCTGCGTGAAGGCCTGGATATGCCAGAAGTGTCACTTGTAGCAATTCTAGATGCTGATAAGGACGGTTTCCTACGTTCCGAGCGTTCTCTAATCCAGACCATTGGCCGTGCTGCGCGTAATATTAATGGTCAGGCTATTCTATACGCAGATCGCATTACTAGTTCTATGGAGCGGGCAATTAGCGAAACTGAGCGTCGTCGTGACAGACAGATTATTTTTAATCTGACTAATAGCGTAACGCCTAAGAGCGTATTTAAGGATGTTCAGAATATTATGGAGTGTTTGACTGTGCCAGGTTTGCGCAATAAGAAGCACACTAGCTTAGTGAAGGCTGCCACAATGAATGCTAAACATGAGAATGCATCGTGTCAATTGAGCGAGGTTACCAAGTATATTCGACACTTAGAGGAGAAAATGTATCAGTTAGTACAGGATCTAGAGTTTGAAGCAGCAGCGCAGATCAGAGATGAGATTAGCAAGTTACGTGAGCGCTTGTTAGTTGTTTAATTGGCAAGCATTGCACTAGTCTACGATTACAGTATCATGGTTTTAGTCATAACCACCTATAACTGTTAAAATTCACTATTTATTTTAATTTTCAGCTTTATCGCATATTCGAGATCTGTCATGATTACTGTACGCACTCGTATTGCGCCATCTCCTACTGGAGATCCTCACGTTGGCACTGCTTATATTGCCTTGTTTAACTACTGTTTTGCTAAACAGTACGGTGGTGAGTTCATCCTTCGCATCGAAGACACTGATCAATTGCGCTCAAACCGTAAGTCGGAACAGCAGATTTTAGATGCTTTGCGCTGGTTGGGTATCACCTGGTCCGAAGGTCCTGACGTTGGCGGCCCTCATGGCCCATATCGTCAGAGCGAGCGAAGCGACATTTATAAACAGTATATCAAGCAACTGGTTAGTATGGGTCATGCCTTTCCGTGTTTTTGCACTGCTGAAGAGCTTAATCAAATGCGTGCTGAGCAATACGCCCGTGGCGAAACACCGCGCTACGATGGTCGCGCACTGCTACTCTCGAAAGAAGACGTAGCTCAGCGCCTGGCTGCTGGAAGGCCTCACGTAATCCGTATGAAGGTGCCTAGCGAAGGCGTATGTGTAGTACCGGATATGCTGCGTGGTGACGTCGAGATCCCGTGGAACCATATAGACATGCAGGTGCTGATGAAAACCGATGGTCTACCGACATATTTCTTAGCTAATGTGGTTGACGATCATCTGATGGGTATTACACATGTGTTACGTGGAGAAGAATGGCTATCGTCGGCAGCTAAACTGATTCTACTTTATGAATACTTTGGCTGGGAGCTGCCACGGTTATGTCATATGCCGTTGTTGCGTAACCCAGATAAAAGTAAGCTTTCCAAGCGTAAAAATCAAACCTCATTAACTTTTTACGAGCGCATTGGTTTTATGCCTGAAGCAATGCTCAACTATTTAGGCCGTATGGGCTGGTCGATGCCAGACGCGCGAGAAAAGTTTTCACTGCAGGAAATGGTTGGGAACTTTGACATGTCTCGTGTATCCCTTGGTGGTCCAGTATTTGATATCGAAAAATTGTCGTGGCTTAACGGCCAGTGGTTACGCGATATGCCGGTAGAAAAGTTTGCTATGCGCATGCAGCAGTGGGCTTTTAGGCCAGAGCATACAATGAAGATTGCATCGCTGGTGCAGAGTAGGGTAGAGACGTTCAGCCAGGTCGTATCATTAGCCGGTTTTTTCTTTACAGATGGAGTAAGCCCGGATGTCAAGCTGTTTGAGTCTAAGAATCTCTCTAGTAATCAGGTTCGTCAATTGATGCAGTTGATTCTGTGGAAGCTCGAAAGCTTACCTCAGTGGGAGAAGAATGTAATTATTTCGACGATTAAGACGGTAGTTGAATCCATGAAGCTAACATTTCGCGATGCTATGCCGTTAATGTTTGCTGCGATCACTGGGCGAGCTAATTCAGTATCAGTACTTGATTCAATGGAAATTCTCGGCCTCGATCTTACATGTTTCCGCCTCCACCAAGCTCTTGATTTACTTGGTGGTGTATCAGAGAAAGAAAAAAAAGAGTGGAAAAATCTGATGGATCTTGCTGTTTAAGCAGCTGACTTTAGCTCTAAAATCTAGTTTGTTTGGGATTTTATTGATAAGTGATTGTTATCTCAACAAAATAATTTTAAAAATTATTAAAAATAAATTTGACACATTTCTAAGTCACCACTAAGATTATGTCTTATAATTTATCGATAAGGGGCTATAGCTCAGTTGGGAGAGCGCTTGCATGGCATGCAAGAGGTCAACGGTTCAATTCCGTTTAGCTCCACAAAATTTATAGACTCATAATTCCGGTCGCACTGTCACTTAATCGATTAAAAATAAATCGATTAGCATGCAACTATGATAAATTTTAGAAGGTTCATGTCCCCTTCGTCTAGTGGCCTAGGACACCGCCCTTTCACGGCGGTAACAGGGGTTCGAGTCCCCTAGGGGACGCCATAGTCATCCACCAGCACTCTAAGAGATTATCGACAGCTATTTTTATAAAAATAGCTGTCGAGCTCGTCTAACGTTTAGATTTTTGTATCTAGTTACGGTATTCTATGTATCACTATTTTAGTGGTATACATGGACCCGTTAATGCGCCACAGTTTTTACTGTTCAATCTACGATTTTTAGCTCTGCTTGTCGTTTCAAAAAACGCATCTTATAGCTCTAAATAAACACCTTTATGCAATTATTGCAAGTTAATTGCAGTGTGTTGCCTAGTTGAGGCGACAGATATTAATAGTTTGGACCATCAAGGTGGCGTCAAGAAAACGTAAACGGATTTTTCCGTATATTACTTAAGCAGTCAGCATCATTAGCTGGCACAGTGAGTTATTGATAAGCATTATTATTTATAATACCCTACGCATCAAATACTACATTAATTAATGTAAAGTTTCTAGATGAAAGCGTTTTTATGTAAGATTATTTGCCTGCAGGATGGATGGCAAAGGCAAAGTAATTATTCCATTTGTTTTCAAGGAACTGTGTGAGTTAGTGATCATCCTAGTATTTTGTTAAATATTATTATTATGCCAATAATACTATATCCATGAGAGATGAGTTCGATGTTGATATGCAATTATTCTAAGATTTAAGATTTTTTTAACGCAATGTATTAAGAATATAATTTGCAAAAGATAAGCTGTTTATCAGTCGTTGCCTCATCTAGTAGTTGTTCAAATTACTTAATTAGCTTGGGCAAGCTGTGCAAATGTCTCTGTCCCAAATATGGGCCAGTTTTGCTGGAATTTCATTTGTGCTAAGTGGTTTCCAGTTATTGATACTAGAGTCCAGTTTAGAGTTGTACGTCATTGCCGCAATGGTGTAAATGATTTTTTGTCCTGATAGCTAAGAGTAGTGTCGCACACAAATTATCAATGAACCTTTAGCGCGTTCACTGGTAAAAGCTTAAAATATGTCAGCAATACATGGTCTGGCTACAAGCTATTTACGGCAATGCTCATCGCCAAGTCTTTTCAGTTAGCGAATTTTGGTTACAGTGTTGTCTAGACTATGAATCCTAATGCTTTAGGTGATTTCCAGCTTTAATTGGCCTTAAAATAGTGGATAAAGTTTGAAGTTGTGATAATGGTTATACATGCTTGTGTAGTTTTTTAAGGGCACACAATCAGCACATGCATAGAATAATTTATTGAATTGCTTGGTCGGCATGTCGAGCAATGAAGATGTGTATTAAGCCAATAGAGTATGCTTTCGTGGTACGTTAGGTAAGGCTTGATATTCTATGACTATGAGTCTAAAAACAAATCTCATGCATTCTTGGATGCGTTGTACCATTTATTTAGTATTTTGCGTTCAGCGTTATTAACGCAGATATTAATTATAATATGGCTTGCTTTTCATCCCAACTTATGAGTACACATAGTGCTATCATGACTATGACTATTGGTTATACAGAACCGCACTTTATTTTGATTGATTTAATTTGCGTTTAAAGTAGTGGTTTTGATTAGTGGCGTATGTTGCTAATATAAGTGTCGTCGAGCTAAAGTGTTAGAGTGAGACGGTTGATAATTTTGAGCACTAGATAACTGACTTGTATTTTACGATGCTGGCCGCTTAACCTATCTGGTTGTCGGATTTGTGAAGCAGCCCTGGTCGATTTTCTAAAAATCGTAATAGTATGCTGACGCTTACGCTTTCAGCGTGATTTTAATGATCATCATGACTGTAATAGTACAAGCAGTTCTTAGCAATTCAGGTCGTGTGGTAGCTATGTTAAAAATCGTAGCAAAATAATATTGATGCGTCATATGATGAACTAATTATACCGGTGTAAATTTTACAGTACTACGTTTTAGTATAGTAGCATTCAGAGTTTTAACTCAATATGCGTTTAGTGAGTATGTATTCAGCCTATATAAATGTTATGTACAGCTGCATGATAGTATGCACGATATAATTTATCCAGAAGATAAAATAAGATAAAATGCATGCTTAGCAAAGCAGTTATTACCCTTCTCATCAAGCATGATGCATTTTAAAACTCTCTAGGTCAGATCAATAAAAAAATAACTATTATAATGGTTAACTGGGTGATTAATATCTATTGAAATGTTCAATAGATATTCACAATAAAAACATGTATAATCTATGCCACGGTTCAGCGTTAGATATTGCGATGGCAGTGTATCATCAACCAGCTAGCAATTATTTTGTCTGTTTCAATAATTCTGCGTTATGGCTGCAATCTTAGCTAAGCGGCCATGTAATTTAGAGAAGACTGTAAGCCTAGTGTTAGATCAAAATTTGCACCCTAGTGAACATATGATCACTAGGGTGCGTTAAAATCAATACATAAGAAATGCGCGACACAGTAGTCGCTACGCTGCAGAATCTATAATCTTTTTGGGCTGCCTTGCAGTGATTACTGCAGGGCAGCCCAATTTATAACAAGGTTTGATTGCTATGAAACGTGTAGGTCTGATCGGGTGGCGCGGTATGGTCGGTTCCGTGCTTATGCAGCGAATGTTAGATGAGCTGGATTTTAATCTTATTGAGCCGGTGTTTTTTACTACTTCGAACGTTTATGGCCAAGGGCCATTCGTTGGAAAGGATATCAATCCGCTCAAAGACGCCTTCAGCATTGAAGAGCTAAAAATTCTTGATGTGATTTTAGCTTGCCAAGGCGGTGCCTACACTAACGAAATCTTTCCCAGGTTACGCAAAAGTGGCTGGCAGGGTTACTGGATCGATGCCGCCTCAAGTCTTCGTATGCATGATGACGCCGTCATTATCCTTGATCCAGTAAACCGTAAAATTATCGATCGACAATTAGATGCCGGCATTAAGAACTATATTGGCGGCAACTGTACTGTCAGCCTAATGCTAATGGGTTTGGGTGGCTTGTTCGAAGCTGGCCTGGTCGAGTGGATGAGCGTCATGACTTATCAGGCAGCGTCTGGCGCTGGTGCACAGAACATGCGTGAACTAATCAAGCAAATGGGCGCAACTCATGCAGCTGTTGCTAATCAATTAATGGATCCTGCTAGCGCAATTCTTGATATCGACCGTTGTGTAGCCGATGCCATGCGCAGCGATGCTTATCCGACTAAAATGTTCGGTGTACCATTGGCTGGTAGCCTGATCCCATGGATTGACAAGGAACTGCTGAATGGTCAGAGCCGCGAAGAGTGGAAAGCCCAGGCCGAAACTAACAAAATCCTCGGTCGCCTTAAGAGTCCAATACCAGTGGACGGTATTTGTGTACGCATTGGCGCTATGCGCTGCCATACTCAGGCGCTAACTATCAAGCTAAATAAAGACGTGCCGATTACCGATATCGAATGGCTGATCAGCCAGCATAACCCATGGGTTAAACTAGTACCAAACAGTCGCGACATCAGCATAAAGGAATTGAGTCCAACTATGGTTACCGGCACCTTAAATGTGCCGGTGGGCCGTTTGCGTAAGCTAAACATGGGCACCAAATTTCTTGGTGCGTTCACTGTTGGCGACCAACTGCTATGGGGTGCAGCCGAGCCGTTGCGTCGTATGTTACGAATTTTGCTGGAACGTTGATCAGTTGTTTGGAATAACAAGCTAGTGTTTTTTAGTGATAGACCATGGTTACTGACGCTTTAGTATTACTGGATGTGCGCCTGGCTTACTGATACTGGTGTGCACGCCTAAAGTCAAGTGATGCACTTTAGATACCCAGGTAGAGCTTTATTAATAAAGGCATGAGTGAATAATGTAAATATCAATTTACCACAAGATATTAGAGTTAACTAATATCAAGGTTATTACTTTTGTATTTTTATGCGCGTTTCAAGGCCATTACTAGTCGCTATTGTTATGTGATGTACAACGATAAGATCTGTTCGTTGTTCCTTAACCAGGAAAGCACTCAGAAACCATCATCTGTTAGATGCTAAGCGTATAGTGAAGGTTACGCAGTATCTAGTTGGCGCGCATGATTTCAGTACTTTCTTTACTAGGTAAGTATCAGGTTTAGGCACCGATTACATAAATATATTACTTTCTGGTCACTCGTCAGTATAAAATAATTGTGCCAAATATCTGCGCCATGGCTTTTCTGTACTAAATAGTGCGCAATATCACAGATGTACTAATGATTATGGGAGTTAGCGGAACGTACTAATACAGTGAGTTAAAGAAGTACCGAAAAGCTGTATTCCCCACATTGGCTTACATTACAGCGTATCCGTTCAGTCTGTACCTAGCGGATATACAGTGCTTCAACTAGTTTGAATTACCAGACTGTTTTATTGATTTGTATTTTGCTGTATAGTTTAAAGAACTTCACAGCTGAGATCCAGAAGAGCTTTTTACTCATTTGCAGTTTTATCAATCTAAATCTTAGGCTTGTATTATATATGTCAGCCGTTATGTCAGTCGTGCGCAGCAAAATTTGTGGGATTACTCGTATAGAAGATGCGCTCGCGGCAGTTGATGCTGGGGCAGATGCAATTGGTTTTGTGTTTTATGCTAAAAGTCCGCGTGCGATAAATGTATTCCAAGCGCTGGAGATTGTCGCTGCGCTGCCGCCATTTGTCACAACCGTGGGTTTGTTTGTTAACCCTAGCTGCTACGAACTCAATAAAACCCTTGATGTCGTGCAACTAGACATGTTGCAGTTTCACGGTGACGAAAGTTCTGCCGAGTGCGAAAGCTATAAACGTCCGTACATTAAAGCATTACGTGTCAAGGTTGGAGATGACATTGCTACTGCGTGTAACGCCTATACTGGCGCTCGTGGCATCTTGTTAGATGCCTATGTTAAAAGCGTACCTGGTGGTACAGGTGAGGTGTTTGATTGGAAGCTTATTCCAAAAGGCTTAAATAAGCCAATTATCCTGGCTGGTGGGCTGAACCATGCGAATGTCAGCGTAGCTATCAAGCAAGTTAGGCCGTATGCGGTGGATGTCAGCAGTGGAGTTGAGCAGGATAAAGGTATAAAAAATCACCATAAGATTCACGCATTCATGCAGGCTGTGCACAAAAGCAGTAGGATTAATATGATGATAAACAAATAGTCTACTTTTGCCCATAAATAAACCACTTGTATGAATAAGGCTAACGCTAGGACTAGTACCGTCTATCTTTAGGTTAAAATCCGCAAATAGTAGCAACTCTGCGCTAGAGATTACCTGGCGAGTTAAGGATGTATATGAGGCATGACCAGTCTAGTGTTTAAAATATATCCAGTAATGTATTATATCTAAATATAAATTTAGCTTAATGGTATATGCGGTGCTGTGTTCAAGCTACGGTACTGGAGAAAGAAAGCATGAGCAACTGGTTAGTAGATAAACTGATCCCTTCTATCATGCGTTCAGAGGTTAAGAAAAGCTCCGTGCCTGAAGGTCTATGGCACAAATGCCCATCCTGTGATGCGGTGCTGTACCGCCCGGAACTTGAAAGGACCTTAGACGTTTGTCCAAAGTGTAGTCACCATATGCGTATCAGCGCTCGCGCGCGTATCAATATCTTCCTTGATATCGATAGCCGTAACGAGCTTGGTGCTGAGCTGGAACCGATTGACCGTCTTAAGTTTCGCGATAGCAGGAAGTACAAAGACCGTCTTACTGCTGCACAGAAGCAGACTGGCGAGAAAGATGCACTAGTTTCGGTTAGTGGTAAATTGTTTGGTATGCCAGTGGTGGTATCTGCTTTTGAGTTCTCTTTTATGGGTGGTTCCATGGGTGCTATTGTCGGTGAACGTTTCGTACGTGCTGCTAATTATGCCTTAGAAAACCGTTGCCCAATGATTTGCTTTGCTGCCTCTGGTGGTGCACGTATGCAGGAAGCGTTAATCTCTCTGATGCAGATGGCTAAAACCTCTGCGGTACTGGCGCGTTTACATGAAGAAGGTATCCCGTTTATTTCTGTACTGACTGACCCAGTTTACGGTGGTGTTTCTGCTAGTCTTGCTATGCTCGGTGACGTGATAGTTTGTGAGCCAAAAGCTTTGATTGGTTTTGCTGGGCCGCGCGTCATTGAACAAACTGTTCGTGAAAAATTACCGCAAGGTTTTCAGCGTAGCGAGTTCTTACTGGAGCATGGTGCAATTGATTTGATCATCCCACGTAGTGAGCTACGTCTACGCCTCAGCAGCCTGTTAGCACAAATGATGGGATTGCCAAGACCTACGTGTGTGACGCCTAAAATTTAACCAACTTATTATACATCGGTATCAATAAGCTTATGATTCAACGTAAGCTAGGCGAATGGCTCGCCTACCTCGAGCAGTTGCATCCTTTAGTTATCGATATGAGCCTAGAGCGTTCACAACAGGTAGTGGCACGGCTTGGATTGGGCGGCCAGTCAACACCACGAGTAATCACTGTAACTGGCACTAACGGTAAAGGCTCTACCTGTGCCTTTGTTGCGTCGCTGCTGCAAGCCCAAGGGCTAAAAGTTGGTGTTTACACTTCACCGCATTTGTTACGTTATAACGAGCGAGTACACCTCGATGGCATTGAGGCTACTGATGAACAGCTTTGTGAAGCTTTTGCTGCACTTGATGTCGGGCGCCGTGAAATTTCTTTAACCTATTTTGAAATGGGTACCTTGGCGGCATTTTGGCTATTTAAGCGTGCACAGTTAGATGTAGTTATACTTGAAGTAGGGTTTGGCGGGCGTCTAGACACAGTTAACTTGATGGATGCTGATCTTGCGCTAGTAACTAGCATTGGTATTGATCATTCTGACTACTTGGGTAATACACGCGAGTCCGTGTCCTATGAAAAGGCTGGCATCTTCCGCTATGGCAAGCCTGTGCTGTGTGGTGATCCAGATCCGCCACAACCATTGCTGGATAAGGTTCATGAGCTTGACTGCCAATTCTTCTTACGTGGTCGCGAGTTTGATTTTAATATTAGCGGTAAACATTGGCAGTGGCGTGGGCGTAATGTACGCGGTCAAGCTGTAGAGCTGCATAATTTACCACTACTGAACTTGCCGATGGAAAATGCTGCACTTGCTTTACAAGCTTATTCATTGCTAGATCTAGCTTGGAATGCAGGGCAAATTGCTGCTACATTACAAGCAGTCCGCGTGGTTGGACGCTTAGATCGTCGTGTTCTTGAATGGCAAGGCAGATACTTGAGCCTACTGCTAGACGTAGGGCACAACCAGCACGCTGCTGAATACCTGGCGCAGCGCTTATCACTTACGTCACTGGCTGGTCGCCGCCTAGCGGTATTTGGGTTATTAGCTGATAAGGATTTGAATGGTGTGGTTGCCCCATTGCTCGATCATGTCCAGACTTGGGCGGTAGCACCGTTAAATACATTGCGCTGCCGTCCAGCTACTGAATTGGAAATAGTTTTGCAAACCCTTGGTGCATCAGTAGAGTCATATACAAGCGTCACGGCTGCGCTTGAAGCGCAATGCATGGCAGCAACTGCTGAAGATGAGATTTTATTATTCGGATCATTTTATTGTGTTGCCGAGGCGCTGGAGTGGTTAGCAAAGCGCTTTACGCAGAAAACTGATAGTATTAATGGATAGCACATACAGGTATGTAAATAGTCCAAGCTTTAATATTAGTGGCATTAGTAGTGATTTTCTGCCGATGCTGTTTTTTACATTATTATAAGCAGCGCTAGGTAATTAGTGATGCACTAACTACGCCTCAGGCACTGACGATGCATTAAGCTCAACTTGATGCAGTGGTAACTACCGTAATCTATCGTTCTAAGCAGGCCTGACATGTTGCAAAGTGGTATTGATCAGATTGGCTTGCTAAATTAGTTAATTAATCCAGTTAGCCAGCTTGACTAATTGTAAAACGTCGATGCTTTGCACAAACAAGTTATGCGCCTAAAATGCTATAACGTCTATACTCATAATGCTGAAGCTATGAATTGCGTATTTATTGGTCTGTTAGTTGAGTAAATTGAGGTCGACTATCTTCGTGATCTGCTTTGGTCTACGGTAGAATTTAAATAGCTTTTTAGTACGCTTCTAGCCCGAGCATAGCTGAATATTTGCTTACTTTGATTGGTAATACGCTCTCATATTCAGATGAGTCAGACAAGTATAACTAATTGATTTATAAAATACCTGTAATTGCAGTTTACCGATATCCTGGTGCTCTGCTAAAATACGCAGCCTTAACCGTACGTAAGGTTGCGTTGTGTCATTTACCTTGGCTGATTGGGCGATCGTTGCAATCGTCGCTATTTCTGGATTAATTAGTTTAAGCCGTGGCTTTGTAAAAGAAGCGCTATCGTTGTTGACCTGGATTCTTGCAGGAGTAGTAACCTGGATGTTCGGTGGTTCGCTGTCTGGTTACTTGAATAGGTACATAGAAACATCTTCACTACGTGTTATTGTTAGTTGCGTTATTATGTTCATTGTCACACTTATAGTGGGGGCAATGGTCAACCATCTTATTTGTAAGTTAATACGTATCAAAGGTCTCTCTGGGATTGATCGATTTCTTGGCATGTCTTTCGGCATTGCACGTGGTGGTTTGCTTGTGGTTGTAGGGGTCGGGTTATTGAGCTTGGGGCCAGTACAACAGGATTTATGGTGGCAGGAGTCGATACTCGTGCCAAAATTTTTATTAGTTGCGGATTGGTCTAAAAACCTCATTCTTAGTTTAAGCAGTCGGTGGCTGGCCATAGTAACTGGCTTACCTTTTAATCTATTGTTCAAAGAGCAATTTTTATTAGTTACAACACTTTAGCAAGCTATACCTAATCAAGATTTATTAAGTATAATGGGTTATGTCGCATATATGGCGTTATCGATTGTCAGTGGCATGTTAGTTAGGTGCTGTATACAGCGCTAACTGTCCTTGAGGCACGGATGGCAGGCTGTGTCTACGTAATGAGAATAATACAGCAGTTTATGTAACGTGCTTTATTAGAATTATATGCAGCGTTTAATCTAGAATGCTGATATTGGTTGTGTTATGTTAGCCAGTTGTCATGAGCTCTGTTTGGCTTCAAATTAACTATTTGCGGCAACTTGCCTTATAGTATAAGGCAAGCGCATACAGGTTATCTGGCTAAGCACGATAAACTGCGGTAAAAAGAGCAAGATGTGCTTGCTGCCATTCTGACGTATAGAATTATTATCTTCATAGTTATGCCATAATAGCAATGGCTATCTGTTATAATATTGATAATTTTCCTTGTCTACATAGTTCCGTCACGTTATATACAGCTAGAGTAATACTGATAAAGTGTTCAGTGTATGATTACCCCAACAAGTGTATCCGCAGACGTTCTTAGTTTTACTTAAACTCATGACCCATCATCTGGTAAAACAATGCTTACACTAAAGATAGTGCGCTGCATATCCACCAGTACCATATTTTTTAGAAACTTAATAATTGCATTTTAGAATATATATCTGGTGCGCTAATACGCAATTATTAATAATATTTCGGTGTAAAAGACGCATATGCTGATGGGTAAGCTGATAGTCAAAAAAATTTTGTATGCGTCATAAGTACAATATCAATGTAGTTATTTCTGTCCAGCATACCAGTTGTGCTGCTGTATTGACACTAACCAAACACTTGAACTTAAAGTTTTGTGAAGTCCTTGTTAAGAACGATTACATCGTTTACATTCCTCAATGCCAATAATTTGGCATTCAAAAAACCGGTGCAAAACGTATACTTCTGCTCTACAGCGTTAAGTCGTATGCTACTGAAACGTATATAGTATCGATATGCTGAGCGCCAACGCACTAATCGGTTTACACGTTTAACCTAAAACGTGGCTAACTTGATGTATGCAGGATAACTTATATATAAAGATTTGCTTAATCTGATCGACGTGGTTGGTGCTGGCAAGATTAATATCAAGCGGTCATATAATGATTTATTGAAGGTTAAGACAAAAGTAATTAGTGCATCATCAATATGTACAGCAACTCAGTAAAACTAGCTCTTATGAACTAATTTTTGTACTTTAAATAAAGTCTTAAGTAAGGAGTATTAACATGAGTAAAGAATGGGATGCTGGTCGATTAGATAGCAATCTTGATGGTGTAGCTTTTAATACTTTGGCTGTACGCGCCGGCCAGCACCGCACCTCAGAAGGTGAGCACAGTGATCCGATATTTTTTACTTCCAGTTATGTATTCCGTACTGCTGCCGACGCTGCAGCGCGTTTTGCCGGTGAAGTGCCTGGTAACGTGTATTCTCGTTACACTAACCCGACTGTGCGTGCGTTCGAGGAACGTATTGCAGCACTGGAAGGTGCTGAATTAGCAGTTGCCATGGCTACTGGTATGGCTGCTATCCTAGCATTAGTGATGAGCCTATGCAGTTCTGGCGACCATGTATTAGTGTCACGTAGCGTATTTGGATCGACTATCAGTCTATTTGAGAGGTACTTTAAGCGCTTCGGTATTGAAGTGGACTACGTGCCTTTAGCAGACCTATCTGGCTGGGAAGCATCGATTCAGACCAACACAAAACTATTGTTTGTTGAGTCGCCGTCTAACCCGTTGGCCGAATTGGTCGATATCAACGCGTTATCTAAATTAGCGCACACCAAGGGCGCAATGTTGGCGGTAGATAACTGCTTCTGTACGCCAGCACTACAGCAACCGTTGAAGCTGGGAGCAGACATTGTTGTGCATTCGGCTACGAAATTTATCGATGGTCAGGGCCGCTGTATGGGCGGTGTAGTTGCTGGTTGTGGCGAGCAGATGAGGGAGGTATTGGGTTTCATGCGCACTGCTGGCTCGGCTCTTAGCCCGTTCAATGCCTGGATCTTCCTTAAAGGACTAGAAACTCTAAGCTTGCGTATGAATGTGCATTGTGCAAATGCTATAGCCTTAGCTGAGTGGCTAGAGCAGCAGGCAGGTATCAAGAAGGTGTATTATGCTGGGCTTAAAAGCCATCCACAGCACATGCTAGCTAAGCAGCAGCAACGTAATTTTGGCGCAGTGTTAAGTTTTGAAGTAAGAGGCGGTAAAGATGGTGCTTGGCGCTTTATTGATGCAACACGCCTTATTTCTATTACTACTAACCTGGGTGATAGCAAAACTACGATTACTCATCCGAGCACTACGTCGCATGGGCGTCTAGCACATCAGGAACGTGAAGCAGCGGGTATTGGCGATAGCCTGATCCGTATATCGGTAGGTTTGGAAGACATAGCTGATTTACAAGCTGACATTACTCGTGGGCTGACTGTTTTGTGATTGAGTTGCTAACAAAAGTTATAGCAGACGGTAAAGGCTATCTTGTGCTGCCGATCGACATTGTTTTATGTCTAAGATTTAACGTGACATAATAGTGATGGTATAGCATCTAGCATGGATAATAACATGAACTAAAAAAATAATTTACAGTAAGCATGGCCTATAAGCTGTATTGAAACAATTTTATCTTTTTCACAAAAAAACTTCAAGTAGGCTATTGACTTAGGTTACCTATATGCGTAAATTTCGCAGCCTCAATGAAGCAAAGGGTGATTAGCTCAGCTGGGAGAGCATCTGCCTTACAAGCAGAGGGTCGGCGGTTCGATCCCGTCATCACCCACCACTTTCTGAGAGTCTTACTTCAAAAAAATATGCAGCATCACAGATTGTGCCAACGCGCAGCGGTAGTTCAGTCGGTTAGAATACCGGCCTGTCACGCCGGGGGTCGCGGGTTCGAGTCCCGTCCGCTGCGCCATACCTGCCATTATGCCTATCAAGTGTCTTGAAATATATAAGTAAGCCTTTAGGATCTAATACCAAAAGACCTTGATCAAAAAAATCATATTTTTACTTGTAATGTAATTTTAAGTAGATCTCAGATGAATGCCGCAAAAACTAGTTTTGTTTAACAATTATTTCTAATCATATAATAAAATTATATAGTAGATGGCTATATTATAGTGCTTATAGTTGCTAATGTTATATGTAAAATTTGCACACTAAAAAAATTAGTCATGCAGCAAGATTGCAAACACATCAAATGCTCTGCATTATTCATGAATATAAAGCCAGAACTCTATTTGCTAGTTACACATATTTTGCCTGTGACGGCGATAGTCCTAAAAGTAAAATATTACTACCATAGGTGGTACATCAGTAGCACTGATAGTGTTAATAAGTAATTATATTTCACCAGTGTAGTAGTTTGACGGCATTAGCATTTTAGTTAATTGATTGCCTAAACGTTGCATTAATAATAACTGAAGCTCTGCGCAGCATTGATTTAGTTGCAAATTTTAGTATTTAGTTTGCCTAGGCAGGCGTGTTGCCTGCAACTATGATAAGCTTAGCGTTAACCTTATCCTGATAGTAGCATTATACGTCAAATTAGTATTATATACATATATATGTGTGGGCGCCAATTACCCGTTGACCATGCTACCTTGAATACTTTAAAGTTGCAACTTTACTTAGCATAACCGTAATACCAAAACTATGCACTATCAAAATAGTATGCTGGAAAAAACTGATATAGCCAGCGTTAATTAAACATACATTAGTTTTGATTATGTCTTGTAGTATAAATAAACGTAGCAGTAAATTGCATTCGTAGGCGTGGCGAAATATAATTAATTATGGTGGTAGTGGCCATTTAACATCATAAAATCCATATTTTATATCTTGCTAATAGGTCAATTTTGCCTGAGTTAGAATGTTTTTTAGCCAGCCGAAAACCTCTGGAATGTCTTTTATAAATACATTATGTATATATTTATATAGTTAGTAGTAAAAAATCTTGACACTCCTGTAGAATCTCTGTGAATATATTTTCACATTAGGCACGTAGCTCAGTTGGTTAGAGCACCACCTTGACATGGTGGTGGCCGTTGGTTCGAACCCAATCGTGCCTACCAAATAAAATATTAACTCTGTTGGTCAATTTTAGAATGGCTAACAGAATAGTTAAACATTTTTTATTGTTTAAAACTTGCTTTTGCGTCTTATTTGAGATTTGCTACCCACCTTTGCACTATTTTTCTATTGACAAATGTGCGCTTAAGTATTGTAAGCCTCTAAGACAAAAAACTAGTAGGCCAGAGCAAATAACTATATTGCATTATATGGAGATCAATATGGATAATAATAAAAACATTAATGCTAGATTAAATTTTATGCTGATTATTGCGTATACCATAGTAATTATTATTTAGTATATGTCGGTAGCTTAGATTATAAAATTTAAGATACGATACTATATAATCTAATGTCTATAACTGAATAGTGTGCCTATGAGTGCCATTCTTCTTAATGTTGTTAAATGTCTTATTTTTAAGCAGGAAAGAAAGGTAGTCGCGCAGTTTTTATAAAAAACAATTTTTAAAAGATCTTTCTGTTACTAATATTTTAGTTGGTCATCACATGTAATATGGAAGATTAGATTCAGTGGCAATCACTATATATAAGTTACTTAATTTTGTCTGTGCTTAATGGCTTTATTTATTTGTAGCTGTGGTACTGATTTGTCAAGATTAAAGCTTATTTATTCATTTAATTTATATTCAGAATATATTAAAACGCTAAATAGGTGCTGGCAAAAACATTAGTATTAGGCACAGTAGTGTTAGTGAATGATTGCGCTTGGTATTTATGGCTAAGTAGTAAAGCGGTAGCTAATATTTCACACGCTATTAGATTAACCTGAGCTGGAATGATGCGTCGATCTTCAGGTGCAGACAGTTAATGGATGCATCAACTCAATTAGTATCGTCGTAGAAGTTTGTTGGGGCCTTAGACCTAAGGCTTTTAAGGTAATCTCTATGTTTAGCTTTAAGCCGTTAATATAGTTGCGGCTATATTATCCATTAACAGTTAGAGAAATACCTTGGTAACGGCTTGTTTATATAGTTGGTGCAGTATTTTGCAGTCATCCATGTTATAGATAATCACATCCAGCATACTAGCGTAGTATAATGTTTCTGATGTTGATTGAAGATCTGCCTACACTTGTAAAAGCGTAGGCTTTACTAGTAACCTAGTTGTTTTGCAGATATTACAGCGTGTAATTGCCATATTTGAGTTCGTCTTCAATTACGAGGATGCTTATTGTAAAAACTGGGAAAGCTTTAGTTCTATTCGCTGCACAAGGGTACAGTTAAATTAATTGTCACTAGCTCACCAGATATTTATAGTTAATAACTAAGCACTTATTCTCTGCTCTGAAAGTTTATGGACTTAAATTATGCTTGGACTATCTTATTTTGGCCATAGGTATTTGTGCTTGATAATAAATTCTAAGTTAGTAGCAAGAAAGTTACAAAGTGCAGGATAAATACTTTTTTTATTATAGCTTTCTTTAAAAAAGTTGATCGCGGTATTTGCATAATCAGTTAATAGAGCTAAATGCTTTAAGCAACCAACCAAAGATGATAAACCTGTAGACAACCTCTGACCTAAACTATTAAACTTCTAGAAACTAGTTTAGTTTTTTATATTATGAAGACATATGGTTAGGGTATAGTGTTGCTTAGTCCGTTATCGGACAATTGCTAAAGCTAAAGCCTTCAAGCGTTGTTGACTAAAAACTAACTAAAGCAAAGATAAAATAACACTAAGTTATATATTTATGAAGCACTATACTGCACAGTAATTAACAGAGTTAGCAGTCAACTTATCTAGGTTTAACCATTGGTTGTCGGGTTCATTTAGCATGTTAGTTCTGTGTGCAGTCATAGTATTATTGAATAGATTCAACAGCGTAGAGCTTCTGAGCTAATTTTTAGTTTAATAAAAATTAAAGATGTTTAGGCATAAGTGATAACGGTAAAAACAGACAAAATAATACTAAAACTGATACTTATCAAATAAGTCTCTATTTATTATAACTATAATAATTATCGAGTTAATAATTTTTATATATAAATAGTAAGGTATGTGTAAGTGTTAAGTTTAGTTAACGCTGCAGAAGAAAATCTTGCTGTAAAGTATTTTTTTAGTGTGTATCTTGCATGAACATAGTATTTAGTTTTTATGAATTTGTTAACCACTGAAACTATAAAAATCTTGTCTAGCTTATGATTCTGGCAGTTTCATACAATATAATGAGATTATATCTAGGAACGAAAATAGAGGTAAAGTTAGTTTATTTACCTGTATGCATGCATACTTATAATTAATATTCCTAAAGCATCCGTTACAGTTTGTCATGTTCTAGGTATTAGTTATAATAACTATCTCTAAAACCTAGTTGTTTTGTATGTTTGGATCACGAGCGATAACCCAATCGTACTTACCGACAAGTTATTTGGTTTTGCGCAAAAAAAAGCAATTATCCGCATTTACAAGAGGAAAGAATGAATACTCTGCAAATACAAGATGTGTATATCTTGTATATTAGGTATCAAATTTGAAAGACAACTGAACAATTATCAGATTAACATTGATAATTGTGTTAGCTATAGGCTTGAATGACAATTAAGAATAGCATTAGCAGAAATCATAGCGCTAAAAAAAAGAAAGTTTTCAGTACCAACTTTATTAGTTTGTTCTCTGACTTTTGATTACTACTAATATAGACTTATTTAGAGCATAAAAGTATTTATGGGCGCTTGGAGGTGCTGAGATAAAAGCAAAAGTTGTACTGAGCAGATTACATTGCTTGATATAAACTAATATATTATAGTTAAACAAATAGTGATGAGTATTCAGATTAGCATAGACAAAGCCAGCTTTGTCTTCCAAGCAACTAAATAGCATTATTTGAAATTGTTAAAAATTATACTTTAGATGTTGTTTTAAAAACATATGTGATAGTAATATCACTAGTTATTATTTTATAGAGTTATTAGACGAAGATCATGTTAAATTATTAACGCAGCTATTTAGCTTATTTAAAATATGTTTGTTACACATCAATTAAATTGATTGACACTTAAATAATTTAAATTATATAGATATTAGTAATTTACTTTGCACTGCAAAGTATTACTGGCAGTGATTATAAAATTAGCGTGAATCTATGACATTGCTATTTACTGAATGCTTTTTGATGGTTGCTATGCTTGTTATTGCATCGGCTACTCTATCTATTTTTTATGTGCCAATAGTGAAGTTACTAAATCCAAAATCTGGCTTGATTATTACGTTGCTTACTAATAAATTTTTTTGACTATACAGGATAGTATTAAGATTTATTAAAAACATGCTTATCAGTTTTAATGCATTAATTACTATGCTAAATAAAACTTTCTATATCGTAATAAAAGTTATCATCATTTTTTGACTGTTTTAATTTAAATATATCGAAAAGTAAAAACTCGATATTTTGTCGGTACATATAACCCATAGCATAAGCTCAAAGCTTTTTATTAAACAACTAATTTCGGTAATAAGGTTAAAGCTTTATTGAAGCCATACAAGACCAAGCACTAACGCTACATAGTACGTAGCGGATTTTGTATAAAAACTAACGCTAACATGAATATCTTTTAATTCACTTGAGTAACTTGCAAACTGACCAGGACTAGAAAATAGTTTAGAATATTCTAAAAAAAATACCTAGATCTTAAGGCTATTATAGCTACTGGTGCTATCTCATTCGTATGTTCGGTAAAATTTTGTAGAGTACGAGGAGATAACATTGGTGACTTTGACCATATTAGCATATGGCAAACCAGACCATGTGATTAATTCTTGATTCTCTGTAGCAAGCACTCTGGGTATTAACTATCAATAAATGGTAAGATTGTTCATAACCTGATCGGTGACTGCTATGCATTTATCCGTGATAAATCTAAAGAAATGCTTACTATCTATAAAGTTATCATGCTGTTTGAATAAATTACTCGTCAATAGACTCTGGAGTAGCAATTATGTATTGCTGCATACTAGATCGAATAATCCACAATATTAGCCAAGCGCATTGTAGTGCTGCACTATAAAAGATTGATTAGCGGCATCAAAACTAATAGCTAAAACTACAACAGCAAGTAATTCATGACTTTGATAGCTAATGTATGTTTACCTATGATTAAATCGATTTGAGCTCTGGCTTTAACCACAGTGCACGCAGTTTTAGGTTCGTCAAGCTTAAGTAATGATCATGCGGCCTTTAGTGTATGCAATGAATAAATCTTGAATTGCCTTGATTACTAATGATTATCAAAGTTAAGGCTTGTTGCTAACTTTATTTGCTAGCAGTACTGTTACTATGATCAACATGCCGTGAATTTTTGACGACATGTAGTAGGTAGATATATAAAACTATTATAGACTAGCATTAGATTGAAGTATACACATTCGTAGCCTTAGCGTAACACAGTTAATGTTTGAGCCTTTATTTGGCAATTAGCAGAGAGTTATAATTAATTTTTTCTATAAAAGCAATTGTGTGGTGATGCATTTTTTTGATACTTATAAATTAAAGTCTTGCGATGAGTAAAAAATGTGATATTTATGTTATGCTTATCGAATTTATGCGCTGTACTAAAACTTTAGTGCTAGGCTCTAGTTTGTTACTAGAAATGATATTAATGTGTGACTGCATTGGCCATGTTTTTTCTGTAAGACGCTCAATCTAGATCTTCTGGCGTAACAATTGGACCTATGGTGAATTGTTATTTATAACTAAATTATATGGAGCCGTTATTTAATCAGTATCAATACGAATAAAAAACCATAGACCTAGTAAATTTAAAGTTCAAACTCTATAAAACATTAACATATTTATAGGTAAGATGACCTGCCTATTAGTATAGTGGTATTTCTCCAGATTATATTATTAAAAATAACGCAACTTAAAACGCTCACCCTATTATAGTATTGCAGGTTAGTGTTATCATGGCAATCTGACTGTCTATCTGCTTAATGTGCTATGTAGTTTTAGTGTCCGTAACAGTTCAATATTCGGTTGAACTATTGTCAATTTAGTATTGCGAACTGAAAGCAGCTGAGACATGCATTCTAAAAAAATAGTTTGGTAAATTGTGGCCAGGCTAATAATTCCCCAGCCAATAAAAAACTATCTTATGAACGATCCTCCTATCTTGGCAGGGAGCTATTCGCTACGAACTTGTGCAGCCTGCATACCCTTTTGTCCTTTTTCAGCCACAAAGGAAACTGTTTGTCCTTCTTTTAGGCTTTTAAATCCTTCACTTTCAATGGCTTTGAAGTGTACAAATAGGTCGTTACCGCCGCCTTGGGGGGTGATAAAGCCAAAGCCTTTTTCGTCATTAAACCATTTCACGGTACCAGTTTGGCGATTAGACATAACATACCTCCTAAAACATATATTTAGTGTATTCATTTTACGCTGCTAATGTACAACATTAATGTAATGTACTATAGTAGTTTATCATAAATAAAACTACTTGAGAGTCTTACTAGGAAGCATGGATTGATAATCAATAGTGTTGTTTTTTAGTGCTTTGTTCGGCTAAAATCTATAGTTTACGTAATATGCAGTACACAAAGTATTGGTTGTTAAAGTCGTACACGCTGTTTAATTTTATGAAAATTATAGTTCTTAGACTGTTTTCTAGCTAAATATATCTGATTAGTTGATATCTTTACTATATTCTTAACTGCTTTGCAAAAAAGCAGTTGCCATAATGTCTTTAGCCTTACATGCTCGACCACTATTTTAGTTAGCTATGAGTTATTTTTATTCTTTTATAGTAGTTAAATGCTGCATCAATCTTGTTGGTGCTACGTACACAGTAGTCTTTGGCGGTTTTGCTATTAACGGTTCTGCCGTGCTTCTAGCGTGTAGTTTTTTGATTAAGCTATCTCGATCACTAGTTGAAGAGCAGCTCGATGGAGTAGTTATATGAGCGCTAACTGGTAAGGAGAGCTAGGGAAACGAAGAGAACAAAAGCTAAGCAAAGGCTAAGGTAAAACGCATAATGAAATGATTCTGTGACTCCATAGACAAACAGCTATTCTCGGCTAGCTTGAAACCTGATGTATCATTTGCTGTCTACTTTTGTAGACAGTAATAAACGCTGGAGTTTGTGCTTCAAAGAGCAAGCATGCTGATTATGCATGCTTGTCATTATCATTAAATTGAATTTATTTAGTTTATCTATGCATGCTAGTTGTCACTTTAATAAAGTAATAAAGTTTCTCTGGGTTGACTCTTCAGTTATTCTAATTCGACTATTGATTAATTGATACGGCTTCTGCTGCTACTTTAAAGCAGGCATTCATCACGGAACAGCCTAGTATTGAATTTTGTACTAGTTAACGCCTAACCCATATGATTTTAGTATGGTTTACCACTAGGAAAGGAGATGCCATGCCAACTATTGTTCTTCCAGACGGAAGTCGGCATTCATTTAAAAATTCAGTTTCCGTGGTTGAGGTCGCTACATTTATTAGCGCGGACTTAGCCGAGGCCACCATAGCTGGCAAAGTTAACGGTACGCTGGTTGACTCTAGCGACCTAATCACTCATGATGCTAGCCTGCAGATTATCACGCCACAGGATCTGGAAGGGTTGAAGGTTATTCGCCATTCTTGCGCGCATTTGATTGGTCATGCAGTCAAGCAGTTGTATCCAACTGCAAAGATGGTAATCGGTCCAGTCATTGACGAAGGTTTTTATTATGATATCGCTTATGAATGTCCTTTTACTATCAAGGATTTAGCTGCTATAGAAGCGCGTATGCATGCGTTGATCAACAAAGATTACGATGTTATCAAAAAAGTCACGTCGCGCGCTGAAGTGATTGAGGTATTTACCGCTCGCGGTGAAGACTACAAGCTGCGTCTAGTTGAAGATATGCCGGACGAGCATACCATGAGCTTATATTATCACGAAGAGTATGTTGACATGTGTCGTGGTCCACATGTGCCGAACACACGCTTCCTCAAGTCGTTTAAACTGACCAAGTTGTCTGGTGCTTACTGGCGCGGCAATGCGAAGAATGAGCAGCTGCAGCGAATTTACGGTACTGCCTTGCCTAGCAATAAGCAGCTTACCGCCTATATTCAGCGCATCGAAGCAGCCGAAAAACGCGATCATCGTAAGATTGGTAAGCACCTAAATTTGTTTCATCTCCAGGAAGAAGCGCCTGGTATGGTATTCTGGCACCCGAATGGATGGACTTTATATCAGGTTCTTGAGCAATATATGCGAAAGGTTCAGCGCGATAACGGCTACCTGGAGATTAAAACTCCACAAGTCGTTGACCGTAGTCTATGGGATCGATCAGGGCACTGGGCTAACTATGCCGATAATATGTTTATAACTCAGTCGGAAAGTCATGACTACGCCATTAAGCCAATGAACTGTCCATGCCATGTGCAGGTATTTAACCAAGGCCTGAAGAGCTACCGTGAGTTGCCGATACGTCTAGCAGAGTTTGGTGCTTGCCACCGTAATGAGCCATCTGGTGCATTGCATGGCATCATGCGGATGCGTGGCTTCACCCAAGATGATGGGCACATCTTTTGTACTGAAGAACAAATGCAGACTGAATCAGCTGCATTTATCAAGCTGACTATAGATGTTTATCGCAAGTTTGGTTTTGCTGAAGTCGAAATGAAGCTGTCAACTCGTCCTGAAAGACGAGTTGGTTCTGATGAGCTATGGGATCGCGCCGAATCTGCGCTAGCTATAGCATTAGACAGTGCGGGCCTAGTGTACGATCTGCAGCCTGGTGATGGTGCTTTTTACGGTCCAAAAATTGAGTTTTCGCTAAAAGATTGTCTTGGTCGTGTCTGGCAATGTGGTACCTTGCAGCTTGATTTTAACCTGCCGATTCGATTGAAAGCTGAATATGTTTCCAAAGATAATAGTCGTAGGTATCCAGTTATGCTGCACCGGGCTATCCTTGGTTCTTTTGAACGATTCATCGGGATCCTGATTGAACACTATGATGGCGCATTCCCAGTATGGCTTGCCCCCATCCAGGCAGTAATTATGAATATTACTGATAAACAGGCTAATTTTACCGCTGCAGTTGAAAAAAACCTCAATGAAAGCGGATTTCGTGTTAAGTCTGACTTGAGAAATGAAAAGATCGGCTTTAAAATTCGTGAACATACCTTGCTTAAAGTTCCTTATCTTTTGGTTATCGGAGATCGGGAAGTCAATACGCAGACCATCGCTGTACGTACTCGTGAAGGTGCTGACCTTGGCTCAATGTCCGTTGACCAGTTCGTTAAGTTGCTAGTGCAAGCGGTTTCCCGGCGTGGTCATTTAGATTCGGAGTAATTATTATTAAGCGTGAAATGAGACAAGATAAACGAGCTGCACCGAAAGCCCCGATTAACGAAAATATTTCGGCATTCGAGGTTCGGTTGATTGGTGCTAATGGCGAGCAGATTGGTATCGTCTTGATTGATGAAGCGCTTCGTATCGCTGAAGAGTCTAAATTAGATCTGGTAGAAATTTCTGCTAATGCAGTCCCACCTGTTTGCCGGGTGATGGATTATGGTAAATCAATATTTGAAAAGAAAAAACAGATTGCTGCGGCGAAAAAAAACCAAAAGCAGATTCAAGTAAAAGAAATTAAATTCCGTCCAGGTACTGATGAATGGGATTACCAAGTAAAACTACGTAACCTAGTACGCTTCTTGAAGGATGGGGATAGAGCGAAGGTATCTCTGCGATTCCGTGGCCGTGAGATGGCTCACCAAGAGTTGGGAATAGAGCTACTTAAACGGGTTGCACTCGATTTATTGGAGTATGGTTCTGTTGAACAGCTTCCTAAAATGGAAGGTCGCCAACTAATTATGGTCATAGCTCCGAAAAAAAGAAGCAGCTAATAGGATATGGCAAGCGCTCTGGATGAGGTTGATCAATTAAATACGGAGTATATAAATATGCCAAAGATGAAGACTAAAAGTAGTGCCTCTAAGCGGTTTCTAAAAACTGCAAACGGTATCAAGCATAAGCACGCTTGCAAAAACCATATCTTGACTAAAATGTCAACTAAGCGTAAGCGCCAACTGCGCGGTAGCAGCTTGCTGAATCCTTCTGAAGTGGCAAAAGTCGAGCGTATACTACGTCTTTGTTAATTTTTGATCAAAAAAAATAGAGGAAGTAACTAATGGCTCGTATAAAGCGCGGCGTTATTTCTCGTAAGCGTCATAAAAAGATTCTGAAGCTTGCTAAAGGCTACTATGGCGCCCGTTCACGCGTATTCCGTGCTGCTAAGCAAGCAGTAATAAAAGCTGGTCAATACGCTTACCGTGACCGACGGCAAAAAAAACGTCAGTTCCGTTCTCTATGGATCGCCCGTATTAATGCTGGTGCACGTATTAATGGTTTATCCTATAGCAGTTTTATCGCTGGTCTTAAAAAAGCGTCAATTGAAATCGATCGTAAGGTTTTGGCTGAGCTGGCTGTAAACCAAAAAGTAGTGTTTGCTGCAATTGTTGAGAAAGCTAAATTCGCTTGAATTTAATTACCTCCAGAAATAAACCGCCATGGGCTTTTCTTGTGGCTCAAGGTAAAACGTCATAATAGGGGAAGAGCCTTCAAGCTCTTCCCCTATTATGTTATGTATCTGGAGTTTGTACATGAAAAACCTAGAAGCGATCGTTGCTCAAGCCCTTGAGGCTGCGCAAGGTGCTGTAGATATCAATGTTTTAGAGCAAATCCGGGTGCATTACCTTGGTAAAAATGGTGAATTAACTAAGGTAGTGAAGACTCTGGGAGGCTTACCTGTTAAAGAGCGTCCGCAAGTTGGCGCGCTAATCAATCTTGCCAAGGAACGTGTTATAGAGGTTTTCAATGTACGCAAGGCTTTAATTAAGGAGGCCAATCTTGCAGCTAAACTCGCCGCTGAGTCCATTGACGTAACCTTACCTGGGCGTGGCCAGGTTTCTGGTGGTCTACATCCGATTACCAGAACTTTAGAACGGATTGAGCAGTTCTTTACCTGTATTGGTTATGGTATCGCTGAAGGTCCTGAAGTCGAAGACGATTACCATAACTTCGAGGCGCTCAACATCCCTAGTCATCACCCGGCTAGATCGATGCACGATACTTTCTATTTTAATGCGAGCATGCTATTGCGGACTCATACCTCGCCGGTACAAGTCCGCACTATGCAAGCAAATAAGCCACCGATACGTATCGTCTGCCCAGGCCGTGTATACCGTAACGATTCAGATGTAACTCACTCACCGATGTTTCATCAGATTGAAGGCCTGCTTATTGATTATGATATCAATTTTGCTGACCTCAAAGGCACCATAGAAGAATTTTTGCGAGTGTTTTTTGAGAAAAAACTGGCGGTACGTTTCCGTCCATCGTTTTTTCCATTTACCGAGCCATCTGCTGAAGTTGATATAGAATGCGTGATGTGTGGTAGCAAGGGTTGCCGAATCTGCAATCAGACTGGCTGGCTAGAAGTAATGGGATGCGGCATGGTACACCCAAACGTGCTAGGCATCTCTAAAATTGATTCAGAAGAGTTTTCTGGTTTTGCCTTCGGCATGGGTGTTGAGCGTCTAGCTATGCTGCGTTATGGCGTAAACGACTTACGTCTGTTCTTCGATAATGATTTGCGGTTTCTTGCGCAATTTCGTTAGTTGTAGAAAATTTTTTAGGAGAGCTGAATGAAATTCAGTGAACAATGGCTACGTAGCTGGGTAAGCCCGCAGGTAGATCGTGATGACCTAATTTCTCGTCTATCAATTGCTGGTCTTACAGTTGACAACGTAACGCCAATCGCTGGTGTTTTTAGCGGCGTAGTAGTTGGCGAAATATTGAGCACTAAGCAACATCCTGATGCTGCCAACCTACGTGTGTGTCAGGTTAGCAATGGCATGCAAGATTTCCAGGTTGTATGTGAAGCACCTAATGTACGTCCGCACCTAAAAGTCCCATTCGCTATAATCGGTGCCCAACTGCCTGGCGATTTTAAAATTACAAAAACTAAGATGTGCGGCGTTGAGTCCAACGGCATATTGTGTTCACAGGCTGCATTACAGATCGGCGATCGGAATGATGTTCTAATGGAATTACCTGCTGATGCACCTATAGGTCAGGATATTCGTGTCTATCTAGAGTTAGAAGACTTTAGTATCAAGGTCAATCTGACTTCAAATCGCGGTGATTGCCTATCTCTTGCTGGCCTAGCGCGTGAAGTTGGCGCACTATACAATATCTCGACTGTCAGTCCAGCAGTTGTGGCGGTAGTAGCAGTGCACGACAAAATGCATCCTATTGAAGTGCTAGCGCCACATGCTTGTCCGCGTTACCTTGGTCGTGTAATCCACAACGTCGATTTGTCAAAGCCAACCCCGTTATGGATGGCTGAGCGTCTGCGTCGTTCTGACGTGCGCGGCATCAATGCAGCTATTGATATTACTAACTACGTGATGCTTGAGCTAGGTCAGCCGATACATGCTTTTGATCTTGCTGAAATCAATGGTGGCATACGCGTACGTATGGCTGAAGAAGGTGAGCGGTTAGCACTGCCAGATGGTAAAGAGGTAAGCTTGCGTGCCAATACTCTAGTAATTGCTGATCATTCTTGCGTTATGGCGATTGCTGGTGTGATGGGTGGTGAGCACGCCAGTATATGTAACACTACGCGTGATATTTTCCTTGAAAGCGCATTCTTTGATCGGGTCGCTATTGCTGGCAAGGCTAGTGCTTATGGCTTACATACCGATGCTTCGTATCGCTACGAGCGCGGTGTAGATTGGAAATTGACCCGCAAAGCCATGGAGCGTGCTACTAGCCTATTTTTAGAAAGTACTGGCGGCGAAGCTGGTCCGATCACTGAAATTATCAACGAGCAGTACTTGCCGTCTATTATGCCGATTCTTTTACGTGCTAAAAGTGTCGAGCAAATGCTTGGTCTAGTGATAAAGCCTGAGCAGATTGAGCAACTGCTGTCCGCGGTTGGCCTGTGTATTTCTAATAGCAATGAAGGGTGGTGGCATGTTGAAGTACCAAGTCATCGCTCCGATATCAGCCTAGAAGTCGACCTGATTGAAGAATTAGCCCGTTTGTATGGTTACAACCGCCTGCCGGTTCGTTATCCGCAGGCCCGCCTAGTGCCACAACCTAAAGTTGAAATACGTGTGCACTTGCAAGAGATGCGCCATCTACTAGTTGCGCGTGGCTACCAAGAAACCGTTACCTATAGTTTCATAGATCCTAAGCAGTTCGAACTATTCAATCCAGGTGTTAAGCCGTTACTATTGGCTAATCCTATATCTAAGGACATGGCTGCCATGCGTTTATCACTGTGGCCAGGCTTTATGAAAGTGCTTTTTTATAATTTGAATCGTCAGAAGAATCGCGTTCGTATATTTGAAAGTGGCCTACGTTTTGTTGGTCAGCTCGATGTCCTTAAACAAGAGCCTGTGCTAGCTGGTGCAGTGTGTGGTAACCGTTTTCCTGAAAGTTGGGCGAATAGCAACGATTCTGTGGATTTCTTCGATATTAAAGCTGACGTGGAAGCAGTATTAGGTTTTGCTGGCGCACCGAGTGAATTTACGTTCGTACCCGGCATTCATCCAGCATTGCACCCTGGTCAAACTGCACGTATCGAACGCAAAAACTGTCTAGTAGGCTTTGTTGGTGCTATCCACCCAAAGCTGCTAAAAATCCTTAGCCTTAATCGTCCAGTGTTTGTTTTTGAGTTAGTCTTAGCTGAAGTCATATCTAGCAATATGCCTAAATTTAGCGAGTTATCACGTTTTCCTGAAGTACGTCGTGATTTGGCGTTAATTGTCGATTGTGAAGTGGCTGCCAATGTTGTTCTAGATGTAATCCGTAAAAATGCAGGTGAATGGCTAATAGACCTCAGGTTATTTGATGTTTATCATGGTAAAAGCATTGGTTTGCATAGAAAAAGTCTTGCAGTTGGCCTAACATGGCAGCATCCATTACGCACTCTTAATGACGATGAAGTTAATACTATAACACAGAATATTCTTGCCTCGCTTAAACAAAGACTGAACGCTACGTTAAGGAAATAATGTATGAAGGCTTTGACGAAAGCTGAAATAGCAGAACGTCTATGTGAAGAATTGAGTCTAAATAGACGTGAGGCCAAAGAATTAGTCGAGTTGTTTTTTAAAGAAATAAGGTATGCTCTGGCAGAAAATGAACAGGTCAAATTATCCGGTTTCGGTAATTTTGATTTGCGAGATAAACGTCAGCGGCCTGGCCGCAATCCAAAAACTGGAGAATACACCCCAATCACGGCTCGTCGTGTTGTTACGTTTCGTCCAGGACAAAAGCTAAAAGCTAGAGTTGAGGCTTATACTAAAAGCAAGTTATAAGGATACGCTACCTGTCATTCTAGACAGGCGCTACCTTACTATTGGTTAGGTCAGTTAACTCTATGCAGTTAAACGCATACTTTACGTTGTTGAAAGTATGAATGTATTCAACTTAATCGAGCTAAACGCACTAAAAATTATCATGATTATCATCGCTAAAATATACTGATAATTAGACATATCATAGCGTTACTATATGATCATGGTTTTACCATTAGCAGCATGTGTTAGTATATATTTATTGATAAAGCCAAAGATAATACTACTCAGTACAAGTAATTGGTCAGCCAGATGCTATCTAAATTCGAAGATACGTTAATAGTATTAGAAAATTATTTAACATATAAAATATATCTACATTTTAAAATTTTGCGTTATATTATAGACTAACTTCTTAAACGAAGCTAACATAATAACAAGCTTCGCTTAGTCGTAGCGTAGCTCTATGGTGCACTAACATGAAGTGTTAGTAGTTTAGTATTCACATCACTTTGCTCTGACTATATTTTGTATAGCTGTAACTTTGCAGCTTTATCTTTTGCATGCGCCAAGCTTGTAAGTAGTTAACATTGAACATATTGAATAAGTTTACTGTTTATGGCAATTAGCAAGCATCTAATATCTATTATGCCAATTAGATATATTATCTCATGCACTTCTATTTTAAACTATTTCTATTAGTTTAAACAGCTCAAGCATCTGGCGAGTAAGCTCATCAAAAAAACGCTAGCATATATGTTTAATTTGGTGATTGCCTACAATAGCGTTCAAATGCTACATACCTAGTCGTTACTGAGATAGTATTGATAATTGCGCTAAGATTAGTCGTAATACTGTATTTTTTGCGCTACAATGATTATGCAACTGACAAAAAATCGTATAGTAGTACACAGTAAAGCTAAATTTTTACCAAGCTAATCAAATATGATCCGCGACTTATTTGATATGTGTTTGCCTATTGATTAGGCTAGTCCATGTGTACAATACCAGCTAACGGTTGCAGTCGTAATATTTTTGTCCTGCAAATACGTTATTACAGGAGACTTTGCATGCTTGCAAAGGAGTCTAGTTACAATCATAACAAATGAGTAAGCTAGTCTTTAGGTTGTTATTCTTGTCAGAAAGTAGCAGCCTGTAACTCAGCATTGCTACATTTATTCTTTACACCACTGAAAAAAATTTTTTGACTTACATGACTTGGTATTCTAGAAAGTGTATTAGCTATATTTAAAGCAAAAAATTAGCTTGAGAAAGCTGGTTCTTTACGTATACCATTCTAGTATAACTAGTAATGGTTTTTTTCTAGCCACCCATCTGCTTCCAGCGATTGACAATTTCGCAAAACAATTCAGCAGTTTTCTCTGTATCGTAAAGTGCCGAATGAGCTTCACGCCCATCAAAGTCAATGCCAGCCGCCTGACAGGCTTTCGCCAGTACAGTTTGGCCATAAGCTAAGCCAGCTAGGGTAGCGGTGTCGAAGCTAGAGAACGGGTGGAACGGGTTATGCTTCATGTCTAGCCGCGCTACTGCAGCATTTAGAAAACCTAAATCAAAGCTGCTGTTATGACCCACTAAAATTGCGCGATTACAGCCATTGGTTTTCAATGCCTTGCGTACGTCATGGAAGATATCGGTCAACGCTGTTTCTTCACTAACCGCCATACGCAGTGGGTGATCAAGCTTAATTCCAGTAAACTCTAAAGCTGCTGTTTCGATATTCGCGTCCTCAAACGGCTCGACACGAAAAAAGTTAGTGTGCTTGGGGAACAAAAAACCTTTAACATCCATACTGATAGTGGTTGCGGCAATTTCTAGCAATGCGTCAGTAGCACAGTTAAAACCGCCGGTTTCTACATCAATGACTACTGGTAAATAACCGCGAAACCGCTCAGCTATAGAGTGAGTAGTTTCGCTATAACTGTGCTTTTGGGCGTTATTATAATGGTTTTCGCTCACTTGCTTTCCTCCAATAGGCGCCATCGCAATATTTCATTGGCGCGCAGAGGGATAATAGTCTGCTCGCCAAATGGTAGGCTAGCAGGGGCCGTCCAGTTTTCACGAACTAGGGTAATTTTATCTGTATTTACCGGTAGTCCATAGAAACGCGGGCCGTTAAAACTAGCAAAACTTTCGAGTTTATCTAGTGCGTTACGTTGTTCAAACGCTTCAGCATATAATGCGATAGCAGTATGTGCAGTGTAACAGCCTGCACAGCCATACATGGCTTCTTTAACATGCCGAGCATGAGGGGCAGAGTCAGTGCCAAGAAAAAATTTCGGATTACCGCTAGTAGCCGCATCCAGTAAAGCTATTTGATGGGTGTTACGTTTGAGAATTGGCAGACAATAGAAGTGTGGCCGAATTCTATTTGCTAGCATATGGTTGCGGTTATAGAGCAGGTGATGCGCAGTAATAGTTGCGCTGACATTAGCTGAGGCCTCGTTTACGAACTGCACTGCATCGGTGGTAGTGATATGCTCAAGCACTACTTTGAGGGTCGGGAATAACTCGACTATACGGCACATATGCTCATCGATAAAAATCTTTTCACGATCAAACACGTCTACATCGCAACGAGTTACTTCACCGTGAATTAGCAGTGGCATGCCGACTTTAGCCATCGCTTCAATTGCCAGCAAGATTTTATCGAGACTTGTTACGCCAGAATCTGAGTTGGTGGTTGTGCCAACCGGATATAGTTTAGCGGCATGTATGAAACTAGTTGCCTTAGCTCGGCTAATTTCTTTAGGTTGGGTGTGATCAGTGAGGTAAATCACCATTAATGGCTCAAAGTAGTTCCCAGGTGGTCGCGCAGCGAGGATACGCTGACGATAGGCCTTAGCTTCTATAGTATTACATACTGGAGGTACTATATTTGGCATGATGATAGCGCGGCTAAACGTGCGCGCTACATCGGCTACGGTTTGGGGTAACGCAGCACCATCACGAAGATGAATATGCCAGTCGTCAGGACGCAGCATGGTTATGTAGTTAGACATTAAAGATTCCAATTATATCAATTTAGTTAGAATGCTATCGTAAAAGATTATTATAGACACTCTCTATTAAGTTTTATTATACGTGTCTACTATCCCTAGTATGCGTTAACAACGTATAACGCTTTAAGGTATTATATAAGTTAGTTAAACTGCTTGCCTGTGCTCTATGTTTATCTAGCAATATTTAGTGCGGTTGCCAGATAGTTTGCGATAGCGTTTATATTTTCAGGCATATATATAGAATCTTGAATTGAAAGTAGAGCGCGATAAGTTCGAGTGTCGCCTGACTAAGTTTATCATGACTTTCAGCTCTGATAAGAGTATACGTCTAGCCGGTAAGCTAGCGACAGTTCATATAAACGCATACAATGGCTTATTTGGTACTGGCTTAGTTAGCCTTATTAGCTGTTGCTGTTCAAGAGCGATTAAGTCCAAACCTAGAAGTTGTGTGTTGGTTTACTGGAATGACGTAACTAAACTGTGTTAAATTACGGATATAAAAAATAACTATTTAAAAATCTACCTACTTTCGTTAATAATTAGCATGGCTTATCATGACTATAAAATATGCATCACTACACTGCTGCCAATACATTACGATCATGCTCAACAGACTTAAAGTCTGTTTCTCAGGTGTAGTACCGTGCCACACGCCTTAGTTAAGAACAAACTGAACATTAATTATTGCATTTATGAAAACCTACTCATACAGTCAACTTAATTAAATTAAATAGGAATTCGAATTGTAGAGGTAGTCGCCTACTAACCGCTATATTTTATGTTGCCACATAAGCTATGTAGTAGTTGCTAGTATCTAGGAGTCATAAACTACTTACATTTTTATGATAAATGGTTTTCTATGAATGCATGCATACCAATGCTGTTAATAACCGCTAACAATTGTTGGTTGAATATGCAACTTAAACGCGTATCCACTACTCAAAATAGGAGTTTCAAGCGACTTTGTTAAATAACCTTTATAGCATACGCTATATGCGTATGCTATAAAGGCACAGCTATTTAGCATATACTTTTATACAAAGTATAACTTTAGCTATTACAGCTAATGACTTTATGTAAAACTCTGCGTGGTCATATATTGTTTAGATTTAAACAAGTTCATTTTTTGTGTATTTCGTCGGTCTAGATATGTCGGTATTACTTCAAATGAATTAAGACAACCAATCAATGCTCAATCATGCGATATTTTTATATTTGAATTCACACAAGTCTTTAATACTGCAGTTGCTACAAAGTGGTTTACGTGCTCTACAGATATATTGCCCGTGAAGCACTAGCCAATGATGGGAATTGAGTAAATAAGGCTTAGGCACAAACTTCATTAGTTGCATTTCTACTTCAAAAACGTTTTTGCCACGCGTAATACCAGTTTTATTACTGACGCGGAAAATATGCGTGTCCACTGCTATGGTCAGTTGTTGAAACGCGGTATTGAGAATCACATTGGCAGTTTTTCGGCCTACACCAGGAAGGGCTTCTAGGTCTTCTCGATTTTGTGGCACTTTGTTACCGTGCAAATTAACTAGCATGCGACAGGTCTTAATAATATTTTTAGTTTTGTTTTTGTATAGATTAATAGTCTTGATGTGCTCTGACAAACCATCTATACCCAAGGCGTACACAGTCTCTGGCGTATTGGCTACTTGGTACAGTTTAGCCGTCGCCTTATTGACGCTAACGTCTGTAGATTGAGCCGACAAAATCACCGAAATTAGTAACTCAAACGGCGAAGAGTAAATTAGTGCGGTTTTAGGCTCTGGATTATCTTCGTGAAACTTACGAAAAATTTCTAGGCGTTTTTCGGTATTCATGAAGCAAGTATTTCCTTATAAACAATCACTAAACATAATTACAGGTACTGTATGGAGTAAAATATAAGTAATACAATGAAGCATTTCTAAAATATTAGCATTAGTATTTATCTAGATTTACGCTACTCTTAGTGTTCAACAGTCAACAGGTAGATTGTTTTACTGTTGAGACTGGCTTTTGTTACTGGGTTTCGGAAATACTGAATTTTATTTCATCTGTTTAACGTTAACGATCATTATAGTCAGGTAACGATTGAGCCTAGACCTGGCTAGGTAAGTGTTTTTGGTGCCGGAAAACACGTTTTATTGTTTTTACTGAGATTAGAAGTCAAACGCAGCAGGTTGGTTGGCACCTTAGCTTCGATTTTGACGATTAGCTTAACTTATAGATCTACAGCAGCAAGAAACATCTCATTCAATTTCTGTAGAGATGAGGCCCTTGATGAGTTTGCTATACGCTAACTGGCATAGCCATACCAATACAGGTCTGGCTGACGACTAGATCTTCTTTCGAAGCATCAATCATAGCCTGTACCTTAACTTCATCAATACGAGTCATCAGTGGTTTAAACTCGTTTAACTGATGGTTAAATAGCAATGTGGCGTGGTCATTCCAGGTTAGAGGTGCGACATTGAGGAATGTTTCAGCATCTGCAGCTAGCAGTGGGAGCACTGGCTTGAGGAAGATCACTAACTTACGGAATAAGTTGACTCCAGTGGCGCAGATTACTTGAATTTCAGCCTGTTTGCCTTCCTGCTTACTCAGCAACCATGGCGCTTTGTCAGTGATCCATGAATTAGTACGGTCAGCTAAGCTCATAATCTGACGCATCGCGCTAGCAAAGTCACGGGTTTCATAGGCGTTAGCAATGCTTAACGCGGCAGCTAGGAAGGCTTCGGTTAGCTCTGATGCTGAATTTTCGGCGACTAGCACACCTGCGTTACCCTTGTGGATAAATCCAGCGCAACGGCTAGCGATATTGACTACCTTACCGATTAAATCAGAATTAACCTTTTGTACGAAGTCTTCTAGATTTAGGTCTAGGTCATCTACGCTGCCGCTTAGTTTAGAAGCGTAGTAGTAACGTAAGTATTCTGGCAACAAGTAATTCAGGTAAGTGCGTGCCTTGATAAGGGTGCCACGAGATTTTGACATTTTTTGGCCATTAACCGTTAAATAGCCATGCACCACGATGCCGGTTGGCTTACGGTAGCCTGAACCATCAAGGATAGCTGGCCAGAATAAAGCGTGAAAATTAACAATATCTTTACCGATGAAGTGGTATAGCTCAGTTGTAGCGTTCTTTGCCCAAAACGTGTCAAAATCTAATTCTGGTATACGGTCACATAGCTTTTTAAAGCTAGCCATATAGCCTATTGGCGCATCTAGCCATACATAAAAGTACTTGTCAGGTTCGCCAGGAATCTCGAAACCGAAGTATGGCGCGTCACGGGAGATGTCCCACTGCTGTAGACCGTTATCTAGCCATTCAGACAGTTTATTGGCTACAGAATCCTGTAAGGTGCCGCTACGTGTCCAGGTTTGCAGCATCTGCTGAAAATCCTGAAGCCTAAAGAAGAAGTGCTGTGAATCTTTAAGCACTGGGGTGGCACCGGAGATTGCTGACTTCAGATCCTTCAATTCAGTTGGTGTATAGGTAGCACCACATTTTTCACAGTTATCGCCATACTGGTCTTCGCCACCGCATTTTGGACAAGTGCCCTTTATGAGGCGGTCAGCTAAGAACATATTTTTTTCCGGGTCAAAATACTGGGTTACCAAACGTTGGTCAATGTAACCAGAATCCTTTAATCGTAGGTAGATTTGACTGGATAGTTTGCGGTTTTCTTCGGAGTTTGTTGTGTCGAAGTTATCAAAATCTATCAAGAATTCGGCAAAGTCAACGCAGTGTTCAGCTTGCATGTTGGTAATTAATTGTTCCGGGGTAACGCCTTCTTTTTCTGCGCGCAGCATAATGGCTGAACCGTGGGCGTCGTCTGCGCAAACATACATGCATTGATTGCCGCGATGCTTCTGAACGCGCACCCATATATCAGTTTGGATATATTCAAGCATATGGCCAAGATGGAGAGAACCATTGGCATATGGCAGTGCGCTAGTGACGAGTATCTTGCGTGGTTCTGACATTGGTTTAGCTATTTAATGAAACGGAGATTAGCGACTATAAAGCATTAAGAAATATATTGCATCTCTTAGTGTTATTTCGGAATCTTGTTGTAGCCTCAAAACGTACCGCTAAACGCTTGCAACAATTAAGATGTTTACCTGTTACATTAAGTTTTTTCTGGAGTAGCCATGAAAGCCGTCAATCGTGCAGCGATAGAAGCTGTGCTTCGTCAATATACCGATCCATATTTGAATCTAGACCTGGTTAGTTCCGGTTGTGTACGCGCTATTGATGTCAATAACGATCAGGTCTTAGTTAAGCTAGAGTTCGGTTATGCTGCTGGGTTATTTAAGAGTGATTTGGCGCAGATGTTACAAATGACTATCGAGGGTCTTGCTGGTGTACGTTTGGCTAAGGTTGAAACTCGGTGTGTAATTACCTCACGCAAAACTCAGGTACAGCTTCACGGCCTAGCTAACGTCAAGAACATCATCGCGGTAGCCTCCTGTAAAGGGGGCGTGGGTAAATCTACTACCGCTGCTAACTTAGCTCTAGCGCTAGACCGTGAAGGTGCGTGTGTAGGTATTCTCGACGCTGATATTTATGGCCCGAGTCAAGGTGTGATGTTTGGCGTCCCTGATGGTACGCGCCCTAAGGTAAAGGACCAGAAATGGTTTGTGCCTATCAAATCTCTTGGCATAGAAGTAATGTCCATGGCTTTCCTAGCCGAAGACAGCGCACCGATGATTTGGCGCGGGCCAATGGTATCCAGCGCTTTGCTACAATTGGTTAGCCAGACCGCCTGGGGCGATCTGGATTATTTAGTGATCGACATGCCGCCAGGTACCGGCGATATCCAGCTTACCCTAGCGCAAAAGGTGCCGGTGGTAGGTTTGGTGATTGTAACCACGCCACAAGACTTAGCGTTGCGTGATGCGAAGAAAAGTATGGAGATGTTCCGTAAGGTTAATATCCCGGTTCTTGGCGTAGTAGAAAACATGGCGGTACATATCTGTTCTAGTTGCGGTTATGCTGAGCATCTGTTCGGAGAGGGCGGTGGTGAGAAGCTCGCTACTCAATACAGTATTGAGTTATTGGCTTCATTGCCATTATCAATAATAATCCGAGAGCAGGCTGATAGTGGTAAACCCATTGTGGCGGCTGAACCAGATAGCCAGATTGCCATGGTTTATCAGGAGTTAGCTAGACATGTTAGTGCACGGATTTCCATGCAGTAAATAGCAAGATAAGGGCCATCGAATATTGCTGCTAGCAAGGACTAATCATTCGAAAAGAAAACAGCCTAAGCGTCTAAGTTTGTTTATGTTTGTCTATGAGCTAATGTTCTTAGGTGCTCGCTGACGTAATTATGCGTATCATTATTCGCTTACTGTTTTCTAAGTATTAATTTTTTGATATGTATATGCATATCAAAGCAGTATACACAATCGTGCTTCTTAAAAGAAGCACGATTGTGTATACTGAACATGGACGTTTAAAGCTATCAGCCTGTAACGTAAAATGTAGTTTTACTATACTCAGAACTTCTTCGCATTATTTTTGTATTCTATGATTGATGTAGCTATTCAGAAATAACAATTGAGGTACTGTTGTAGCACTAGACTCATGAGAATAGTGACAAGGAATACAAAATTAAGGAAGATATGGTCTAGTTATACGACTACTTTGCTTTTATAGATACGTAAAACTTTTCATCAGGAAACGCAAAAAACCTACAAGTGAGTAGCTTTTGGAGGTGGTGTTGCTGTTAGCGTTCAAGATATTTAATCTTACCTTTTTTACCATCCCATTCAGCTGCGTCAGGCATTGGGTCTTTACGCTCCGTGATATTTGGCCATATTTTTGCTAGTTTAACGTTTAACTGAATGAATTCCTGCATTTCTGCAGGGACTTCGTCTTCGGAAAAGATAGCTATTACTGGGCATTCTGGTTCACACAAAGCGCAGTCTATGCACTCATCTGGGTGGATAACTAAAAAGTTTGGACCTTCGTAGAAGCAATCTACCGGACACACTTCAACGCAGTCGGTGTACTTGCACTTAATACAGCTATCGGTAACGACGAAAGTCATTTTTAATTTTCTCCTCAGGCGGTGGCAGCGAAGCCTATTATCATGAGTTTCGCGAGGTACTGTATATTAACAAATTTCTGACTTTTGTATTATATTCGAATCTGTAGTTTATACGATACTTTAAGCGCTGTGTATGGCATCAAGCTGAGCTGATTCAGCTGATACTGGAAAAGAGGTAGAATAGTGAGCATATTGCTCCGATGCGGCGTGCTTAGTTGCTTATACGCCATGATACGGTTAGTTGCTATAGTTTCATTGGATATAGCTGTGTTTTTTTAGATAGCCATGAGGTCGTGAGTGCTTGTTATTATATCGTTTAGTATGTCGGCGTAATATACGGCTATGACCGGGCTGCAATGTTGTGTCAGCTCAAGTTGCATGCATGGCATGTAAGGATACAATGCTCTCATTGTGCTTGGTAGGTGTTTTGATATACTTTTCATAAATATGCTACATATAGCGGTCAATGCTAGGTTATGGGCAATCCATCGAGAAAACTAGTACCGCGACCGACTTTGTCTGTCAATATCATGGTGCGTTTAGTGGCATTGTTAAAGATATTCGTGGCTTTGCTTATTTTGAACATCATGGGCTAATGCCTATTAGCAATACGGTCAACTATCAACAATTCACAGTTATCCGCTAGCATAAAGCTACCGATATACGCCAGCGGTATCATTAATACGGTTTGAGGCATACAGGTGTATGTGCTGCGCATATTTAAATTAATATGCGGTGTCATTATTTAGTACTATATAGCTCGCTACAAAAAAGCTTTTCAATGTTTATTGAATAACAGGGTAAGATTATTTCACAATATGTATTAATGTGATTATTAATCAACGCGGATAACGTAGATTCAAGTTTAGTGCCAGCTCGATTAAGTTACTCAGTACATTAAGCTTATCACTATAACTAGTTTTTTTAGTTACCTGCCATAACGGAAGATGGCAGATGGATTATTGATGATTGTTATTTTTAACAGTGCCGCTAGGTTCCAGTAAAGTATTAGTTGTTACGGCGATTTGTTATAGATTTAGTGTGTATAGTTTGATTATTTCTACGTGTATATGGAGGCGCCTCAAGTTATAGCGTAAAGTTATATAGTTGCGTATTATGCAACGTAGCCAATACCTACACTAAGGTGTAGGTATATCGCCAATTTCTTTTAATTGTGGCTATAGATTTTTAAAGCAATAGCAGTATACCTGGATGCAATGAAAGTTTGATGTGCTTGTAGTACAACTAATTAGTAGCAAATATTGGTTTAGTTAGTTGGTAGCCAGCGACTGTTCATGGCTGTTGAGCAAAAGTAAATTACGGATTGCAACGTGTTGTCGCTATAATTAGACAGGTTAATATCGTATGTTACGAAGGCTAGTACCATCAAGTATGATAATCTTATCATGACGCAAGCTGCGTAAGCTGCGTAAGCTGCGGTATGCGGTATGTTAGGTCTTCCTATCATAATTAGTAGATAGCTGATCGCACTAATAGCTATCGATATAGCTTTGCAGTGAAAGTTTTAAGGTTATATGCCGAGAACTCTGCTAGCAAGTCTTTCGGTTAATTATTTGTGATTAAGAACTCCTGTAAATGAATTTACTATAGTACCGTTGGCAGATTTTCCTAGCCTTTGATTTTTAATATCCCAAAATCACCGCTGGTGATGTCCAATATCGAAAGACTGAATAAACGCGCATCACCAATACTGTTTAGTGATGCTGGCACAAGCCGTTTACTCAATAGCGTTTTACCGCTCACTGCGCTTTAGCGTAATAATGTGCGTTACCTGATATGTCAATGGTCAATTATTGATTATCTGGCTGCTGATTTATTCGCATATCAATACCGACTTATCCATTTATCACCAATGTGACTAGATTTTTTCTAATAAATAGTAGTAATCCTATACATAGGAATAGACTGCCTCACTGAATATTTGCATTATAGTTAGTATAATATTGATAGCTGATCTGCATTCTTTGTGTATTTATAAAAATAGTTTCATAGAAGTCTTCTATGCCATACAAAATAACTAAGTATGATATTAATTGCTTAGCTTCCAGTACTATTGCAGTATCGTCGTACAGGAAAATTAATTAAACGTATTCTTACTTGTTTGGCAGTAAGTAAATTAGTTACAAGTAATTTGGTAAATAGGCTTGTAGTTTTGAGCATTAATTAAGTATATAATATGTACTTCACAACAAAATAACTTTCACACTAAATTCGCATTATTTACTTAAATATAGCCTTTTAATTGATTGGTATTAGGTGTTTGGTTCTGTTGTTTGTTATAACTGTAAGGTTAACGAGTAATGTTAGAATTTTACAGATTATAAAAGAATATATAAAAACAAAGAGAGAGGAAGCCATAAATTAAATAGTAATACATGTTTGTTTTTGTTCTTTTGTATATTATTGTATAGCGAATTTAGCATTGTTACTGCATTATTAATCATCATCTTAAGTTATCTTGTACACTACAAAAGTAAGGCTGATCCACATGCTGTACATGGCAGCTGATAACGGATGCATGTTATGTAGTATGCATTACACATAACTATTGACTCGCTCTAAGCACTACTTAGAATAAGTATAATGTTTAGCATAGGTAAGGATTAATCATCCTATAGCTTACTAAAAATTTTAGTAATAAAACTAAAACTCACCAACTATTCTAAATAGGCAAATCTTATCAGATATATTTAATATAATAGACTCAAATTTATTTTTGGTCTATATGTTTTGAACGTTTTACAGGACCCCAGCGAACTGCTTCGCACATATTCCTTACGTTTTTCTGCTTCAGATTACTTTATAATTCAAGCGCTAACTTTTGATGCTTATCAAACCTGACGTAAAATATTCTGATAACTGTGTATAGAAGTTTTCAATAGAAAAGTAGTTAGTGTATTTGTACGTGCTGAGGTTATGAGGTCTAATGCTTGCTTTTGCCATTAATATTTTTATATTAAAATGTCTTACGAAGTAATAGAAATAGCGAAAACACAAGAAATACAAGGAAGGCATACAGCATTGGTAAAACAAACGGTTATAAGCCTGCTTTACTAACTTCGAAAGTTTAGTCACCAACTCTGTTATGCAGTACGAGGTACTAGAAGCAGTTATCTAGTAGGCAGGTAACGTAGTCAGAAGAAAGTATTACGTAAAAAATCTTTAGCGAATAGCATTTTGGAATGCCTGCATATAAATCAATTAATCAAAATACTAGAAATAAATTTACCAAAATCTAGCTCTTTGCCAATAATATAAAGTTAAAAGATTTATTACATAATAAACTATTAGAATGTATTAATAAGCATGGCTATCTAAATTTAAAATAGCTAATTACCCAAGCCATAATTTGGAGTTTTTATGAAGTAAAGCACGCCGACAAGAATAATGCTCGTGGTTGATCGCTACTTCGGATGTTAGCTCAACTAGGATTACTGCGTAGGCAGCTATGCAACGCCTTTGTATTAACTGTAAGAGCGTTAGTTTGACCTAAGCTAGATCTAGCTTAGCGCTATCCACAGCATGAGTGTTATGCAATTGCAAATTATTGAACTGTGAGCATTGGTTATAAACAATGCCTTTTAGGTTTATTATTACACAAATAGCGAAGTTAAATATATACATTACTAGTGAGCAAAAAACTAGCTTGTTGCCGATCAACGGTGCATCCTGAAAAAAAGTACTTAATTGCCGCCAAACTGAGAGTGTTTAACGAATGGATGCAGATGCTCATCAAGCTAAAAACACTTTACTGTAGTGTTATATTAATAATCATATAGCTATACTGGTACACCCAAAACTATAAGTTATACGGTAAAAGCTTGTTAGGTTAACGTGCAATAGTTAATTCAATATCAGTAGTATTCATGTGATCGGTTTTATATTGTCGATATACAGGTCATTATTTAGTGCTGCTTATCTAGCTGCGACTACAACTAGCTAATCTGTAATATCAGAGCAGTAAAGAGTAAGCACGATTATGTAATATTAAATCAACATAATGCATAAAGCCGAAGGTCAGTTTGCGTTTATTCAAGTTGGTCACGATTAGTTAATCGATAGCGAAGCCAAGTATAAGATTTGATAAAATTGGATTTGATCTCGTAAGTTAGATTTTGCTAATGTATAAAGAAAGCAGCGCCCCGTATACTGTAAAATATTTAACGTAAGTTTTTTTGCAGTATACGGTGAATAACGTGAATGTAGTTGTGAAGGTTGAAATCTTAATATTCCATTAACTGCAAAAACTAGCCTTGCTCTAGTCAAGGCTAGTTTTTGATACTATATCCACGAGCATTGATATTTTATTATATACCATGATATTAGCAGCGATAGTCTGTTAGTAAATATTTAGTTAAAGTTGAAAGTTTACTAAATGAAAAGAAAATAGCTAAAGAGCCGTGCAATGCATTTAAATAGGTTTAAATATTAAGCATTAAATAGAAATTGGTGGCTTTAGTTAGCGCAGTGAATGCTTCGATCAATGTCGTGATAGGAAAATGCACAAAAGTGATGAGGCGCTAGTGTATGCATAAGCGAAATATGATTAGAATTTATCTAATTATTAATAACTTTTACCTCTGTGTTATAAAAAAGCTTTTATATAGATCTGAATGCTACTAGTAAACTAAATAATAGCCATATCATATAAATCACTCAATTTGCCAGCTTATCTTAAGATAAATATTAAGTTTGTGCGCTATGTGCAAAAAAAGATATATATAAATAGTATCTTAAGTTTGATATCAGGGCGGCGTAGTCCTAGTAAAATTTAATAAATATTTGGCAACTAAAATAGTTATGGAACAATTCCTTGCCTCATAGTTAGTGTTTTATGTATGTAAATATAGTGGGTGCTTAAGTTAAAACTACTACTGCTATTATATTGAGCAAATGTATTAACTGTAGGATGCTTTGTGCTAGTCAATAACTGTGTCATAAATAGTTTATTTGATCTATTGTAATAAGAAAAGCGAGCAACTACTTAGTTACTGTTGTTCCACATTGGTAATACTAACCGCAGCGTATTGTACAAATATTACCGCGTACCATGCGGATCTAAGATCCGCTTTAGATCTAGTGTAGGAATAATATTAATGAGGCTTGAGTTTGTGCTGCCTAAAAATTTACTAGTTATTTACATAATAATAATTTATAGTATATAATACTGACTTTTTTACCTGTGATTATACAACTATACCTATTTATATGATCATAGATAAAAGTCTCTAAGTAGTAACAGCTGACTTATTTATGGTTTCATGATATGAATGGTTAGCAGGCTAATTCTGATGCAGTCGTATAGCTTAAAACTAATTATCTTACAATAATTTACTATAAAACAGTCTTTATCTATGTAATACTTTACAGCTAATTTTAGCATTTTTCACTCAAAAAACTTTAAATCTATGTGCACTGGCCAGCCTTACAATGTCCTCATTCAATGCTTTATCGGGGTGTATTATTAATCTACCATTGCCAGAAGTTATAGTTGTTGGATATCGAAGCATTAGTCCATTATTCTGTCTACCGTCTAAATCTAACCAGTGCCCTTAACTTTAAGCTTCAGAATACTGACTAATCATGGCTAAAATTTTGAACTTTAAGCATAAAACATCACCATGAATAGTTTTAAATCTCCTGAAACTATTAGCTATCTCAAGCCGATGATATTTTTGGCCCAATTGATACTGGGCAGAATGTCAATACGTCTGTTCAGATTAATAGCTTGGTCGCCTAGGTGCTCTAGGCTTATTTAAGTCAAATTAGTATTGAAAGATGGTCAAACGCGGCTAAGCTTGTCTTGCATTTTTGCAAATGCATTTAGCCATGTGTAGTGCTAAATAGCAAGGACGCGTTTATTACTGACCAAATAACTTATAACAGTAAACTGGCAGTTCTGGTTTCGGCTTTGTTCGTTGTTAATTTAAAAAGCAACGCTTTAACCATGAGGTAAGTTAGGTTGTGCGAGATACTATATATACTATAAAGTACGCTGTTTATGATTGGTCACTTATTAGCTAATAAAATAGTTTACGTTACTGTTTTTCTATGAGAATAGTATGTATAAAGAGCTTACATCGGCTATATGCTCATGGATTGAGCATGAGCCTGGAGTTGGATTGCATGCTACCAAATGACTTGGAAAGAAACTTTTTTCTAGTATGTTATGTATAGTAACATGGTTAGGTTTTAGGCGAGACTGTTCGATGCTTTTACTAAAAACTTTCTATTGTCAGTAAGTATCTTACAGTTGATCAATACAAGGATTGGTAGCACAGGTAAAGATTACTTCTACACAGGTGAGTTGTGGAGCGGCTCCATACGTTTCAGTATGATTCTACAGCATAGCTGTATAAGACTATACGCATGAACAAAATGCCTCCTAAAAAAATTTAGCGTAATGGCTTTAGTAAACAAAGATGTTAGGCTAAGTAATTAGCTGCATGCTAAGTTAGATAGATTTAGCAAGACGATGGCTACAGACTTTTCTACTGTGACTAGCACTATTGCATTACTCGGCTAGAAGGTATAGAAAGCCTAGCTACAAGATTAGCTTTTGTGTCTTTGATCAAGAGTTTAGTTTGATAGAACAAGAAATTATATTGTTACCTTGCGTATTTTAGTATTGCTTCTTATGTACTATATCATGATCGTAGCAATTACACTGTTTAGTGTTACTGGTAAGTCCGGTTACTACTACCGTCAATCTGCATAACTATAAGCTATGCTTAGCATAGGTGTATTGTTTTTACTAGCTGACCGTTTACCACGGTTTATTACCATATACAAATGCTAGCGCTGATTGATGTTGTAATTTGATAATCAGACCTTTATCATACCGCTAAACTTGATTATGCTTTTCATTTGCAATACATGTATTGCCTCTGCTGTTAATAATATGCGGACAAAAGAAAGTTGCATATTGTACAAGTTGAGATTGTTTTCTTTGCTATTTTGTGCTAATGCTGTCAGGAAGAAACTTGAGCCTGTGCCGTGGCTGTAATTACACTATATCGAACTAAGCAAGACAGTCTAAAATTTGCAGATCAATTGTTATAGTAATCCGTTACTGTTTGTCAAAGACGTGCTGATGCTGAATAAGCAATCTAGTCTTTTTATATGTATCAGTATTAATCAATTACTAAAACAAACTAGATGGGTGATTAAATAATTTGGTATCGTAATCCAATTATCGCAAGTGATTTTCTGTCTTTCTTGCTGCTAGCGCGTGTTGTTGATATTTTGAAGCCACTTCAGCATCGTTTTATTTTAGACGGCAGATCGACATGATTCTACGTTGACCTAATTTGATATACAGCTATACATCTATTGCGCCCATCTATGTCTAGTGATCACGAATTTTTAATGTTCCGAGAGAGCGCTCGATGTTAGTTTTTATCTAAGGTATACAAACTTGTAGCATTGTTTTACTACTTTTCAGTAGCAGGCTTTTTATTGTTATGGAAATGTAGCGTACTACTATGTTTAAACCTAGCAGTGCACTGGCAGAATGTGTTAAATATTACAAGCTCAATGCTTGTATGGCGTAATTTATAAAAAAGGTTTATGTGCGCCAGGCATTGGCGTGTTATAGCTGACAAGCTAACCAATCTAATGCTAAGCTTGTACTGTCTGCACTCATTATCTAAAGCTTAGAGTGATATGGTCGTGACGTAGACGACGTATTTGGTTTAATAGTCAAAATATGTTACTGACCATCAATGCTAATAGTTGGATTATTTAAAAGTTAGCCTGCGATATCCTGACAGCAAAACTGGTACGAATATGACTGATACCTTTAATCTTGAGTGATACTGTAGTTTGTGATTTGTAAATGCTGTTAATATGGTAAATAACACTAGCATTAGTATAATAAAAGTTATCAGTGGTTTATGAATTCTAGCATAAACTAGTGTTACCTATAGTAGGTGGTTGCAAGCTTTCAGAAGCTAAGCAATAGGTGATTTATCATGAAACTTTAATTTACCGCTATGAGCACATGGCGGTCAGGATGACGAAACTCATCTTAAGAGTTGTGTAAAATAGGAAAGTTGCCTATCGTTTGAAGAACTCATAAAAACTACTATTAGTTAAATAACCATAAAACCAAAAAAAGAGCAGAGAAGGCTTCCTTAATAAAGTTTTTTAAACTAATCAGGTTTTTAGGGTAAGGCAAATCTTTGCTAATCAGTTAATCGTTTAATATTTGTAGATATTAATACTGCTAAGTATATTTAGATATAGAAATATAACTGAATGAATATCTCAAAAAAATTTGAGAACTATACTGGCACAGTATAGTTCATTAAAAACTGCTTTATAGTAATCAGCCGTATACTTTCATTTTATTATTATGAATATTTAACACTTAAATACATCTATAAGAGATATAAAACCCTAAATAGCTACGCATACTGCTGAAGACATGCAACCACTTAACTGCTTTAGCATGTAATCTAATTGCAAAATACTCACCAACTAATAACATTGATGCTGCACTATAAAAGTGTATTTATCAGTATTTCCATAGTTTTTCCGCAAAAAACAATTCTATAATTTTGTACTGAGTATGTTTTCATAGGAAAACATACTCAGTACAAAACCTAGTTTTTTGTGGTTTTATGCTCAAGTCATGCAGCTATACTATAGCTGCATGTATTACTAATAAAGTATACCTATGTTTTTTCTTTAATAGTTGGTATACAAAGGTTTTGTAGTGATAGATCCTGCATAATAATTTATTAATTATAACTTAATAAATTAAGTGTAAATGATATTTTACTTGAAACACTTTAAGCTAGTTATTTTGTATACATCTAGGTAAAAAAATTTTACCTTATCTATGACTACTCAAAAGTCGTTCTTACTTTTACAAAATCAGATACTATAGTATCCTTTTAATAAGTTAAAAGTTCTAAGCTCATCAGAAAATTTGGCTGATGAGTTATATATTTCCAATATGCTATTGGTTTATTTCGTAGTTGCGCATAAGTCCATGCCTACATAAAAATTATAGTTTGAATTCGTGAGTAGTTAATCAATCATTGATTTGATTAACAGAGTAGTCAGCGTCTAACTTTAATACTGTTAGTTATAAACTAAATATACTCATGGTTAATAAGTTTAACCTATATCAGATATAGCATGAGATTGCAAATCTCTCCTAATTTAATATCTAGTAAATATATTACTATCAATAATATTGTCAATAATTTATTTTGGCAAATTTCATGGTAAAAGTTTGCTTGTAGTTTAAATTCACATAGTAAAAAAATTGTTGTAAGTATTGAAAATATTAGTAATTTGCATATTTACATCTTTCATGTATATTTTTTGTAAAATACATAGTTTAATTCAATAAAATAATGAGGTAAGCAGTTAAAATGACTTGTAAAATAACCGCTTCTGAAGCTCGCCTAAAAACTTTTAAAATTATTCTAGCATATCCGGTTAAGTGCTGACTATAAAAATAGTTAATAATACAATTTATTTGATAAAATATAAATTTATAATATGGTGCAGTATATAAAAATCTATAGTTTTATATGGACTGATTGAATGAAATATTTAATATAAAATATTTCGATTCGCCTAATACCTAAATCCGCTAGTGGCCAGTTAAGAGCACTTTTAATATAACAAGAGCGGCAAGCAACATACTTAGGTATTTTTGGATAATATCCACAATATTGTTATAAACAAATGTAGCTAAGATCACTTCTTACTACGTTTTATAAAAAATACCAATATCACTGGATATTTAGTATGGCTTTGCTTTATATTGCTGACCATAGTTAAAATTACATAGTAAAGCAGATAGTCAGTTAGACAGGCGTAAGTATTTAGTTTATAAACTGTTTACTGCTGTTGGTGGTGTTGACTAAGGATGTCAAATCTTAAGTTATCGCAATGCTATTAAAAACTCAGACTGTACAAGAGTCTTCAGTACTTGATACTTGATTTAGAGCTAGATCGCCCTAATTTATCCAGAACCTCTTTTGTGTCCGAAAGGCTATGCTGCGTCTATCTGAAGCTGTGTACCCGTGTCAGTCAATTTCATTGACGTCTGCATGGAACTGCAAGATCAATGCTGTTTATTAATCAAACCACAACCTGTTGTCTAGTAACCGTACTTATCTATAGTGTAGTTGGCAGTAAATGGCTAACCTACTCAGAATACTTCTGGTGTATTGCTAGCAAAATGCTGAAAACTAGGCGTATGACTAAGATTGCCTAAATCTTAGCCACTTTATCAGTTATACCTGCTCCGTCATCCTATGCATCTGTGAATGTAGTGTGTTGGATAGCGTAAAGCCAGGATTGTAATTATGCGAGTTGTGTTAGATTGCTAGAAAATTGTGGCGAGCTTCCTAATTTCTGGAACATGTAAGCGTGGTCGCATGTCTGAGCAGTTTTAGCGTCAGGCTTCAGTTGCAAGGCTGAAAACGCTAAACAGTTTATATAAAAGTTTTTATATTAGTGGTGGCAACTATTAAATAGTGTACGCTACTATTGCTAATAGTACAATTGATAGTTGTCCAACGCCTAGCTTAAGCAAGTTTTTACTTGACTACCTGACTGCTACTGATTTATGATTATTAGTCTTTCTTTGATTAATTGACTAAGCCTGATTGCTTAATGCTAACTTACGTAGGTGGTGTAGCTAATATAGCCACGTCAGTTTAACTCACCCATGTGTACGCTTAAGTATGATTAATTTCATGGATAGCAGCAGTAATTCTCTCGGTTTTTTTAAGACTGTTGAGTTTATGCGCTGTATATTGAGATAATTATTGACTTATGCAAATTTATAATTTGCATAAGTCAATAAGGTGCTGTTTGTTAAACAGTTCGTACTACCAGTCTATTTTCTGGAGATTAATATGAAGGAAATCACCCAGCTAGCCACTAAACTCGGTCGTTGTTTACAGGTGCTAAATGCCCATGTTACAATTGCCGAGTCTTGCACTGGTGGTGGCATTACTGAAGCTATAACGCGTATACCTGGTAGTTCAGCTTGGTTTGAAACTAGTTATATAACGTATTCTAATCGAGAAAAGACTAGGCAGCTGGGTGTTTCAGAAACGTTGTTTACTAAAGGTAGTGCTGTCAACCAAGAGGTAGTAGAGTCGATGGTTCGTGGTGCACAGAAAAAAAGCTTGTCGCGCTTTGTTGTAGCGGTTAGCGGTATTGCTGGGCCAGATGGCGGTTTACCAGATACACCAGTAGGTACTGTATGGTTAGCTTTTAGTGTAAGCAATAAGGTAACGACCAAACTAGCGTACTTTACTGGTAATCGCAATGAGGTACGCCGACAAACGGTAATGGCTGCGCTTAATGGCTTATTGCGACGAGCAGCAGCAGAAATAGATATCTAGAGTAAGTCTATTTACAGTGTTTTTTGCGAAGTATTACTGTCTACTTATACCAATATTAACCTAACAAGTTAATATTGGTATAAGTAGTGGACTTTAATAGTCCACGATAAAAAATCGCCTGCTTTAATCTTGGATTAAATAAAAAGTTAATTTAGGAAGAACATTAATAATAAATATAGATGATTATTACAGTCAGATGAGATTTAAGCTATTACTGTTGGCTCTTTAAGTTCGGATATCGCATGTAGACCTACGCGGTTAGTAAAAAGCTGTATCGGTAATACCTACAACCTAAAAATCTTTTAAAAAAACCACCAATGAATCTATAGGTTATAGTCCAAGCATACAAAATAAATACTACTTGCACGTTTGTTAATAACAATATCTATTTGGATATATTATGTATTTAATTAGTAGATCGTTAATATTAACGATCTACTAATTTCTAAATCGGATATTAGTGAGTAAGTATTAGAAAGTACCGAATTGCTAGTGCGTTCTAGGTTATTGACCTGATTTTCTATGGTTCTATGGCGGCCATGGTTTTAAAGCTGCAATATCAGGTAAGATATATCGTATACATGTTGGCCTTTCAAAATTATCTAACCTATGAACTCACTACATAAAATAATCAATAACGCTAATAACGCTAACTACCAGTAATTTTAATTAACTAGATTTTCATATAGATATAACTAATGTTTAGTAGCCTGCATACTGTCGTTAGTGGTAACGCGTTGAAATTTTATACTTTGGTTATTCTGGGTAATGGCTATTTAATTATGAGAATCTGGAAATGCTCAATAGCAAAAGCATTTATCTGAGCAGTAAAATAATTGACCGTGGTATGTTGTATAATTTGCTTGTAAAGATTATTACCTTAGAAGCTATATAGCTTTATGATAATTACGCTTACTCCTGTGGTTATTGTCTTGCGTAATTCGTTGGAAGCTAAGCCAGCATAGCCTATAACATCTCTATATTAAACTCATCCTACGTTAGTGTAGGATGAGTTGGGAGTCACTTCTAGCAAATATTTATCGTTACAAATTTGCTGGTTATATGTTATTTGATGTTAGGAGGCGCGAAATAGAAATTACTCTCTAAACATTAATGGTTATCTACGCAAATTAATAAGGTGTTGTTGAATAGCTTATACATTATATTGAAAATATCTATTTCCTTTCGAAAAAACATAATACTTGTTTATTAGGATGTAAAGCTTTTGTCTTAAAAAATTAAGCTAACTCAGATATCATTTACTGCTATGTGTTTTTCTAAGTCTGTGCTAAAATACTTGGTAAGTTTGTATAGCTAGTAAACTCCAGCCGAAGGTAATAATGACAATTATTTCAATTAAATACCAATCAGGTTAAAATGACTGCACTTTGGTTTATTGTTTGTGCGCTAAAGCTAAAGTTAGCCTCTAAAATCACCACTCATTAGTGGTGCTAACAAAATACTTTAAGTAAACATGTTAAAGCTAAAGCACTAAAACTAACAGTGTATATACACTAAAAGCTCACTCTTCAATCAACGTGCAGAGTAGAAAGCAGCATAGAGTTAGTCGATTCATGCTCTGTTCTCTTTAACATTGTTTACCAAGTAAACTGGTTTACAATTAGCGGATAAGATATAAGGCGATATTTTTAATCTGGATACTGATAAAATTTAGTGTCACATGTAACAATCTCTGATTGTAGCATCTAGCAGTAGTGCTAGCACTAAAAGTGCTTTCCGGTTTACATCCAATGGTCAGTTCTTCTAAAATTTTATCTAGTGCACCACAATTATTTAGATTATCTAGGTGTAAAATTAGCATGTTAGCTTTTTAGTTAAAGATATATTGCGGGTAAAGAAGAAGTGAAAATACAGCAGATTCTTAGTACCACTAAGGGCAATATTAGTGTAGTGTTTAAGCGGCTAGCAATATTAAACCATAATGCTCGTACTGTCATAAGTGGGCGTTATGATTAGCGCATTATTGCTGGTGGCTACTACTATGTTAGATTACATAAGTAATCTATGCCAGCTATACTCATGGATAGCGGCTTTAGTATATAAGCCTTTCAGGCTATCATGTAAGCACAGTTGCATGCCGTTGTTTTGCATTGACCATAAAACTATTTTAGCATTAGGAAATATTATCTCGTTCGTAGGATGAACTATAGATTAATCTATAGGCAGTTTAGTTTATAATAGTATGGATTATATACCTATAATTAGTGTTATTCATGGCTGTTCAAAGTGACTAACTAAGGTTATGCGTCTGCGCTACAGCTTGTTGTCTAGCTCAGTTTGTTTTAAAATGATAGAATAGGTGATCATTAGATCCATAAAGCGTTCCACTTCACTTTTTTGTAAAACTTTAACGTAGCTGGCCATGAACTAGTTAGTGATTTGTAATATTACAAATGTTGCTATAATACTCAAGTCGCTCAAAAGTATTTGCTTTTTCTATACAGCAGTAGTAGAGCGATTCTACTTTAATGGTCTTCGATTTTTATCGTAACTATATAAAAAACTCTGTGGGTGTCTGATTAAAATAACTTAATCATCAGCACAGTACTACATAGCCGGTAACTGTTTGTTAATTATTCATTTGCAGTACAATGGTTAATGTTATTATTGATTTAGCTATAGTGTAGCGACAATCTTATTGGTTGGTGAGTATTTTTTGCAATTAGATTGCATACTGAAGAGATTAAGCGGTTGCATATCTTCAGCAGTATGCTGGGCCATTTATGGTTTTGTTTTTGACTTTCAGAAACAGTTTACACTGTTGTCAGTCATAGTGTTTTGCATCTCTTAGTCATTTGGACCTTGAGTGGTTAAGTTGTATGGAAATCTAGAGATATAACTATGTTAAGTGAATACAGGTAAGTCGACACAGTGCCGCATATAATGCGGCATAAAATCTTCTTTATTGTAAATTACTAGAGCACAAGATCAGCTACTGCGTTAGCGTTTAGTCGCTTAAAACTATAAGTAGTGCTTATTATGGTGGCGTGGTTGCTACTGTTGCTTGACTTATAGCTTATAAATTGTGAGTATTTAGTTTTTTAGAGTTTCCTTTGTATCATTGCACTCCTGTTCGTTTAGGATCTAATAAGCCATGCTGCTTCCTGCTTACATACACAATCCAGCGCGTATTATTAGTTTATTTTAACCGCGGACAACGTATTGAACATTGTTCAAGGTTTTCAGGTAACTCCTGGATGATGATGTATAAGTTCGTTATCAGTAAGGTTGTACAGAGGAAAGAACAAAACTGCTATTGTTATCTTACTAAATGATACTTTGAATAAAACGCACTAGATGTTCTGTAAAAACCTGTACTAAAAATACTGGTTAGTATCGCATCTAGCTCTTGAGCAACCATTGTATTACAAGCCATAATGGTTCAAACGTAATAATCATTTTATGTTATGATAGCCTTAGTATTGTGCCTAAGTAGTTGCTTAACAACAAACTGTCAATTGTACTTGACGTTAAGCATGACCTCTAGCAATGGCTGTATAGCTACTACCTTGTTTATTCTGGCAAACCATAAAATATCATGATATTCAATTAAAACAGGATTTTGTATTAATGATAATATACAAAATCCTGTATAGTTGATGCAGATTTAATATCTAATAGTTTGTAACATCAAGCTGTTATTTTTTTTCGCTTATATGCGAATTTATCTACGTTTGTTAGTTTTACTAAATATGAAGCCTACCTGAACAGTAACAATCCTAATGAGATTTGGTATATTGATTGATTTGAATATTCCTGGCGTTTCTAGTTTCTCTAGATTAATATAGATGTGTTATCAATACCTTAAAGGTCTTCACGTAAGATCTTTATAATACTGGAGTCATAGTTGTAAGTATGATGAATAAGCCTGTATTGGCTGTATGTTTCAAGTAGTTTAGAATAAGCGATTCTATTATGTTCTGCGAGGCTCTGGGCACCTATGATATTCTTACTAACTTATGGTTACATCAATTTTAAGTGCAGAGTATGGTCTATAAAGTCTTGCTGAGCAAGCAAGCTGTTTATGAGTTAAGTGTATCACAAGAAATGATTAAAGTTTATGTTGCAACGATTTTTCGCAAGCTAAAGCGAAAATATGTGCACGTTTTAGCTTGCTACTACTCTTAATAATAATTAAGGTTAACTTTGCAGTGTAAAGTTATCATCGATTTATGTTTTTTTAACTTTGCGCGATTTAATTTTCTGTTTTTGGTTTGCATCGATCATGCTATATGTTGTTTTTTTAAGGTAAAATGAGTATTAAGCATATATTCAATGTATATAGCTATTCTATGGATGGCTTGCGCGTAGCATTTATCAGCGAAGTAGCATTCTGTCAGTAGATGTTGCTGAATGTGATCCTGATTAAGCTGAGCTTTTTCTGCAGTTTAATTAAGGTTGAACGTGCTTTACTGATTGCTGTATGTCTGTTGACGTTGATAGTTGAGTTGTTAAATGCTATTATAGAAAAAATAATGGACAGAACCTCCTTGAATTGTCATACATTATCGAAAAAACGTTCAGGATACAGACAGCGCCGTGCAATTAACACTACTCATCACCAACCCAGTTGTCATTGGGGCGCTTATCTAAGCCTTGGGCAATGTTTAGTAGCGTTGCGCTAAGCCATGGAGATATAAACGTAATACAGATTACAGAAATTAGTAGATCGCCGAGATTTAGTATTTCTGTTTATGCTAGATGATGTAAACTGGCCCAGTTAAGATCTAGTGATTTTCACTAGCACTGAATTACTATAGCGAAAAGCATTGCGCAGTGTTGTCAGGGAAATTTAGCAAATCCATAACTACCTTACCCCGCACGGTTTAATTGTTTTGGTGTGCTCTAGGCTTTAAGCTGACATGCAGCACAAATTACAGTAATAATACTTGGCGTTATTGGAGAGTTAAGTACGTGTCATGGCTGTATTTGTCTTGAGTCCATGACTCATCGAGCTACTCTTCAGTAAGAGTTATGCAATGTTTAGCTAAGCAATATTATAGCGTAATAAAGTGTGACCAGTTCACCCCCCCCTTGATACAAGGTTTATACCTAGATGTTCTGGTAGCTATAGTAATCTTTGATTCAGCCAGGGTTAATTTTGTAGTGTGCTATCCAGTGCATGATATGAGTTGTTATGCACTGGATAGCTTCATACTAGCTATTTGCATTTTACCGTACCAAGATGCTAATCAGTATAATAGTTAGACTAATTATCAATAGTCATGGTGTACTAACTATTTTGAAGCTAAAGTTGAATTTGCGTTTGAGTATAAGCTTTCCATCTTCTTGGTTTAGGCCAGCAGAGCCACGACATAAAACAATAACTAAACCAATGGCCTTCAGGTCTAGGTGCTTACCAGTACATTTGAATAAATGACAGCTGAATTTGCTCTGGCTATTTGATCGAAGTATTGGCGTCGGATTGAAATAAAACTAACAAGTTAATAGCGCGTAAGACGCTTTTCTATTAAGCAACATTAACGAAGGCATACAATCGACAATCTTTATTGTAAAGATTTAGTAAATAGATATTGTCGTCGCTATCAAAATACTGTGAGATTGTATATCTAATATTTAGTACAGGTTTATTTTCAGGAGTCTCCGTACATGAATAATGTGAATCACGAGCATGTTCTCAGTGTGCATCATTGGAATGATACTCTATTCAGTTTTAAGTGCACCCGTGATCCGGGCTTACGTTTCGAGAATGGTCAGTTCGTGATGATCGGTTTGCAGCAGCCTAATGGCTACCCACTTATGCGCGCTTACTCTATTGCCAGTCCAAACTGGGAGTCGTATCTGGAGTTTTTAAGTATTAAAGTACCAGACGGTCCGTTGACTTCTCAATTACAGCACTTAAAAGAAGGCGATATAATTATTATCAGTAAAAAACCGACAGGTACTTTGGTACTTGACGATTTGAAGCCTGGCAAGCATTTGTACTTGCTCGGTACTGGTACTGGCTTGGCTCCATTCATGAGCGTGATCCAGGACCCTGAAACCTATGAACGTTTTGAAAAAGTTATTTTGTGTCATGGAGTGCGTTACATTAATGAAGTTGCCTACTACGAATTTATTACCGAGCATTTACCGCAAAACGAGTTCTTTGGTGAAGCCCTGCGTGATAAGTTGATTTACTACCCAACTGTGACCCGCGAGCCATTCAAAAACGAAGGACGCCTCACTGACTTAATGCGTAGTGGTAAGCTGTTCAGTGATATCAGTCAGCCACCGATTAATCATGAAAATGACCGCGCCATGCTGTGTGGCAGCCCAGCCATGCTGAACGAGACTAGCGAAGTGTTAAATAACTTCGGCCTTAAGGTTTCTTTACGTATGCGTGAGCCTGGTGACTATGTAATAGAGCGTGCGTTCGTCGAGACGTAATAGCAAATTTTGCTTAACGTAAAAACGCATTAAATCAATGGTTAAAACCATTGTAAATCATGGCTTGCGTATGGCTTAGCATGGTTAAATTTTGTGCGAAAGTTACGTAGTAGTTCTAATTGCTGCGCTGGTGGTAGTCAGCGTATCTATATTTGCGGAATAAGCGACCTCAGCTTAGGTTTAGATACATAAGAACTCAGTAGCCTTGAGAGCGAGTGTTCATGTTATCTTTGTTTAGTTTAAAAGCTATATTGTAAGCTTCTTCTGGATGATGTTGTTAGTCGCTAGGCTTTCGAGCGATCTTAGCTGGCTGCTTGTGTCTATGCCGCTGTATTTTTTATGGTTTGAAGCTTCTTTACTTTTGTAGGTTCAGCTATAATTTCAGCGGTTTAGGCTGCTAGCGACTATATTTCTTCCTAACTTCTATCACGTATTCTTTCTTGATTTTAGCTGCATTAGCTTAACTACTGAGTCGAGCTTGACTATTTGGGTAGTGACCTTAATGAGTTTAGCCAGTAGACTATTTTGTGTTGTTTACTAAAATCCAGTAAACATAATAAATGGCTCAGCCTCTAGGCTAGAGTAGCTAATTGCTTCAATAAGGTATTTAGAGATTCATGCGTGGTTAGTCATCACAAAGGTTGCTATAAGAAAGACAAACAACTCATTTTGTCTGTATCAACGTAGTTCTTTCTAGAGCTACTCCTATTTAGTATTAGCGTGCTTATTGTGGTACCTAATATATTTTTCATGTCCAGTACTACTAGACACAGTAGCACTAAGTTGACTAACTTCATATGTCCAATCATTTGGAGTTCATGTTTAAAGTAAAATTAGAAGGCGCGCTGGTTCTGTTCATTGATGTCTAGTTAATCGATATTCAAATGCTCGATCGTATATTGCGGTAGTTGTTGACGTATGGTTATAGTTACAGCGCAGTACGTCTATCCTTTGGCGTGTTTTTTAGAGTAAACTAGTATTACTGAGTTTAGATAGCTTATCAACATTAGTTACCATAGTAAAACGATATAACTGTCTTGTAAAAAAAACTATAAGTCGCTTATACTGAAGCTTTCTAGATGTATATAAATTATTTTGTAGTTGTTGATTTTATAGATAATAATAAATTAAATATAAACATGACGCTAGCTACTATTGTTGATGATAGATACTGATATGCAAGCAATAGATCTGAAAGACATGCCTCTTTTCTATATGATGGCGGTTTCTATAAAATATTACGCAAATTTTATTTTTGACGTGTTTTACGTTTTTTCTATCCATAAATTGGATCCATTGATGTCGGTTAAGCTTTGCGAAGCTTTGTTGCCTGGTTTCAGGTGAATAACATGTTAGATTAAAAAGTTATCGTTGATTTTTAAAACACCAAAGGTGCAGCGGTCATCCGCTATACCTTTGGTTACTACGTATATCAGCACTTTAATTTCTTGCTGATGTGATTTTTATGGGCGCGCTAAACTCATAAGCTTGGTGTTGCACCAAGAAGCGATAGCAATAGTCCTACTATTGAAGTAATTCAATTATCATGACTAGATCCCATCAGGTTGGCGTGGTGCTTTCCACCAACAAAGACTATTAGTGACTGATGCATTCTATTTATGCTCTGGTCAGTTGCTTCAGTTGGTACTGGAATTCTTTTTCGGTTTGAACGGAAAATTAACAATGAATGTCGAAGATATTTCTAGCTCTAGACAGATACCTAGTATTTTTTCTTAAAATATGTCATTATGTTGCTAGCAACAACTGAATTAGTTCTTTTACATGCGAACAGGTACAAGTAGTGCAAACTAATCTATAATGCCGATACCACTCATGGTGTGGTAGAGTTTTGTCATGCCGGTTTTAATTTGATGCTAGACATCGTCGAACATATTACTTTTTGCGTCTAATCAATTTTGCTATATCCATATAGGCGCGCTAATACAGAAACTGTAGCTCAAAAAGTGAAAGATTTTAGAAATCTTTAGTTATGTGTCATGGTTAGCTTAATGCCTTGTGGCAGCATTAAATCGATTAGCGTATTTGCAGTCTTAACGTTACAGCATAACTTTATACACAGTGCTGACTATTTATTCTTGCTATCTCTAGCTGGTCATGGCTAGTATAAACCGGGTTACATATTAAGGGTATTTCTTTTTCTAAACTTATACAGCTATTCATCATAATGTTGTCATTTGCTTTGATAATTTAGCTTATTTTTTCCAAAATAATAAGCCTTTGCTGAGTTAATAGAGCAGCAGGTATTAGTTATCAACCACATCGATTTTCTAGTCAGTTAACATAGTATCATAGCTACTTAATATATAGTTACCTTATGATGTGTTTAAACTAGACTAAAGCGTTTAGATAGCTTATGCATACAAACTCACAATTGTAGAGTTTATGTTTTGTAATTAATAGTAGAAATGTCTAATTTCAGTATTACATTACACTTCCTACAAGTAATCAATGGATTAACGCTCAGTGTACTTCTGATAAGAAAGCGCGCGATTATAGTGGTCGGTAACACATTTTAATTGGCTTTATGCAAGAAAATACAATAAGTGCTGTGCTATGTTTTACGCTGTTATTCATAGTTAAAATACCATAAAGCGTCTATTAAGATAATTAATGTGAGGCGTATGCTTCGTTGGTCAGCTTAGAAGTATTTTCGATAAAATACTTTTGATTAAGTGATAAGAGTGGTTGATGGCTTTGGCAGTGTAATATAGTTAGGCAGAATGTTCCTAAGTATTTCAATGTAAAGTTACTTAGTTAACTAGCAATCACAGTCTGAGTAGTGCTGTTATCGTTATTTCTACTGGTTAAACGCTTTGTTAATCGAGAGACTCGGTATCAACTATATCCTTAAGTTGTTCTAAACAGTGCTACTGATTACGGTATTGATTAGTCCACCATTTTTATGAGCAGTCTGTTCTTTGTTACCAGTATGTCGACAGTTATCTACAAAAAAGTACTATACAGTGTTGGCATCTATAGTCTATAAAACTACTACTAAAATAGTATGTGCTGTTATTGCTGGGAGCATCCAGCAATTTACTAGTTTACGAAGCTATTTAAGTAGCAATGGCCATGAACGCTTTGAGTAAATTTTGCGGTACATAAAAAAGTACTTCTCTTAAATAAAGTTTATTTTTTATAGTGTGTAGTGTATAAGAGAACTATGTGTTCTTTAGCATATAATGTAGATAAGTATAATGGATAATATGCAAATATTTTAGATATTACGCATGGTTTGATACGGTAAGATAAATATTACATTAACTTGATAGTAATATTTATAAAATAAAAAAATTTTAGTATGAGCGTATATAGCGACATTTAGTAGTATTCTATTGGCTTTTTATACTTGTTTGATGCTGTTAAGGTTATTTGTCCTGCAACCTAAAGTGCCTAAAGCTACGTGTGAATATCAGCGAATCGTTTATTTACTTGCTTTAAGTTTGGTATGGACGTATTTTAAAATAAAGTGGCTAGCTGCTCTAAGTTAGACGATACAAGCGTTATTTCTGTTAATAAAGTCAGTAGTTTTTTGGTAGTGCTGGTGGTGCCCTGGTAGCTAGTGTAATAGAACTGGTTGTTGGGTAATAAAACAGCCAGTAATTTGCTAGCAAAACAACACTTATCTATCAGGTATCCTCGTAGCGCTCGAGGTTTGTTGTTTATCAAAATTATAGTAATTAGGCAGGTGTAATAAGCCGGTCTTTTTTACAAGTTAAAAATATAAACTATCGACCGCTTACTGATAGCTGAAGTCGAGCAATACAGTTTGAGCATTTTATTTATAGTTGATATGTGGCGATAACATTGACATGTATATTTAGTGAAAGCAAGCGTGCGCTGATCAAGACTTAGTTTTGCCGAGTTCAACAAACTGCTTGATCATGTTGATATAGTGCAAATAGCTAGTACCTAGGAAATATCTATCAAGATATATATTGCTACCATTATACTGGTAGACTAACAAAGTTATATGGAAAAGTCTAAGTTAGATTAAAAGGTACTAATTTGGAGAAAGTGGCCTGGCTGAATTAATCAGTGTAAGCCAGTATGTAAATTTAATGTAAGAAAAGCAAGCCACTTTATGTATATATGTTACATTCTGTGAATCTTACATAAAAAACCTTTTTGCTAAATAGATATATTTATTTAGCTATATTCCTTACTATTTGATTAGTGCATTCGATGAATTGCTATAAATAGCAAAAAATTTACGCTAAAGGATTTAGTTAAGCTTTGTAGTAATTATCGTAATTAAACTATGGATGATTGTGGTCTTTTGTTCATGATAACTGAAGGATAAGATCACTGAAACAGGTGGTGTGCAATGATGCGGTGTTGGGTTATTAACGCAGTTTGATGAATTACGACGCCTGCGTTTATAGCCGTCCGCAAAACATACATTAAGTGAACTTGTGTGATGGATACAAGTCCAACTAACACCAGTAAAGTTTACTGCAAATGAATTAGATAGTCACATGCAGATGCAGATGATAGGTTACCAGAAAAGCATTAAGAGTTGTGCTGATAAGAGCTAATTAGATAAATTTAATAGTTTGTATCAGGCGCACGACAATGATCTGGTTGCTGCTCTTATATAGCCCAGGCTTATAATTATTTAGTTATTATACACAAAGAAATGTGTCACCAATTTAGTGCTAGCGTGGGCTGGTATGATGTATGAGGTAAAACGAGAGCATCGCTAACCACGGAGGTTTTATAGACCTTGCGATTTTATGACTAGTGAATCAATAACAGCCGCTACAGTCAGTATATTCATGTCTGTGGCTTTTTTGCTAGACTTGCATTTGTTATCTGTAGGATAGCGCTAATGCACACGATAATAGCACTAATGTTATTGTATTGCCTTAATCCTAAGCACTATACGTAACGGCGACCTAATCGTGCGCCTAAATCTAGAGTATCAAGATAAATTTAGCGCAATTAAATATACTAATGTTGATGCTGGTTGTACAGCGTAACTGCTGAAGTATCGGTTTTTTACTTAAGACATGTTAATTCAGTACAGTGCGCGTCTAGTGTTATTGATCAAAGCTGCTGCAAATAAATATAGCTAACCTATATTAGCTATATCACTACGTTAGTCAATGAAAGCGCAAGCTCTAATTCGCCAGCCGCCTAAGTGAATACAAGTTGCTGATATTTTTGTTTCTTTTTTGGTTTGAGACAGTATAACAAGGTTGCTAAATAATTCAGGCAATACATTAGCCAGGATATTAAGCAAGTTATGTTTTGGCCTAACTGCACGGCCAGATGATTCTATGGCTAACAGTGGGTATGGATAATTGTTTTTATTTGAATCTGTCATTGATTCTGTTGGTGGTATACAGTCTGATGGTGGGGTTGGCAAAGAGGCTGATGCTGGCCAAGTTATCAAGTATGGAATTCATCTGCGACTAGGCACCAAATAATATTAAGCAGCTATAAAAATATCAGTATTGTTGGCACGAAGGTTATCGTATCGTTCTGGTAGTCGTTATCAATTTGGATATAGTGTAGTGTGTGTCTTAGTAAAGTAATGAAAAAACTTTTAAAGTGGTAGTGATATATAGACACATGACTACAGAGATAGTATATCTAGAAGTGTGGTAGTATTCGCTAAATGATCCATAGAGTTAGCTATGGTAAGAAGACCAAGAATCAAATCCAGAATATTTCTTACGGCGCATTGCCGGACGATAACAGCTAGACAAAGTTAGTCATTGATTCTAGAGATATGGTTCAGTAGTCAACTGGTTCAGCACTAGTTGCTTATAATAATTATTAATAACGATAACATCATTCAAGAATAGCAACAAGGTTAGATGTCATCTATAATTATGTTAGCACTTACTATTTATTTTATTTTAGTTGCAAGCTGTTCTCTAGGCAATGCTTTGCTGAATATTGTGGTAAAGTTCCTCTGAAGTGTTTAGGTATGAGAATTACCACCCTCAATAACATATCTATGGTCCTTCTGGTCTTGTGTTACGCCTAAATTTTTAACCAGGTGTAGCGCGCAAATTAGTGACTGGCGTCAACAATTACTTGCATGCTAATAAAATAGCATGCAAGTTTATACCGGTAAAATTGTAAAAATAAAATTACTGGCATGGAATGCAATCAGGTACAGGAATGCAAGATATCACGCTAATAAAGATATTTAGTAACAGCTGAGGCTCGGTCAATCTCAGTGGTTTATGGTATGCTCTTAAAATGGCAGCAGTGAGTGATACTGTGGTGAAAATTTATTCACTAGGCATAAATGACTTGTCAATCTGCGATACCAAGATTGATAGAAAACTTCTATAGTTTTACTAGTTGACGACTAGATTGTGATTAGTGAAATCGTTCAGCGCGGTTATCAGCACATAAAAAACATTAATTTCAACTATTGTAATGATCAGCTGTACTGATCAGTATCAGGCAAACACCTAACTTATACGTATTAAGCTGACGGTAATTTTGTAAAACTTGTGTATATGGAGGTTTGATAGCCAGTTGTTGGTGCGCAAATCCTGAAGCCATTAGACCACGGATAAATATCCTGCTTATGACGCTAACAATTATCTAATTCACTGCCAGCTAATGTACAGTCGATAATGCATATTTGCTATTCTCGCAATACCATATAACCATATTGTTGCGCATCGTGAGTAAAGCAGCGGTAGTGGTTAGATAACTAGCTTACCTTTATAAAAGTAGATCAATGCAGGCGGCCTCACTGCGCACTTTGTCACTTTTGTGAATATTTAGAGCCAGAATATCGTCTTGTCATGTATAGTCAGAGTGAGTTGTCATTTCTGATGATTAATGTGAGCTTTTTTAATATGATAGACGTGGTAGCGTTATGGGTGATGAGGTTTTACGCGAAGCTGTTGCCAGTATTCATAAAGCGAGCAGCTGACTTTTAGATTCGCTATCGTGTTACGATGGCGAGGAGTTTGTTTAAAACTACCAAATAGCTCGTAGAGCAGTACACATTTGGTATCTGAAAAAATTGTACATATGTAGTGGCTGCGCTAAAAAATCCTGCATACTTGCGTCAACTCCTATTTGAGAGGATTAGTTTGACATTAGTATTACATTGTAGATCATGATGCCGGTACCAGGTATAAATTGTTGGCAGTTGATTTATGGCTGCAGGTACAGGGATTGTATATAACAAGACATTGTAGGCATAATTAAGTGTAGACAGGGTACATATCTATAGCTATCAGATATAGCCACAATAATCCATGATCCATACAACTGGTATGTGGAGGCTAAACCCAAATTATTTATAGGAAGTATCATGTATCAAGTCAATATGCGCGATATGCTAAAGGCTGGTGTGCACTTTGGTCACCAGACCCGGTACTGGAACCCGAAAATGGATCAATACATTTTCGGTACGCGTAACAAGATTCACATTATCAACCTCGAAAAAACTCTGCCAATGCTCAACGAAGCCCTAGTCCTCGTTGAGCGTTTAACCAAGGGCAAAAATAAGATTCTATTTGTTGGCACTAAACGTGCCGCTGGCAAGATTGTTGTTGAAGAAGCAATGCGTTGTGGTTCGCCATATGTCGATCATCGTTGGCTAGGCGGTATGCTAACCAATTTCAAGACTATTCGTGCTTCTATCAAGCGTTTACGTGACCTTGAAGTGCAAGCCGAAGACGGTACTTTTGCTAAGCTGACTAAGAAAGAGGCGCTGATGCGTACTCGTACCCTAGAAAAGCTTGATCGTTCCCTGGGTGGTATTAAAGATATGGGCGGTCTACCTGACGTGTTATTTGTGATCGACGTTGATCATGAGCGTATTGCTATCACTGAAGCTAATAAAATGGGTATTCCTGTTATTGGTGTAGTCGATACTAACAGTAGTCCAACGGGCATTGACTACATCATACCAGGCAATGATGATGCAATCCGCGCTATCCAGCTGTATATGGGTTTGATGGCTGATGCTGTGCTGCGTGGTCGCAACTACGCTGCTAGTGGTACTGAGCAGTTTATTGAAGATATTCCTTTAGCCGCGCAAAGTAATTAATGCTTGAGCATTGACTCAGTCGCAAAATCTTTGTCGACAGCACGGCTATATTATCTGTAGCCTGCAACAGGCTTATAACGGAGATTTGGGCAGGATTGGTCACCTGTTTAATTGGGTGGAATAGTTAAAACCTATCCAAGAGGATTTTGTAATGGCAGAGATAAATACAGCCTTGGTTAAAAAACTTCGTGAACGTACTGGCGAAGGCATGATGGATTGTAAAAAAGCTCTGCTTAAGGCTGGCGGCGAAATCGAAAAAGCTATCGATGACATGCGTGCTTCTGGCGCCATCAAAGCTGCTAAGAAAGCAGGTAATATTGCTATTGAAGGTGCGATTGCCCTGAAAGAAGACGGCAAGTCTGCTGTTCTGCTAGAAGTGAACTCGCAAACTGATTTTTTGGCGATACAGGATGATTTCAAAGCATTTGTTTTAGCTAGTATTGAACAGGCATTCGCTGATAAGCTGATTACTACTGAGCTACTTATTAAAGCCCAGGAAGCTGCTCGTATTGTATTAGTTGGTAAGGTTGGTGAAAATGTTAACATTCGCCGCCTAGTTCGCATTGAGGGTGATGTGGTTGGTGGTTATCTGCATGGTAATACAATCGGTGCTGTGGTTGCTCTGAAAGGTGGTGACGTTAAACTAGCTAAAGATATTGCTATGCACGTAGCGGCTACTCATCCTGAGTTCCTGTTGCCATCTGAAGTGTCTAATGCCGTAATCCAGCGTGAACAAGCCGTATTTTTGCGTCTCAATGCTGACAAGATCGCCGGTAAGCCAGAAAACATTGTTGACAATATGATCAATGGTCGTATTAGAAAGTTCTTAGCTGAAGTGAGTCTAGTTGAGCAGGCATTTATTAAGAACCATGCAGTTAAAGTTGGCGAGCTTGTCAAAAAAGCCGGTGCTGAAATTGTATCCTTCACCTACTATAAAGTAGGTGAAGATATTGAAAAGCCTGGCGACAACTTCTTCAACTAAGTTGTCGCCAGGCTAGCTGCTGTCAAACGATAATACAGTTTTCACTGCTATTAAAAGAGGCTGCCTGCTCACGCGCGTAGCCTCTTTTCAATGTGGTGAAGGCAAAAACTTTTAAGTGTCCTTACGGAGCCTGTTTATAAGTCGTACTTCGATAATGCTGTGATAACGTCTAGCTAAATTGAACGTAAGCTGTAAACGGGCTCGCCAAGAATTTTAAAAATAAGCCGTAGGGGATATTCACAATGGCTCAGCAAGGCTGTGGCCGTCAGGCTCGCTATAAACGTATTCTACTCAAGATTAGCGGCGAAGCCCTGATGGGTTCGGAAGAGTTTGGGATCGATCCTAAGGTGCTCGATCGCATGGCACTAGAAGTTGGTCAACTGGTTGGTATCGGCGTTCAGGTTGGCCTAGTAATTGGTGGTGGTAACTTGTTCCGTGGTGCAGCACTGAGTGCTGCTGGTATGGATCGAGTCACTGGTGACCACATGGGTATGTTGGCTACTGTAATGAATGCTTTAGCTATGCGTGATGCTTTGGAACGTGCAAATATTTCAGTAATCGTGATGTCGGCTATTTCTATGCTAGGCGTAACCGATCACTATGATCGTCGCAAAGCCATGCGTCACCTTAACTCTAAAGAAGTTGTAATCTTTGCTGCCGGTACCGGCAATCCGTTCTTTACCACGGATTCCGCTGCTTGCCTTCGTGCTATCGAAATCGATTCCGATATAATGCTCAAGGCTACTAAGGTTGATGGTGTCTATACAGCTGATCCATTCAAAGATCAACATGCTAAGAAGTTCGATCATCTAACCTACGATGAAGTGCTGTCTCTTAAGTTGAGCGTTATGGACCTGACAGCTATTTGTCTGTGCCGCGACCATGAAATGCCGCTACGCGTATTTAATATGAACAAACCCGGCGCCCTATTAAATATAGTACATGGTGGCGCGGAAGGGACTTTGATCGAGGAAGGTTAACGATGATTCACGGAATCAAAAAAGATGCCCAAGCGCGCATGCAGAAATCCATGGAAGCTCTAAGCTACGCATTGAGCCAGATTCGTACCGGTAAAGCGCATCCAAGCATCTTGGGTAACATCATGGTATCTTACTATGGAGTTAATACCCCGCTTAGCGTAGTAGCGAATATCACTATTAAAGATTCTCGCACCCTGCAGGTTGTAGTTTTTGAGCGCCATATGCTTGAAGTTGTCAATAAAGCTATCCAAGGCGCTGGCTTAAATCTTAATCCTAATAACCTAGGCGAATTGCTGTTGATCTCTATGCCAGCCTTGACTGAAGAAACCCGTAAATGCTGCACGAAGCAGGCGCGCAGTGCAGCCGAATATGCACGCGTTGCCGTTCGCAACATTCGTCGTGATGCGTTGGGTGACTTCAAGAAATTGGTTAAGGATAAAAAAGTCAGTGAAGACGAAGAGCGTCGTGCAATCTCCTATATAGATAAGTTGACTAAAGATGCTGAGATCCAGATCACTAAAACTACGGAAGAGAAAGAAAAGGACTTGATGGCCGTATAAGAGGTCAGAATACCTTCATGGAAAAGACTAAGCATGACTGAGTTATATGTGGTGCCTCGTCATGTAGCGATCATTATGGATGGGAATAATCGCTGGGCGAAAAAACGCTTTATGCCTGTTGTATCCGGGCACAAAGCAGGTTTTGATGCGGTGCGTGCTGTAATTGAGGTGTGTGCCAAGGCTAAAATTGAAGTGTTAACTCTGTTTGCTTTCTCCAGTGAAAACTGGCAGCGTCCGGTTGCAGAAGTTAATGCTTTAATGGACTTATTTTTTAAAGCCCTGCGCCGTGAAGCCAAACACCTTCAGGAAAATAATATCAGCCTGCGTATCATTGGTGATCGATCGCGGTTTCATTCAAAGCTACAGACAGCTATACTCGAAGCAGAGTCCATTACCGCCGGTAGCAATTGCTTTGTGCTGCAGATCGCAGCCAATTATGGTGGTCAATGGGACATTACCCAGGCTGCACAGCGTCTTGCTCGCGAAGCGCATGCCGGGCATCTGCGGCCAGAAGATATTACGTCTGAACTTTTACAATCATGTCTAGCAACATGTGATCTTCCGTTGCCAGACCTATGTATCAGAACTGGTGGTGAGCATCGCATTAGTAATTTCCTGTTGTGGCAACTAGCTTATACTGAGCTATACTTCTCTGACCTGTTTTGGCCTGATTTCAAGCACGACGCCATGCATAATGCGTTGATCGAGTTTGCTTCCCGTCAGCGTCGTTTCGGTAAAACAAGTGAGCAGATCGATGCTGGAGCTATGGCTTAAATGCTTAAGCAGCGAATCATCACAGCGCTAATCATAATACCGATTGTCTGGTGTGGATTGTTTCTGCTTGACGGTTCTATTTTTGCGTTATTTATTGGTTTGGTTATAACTCTTGGGGCTTGGGAATGGGCTGGCCTAGCAGGCCTCAATGCGTGCTTGCTGCGTGTAATCTATGTCGCTATCGTAGCGACGTTACTGTTCTTAATGCATGTTCTCTCTAATATAATTGTGCCTTGGATTTTGTGTATAGCAGTGCTATGGTGGGCGCTTGCAATCTTTCTGGTATTGACGTATCCGCGCACTAGTAATTATTGGTCTAGTTTAGCTACTAAACTGGTCATTGGCTTACTGATTCTGCTGCCTGTCTCGCAGGGGTTGGCAGAACTCAAGAATGCCCCACTGGGCAACTGGCTGATTATGGCTGTGATGGTGCTAGTTTGGAGCGCCGATATCGGCGCCTACTTCTCTGGTTTGGCCTTCGGTAAACGCAAACTTGCGCCTGCTGTTAGTCCTAGTAAAAGCTGGGAGGGCGTTTATGGCGGCCTAGCGTTGACGTTGCTGATAACGTTGATCGTCGGTATTATGCGTGATTGGTCATTGAAGGAAATACTCCTAGCCCTGTCAATTGCGGTTGTTGCAGTATTTATCTCGATAGTTGGTGACCTCACTGAAAGCATGTTTAAGCGCCAGGCTGGAATTAAGGATAGCAGTAATCTACTACCTGGGCATGGTGGGGTACTTGATCGTATTGACAGCCTTACCGCTGCGATTCCGATTTTTGCTGCGTGCTTATGGATGATAGCATCGTGAATCGTCTGCAACAAATAACTGTACTCGGTGCAACTGGCTCGGTCGGGTTAAGCACTTTAGATGTAATTGCTCGCCATCCTAATCTTTATCAGGTGTTTGCCTTGACCGGTTTCACGCGTTTAAGCGAGCTGCTAGCCTTGTGCATACGCTATTTACCTCGCTTTGCTGTCGTACCTGAAGTTGAGTTGGCACGTGGTATGCAACAGCATCTCCAGGCTGCTGGCCTCGCTACGCAAGTATTGGTAGGAGAGGAAGGACTTTGTCAGGTATCAGTTGATACCGAGGTTGACACTGTAGTTGCAGTTATTGTCGGAGCTGCTGGTTTGCGTCCGACACTGGCGGCGGTAAACGCTGGCAAGAAAATCTTGCTCGCCAATAAAGAAGCGCTGGTAATGTCCGGTGCGCTCTTTATGCAAGCGGTACGTAAAAGTGGTGCCGTTCTTTTGCCACTTGATAGTGAGCACAATGCAATCTTTCAGTGCATGCCTAATAATTTTGCCAGCGGTTTAAGTCAGGTTGGTGTACGGAGGATTCTTCTTACGGCTTCTGGTGGTCCATTCTGGCCAAATCCATCAGTTGATCTTGAGCATGTTTCGCCTGATCAGGCTTGCGCGCATCCAAACTGGTCCATGGGGCGCAAGATTTCTGTGGATTCTGCGAGCATGATGAATAAAGGCCTAGAGTTAATCGAGGCGTGCTGGTTATTTGACGCCAAGTCTGATCAGATCGAGGTAGTAATTCACCCGCAAAGTGTGATTCATTCATTGGTCGACTATGTAGATGGCTCAATGTTGGCACAGTTAGGTAATCCAGACATGCGTACGCCAATCGCTAATGCGCTAGCCTGGCCAGAACGGATTGATTCAGGTGTTGCACCGCTGGACCTGCTAGCAATTGCGCGCCTAGACTTTGAGATGCCAGATGAGCAGCGTTTTCCGTGTCTATGTCTAGCTAGACAGGCAGCGGAGATTGGTAATAGTGCACCAGTCATTCTTAATGCGGCCAATGAGGTTGCTGTAACAGCGTTTCTTGATGGACGTATTCGCTTTCCGCAGATAGCGAGTATTATTGAGGATGTTTTGAATCTTGAGCCAGTTGTGGTAGTGGATGATTTGGGGGCGGTATTCGAAGCTGATGCAAGGGCTCGTACTTTAGCTGCACAATGGTTGAACCGCAATGTGCGTTAGTTTTTTTAGTAGGTCTGAGTTTTCAGATACTGGATTTTAATGCGGAGAAATTAAATGAGCGTGCTCTACATGATTGTAGGCACCATAGTTGCTTTGGGTGTGCTTATTACCTTTCACGAATTTGGTCATTTTTGGATGTCGCGTCGTTGCGGTGTCAAGGTGCTGCGTTTTTCCGTTGGTTTTGGTATGCCGTTGCTGCGTTGGCATGATCGTCGTGGCACTGAGTTTGTAGTTTCAGCAATTCCTTTGGGTGGTTACGTCAAAATGCTTGACGGACGTGACGGTGAAGTGCCCGCTGATCAGTTGGAGCAGTCCTTCAATCGTAAGACTGTTCTTCAACATGTAGCTATTGTTATCGCCGGTCCAATAGCTAACTTCCTATTGGCGATGGTATTGTTTTGGGTTTTAGCTGTAATTGGCAGTCAGCAGATACGACCGATAATTGGCGCAGTCGAAGTGGATAGTATAGCAGCTAAGGCCGGTCTAGTCGCTGGTCAAGAAATTGTGTCTATTGATGGTGAGAAGACTTCCAGTTGGAGCGCTGTTAATTTGCAGTTAGTGCGCCGCTTTGGTGAAAGCGGTACCATGTATATGGTAGTGCGCAATTATGATTCTACTATTGAGACACTTCGAGAAGTTTTCTTGGATCACTGGCTTAAAAGTGTTGATGAGCCTGATCCAATCAAGTCGCTTGGAGTTCGTCCTTGGCGTCCAGACTTGTTGCCAGTGCTAGCCTGGCTAGATCAGAAAGGCCCAGCGCAAGCTGCAGGCCTAAAAGCTGGCGACCGCCTGTTAGCTTTTGATGGCCAGTCGCTAAGTGACTGGCAGCAAGTGGTTGACTTGGTGCGTGTATTACCTGGTACCAGGATTGTACTAAAAGTTGAGCGTGATGGTAATCAACTTAACGTACCTGTAACTTTATTAGCCCATAAGGAAGCTCAATCGTCTTGGGTGGGTTACCTGGGTGCTGGGGTGAAAGGTGTAGAATGGCCACATTCAATGGTGCGGGAGGTCAGGGTTGGCCCGCTAGTAGCTATTAGTGAGAGTGTAAAACGTACTTGGATCATAAGTGTGTTAACCAGCGAATCGCTTAAGAAAATGCTGTTTGGCGAGCTCTCGGTAAAAAACTTGAGTGGACCAATAACCATTGCTAAAGTAGCTGGTAATTCTGCCCAATCGAGTATTGCAGATTTCCTGAATTTTTTAGCTTATCTGAGTATTAGCCTTGGAATTCTAAATTTATTACCAATTCCAATATTAGATGGAGGGTATTTGTTGTTTTATCTAATCGAATGGGTGCGTGGTCGTCCATTGTCTGATCGGATTCAAAGTTGGTGGGTGCAGATTGGTATGTGCTTGATGGTCGGAGTAATGTTATTAGCTCTGATCAATGATCTTGAACGACTATAACGCTTTTCTAAATTGTGAGTCTGTCGTATTTAGTGGAATTTTTTGTTGCTAGTTAGGATAAAAAAGAACTTCATGAAACGTATGCTGCTAACTGTAGTTATCACCGTATTGATGATCTTTGAAGTTCACGCCGAGTCCTTCACTATCTCTGATATTCGTATCAATGGCCTCCAGCGGGTTTCCGTGGGAAGTGTTCTTGGTGTCTTACCGCTGCATGCTGGGGAGCATGCTGATGATTACCGCCTTGTGGAATCTACGCGCGTGCTCTTTAAGACCGGGTTCTTTCAAGATATCCAGTTGGGTCGCGAAGGTAACGTCTTGGTTATCAAGGTTATTGAGCGACCATCCGTCGCCAGTATTGAGCTCCAAGGTAGCAAAGCGATCTCGACTGAAGATTTGATGAATGGCCTCAAGCAATCAGGTATAGCTGAAGGAGAACTATTCCAGGGTGCTGCCCTTGATCGTATGTGTAACGAATTGCAACGCCAGTACGTTGCTCGTGGCCGCTACTCTGCTTCAATAAAAACTGAAGTAGTTCCGCAGCCTTATAACCGTGTTATCCTTAAAATCATGATCAATGAAGGCGCTGTTGCAGCTATCCATCATATTAATGTAGTAGGTAATACTAAATTTACTGATGATGAGCTTGTTAGCCTTTTTGAACTTAAAGCCACCAATTGGTTATCTTTTTTAAAGAATGATGACCGGTATATTCGTGAAAAACTATCCGGTGATCTTGAGAGTCTGCGTTCCTACTACTTGGACCATGGTTATATTAACATGGATATTATTGCTACCCATGTATCCATTACTCCAGATAAAAAACACATCTATATTACAGTTAACATCAATGAAGGTGAGAGGTATACTGTTCGTGATGTAAAGCTGAGCAGTGACCTAAAAATCCCTGAAGATCAAGTTCATGCTATGCTGTTAATGCAAAAATACCAGGTATTTTCGCGTAAACTGATGACTGCTACGTCAGAACTAATCACCCGTCATCTAGGCAATGAAGGTTATATCTTCGCTAATGTCAGCGGTGTGCCTACTCTGTATGATTATGACCACACTGTAGGCATTGTCTTTGTCGTTAACCCAGGCAGGCGTGTATATGTAAACCGCATTAATTTTTATGGCAATACCAGGTCTGCAGACGAAGTGCTGCGCCGTGAAATGCGTCAGATGGAAGGTAGCTTGGCGTCAACTTATCTGATTGATCAATCTAAGATTCGTCTTGAACGCTTGGGTTTTTTCAAGGAAGTAAACGTCAAACCTCAAGCCATACCAGGTATAGATGACCAAATTGACGTGAACTATGTTGTTGAAGAGCAAGCGTCTGGTTCAATTACTGCTAGCGTTGGTTTTGCGCAGAGTGCTGGTCTCATTCTCGGTGGTTCAATTAGCCAGAACAACTTCCTTGGCACTGGCAATAAGGTTTCTATTGGTTTGACCCGAAGCGAATATCAAAGCCGCTATAATTTTAGCTATCTAGATCCTTATTGGACTACTGACGGTGTAAGCTTTGGTTATAATGCTTTTTACCGCACCACGGACTATAAAAATCTTGACGTTGATGTTGCTAGTTACGCGATCGATAGTTTCGGCGCTGGCGTAAACATTGGTTACCCAATCAGCGAGACCTCGCGTTTTATCTTCGGATTTACTGAGCAACATGACCAGATCAAGACCGGTGTTTATACCATGGATGAAATCTTTAACTTCATGCGCAAAGATGGTGATCAGTTCTTGAACTTTAAAGCGTCGGCTGGTTGGTCAGAATCTACTCTTAATAAAGGTGTATTAGCGACCCGTGGTCACTCCCAGAGTCTTACTATGGAAACCACCATGCCAGGTAGTGATCTATCATTCTTTAAGCTAGACTATCGTGGCCAGCTGTTCCAGCCGCTAAGCGATCATTACACTATGCGCCTGCATGCTGAGCTTGGGTATGGTAACGGTTATGGTTCGACCAGTAGCTTGCCGTTTTATGAAAATTACTATGCAGGTGGTTTCAACTCAGTTCGTGGCTTTAAGGACAGTACTTTAGGTCCACGTGGTACGCCAAGTCGTGGTCAAACGATTACTGGTAACATTGGTACGAGAGTTGATTCCAATAATGAACCGCTACCTTTTGGGGGTAATATTTTGATCCAAAGTGGTGCGGAGATTCTTTTCCCGCTGCCATTTGTCAAAGATCAGCATTCAGTGCGTACTTCGGTATTCTGGGACGTTGGTAATGTGTTTGACTCCAAGTGCGAACAGATTACTAATCCTAGTGGCGTGAAGTCTCAGACTGACTGTAACGATATCAGCCTAAGCAACCTCACTAGTTCTGTAGGTGTTGGTATGACGTGGGTAACCGCAATAGGTCCATTGAGTTTTGCTTTAGCCGTACCAATCAAAAAATCGGATCACGCTGAAACTCAGATTTTTCAATTCTCCTTCGGCCAGACGTTTTAAGTGTTTGGCTTGAGATAATGACAGTTGACTTTGTAGGGGGTAGATTGTACATAAGTTAACTCAATTGGCTCTGCTGGCCAATGTGCCGGTAACTATCACGGTCTTCACCAAAAGAAAATTGCTACCTCCAACCATTAGATAGCCATACTGCAATATGATGTGGCTAAACGATATGCCGTAAATGCTGTAAAATTCGGTTTGCAACTTGCCAAGCTTTAATACCCTGGCTATTAGCGTTACTGGCAACTAAACTGTTCTAAATGTCAGCAGAAACAAAATACAGTAAGGCGAGCGCGAGCATCTGGAGCTTGCATTCAAGCAAAAGACTCGTGACTGCTAGTTCCGGTTCAAGGAATTGAACGAAGCCAAAGTTATTGCTGACCATGAAATGCCTAAGCAGCTCAAGCCTAAGCTCGACAGCGCCATAGAAAAAGTCACTAAAATGACTTTCACCCAGTGTCTGAGTGTTGCGTCGTGATTGACGTCAAGCCTTAATGCGATATTACCCATTAGGTGATCGAGCATATGAACCATGCTGAAGTAAACCATGACCGCGACCATCAAGCTAGGCAAGTTGGCCGAGTTCCTGGGGGCCACCTTATGTGGTTCTAAGGAAAAAGAAATCACCGGGCTAGCCACCTTGCAGGAGGCTGGCCCGGCTCAGTTGAGTTTCCTTGCAAATCCCCAATATCGTAAATACCTAGTGGGTAGCCAGGCCGCAGCTGTGCTTCTGAAGGCTGTCGATGCCGATGGGTTTGCAGGGGCAACGCTAGTGGTTGCCGACCCATATTTAGCCTATGCCAGGGTTTCACATCTATTCGATCCAAAACCCAAGGCTGCCCGCGGTATTCATCCATCTGCAGTGATTGCAGATGATGCCCAGGTCGATCTAACAGTCAGCATTGGCGCATTTACTGTGATTGAGAGTAGTGCGCGCATTTCAGCTGGTGTTACGGTAGGTGCTCATTGCTTTATCGGTGCGCGCTGCGAGATTGGTGTCGATGGTTGGTTAGCGCCTCGTGTCACTCTTTACCACGATGTTCGTATTGGTGAACGTGTAGTGATTCAGTCAGGTGCTGTCATCGGTGGTGAAGGTTTTGGTTTTGCTAACTATAAAGGTATTTGGCACAAGATTGCCCAGGTCGGTGGCGTATTAATTGGTGATGACGTAGAAATCGGTGTTAATACAGCGGTAGATCGAGGGGCTTTAGCCGATACAGTAATTGGGAACGGTGTGAAGATCGACAACCAGATCCAGATCGCTCACAACGTACAGATTGGCGATCATACTGCTATGGCGGCATGTGTTGGTATTTCCGGTAGTACTAGAATCGGCAAGCATTGCATGCTTGCTGGAGGTGTTGGACTGGTAGGGCATATTGATATTTGTGACAACGTTTTTATTACCGGAATGACCATGGTAACTCACTCAATTACTGAACCTGGTACATACTCTTCCGGTACTGCTATGCAGACGGCGGCTGAATGGCGCAAAAGCGCTGCGCGTTTACGCAAAATTGACAGCATGGCTAGACGCCTTAGACAGGTAGAAAAACGCGTCGAGGATGTGACCCCTAGTGGTAATGCTTCATCAGAAGGTTAATACCATTTCCATATTAAGTATGGAGTATGTACAGCCACTATATCTATATAGCTTTCTTGATTTACTAGCGAGGCATGTGCTTAGGCATTCTGCCTTCTTCCTTATTACAGGCTTCTCACTAAAATGATGGGCATAAATGAGATTCGCGAATATTTGCCTCACCGTTACCCATTCTTATTGGTAGATCGTGTAGTAGATCTTAACGTAGCAGAAAAGCGCATTTGTGCTTATAAGAATGTCAGTATTAATGAACCATTTTTTAATGGTCATTTTCCAGCTCATCCAATTATGCCAGGTGTATTAATAATTGAGGCAATGGCTCAGGCTGCTGGTATTCTTGGTTTTAAAATGCTTGACCTTAAGCCTGCCGATGGCATGCTTTACTATTTCGTTGGTTCAGATAAATTGCGTTTTCGTAATCCGGTTATACCTGGCGATCAGTTGATCTTGGAAGCCAGACTAATCAGCTGTAAGCGCCAGATCTGGAAATTCGAATGTCAGGCTTCGGTGACCAGCAAACCGGTGTGCTCCGCTGAGATTATCTGTGCGGAACGCAAATTATGAGTTTGATTGACTCTCGTGCAATTATTGAATCATCAGCTGTTTTAGCCGCCGACGTTAAAGTTGGCCCCTGGTCGATCATTGGTGCAGGTGTTGAAATCGGTGAGGGAACTGTGATCGGGTCTCATGTGATCTTAAAAGGTCCGACTTTTATTGGCAAACACAATCGTATCTATCAATTTTCTTCAGTAGGCGAAGACACCCCGGATATAAAGTATAAAGGTGAAGAAACACGCCTAGTAATAGGTAATTATAATATTATCCGTGAAGGTGTAACTATTCACCGTGGCACCGTACAGGATCGTGCCGAAACCACTTTGGGGGACCATAATCTTATTATGGCTTATGCTCACATTGGTCATGACAGCGTGATCGGTAACCATTGCATTTTGGTTAATAACACTGCACTGGCAGGTCATGTGCATGTTGAAGATCGAGCAACCCTGTCTGGTTTTACCCTGGTACATCAATATTGCCATATTGGCGCCTATAGCTTTTCTGGCATGGGTACGGCAATTGGCAAAGATGTTCCAGCATTTGTTACGGTATTCGGAAACCCTGCTGAAGCACGCAGTATGAACTTCGAAGGCATGCGTCGTTGCGGCTTTAGCGAAGACGCAATTCATGCGTTGCGTCGTGCTTATAAAGTGGTTTACCGCCAGGGGTTGACAGTTGAGCAGGCTCTAATAGCTCTGACTGAGCCGGCAGCATTATTCTCGGAAGTAGCTGTGTTCCGTGATTCTATCCAAGCATCGACACGTGGTATTACCCGTTAATTATGGCTAACTTGTGTATTGCGCTGGTAGCTGGTGAGGTTTCCGGTGATATTCTTGGCGCAGGCCTCATGCGAGCCCTCAAGGCTCACTATCCAGTAGTGCGGTTTATTGGTGTCGGTGGCCTGCTAATGCAGGCCGAAGGTCTCATGTCTTACTTTCCTATGGAGCGTTTATCGGTCCTGGGGCTATTAGAAGTGTTAAGCCGTCTGCGTGAGCTGCGAGCTCGTCGTAAACTGCTAATCCAGACTCTGATTAGAGAAAAGCCAGACGTGTTTGTTGGTATTGACGCACCAGATTTTACTTTGAATATAGAGCTAAAGTTACGTCAGGCAGGGATTAAGACTGTACACTACGTCAGCCCTTCCGTGTGGGCATGGCGGCAAAATCGCGTGCTAAAAATCCGTGATTGTTGCGACTTGATGTTAATTTTATTGCCATTTGAAGCTAGGTTCTACGAAGAGAAAGGTGTCCGGGTACGGTTTGTTGGGCATACCCTGGCCGACACTATTCCATTGCATGTCAATGGCGCTGCTGCTCGCGCCGAGCTGGGCTTACCTAGCGGCCCGTTAGTTGCTCTGCTGCCTGGCAGTCGAGGCAGTGAGATTAAGCGTTTAGTTAGCATATTTTTTGATGCTGCGAAATGCTTGCAAAGCATGAAACCAAACGTACGTTTTGTTTTGCCTTGTGCTAGTCCGCTATGTCGCGCACAAATTGAGATGTTGCTGGAAGGTTGTAATCTGCCACTGACATTGCTCGACAGCAAATCACACTTAGCGCTAGCAGCCTGTGACGCAGCGCTAATCACCTCAGGCACCGCAACTTTGGAGGCTTTACTGTATAAGCGACCAATGGTCGTGGTCTATCGTCTAGCGCCGCTGACTTTTTGGATTCTTAAGCGCATGGTTAAAAGCCCATATATTTCCTTACCAAACCTACTGGCCCAACGCTTACTAGTGCCTGAATTATTGCAAGACGATGCAACGCCTGAAGCTTTAGCGCAAACTCTATTACCTTTGATTGATAACGGCGAAGAGCAAATTGGTAGTTTTAAAGACATCCACCACACCTTGCGGCGTGATGCATCCAACCAGGCGGCTGACGCCGTATTGACCTTAATTGGCCAAAAATAGAACATTTAACAGTAATGCAGATTGGTTTTGTGCTTTAGTCTAATTGCGGACGTTCATGAACTGGTAGTTAGTGTTAATAAAGTTAAGTAGCAAGTTACTGTGTGGCGCCGTAATGGCGGCTGCGGTAATACTTGATTTAATCCGTCAGACTCTCGGTTTCAACAACTCGCGGCAAACTCATCAAAGTAATACGTAAAATGACTAAATATCATTCTCAAAATAGCGGTGATTTATAGCGACCGCCGCTTTACTTTGAAGATGTTGCAAAAATTGATGGTGAATAGCACTAGCAATGTCCCTGCTATTGCTAGTGCATCGATTTCAGCTACAGTCAGTTGTGGACCTTGAAATTTTTGCGTTTTAATTGATGTGCTCTAGTTAAAAGTATTAGCAGCTATAAAGGCTACTGGATACTGGATTATCTTCAGGCTCTGGTTTATTTTGGTCCTATGCCTTATTTGTTATCGTTCGTTCGCTTCAGTCTATCAATCTTATGAGACGCTGTACTTAGCTAAACTCAGTCGCTAGACTGATGTTTCTCTCAGGGCACGGTACAATCTAAAACTTGTTGTTTTCATGTATTAGAATAGGATAACTATGCCGGTTTCATTCGTTCATCTACGCCTGCACACTGAATATTCCCTGGTTAACGGTCTAGTACAGATTAGACCACTAGTCCAAGCTTTAGTGGATATGAATATGCCAGCAGTAGCAGTTACCGAGCAGAACAACATGTGCTCCCTGGTTAAGTTCTACAAAAACGCTATGAGCGCCGGTATCAAGCCGATTTGTGGCGTTGACCTATGGCTGTCTAATAAAGATCAAGATAATCCGCTTAGTAGTATTAGCTTATTGGCAATGAATAGTGTTGGTTATCGTAACCTTACTGAGCTAATTTCCCGTGGCTTTCTCGATGGTCAGCGTAACGGTTCAGTAATTATTGAGCGTGAGTGGATTGTAAAGGCAAGTGATGGTGTAATAATGCTATCTGCAGCTAAAGAAGGTGAAATTGGTATCGCGATGCTGGGCGGTAATATGAAGAAAGCAGAAGCTCTTACTATAGAGTGGATGCGGGTTTTTCCTGATCGTTTCTATCTGGAAGTTCAGCGCACCAATCGCCCTAATGATGAAGAGCATCTTCATGCTACTGTAACTTTGGCTGATAAGCTAGGCGTGCCGATAGTCGCGACTAATGATGTGCGCTTTATTAAAAAAGAAGAATTCGAAGCCCACGAAACTCGTGTTTGTATTAGCGAAGGCCGTACTCTAGATGATCCACGCCGTTCAAAAAACTGCAGCGAAGAGCAATACCTTAAAAGCGCTAATGAAATGGTTAATCTATTTAAGGATCTGCCTGAAGCTCTAGAAAACTCTGTCGAGATCGCCAAACGATGCAATATTGAAGTTACGCTAGATAAACACTTCCTGCCCAGGTTCCTGGCTCCTGACGGTATGATTATCGATGAATATTTTCGTAAAGTGTCGTTCGATGGCCTAGAAGAACGCTTTAGTATTATGTTGCCTAAGGATAGTACTAAAGATTACGAGGCTAAACGCCAGGTCTATATTGATCGCTTGAATTTAGAGCTAGATATTATTATCCAGATGGGGTTTCCAGGTTACTTTCTCATTGTTATGGACTTTATTAATTGGGCTAAGAGTAATGGCGTACCGGTAGGTCCTGGTCGAGGGTCAGGTGCTGGTTCACTGGTGGCGTATGCACAGAAAATTACTGATTTAGATCCGTTAGAATATGGTTTGCTATTCGAAAGATTCCTGAATCCAGAACGAGTATCTATGCCTGATTTTGACGTCGACTTCTGCATGGATGGTCGTGACAGCGTAATTGAATATGTGGCTAAGAAATATGGTCGTAATGCGGTTAGCCAGATCATTACCTTTGGTTCTATGACGGCTAAGGCTGTAATTCGTGACGTGGCTAGAGTGCAAGGTAAATCTTATAGTTTAGCTGATCGCTTATCAAAAATGATTCCATTTGAAGTTGGCATGACCCTAAAAAAAGCCTACGATTATGAAGAAATTTTGCGTGAATTTATTGGAAATAATGAAGAGGCTGCCGAAATTTGGAACATGGCGTGTAAGCTTGAAGGTGTCGTACGTAACGTTGGTAAACACGCTGGTGGTGTAGTTATTGCGCCAACCAAACTAACTGATTTTTCGCCGATATATTGCGACGAAGAAGGTGATGGCCTGGTAACTCAGTTCGATAAAGATGATGTAGAGGCGGTTGGCTTGGTGAAGTTTGATTTCCTTGGCCTACGAACTCTAACGATTATTAACTGGACGCTTAAGACGATTAACCGTGAAAGGGCTAAAGCCGATAAAGAGCCTCTAGATATCTCTTTTATACCGCTAGATGACATACTAACCTATACCTTGCTACAAAAAGCCGAAACTACAGCAATATTCCAGCTTGAGTCGCGCGGCATGAAAGAGTTGATCAAGAAGCTTAAGCCAGACTGCCTAGAAGATTTGATTGCACTGGTAGCTCTATTTCGTCCTGGCCCTTTGCAGTCAGGCATGGTAGATGACTTTATCAACCGCAAGCACGGTCGCGCCAAATTAGCGTATCCGCATTCAGATTATCAGTATGAAGGTCTACAGTCAGTACTGGCACCAACCTACGGTATTATCCTGTATCAGGAACAGGTGATGCAGATTGCTCAGGTAATGGCTGGTTATACCCTTGGTGGCGCAGACATGCTACGCCGTGCCATGGGCAAAAAGAAACCAGAAGAAATGGCTAAGCAGCGCGCCGGTTTTATTGATGGGTGTGCTATCAATAACATTGAAGCCGATCTTGCCGGTAATATTTTTGACTTAGTAGAAAAGTTTGCCGGTTACGGTTTCAATAAATCCCACTCCGCCGCCTACGGCCTTTTGTCATATCAGACTGCGTGGTTAAAAGCCCACTACCCAGCGCCTTTCATGGCCGCAGTACTCTCGGCTGATATGCATAACACCGACAAAGTTGTGATTTTGATCGAAGAAGTGCGCATCATGACATTACACCTTGATGCGCCAGACGTGAATACTTCGGAATTTAAATTCACAGTTAACGACAAAAACCGGATTATCTATGGCCTTGGTGCTATTAAAGGTGTAGGTGAAGGTCCTGTAGAGGCGATCACCGAAGCGCGTCATGATGGGCCATTCAAAAATTTATTTGATTTCTGTGCACGGCTTCACCTTAAGCGTATCAATAAACGCACTCTCGATAGTTTGATTCGTAGTGGTGCACTTGACCGTCTTGGCCCGTATTTCTATGACGAGCCGAAGGCTTATAAGACAAACATGAACCGTAACCGTGCGGTGCTGCTAGCTGCTATGGAAGAGGCGATCAAGGCTGCTGAACAGACTGTCCGTACTCAAAATAGTGGTCACGCCGATCTATTTGGCGGTCTATTTATTGCAGAAGACTCTGATGTCTATGCTAACTATAGAACGACTAAGGAGCTGACTATCAAGGAGCGTCTCAAGGGCGAGAAAGAGACTTTAGGTCTATACCTTACCGGTCATCCGATTGACGAGTATGAAGATGAAATACGTCATTTTGCCAGTCAGCGCATTGTTGATCTAAAACCTGTGCGGGAGACACAAACTATCGCTGGCATGATTATCGCTATACGGGTAATGAAAAATAAGAAAGGCGACAAGATGGGCGTTATTACCCTTGATGATCGATCTAGCCGGATCGAGGTGTCAGTGTTTGCTAATATTTTCCACTCTACGCAGTCAATGCTGCAGACGGACATTATGGTAGTAGTAGAAGGAGAAGTCACTAACGATGACTTTTCTGGCGGTCTACGCATGCGCACTAAACGCGTCATGAGCATGGAAGATGCTCGTATTAATCTGGCTAAAAGCTTATGTTTGATGGTTAAGGCCAAAGCCCTTAAAGGTGATCAGCTACATTGGTTAGGTAACTTGCTAAAATGTTATCACGGCGTTTGCCCTGTTACAATGGAGTACACTAGCAATGATGCTAAGGCGCTGCTGCAGCTTGGTGATACGTGGCGCATTAATCCTGCTGATGGCCTAATTCAGGCTCTGCGTGATCAGTTCGGAAGAGAAAGTGTTTCCCTTCAATATTTTTGACATTCTAATCTCGAATAAAATATTTACTCTCGACCTAAACGCGCCGCTCCTTGAAAGTAAGGAGTGAATAGACAACAGCCTAGCTCAGCGCTTTTTGCTGTTTAGCAAGATGGACTTTTATGAACCAGAATTTTCTTGATTTCGAACAGCCGATCGCTGACCTGCAAGCTAAGATTGAAGAACTGCGTCTAGTAGGTAATGACAATTTGCTAAATATTGACGATGAGATTGCTCGCCTACAAGATAAAAGCAATGCTCTCACCAAAGACATCTTTAGTCGGTTAACTAGCTGGCAAATTGCATGTCTAGCTCGCCACCCGTGTCGTCCATATACTTTAGACTATATTCAATATATCTTCACGGAGTTTAACGAACTGCATGGCGATCGCCACTTTTCCGACGACGCAGCTATCGTTGGTGGTATCGCTCGCCTAGACGATCAACCAGTGATGGTTATAGGTCACCAAAAAGGCCGTGAGGTACGTGAAAAAGTACGCCGTAACTTCGGCATGCCGCGTCCAGAAGGCTACCGCAAGGCTTGTCGTTTGATGAAAATGGCCGAACGTTTTAAGATGCCAATCTTAACCTTTATCGATACTCCTGGTGCTTATCCAGGTATTGGTGCTGAAGAGCGCAACCAAAGCGAAGCAATTGCTTTGAATTTGCGTGTGATGGCTCGCCTAAAAGTACCTATTATAGCTACCATGATTGGTGAAGGTGGTTCCGGTGGTGCCCTAGCTATTGGTGTTTGCGATCAATTGAATATGCTGCAATATTCTACATACGCAGTGATTTCACCAGAAGGTTGCGCCTCAATCTTGTGGAAAACCACAGAAAAAGCTTCAGACGCCGCTGAAGCTATGGGTGTCACTGCTGATCGCCTGCAAGGCCTTGGCATTGTTGATAAAATTATCACTGAACCAGTGGGTGGCGCCCACCGTAACCCGGCAGCAGCTGCCGCAACCATACGCACTGAGCTTGGCTTGCAACTGACAACGCTCAAAAAGCTGAGTAACGAAGCGTTACTAGCTCATCGTTACGAGCGTCTTATGCACTATGGCCTCTAAGTTGATGTAGCGCTAATATGTTCAAGGCTGGTTTTTATACGTGATAGTATATCGCATTTTAGATTAAAAGTATATATTTTTTATGAATTCCACCATAATTAGTAAAGCTCTTCAAGCGCTCACACCATGGCGTTACGCAAAAGTTTGGCATATCGCTTTCTCTGGTGGTCTTGATTCCACTGTTTTGTTATATTTTCTTGCCACCATGGCAAAAACTGAAACCCTTCCAAAGCTAAACGTTATTCATGTCAACCATGGACTGCAAACTGCTGCTGATGCATGGCTAAGTCATTGCCAAACAGTCTGTAACAGCTTATGTGTACCTTTGCAAGTCATCCATGTCCAGGTCCAGGCTGGCGCTAGCCTTGAATGTGCGGCGCGTAATGCTCGCTATAAAGCGTTTATCGAGGTAACTGGAGTTGGAGAGGTGTTAATAACAGGCCAACACTGTAACGATCAGGCTGAAACACTGTTACTTCAACTGCTACGTGGCGCTGGAGTACGAGGTTTGTCAGCTATGCCTATGTATCGCCAATTGGCTGGCGGGCACCTAGTGCGGCCATTTTTAAGCATCTCGCGTGCTCAGTTAGAGGCCTATGCGAACGAGTATCGTTTGCAGTGGATTGAAGATAATTCGAATGCTGACACTAAGTTCTCTCGTAACTATCTTCGCCACTGTATATTTCCACTGCTTATAGAGCGTTGGCCTCAGGCTATCGCCAGTTTGGCTCGCGCTGCTAAGCATATAGGCGAAGCCCAATACCTGCTCGATGAATTAGCAGTTATAGACCAGCAGACCGCCAGTCAACCTTCGCCATTTCCATGGTTGACATTACCATCATTAGCTCTTGCACCATTGCGCAAGCTTTCTGATACTCGTCAACGTAATGCTTTACGTCATTGGCTGGCACTACTGACGCGTTTACCAGACAGCGCCCATTGGGCTGGCTGGTATTCATTGCGTGATGCCAAGCGTGATGCGCAACCGACCTGGCGCCTTACTGATGGTCAATTATGTCGTTGTGGTGAACGCATTTGGTGGCTACCTTCTGCTAGTTATCAAAAATTTTTTGATGCGCCAGTGAGTTGGTCTCAACCGAAAAAACCATTAAAGCTTCCCGGTAATGGTCAGTTAAAATTGATTGGCACGATACCAACAGGTCCACTGGTAGTTCGTTATCGACAAGGCGGTGAAATTATCGAAGTACCCGGTAGAGGCCTACGAAACCTTAAGCGCCTGCTTAATGAAAGTTGTTTACCTAGTTTTATTCGTAGAAGATTGCCACTTTTATATCGCGGTGAAGAATTGTTGGCTGTTCCGGCTATTGCAGGGTTATGGGTTAGCGGTCCTGGTGACTGGCAATTACATTGGATACCGCAAATTTATGATCAAGGTTTGAGCTGATAGAGCCTTTCCGGTAAGCTACATATCCTTTTGATAAAACTTTTATAAATTTACCCAGAATTAGTAATTTCTGCCTACCAAGCGGTCCCTGCTTAGTGATTTCTAAAATATGCAGCAATCGATGTGCTGGTGCTTTTTTAATCGCTCATCATAACGCAACGGTTTTTTTTGAGAGGTGCGCTATGATTAATGCAGGTTTGATCAGAAGCCTTGGTTCTTATTCGCTTTTCCTGGCGGTCTCAGACTTTTTTAACGTATATTTCTAGGGTTTTTCATGACGCGCTACATATTCGTTACGGGTGGTGTTGTTTCTTCATTAGGTAAAGGTATTGCTTCTGCTTCATTGGGAGCAATCCTGGAGGCACGTGGACTTAAGGTCACCATGCTTAAGCTAGATCCGTATATAAATGTTGATCCTGGCACTATGAGTCCGTTCCAGCACGGTGAAGTCTTTGTCACTCACGACGGTGCTGAAACCGATTTAGACCTAGGTCACTATGAGCGGTTCATCCGTACAACAATGACACAGCACAATAATTTTACTACAGGTCGTGTCTACGAGCATGTTTTGCGCAAAGAGCGCCATGGTGACTACCTAGGTGCAACTATTCAGGTGATCCCGCACATTACCGATGAAATTAAGCGTCGCATTATTAAGGGTGCAGGTGATGCTGATATAGCGATGGTTGAGATTGGTGGCACCGTAGGTGATATTGAATCCCAGCCGTTTCTTGAAGCTATTCGTCAGTTGCGTTTTGAAGTCGGCGCCAAGCGTGCGATGCTGATGCACCTAACGCTCGTGCCTTACATTGCTGCTACTGGCGAAACTAAAACTAAGCCAACCCAGCACTCAGTAAAAGAGCTACGTGCTATTGGCCAGCAGCCAGACGTGCTAGTGTGTCGCTCTGATCACTCGATCGACATAATCTCTCGCCGTAAGATTGCACAGTTTACTAATGTTGAAGAACGAGCAGTCATTGCTCTAGAAGACGTTGATACTATTTATAAGATCCCTGGCATTCTGCATTCTCAAGGACTAGATGATTTTGTGGTTGAGCGTTTTGGTTTACATTGCAATAATGCTGATCTATCCGAGTGGGAAATAGTAGTTGACGCTAAGCTCAATCCTGAGCATGAAGTCACCATCGCTATAGTCGGTAAATACATGGAATTACTAGACGCGTATAGATCGTTGATTGAAGCAATGAGCCACGCTGGTATCAGCAACCTGACTAAGGTTAACCTGCGTTATATAGATTCAGCAGATATCGAGAATTATGGTCGCACGCTGCTCGAAGGCGTTGACGCGATTCTCGTGCCTGGCGGTTTTGGTCTGCGCGGTGTGGAAGGCAAGATCACCGCTGTTCAATATGCCCGTGAAAATAAAATACCATACCTAGGTATTTGCCTGGGCATGCAATTGGCCGTTATTGAGTTTGCCCGTAACATGCTGGGTTGGAAAGACGCTAACTCAACTGAGTTTGATCATACCTGCGGTTATCCGGTCGTAGGCTTAATCACTGAGTGGGAAGATGCTAATGGTGCCGTCAAGACTCATATCGAAAGTTCAGATCTGGGCGGAACTATGCGCCTTGGTGCACAAGATTGCCTGTTAGAGCCTGGTTCGCTAGTTTACGACTGCTATGGTAAGGGGGTAATTGTCGAGCGTCACCGTCACCGCTATGAAGTAAACAATAACCTGTTACCGCAAATAAAAAAAGCCGGTTTAAAAATTTCCGGTTTTTCAGGTGATGGTAAGCTAGTTGAAGTAGTTGAAGCGCCATCTCATCCATGGTTTATAGCTTGTCAGTTCCATCCAGAGTTTACCTCAACTCCACGCGACGGTCACCCATTGTTTAGTGCTTTTGTTAAAGCAGCATTGACGCAACATAAAAAGCAGGCACAAACCTAATGGTCCAGAAAATCATTCGTGTTGGCGATATAGAGATCGCCAACGACAAGTCAATAGTATTATTCGGCGGTATAAATGTATTAGAAAGTGGCGATATGGCTATGCATGTCTGCGAAGAGTACATTAAGGTTACCCAGAAATTAAATATTCCTTACGTGTTCAAGGCTAGTTTCGACAAGGCAAATCGCTCTTCTATAACCTCCTATCGCGGCCCAGGTCTTGAAGAAGGTATGCGAATTTTTCAGAATATTAAGCAAGCTTTCGGTGTGCCAATCATTACTGATGTCCATGAGCCTTGGCAGGCTGCAGTGGTAGCCGAGATGTGCGATATAATCCAATTGCCAGCATTCTTGTCGCGCCAGACTGATCTTGTAGTCGCGATGGCTAAGACAGGTGCTGTGATTAATATTAAAAAAGCCCAGTTCCTCGCGCCACATGAAATTAAACATATTCTGAATAAATTTGTGGAGGCTGGCAATGATCAGTTAATCTTCTGCGAGCGTGGTTCGAGTTTTGGCTATAACAACCTTGTGGTGGATATGCTCAGTTTTGGTATTATGAAACAATTCCAATATCCGGTATTTTTTGACGTTACTCATGCGTTGCAAATGCCTGGTAGTCGTATTAATTCTGCTGGTGGGCGTCGTGCACAAGTCTTAGATCTTGCTAAAGCTGGCATCAGTCAGTCGCTAGCTGGCTTATTTTTAGAAGCCCACCCAGATCCGGACAACGCCAAATGCGACGGCCCATGCGCTCTGCGTCTAGACAATTTAGAGCCATTCTTAGCCCAGTTAAAGCATTTAGACGCACTAATCAAGAGTTTTCCTGCTATAGAGACTTTGTAAGCAGTGTTTCTCCTGTTACGTATCCTACGTAAAATGCTTAGCTCTATTTCTCTGGTCCTGGTTGTGATGCCTACAAGGTGGTCTTGTTATCGCTGTTATACTATAGACGGTTTAAAGATTTCTTTAAAATACGTCATTTTCGTCAACTTTAGAGTGTTTACAGTAATGGCAAAAATCATCGACATTAAAGGTCGTGAAGTTCTTGATTCCCGTGGTAATCCCACTGTTGAAGCCGATGTGCTTCTCGACAACGGTATCATCAGAAGCGCTTGTGTACCATCTGGCACTTCTACCGGTTCGCGTGAAGCGTTGGAGCTGCGTGATGGTGATAAGAGCCGTTATCTAGGCAAAGGTGTACTTAAAGCGGTATCTAACATTAATGGCCCGATCTGTGATTTATTGCTGGGTAATGATCCGCTAGACCAAAAATCCATAGACTACGCTATGATAAAGCTCGACGGCACAGAAAACAAAAGCTGCCTAGGCGCTAATGCTATTCTCGCTGTGTCCTTGGCTGTTGCCAAGGCAGCTTCTCATGGAATGCCACTATACGCATACATAGCTAATCTAAATGGTACTCCAGGCTTTTACTCTATGCCAGTTCCGATGATGAACATCATTAATGGTGGTAAGCACGCTGACAATAACGTCGATATTCAGGAATTTATGGTGCAACCAATTGGCGCCAAGACTTTTTCTGATGGTTTGCGCATAGGAACCGAGATTTTCCATAATCTGAAAGTTGTATTGCAATCTTATGGTCTAAGTACTGCAGTAGGTGATGAAGGTGGTTTCGTACCAAGCTTGGCGTCTAACGAAGATGCACTTAAAATGATCTCCGAAGCAGTAGTTAACGCTGGTTACAAACTAGGGACTGATGTAACTATGTCCATAGATTGCGCGGCTAGTGAATTTTACGAGAATGGTACATACCACCTGTTCAGTGAAGGTTACACATTCACCTCAGATGGTTTTTCTGATTATCTGAAAGATCTAACCGAACGTTATCCTATCATCTCAATCGAAGATGGTTTAGATGAATCTGATTGGGTTGGTTGGAAAGTACTTACCGATAAGATAGGCGAGAAAGTCCAACTAGTAGGCGATGATTTATTCGTGACCAATACTAAGATCCTGAAAGAAGGCATCGATAAGAAGATCGCAAACTCAATTTTAATCAAGCTCAATCAGGTTGGTACTTTAACCGAAACCCTGGAAGCTATTCAGATGGCTAAGGTTGCTGGCTACACCGTTGTAATCTCGCATCGTTCCGGCGAAACTGAAGATTCAACCATTGCTGATCTAGCTGTTGGAACTGCGGCTGGCCAGATTAAGACTGGCTCTTTATGTCGGTCTGATCGCGTGTCTAAGTATAACCAATTGCTTCGAATCGAAGAGCAACTGGCAGGTAATGTTCAATACAACGGTCGGAGCGAGTTTCACGGTTAATGTAAGCTTTTAAGTACAAATCTGATTTTTTGTATAGTTATGTCATTCGTTGTTGTAAAGGCTTTGTGTAAATATTTTTACTGGATACTCAAATTTCGATGCGTACTCCAAATTGGTTATTTCTAGTTTTATTTTTGTTACTGATTAATCTTCAGTATCGCTTATGGGTAGGTAATGGTATTTACGCGCAGATGAAAGAACTGACTCAGCAAATTGCTAGTCAGCATGCTGAAAACGAACGCCTATTAGAAAGTAATCGCATCCTTGACGCCGAAGTGCTTGAGCTAAAACAAGGTACAGAGACAATTGAAGAGCTGGCCCATCATGAGTTAGGTATGGTGAAAAATGGCGAAACCCTCTACCAGTTGGCCGAATGAATAAGCCTTTACCAGACTTCTGGGCCGTGATTCCTGCTGCCGGTTTTGGTATCCGTATGGCTGCGGACCGCCCTAAGCAATACTTGCAACTTGGTGAGCGCACCATTCTCGAACATAGTCTCGAATGTTTTCTTGACCATCCAGGTCTTAAGGGGCTAGTGATCAGTTTAGCTGTAGATGATCCATATTGGCAAAATTTGCCTTGCGCTAATGATCTGCGCATTCTACGTACGGCTGGTGGCGTAGAGCGCTCTGGTTCAGTGCTTAATGCGCTATTACAACTCAATGCTCTGGGCGTTAGTGACGACAACTGGGTACTAGTGCACGATGCTGTGCGGCCTAATTTAAGTCGTGACGACCTCAACAAGTTACTAGCTCAGTTAGCAAATGATCCAGTTGGTGGTTTTTTGGCAGTACCGGCTCGTGATACGCTTAAACGCGTTGATAAATATGGCCGAGTAATTGAGACATTAGATCGCAGTCTGATCTGGCAGGCCTATACACCGCAGATGTTTCGCCTGGGTGCTTTGTGTCGTGCCTTGACCAACTGCCTAGTATCAGGCGTATTAATTAGCGATGAAGCCTCGGCAATAGAATGGTCAGGTCAGGCGCAGCGCTTGATTGAAGGGCGCTCAGACAATATTAAAGTTACCCGACCAGAAGACTTGGATTGGCTTAGGTTGTGCTTAGCTAACCGCGGATAGTTAGCAATGTAGAGTTTAACTAATTAATTGGTAGGCCAGCTGTAGATTTTTCAGTATAATGTGTTATAGGGAGGTTAAATTTACTATAGATAAGGTTTGTATAAACAATTAAGAGTGAGCTGCTATGCTCTAGTTATTGAAACTAGGCTTTTGCAAAATACTTAATAGCTCGCGCAACTTTGGCGAAAGAAATACTTCTGCCTGCTTCTATAGTGCTATCAATCGGAGTACTATACAGCTGTAGCCACTACAGCAACGCCACTGGCTTTTCACCGAGCTAAATTGCTCCGACTATATTCTTAATCTGGCAATAAGTATACTCTTACGTCTTGCATGGCGGTATCTGGCATCGCCCGCTAATTTATCGGAGCGTTAGTTTCGCAGTACCTCTATAAAAAACTTTTTCGCTCTTTTTTAGCCAATCATCCAATATCTGAGCTGCTGATTATGGAGTTATGCGGATTGAATTTTTAATTCACTAATTACACTAGACTATTTATAGTAAGTGAAAATAGTGATGCGCACAGATGCATGTGTAGCAATGTTAGGCGACTATCTAACCGTGCGCCAGTCGTGTACGAAGACCATAAGTAACTTATGGTAAGGCTTTAATAACCATGCCAATAAATATGCTTAAAACTAGCAATTAGTTCGCTCAATATCCATGCATAATTGCAGATAAAACCACATAAATTGCACGACTAACGGTATGATAATTTTTTTGCGAGTGTACTCTATGCAAATTATTCACGCTTCCATTGCTACTCATAAGAATTCTTTGTAGCTATCCAATATAGAGTAATAATGTCTTACTTTTGCCTAGACTATTTATTACTGAGCCATGCTTTATAATCACTGTCTCAGATTGTTGCTCTATAGAAAAAATAGCATGATTCAGTCCTCTGCAGCTCTAACTATTCAGAACAAAAGTCTTTTAAGATTTCTAAAGCTGATGTCGTCATGCTAAAGATGAGTGAGCCGCTGTTGTATGTGGTTGCCTTTAGCAGTATAACAATACTTTTATTATAAATTGTCTAACATTGACTTAAAAGTACTCTATTCTGTCTTTAGTTATGAAATTTGTGTTACTATTTAAGAGATTGTTTATACTATAATTATCCATCTGAGCAACTGTAGTGTGCATTTATCTTTTGATTACACTTGTTCAGTATAACTGATGTGTGCAACGCTCGCATATTGTCGTAAAATTTGTGGCTAGCTAGTAATCATCAGTGTTTTTGGTTCTGGTCAAGATATGACCACTATTTATTCAGGTTAGTCATTATAAGCGTCGAGCGCAGTTCAGCGCTTAGCAAAATAAGCGGTAGTACTAAACTGTTCTGCTAGCTTGTAAAATAGCTAAAACTAACGTTAATCCTGCTAGATACTTTAATTGATCAGTACCATTGGCTTAGCAGTTTTTAATAAAGCTATTAGTGTTATATACAAGCAAGAATATTCATACCGTCATCTACTTTTGATATTGCCTATAAAACTAAAACATTTATCGCGCCTTAAAGATTTTTATTAGTTGATATAAATACTATCAGTATTATTCTAATGTGCTGGTTTGTGGTATAATTTTTAGTGTTTTCTTGCTATTGAAAATAGAGTAAACAGTAAGTTACAAGTGTTATATTTAATTCTTGAAAGCTTAAAGCGGAAGTCCTTCGCTTAGTGCATGGCTGTTGAATTATATTTGACTTTAGTGACATGCAATACTAAACTACGTTAGTTGCGTTTACACGTGTGTAGCAGCAAAAAATACACGTATTTTATCCTGATACGCCTGGTATTATACTTGAAAGTTATGAACAAATACTAGATAAAGAATTGTTGACATATATAATTGTGCAGTATATGCATTGCATTTAATTGAAGATTTTTTGTGGTTTTAGAAAAGCGCTAGATGACCTACTGCTCAAGGAATAAGTACAGTTTGTTGCAGTATGTATCTTTACAATATAACTCAGATAGATAGATCTAGTAGCAAGAGACCAAAGCGGCAATGCATTTGTTATGCTGCGCCTACTACCTAGCTATGACTATAGTTACTTTATGGCTAGTGTATCAAGGCTTTTGCTATATTACAATCAGGATTTGCTCGGTTTATATGAGGTTAAAGTAGTTAGAATATACCATATAAAGTATATTGGAGTATTCTAATGCGTATTGGTCATGGTTATGATGTACACTGTTTTGTTGAAGGCGATTTCATCACCGTAGGTGGTGTGCGTATTGCGCACCACCATGGGCTACTAGCTTGTTCTGACGGCGACATTATGTTGCATGCCTTGAGCGATGCTTTACTCGGCGCAGCTGCGTTAGGTGATATTGGTAAGTACTTTCCAGATACAGATCTTACCTGTAAAGGTTTAGATAGCCGTGTACTGTTACGTCACGTAGTTGACCTGATTCACGCTAATGGCTGGAAAGTTGGTAATGTAGATAATACTATTGTAGCCCAAGCACCTCAGATAGCTCAGCATATTGAGTCGATGCGTATATTGCTTGCTGCAGATCTACAAACTGAACTGCATCAAGTGAACGTGAAAGCTACCACTACTGAAAAGCTTGGGTTTACAGGACGTGAAGAAGGAATTGCGGCGCACTCTGTCGTTTTGTTGTTACACGCTGAATGATCTGCAACTAGGCTAATAGAATAATATACCATGCTATAGATTGTTAGGTATTAACAAGCTAGCGGTTTAGCATGTAATTTCTTGGCAAAACCTACTCGTGTATGAGTGGTGCAGAAACGGCACCTTTCAGACTATCTTGATTGCTAGCAAGAAGCGTCAGCTGCAACGCAGTGCAGCATTCAGCTAACAGTTTTGCCTTACTTGTGAAGTAGTTACCTACAATTGCTACCGCCCGTGCTAGCTGATAGTTGATGAGTTATATACAGTTTTTGAGCTACTAAAAACTAACGCTGTAGCCACAAACGGCAGTAATTGTAGTGAATACTGGTAAAGTATGTAGCACGTATCGTGGCTAATTTTTAGTAATATATCTAAGGTTAGTTATTTGTTAGTGTTGATCAGTGATTGCCATTTTCCAGTGCTTGATATTGAATATATGGGCTTATACTTGGCTATTCACTATTCAGTTATACGTTCCTATAAGCTTGAGTGAACGATTTCTGCTGGTGCACTATAGCTGCTTGAGTTTTAGTTAGTGAGCGCCTCTCTTAGCCAGGAAGAGAGCATCATACAACTGCCTATCGGCTATTTGCCGTAGTATGATGTTAGTCAATGCTCAACACTCTGTAATTAAAATTTCTTTTATTAGCTAGCTGTTCACTACTATATTAATGCTTAAGCTTATTGATCTAGTGCCGACAGGAATGACGAATAATCTATGCATATTTTAATATCAAATGATGATGGTGTAACTGCGCCAGGCCTTGCTGCACTTTATACTGCACTGCAGGATTATGCCGAGTGTGTGGTAGTTGCCCCTCACCAGGATAAGAGCGGCGCTAGTAGTTCAATGACGCTCAATCGTCCGTTGCGCTCGCAAGTTTTAGCTAATGGCTTTATTAGCGTGAACGGCACTCCTGTTGACTGCGTATACTTAGCAATCAATAGTTTATTAAATCAGGAGCCTGACCTGGTGGTATCTGGTATTAATCTAGGTGCTAATCTGGGTGATGACGTGCTGTATTCTGGTACCGTAGCGGCAGCCCTTGAAGGATGCATTTTAGGTCGTACTTCTTTTGCTTTTTCGTTTGCTTCAAGGCAATTAGAGAACCTCTCTACAGCAACGTATTTCGCGCGCAAACTAGTGGTGGCTTACGGTTCGTTGGACTTACCGCAGCACACAGTGCTTAACGTTAATATTCCTAATATGCCCCTCAATTATATTCGTGGTATACAGCTAACGCGCCTTGGCCATCGCTCTCGTGCTTTAGCGCCATTAAAAGTGGTTGACCAATATGGTAAAGAAGGTTACTGGATTGCTACAGCTGGTGATGCCAAAGACTGTAGCCCAGGCACTGACTTTTATGCAATAATGCAAGGTTATGTCTCTATTACCCCGTTACAGCTAGATCGTACCTTTAGTGATGCCTTTAGTTGTCTGGAGAGCTGGCTTAAGGGGGCTGCATTCAATGGTATGTGAAATAAAGATAGTTTGCTAAGCTACGGCATTGTATGACATTCTTGGTGTACTCTATAAGCTTTTCATTCAGCATACATATAATAGACTTTGTATGACACCGAGGCGTTAGAAGTCATCCGACATAATTTGCAGCACTTGTTTGTTTATGAGGTTATGGTTTATCGTGTCTATGAATATACAGTATTGTTGATTAGTTATAATTAAACCATTTCATAACCTGATATAGTAGTGCGCAGACTGAGCTACCGGCAGCTGGTTCTTTAGATATAATATTAGAGATAGGCGCTAGTTATGGTTACCATGCTGCTTTGTTGTCACAACTAGTGGATCAGGTGCTTTTTGTGGGAGCGCATTAAAATTCTGCAGAATCTCGTCAAGAATCGTCTATTAGAGCTAAACCTGCATAACGTGATGTTTCGCTAGAGCAATGGCTGAGATGTTTAAGTAAAGCACTAGCACCATATAACAGTATTACCATCACGCTGTCGCTGCCAATATGCTACAAGTGTTGTATGATTAAGCAACCCCATCTAGCTAGCGGTTAGTTATCTTGGCATGAGCTGGCAAAGTAGAGCAATTGATGCTCATAATTTGTGATAATAAAAGCTTTTAAGCGTATACCACAGGTGCTGTGCGCTCTGTTTTGCTGCCAAATAGTCTTATAAGGCCGATCATTTCTTCGCAAATAGTGAATCTTGTTGATGGTGGATATGTCTTATGGTTGAGCGTATTTAGTCAATCTGACTAAAAGCTAAATTTAAATATAATAAATTTATATTTTTGTCGTGTTTCGGCAAAAGCTAGTGTCTAGTTATGCTGTCTTTATATTTTAAGTCTGATACAGGCGTTTATATTTAATCATTGCAAGTGAAGCGGCGAATAAAGTCGCACAGGTCCTGCGTAGTTTATGAGTAAAATAAGTTTTCAGCGACTGATATTTGTTTTTGTATTGAGTTTCTTGTTGACAGGCTGTTTAAACCTTTCATCCAGTAATGCTCGGATTTTCGAGCGGAACAGTACTGGTGCAGTGCCGCAACAATCAACGATTGCTATCGAGCAATATATAGTGCGCAAAGGAGACACTATGTTTTCTATTGCCTTACGTTATGGATGGCATTACAAAGTGCTTGCAACTAGGAATAATATTCCTATCCCGTATACTATATATCCTGGTCAGACTATCTGTTTTAATAGATGCACTGGTTTGCCGTCTGCTACGGCAGTTGTGACAAAATCTGGAGATTCGGTTTTTTTTTCAAGTCAAAATACAATAATTACTAGATCTGCAGGCACCGCTAGTCATGCGTTTGCTAGTAAAATATCACCTGCGTTAGTAATTCCTGTAGGGTCTACACCAACTAACTGGAAATGGCCTTCAAGCGGGGTATTAATTAAAAAATTTTCTTCAAGTGGCAACTTAAATAAAGGTATTGATATAGCGGGATGTTTAGGGCAAGCTGTTTTTGCTGCGTCTGATGGAACAGTGGTTTACGCAGGGAGCGGTTTGCGTGGCTACGGTGAGTTAGTTATTATCAAACACAGCAATGCTTATGTCAGCGCTTATGGTCATAATCGCAAGTTATTTGTTCGTGAAGGACAGCAAGTCAAGATTGGACAGGCAATTGCTGAAATGGGATCAATTGGTACAAATCAAGTAAAACTGCACTTTGAGATTCGCCACCAAGGAAAGCCTGTAGATCCGCTGCAATTCTTGCCTCGTTGTTGATGTCGTTACACTGCTTGTTTGATTTTTGGAATATACTTTAAACTCATGCACTGCTAGAGCCAGAGGTGTATCTTCATACAAAATACTACAAAATAGATCTAAGCAAAAATGTTCTAGTTTAGAATAAAAAATAAAGTTTTCTTGCAATAAAGATATTTTCGAAAAAATCTACTTCAAACTGATCAATAGTCAGTTTAGATTTTTAGATCATCATAAAGCTAAGAACTCCACTGCGTTAGAGCAATATAATTATATCTACTACAGCGCAAATGGTGACTCAATGTAATGCAGTTGTATATTAGTTATATCAGCTGGTTCTTTACTTAACTAGCGAAAAGAGATTTATTTTGCTAGTCTTTTTTGCAAAAGAGCTATTTTGTATAGCATACCGCATGATTAGGAATAATTTATTACGGATAGTAGTAATAAGTAGCCTGATGTGACGTCAATCTTAGTCTCTGTAATTGCTGGCTGCAAGGCTAATCCAGGCTTTATCATGGCCATAGAAAAGCATAGAGTGTTTTGCGTTAGACTGATGCCGCATGATAAATTTACCGGACTATTGCTTGAAGACATTATTAATCTGTTGAAGAGGCAGGCAGATAATAGTCAAATGCATACTTATCATAATGAAGATAAGGCGAGTCTTTGTTATGATAAGTTCCTGTCGGATATCTTAAGATAAGAGGCGCTTTTTCTATAGATTTTTGTGAGCTATTGCAGGAAAATAATTGTTCATAAATCGTTAACCGGTGGCTAGTAGAGTTTACGGACAGGCAGCGTGAAATGTTAATTTAGTACTCGCGCTCTTCTGCAGCTACAATAAGCAGTACTCTGGAACCGTAAGTAAGTGTAGTTAGAGAGCAGTTTAATCCACTGAATTAGTGCAGCATGGACAAGAGAATGTGCTCAAGTATTTGAGCAAAATCTTTTGGACAGGAAAAATTTGTGAGTAAGCTTTTGTAGATACAACACAAGTTAGCTATCCAGCATGCTAGTAACTTTGATACACCATCAGTTACACCAATGTATTTTTATCGCAGGTAAGCCAGCTAACTATATTTTTATACTAGCCCAGACATTGCAGCAATAAAAAACCCGCCTTTTGATAGCGGGTTTTAATTTCACCTGGTATAGGTTAGATGACCTGCACCTCTTCGGCTTGCATTCCTTTCTGGCCACGTGTAGCTATGAAAGAAACCTGTTGGCCTTCTTTAAGGCTTTTGAAACCATCAGACTGAATAGCTTTGAAGTGAACGAACAGGTCGTCACCGGATTGCGGAGTGATAAAGCCAAAGCCTTTTTCATCATTGAACCATTTAACAGTACCAGTTTGGCGATTAGACATAGTATATCTCCTTGTACAAAGTTAACTGCGACTCAGAAAAAGCCCTGGCCGAGACTGAGTGCAAAGAGCAGGAAAAATTCTTAAAGATGGTTGGATCGAAATTCAACATATCGTGTAGATATTCTCAGTGACACAAGCAGCACAGTGACTCTATGTTAACCTTTTTTTTTAGATGTGCCAATGGTATTTTTAAGTGTTACTCTATTTTTATGACTTATAATGGTATTTACAGTTACCTGGCGCTATTAAAGCCGATTTTAGTGTCGTCGACTGAGGTTTTAGCATACATAACGCTTGTGAATAATCTATTATTCTATTTTAGCCTATGGGTGCAAACTTAGATAAGATATCTAACATAGGTATTTTACCTTACTATTAATTTTATCAGGATATTTACTATGAGTATTAAATCGGATAAGTGGATTCGCCGTATGGCGCAAGAACACGGTATGATTCAGCCGTTTGTTGAACAACAGGTTTACGGCAAAGGCGAAAATCGCATGATTTCTTACGGTGTTTCCAGTTATGGCTATGACGTGCGCTGTGCCAATGAATTTAAAGTATTCACCAATATTAATTCAGCGATTGTCGATCCAAAAAACTTTGATGAAAATAGCTTTGTCGACGTTAAGAACGATGTATGTATTATTCCGCCGAACTCATTCGCCTTAGCGTGCACTGTAGAATTTTTCCGTATCCCCCGCGATATGCTAATTATTTGCCTTGGTAAAAGTACCTACGCGCGTTGTGGCATCATTGTTAACGTGACTCCGCTAGAGCCAGAATGGGAAGGCCACGTCACGCTAGAGTTTTCTAACACTACTACATTGCCGGCGAAGATCTACGCGAATGAAGGTGTAGCACAGATGCTGTTTTTACAGTCCGACGAGGTCTGCGCAGTTTCTTACAGAGATCGTGCAGGCAAATATCAGGGCCAATGCGGCGTCACTCTCCCGCGTACTTGATTGAAAGATCTTATACGCCAAGGGAGTTAGTCTGTATGAAGTGACTATTATTTGGTTAATGCTTTCTTGTTGCGTTTAACATGCGCCTAGTCATCCTTAAAAATATTACATGAAGATCGACTTGCTAATCTTCAGCTAAGCTGCTCAGCTTAAACTAAATCAGATTAATGGTCTAGCTTGATCAGTGTAAACTGAACGCACTCAGCTAATAAGATTTATAAAAGATCTTAAAGTTGGAATATAAAATTTCTAATGATAAAACCTATACCTGAAACAGGTAGGCGCTATAGTATTCTTTATCAACGTACAGACTTTAGTCGCTGCTATTAAAGTCACTTGCTATCTACTGGCATGTAACTTTTAGTTTAATGTTGAGTGCATCATTTATACCAATATCAAAGCTTACTAAATTATCGTTAGCAATCTTGAATTTAAATGATACATATAGAAGAATTAATACTAAAGGTACAATTACTTATATTTATTGGCTTTAGTAATATGGATAGCCATGTATAGAGTTAGTGCAAAAGAAAAGATCAGTAAATGTTTATTTATTACGTAATCCATAAAAATAAATATATATATGTAGCAAGTGTAGAGCTATAACTAAGCTATATTAAATAAATCATATAGCAATTTTCTGCATTATGGTTTAGAAAAAAGCGTTCTATAAAGAAGAACAGCATAGTCCTGAGTATAGGAAATACCAGAAAGTAGCTATCAAAATTTAAGTACGCTATTTTAAGTTATACGTAGCCTAAATGCGAGCAGGCTTTCTTTCGTCTAGGTTTTATGTTTAGTTAACACATTCTATAACACTTCAATGATTGGTTTCTTTTACACTGTAATGATACAACTTCTGCTGCATTTTTAGCAACTTGCACTGCAAGTTAGTTCCTGCACTGCTAGAAATGGACATTTTCTCATCTCTAGCTTAAAAATTATATTTTAGTATTACACTGCAGACCAGGTCGAATTTCTTCAATGTAGTTTTATGTAAAATAGTATTAACTTAACGTATTTATTTTTAATGTTACCAGCTACTGCTGACATCAACATTAACCTGCCATTAGCCATTAATTCAGATAATTAGCTGTGTTTAGAATTATAACGTCAATCGATATACTAAAAGTATATTCAATAATAGTAAGATATCACAATGCGCTAGCTCGAATGGTGCGCAATACTGTTATATTCGGTTTTTAGCCGCTCAAAGTTACTCAAATTTTATCTTAATACTTTAAGTGTACTTTGGTTTGGTGAAATATTTGCTTAGTATCGTAAGGTTTAGGGTGACTATCTAGCAGCCTCCTGCACCAGGTAATACAGTAGACAAAAATGGCGCGGCAATCGAGGCCTGTCTGGCAAGTTATTAGTAATGTTTATAGTCTTACCTTGATGGTTGGTTTATAAAGTCAAGGTTATGCGTAAGAGGTAGAAGCTCTATCTGACTAGCATATAGCCAGCCCTAGCCAATTATCCGTTTAGCTTGACTAAAATCAATACTCATGCATAGCACTAAAGTTTTATGTGGTCGTACATTTTGTCCTAAGCTATATAGCGCCTGGTTTAAGGTATTAAAGTCGTCGCCATCTTAAACGAGCTGTAAATCATTTAGTCTGTAGCGGTTCCCCAGTTGGCAGTATGTAGTTTATCCATACTTCATTTATGATTTTTACTCAACTGATATGGTATTGCGCATTACTACATCAAGGTTGCTAGCGAGGATTATCAGATTAGGATATTTAGTTGGCTTCAACCTATTTATCAAAATCTATTTAAGTTTGGGCTGCATATCAGATTAATCATAAATGACTAATGTTGCATGTAATCTTAGTTTGTATATATTTAGATATACTAACGCTGACATTTACTATCAGCTATTAATGGTTGCATCAATGATATTAAGCTTAATAATTACATGTAAATTATGCTCGCTCAGCGACTAACTATGCTAGTGATGCTAAGTAGAATATTGGTTACTAAAGTTGGCATTATGTAGGCGGCGTCTGGATCTAACTACGAAAAAATGTAGTCATAGCTAAAGGTTGCGCTAAAAGTTAATACATTAGCACAAAATGATCAGGTGAAACACCTATCTCTTGAGATAGAAGGATAAAACTGCATGACTAAGATACTGTCAGATATGCGTCGTGATTATACACGGTACAGTTTAAGCGAAGCCCAAGCCTCTGCTGAGCCGTTTGCGTTGTTTTACCAATGGTTTAGCGATGCGATGCAAACCGAGCAGTCACCAATGGAAATCAATGCAATGACTTTATCTACGGTAGACCATGAAGGTCGACCACATTGTCGCATCCTGCTTCTAAAGGGCTTAGATGCTCATGGTTTTATATTTTTTACTAACTATGAGAGTGCCAAAGGCAAACAACTTGCAGCCTGGCCTTTTGCGGCTATGACTTTTTTTTGGCCAACCCTGGAGCGCCAAGTACGTATCGAGGGGCTGGCGTCTAAGGTTACGCCTGAAGAGTCAGATGCTTATTATGAAGTCCGTCCATTAGGTAGTCGTCTAGGAGCTTGGGCATCGCCGCAAAGCGAAGTTGTTTGTGATCGTGAAGAGCTGCAAGGCTTACTCAATGCAACTAAACAGCGTTTCAGTCATACTCAACCAGACCGTCCTACGTATTGGGGTGGCTATCGTTTATTGCCTGAGCGTATAGAGTTTTGGCAAGGACGTGCTAGCCGTCTGCATGACCGCTTGAATTATCGCCTTAAAGCTGGCGAGTGGATTCGTGAGCGCTTGGCACCATGAGTTTAATTTATTCTTATGCATGAATGCTAATATCACGCTTTAGCATTTATGCAGAGGCTAAGATATTTTGTTGTTGCTAATTATAATTCAGAATGCTGTAAAATTTTTTAAAGTAAAGAACATTATTAATGTTTGTTAAATTTTTTAGTATAAGTAATTTGTACTGAGATTTATTTATAGTAAATTTTAGGATGCGTGTCGTAACAAATAGATAAGTTGTGATTTATAATAAATAACTGTTTTTTAAGTTTGATGTTATGAGTTAGTAAGTTTTACTTATTGCTTTTTACCATCATCTTATTCTTAATAAGAGGCTGTACCTTACATTTAACTAGCATATCGTACTTGTCTGATGAGACGTATCGTGTACGGATTGTGCATATAAGCACTACTAAATCCCTGTAATCTGTAAAACTAAAGTAACTGAGACCCAATCAGTTAGTACTGAACTATGCAGTGGTGAATAGTTGTTGGTAGTAGCAGAACTATTGATAGAAGTAATAGTAGCATTGACACCGACATTATCGGTTCTGTTGCCCGTGGTTTATTGAGTTTCGTCTCTAAAAAAGTTTAGCCACGTTTATAGTATAAAAAAATACTTTTACGAGAATGATAATAGCAGACGTATTTAGGTCTAGGTTATTGACCATAACCGACATTTTCCGTATCGATGTTAGCATATGGCACCTAACGTTTAATATTAAATGTTCTTTGGCTGCTATCAGAATAAGCAACATGAGCTTGTTTTTTTTGTTTTTTATATTGTAGCTCACGACAGCTCATGCATTAAACAGATACCTCAGCTACACAAGTCCTGTTATCATTTTGCTTGAAATGATTAATTTGACTATTAAAGCTGCTATATGCGCTGCAATTGGATTACTATGCACTAACTTGCTAAACGACTGTAGCGGTACTTTAAAAGAAGTGTAATCGCGAACAATCTTGATTTGCGCCATAATAGTCGCAAAATAAATAAAAGTAGATAAGAAATATAGATTGATTTTAATAATTTTATGTGATGACGGCATAGTACATAATTATTTATTACAATAAAATCTAACTAGCTGTGCATGAGTAGTAGGTTAAAACTAATCCGTTTTAACGACTGCAGTCAATGTCCAACATAGCTTACTATAACCAAACAACGTCTTGTGCTTCAAGATCTAGCATAAGCAGGTATACCTAGTTTGACTGTACTAAATTGCTTAGGTTTTAGTGTTGCGCATACCAACCTCAGCGCTATTGTCTCAATGATTCAAATTCTATATATATCCACTAGCAGAGCATCACTGGCATAAACGACGCTTTCATTAATATTGTGCAAGTTTGTTGCTTCCTGGCGCTGCATGTACGCATTGCAAGTAATATATTATAGCGCCGAGATACGTGTCTCTAGATATTGCCTAACATTGCATTGCGTAGTGAGTAATTTTTGATCTACATTTTAGCATGCTGACAAGGCTTGATAGATCGCCTCAATAGTCACATTAGGCAAGGCTGTATGTAATATTAGTTAAAGATATTTACTAGATTTATAAGATCATTTAAACAGCTGATAGATATAAGCACAACTACTGGCAATTTATTGCCAGTAGTTGTGCTGGTACCGCATATTTGTGATTATTAAGGATGTAAGGTGTCAATATTCAAGGCGTTCGCTATAACTAGATACTATCAATAAACTGGTCACTTCAGTGATCTTTCTTCAACGTAATGTTGACTAAAATGTTGGAGTTAGCGTTATGCGCATGATGCGCATACCAATTAATGTTGTTAATTGGTATGCAGTATAACTTAGATATGACTATAACACTATACCGCTAGTATGTATACAAAAGCTACAATCAAAGTTATTAAATCTAGCAGTAGTTTTTTGGTATGTTGCATAAGGTTGCAATTATTCTTGTCAAACTTTGCTACTATGAAACTATGGATATGGCTCTAGATTTTAATCCAACTATAAAGTTTATACTGCTAAAAAATCTAGGTATTGATTTACCTAACTGTATGTTAGAATAGGTAGTAGAGGTAGTTGCATGCTTTTTATTTAGCAGGCTACAGATGTCTTTGGTGCGTTAGCACACCTTATTGCCACGCTAAAAAGATGATTTAATTAAAGTGCATATGCACTAGCGACAGTCAGCTAAAATATTTGCAAGTGCGATAAAAATATAACAATATGCCATGCAACCAAACTTTAACAGTTACCTAACTAATTACTTTTTAGCCGATATTCTGCGCCTGATTTATTTTGCGATCACTAGCAAACTTGAACAGCACGTAGACTATGCCCTCACATTTAGATTTACGGTATATATGTTAAGCATAACTTCTACGATTTTTGTGATTAGCATAGTTGCGTTGAATAGTGAAACCAGTAAGTCATAACTAATGATGTCAAAGCGCTGCAAGATAGCAAGCGCCAGATTTTTCTGTATATCTGATAGATAAATTTGAACTCAATGATTTGTCATATGATAGGCTATAATAGGTAGTCTACATTATATAGTGCTGGCACTATCGACATAGTGTTATGGGTATACTAATTGCTCAATATACTAGTTATTAGATTAGGTTATTAAGTTAAGACTACTACTGCTTATTTATTTTTCTATAAAAAAACGTGATTAGTGGCAGTTAAATTATTACACCATGTTATTATGTTATTTAATATGAAGCCCATATTCTAAACTAGTTTATAGTTGTTAACTCTTATGATTATGCACTAACAGCCTTGATTGCTAGATGATGTGGTCAGGCGCGCTACGCGATAGAGTTATGTCTGGTTGATCGAGCTTTTATATAGGGGTTCGGTAACTACGCACAACTTTGCTGCTTAGGTGGGTATAAGCGTATCTGATTGACCAGCTACAGGTTCGGTTGCCTATTATAAAATAGGCTTGGCGCCAGTGTTAATGTGAGTTAACAATCTAATTGTGTTTATAGCTATAAATATAGCTAGTACGCGAGTTTTTTCATGTTGGTTTTTCTAAATGTATATGGATTAGATAGACTTACGCATAAAATCTTTTTGTAATTCTTCAGTCTACCTGTATTATTGTTTTTAGCAATGGATACAGCCTTATATTGTTATGGATAACATCTACTTATGTATAGTAAATATGAAGCTTCATTAATTTTAAGACTAATTACAGTCAACTATGATTAGTCTGCCTTAGATTATATATGCGTGGCAATATGTATCAGGTATATTTTAGCGTTAACAACAATAAAAAGGATCTGCATAAACTTGATCTAAGCAGTAATATTTGGAGCATTATATCTGCTGTTTCTTATTAACCTGCTTCATTGCTTTAATTACAATGTGTGCTCAATTATGATTGAGTTACTCTGCATGGAATATTACCCGAGCGACTTTTAGTTCAGCATCATCAGTACTGCTTTTACCCATAATCTATAATTATCGTTAATTTAATATCGATGATGGTAGTATATTCAACATTAGCTTGCGCATTAAGTCAATAAGCTTTAGCTAATTACATTAAAGTACATTAAAGTACATTAAAGTACATTAAAGGCAATAAACGGTACAGAATGCGTATGTAAATTTGACTGGGAGAGGTTACATGCGAACCATTTATCAAATTATTAAAGTTATATATTTTCTGCGTACTGTCGCGTAATAGCTGTAAGTATTTTATAGCGTAAGCCTGCGACTATGTCTATTGTTAATGTTAGCCGCTTTAGCGCAATGGTTAAGGTGGATGACAGTTGGTACGTACCATGTTATTTTCTTGCCACAACATGGAATTTACATCTCGCGGTGTTCATGCGCTGCATTAAGTGGTGCACATGTAGCGCAGAGGAAATCTGCACAATCTTCTCTTATCTGGTCTATCGCTATGGTTATCACGATATAGTATTAAATTTTTTAGTTGTATTTATGTCAAGAGCAACACTTAAACTACTCAACTTATGCGTATTATTTATTTTAAATGTAAACTTAGCATAGAGATACTTAATAATGCAGTTGCATTATGCGACAGTTGCCTACTAGTGTGATCGTTGATCATGATTGGTCTAAAGGGTGTAATATTAAGATTTTGTGATTATTTACAGGATCCCCTAGTGCGCAACTATATAGCTGTGTCAGTCGAGTATTTTTGCCAGATTAAGATTACACATGCTACCAATGCTATTCGTTAGCGTTTGGTTGGTCATGTAATAAATGAACCTGGTGTGTTAGAGGTTGTACAGCAAAAACTGGTATTCTAAACACAACATATCGTATTGGGTTAGATTATACGCTAGAGGAAAAATCAATCGTACATACTTAGTGTCCGTGCTGCATCTCCTTTTGCTATTTTGCTTGCGAGCAGCTGTCACGTGTCCTAATTCGCATATGTTGTTTATAGTTCACTTGAATACGCTACTGACAATTACACTTGAGCGTTATAATGCTCAATAGTTTCGCTGACTATACTTTATAGAGTAAAGCAACTATTCACTAATTTTCCTATAATAATAAGGTTAGCGAGTTAAATATTTTACCGGGGCTGTCAATCCTATAGTGTTGCTTGAGTGGGGAGTGAAGATTAGTCATCATTAATAATGATGCTCTTTGGTGCGTAAAACTAATCGCTTATACTGAGTATATCGAGCATACTGAAGGTAATTAATAGTATACATAGATTGGTAATACTCAAAACCAGGAATAAGTTGGCACTATGCGGTGCCGTACATTTTTACATTGAGGATAACATTTAGCTAATTAATATGCAATTGAAGCAAGCGCCTAAATAGTCAGGTGTACGTATTCGATTGTTATGTTTAAGCACAACAAGCAAAGACATGGCTAGTTGTGTAAGGATATTAATTTTAATATTAACCATAAAGCTAGAGCCTACTATCATAGGCATGATACCACGATGCAAATTATACTATGCGTTATTAAAAATAAATTTATTGATCTGAGTACTAAAATGCACCAGGGATATGCCTGATCAGCCTTCATATAAGGCTAGTCAGACATTTTATAAGGTACTACCTTGTAGGTAAGCTAAATAAACAGTTGAATAATAAACTAAAAAACGTTAAATTAACCTGCATTTATTGAGATGTTTTTATTGTGATCTTTCCTTGCGTTTTATTATAGGTAATAATGATCTCTGTGAATTATTTAATCTGCTTGTTTGTATTAGTAGATTAGTTTTATTGCATTAAGACAGAAGCTAAAAAAATCAGTCATGTCTTTTTTAGTACGTGGCATGCTATCTATGTGTTGATTATTAGTCTTGTGGTATTTTGTGGGGTTTATGGTTTATATCTGTAATAACGTCGGTAAGCTTGAGAGTTGTAAGTTATTCTGGTTTGTATAGAATATTAAGATATTCTGGCGAATTCAGTTGCCATCAGGATTGCGCATTCTGTTTTAGACAATAGCCAGTCAGTTGCTTAACGCCTTGGAAGCTAACCAGAATAATCCAGCTGACAAGCCAGCAGTCATTGGCAAAGTTAGTACCCAAGCCATGAGAATGGTCCTCACCGTATTACCTTGCAGTCCACTCTTATTTGCGACCATAGTCCCAGCAACACCTGACGATAATACGTGCGTAGTTGAGACTGGTAAACTAAAAATATTGGCAAGGCCAATCATGCTTGCCGTGGTAATCTGTGCCGACATGCCTTGAGCATAGGTCAAGCCTTGCCTGCCAATCTTCTCACCAATAGTCAAGACAACACGTCTCCAGCCTACCATAGTGCCTAGACCTATGGCTAGTGCTACTGTCAAAATTATCCAGAAAGGCGCATATTCTGTAGTTGCGGTTAAGTCTTTGCGTAACTTATCTAGGTCTGATTTTTCGCTCGTATCTAGTATAGGTAATTTACTAACTTTTTTGGCGGTATCATCTAAACATAGCAGGTAGCGGCGTACCTCAATACGATTATCAGAGTTTAATGTATGGTAGTCAGAGACGCCTTGCAAAGTTTCTATTAATGCTTTTATGGTCATCTTGGTTGGTTGTTGATTGCATTGAAGCTTACCTGGTAAATCGTCTCTTATACTGCTGCTGGGCGCTAAAAAATCTTCCAAAGTAGCGTTGTTGCGCTGATAGAACTGACTTAAATGTATAGTAGCGTCACGAGTACGTTCGATCTGATAAGTAGTGCTGCCTAGGTTAAGCACAAATTGCGTAGGCACAATACCGATCAACACCAGCATAATTAACCCAATGCCTTTCTGGCCATCGTTAGAACCGTGTACAAAACTTACAGCTATGGCAGAAATAACTAAGACTAAACGGTTCCAGAACTGCGGGTGCTTCTTGTCGTCGAATTTGCGGCGCTGATCTGGAGTCTTGTGCATTTTTGATAGTGGGCGCCACCATTGCAGACCAACTAGCACTATGGTAGCGACCAGAAAGCCAGCTAATGGAGATAGCACTAGTGAGGCACCGATATCAATTGCTTTTTGCCAGTTTATACTGTCAGCTAGGGGTATATCGTTAATCATAGCATTGGTTAGACCAACACCGAGGATCGAACCAATCAATGTATGGGAGCTAGAAGCAGGTATGCCGAAGTACCAAGTTCCTAGATTCCAGGTGATCGCCGCTGCCAATAAAGAGAATACCATTGCTAACCCATGGCTAGTGTTCACATTAATCAGCAAATCTACCGGCAGCAAGTGTACAATAGCGTAGGCTACGCCAACACCACCAAGCAATACGCCAAGGAAGTTGAAAACTCCAGAGAAAAATACGGCTAGATGCGGCGGCATGGCTTTAGTATATATAACTGTAGCCACCGCGTTAGCGGTATCATGAAAACCATTGATAAACTCAAAGGCAAGTACAAAGGCCAAAGCAAGCAATAGACCTACTAAAATCCAGGCATCCAGTCCGCTAAATAAATCGATCATGAAGATTTTCTGACTCAGTCGTAAGAGGCGTGATGATATAGCAGACTATTTTAATAACACTATCACCATGAAGTTAAAAAGCGTCAGTGTTATATAAAAGTTTTTATATAAAGGCATTGTCCTTTATAAAAAGGCTGCCATAAATGTGTGCTCTTCTAAATGTCAGGCTAAATACTCAAACTTTTTGAAAGTATCAAGATAGACTTAAGGCTTGATTAGCTACATGATTAGCTGCACGAGCGAAATAAATTACGATAACTATATGATCCCAATGGTATTGTGTGTTGCTTTATATACCCAGATTTGTGTGACTTGTAATAGCGACTAGCCATCTTTGCTGCTTAAAGCAATAGCAGGTACTTTTAAGATTAACGATAAATTGCGTTATTTCCCTGTTTTTATTAGTAGCGCTGCCTATCTTAGTTTCATTGATTCAGTGTATCTAAATGTTTATTGATAATCTTGATTTTATTAATTCACTGGCTTGTAGCTTATCTTGGGTATGAATGTTTCATGAGTATAAACGCGAACTATGCATAGCCCAAATGAGTTATTGAGCTGAAATACCTCTAACCTCCGTAAGTTTGTTGCTTATATACTTTTATAAAACGTAATTATATTACTACCGATTGACGCACCTTGTCATTGTAGCCCAGGATTTTACCCTTAAGTTACACCTATTTATCGCTCATATCGTTTGCTGTATAGGATTTAGCCGTTTATGAGCGAGCAAACGCATACAGCCATGTCACAGAGCTACCCTGGAACAGTGACGTTCTTATATTGTATAGTCAACTTGACTATCATACCCATAGCCAGATCTTAGTGAACCTATAAGTAAGCACTAGTATTTACTAGTGTGTTACAATTTTATGAGGCATATTTTATTTGTAACATTGGATGTTACCGTACTGTCATAGTACCTTGACTATGCAGACTTATAAACCAAGGTTAAATGCAGCCTAATCATACTAGAAGCCTTATTTGAGTATCTGTAAGTAAATACGTCAGTATGGTAATACATCGTTAATCAGAATCTTGGAACTAAAAAAATAGTTGCTTGTGTTCCATCACCTGATGACATACAAGACCTCAGGCTATAACTCAATGTTAGCGCTAATGCTAATGGAGGATTACCTGTAGTAATTTGTAGTAATGTTTGCTGTCAAATACATTTAGCGCCAGCAGTGACTCAAGTCTGTAGTTGTTTGTCGACGGTGTTCGATAACAATATAAATCTAAGCTTAATCAATTTAATGTATTTTCTCTAGCGCATTAATGAATGCACAAAAGTGTTATTAGTGGCGCTCAATCAAAAAAATAACTATATCAGATAGTTTGTTCGCTATTGGTACAAAAAAATAACAATAATAAATTAGTCATCTTTCGGTATGCGCTTAGATTTATAATCTTTTATCAATGTCTAGCCACTACCAAACCGTCCAATGGTGTGTCGTCATTTTGTTGTTTTGTTAATATCTTCCGTTGTTGATCTCGATATTACTAGTATGTAATTTTTTGCTTCAGTGTCATTTATGTGGCATTGACCATAATAACGGTAGGTTAGTGATGAGCTCTATACTAATCTGTATAATGCTTGATACACTTAAATCCAGTCTATAGTTTAATTGTTTTGGTCGTACAGTATTGCTGGTGAGTGTAGTACGAATATTTGACGTTTTAGACTACTGATGATTAATGGTATTCTGCTGGGATGACTTCGTCATGGTATCGTTGTGTGTTTTGCTATAGGAATTAGAGCGTTATCTTAGTAATGCACAATAGTGGTATTGATATGGCGTACAAGTTTTTGTCACCAATTGAGCTGTTGATTGATACCCAGGTGAGTATCGGTAGTGTGACTAGAGTAAAACAAATCATCAAGGCCAACCCTAACTCCGTATCTTATTTAGTACCTGTGGCATCAGTACTGTGCTGCTGTGCTCGCTTGCTGTGTGACACTAGTGGTTGTTACCTACTAAATAACAGCTTATTAATCATGTTGCATGATAGGCGTTAGTATTGAATAAGTCATGTTTATCGGTGTTTTGTTATGGCTCTATAATTTGTTATTTGCAGTATTGCATGGCGATATTAGTTAAGATCTGTAGAAGGTTAAGTCACTGATAAAAATCATAACCTGCTTATTCATTATTCAAGTACTGGTGGAAATGGTATCTGTGTGCATTGATATTAACTGTAATCTAACGTACAGAGGCTAACCTTATAAAGCAACGTGTTGTTTTGTATCGCTTTATAGAAATACAAAAAAATTTGCCTTGGTAGCCATGCACCGCGAAAAGCTTGATGAGCGATATATTTATCAATAATGCTATTGACTGGTTAATTATTTGATTGGACTGCAACATAACATATGTTGCGTGATAGCTAATTTAGCATCTTTGTTGATTAAGATAATCGTAACGTTGTATGAATGGTGTTGTTCCCGGTAGGCCTGTTAGGTGCTATGCTAAAGAAATTGTGTCGGTACTTGTCATTCAAAAAAACGGTAAAAATTTGGTAGAATATGGTGTCTCGTATATAGTAAATTTCATCCTGAAATTTTCAGCTAAACTTGAACATGCTTATGCCCAGACAAAACATTATTGCTGATACATAATTCTAGGGACGTCAATGATTGGGCGGTAACGTTGATTTCAGTGTACTCTGAAGCCGTAAAAGCACTAGCTAACTTTGTTAAAGTAGTGTCAAATTTTTTTAGTAGGTCCTGGTGTGGTGTTATACTGCGCACGATGGTCGTCGACCCAGTACTGGTATGTGCAAATTAGTAAAATTTCTAGTGTTAGCGATTACTGATTTTACTGTGATTAGATTCAACTAAGCTTTGGTCTGCACTTGGCTGCCAGTTAGGCATAAGCGGTGTGCGACTGGTACTTACTGTGATGTATCAGATTAAGTGCTGACTATCTTACTAAAGCCTGGCTATAGCAATTGAATGCATTTAAATTAAGAAAAACTGCACTATGAGTGACAAGTCTAGTTACAGATATCAACCCACAGTAGCCTGCGTTCTTCGCTCTTGATGTTAATGTTTATGCTGTATTTTTTATCGGAAATTAGTGACTAGAACCTCATATGCGATAATCATATTCTAGTAGATACGGAATAGTGTTTTCGTTTTAGGTTTATCAAACCTGATTATGCGTCTGGCTCAATAGCATAATCAGGCGCCTGATTTGATATATTTTGTTGTGTGTTATAGGTTTAGTAAAACACTTGATCCTGGGGATCTTTTTTACAGTGATACACTGAATAGTGGTTATTCTTTGCCGGTAGGGTACCGTAGTACTTTGATCGTCAAGCTGGACGCGGTGGGTGTGCATTAGTGGAATTTGATTTCCCAGGATACATAGACAAGGATATAGCGTTCTTTGACTATTGCTTTGCTAATGTAACCCCTTATCGCAAGCAAGCCAGCTTTCTCTGTTGAAGAAATAAAGATTAAATAACTAAGTTCATATAGGAAACTGGCTTGCTTGCGATAAGGGGTTACATTAGCAAACTTCTATCTAAAAGTCTGCTTGCGGAATATGGTTATTGCAAAGTATGTTTAAGCTGTGATCGTTCCAACTGAGTGAAAAATATGATAACAACTGGTTACTACACCGGAAAAGAACGCAGTAAACGAATTTTTGCGATTATTGGAGCATCCTCTGGTAATCTTGTCGAATGGTTCGATTTCTATGTTTACGCCTTCTGTGCTATGTACTTTGCGCCGGCATTTTTTCCGTCGGATAACCCTACTGTACAATTGGTTAACACCGCTGGTATATTTGCTGCTGGTTTTTTAATGAGACCTATTGGTGGTTGGTTGTTTGGGCGAGTAGCTGACAAGCGCGGTCGTAAGACATCGATGATGATCTCGGTGCTAATGATGTGTGCCGGCTCTTTAATTATTGCTGTTTTACCAACTTACAGCGATATTAGCGTTTGGGCTCCAATCTTACTATTAATAGCTCGTCTTTTTCAGGGCTTATCGATAGGCGGTGAATACGGTACTACTGCAACGTACATGAGCGAAGTGGCCCTCAAGGGCCAGCGTGGATTTTTTGCCTCGTTCCAATATGTAACCCTAATTGGCGGTCAATTACTAGCTGTGCTAGTAGTAGTAATCCTACAACAAGTTCTAAGTGAAGATGAATTACGGACCTGGGGCTGGCGGATTCCATTTTTAATTGGTGCTATTGCAGCAGTGATTTCGTTACTACTGCGTCGCACATTGAAGGAAACCATTAGCAAGGAAGTACGCAAAGACAAAGATGCCGGTAGTATCGCTGCGCTTTTTCGTAATCATAAAGCAGCTTTTATTACCGTCCTGGGATATACCGCAGGTGGATCGCTTATTTTTTATACGTTCACTACTTATATGCAAAAGTATCTAGTAAACACTGCTGGTATGCACGCTAAGACGTCAAGCTATATCATGACTTGCGCACTTTTTCTTTACATGTGTATGCAGCCGGTTTTTGGCATGCTAGCAGACAAAATCGGCCGACGTAATTCGATGCTTTGGTTTGCCAGTCTTGGCACTCTGCTTACAGCTCCTATCCTGCTTACCTTAAAAACTATGCATGACCCATTTTTGACTTTCCTACTAATCACTCTAGCGTTAGCAATTGTTAGCTTCTATACCTCGATCAGCGGCTTGGTTAAAGCTGAAATGTTCCCACCACACGTTCGGGCTTTAGGTGTTGGTTTAGCTTATGCAATAGCGAATGCAGTATTTGGTGGCTCTGCAGAGGTAGTTGCGTTAAGCCTAAAATCTATCGGTATGGAAAACACTTTTTACTGGTACGTCACGGCAATGATGGCAGTAGCTTTTTTGTTCAGTCTACGCTTACCTAAAGAATCTGCATACCTACATCATGATCTATAGAGAATAGATAGATTCTAATACTGTGCATAAGTAGTCAAATATTTAACGTTGGTTGTATTGCTAACACCATTCCAAGGTGCTAATCGCCTTGTATGCTAATTGTTATTCGGATTAACGCTTAGTCTAGTGGCACCTGATTTAAACACGTGAAACAAATTATTTTATGTGATAAAACCGCTAGTTAGACTTGGTTATTGTAGTAACGTATATTCTTTAGTTGCTTTGTCTAGAGGAAGTAACGACTAAAGTTGTAACGATGTTTTGTGTATGTTTTAAGTGCATGTGCGTAGGTCTGGCGCTTGTAGTATGCAGAGTTGTTGTTGCTATAGATTTGTCGTCTTACTAGTTAGTGTTTTAAAGTAAACTGTTGGTTACATGAGGAAACATCCATACGTATCGAAATGGTTTCGTATGATATAGTGTCAGCGATGGTAGCGCTGATCAATGCATTCATTGCACAATAGTCTATTGCTGATTTTGCTGCAGCTAACTACGTATTTTATGAAATAAATTACCTATATGTTAATCGTTATTCTGCATCAAAGTTGCGTACCTAATGGTATTAGTACATGATGCGTATTGACGTTAACAATTATGTAATATACAGATAGATGCCGTATTAAAAGAGCGTGTTATAGAATTTTACTGGCCTACAGTAAGTTGGCTTTGTAGACAAATAAAATGTTATGCAAGCGGCCTACATGTATACCGTTCAGTAAATTTATTGACGCGTACGTTTGCTGCAGTCTGAATATCATGACAAAGTTTAATAGTAATTCCCACAAAGTAATTACTAGCAATCTCTTGTGATAGTATTTCATACTATCTATCATGTTTCTTTTACACATGCTTAACTATTAGCGCTGCGCTGACCGTGATTAACTAAATTGAATAGTTCAAGTACGTACTTATGCGCAGCCGCTAGCAATAGCGTAACCTTATTTTAAGATTAAAAGAAATACTGATGTGTAGCGTGCTTTACCACTGTATAGGTTAGGTGAAAGCATACCACTTTCTATCTAAGCTTATAGCTAAGAATATATTAAGTAAATTCAGTATTGAGTTTTGCTAGTTTAATTAAAATTGCAATACTTTCCTGTGCAGCTGGTAGTCCTACTAGATAGAGTTACTTTTGTTTGCTGGATAGTAGAAATTGTCACCTTGTAACCAAGATCCATATACATTATGGATGTGCTGTTTGATGCGCACCACCCTTCAACATTATACGTACTAATTCCATGTATTTTAGCATGGTTGAGTTAACCGTAGACCGGTTTTACGGTGGTTTTTATACCGCTAATGTTAAATGCTATTGCTATGGTAATATACTGTAGTATACAGGAATAATGATTAGCTTGACGCTAGACTACATTAGATTAATGTCAGATCAACGGTCAGCAAAAAATAACAGATCTGCGCTTTTGGACCTCCAAGGCGCTATGTTGTTCGTCGACATAATAGGTTTATCATAAATCAAGGCTTTTCTTAACATTGTCATAGCATTAGTTGTAGTTGTTTTAGTCATGGTTCAACCTTTGGTACTGTGAACCAGTATAAATGCAATGTTGTCAGTAACTTCTTGTGGGCTAGATACAAAAGATATTACTATATTAATAGGTTAGCATTAGTTTTAATTAGATCATGCTACTTAGCTTACTGTAGAGTAACTCAAATTTAGCACTCAAGGTCTAGTCACTTACTGGTTAGTTATGGATCAAGCTAGCATATGACTAACTATTAAATATTCTTTAGTGGAGCACACTCCATACATTGATCATGGTATATTTATCATGGAAAGTATATTTACTATCCTAAAATATTTAAATATTTATCTTTCTACTGTTGTCATGTGGCTATTGCGGTCTAAAAGTAATAGTTAAATACCTCTCTAGTATCTACGTTAGCCATTGAGCTTTTATGAGCAAAAAATCTAACATTTTTTTACATTAAAATCTAAGAAGGTAGAGATAACATTATTGGCGATAATTAAGGGCAAGCTAAATTTGCTCAAAAAAGGATACGTAAACTGCCTGCTCTTTATGTGCAGAAAACAGTTTTTTGCAAAGGTGCTATCAGAATAATTTTATCATAGGTGTTATTTTTTCAATAATTCATTTTTTGTAGTTTGTTCGTTCCACCCACCGCCTAAAGCTTTATATAGATTAACTTCACACTTAAGCTGTTCTAGGCGGGCAGTAATTAGTGATTGCTGGGCATTAAATAGTTGGCGTTTAGCATCCAGGAAAGTCATTTTACGGTCAATACCAGCATGGTAACGACGCTTAGCTAGGCGGTAGTAATCTTTATTAGCCGCGACTAAAGAGTACTGTGCATCTAGTTGCTGTTTATAGGTATTACGGGCAGCTAGGCCGTTAGAAACTTCCTGGAAACCGGTTTGTATTGCTTTCTCATAGTTGGCCACGTTAATTTCTTTTTGGATTTTTGAGTAGTCTAAGCTTGCACGTAAGCTACCAGCGCTGAAGATCGGAATATAGACTTGTGGAATAAATGACCAAGTACCTAAATTACCTTTGAATAAACTGCTAAGGCTTGGACTGGCGATACCGGCACTAGTAGTCAGACGGACGCTTGGAAAAAACGCTGCACGTGCTGTGCCGATATTAGCGTTGGCGGCTTTTAGGTTATATTCAGCCTGCATGATATCTGGACGACGTTGCAGTAGGTCAGATGGCAAACCTGCAGGTACTTCACTGAGCAAGTCAGTCAATAGCGGTTTACTGGCAATACTTGCTGGCAATTCTGTACTGAGAAGCATGGTTAGGCTGTTTTCGTCCTGTGCTACCTGGCGAGTGTAGTGTGCTAGTTGGATGCGTGTATTTTCCACAAATGTATGTGCCCTCGTCACGTCGAGTGCTGAGGCCATACCAACTTCATTGCTGCGTAATGTCAGCTTATAGCCCTGCTCAAGCGTGCTGAGGGTATCTATGGTCAGTTTAAGTAGTTCTTTGCCGGTCTGCCATGTCAGGTAGGCATTTGCTACGCTAGCTACTAGGCTAATATGTATACTGCGCCGTGCTTCTTCAGTAGCCAAGTACTTTTGCAGTGCTTCTTCGCTAAGGCTATGTACGCGGTTTAGTAAGTCTAGCTCATATGAGTCTATACTGAAGTTAGTCGAGTATTGGTGTATGATGCCTGTTTTGCTGGTTTGCAATAGCTTATCAGGTACACGCTGGTGGCTACCAGCGCTGGTAGTTAAAAAAGTCGGGAACAAGTTAGCACGTTTAATCTGGTATTGTGCTGCATAGGCGTCAATGTTCAGTGATGCAACATGCAAGTCACGGTTGTTAGCTAGTGCGGTCTGGATTAGCTGCTGTAGAGAGGGGTCACGGAAAAAATGCCTCCAACCCTGATCAGCGGCGGCCTGACCTAAAGAATATGCCTGGCCATGCGGATACTGCGTGGCCACTGGCATTTTAGGGCGCTGATAGTCAGGTGTCAATGAACATCCACTAAACAAGAATAATATAACAGCCAAGAAAAATAAAAACCTATTCATTGGCTAAATTCTTTAGTGGTTTTAGTATTAACTGTCTTTTTACGTTTGCCAGCAAACGTCACGAAGAACAATGGTACCCAGAATATTACTAAGACGGTAGCGGTAATCATACCGCCAATTACGCCGGTACCGATTGCATGTTGGCTACCTGAGCCAGGCCCCGAGGAAATTGCCAGTGGCAATACGCCGAGCATAAACACCATGGATGTCATAATAATTGGACGCAGACGCATACGAGATGCTTCGAGTACAGACTCGGCTATGCCTTTGCCATGCTCGTAAAGCTCTTTAGCAAACTCCACGATTAGGATAGCGTTTTTTGCTGCTAGTCCAATCGTTACCAATAAGCCAACCTGAAAGAACACGTCGTTTGATAAGTCGCGCAGGCTCGTAGCGATTAGTGTACCAATTATACCTAGCGGTACTACTAGAATCACTACAATCGGAATTGACCAGCTTTCGTACAGTGCGGCTAGGCATAGGAACACTATTACTAGTGACAAAGCGTACAGCGTAGGTGCTTGGGAGCTAGACATACGTTCTTCATACGAAAGCCCAGTCCATGAATAACCAATGCCGGACGGCAGGCCTTCGGCGATACGCTTGACTTCCGTAATCGCATTGCCGGTACTATAACCTGGTGCAGGCGTACCGAGGATTTCTATTGCCGCTAAACCATTATAACGTGATAGTTTTGTTGAACCGAAGATCCATTGGCATGACGAAATAGTTGATAGTGGTATCATCTTTCCAGAGGCGTTGCGTACGTACCATTTATTTAAATCTTCTGGGGACATCCTGCTGTCTGCATCACCTTGCACATACACCTTCTTTACACGACCACGATCGATAAAATCGTTGATGTAGATACCACCTAAAGCAATTGCTATGGTCTGTTGGATGTCTATTAGACTGACGCCGTAGACACTGGCTTTCTCATCGTCAACAGTTATTTCGTACTGCGGCGCATCATTCATACCATTGGAGCGCACGTTTGCGAGGATCTTGCTTTGTGCCGCTGCACCTAGGAACTGGTTTTGTGCAGCCATCAGTTTATCGTGGCCAACTCCACCCTGGTCTTGTAGAAATATATCAAAACCGTTAGAGTTACCTAACTCTAATACTGACGGTGGTACTACGACAAATACTAGAGCCTCCTTGATGGCAGTAAAAAAGTAATGCTGTGCACGCTTGGCTACTTTGAACGCAGACATGTTTGCATCACGTTCGCTCCACGGTTTGAGTTGCACGAACGCGAGGCCAGAGCTTTGGCCTCGGCCAGCAAAGTTGAAGCCATTTATAGTAAACACCGACTTGACGGCTTTGCCTTCGCCCGGCTTGTCTTCCTTGTCATTCAACAGGTAGGTGGTCATGTCATCGATAACTTTTTGCGTATATTCAGTCGAAGTATTATCCGGTGCCTGCACCTGAGCAAAGATCACGCCTTGGTCTTCTTCAGGTAAGAATGCGCTTGGAATACTGGTAAACATCCAGATTATGCAAGTTAAGATTAGTGCATACATTAGGAATGCTGGGATTTTATGCTTGATCATGTTATTGACACCGTGCTCGTAGCTTAGTAAGCCAAGATCAAAAGTACGGTTAAACCAGCCAAAGAAACCACATTTTAGTTGGCTATATTTTTTTGGATTGATCGGCTTAAGCATAGTGGCGCACAGGACTGGAGTGAAGATCATAGCAACTAGTACAGATAACGCCATTGCTGATACAATGGTGATGGAGAACTGCCGGTAAATCACACCCGTAGAGCCTCCAAAGAACGCCATTGGTAACATGATTGCCGATAAAATGAGGGTAATGCCTACTAAGGCGCCATAAATCTGGCCCATGGACTTAATCGTCGCTTCTTTTGGTGAAAGATGTTCTTCAGCCATTACTCGCTCAATATTTTCCACTACAACTATGGCGTCGTCTACTAGCAAGCCTATAGCGAGGATTATGCCGAACATGGTCAGGGTGTTAATGGTAAATCCGGTTGCAGCAAGGATGCCGAACGTACCAAGCAATACCACAGGTATTGTCATTGTAGCGATAATAGTAGCGCGAAAGTTTTGCAGGAATAGGAGCATCACCAGGAAGACCAACACAATCGTTTCGCCCAAGGTATAAATAACACTTGAGATTGATTCGGTCATGACCGGTGTGGTGTCATACGGTACTATTACTTTCATGCCGGGAGGGAAAAATGGCTCTATCGATGCTACGGTAGCGTAAATCGCTTTGGCGGTATCTAGGGCATTTGCACCGGTCGCTAGTTTGATTGCCATGCCAGAAGCTGGCTTACCATTAAACTGTGTGCTAATGTTGTAATTCTGGCTGCCCAGTTCAATACGTGCTATATCACCAAGGCAAACCTGCGAGCCATCAGAGTTTACTTGCATTAAAATCTTGGCGAATTCTTCAGCAGATTTTAGACGGGTTTTACCGGTGATTGTGGCATTTAGGTGTGTACCTGGTATGGCTGGCATGCCGCCTAATTGACCAGTAGCTACCTGAATATTTTGCGCCCGGATAGCAGCGCTAACATCTACTGGCGTGAGCTGGTAGATGTTTAGCTTTGCTGGATCTAACCAGATACGCATAGCATACTGCGAACCAAAAACCTGGAAATCACCAACACCAGCAGTACGTGAAACTTGATCTTGAATGTTAGAAACGATGTAGTTAGATAAATCGTCCTTAGTCATGCTACCGTCTTCTGATACTAAGCCAACTACCATTAAGAAGTTTTTTGCCGACTTAGTTACACGTATACCTTGTTGCTGCACTTCTTGTGGCAATAGTGGAGTTGCCAGGCTCAGCTTGTTATGCACTTGAACCTGAGCTATATCCGGGTTGGTGCCATGGTTAAACGTAGCGGTAATGGTCATGCTGCCGTCGGAATTACTATCCGAAGCTATATAACGCAGGTTATCGATACCGTTGAGTTGTTGCTCAATTACCTGTACCACGGTATCCTGTACAATTTGTGCAGATGCACCTGGGTAAATTACCTGGATGTCAATAGCAGTAGGCGCGATGGCTGGGTATTGATTAATAGGTAACTTAAGGATTGATAGTGCCCCGACTAGCATGATGCTTAGAGCTATGACCCAGGCAAAAATAGGGCGATCTATAAAAAAAATCGACATAGATTATTCCCCTTTACTAGCTGGTTTAGTGTTGTCAGCGTTTTTAACTTTGACTTCGATGCCAGGCTTGATGAATTGTAGACCTTCGGTGATCACGCGGTCACCAGCATCGAGGCCTTTTTCTACTAACCAATAGGCGCCATCGGTACTGTTAGCGATTAGCTGACGTTGTTCGACTTTATTGTCCTTGTTTACGATGAGTGCAGTTGGGGTGCCCTTAAAATTACGGGTTACACCTTGCTGAGGTACTAAAATAGCCTGGTTGTTTATGCCAGTTTGTAGTTGAGCATGCACGAACATACCAGGCAGCAGCGTGTGGTCAGGGTTCGGGAACGTGGCGCGTAAAGTTACGGAGCCGGTAGTTTGGTCAACCGATACTTCAGAGAACTCAAGCTGACCGTCTAGACCGTAGGCAATGCCGTCTTCTAGAGTTAGCTTGACTTTAGTATTGTTTTCACTAGCTTGTTTTAACTGGCCACTTTCTAAGTGATGGCGCAATTTTAGTATTTCAGCTGAAGATTGCATGACATCGACGTAGATCGGGTCTAGTTGTTGGATAATAGCCATGGCGTTAGCCTGGCCGTTGCTAACCAGCGCGCCTTCAGTAACTGAAGAGCGGCCAATACGCCCTGAAATCGGTGCCAATACTTTAGTGTAGCGCACGTTGATAAGTGCGACTTGCACATTAGCTTCAGAGATCATTTGGTTAGAAACTGCCGTATCGTATTCTTGGCGGCTAACCGCTTGCTCATTAACCAACTGTTTGTAGCGATTAGCAATTGCTCTAGTTTGCGCTAAGTTAGCCTGGGCGACTCTTAGAGAGGCATCATATATTGATGAAGTGATCTGGTAGAGTTGTTGTCCCTCTTTGACGTTGCTACCTTCTTGAAAAAAACGTTTGAGGATGATGCCAGTAACCTGAGGTCGTACTTCAGCTATTCGGTAGGCAGTGGTACGGCCTGGTAGATTAGACGTCAGGATAAAGGTTTGCGGTTGAATGGTGACCACGCCAACTTCAGAAGTTTGAGTTGGTAGAACCTCTTCTTCTTTTTTGCATCCGCTAAGCAGAGATGTGAAAGCGATGGTAGTGACCAGAGTGATAATAGCTAGTTTAAGTTGCATAAAATCCTCAGGTCAGGCGTACAAAATATACACAAGAAGTGTAAAAGGCAAAAGATGGGATAACAAACGAAATTATCTCGCTGTAGCGAGATAATTTCGTTTGTTACTATTTGCTAGCTCTTGAGCGGTAAAGCAGTTATCAAAACTTAGATTTTAATACTCTTATTATCGATAATAGCGTTGTCATGCAATCTACTGAGGAATAATTAAGCGCCTCTATGCCGCACTTCTTTAAGTTCGAATGCAAAGAAGCGTATGAGGTGCATAGTCAGACTCTGCAAGTTACTGATTAAGCTTACTACGCAGGTGCAGTATTGCGCAGACTGATGGCCTCTGGGTGGACCACCCTAGCGCAGAGCCTTGAATGGCATCATTAGTAGCACGTAAAATCTGTTGTAAACAATATAGTTAGACAGCTTGCGTAAACCTTTGAAGTCCTGTTTTATACGTGCGAGTATACCGATAAAACATATAACATGGCGTTATTAACGCTAAACCAATATTCCTAGAATAAAACCCATAAATTAACCTGATACTACGTAACGTGTTTCTATGGCGGCAACTTCTGAAAAACTCTGTACATAATTTTAGTATAGCATGCATATATTTTTATATGCGACGTGATTGGTTAGTGGTTTATTAGTACCTAATAGCCTCCAAAGACAGCAGGATGCTAAACTCTGGATTGATGCGTGGCTAGATATGCTACGCTTGATCCTTCCTAAGCTGCACAATGAAAATAGAATACGTACTTGCTTTTATTGCATCCACCATAAAGCGTAAAGATAATTAATCATTTTTATGTCGCAAGATTTGTATGGTACCTTTAATATGCAAACTAGCCAGCCGTTGATCCAACCGTTGATAAATAGCCAACTGAAGATGTAGTAACGGTATTCTGATAAAGTTACAAAGGTAAGTCCCCTGAGGCTGGATATATTCAACAAGTGTGACTTATGTAAAATGGTTGGCTTCTTACACAGGTATATCTGTAGTATGATTGATTCATAGAAGCAATAAATGTATCGCAAGCAAGCTAAGTTCCTATATTGACTATCTTAGTGTATACTGCGGAAGCAGTATAGGTTACTGACGTATATGGCTAGCCGGCTTTAATCATATTGACTTGTTGCTTAAGACTGCAAAAGTCTAGTCGTCGCCAGTTTCTTTCTTGTGAAACTGCATGAGCATAATAACTAGTTTATCTAATTCAATGTCTACTCAGGTAAACGTTTTGCTAGGTTATGATTTTCTATCTAGTATGATATAAGATCATACCGCCATAAGTGCAAGAAAGTTTCATCGTTATATGTCTTGGATTATCCTGTCCTGATTGATCTAGACAAGTGCCTAGTCGTTTAACCAGGTATCAGGATGTTCGAGTAATAGAACAGCTATGTATAAATTTATCGTACGCTCTTTAAACAGAGCGGATTAGTTAGTATGCTGATCACAGAGTGAGCTCTGTCACTATTTAGAATAGCAATCAGGCTTGTGACTAGCAGTAATCGCTATAGTTGCGGCGTCTAGAGCTGGCTAGCCTACAGTTTCCAGCCAGGCGTTTATTTACTTACTCGCTAGCGAGTAAGTTGACTAAATCAGACTGGTAAACATTAATGTTATGACCATCTATGTAGCGTTAGCAATTAATATAATCATGTCTACCTTTACATTTAGTAGTAGTCCTATGAAGACGAATTCAGTAAAGCAGATTTTAGCTCTAATGTTAATTATGAGTCGTATCAAGAAGGATTAGATGGTGTTTTTGTATATTCACAAAAGTGTTATTTGCTTTATTTTATCTTTCTGAACTCTGATCTATCACGCTATATTTGCAATATAGTTAGATAAATCGTAACGGTAGGCTAAGACAATTTGCAGCACTGATTGATATACTTAGCGCTGATGCCTTACTCGTGATTTTAACTTAACTCAGAGCACTGTTAGGATTTTGTATTCGGGTAAGCATATCTTATTGTATTAATATGTTCTATGGATTCTTATTTTATTGAAGTCGATATTCATGGTAGTAATTTGATATTGTAAGTAATTATATTCTTACTAAGATTTCAATCTACCTATAACGATATAATTTGGATATGACATCAGATTTATTGTAGCAATTTTAAAATTATTACAATACTGGATCAGTAGTGTTGACTCGATTTAGTTATAAGATACTGTATTATTCATGCGTCCTCTAAATAATTAATTGACTTCTCAATTATAGAAGTTGCCTATAAGGCAACTTTGTTAAAAGTCGCTTATGAGGCAAGTTTAGCTCGTAAATTTAGCTGGCAATTTAGTTGTATCACTAGCTAGATCTTTCTATTGATATCAATTTTGCCGGCACGTGAAGTCTTGCGGTATTAATCCTGGCAAGCAAGCGCTACGCTCGGTCTCATAGGTTGTTTCAATGTATTTTTTGATCACTGCTCGCCGTGAAAAGTAGTGTCCTATACCGACAATCAGTTTGAGCGCTTGATGTATATAGTATACCGTGTGTTGGTGGCTGAATTATATTTGTTTGGGCGATTAACAAAGATCGTATCTTTGATAGTGGTGAATAATTGGCTATATTAGTATTATTGGTTTACGATAACAGAGCAGTTTGCCTGGCAGCTTCAGGCATTTAACACAAATTAAAGATATTGCGCTGTGTCATGAATGGATTATATAATTCTATGCTGATTTGGTTGTTAGAGTTTCGCTTAATTTTGCCAATCACTTAGAATTATAAGAATTTGCAGAAGTTTGCTTTTATATTTTGATCGTATCTGCTTTGATTCATATCAACAGATTGAGATACTACTTAGACCTAAATAGCTTTTCTATATCGTTTGTTGTGTATCTATAGTCTAAACGTTGCGCGTTTACCTTAGTAAACGTAATTAGTTTGAGTACGCGGATTTTTTATATTACAATAATCATTGTCAAACAGACGTATTAGCTACGAGAGTAAATTATCATTTTTAATAAATGATGGTAGCACACTAAGCTTAGCTATCAAGCAAATAACTAATTAATATCTATTGCAGTGACACGTCTTCATCAATATACTTAATAAGTAAACGCTTGTAGGAATTGCGCATGTTGCACCATTCTATAATAGTGCCTCCCGGAAATATTAGTAACGTGTGATCTTGTTTAAGGTGCAAGTTAATTTGCCTGCATATCAATCAATTATCACTCTAACTACTACAACTAAGCGGGTTATCGGCTAGATACGTAATGCGGTTTTTTTGCTAGAAACAATATCAGTGCATAGCTACCTAACAGTTTAATATGCATTAAGTGTATACGCGGACAGCTCATTCAAAGGTTATCTTGAAGTAGCTAGTGTAGCTTTGGCGTAACACGTCGAGTGTAAGCAGGATAAATAAATTAGCTATTTAGTGGTTTGTATTTAAACACAACTGACTGCACATTTTAGTATTTAGACACATACATATAGGATATAAATGGTGGTGCTATCTTAGCGATGACATGAGATGTTTAAGTCCGGCGCTGTTTGCGGTTTTTTTGGCCTGGTACGCAGGTGTGGATTATATGAGTAACATTTATATAAATGCTGCTCTATTTATTTGCTTAGCGACTTATGTGCCTGGATTCTCGTATTACGTATTAAATAGCTTTAGCTGTTCTAGCTAAGTCTTTTAGCTAATTTATCCTAGAGGATCTAGAGCGTGTCGTCATTGCGGTAGGCCTAGTTAATTTTAGTGCGATCAATTATCGTGATCTTCGTTCTGCAAGTATAGGGATCAACTATGTAGGCGAAATTCCTTTTCGCTATAGAACAGCAAAGTGTGGTGTCAATCTAGTAATTGAGTAAACGGGTGATAGTTGCCAGTCGTTTACTATTCAGATCAGTAAGCCGATGTGGTTATCGTAGATATTATAGTTATCCATGTCCAAAACCACACTAAACAACTTTATATTGGTGTTATACTAATCGATATATCCAGCGACAGTAGAACTAGCATTCAATTTGTATATAGTTAATTTGAAAAGAAGTAGTATACTAAGTGTAATAATCATTGATTTAATAATTACTGTTCAGTAAATACTGTGGCGTATTTCTGCCCGAATTCAGTGGGCTAGCCATATAGTTATCAACTAATAACTACGCTCTCATAAGTAAGTTTACTCTTACATGAAATGTGCGCCATTTACAATACTATGCTTAATGTTTCGTCTAGATTTTTTGCTATACGAGTCTTTATGTTCAATAGTACACTTCTGCTCTTCACGTTGCAGACTTGTGCTGCCGTATATGCTGATGTCGATTAGTCTTTAGATACCGAATCCTCACACCGGTTGTTAGTCAACACTAAAATACCAGAATCGCTAAAGTCAATCACTTCCTCGTACCACACCGCTATGGTGACAGCAAAGATGCAGTTTAATTGGGGTTATGGGCCAGCTAGAATTAATAAACAGCAGTATCGCGCTTTATGATTGGCTAGCTCTATATCAAGATCTACCCCAAGGCATTATGGGATAACCTAACATTTATTGATCTATTGATTGCTTTACCCTATAGCGCATATAGCGCATAAATTGAATTATGCCTGGTAATAGCGATGATGCTGCATGGCAAAATTTAGGCCTACAGTACTGACTTACTCTTGTTCATTTAAATAACCAGTTCTTTCAGGTAGCAACCATAAACACTGGTGATATTATATGCTGAGGATTTTAGGCTGGTGCCAATTATGGCGGCATTACGCAAGGCGGTTAGGTTTTCGTCTATTAGTTTATCGGTGCCGATAGGTGCGGTGTTGATTTTTACGGTGCACTGACGTGAGCGGTGCAGTGTTCCTATGGCACAGCGCTAACCGTTTCGAGTTGCTGATCGACGGGCCTAGTTTTTTTCCGCAGATGCTGGTAGGTATTGCTAAAGCTAAACGCCAGATTGATCTGGAATTATATCTGGTAAAAGCAGGTGCTTGTGCAGATGCAATGGTGCAGGCTTTGGTACTTGCGGCCGAGCGAGGTGTGTGGGTGCGTTGTTTATTTGATGATTATGGTAGCCTTGCGTTCACCATAGGACTGCGTAAACGTTTGATTAATGCAGGTGTGGATTTACGCTTTTACAATCGTTTGAGCTGGCGATGTTGGATGCGTAACCTGTACCGCGATCACCGTAAGCTGTTATTGATTGACCAAAGTATTGCTGTAGTTGGTGGTACTGGCGTTACTGATGAGTTCTGGACTCCTGGACAAAACACTGCTGCTTGGCATGAAGTGATGGTGCAAATTAGTGGGCCGCTAGTGCTGGATTGGCAGGCGTTATTTGATCGTCAGTGGCACGCTAATGCGGCACGTCTAGAGTGGAAAGCTGTTACTCATTTTGTTTTGCCGCGATTACCTAAAGCGCCTATAACCGGGCCAGGTCTTGGTCGAGTTGTGTATGCTGACGCCCGTCAGCACCATAATATTTTACAGTCGCTGATCAGTGCTTTGAATGGCAGTCAGCAACGTATTTGGCTGGCGACTCCATACTTTCTGCCAACATGGAGTGTGCGGCGCGCCTTATATCGCGCAGCCTGGCGCGGTGTAGATGTGCGTTTATTGCTGACCGGTCCACATACGGATCATCCGTCAGTACGTTATGCTGGGCACCGTTATTACCCGCGGCTTCTGCGCGCAGGCGTGCAGATCTTTGAATACCAACCTTGCTTCCTGCACTTGAAAATGGTACTAGTGGACAATTGGGTTAGTATCGGTTCGTGTAATTTCGATCACTGGAATTTGCACTTTAACTTAGAAGCCAACTTGGAAGCATTAGACCCTAAATTGACGGCAGCGATGGCTAGTAGTTTCGAACGTGATTTCGCTAAAAGCCATGTGGTAAGTTTAAAAGCATGGAAGGCACGGCCATTGTGGTTACGAGTAAAGCAGCGGGTGTGGGGTTTGGTTGATCGTTTGGTGGTCAATTTGTTGGATCGGCGTGCATAGAGTTACTGCACTATTGCTAATGGACAAATAAGTTAGTTTGACCATACTAACGTCTATGATATCCAGATGTAGTTATTTACTCTAGTAAAGATTATTTACCAGGTATTCATTATGTGATCAAAAAAGTGAAGGCAAACAAGCATGACTCGCGATCATTAGTTAACAGTTGCTTATAGCAGAACGATAAGCTAATCATAACTGAAGGATTGGTCTTGAGCTTTTTATGCTTCCTTGCTGCGCTGTCTATCGTTGATAGACAGCGGTAGATCGTGCAATGTCTTAATTGTTTAATTAATTATGAAATTGCTTGTTCAGTTAACGTCCGCACTGCGGAGCTAGTGATTTGATGCTAAGAGTATACAGTATTAGACAAGTAGTTAATCTTACTGTAGTTAGTGGTAACTACAGTAGCATAGCTAGTACATTCTTGATTCAAAATTACTAATTGTCCACAACACAGATGGTGTAAATTTCAGACTTACTTAATTGCGTAATAACACTTGCGTGATTCTCTGAGATGGTAAGTAGATGCAAGCATAAGTCACTAGCAATCTTAAGATTATCTTGCTGCACTTACCGTTCAATGCGATTTATCTGTTTAGGCTCAGAGTGATTAGGCAGTTATGCGGCATGCATCTAGAGCATGCCGCTATATCAATTTTTGCTGCCCTGCTTAGGTAGCTGCTTTAGTTTTTTGTATGAGGGAAATAAGCTTAGTAGCGATCGCCTATACCTCTAGTCAAGCAATGTTGACGTCAGTACGCAATAACGCACCGTCGAGTATGTGCATTTTAGTTGGCAGGCAGCTAGTCATATGTTCACGTACAATGTACAGGGCCTGGTAATTAATCAGCTCAAGACAGCCATGACTGCTTGTCGCATTGATGGGTTTTTTTAAAAATTATCTTAAATAATGACAAAAAATTTATGTTTAGATATATTTTCTATAACTATTGCGTTTTTAGTGGCATACAATTATTTATTATATAATTATTTAGTTTTGCGTATTAGGTGTTTTGTAATAATGTGGTATTTCTTGCGCAGTTTTTACCTCTTTACTATCCGTGCCATTAATACTCAGCGCGGTATTTAATGTGTTATTAGGTGGACATAGCAACTCCGTCGAGGTTTATATGTCGTATGTCATTGTTGTGGTTTTGTGTGTTACTAACCAGTAATACTACCATAATGGTGATGATAGTGTTCAAGTTTTGATGATAACTTGTCATTTTCATTATAATAAAAGAAAGTGCTATCTCAAGTTATTAGAGTAGAATAAATATAACGGTAGCGCAGAAAGTCTTGATTTTACCTATTTAGTAACACATGAATCAGAAGAACAAGAATAGTTTCAGGATTATTATCTTGAACATGGGCGATAAAATATCAATCGTCAGCTAGTCGTATATACCTGAATATACAGCAAAGCTTTAAAAAATGTGTTTTGTTTCTATTTTTTATGAATTAGTCTGCATTATTATTGTGTACTCGTAGAGTACGAGTATGACTTTTAGTTAAACGTTGTTCCATATGTAACTTAAATTTACCCGTATCTTCTCTGGTATTTCGTCTAACGCATTTCCGCTACAGTGTTTATATCAACGCTTATGGCATTGGTGAGTATGTTAGCCAGTTTAGCTTATCGTGTGCTTGGGTCGGCGGCGCTTTGTTCAATATATTGAGCGTGACTAATGTAAAGAATCATTAACATTTTGTTTCCTACTTACTCAGCATATATCCATCAAATTTATTTAACAAGTAACTGAGCAGAGTAATGTTGAGTTTCTGCGCATTACGCAGTGATCATGGAATATGCATGTCGACTATAACCAAGATGTGGCTAACTTATTGAAAGTTGGCTGTGTGCAGATTGATTTTCTATGCAGAGAGAATTGGTGTATTAAATAAAGTATATAAGCGAGTAAGAATCGCGTTACTTAGAGGTGCTACAAGGTTTTTCTGAGGTAATGCTTAGTGTATAAGAGTATACGCAAGAACATACTAAAATACTATGTCTAATATGCTTTTTAGCTTTTAGTATTGATATTTATAGCTACATAAACACTAGTTCTATTATAGATGTACAACATAATATCTCTGTTAATCAACATTTGATTTACATTTTGGTATAAAGACTACGCTCTGTCTAGCAGTGACAGTACACTGATCGAGGTGCACCCTTACTCGGTGAACCGGCTTAGTAAGTAGGGAGATACACTTGGCTGAGGCATAAGTGGTGCCAAACTCACCGTCGTTTAGTATGGCTTGTAGTTATTACTGGATATTGCGGCTAAAAATTGCTCCTGATCCAGAGACAGCGTTTGTGCTATTTTGCTTGACAGAAATAGTCATTTAGAGCCTGACACAAAGTATCCATCTGTCACTTACGTATCAGTGTCTGATGAGATAGGTATGACAGCGCGATTAAGCTGATACATAGTTCAGTTCTGCCACGCTCAGCATGTAAATTATAAGTGATCACCATGGTTATAATGCTTGGTTTGTCGTGCAGTTGTAGTAGAGCGTTACTTGGGATGGTGATGTGGTGTTGTCCTTACAGGTAAGCGTTGTTATAGATTGTCTAGTAATAGATTTATAGTTAGTTTAGCATACAAAAAATATATAAGTCAGCCATGTTCCGTAACCTACCATTTATTGTGCGGCGCCATTGCTGCCCATCTTCTTGCACCTGGATCTTGCATATGGTACTTACTAATAGTTCCATGCTTTGGATGTTTATTGTTATAAGTCTGTAATCACTACCAAATACTAGTTTGGTTCAGTTACCTAAACTAATCAAGGTTTGCTAGCAATATAATATTTAATATTAATTAATTAGCCGATAATAGTATATTTTTTATTATTGGTGCCTCGATCTTTTTACTGTATAAATGCGTTGAGCCGATAGCGAATTAGCGCTCGTATTAAGCGGTAACAATGTGCTGCTAATGTGTACGAAACGTGTTAATGCTAGAAATTTTGATATAAGCAAATTCTGATTAATTTTAAATTAAATATGGCTAACTGGTATTGTAAAGTATCCAGGTATCTAAAATTTAGATAGATTTATACCATCTTGTGAGTAGCCAATGAGTATAAACTGACTTAGTCAAATAATCGTAACAATCACGGTTTACCGTTAAGTGCTGAGCTATCCAGGCAACGGTTATACATCTGCGGCGTGTTTTGCAAACGGATAACTCTCTAAGTTACACAGACTGTATGCGTATGGGTAGACAACCCATCAATTTCCACCAAAATTTTCGATTGGCTAGCTGCTAGCCTTAGATCATTGGTGTGATAGATAACTTTAAATTGTTTAGGGGTAAAGATTTTTGAGCTTTAAAAGCTCAATACGGTGATTAAGGCGCTGAACCGGGCAGGTAAAATTAATTGAATTTAAATGTGGTTCAGTAAACTGCTGCCTATCTTCCAGGCTTTTATCTATCCGTATAATTAACTAGAGATAGTGAACTTTTTTGACCAGCCATCCACTTAAAAGTGGGCGGAAGCTATATTTCACTGTTGTAAATTGCAGTAATGAGAATCTACGATGCACTCTTTACTGGATAACTAAAGATTTAATTGTGCTAAGTGGATGGCTGGTTTGTAGGTGATTAGTTTGCATTAAGTGAATAAGTTGGCTATATGGCTATAGTAGTGTTTTGTGTTGGCGCGTTAGCGTGTTGCGAAGAAGTATTCAGTTTATTCAAAGTAGATATTTTGAATTATATTAAAAATATATTAAATTAAAAATGGTACTATTAGATATCTTGTTATGTCGTTAAATAATAAATATTTTTTAAAAGTCGCTGATAATGTTTTCAGACTGTTTAATAGGTTGTCATACACAAGACGACTATTATCATTATCACTGAGTTGTTTTTTCAGCTTTACTCTTTCTGTATTTATACCGTATTGTAACTATAATACAACTTATTGTCACATCATATAGTTGCGGGATAGATACTTCCAGTATCTAAACTAAAATTAGAGCAATCATGGTGGCGATGGTTTCAGGCGACGCATTCAGTGCTGTTTTTTATACCAGCTGTTTATCAATAATTTTAGACTCAATAGCTATTGTATAAATTTTAATAGCACTTCACTGTAGTAACGTCAGTGATATATGCCTAAGAATTAGATAGGTTGATGGAGCTATCTGCTTAATAATTATATTATTATTATTTTATAATTTTGGTGAGTATAGCGATATTACTGCCGTAATAAATAACTGGGCGGTATAGAGTTTTGTGGTACAGCGCGTCAGGCATGCTTAAACACTATGTTGCTGACCGCTATGCTACATAAGTAGCTATAGCTGCTTAATTTCTTAACTCAAGACATCTACATTTGCGAATGTTAGCTAGTCTGTCAATTATTGACTTATAGTTCAGTATATGAAATAATTACTTGTCTGTAAGTGGTCTGGTAAATCAGCTAGCGTATTTTTAGCGTCCTGATCCGCATTAGGACGATTTTACCATGACTTATGGGGCTATACTGAGATTGGTGCTAGTGCCAATTAGGATGGCTCTACTAGTCTTTTTTTGATTCTAGAACGTCTTTGTGGAAATTGCTAGCGATGATAGCAATGCTAGTTTTGGCAGTATGATTCTATCTGGAAACCTGGATCAAAACAGGTATCGGGTTTGCTAAATATTATTACCATAAAAGTATGTGGCCATAGGTCAGCCTGCGCTCCCTTCTAAGGAGCGCAGGCTGTTTATATAGACAATTTAGTTAGCTCAAGAAATAATGCAAACTTGCCTAGCAAGTGCGATATGGATTGGCTAGTTCCTATATCTGCAAACAGGCTCACTGCTAATTTTAGCATCATGAAGCGACTGCTTAGTGTGACGATGCACGCTGTTGCATTTTGCAGCAAACACATGTTCACGCTAAGGGCATAGTTCTGGCTTCAATAGATTGGCTGTTTGGGTTAAGTGTTTGTACGGTATTCGGCATCAATAAAATTCTGCGGTTAGATTTTCGAAGTATATCTTTATCACTGATCTCAATTAATAAATTGATAGATTATTATCATTAATTTATAAGAAACAAACTACTTGTGTGTAAAATTAATTGATAAGCGCAATTTGACTTTATAAGGTTTTCTCATGTTTTGTTACAAAATGATTTGACCATGACTGACAACATCCGTATTAAACTTGAACCAAGCTGGAAGTATGCCCTGCTAGACGAGTTAAACAAGCCGTACATGGTAGAGTTACGCGCATTTTTACGCCGGGAATATGATGCATGCAAAGAGATTTACCCACCGAAGCAGTTGATTTTTAGTGCGCTTAACTCCACCCCTCTAGATAAGGTCAAAATAGTGATTTTAGGCCAAGACCCATACCATGGACCTGGCCAAGCCCACGGTTTGTGCTTTTCGGTGCAACCTGGCCTACCAATTCCGCCATCACTGGTCAATATCTATAAAGAACTACGTCGTGACCTGAACATTAATATCCCTAACCATGGTTGCCTGCAGAGCTGGGCAGACCAGGGCGTGTTAATGCTTAATACGACTATGACTGTAGAGCGCGCTAATGCAAACGCGCATGCTGGTAAGGGTTGGCAGTTTTTTACTGACAGGATTATAAAAGTAGTCAGCGAGCATCAGCGGCACTTGGTATTTATGTTATGGGGTGCCCATGCGCAAGGCAAGCAAAACTTGATAGATATGACTAAGCATCTTGTGTTGACGTCCGTGCATCCATCGCCTTTGTCGGCGTATCGTGGGTTTTTAGGTTGTGGGCATTTCAGTAAGGCCAACAAGTTTATTGAACAGAATAATGAAATGCCGATTGAGTGGCGTTTGCCATTTATCTAAAAGTTTAGTATAACCATATATGTGTGATAGCTTTAGATTTTATTGGGTTATCAGCTCAATACTTCAATAATGGTCACACTAGATGCGATACAAACAATAAATGATACCATTTGTATCATCGTGTTTAGTACTATGGGTTGTAATATTTGGTGGTGAAGTTTATTTCAGCAATGCTGCCTGTGATCTTGCTTAAGGTAAATACATTAAGACTTTATTGTATCAGTATACTAAAATTTTACAACTAGTAAAAGTGACAAGCGCTATATTGACGCTGTACCGATTAAGATGCAATCTAATGAAGATCAGACTTAGCAAAAAATACGCGACTGAAGATGGTAACCAAGGTTACCAGGATACAAATTGGATACAGAACTGGCCAGCTACCATAAGTTACTAGTATAAGTTATGTGCATAGGGTAAAATCGCGATGTGCAGTCTTCTGGCAAAGACTTAAAAGTTGCCAGCATACATGCGCTATTACCAAAACTTATATGCTTTAGCATGCCGTATCACGGCAGTACACCATGCTATTGCATATTTACGTTAAATGAAAAATTAAGATTACCTGACTACAACTATCCAGTATTTTTAAAAAAATTCAGTGATGCAATCTTCACCGCCGCAACTAGGTGAAACTGTACTATAAGAGTATATAAAACTTCTGTGCTGAATCAAACAACTGTTACGTTTTTAATTATTTTTACCTATTGATTATGCTGGCAGTTCAATTGCCATTGCATAACTTATTACTAAACGCGGTCACGAGTTATGATCTCTACTGACAGTAATTTAAGCTCGACCAGAGCTACTGGTCTGCGCAGTAGTGATTTAGGAACTTAATACTAGAGTCAGCAGGTTTGAAGGTGCTGGTGAACTTTATTGATAGCTGATCACTAAAAATATTTAGTATTTTTTATCTAGTTTATTGCGCAGTGTTTTATTTTAGTGTTGATTCGTAGTTTGCTGATTGCCAGCAGATTAAAGTTGTCATGTTTGGGACTAACATGTGATGCTGCGATAACAAGATATTAACTGACATACACGATACCGATGTAATTTAGATATGTCAAGCTGTACTATATGACAACGTGCCAGCAAGGCAATCATGCTAAATTATTCAGCTGCCGCACCATACTTACCTATTTTGACCTCGATGATTTTAGAAAGAGCAATGAATATCTGTGCCATCAGCAGGTTACTAGATAAGTAACTATTAAGCTGTTTGATGTCAGTATTACAGGTCCTAAATTTTTTTGGATTTTGCAGCTGCTAGCTGTTCGCCACTTTGATAGAGCTAGCTGAAATAGCAGTATTCATCATTGAATACTTTTTACAAATATCTGATATTGATTTCTCACTCTTTTGTTAAGCTGACTATTTTTTCAAAAATATTTACAATTAATGTTGGTAGAATATGGTGATTATTATGGATAGCCTGTACTAAAGCATGTACTAGTTTTCCACTAGGTTATGGGTTAACGTGCTCTTATGGTGTTGTAAAAAGTATCGTTATTAACGCTGTATCTCTTTATCGCGATCCAGTAAATATGGCAGGTCTAGTAGGTTGAGACGTGGGCCATCCATGGTACCTATGTGCACATCGCAGCTGTTAGCAGCCTCGATGTGCAGCACTGCTAAAAGCTCAATCGATTGATCAGCTTTTGCTGCGATGACGACTTTACTGATTGTGCTGTTATGGTTTCGTGAGAATAGCTGCGTACCTGGCTTGGGTAATTCTGTAGAACTTAAACTCAGTCGATACAGGCGCCTTTTGCACATACCTAAGTATTGCATGCGCGCGACGATTTCTTGTCCAGTGTAGCAGCCTTTCTTAAAGCTAACACCGCCTATAGCCTGTAGGTTTAACATCTGTGGGATGAATAATTCACTAGTCTGCGGCATAACTTGACCAATGCCAGCACGGATCTGGCCTAACAGCCAGTCATTTAAGTTAGCTTGTTGCAGTTTGTTGGTCAATTGATTGCGTATGGCGTCTGCTTGCTTGGCGGATACCCAAAGTTCAGCGCGACCTGGAGAGACGCGAACAGCGATTAACGTATCTGTGCGTACGACGCTATCTGTTTCTATTGGCAGTGCAAGGCCTATGGCTGCCATAGCCTGATCCGCATTTGATAGGCCAAAGCGTACCCAGGCAGCGCTTTCGTTAATTAGCTTAGATTTGGAGAACATAGCGTATTTCTTCAGATCTACTAGTTGCGGTTCAAGTAACCCATTAGCCATAGCCAGCAATACGCCGTCACTTTGCAGTAGGATGCGAAAACTTGACTGCATGCGGCCTTTTTGCGTGCAGCGTGCCCCTAGGCTAGCTTGACTATTACTGAGGTAATTTAGGTTGCAGGTTAGTTGTCCTTGTAAAAACTCGGCGCTGTCGGAGCCGCGAACAGCAAGAACGCCTTCGTGTGTAAGCGGGCAAAAAAAAGCATAATCAACCATAATTTATCGCAAATGAAAAAGTTATGTCTATATTATAGAAAGGTATTCTGTACATGAATAGCTTCAGTACAGGGCAGTTCAAATCGATTAGTACGCTAGTGCTAGTTCTATATATCTATTTAGTATAGATGTGAGGAATGATTCATGGTCAAGGATGTAGACATCAATTGCCTTTACTGGCGTAGTCGTCGTAGTATGCTGGAGCTAGATGTGTTGCTAGTGCCTTTTATTACAGATGTGTATGCGAGGCTCGATAAGGTAGATCGCGAACTTTATGTTAGGTTGCTGACTTACGAAGATTACGACATATTTAGCTGGTTTATGGAGCGCGCTACACCTAAGGATTCGGAATTACAGCGTATGGTTCGAATGATTTTAGATCATGCCTGGTTTAAATGAAATATATTCAAATACAGGTTATTGTTGTCCTTGCGTTCTATGGTTGACTTAAACATTAAGCATTCTACATTGGTAGGGTAGTTTAACAAGATCATGTTTATGATTAACTTTAATAGCAAATAAAATTTGCCCATAATTACCATAGCTCAGCAGAAACTACACATGGTGCTAATTGTGTTGCAGGCTAATTATGTTGGTGCGCCACGTAAGTGTATTCCACAGTTAAAGTTCATGTTTAGACATCTGGTGATGTCGATTTTGAAAGTTTTGCAGCGTTCGTGGAAGTTATGAATAGTAAGTCTAAATGATGTGGGTAACGATATCCAGTGGCGTCAGCTCTACTGGCAGTTCAATGCATTGCATGAACTTCTAAGCATTCGGCAGTGCTAGGTGAGTACTTTCAGTGTGCAGGGTTTTAGTAATCTCTAAAAAACTTGTGATTTACGGATGATATTATAAGATAAAGTGGAATGGATTTAACTCCATAGTTAGTCACTTTGGATAGATTAAATGTTCAGTTATAGTAACCCTGGCACAGCCTGAGCTAAGAACGTTGTGAGCCGTTAGCTAATCGTATTTGTTTGGCATGGCGGTGTACAGATGGCTGAAGATGGTTCAGGCTATATACTTTAATTGTACTACTATTTAATTGCCACAATATCATGTTAAAACTATTGGCTTGATTTTTTAGGATTCTGTAAAGCGATCTGACCAGCTAGATAAGCCTGATGTTTGGGTGGATGAATTAAAGTAGTTATATAAATAATTAATATTATAGTAGTAAGTGACCTAATATCTTGGTATTTGTGGCAATGTGAGATTGCGGTATACAGCAAAAACCATACCGCCATACTAGTTAATATAAGTAGCATGGTAACTTTTTGCATGAACTGTGACTACAATAGCAGGTAGCTTAAAAGCTAAGAAAGCGTTTAGTTTGTTGTTTTGTAGAGAGCATTTTGCATATCAAGAAACCAGTAAAAGATTATCGATGCAGACGGCTAAGACTACTCTATGTTTTTTGTACGCCAAATAAGTGTATGCTGGAAATTTGCTTCTAGGTGATGGTTTTGCGAAAATTGCTTGCTTATGTTTACAAGTCTAATTATTTAGTTATATATGAATCTCCTTCAATTATAGCGAGGAGCACTTATGCTAGCCAAGGCAGAAGATCAACAACTAGTTGATTGCGTTCAACGCGGCGATAAGCGAGCATTTGATCTACTAGCGCTGAAATATCAGCACAAAATTCTTGGATTGATCGTGCGATTTGTGCATGATACCCATGAAGCACAAGATGTGACACAGGAAGTCCTTGTCAGGGCATATTGTGCACTTGGTAATTTTCGCGGTGATAGTGCGTTTTATACGTGGTTGTACCGCATCGCCATTAACGCGGCTAAAAATTATTTGGTGTCTAATAGACGTCATTTACTAGGTATTGACATAAGCTTGGAACATACAGAATTTTATGATAGCAATTACAATCTAAAAGATCTCGAGTCACCAGAACGTGCCTTGCTACGCGACGAGATGAAAGGCGCCGTTTACCAAGCAATTCAGCAACTACCAGAAGATTCACGTACAGCATTGATCTTACGTGAATTCTCTTTTCTTAGCTATGAAGACATTGCGAATATCATGCAATGTCCGATGGGAACTGTAAGGTCTAGGATTTTCCGAGCCAGGGAATTGATCGATAAGGCTTTGCAGCCGTTATTGCAAGAAAACTAAAGATAGCAACAGCCTAAAGACTAAACTACCATGAGTCATAATGACCTGTAGTAATCACTGTTATGTAGTGATTTATCACAAAGCGAATTAACGGGAACTTCTTCGAGCGCTTCATGCATTTAATAGTGCCGAAACCAGTGATATCAGTCTTATTACTAAGTGATTAAGGCCACGATGCATAAAGGTCTTCTAATTTATTATCTGGACAATGCTGCAGCTGTTTTTTGTTACTCTGGCTGATGAATCTATTCCTGTTCAAGCTACTAGTGGTTTATGGTGTGAGCTTAAGTCGCTTAGTAGTTACTGCTTAGGTAATTGTTGCGGTGCTGATAAGTGTTCTCCTACATATAACCAGAATATAATTATCGGTACCTGTTTCGCTAAATAAATTGAGTGGTTAATCATGAATGATTGGCAAGTTACAAGTGTAGCGGTACTGCTCGATTACAAGGAAATGTTCTAATTACCATTAGCCACAAAGCTAACTATGTACTTCAGGAAGTTTATTCTGGTTCGCATGATCAGCGCGTTCTAGACTAATTGCGTTGATACTCACAGGAATCAACCTTGCAAGTTACTGAAAGCGTTTTGCTATACGCTTGCATGGTCAGCTTAGAAAGCTGTTGAAATAATTCAACTACTAACTAAAGAGGACCACCATCCGTGCTATTCTGCTAATTATGTTTTTTGCTTAGTGGCTTGCTTTGTGCTGTCCACCAATGCTAATACAGATTACAAGTGGCTGACCCAACTTAGGCGCGCAAAGCATTAGTACTGTGGCATCTATCTAGGATTATTATGTCTTTAAGTAGTTTTAGCAGATCGATTGTTTTATCTATTAATTGGTGCTGTTGTGGTGGGTAAGACATATATAATGTGCAGGTAACACTTAACGGCCAACCTCAATGGTCTGCCTGATACGCCTTCCTACGTACTAGGCCAGCAAATACTGATTGAGTTCTATGAATGAGTCTTTATTGACAAATCTCACGTGTCCAGTCGTAATGCAATGATTATATTAATTGATAGTTGGAAGTGTGAACTAGTATATACACTAAATATAATCTCAACGATTACCGTGTCGCTATGTTTTGGCGCATTCGATAGTAAATCTATGGTAGTTTGTCGGCGAAATCTTTGTTGGGACCACTGAACGTATTGTACTATCAATGCGTAGTTAAAATATTGCCGGTAAACTGTTAGTTATTAATCATATGTTTGTCCTAAGTTGTCAGCATGGGCCAATGCTTGTTTATGGGGATTGCGGATTGAAGGGATTGTGGAGGGCTTAGAAATGAAATTTTTGAATGAGTATTTCAACTTGTAAGGTACTGGAATTTGTTTGCAGGTCAAAGCTTATCGACTCTATATTGTATTTTATTTGTGGAACAAATATGCCGTTTATAGTTTTTGGTATTTTTTGAACCTTATCGCTCAACCATGCTTGTTGTAATGGGAACTGTATGTCGATACTACGTTTGAAGTCTTACCTATTCATAGTTGCCACTGTGTTGATACTGGGTCAGACCGTGTCTGCGCAAGCGTCTGAGCTACCAGACTTTGCCCAACTGGTGGAGCAGGCTTCACCTGCCGTAGTAAACATTAGTACTACGCAGAAGCTACCGGATCGTAAAGTTTCCATCCGGCAGATACCGGACCTAGAAGGCTTGCCGCCTATGCTACGCGAGTTTTTTGAACGTGGCTTGCCACAACAACGCCCCCCACGTAGCGGTAGTGGTCAGCGTGAGGCGCAGTCCCTGGGGTCGGGTTTCATTATTTCATCTGACGGCTATATTCTTACCAACAACCACGTGATTGTTGATGCTGACGAAATTCTTGTGCGTCTAGCAGATCGTAGTGAGTTGAAAGCCAAACTAGTAGGCACTGACCAACGCTCTGATGTGGCACTGTTAAAAATTGAAAGCCAAAACCTACCGGTACTAAGGTTAGGCAAATCCCAAGATCTAAAAGCTGGGCAATGGGTAGCCGCGATTGGTTCACCGTTTGGCTTCGATCATACTGTAACTCAGGGTATAGTGAGCGCAATTGGCCGCAGTCTACCAAATGAAAACTATGTGCCCTTTATTCAGACAGACGTGCCGATTAATCCTGGTAATTCTGGCGGTCCGCTATTTAACTTAGCCGGCGAAGTAGTTGGAATAAACTCACAGATCTATACCCGTTCTGGCGGTTTTATGGGTGTATCTTTCGCTATCCCGATCGATGTAGCCATGGACGTTTCCAATCAGCTCAAAAGCGGCGGCAAGGTTAGTCGTGGCTGGTTAGGCGTAGTAATACAGGAAGTAAATAAGGACTTAGCCGAATCGTTTCATCTAGATAAACCAGTTGGCGCGCTGGTTGCGCAGATCCAAGACGATGGCCCTGCTGCTAAAGGCGGTCTACAAGTAGGTGACGTAATTCTCAGCATAAATAGCCAGCCTATAATAATGTCAGCTGATTTACCGCATCTAGTAGGTGCCTTGAAAGCAGGTAACAAAGCCAAGCTAGAAGTGATTCGCGACGGTAAGCGTCAGACTGTTGCGCTGACCGTAGGTGCGATCCCTGAAGAGGGTATGGCCCTAGATGCTTTAGGTAATGCTAAATTAGGCGCTGAACGTAGCAGTAATCGCTTAGGTATAGCTGTAGTTGAGCTAACCGACGAGCAGAAGAAGAGCCTCGAACTTAAGAGCGGTGTTGTTATTAAGGAAGTTCAGGATGGTCCAGCTGCCTTAATTGGCCTTCAGTCAGGCGATGTGATCACACATCTAAATAGCCAGGCTATCAACTCTACCAGAGAATTTATCGACATAGCTAAGGCGTTACCAAAAAATCGCTCAGTGTCTATGCGCGTACTGCATCAGGGTAGCGCAAGCTTTATCACCTTTAAGCTGACTGAGTGACCAACTAACTTGATTAGTCTCAATAAAAAATTATTATTGTTCGGTAAAAGTGGTGGAGCCTTATTGTTATAGCTTGCACTAAATATCTATAAAAATATATTTTTTTGTTTTATCAACTCATGCTAGCATGAGTTGATCATGAGAATCATTGAAAATTGTTGCTAGTTTGAAGCTATTTAAAATATAGTTAACGCATAGCTTGTTTAAAGTTGTTGACCAGAGTAAATTACTCTGCGTACGTCTAATGTGCCCCCGTTTTTTTACATTGGCTGTACGGTTTTTTTGTTTGAGTAGCAAATCCATTAGTATTTAAAGACATGATCGTGCTAGTTATCTAATCAATATTCAGTCAGTTACGTTGTTGAGTATCTGGCAAATAACTGCTATTTATATTCAGTTTCATTTTGTACTTGGCGCCTTTGATTTATGCGATTACTAGGTCACAGTGCCAGTACTATGCCTGCTTGTTAGTTTTCTTCTAGCATAGTCTCTAGAAGAGTTAGGCGATAAGGCTATGTATGTCTTATTCTTATTTTGAGCTGGCTTTTATGCATAACGTGATATGTTGTGCAATCTAATGGGAGAGGACCAATTTGCTGCAGCTGTATTAAACAGCTGGCAAACTGCTTCATTATTTTTACCGCTAAAACTAAAAGGAAATTTTGCCCAGCTATAAAATTTTCGTGGAACTGCATTCTGTTACACGATAGCCACTCTGCAAGACCTCGAGGCAAGCAGTCTTGCCTGTGTACTAGTCACAAAAACTATAAACTTTGCCAGAGCAACTGGGCGTGCTGTTTTCAGGTAGAAGCAAATCACCACCATCCCAACCTTGTTTTGAAAATACAGGTCTTGCTGTTAGTGGCATGAGCTTCAAAATTAGTCGTAGGTTTGCTAATGTTTACTAGCATATATGAATACTTCCTTACATTGTGTTTTGTGGGCGCCATGGCTCGATCATGGCATCAAGATTTAGGGCATCGGCGAGATCCAGGAACTGGTCGCGCAGCCAGCTAATTTGCACGCCGATTGGTAAAGTTAAGGTAAATGTAGCATTGAGCATAGTTCCGCTAGTTTGCGGAATCTGGTATGTGTCGCAGATTAAATTTTCTAACTCGATATTGTGATCAATAAAGAATTGGCACAGCTTGTTGATGATGTCTGAGCGGTAAACCGAGCTAACATATGCCACATAAGGCAGCGCCTGCGGGCGACTTACCAGTGCGGCACTGCGCACTACATTAACAGTGAAGTCATGTTTCTTTGTTAGGCCTGGTAGGCCTGTTTCTAGGCGGGCGAGAGAGTCCCAAGTGCCAGAAACCTGCAAGACTAGCGCGCTGCATACGCCATGACGTGTAAGGCGAGAAGTTACGATAGCGCAGCGGTTTTCATGACTAGCGCGGTATATAACGTTAGTCAGTTCCATAGGGTTGGTACCGATGGCGCTGATAACAAGGAATTGTTCTCGAACTATGGGTGTAAACATGCAGCCTTCCTAAAACAATGAACAGTCTATAATGGTTACTGGCTATAATCGATCAAAGTATGAAAAGGTAGCGAAAAGCGTCACCAAGAGATAGAAAATGGCATGAGCATTAAGGGATCATGCTTAGTTTTAGCCTGCTTCAGGTAACACCATTAATCAAATAATAGTATTATTCATTGTTTAATTTATCTATAACTTATCTTCAGGCGGTACTTCGCTTGTACAAGCATCTTGGCACCAGTAACATTACGGCTCTTTTTTTTCTGATAGGAGCGGTTGCATGATTGCGGGTAGTATGGTGGCACTGGTTACTCCTATGAATGCACGCGGTCATCTCGATTGGGATAGCCTGGGCAAACTAGTAGACTTACACCTGCAAGAGGGTACTAACGCTATTGTGGTTGTCGGCACTACAGGTGAATCAGTCACCCTGGATGCTAAAGAACACATTCAGGTTATTAATTTTGTGGTTACGCGTGTTGCTGGTCGCATTGCCGTGATTGCTGGCACGGGAGCCAACTCGACACGTGAAGCAATTGAGCTAACACAGAACGCCAAGAAAGCTGGCGCTAATGCCTGTCTACTGGTAACTCCATACTACAACAGGCCGACCCAGGAAGGTCTGTATCAGCACTTTCGCGTCATTGCTGAAGAGGTTGATATTCCTCAGATTCTCTACAATGTTCCCGGCCGTACTGCATGTGACATGAAGGTTGAGACTGTAATCCGTCTCTCTACTGTACCCAATATTATTGGTATCAAGGAAGCCACTGGCGACCTGCAGCGTGCTAAGGGTATTCTGGCAGGCGTAAGCAGAGACTTCCTGGTATACTCTGGAGATGATGCCACAGCAGTCGAATTGATCCTATTAGGTGGCAAGGGGAATATTTCCGTGACTGCTAATGTCGTGCCGCGGGCTATGAGTGATATGTGCGCTGCTGCTATCGCCGGTGATGCCGCTATCGCGCGTGCGATCCATGAGCGGCTGATGCCGCTTAATAAAACACTGTTTATTGAATCCAACCCTATTCCTGTGAAGTGGGCGCTATTTGAGATGGGCTTAATACCAGAAGGTATTCGTTTGCCGCTTACCCGTTTCAGTGAGGCTTGTCACGAACCGCTGCGACAAGCATTACGCCAGTCTGGCGTCTTAATTTAATTTAGGTGGTCTTACACATGAAACGATTAGGCAGACCTTCCAGTAGTGGCTTTGATTATTTTCAGCACTAATAGCTTGCTGTTAATGCTGGGGGGCAGATCGCCGACCTCCATGACCGCAGTAGCGATTATATATCAGCTCAAGCAACTAAACTGTTGCAACCCCAGCCTAACGTTAACTTTGACGCACACCTTGAATATGTGGTGCTGACTCCGCACAACGTTACTGATCACTTTATCAAGCATGGGTACGCTTGTGCTACGTTATTAGACAATTTTGGCTACGCCTGACGTCAGCGACTATAGTCTACAGAATATCGGCAATAACCGTTAGATCATAGTTCGACGTCAGCTTCCTGAAGCTTAGCTAGTGGTGGTAAAATATTTTTAAAATAATGATTTTCTTGTTAATCAATGGCTCCTGCAGATTGGTGAGTTCACCACATTGTAGCAACGCATTAGCGAACTATTCAATAGCATAGCTAAACGCTTAAAAGCCAGTAATATATTATCAGACAGTGAACTACGTATATGTGTGCGCATTGAACCAGGCGCATAGCGCAAATACCAGTATGGGTCTACGTAGTTAGCGCTAAACGCGTGATTGGCAGTATCGCTAGCGGTATATTTACCGCGCTTAGTCAATATAGAAGTTGACACTGCATTAATTAATTCATGAGTTATATGCTAGCTGAGCCGTATCTCTAAAAATGACGACCTGGCCCTATTACGCTCGCCACTAGTTACTTCGATAAACCCAACCGCGTCAGCTTTATTGAAGATAGTAGCAGGAACATAGTTCTAAATATGAATCCAGACCTCAACCATGTCTGGATTCGCGCTAATTTTGCATTGTATCATAAGCCTTGGCGTATTGAAGATATAAACTTTAGCCGTAGCCTATACTATATCAACATGGTTAAGATAAAAGAGCAGAGAGAAGACAAGCTAAGTTGTAGTAAATTATGCGGCAGTAAGCTTTCCAGGGAAAAGATAGAAACCGGCACTGAGCGCTACCAGGTTTATCCAGCAATGCCAGCGTAAACGTGCAAGTAACTTGTCGAGAATAACAACAATATCGTTGTGCCTGCTGCAAGTTTTTATGGAAAAAATTATTCTTTCAGCATCTAGAGGTGTAAGTCTTAGTGATCCATGAATCATGCCAGTCAACCAGCATTATGCGTGCTTGTTATCTCAGTACTATAGCTTTCTGGGACAACTGAGTAATTGTGTTTTAATATGGACGTGCAAACTAATACAATATATAAATTTATTATTAGATATTGAGATGCTGTAAATTAGTACGTTAAGCATAAACATAACTTTTGTAGTGCACGGACGCCTATAGGAGCTAACGCAACACATATTTTAAGATACTAGACTTGGTTCCGTGATTTTAAATACCTTGATAATCAAAGGCAACCACTGATAAGATTTGCTAGTATGTAATTATTAGCAATACTTTCTTAAGTAGTAAATGTGCTATGAGCTAGTTTATTTCAATAAACACTAGTCGGCATACCTGGTGTTTAAGTTTGGATGGCAAGATTGGTAGCGCTTTAGCTGCGCCTGTTTTTCTTGGCAAGCGAAGCTCATTATGTAAAATAGATAATTTTATTATTGTAGAATCTACAGTAGCACACAATACTGTTGCAGCAGATTGCTTAATCTAACTATTTTACAACTATATATCTACTTTGGCATTTTAATGGTAAGCGCATAAAATAATTTGACTAGAAAAGCATAGCAAATAATAAGCTGCATATCTGTGTAAGGCATACAGATGCTTGAAGCGGTTAGTATTTTGGCTTAATTCAATAAGCCGTTAAGCTACAATGAATACTTGGTAAAAAGTTTGATATAATCTATATCATAAATGCTATACGTAACTATATTACCATTTGCCTAGTTAAGCATTGTAGCATCAAAGTGGCGGTCAAGTTTAACCCGTACACGTTTAATGCGTTCCTGAAAGATAGTTATGGGCACACTATTTATCAGCAAGCCTCTTTATGTTGAGTGTAAGGCTTGGCCTTAAGTATCGCTAATATGATTGGCATGTATGAAGAGGTGATTAGTAATTTCTGTGTACTGCCTTTGCTTTAATCTAGTATATAATTTTTAAAAAAAATTATGCTTATGGTTTGTTTTTACGAAACACACTGTTATAATATGCTCCGCTGGAGAGATGCCAGAGTGGTCGAATGGGACGGATTCGAAATCCGTTGTACCTTCGCTGGTACCTAGGGTTCAAATCCCTATCTCTCCATTATTTTATAAATAAAAAGCTATATGACTAAATAATTTATTTAGCTTTTTTATTTTTCAGCAGTCAAAATTTACTACTCGCTAAAATATCTAGTTGCTTCTCGATAAATCTGGTATGCCCCCTCTTTATTAGCGATTGATAACTACATAATTTTTTATCAATCGTCTGATCAGAAACTATATAAACAATATTACAGAGTGTACTTTTGTAGTAGTAAGACAGACCACGTAGCTATTAGCTATAATCATTAAGTTGTTGAAGATCTTTATTATCTTCTTCTTAAGTTGCTAAAAAGTTTTTTGTCAAACTATTATTATTTTTTAAATGCATGCATATTGAAATCAAAGCTATCGGTTATTCATACTAACTGCACCTCCTTACCTTAAGTAGGTGCTTTAGCGTTCTTAGATTTTAGCTATTACAGTGTTTTGTCAATTTTGATTATTAAGATTGACTTAGGTAGTATTTCGCTTTATGTTCTATCATATTAAAATGTTTAACATTTGAGCTTCTCTGGTTTGAAACAAGCGCTAGCTTTTAGTTATCACCAATACTGATATTTGTAAATTTTACAAACGACTGATACAGTATCCAGTAATAGTTGTCATTACATTATACAATATTGCCTTATATATTATAAACTGCATTATGCGATAATGCACTATTAGCTAATTCAAATATCTTGATTACTACTATGTGAGCCATGCAGTGCTTGCATGTAATTACACTGCTGAGATACTACCAACTATGGTCATCTACTAAGCGTAACAAGACTGTGCATCAGCACATAGGCCTTATGCGACCTTAGGTTTCTTCTGTTGTAACGTCGCTTTATAGAAAACTTATAACTTGGTATACATACATGTAGCTACCTAAATCTTATGTGCTGGACTTTTAACTAGCTGCATAGCTATAATATAATTCTGTCTGATAGATAGATACAGTATCGGATACTGTATACAAAAGCTATATAATATACAATATTAATATTGATGCTGATTCTTAGTTTATCTCTGGCAATACTAAAGATTGCCTAAATAGTGCCTTTAAATTTTTTGGCGATTCTTAGATAAGCTATCTATCTTAAAGTGCGCTTATTAACAATTAGATAATTATAGGCTTGCAAGCGGTTATCAGTTATAGCTATAGCTTGATGTTAAGCTCTTGTAGCTAATTACGTGGAAGGTATATAAGCAGGCAGTTCAATTACTCTTTGAGTAATTGGTAAGTCTTGCAGTGATTGTCAGGCATGCAATCTTGCAAGAATCAGCAAGCCTATAATAAAAAATTATAGCCAAACACTTTGCTGACCATAGCAATGCAACACTCATTTACTATTAATAAGTGCCATCTGATGGCACACGTTAAACCTTGTTTCTTGTTAAAAGCATCACTAAATGCGCCTATACTCCATAAAGCCCTATACTTTACCGCTGCTCCGTTATTAATCTGCATTCTAAATCGATCACTTACGTAATGCGCTTGTCGCCATTGCATCTAATGCATCTGTAATATAAGTGCCATAATATACGAATAAAATTTACCACCATCGTAATTTACTACATATACTTATACCGCAAGTAATTCACTCTGGTGATAACACTATAACTCTATCATTGAACAATCGACTATATATAACACTTTGTTTAGTGATTGGTTTGCGCAGGTCTATACGCTACAGTTGCTCGATAGTGTGCAAATATTTATTGACTTACAATAACAAGTGTTATTACGCATGCTACATGCTAAACAAGCTGGATTGGATTATATAGTTAAAGATAGTGAATACGCTGTTGAGTCACTTAACGCAGGATTAATTCAAAAGCATTATTTTGTAATCATAAATTTAATCATGATGATAGTATCGTAAGGCCCTTTGGTAGCTACTAGTGACACCGTTTAAGTTTTTTATGTTTATAAGTTATATAAAATATACCTAGTATATACTAGAAACGAAGCTGTTAGCTAGGTTTTACGCGTTGATGAATTTAGTTAGGCGTAATAGTTACAAATTGAAATTAGCAGTCAATAGTGAATACTAATTTAGATGCTGTAGTATTTTTACTTTATAAATTAGTGTAATGGTGTAGCTAGCAAAATTGATGTAGCTATGACCTTAGTATTCACTAAATAAATTATTTTTATTGAAATGGTATTTACCAGTGCATTTAGTTTTAACGAGTTACACTGCTGAAGATATAGCGGTCTCACATAGCTCTTTTCCGTAACGCTACATTTTAGAAATGTAGAATATGTGCTAGTTTTTGCCTTGTATTATAGTGGGCAGGCTAAGCTTGTTAAATGGTACCGCTACTGTCTAGTAGAGTATTAAAAGTGCGCAGCACTAATAATGACATCATTACCGCTAATAGCTTGCTATATAAAGTAGCAGCATCTGTTGTCGACTTATTTAACGGTGACGCCTTAGCGTACAGCAAAATTGCAGGCATTACTCGCAGTAGTATATTGATAGTAATTCAATTAATATGCTTATTCAAGTAGTTAGCTACCGATACGATTGTTAGCGCAATGAATTGCGATCTTGTTTCTGATATTCTCCACTGCAGCGCAGTGGATAGCCTAGTATTTGCGGCGCTATCTGAAGCTTTACTTGGTTGCGATAACAGTTTTTGCTGGTACTCCAGCGCAGCATCCGCAAACGTCATAACCAGAATGCTTTTGGTAGTCAATGTCTTGGTGTTTATCTCAAAGTAAAATACGCTGAATATTACTAGTTAATAGGAAAATGAGTAAGGATGAGTAGTTTTGCTATTTTGCATGGTTATATAGCGCTGCTGAGTAAATTTTATCTGGTCAAGTCTCGACATGCTGATTGTTTCTGTTAATGCGTAGACATCTTTTGATGGCTAGCTTTCGCTGGGTATGGCCTTAAAACATTAAATATCAAGCGTTCTTGGTGTGTATTCAGCTATCATGGCTGTACGTTTTTTGTAAGAGAGAAACTGTCCACATATCTGCTGACAGTTTTGCATCTCTTGTAAAAGATTTTATTGGCGTATCGTATTACGAACGCCTGCAAGCCTTTTTATACGATATATACTTTAAACTATTCTTTAAAGGAGTAGCCGTGTGGCTGTTGATATTCACTGGATCTGCGGCAACTATAGTCTCGGTTGGCATTGCCATGAGTGGCAGCAGTTGCCATTCGTGGCAATCGACACTGAATTTATGCGGATTAACACTTTTTACCCCCTTGCTGGACTGATTCAGATTGGTGATGGCATCAGTGCTTATCTGATTGATCCATTGACCATTAATAACTGGCAACCATTAGCGGCCTTGCTAGAAAATCCAGCAGTGACCAAGGTGCTGCACGCATGCAGCGAAGATCTCGAAGTTTTGCGACGCTTAACCGGTAGCTTGCCGATACCGTTGTTTGACACTCAATTGGCAGCAGCGTACTTGAATCTGGGTTTCTCCATGGGTTATTCACGCCTGGTGCGGGCCGTTCTTAACATCGAGCTATCTAAAGGGGAAACTCGCTCAAATTGGCTGCAGCGACCATTATCCGAGATGCAAATCAGCTATGCTATCGAAGACGCAGCGTATCTAGCTGAGGTCTACATGAGATTACGTTCGCGACTTTCGGACAATAAATACGCCTGGGTGCTAGAAGATGGCGCTGAATTGGTGTCCAGTCTGCGTCGTGAAGTTAATCCTTACGAAGTATATTGCGACGCTAAGTTGGCATGGAAACTATCCAGATCTCAGCTCGTTGTACTGCGTGAACTATGCGCATGGCGTGAACAACAGGCCAGGGCGCGTGATTTGCCGCGCAACCGCATAATTTATGAACGCTCATTGTGGCTAATGGCCACGTATCGGCCAGATAACCTCGTAGCACTGGGCAAAATTGCATGTATTCATCAGTGCACCTTGCATCAAGATGGCCAGGCACTGCTGGACCTAATCAAACATGCCGGTAGCGTATCTATGGACCAATGGCCATTAGCTGTGTCTAAACCGCTACCTGTGGACGCAGCAGTTCTGATTAAACAATTGCGTGCCCTTGGCCAAGCTGAAGCTCAACGCTTAAAAATAGCCCCAGAACTTATGCTGCGCAAGAAAATTCTAGAAGTTCTAGTTAAAAGCGGCTACCCATCTGGTCCTTATAAGTTACCAGATATGCTACGTGGCTGGCGTCGTGAGTTAATGGGTCAAGCCCTGCTAGATGGTTTAGCTACAGTAGGAAAATAGTCTTAAACGCATTTCATTTATTTATTGCAGTTTCAAAAAAAGATTGAAGTTTTTACTTCTGCACACTGAAAAGTAACACTCTGCAAAAGAGCATTGGAACTGTTGATGGCGGTTTTTAGCAGGACTTATCTTGCGTTTGATATAGTATTAACGCCAGGAGTGCAATTGATTGCGCAAAGATGTTACTGTAGTTTTGGAAAATTTTTACAAGCGTAGCCGGCTATCTAATAGATAGCCGCAAGTTGACTAGCAGTACATCGAGCGCTTGCCAAAAAAAATTTTGCCGCAACAGTTTTATGTAACTTGTCATAGCCATATACTAATAGTATATAGTATTAAATACTCGTATCAGTTTAATAAAATCTTTTAAACTAAAAATAAATAAAACTTGTACTTAATTGGTCTGTATCAAAGAATACAGCAATTAATATCTGATGTACATTCAGCGTTTTGCTGAGCTGATCGTTCTAAGGTAGTAGACATGCACGAAAGTACTTATAGATCTGTTGGAAAATGACTACACCAGTTTAATCTTCGACAAGATACACAACTTTTTTAGTGTTTGGCTAGTCTTATGGCTAGATTTAGTTTTAACTAATCAACGTTAATGGAGAGTAAATTTTTAAAGTTTATAAGAAGTTTGGGGTGCGCTTGTAATCTTTGTTAGGCTCAGATAAGCCAGTAGACATGAGTAAGCCGGCACATTGTGTGAACTTCAGAAAACATAGCCTGGACGTGCTGACTGGCTACCTGCTAATTCAAGCAACTCGGTCATGCAAACGATATGGGTATTCTACGCTTGAAGCCGCCTAAACGGTGATACGATTACGTCCAGTGGTTGTATAACAACACAGCGGCTAGCGTTAGATCTAGCTGCTGGTCAACTATTATAGTATGCGATTGATTGTTAGCGACAAATATAATATGGCTATCAGCCTGATGGATGTCAGGCTTTAATACTGTACTTTATATCTGACGCTTTCACCTTTGGTACACCAAAGCATTATTCTGCGATATCGTCAAGAAAACTGTACGCAATGCAATACTTCTTAAAATCTAAACTATCTATGGCTGTTGTTGTGAAGTATTTAGTGAGCTAAAATTGTCAGTCGTGACGATTAACGCTAGCCAGCGGTATGACACAAATAAAAGGCTGGCTAGACAAATCGCATGGTGATAGTCAAAGAGCTTGACGGCATGACTCATAAGGAGCTTTTACATCAAAATTAAAGTAGCTTAGGTAAATGCAATGAGGGCAAATTCATTGTATCCACTTAAGCTAATGCATAAACGTTGTCAGTTTAATGCCTAGCCAAGATGGCTGTTTCTATTAATTTTTTGCTTAGTTTGGCACTCAGACTTCTATTGCATAACAATTTACGTTACAGCCGTGAAGAAGTGACTGCCACTTGAATCATTTGGTGTATATGAAGAGATTAAGTAACAGAGTTAGCTTCAGTGATGTATTGTGAATACTGATCTATCAGTTAATAGCATTCTTGACGCTACTGGCCTGCACTGCCCGGAACCGTTAATGATGTTGCACCAGCACATCTACGTCTTACCTGTTGGCTGCTTGCTCAAGGTAATCGCGACTGATCCGTCGACCTGTCGTGATATTCCCAAATTCTGTATGTTCCTTGACTATGAGCTAGTAGAGCAGCAGGAACAAGCCGGTACGTATCTATACTGGATTCGCAAGAAGCCTGTGTAAGTTAACTTCTTGTGTGCGTATATTTTGGCGCACGAAATATACCAGTAGTATACACGCTGCATAACTCAGGTCCATAATGAGTGCTTTCTACAATCCGAATATGTCATTTAATTAGCCAGGCTAGCCAATCAACCTCAGTACATGACTCACTAGCAGCTTGATATTAAATCAGCAAAACGAAATCAAACGCCATGATATCCAGCGTGTACCTAGATTCGCGTAATGCGCTATGACCATGACTGCGGTTTAGTTCGTAGCGCTAGAACAGTGCTGAAAACACGATCATGATCGATACCAGATATATCACTACTGGGTTAAGCTTGTAGACCAGTCGCACGATATTCATGAGACAACAACAGCAGGCTGTAGAATATACGAACATACACTAGAGCTATATTAATACTTATGCTTGTGGTCTAGATTATTACTGAAATAGTGCAGTAAGTAATACAGTTATATACATGCTGAATTAGCTCTATAATGATTAGCAGTAATACGTTGATAGGACTTAGGCAGTACTGACAAGTTTGCCGATCATTATTCATAATAATCATGCCCAGCCTTTGCCCTGCCTCAAAAGCATAGGTATGGAGAAAGGGTGACGGTAGTAATGTTCGTGTGTAGATATCTAATTAAAAAAGAAGTGCATAAAAATATAAAGTTTATGCGTTGACACAGTAGTCAGGAAAACATGTATTATCGATTTTTAAGAGCTAGTCTTAATACATGGATCATGCGAGTCCGCACAAGGAACTTGTTGTGCTAATTGTTGCTGATGAAAATATTTCGCTACTTGATGTTTTCTTTCAAGGATTTGGTGAGATTCACCGGGTGTCTGGTCGTTCTATTAACCACGCCACTGTCAAGTCGGCAGATGTACTACTAGTGCGTTCAGTAACTAATGTCGATCGCACTTTGCTTACAGGCACGAAGGTTCGTTTTGTTGGTACTTGTACTATTGGCACTGATCACCTTGATTTGGATTACTTTCAACAAGCTGGCATTGCCTGGTCCAGCGCCCCTGGCTGTAATGCACGAGGTGTAGTAGACTATGTACTGAGCAGCTTGCAGACATTGGCCGAAATCACAGGCGCCAACCTAAGTCAATGCACTTACGGTATAGTAGGGGTTGGCAAAGTAGGCGGTTTGCTGCTTAAGGTGTTTAAAGGCCTAGGCTGGAACGTATTAGCTTGCGACCCTCTGCTCCAAATTATTGCAGGCGGCGATTACGTTAATCTGACGCAAATTATTGAACAGTGCGACGTAATTAGCCTGCATACGCCGTTAACTAAATCCGGCAATAGTTCTACCTGGCACCTTTTTGACCGTCAGCGTCTCAATCAGCTCAGGCTAGGTGCCTGGCTAATCAACGCTAGCCGTGGTCAGGTAGTGGATAATGCTGCCTTGCGTGAGGTGCTGCTAAAACGCGACGACTTGCAAGTCGTACTTGACGTATGGGATGGAGAGCCAGAAGTTGATGTCGATCTGGCTGACTTGTGCGCATTAGCCACTCCGCATATTGCTGGTTCTAGTCTTGACGGTAAACAGCGTAGCACTGCAAAGATTTACCAAGCACTTTGTGTGTATCTGGGTCAAGAACCAAGTATTCAGTTAAGCGATTTCTTGCCGCAACCTTGGCTTGCTGAGGTGCATTTAGATGCATCGACTGATTTGGCGTGGGCGTTAGCTATTCTATGCCGCAGCGTCTATGATCCGCGCCGCGATGATGCGGATTTTCGCCGCAGTCTTGTGGGAACCGCAGAAACGCAGCGCAAAGCATTTGATCTACTGCGTAACAATTACCCGGAGCGCCGTGAAATTGATAGCTTGAAAGTTCATATCAATGGACAATCTACGCAGCTAATGAAGATCGTGTCAGCATTGGGCGCGATCACGGTTTAAATAGAAGCAAAAAAATTTAAAAAAATCTATTCAGACATAACCGAAGCGCTTTATTCTTGTTAGATAAGTTTGATAAAATTACTACCATAGCTGGCCAGATATAGCTGCTGGAGTTTTTTTCAATAATTTGCAGTTCATGCTATTGAACATTAGAGCACTGAGTAAAACAAAGGTATTGCGGCTAGCGAGATTTTTTAATCTTAGTTTTGCTGTCTTCTTGCAAGGTAATAGTTAGTTTTCTTATCAAGTTGTTTATCTACTCTAACTTCCATCCCGCGGAACTTAATTATATAACTCTTTATCAGGTTACTAGTTCAAATATGCAAACCAAGTAAAAAAATGAATATAAACTTTACGCTAGGCATTAAACTGACAACGTTTATGCATTAGCTTAAGTGGATACAATGAATTTGCCCTCATTGCATTTACCTAAGCTACTTTAATTTTGATGTAAAAGCTCCTTATGAGTCATGCCGTCAAGCTCTTTGACTATCACCATGCGATTTGTCTGGCCAGCCTTTTATTTGTGTCATACCGCTGGCTAGCGTTAATTGTTACAAATGGTATTATTTAGCCATTGGTGGCTAGGTATTTGCATGTTAGTTGGATTGGATCTTATGACCCAATCATTATATCCGCTTAACTATTTATCGGTTTGTTATAATGTTAATTATAAACCTAACAGCTGTTACTTTGTTCGCAGTTTTACCTGGTGTTGTAGATTTTTAAATAGATAGCAGTTAGTATTTGTCGATAAGGCTTAAATAATTTAATTTGCTTGTATTCAGGTTTTTATGAGAACAATTGAAGCTCAGAAGTCTAGCTACTGCTGGTTATTGAACCAGCCTCATTTGTAACCATCGATTGGTGTATCGTTGTTGCTTTGCCTGCGCAATTTTTTAATAATGATTGGTAGCGTCTCGTGCTGCTGTTTATGACTAAACTAAAATCCATCAGTATCTCGGTGAACTTGCTGTCGTTGATTATTACTAGTTCAAATTTTGATTTTCATTACAGCGTACAATAGCCGATTGTGCCAAGCTAAGAACAGTATCGCCGATGGTTAGCTATGTTGCATTTAGAAACTCTTCTAATAGAATCAAACCATATAAATCTACAACTATCAGATGTGCGATGAACATCGCTTTGAGGTGAATGCAGCATAGATGTTTGCTACGGCGTGCAAACGTATTAGGCGGTATAACTAGCTAGTTATGCTAAAATTTAGGTTAGTTAATGCCGTAGTAATGTTAGCTGGTGATATAGATGTTAGTAGATGCATTTCCGTATTAATTTAGCTATGGACATTTTACAGCCTGATTGTGGCTAGCGTTATAGGTGCTTTGTGCATAGCACTCGGTTAGCCTTAGTGCACGGCTTGTGATGCCGGTTCAGTTATCACGACTAGTTAACAGCTATACATGGAGGTCAAAATCTTTCTTTTGACCCTTTTGGTAGGATAGCTAAGCTAGCGATGTGATAAACTTGATTATCACTTCAGGTGAAATTAAAATTTCAGTTTACTAGTGCCCTCCTAGCGCCAGTAAACTGATTATTTTGACCTGTTGCTTCGTTAATTTCATCCACAACATCGTTACACGCTATTGGTGTACCTATTAAGCATGGCCATATGGCCATGTGGGCACTAAAGTTCACTAAAGCTAAGGATTGATAAAATTTGTATTAAACTTTTTGACATACGCTTAGTTGCTAGCTTTAGTGTCAAGCTCTAAGTGCAGTTAGAAAGTTTTGTTCAGTAATTGAGCTGCTATCAGCCTACTGATTAAAGACAAAATTGAGTGCAGCGTCGTAGTATTTCTTAAAAGTACTGCCTGCCAGCGCAATCAATACAGTTTGATCTAGCTAGATTATAGCAAAGCACTACTTTTTACGAGATGCTGTTCAATTTTCTTGTTGTTTGAAAATTTCAGGCATACGGTCAATTCATCGTAAACCAAAGAGCTTAATTATAATGCATGCGGGTGGTATGCACCCATGTCGTCTTTGACGAGTACGCGCTTAGATTTCTCAATAATAATATTGATTGCTGGTGTTGAGATCTACGGCTTATAAGTATTTAATGGTGGTGGAAAGAACAAGATGTAGACAAGATAATAGAGTTAAACGGTAGTTGCTTATTATATATACATGCAAAAAATCATAACTAACACCAACCAGGTTAGTGTTGACATTAACGCTGGCTTAACTATGTTATTTATTAGTTAGCTATTGTAAGTTGGTTGCAAATGTTCTGCAGAGCGTGTCTATAGTTCAACGCTAGTCGTATCCTACCTTCAAGTTCACGTAAAATATATACCAAGTTTTTTGGAGGAGCGTATGGCTCTGCTTAAGTTTAGTGATGTGTCTCTTGCTTTTGGTTCAACGCCTTTACTAGATAAAGTGTCTTGGCATATTACTCGTGGTGAGCGAGTTTGTATTATCGGTCGTAACGGTACTGGTAAGTCCAGCATTATAAAACTTGTAAAAAATAATCAGCGGCCAGACAATGGCTGTGTCTGGCTCGCTCCAGGTCTCAAGATCGGTGAATTGCCGCAAGAATTGCCTATGGTTGACGGACAGACAGTGTTCGATGTAGTAGCTGATGGCTTGGCTGATGTTGGCGAGCTGTTAATTTCATACCGTTATCTGACGCAGCACTGCGTCACCGAAAAAGACCTTGACAAGCTGATGCGCATACAGCAGGATCTTGAAGCCCGTGACGGTTGGCGTTTGCAGCAAGTGATCGACAGCACTCTGAGCCGCCTGCAACTACCAGCCAATAAAACTTTTGCCGAATTATCTGGTGGGTGGCGCCGTCGTGCGCTGCTTGCCCAGGCACTAGTTTCAGAGCCTGACCTGCTGTTACTTGACGAACCGACTAACCACCTTGATATTGGTGCGATTGTTTGGCTCGAAGAAGCACTTAAAAATTTTCATGGCGCTGTGTTATTTATCACGCATGACCGATCATTTTTGCAAAATCTAGCTACGCGTATTCTCGAACTTGACCAAGGTAGTCTAACCGACTGGCATGGCGATTATGCTAGCTTCCTAGTACATAAAGAGGCTATGATGGCGGCTGACGAAACCGCCAAGGTGTTATTCGATAAAAAGTTAGCACAGGAAGAAGTTTGGATCCGCCAGGGAATTAAAGCGCGCCGCACCCGTAACGAAGGCCGTGTTCGTGCCTTGAAAAACCTGCGTGTTGAGTACAGTAAACGTCGCGAGCGCCCAGGTAAAGTCAATATCCATCTAGAGACCGCCGATAAGTCTGGCAAGCAGGTGATGATGTTGGAGAACGTTAGCTTTCATTACCCGAACGGCCCTTTCTTGATTAAGAACTTCTCAATGACTCTTCAGCGTGGTGCTCGTATCGGTTTATTGGGTGCCAATGGTACTGGTAAAACCACCTTGCTTAAGCTAATGCTCGATAGCCTGCAACCTACTACTGGTACTGTTGAAGAAGGTACACACATAGAAGTGGCTTACTTCGACCAGTTGCGCCATCAGTTAGACTTAGAAAAAAACGTGATCGAGAACGTCGCTGAAGGCCGTAGCTTCATTGAAATTAATGGCCAGAGTCATCACGTGTTGAGCTATTTAGGTGACTTTTTATTTAGCCCGCAGCGTGCACGTACACTAGTTAAAGCCTTATCTGGTGGTGAGCGTGCGCGCCTTCTGCTAGCTAAGTTGTTTAGTAAACCAGCAAACTTACTGATACTTGATGAGCCGACTAATGACCTTGACTTGGAAACCCTAGAGCTGTTGGAAGAGGTCTTGCTAACTTTTAACGGTACCGTACTGATAGTTAGCCATGACCGAGTATTCTTAAATAATGTTGTCACTAGCACTATAGTTTTTGAAGGTCAAGGTAAAGTTCGTGAGTACTTTGGTGGTTACCAGGACTGGCTGCGCCAAGGCGGTTTGCCAGGTCTGCTAGGTGTGACCGCAAGTAAGCCTAGCAAGGCTAGTCTTGCTTCGGCGCAGGTTGTACCAGCTTCTACAGCTACGCTGACAGCAAAATCTGTACCAGTTGGTAAGAAGAGGCTTAGCTATAAGTTGCATCGCGAGTTAGAAGTCTTACCGGGTAATATCCTTGCTAAGGAACAGCAGATTGCCGCAGTAGAAGCAAGAATGATTGATGCTGGTTTTTACCTACGTCCAGCGCTAGAAATAGCTAAGGTAGTCGCTTCACTAAAGGTGTTAAACCAGGAACTCGAAGTGTTGTTTAAGCGTTGGGTTGAGCTAGATATTTGAGTGATTTAAGGATATAAAAAATATTTGGTCATTGTATTAAATTCGATTCAAAATATGAAAGCTATATTAGATCTTTATTAATCTAGAATGTTTTTCTAGCTTCACCGCTAGTACATAGCAAGGTGCATCGTATAATACATCATTGGTAGTAGAGCCCAGTAGCAGTGTTAGACCATAGCGACCATGACTACCGACCACGATTAGATTGCAATGCTGTTCTTTGGTAAAATAGTTAATTTCTTGTCGGAGACTGGCCATAAGTTAAATAGAGGTTTTCCTTGGTTACTTCCGGGTATTTGCAGATCAACCTATTTGGCTACTCTTTAGCCTGTTCAAACTGTTGCTGTTGTAATTGGGATATATTCATGTGTACGTCACTACTAAGCACCATGGGTCATGGGTTTTACGATATGCACCAATGACAGGCCTGGTTCGCTGGCTACCATGAAAACTCGTGCAAGTCTGATCATTGAATTACAGATCTGTAGCTAGATCTGTGGCGACTAAAATATGTTTATAAGACATCAAGAGATACTCCTACAGGATATTGCAATGCGTTCAGTGTTATTAGTTTAAAATGGATGGTATTGCCGCATAAGGTTAAGTGCATGCACAAAAATATTCCAGAGTATATATAATGATAATACTAAGTTAGATAGTGGTATTAATCTTACTATTAGTGTGCTGAGTTCTCCGGCATTGTTATGCCTATTACGTTATCAGAACTAACACATAAATGTGCTTATGGATTTTAGCGACGCATCTTGACTGGATGTAGTTAGCGCATCAGAAGTAGTTGGTAATTGCTCAAGTAGGTGTTACTAAATTGCTTACACGTTAAATATTGTCTGCAATGGCGCATCAGTTTGGTTAGCCTTTTAAATTACTGGTAGTATGGAGCCAAGCGTGTAGGTAGATCTGTAATATAGTGTGCGTTAATGAATAGTTATTGTACTATTTCGTGATTCTATCGGTAACTTTGTCTTAGTAAGGCCGGCAAGTAAATAATCTTTCTTGCATTTTAGTAAAATAGCTAGGTAAATATATATGCTGAAGGAGATTAGTATCTTGCTGGAGTTAGCTAAGTAAACTAAGAATTTTATATTCCTCGAAGTGAATATTTATCCAGATGCGTTGCGTTTGCCGATATGCTAGTAGAATACCTTATTCTATATAATCTTTTCCTGCATCCTTTCTTGTTAATTGAATCAAGATTTAAATCTTGATAAAGTGTAGGTTTAATGATTTTGTAATCACAAAAAATTATATTTTTTTTCGAGTAATTGACAATTGTGTTTAATTAGATAAAAATTTACCAAAATCAAAAGAGTGTATGAATAAGGTGTTTTTGTATTAGTATTAGACGGCTCACACAGAATTCTAACTATTATATTTAACGTGTCTGCCTTACAGATCTGCATGAGTAGTGACGCACTATCAATAGCCAAGAATAAGCCAGCGCCCAGTTTGTACTTTTTAGTTAGCTTCCATATTGTGGAGATATGTTGATGATTTACGAAGGTAAAGCCATCACGGTTAAAACTCTTGAAAGTGGTGTAGTAGAACTAAAGTTTGACCTCAAAGGCGAATCAGTTAATAAGTTCAACAGTCTGACTATTAATGAATTGCGTCAGGCTATAGATATTATTAAAGCAGATGCTTCAGTCAGAGGTGTGATTGTGTCTAGCGGTAAAGACGTGTTTGTCGTAGGTGCTGACATCACTGCATTTACCAGTAACTTTAAGCTGCCATATGCAGAACTTAAGGCTGACTACCTATACGCCAATAAGATTTTTAGCGATTTTGAAGACCTCAAGATGCCAACTGTTGCTGCTATCAATGGTACCGCGTTAGGCGGTGGTCTAGAAATATGCTTAGCTGCAGACTTTCGTGTCATGTCAGCCACTGCTAAAATTGGCCTGCCTGAAGTCAAGCTGGGTATACATCCAGGTTTCGGCGGCACTGTGCGCCTGCCGCGCTTAATTGGCGCCGATAACGCGATGGCATGGATTACCACAGGTAAAGAAAATAGTGCTATAGACGCACTAAAAATGGGTGCTGTTGACTCTGTGGTTGTTCCAGACAAACTAGCCAATGCTGCATTAAACCTGATTAAGAGCGCTATTAACGGTGAATTTGACTATAAGGCCAAGCGTCAGCCGAAGCTTGAAAAACTTAAGCTTAACGCTATTGAACAAATGATGTCGTTTGAAACTACTAAAGGTTTTATAGTGGGCAAAATAGGTACGAATTACCCTGCGCCAATTGAAGTAATCAAGACTATCCAAAAATCCGCTAATTGTGGCCGCGATAAAGCTTTAGAAGTGGAATCTGCCGGCTTCATCAAACTATCAAAAACCTTTGTTGCTCAAAGCCTAATAGGTTTATTTCTGAACGACCAGACACTCAAGAAAAAAATCAAAGTTTATAATAAAACTGCTAAAGATGTAAATCTGGCCGCTATACTAGGCGCTGGTATTATGGGTGGCGGTATTGCTTATCAGTCGGCGTCTAAAGGTACGCCCATACTGATAAAAGACATCAATCAACGTAGCATTGAACACAGCCTGGCAGTGGCCTCTAAGTTGTTAGTGAATTGCGTTAATCAAGGTCATATGACTGCTTCAAAAATGGCTGAAGTACTTAATAATATTCGTCCTACGTTGTCTTATGGCGATTTTGGTCATGTAGACCTAGTGGTCGAAGCTATTGTTGAGCACCTACAGGTCAAGCAAGACGTACTGATAGAAGTAGAAGCTCAGGTGAAGGATGACACTATCTTGGCTTCGAATACCTCGACTATTTCTATTTCGCTACTAGCCAAGGCTCTTAGGCGTCCAGAAAACTTTGTTGGTATGCACTTTTTTAATCCGGTGCACATGATGCCGTTAGTAGAAGTGATTCGTGGCGAGAAGTCTAGCAAACTAGCTATTGCAACCACTGTTGCTTACGCTAAAAAAATGGGCAAGAGCCCAATTGTGGTCAATGACTGTCCAGGTTTTCTAGTCAACCGCATACTTTTCTCGTACTTTGGAGGTTTTGCTAAGCTTGTTAGTGCTGGTGTAGACTTTGTGCGTATCGATAGTATCATGGAAAAGTTTGGTTGGCCGATGGGCCCAGCATATCTTATGGATGTAGTGGGCATTGATACTTGTTATCATAGCCAACACATCATGGCTAAGAGCCTTTCAAGCCGCACAAAAGACGGCCGCCGATCGGCGATCGACGTTCTCTATGAAGCTAAGCGTTTAGGTCAGAAGAATAGTAAGGGCTTCTACGCCTACGAAGCTGATAAGAAAAATAAACAAAAGAAAGTATCCGATTTATCTGTGTATGAATTACTTGCGACAATCATTTACGAACAGTGTGAGGTATCTGATGATAATGTTATTAACTGGATGATGATTCCTTTATGCTTGGAAACTGTGCGTTGCTTAGAAGACGGTATTGTTGAAACGGCCGCAGAAGCTGATATGGGTCTAATATACGGTATCGGTTTCCCTTCATTTCGTGGTGGTGCATTACGTTATATCGACTCGATTGGTGTGGCTAAATTCGTTGCCCTAGCTGATCAATATGCTAATTTAGGCCAGCTGTACCACCCGACTGCTAAATTGCGTGAAATGGCTGAAAACGGCCAGAGCTTTTTTGGTTCAGCGCTTTGATGACTAGAGCGAGAATGTTGATGAGCTTTAATCCAAAACATGCGGTGATTATTGACTTCGGTCGCACGCCGATGGGCCGCTCTAATGGCGGCATGCACCGCAACACTCGTGCAGAAGACATGTCAGCACACTTGATTAGCAAACTATTAGAACGCAATGTTAAGGTCGACCCAAACGAAATTGAAGACGTAATCTGGGGTTGTGCCAACCAGACTCTGGAGCAGGGTTGGAACATTGCTCGCATTGCGTCCTTAATGACGAAGATCCCTCATACTGCAGCTGGCCAGACCATCAACCGTCTATGTGGCTCGTCAATGAGTGCGTTACACGCTGCTGCACAAGCGATTATGACCGGTAACGGTAACGTATTTGTAGTTGGCGGCGTAGAACATATGGGCCATGTTAGCATGACGCACGGCGTTGACTACAATCCATATATGTCACTTTACGTAGCAAAAGCTTCGAGTCAAATGGGCTTGACTGCAGAAATTCTTGGTAAGATACACGGTATTACCCGCGAAGCACAAGATGCCTTTGGTCTGCGTTCTCACCAATTAGCTTACAATGCAACTATGAGTGGCAAGTTTAAAAATGAAATTATCCCGATAAATGGTTGTGATGAGAATGGTTTTCTAAAATTATTTGATAATGATGAAACTATTTGGCCTGATGCTACCATGGAACGAATGGCAGCCTTGAAACCTGTTTTTGATTCAAAGAATGGCACCATAACTTCTGGCACTTCGTCGCAAATTGCTGATGGCGCTTCATGCATGATCGTGATGTCGGCACAGCGCGCTAAGGACTTAGGTATCCAGCCGATGGCGGTGATTCGTTCTATGGCTGTGGCCGGTGTAGATCCGGCAATTATGGGCTATGGTCCAGTACCAGCTACACAACAAGCCTTGAAGCGAGCTGGTTTGACTATTTCCGATATTGATTTCTTTGAACTCAATGAAGCTTTCGCTGCACAGGCACTGCCGGTTCTGAAAGATTTAAGGGTGCTTGATAAAATGAATGAGAAAGTCAACGTGCACGGTGGTGCAATTGCCTTGGGTCATCCATTCGGTTGTTCTGGTGCGCGTATCTCCGGCACATTGCTTAATGTGTTGAAGCAAAATAGCGGCAATCTTGGGGTTGCCACCATGTGCATTGGTCTCGGTCAAGGCATTTCTACTGTCTTCGAATGCATTTAAGTGCTAGTTGGACGAAAAGCCGGGGCCTTTAGGTGCCCCGGCTTTTATTTTGTAAAGTTTGTAGAATTTGTTTTTTATAACATCTGAAGGGTCCATAATATAAAAGCCTAACTAATTTATCTGTCGACACTTATCAGGAAGTAGCGCTAAATTTTCATACAGCGCAGCGTTTTGATAGTAAAAAGTACTCTGTTACTAGATGCGGTATGAAAATAGAGCTTTTGAGTACGCATTTTAAGCATGTTCATGCATTTCGATACAGTTCACAGTAAGTAAATCCTGCGCTGTGCTGTGGTTCAAGCGCTGAATCAGGTTTTTTTATTGGATAAATAATATTGCAGACTGTGTAAAGCGCTGCATTTGACCTCACCTTGTGGCCGCGATGGATGCTAACTGCCTTTCACTTCTCGAATTCAGGAATTTTCTGATCTATGGGCAAATCGCTGGTTATTGTGGAATCCCCCGCTAAAGCTAAGACTATCAATAAGTATTTGGGTAATAAGTACGTAGTGAAGTCTAGTATCGGTCATATCCGAGATTTGCCCACCAGTGGTTCGATTTGCGCTAGCAAGGACCCAGCTGTTCAGCATACCCAGGTAACTGCAGGCATGGGTCCGGTGCTGACCTCTAAAGAGAAAGCGTATAAGCAGCTGGTTTTACGTATGGGCGTAGACCCTGAACATGGCTGGAAGGCCAAGTACAGAATCCTACCTGGTAAGGAAAGAGTCATCGAAGAGCTACGCCGACTTGCTAAAGATGCTGATATTATTTATCTTGCGACGGACTTAGACCGTGAAGGGGAAGCTATTGCCTGGCACCTACGAGAAACTATAGGTGGTGATAATAGTCGCTATAAGCGTGTTGTGTTTAACGAAATCACTAAAAAAGCGATCCAGGTAGCCTTCTCTAAGCCTAGCAAGTTAGATATCAAACGTGTTAACGCCCAACAGGCACGCCGCTTTCTTGACAGGGTAGTAGGTTATATGGTTTCGCCATTGCTTTGGGCAAAAATTGCCCGTGGTTTGTCAGCTGGCCGCGTACAGTCAGTAGCAGTCAAGCTGGTAGTGGAACGTGAACGTGAGATCCGTGCGTTCAATCCTAAAGAATACTGGGAAGTTCAGGTTGATTTAGGTGTAGCCAATGGTATTAACGTGCGTTTTGAAGTTATCCGTGAGCAAGATGAGATTTTTAAGCCGCTAAACGAAACCCAAACCATGGTTGCGTTAGAAAAGCTTAAGGCATCCAGGTATAGTATCGTTAATCGTGAAGACAAACTAACCAGTAGCAAGCCACCAGCACCGTTTATCACTTCTACACTGCAACAAGCTGCTAGTAATCGCCTTGGCTTCAATGTGAATAAGACTATGATACTGGCGCAACGTCTGTATGAGGCCGGCTACATTACTTATATGCGTACTGACTCCACGAATTTATCAGAAGATGCAGTGGCTATGGCACGCGCTTATATTCAAGGTGAGTTCGGCAAAAAGTATTTGCCTGAGAAACCAAATGTCTATAGCTGCCAAGAAGGTGCGAAGGAAGCTCACGAAGCGATTCGTCCTTCTAACACAAATACTAAACCAAGTAAACTAAACGGTATAGAGCGCGATGCCGAGCGTCTTTACGAGCTGATTTGGCGTCAGCTGCTAGCTTGCCAAATGCTGCCCGCGCAATATCTGTCTACTACTATCAGTGTAAGCGCAGGCGACTTTGAGTTGCGCGCCAAAAGCCGTCTTCTTAGGTTTGATGGCTATATACGCATGATGCCGCAAATCTCTAAATTAAGCGATAACGATATACTGCCAAACATGGCTCATGGCGATACGTTGAAGCTGATCAAGCTTAATCCTTTACAGCATTTTACTAAGCCGCTTGCACGTTATTCTGAAGCTAGCCTAGTAAAAGAGATGGAAAAACGCGGTATAGGTCGTCCTTCAACTTACGCTGTGATTATCTCAACTATTCAGGACCGTGGTTATGTAGCACTGCATAACCGTCGTTTTTACTCGGAAAAGATAGGCGATATTGTGACTGAACGCCTATCAGAGAGCTTCTCTAATTTGATGGACTATGGCTTTACTGCTGGTATGGAAGAAAATCTTGATGATGTGGCTCATGGCTGGCGTGACTGGAAAAGCGTGTTAGACGAGTTTTATAGCGATTTTAAGAAAAAGCTCGAAATAGCTAAAAGCACCGAGAATGGTATGCGCGTTAATCAACCAGTGATGACTGATATACCGTGCCTTGCATGCAGACGTTCAATGCAGATTCGTATTGCATCTACTGGTGTCTTTCTTAGTTGTTCCGGTTATAATCTGCCATCGAACAAGCGCTGCAAGGCCACTGTCAATCTGGTGCCTGGTGATGAAATTGCAGCTGACGATGAGGGTGAATCAGAGTCGCTAGTGCTACGTAGAAAGCACCGTTGCCATATCTGTAGTACAGCAATGGACGCTTACTTGCTCAATGAAAAGCACCAAATGCATATTTGTGGTAACAATCCGGATTGTGATGGTTATGAGATTGAAGAGGGCAGCTACCGCATCAAGGGTTATAAAGGTTCGAGTCTGATATGTGACAAATGCGGAAGCGAGATGCAGTTAAAGACCGGCCGTTTCGGTAAGTTCTTCGGTTGCACTAATCTAATATGCAAGAATACTCGTAAACTGCTGAAAAGCGGTAGTGCGGCACCATCAAAGATGTATCCAGTTAAAATGCCTGAACTCAAGTGTGAGAAAGTTAAAGATATCTACATCCTGCGTGATGGCGCTTCTGGTTTATTTTTAGCGGCTAGTCAGTTCCCTAAAAACCGTGAAACCCGTGCACCGTTAGTGCTAGAAATCGCACCGCACAAAGATGAGATTGACCCAAAGTATCACTTCTTGTGTGAAGCGCCGAAGAGGGATCCTGATGGTCGTCCGGTTGTGATTCGCTATAGCCGCAAAACTAAAGAACAGTATGTGCAGACTGAAGTAGATGGTAAGCCTTCAGGTTGGAAAGCGTTCTACGACGGTGACAAGTGGGAAATTAAAGACAAACGACCTGGCGTTTAATTGACTGATCTATAAAAAATACATCATAGCTTATACTGGCTGTATCTTTTTATGCCTATTTCGTTATGTAAACTGTCGTTATAGCTAACGAAGTCTATATCTAGTGCCAATCGAAAATTAGTTTTTAAGTTGACTACTTAAGGAGCGTTCAGTTGTACTATACAGGTAATGAAATAAATACTATCACTGCTGATCTAGACCTGATTGTTGCTCTGATCCATAGCTGGAGCTTATATAGTAGTTAATGTTATGAACTATATTAAAACTATTCTAACCGCAGGTTGCGATATAAGGTTTGATCTGTAACGATTGTGCTGTTACCGAGATTATTTTTATGGCAATATAGGTATTAGTTATCATACCATCGGCGTGCATTGCATGGATGTGTAGATAGGCAATTGCTTTTACTAATATAGACAGTATAAGCGATGGCTAGTAGTACTTATCGTCTTGCGCGTGACTTAGTGAACCGACTAAAGACTATGGTCTGCCTACCAGTGCAGTCTATCAGTCAGCATTTATCTTACTTAATTAAGTAGCAGTTGAAGTAGTGCTTTAAGAGTTATAGGCAATGTTGCTATTGCCATCTAACTATTTTAGTTTAGACTGCTGCGTAGATATTAGTAAATTATCTTAATTGCAAGACTTAGCACGTTCTTGATATAAAACTGGCTGCATTATTTATAGCTAATGACAATGGTGACTGTAATCGGTTGTTTACCGCAGCGCTGTTGCAAATCTTTGTGCGCGGTTATTGATAACCAGTTTAGTATTTCGGCAGACCATGCTTAATCTTTATTAAGTGTTAACTTGTAGTTAAGCGTCGAAGGAATAACAAAACTACTAAAACTCAGCTCAGCATATGGAGTTGGCACATTTTAGTTGTCTTTTAATCAGGTTGTGGGATGAGTTGCTTAAAAAGAGTTTCTATAGCATTAAAGCGTTCTTTAGCATATTCCATCGGCATGATAAATTTAAATAGCGTAGCACCTTCAAACTTATAGCGGTTAGGTTGATCTTGAATCAGCTGAATCAGCACTGATGGGTCTACTGGTGTGTGCGCTTCGAATTCTATACGCGCTCCCTTAGGACCAGCATCAATTTTCTTGATACCCAACTGCTCAGCTTGTAATTTTAGCAATGTCAGGCGTACCAGGTTCTTGGTTGGTTCCGGTAAAAGTCCAAAACGGTCAATCATCTCTACCTGTATATCCTGTATACTTTTTTCATCAGTTATTGAGGCGATGCGTTTGTATAGAATCAGTCGTGTGTGCACGTCTGGTAAATAATCTTCTGGAATCAATGCTGGCAAGCGTAGGTTTATTTCTGGGCCACTGTTCATGGGTTGATCAAGGCGCAGTTGTTGGCCATTGCGGATAGCTTTTACTGCTCTTTCAAGCATATTCATATAAAGAGTAAATCCTATAGCCTGAATTTGTCCACTCTGACCATCGCCCAGTAGTTCACCAGCACCACGTATTTCCAGGTCGTTGGTCGCCAACACAAAACCAGCACCTAGTTCTTGGGTATTAACTATGGCTTCTAAACGTCTTTCAGCGTCACCCGTGATCTGTTTGCGCGGTGGCGTCAGAAAGTAGGCATATGCTTGGTGATGACTACGCCCTACCCGGCCGCGTAATTGGTGTAATTGTGCTAGGCCGAATTTGTCGGCGCGCTCGATGATAATCGTGCTGGCACTTGGTACATCGATACCGGTTTCGATAATAGTTGACGCAACCAATACATTAAAGCGCTTGTGGTAGAAGTCGCTCATTACCTGTTCGAGTTCGCGTTCTAGCATCTGTCCGTGGCCGATGGCAATACGCGCTTCTGGTACTAGCTCAACGAGATTAGCAGCGCATTTCTCTATGGTTTTTACATCGTTGTACAAATAGTACACCTGTCCACCGCGTAGCAATTCACGCAACAGTGCCTCTTTGATTGTACGTTTGTTATGCTCTATTACGAATGAGCGCACTGCTAAACGTCGTGCTGGTGGCGTAGCGATGATCGATAAGTCGCGCATGCCAGATATTGTTATGTTAAGCGTGCGCGGAATTGGTGTGGCAGTCAGGGTAAGGATGTCTACTTCGCTACGAAGCGCCTTAAGCTGTTCTTTCTGACGTACACCAAAGCGGTGCTCTTCGTCGATGACTACTAAACCAAGATTCTTAATCTTAATATTGTTTGATAGCAACTTGTGAGTGCCGATTACTATGTCGATCTTACCTTCGGCTAGATCAGCGATTACAGCGTTAGCTTCCTTGAAAGATTTAAAACGACTCATTACTTCTATTGTCACCGGCCAGCCAGCAAAACGATCGCGGAAGCTATTATAGTGCTGTTGGGCAAGTAAAGTAGTCGGTACTAGAATAGCCACCTGCTTGCCGTCGTGAACGGCAATAAAGGCTGCACGCATAGCTACCTCAGTTTTACCGAAGCCTACGTCACCGCACACTAGGCGATCCATTGGTTTGGGAGCTAGCATGTCGGCGCGTACAGCTTCTATAGTAATTTGCTGGTCTGGAGTTTCTTCGAAAGCAAAACCAGCGCTGAAAGTTGCGTAGTCGACTTTTGGGTCAGCAAAAGCATGTCCTTTACATGCTGCACGGTGGGCATAGATATCAAGCAATTCTGCGGCAACGTCTCGTATCTGTTCGGCAGCTTTGTGTTTGGCTTTTTGCCATGTCTCGGAACCTAGGCGATGTAACGGAGCTAAGGCTCCATCGCTACCAGTATAAGGGGCAATTAGGTGTAAGCTCGTCACAGGCACATAGAGTTTGGCGCTCTCTGCATATTCTATGGTAATGAATTCAGCAACTTCGTTGTCGATTTCTAAAATCTGCATACCTAGATAGCGGCCTACACCATGATCGATATGCACCACTGCCATGCCATCACGTAACTCGGTAAGATCTTTGATCATTGCATTGTTCTTGGCGTTAACACGTTTTTCGTAGTTACGACGCTGTGTCATATGTTCGCCGAACAATAGGCTTTCAGCAATTAGCGCTAAGGATGGTTTATCCAGCAATAATCCTTCGTCCAATGGCGTAATAGTGATCGCCAGACGCTCTTTGCTTGCAACAAACTCTAGCCAGCTATCGACATTTTTAGGGCGTAGTTTAAGGTGTTCAAGCAGCTCTAGCAGAATTTCATGTCTACCGGCAGATTCAGCAGTAAATAATATGCGGCCAGAGAAGTTGCCAAGGAATTTAGATAAAGCTTCCAGCGGTTGCGCAGCTTTAGCCTGAATCGTTAAGTTTGGCAGCGTGTCAGCAGGGAAGCGTTCGCGTCTATCGCCAGTGACAACGTCTTGTTGATTGATAATCACGTGCGGCAAGTATTTCAGACTAGCAAAACAATCGTCTACCGACAGGAACAGCTCAGCAGGTAGCAGTACAGGTCGCGAATTGTCGACGCGTCGTTCTTCATAGCGGTTACGCACATCTTTCCAGAAATTTTCTGCAGCCTGCTTAATACCAGGGAGTGAAAATACCTGGGTGTCTCTGGGTAAGTAGTTGAACAGAGTGGAGGTTTCATCAAAGAATAGCGGTAGGTAGTATTCGATACCAGCAGGTGTGATTCCGCTACTTAAATCTTGTAAAAGTGGGTAATGGCGGCAGTCCACGTTGAAGCGTGCACAAAAACGTGCTTTAAAGCGTATAACCGCATCTTTTTGCAACATAGATTCCCATGCTGGTAGCAGCTTAATTGAGTCGACTTTACTAATAGTATGCTGATTATTCGGGTCAAAAGTACGTAAAGTCTTGATTTCATCATCGAGCAGGTCGATGCGGTATGGTAATTTGCTACCCATCGGGAAGAGATCGATCAACGCACCGCGCACGGCAAACTCGCCATGTTCACGGACTATATCGACACCATAGTAGCCACTGGCTTCTAGATGCGCGCGAATCTTTTCTACGTCAAGCTTCTGTTTGACATTTAATACTAGGCTGTTGCCTAGCAGGAATTTAGTTGGCGCCAGGCGATGTAGAGCTGTAGTAATTTGCACCACCAGCACGCCGTAGGTTAGTTCCGGCAGGTGGTACAGGTTAGCGATGCGTTGGGAGGTGATGTCCTTGTTTGGCGAAAACAAATCGTATGGGAGTGTTCCCCAATCGGGAAAATACAGCATCGGTAAATCAGGGGCAAAGAAACTCAGCTCTTGTCTGAGCCGTTCAGCGTTTTGGCTATTGGTAGTAAGCACCAGGGTAAAGCGCTTGGTTGTACTAGCAGCTTCGGCAATGGCTAAGCTTAGGGCGGCACCAGGTAGATTGCTCCAGTATTGTGTACCTATTGCAGCAGAAAGAGGCGGTAGACTTAGAACTGGCATGGAAGATTAAGCTCCAAGCATTACAATAAAGTTAATGATTATAAATACCATAGATACCATCTGTTAGTTGCTAATAAAACTCATTGCTGTTTATATGAAAAACTAAGACCAAACGGTGTATTTTACTTGATAATGTAGTACTAAAAAATCCTTAGATGATTGATAGTTCATGGTAGGTAAAAGTCTTTTATAGTTAACATATTTACTTAGCTGTAAGTGCAGTATTAATTTTAGCAGGTATTTTTTATTACTAGACTCGCATTGTTACTAGGGTAGTCTGTAGGAATAATGTATTCTTCTTTCAAATCTTATGCTCCTACATGTAGAAGGTTCCCGTGACTCAAAAGCCAGACCAGTATCTTAGTGAGTGGATAGACCGTGAAGCACTAGCCGAAGCGATGATTCCTCTTATTGGACAGCTGTATCGTAGTAATAATGTAAGTAGCTCGATCTATGGCTATAGCCTGGTCAATCAGTCAGTTATAGCAATTCTGAAGGCGCACCGCTTTGCTCATTATCGTTCTTTCGATAATAGTGAACTATCTATCCACGAAACATTTCCTTTACTTAAGGCAATTAGTGAACTCGAGCTCAGCTCGGTTACGGTAGACCTGGGTAAGTTGGCTTATAAGTTTCGTAAAAAAAGTGCCTCTTACAGTGCTAAGCAGTTCGCGTATGAAGAAATGGCCGACGTAGTTGGCCAACAATACACTATTGCCAGTAAAGGCGCTGACGTTGTGTTATACGGCTTTGGTCGTATCGGTCGTCTGATTGCACGTATCATGATTGAAAAAGCTGGTAGCGGTGGAGAATTGCGCCTGCGTGCTATTGTTGTGCGTAAAGGAGCTGAAAACGACCTAGTCAAACGCGCAAGTTTGCTACGTCGAGACTCAGTACACGGCCACTTCAACGGTATAATCGTTGTCGACGATGATAACAACACTATTAATGCTAACGGCAACTTAATTCAGATTATTTATGCGCAGAATCCAGCTGAGGTAGATTATACACAGTACGGCATCAAGAATGCCTTGCTAGTAGACAGTACCGGTGCATGGCGCGATGCTAAGGGCCTGAGTCAACATTTAGCTTGCCAGGGTATTAATCGCGTTGTTTTGACTGCGCCTGGCAAGGGCAAGCTTAAAAATATTGTTTACGGTATCAACCATAATGAAATCATAGCTGATGATAAGATTGTGTCAGCTGCTTCCTGTACCACCAATGCTATTGTGCCAGTATTAAAAGTTGTAAACGATAAATTCGGCATCGTAAATGGTCACATTGAAACGGTTCACGCATATACCAATGATCAAAACCTGATCGATAACTTCCATAAAGGCAATCGCCGTGGTCGTAGTGCTGTTTTAAACATGATAATTACCGAGACTAGTGCTGCCATTGCTGTTACTAAGGTTCTGCCTGAATTGGCCGGCAGAATTACCGGTAACGCAATTCGCGTACCGACGCCAAACGTGTCAATGGCTATTCTCAACCTAAATCTTGCGAAAGCTGCTACACGTGAAGAAATGAATGAGTATCTGCGCTATATAGTTTTGCACACTGATCTACATAAACAGATTGACCTTGTTCATTCACATGAAGTGGTATCTACTGATTTTATAGGTTCACGTCACACTGGTGTAGTGGACACTGAAGCGACTATTATCCAGGATAATCGTGTTGTGCTGTATGTTTGGTACGATAACGAGTTTGGTTATAGTTGCCAAGTAGTTCGCGTTATGGAAAATATGGCTGGAATTAACTTGCCTACATTTCCGCGCTAAGCATATGCAGTTAACTAAAAAAAACTTAGACTGATGTAGTGTTTTATCATGTCTATCATTTTAGTGTTGCATGAGTTAGCTTGCCTATGATAGAGACTTATTAGCTGCTGTTAAACTATAAAAACTAACTGGTTAACAATTTATGTTTATTTATCTTGAATAAAATTAATAATTTTATTCAATTACAGCACCATAATAACGATGCCGAGTCAAGATTCTTTGTGCCATGTTGTTATCCCTGGCAATACTGATAAAGTGCATGTACACTGGATAGTATTGGCCAGCTCAAAGCTGGCATAGTAGGCTAGGAACAACCAGCCGTAAGTGTTGCTATTTCAGTCAGAGCCACAATGATCGTCAAATTGTACTGACGATTTCAAATATCGCCAAAATCATTGTACTAAGCAGTAAGGATTGACACTAGATCTTGTCTTATACGCATCTATCACTGATAACTAGATAAAATTATTTATACCAGCGCACACTATTACTAGCAGCTACCAGCGGTGTATCGACATATAATATGTGCATTATAGGTTTTACTGAAGCCTAGTACGCGGTAATGAAGTAAACACATAGTTAAGCATTTAATGCTAGCCCTGTACCAGCAATGACGATATAGAAGCTCCTAACGATCGAGCGCACGATTTTCTACAGCGCATGATGATATTTATGCATCAAAAACTTGCAATAGCTTTTCAGTAAGTGGCAAATCATAAAGCTCCTCCAGTATTATTAAGTACTGGATTATGGATCGATACGTATCTCCAGCTTATAGTCGCCCATAGTTTCTTAACCTAGTTAGCGTTTGATGCCATACCGAGTAAACTGGTATGGCCTAACTGCTAGTTGTCAGTTAGGTTATCAACTGATAAAAATATCATTTTTGTGGCTTAGTGGTGATTTCAGCTGAGTTTTACTTCAAAACTCAAGAAAAAATATTTATGCAAGTTGCCATGCAGAAACTAGTATTAATGTAGGACTTCTAAAGTATTATCTGGGTACGCAGGCTATGAAAAAAGTTTCTTCCTCAACTATTAAGCTAAGCTAAAATGATGACTACAAGTTAATCTTGTTACTGTGGAAGATTGATATAAAACTAAAGAAAGTTCAAGCTAATTTGGCCAATTAGCGAGATAAATGTACTATCGTTGCGGAAGAAGGTGTTGGTAATGACTGTGGTGTAAACATATTAAATAATAACATCAGTCTATTCTAAGAAAGTTAGCGCTAAAAAAACGAGATAATTGCTTTATCATTATTTTTTGTAGTGTTGTAGTAAGGTGTAATGCTTTAATTTTGGTTAACTTATTTATAATTAATAGTTATTATTTATTTTTTACTACATATCTAACATCACCATTGATGGTTAGGTGTGAGCCATGCCTTTGGCGAAAAGTAAACTATACAATTGATCTAACATATTCCTTAAGTAAATGCTGGTGGCGCCAGTTGTTTTGCGTGTGTTTGATGGTGCGATGGTGATCAAGCGCTAGCCATAATTCTTTGTTGTAAATTACAAACTTATTTTGTATTAATATATTTATTCTTAGTTTATATGGCTTCGGTATAAAGACGCGTCTAGAGGCGGACTAACACTGCGTGGTGTTGCAGTGCAAGTCTATGAGACTTGCGAACAAGGATGAACTTGCTAGGAGTTAAGTGTGTTCGTTAGGTAGTATCACCGGTAAGAATTACCACTCAAATAGAAAATAACATACTATATTAATATGATGTAGTGCTGAATTATGCATATGTAGTATAATAAAAATTGCTTGGTTTTATAGTCAAGCCAAAATTGGCTCACTATACTATGTGATAAAGAGGGTTCATATTCGTGTTATCTATCTTTATATGAACTATGTTATAGCTCTCACACTTGAACTATAACTGTCTATTATACCCTCTGACTGCTACATGATTTAGTGAAGCGCTCAATCGTACGTCGAGCATGTTTAGGAGTACACATGGCTGTCTATAACTACGACGTAGTGGTGATAGGTTCTGGCCCTGCCGGAGAAGGTGCAGCGATGAATGCCGCAAAGGCAGGATGTAAGATAGCAATGGTTGATAGCCGTTGTCAGGTCGGCGGTAACTGCACCCACCTGGGTACCATTCCGTCTAAAGCCTTGCGTCACTCAGTGCGTCAGATCATGCAGTTCAACACTAGCCAAATGTTTAGGGCAATTGGTAAGCCACGTTGGTTCTCGTTTCCAGACGTGTTAAAAAATGCTGAAACAGTTATCTCCAAGCAAGTTGCGTCGCGTACTAGTTACTACGCTCGTAATCGTATCGATCTGTTTTTTGGTACAGGTAGTTTTGTTGATGAACAAACCGTTGAAGTGGCTTGTGCTAACGGCTTGATGGAGAAGCTAGTGGCTAAACACATTGTAATCGCTACTGGTTCACACCCATATCGCCCGGCTGATATACAATTTCATCACTCGCGTATCTACGATAGTGATACCATCTTAAACCTGAGCCATACCCCGCGCAAACTGATTATCTACGGTGCCGGCGTGATTGGCTGTGAATACGCTTCGATCTTCAGTGGCTTAGGTGTTTTAGTGGAGTTAGTAGACGGACGTGACCAGTTACTAAATTTTCTTGACTCAGAAATTTCTCAAGCGCTAAGCTACCATTTTAGCAACAGCAACATTATAATGCGCCACAATGAAAAGTATGAAAGGGTAGAATGTTTAGACCATGGTGTGATTCTATACCTTAAATCCGGCAAGAAGATCAAAGCTGATGCTTTGCTATGGTGCAATGGTCGTGCTGGTAACACTGATAAACTATGCATTGAAAACATTGGGATCAAAGCCAATAGCCGTGGCCAAATCGAAGTAGACAAAAACTACCGCACCTGTATACCAAACATCTACGGCGCTGGTGACGTAATTGGCTGGCCAAGCCTAGCCAGTGCCGCTAACGATCAAGGTCGTTCAGCTGCTGGTAGCATTGTAGACAATGGCAGCTGGCGTTATGTGAACGATGTACCGACCGGTATTTATACAATACCAGAGATTAGCTCAATCGGTAAAAATGAGCATGAACTCACTAATGCTAAAGTACCTTACGAAGTCGGCAGAGCGTTCTTTAAGAGTATGGCGCGATCGCAGATCGCTGGTGAACCACAAGGCATGTTAAAGATTCTGTTTCATCGCGAAACCCTAGAAATCCTTGGCGTGCATTGTTTTGGTTATCAGGCTTCAGAGATTGTGCACATTGGTCAAGCCATCATGAACCAGCCTGGTAAACAAAATACTCTGAAGTACTTTGTGAATACTACGTTTAACTACCCAACTATGGCTGAAGCCTACAGGGTAGCCGCCTACGACGGCCTGAACCGGATTTTTTAAGCAGCTTTACGTTGGTCGTCTAATGGCTTATCTAGGTTGAGGTGATCAAGTTTATTAATTTTTAAGAGTAGCAGCAGCTAAATTGGAAAAAATACATAATCATGCTGCCTGCACTAAAATCACAGAGTCTGCGCATCAATTGCAGATTTGCTGATTAGTCACTCCACAAACACACGTAAACTATAGCGCTAAGCATTTTTAGGTGCTCAGTTCGTATATAGCATCCAGTTCAACGTAAAGCAAGGCTATAGTTTTAGCGCTACGCAATCTTCGGTTAGTTTAGTTAAGCGTACTTGGTATTTAGGTTACATGATAGACTAACGTAGTTAGTTTCTACTAACTATTTTTAAACTTTCTGCAAACTTGAGCTTTTTTGTGAGACCCTATCTAGATAGATTAAACTGTATAATAAGCTTACTAGTTTTAATTGTCATAAATGGTTATCATATAGCTTAGCTAAGCTGGATGCTAGAAGTCGATACTGCCTTAAAAAAATAACCACTATCTTGTGGTGCTAATTTAATCCAGCACGTGTAGCGTGCTATGATTTGGCTGAGCATACTCATGTGTTTGTTCTGAGTGTTGCAATAATGAGTCAAGTTAATGATTTTTGTCGTTAATCTAGTATAGCAAGTGCTGGGTTTAGAATTCGCTGAGGTGTAATTTACTCAGCAAGTTCGGTATCGACAAATAATTTAACAGTGCTTACCTCATTTTTACTTTTAAGGCAATCAGCGTTCTGATTTAAAGTGCGATTGTATCACTGATACGGTAGTATTCGTGATACCCTCCTTGAATTGTAGATATGGCAAGTTTCCTAAAGTATCGATATATACTTTAAAAGTAAAGCTGCTGAACTATGATCCAATAGTCCTTAATATAATCATCTGGACATATTATTTTCTTCCGAACAAGCCACAACATGTTCAGACCTCTCTCCGTATTTATAGGTATGCGCTATACTCGCGCAAAGCACCGCAATCATTTTTTGTCGTTTATTTCTATTGTATCAATAATAGGGCTTGCTTTAGGCGTGGCCGTGATGATTGTAGTGTTGTCGGTAATGAACGGCTTCGATCATGAAATGCGTACCCGCGTGTTAGGCATGGTGCCTCACGCCATTATTGAGTCTTATGAGCCTATTAGCGACTGGCAAAGTCTAGCTGACCAGGTCATGAAAGCCTCTAAAGTGATGGCCGTTGCGCCTTTTACTCAGATACCAGGGTTGCTGGCTTACGATGGTAAAGTGCAAAAGATTCTGCTCAATGGTATCGAGCCGTCTCAGGAAAGTAACGTGTCAATTATCGATCATTGCATGTTGCATGGTAAACTTAATGATTTAGTGCCTGGCAAATTCGGTATCGTAATTGGTGATAAGGCTGCGGTTCGGTTTAGCGTAGGCATAGGCGATAAGCTGACTTTCATTGCTCCGGAAGTTATCGTGACCCCAGCTGGCATGTTCCCTTGCATGAAGCGTTTTACCGTAGTTGGTATCTTTCACGTAGGCGCCGCCGAGATTGATGGCTATCTCTGTCTTACTAACCTTATTGATCTAGCGCATGTGCATCGCTGGCAGTCGGATCAGGTTCAGGGCTTGCGTCTCAAGTTTCACAGTCTATTCGATGCTCCACTCAGCGCCCTGGATATAGTTAAGCATCTAGGTGAATCTAAGTATTACGCCATCGACTGGACTCGTACTCATGGTAATCTATACCAGGCCATACGCATGGAAAAAGCAGTGATAGGTTTGTTGTTGTTGTTAATCATTGCTATTGCTGCATTTAACATCATTTCTATGCTAGTAATTATAGTTAATAACAAGACAAGCGACATTGCTATCTTACGCACCATTGGCGTCATGCCAAGGCAGATTATATCTATTTTTATAGTAGAGGGCACCTTGATTGGCATGGTCGGTACATTAATTGGTACTGTCTTCGGTATTCTGTGTGCATTAAATATTCGTACTACTATCGCTGCATTGGAAAGAGTTATTGGCTATACATTTCTTAACGCTGATATTTACTTTATCGACTATGTGCCGTCTAAGGTTCAAACCCAGGACGTATTTATAGTAGGTTGCGCTGCATTATTTCTGAGTTTCATTGCTACCCTGTATCCAGCCTGGCGCGCAGCATGTACTCAACCATCACATGCTTTACGTTATGAGTGAATTTAGCATGAGCGAAAAAGCTATTTTAAGCTGCTTTAACCTTGGTAAGTCTTATGATGAAGGTCTGGAATCTGTCGTGGTACTATCTAACCTGCACCTTGAGTTATATCCTGGTGAGCGCCTAGCAATCATCGGCAGTTCCGGTTCAGGCAAGAGTACTTTGCTTAAACTGTTGGGTGGCCTAGATACGCCGTCTCAGGGCAACATATGGCTAGCTGGTGAAGAATTGTCGACACTCGGTGAAAAATCTCGTAGTCAGCTACGTAACCGTTCGTTAGGCTTTGTATACCAGTTCCACCACCTTCTGCCAGAATTCACCGCGCTAGAAAACGTGTGCATGCCACTGCTAATTGGTAAAACTGTAATCTCAGAAGCACGCCATCATGCAAAGACATTGCTGGAGCGCGTCGGCCTCGGCCATCGCCTGGAGCACAAACCAGCCGAACTATCCGGTGGCGAGTGCCAGCGTGTGGCAATCGCCAGGGCTTTGATAAATAATCCAGGCTTAGTGATGCTCGATGAGCCAACCGGTAATCTCGACTCCTGCACTGCCCAAAGTATTAAGGACTTAATACTGGAGCTGAGCAGCGAAATGTGTACTACATTTCTAGTGGTGACCCATGATATGAGTCTGGCCAGGCAGATGGATCGCTTATTACACCTGCAGGAAGGTCATTTGGTTGCTATTTAACCATCTATTGACCAGGTGTCAAACCATGAGCTTTTCATGTTTATTCAGCGGTATCAGCTAATGTTTAGACCGTTATCGATTTTTATTGGTACGCGCTATATTAGCGCTAAGCGCCGTAACCGTTTTATTTCGTTTATCTCAATGACTTCAATGATCGGCCTAGCTCTTGGCGTATTGGCGATGATTGTAGTTTTATCGATAATGAACGGCTTTCAGCGAGAAATGCGTATACGCGTTCTCGGTATAGTACCGCATGCCATCATTATCGGCGTAAACCCAATTAATGATTGGCGGCCGGTGGCTAAAGCTGCGCTGAAGAATCTGCAAGTGACCGCTGCGGTGCCGTTTACGCAAATAGACGGCATGTTTTCCTACAGGGGGATGATGCAACCAATTGAGATTAGCGGAGTCGACCCGGCCCAAGAAAGCACTGTGTCGAATGTAGTACAGCATATTGTGCGTGGTAAACTGGAAGACCTGAAACCAGGTGAATTCGGTGTGGTTATTAGCGATATTACTGCACGACGCTTTCGTTTGAATATAGGCGACAAGTTGATCTTTATCGTTCCGGAAATTAGCACTGTGCTTGGTGGTATTGTCCCGCATCTACAGCGCTTAAGCGTAGTTGGTATCTTTGATGTTAGTACTGAGCTATATGGTTCTATAGCTTTAATCAACATTGCCGACGCTGCCGTGATGCGGCATTGGCAATCTGGTCAAGTGCAAAGTGTGCGCCTGGCATTGAAAGACATATATTTAGCACCTAAGGTCTCGAGAGATATAGTCGCTAGACTAGGCACAGGATATATGTCTGATGACTGGACTCATACCCAAAATAGCCTATTTAGCGCAATGAAGATGGAAAAAACTATGATTGGCTTACTATTGCTGATGATTATAGTCGTTGCTGCGTTCAATATCATTGCTACTTTAAGTATGGTTGTGAATGATAAAAGTACAGACATTGCAGTTTTATGTACCATTGGCGCTACGCCACGACAGATCATGGCAATCTTTATGGTGCAGGGTACGGTAATCGGTACTGTTGGGGTTTTAATTGGCAGCTTACTAGGCGTGATTACAGCGTTAAACTTAAGTCAACTAGAAAGTTGGTTAGAGAGCGTAACTGGGCAGCATATTTTTAGTTCTGGCGTATACCTTGTCAGTAATTTGCCTTCGGAGCTGCAAGGTAGTGATGTGCTGCTAATTTGTACTGTTGGGTTTGTATTAAGCTTTATTGCAACAATTTACCCGGCATATATTGCGGCGAAGATTGAGCCAGCACATGCCTTGCGGTATTTTTAAATACTTTTACACCGTTTTTGCGAGTAAGCCAGCTTCAAAATTTACCTGCGTATATTTTTTTAGAAAGTGGTAGAGTTGAATTAGGCTTGCTCTCTAGCAGACTACTTGAGCTTGTACCCATAAACTCTTATGCAGTTCAATTACAAAACGCATCTATCACGCCTCGCGTATTTTTAATTGTCAACACTAGAGCTGCGCTATCCATTGCAAGTCCTAATGGTATTCTTCTGACAGTTGTTTTGTTTTGGTTATATAGTGTGGTTAGTATAAGGTTGGAAATGAACTCGTACTGTTCATGCGCTAAATCAGTCACAACAAAAGGAATGTTACCTAGATCTTGAATAGCGTGGTAGCGAGAACTTCAAAGTTTAAGATGAGCTAGGTCAGACGTTATATACGTTACAGGAAGTATTAGTTAGTAGTGATACCTGAGTTGCTGGCTGTCTATTGGCATTTGGTCTAAAGATGTTAACGGTCAGGTGGCTCAGTACGTTTTCATTTAGCTAGTATGGCGCCAGTTGATAAAGCTATGCAGATCATAGAAGTGGTGTTTTAGGATATTCTTATTTTATTGAGACTCGGCTGTTTTGTGCCGGTCTATCATGGTTAGTTGTTCTACGAATTTAGCTATGGTAACTTAACAATACACACAGAGAATTATGAGAAAATATACTAGATTTAGGCTAGGAGGCATGCTGACTGCTGCTATCATCAGTACAATAGACTAGCCTTATGATGGTAATGTAATATGAGTAGTATAAAGCATAACGACCCCATAACACTTTTGTTGAATCATTTAAGTTCTTGAAACTAACATGGCCTTTACTAAAGTTTGCAAGCTGATAGCTTGCTTGTACTATTCTAATAGAATTTATAAGTCGGCATAGCCAGCAAGCTGATCGTCGAGTAAGGCTTATTTTCAAAATAGGGTAAAATTTAGTAAGCTAATTATATTTTATTTAGTTAGGTTTACGTCATGCATATAGTAGCTAGACACTCGCCATTAGGCAAATCCAGTGAATACATCTCTACCTATGCGCCTTCGTTGCTATTTCCGATTTCTCGTTCTATAAGGTGGGCTGAGTTGGGTCTTACTATCGAGACTCTGCCTTATATTGGTGTGGATTTCTGGAACTGTTTTGAACTGTCTTGGTTGTTACCATCAGGCAAGCCAGTAGTGGCTATTGGTGAATTTAGCATCCCAGCTAATTCTCCGAACATTATCGAGTCCAAGTCTTTTAAGTTGTACCTGAACTCTCTAAACCAAACAGTGTTCATTAATACGCAAAGCCTGGAGACTACTCTGCGTACTGACCTGAGTACCGTAGCTGGTACCCCTATGCGCGTACGCATTCGCGCTTTAGCTGAGATTACATCAGAAGGTATACAGGCCTTACCTGGTGTGTGTATTGACGACCTGGATATTAGTATCAGCAAATATAAACACCCATGCCCAGAATTGCTGCGTTGTGATGACTCGCGTACTACTGAAGAAAGCGTACATAGTCACTTACTGAAATCCAATTGCCCGGTTACTGGTCAACCGGATTGGGGCAGTGTCGTAGTAACATATAGTGGTAACGTGTTGAATCACGCTAGCTTACTAGAATATATCGTGAGCTTTCGCCAGCACTCAGATTTCCATGAACAATGTATAGATCGGATTTTTCTTGATCTACAACATTTGCTTCAACCAAAGAAATTGACGGTGTATGCGCGTTATGTACGACGCGGTGGATTAGATATTAACCCGTATCGCAGTACTGAGGCTATGCAATTCCAGAATTCACGTCTAGCTCGTCAGTAATATTCACATGAGGCTAGTGTAAGAAGTAAGCTTGTGCTTCTTTGGGATTTATTCATAACTACTGGTCATAATAATGTTTTACGTAATTTGCAAGCAATACTCGAGCAGTTTAGTTCAAATCTTTCAATATTCATGTATTGAGCCAACATGGCGCCTACTTTGACTTGTACTCTAGGAGTCCAGGTAACCAATCGCTGCTTCGGCAGCTAGGTATCCTGATATACATAAAATGGCTATAATACTATCTGGACTGTATGTATAGATAGGTGATATTCCGGTGTTAGGTGTATTTATAAAAATTTTATGTATTTTACGTATGTCGTTTCCCCTTTACTATCTAAATCGATACTTTTATAATAAACTGTTAACTTATAAGGAGCAAAATATGCGCTGGAGTTACTCCTTGGCCCAGTTGTTTTTGTGTATACCTATCTTGTTAGCAGCTTTTGCTGCCAAGGCTACGCCTGAGGACGATCCATGAGAAGTCGTAAACTTCCGAATTTTTACATTTAACAGTACTCTTGATGCTTACGTCCTAAAGCCAATCGCTAAAGGTTACCAGTTTATTACTCCGCAGTTCATGCAGAGTGGTATTCATAATTTCTTCTGCAACATTGGTGATATTGGTAATGCCGTCAATGACGTTTTGCAGCTTAAGCTACACGCAGCTGGTATTGATACTGCGCGCTTACTGATGAACACTACCTTCGGTATGTTGGGCCTTATTGATATAAGTACTAAAATGGGGCTTCATCGTAATGATGAAGACTTCGGCCAGACTCTTGGCTACTGGGGTGTCGGCAGTGGTCCTTACGTAATACTTCCACTGCTCGGCCCAAGTACCTTACGTGATGCGCCGTCTAAATACGTTGATAGCTATACGCAACCATATCACTATATCAATGATATCGGTTGGCATAACAGTATTTTCGGTTTAAACATTATCAGTATCCGTGCAGACTTGCTTGACAGCGAAAAATTGATCTCTGGTGATAAATATACTTTTATTCGTAATGCATACCTGCAACATCATGAATTTAAGGTAAAAGACGGTAATGTTATCGATGACTTTTAAGCTGTGACGTTTTAAAATAAAAGATAACCTTAAATAAATCATTTTCTTATACGCAGTTTTTAATATATTTTTAAAATTTTAATACTAAGATGTTGGTACTTACCTTCGTTATAAGTTTACACTACCAAGATGTTCGCTTTCATGTTTAATATGATAGCATGCCCAAGATTGATGCGTTGGTTCAACGCATCAGCCAATTTAAAATTAAAACCGGCATGTAGCCTTAGTCTGTAGTCTGTATGATGGAGTTAGAATAATCTACAAAAACCTAGGTGACTGACTGAAAATAGTGAATGATCAACAATATATTGACACTAATTCGCATTCAGATGAAACTTCTTTCAGCATAGTCGTACTCACGTTTACCGAACGTTATGTTACAAGGTTAAAACTTGTGTTTTGTAAGACGGAGAGGCTAAAAAGCGAATTTATTATTTGAATCTAACGATATAGTTAAATCACCTACGTCAACTTACTTCTGTCGCCATTTGCTAGAATGCAAAACCATTGCTACGCTACTGATAATCGATGACAACAAAGCATGCGCGCTAGCCTCACTGCCTGTTTAGAAAGCAGCAGACTTAGCGTTTTACAGATTAAGCAATAAGTTTGCAATTAGTATTAGCTTTTTAAGCGTAATCAGGCCTGATACCTTGACATACAACCTGTGTATGCCACAGATAAGCGGTCTGAAGCTGATTGGTTAGGTGATTAAGCTTGCTCCGCAAGGCGTTAGTGATTGTTGTTTCCGATACCATTGTGACTAATAATTCTGTTAATGTTCTGCGTCTAGGCGCTATTAATGATTTAGTTAAACTGTTAGAAGACTTATTTATGCTAAGTATTCGATGTGTTGCCTGTTAGGCTTGACTAGCCTAATACTGGAAAACGAGCGCTATCGCTAAAGCTCGAAACTGCCAGTAGCTAATTTGAAGCGAACCTCAATCTGTTTTAGGAAGACTAAAAATTTCGGTCAGCAGGTGCAGAGAAATATGCTACTAGTCAGCCATTTGACTATTTTAACTATTAATGTGTTGAAGTTTGCGCATAGATCACCAGTCATTGTACCTGTCAGTTGATTTTGTTGATTATTTCTGTGTTGATAAACGACGTATGGCAACCTACTTAGTTCATGTTTCTGGCTATGGTGCTTCTTTTGCTGTTGTCATCGCGTTTGTTGAAGTTTATTATTACACGTCTATTTTTCGAATTTAAGCGCAATGGCATTTTGCTTTAGTTAACTGCTTAGAGGTTTTAGGCTATATCAACTGAAGTTGAATTATCTATAAGTAGGTTAAGCAAGCATTTAACAATGGCTAGCGGGCTTGCTCGATGAAGCTATTTCTATGGAGACCACATTCTGAAAATGCTGCTGACTTTTAGTATTACGTTAATATCTTATGGCATCTTGGATTTTTCTTGAGCTTTACTTTTCAGGAGAAAGAAGCTATCTTGCCTGAAAAGGCTAAGTTGGCGAGCGGTATCTTAGATAGCTTGAGGTAGGTTTTTGATTGTCAACACTAAAGGAAGTGCAGAATAATATCGCCCTACTAGTGTTGAGTAGGAATCTTCTATGAGTACCTGAAGATTCCAATTCGCAGAGAAAGATTGGATTGTCGTGCTGGAATTTGCTGGTGAAGTGTGCCTTAATCATAGTGTTTAGCGCTGGGTATGATGATTGAGCAGATTTTTATAGCTATGAATTTCTTGGCGATTATAGTCGATCTGACTGAAACCTACAGTACCGATAGCGTCACTATCTAGCTAATAGAAAATCATCCTCTGGCCTACTTATCGCCACTAATTACGAAGATGTTATTAGTCTGCTTTATACTCTATGGCTTTAGCTGGTGCTCAATATCATGGAATATGCGAGCTATGCCAGGAAGTTTACACTACCTGTTTTTGTGATATTAGTCTAAAGAAGCATTACTGGTCAAGATGTTGGAGGTACACGAGATCCTTGCAAAGTTTGAACAAAGCTAATCAAGAAAATCTTTTACGACTTAGTCAGCGCTTTGAGGCACCACTAAGTCCATTTAGTTTAAATATTAGTAAACTTTCATAGTTAGCTTGCTATCAATAGCAACCTATTAGCTTTCAAATAACGAACTACAAACCAAAGTCTCTAGATTACTGCCCTTTTAATAACTCCCCAGCTTGATCAAGTAACACCAATAGATCACTAATTTTATGAATGTCTACTGACAATAGTTGTCTAAATTTACGAGCTCCTGGAAATCTAGTTCCCAACCATAAAATATGCCGCATGATGTGGTGCACTGTACCACGAGTCGCTAATTGCTCCGCGATATAAGGTTGTAACTGCTCGAACAATTGTGCCCGACTAATTACTGGTGTCTCACTCCCAAATAACTGCTGATCTACCTCAGCTAGTAAATATGGGTTATAATACACTCCTCGACCCAACATAACCCCATCAAATGTCTGTAAATGTTCGTGGCACTGTTTTAGTGTTTTGATCCCACCGTTTAGAATAAACTCTAGCTTAGGGAAATCTTGCTTTAACTGCGACACTACGTCATACCGCAACGGCGGTATATCACGATTCTCCTTTGGAGACAATCCATCCAGTCTTGCAAGCCGTGCATGCACCATAAAACTAGCACATCCAGCACCTTTCACTGTCCCAACAAAATCACACAGCTCAGCATAACTGTCTCGTTCACTGATCCCGATACGATGCTTAACTGTCACAGGAATAGATGCTGCATCGCGCATGGCCTTCACGCAATCCGCTACTAACGCAGGATGTGCCATTAGGATTGCACCAATCATATTGTTTTGCACCCGACTACTAGGGCAGCCAACGTTTAAGTTCACTTCGTTATAACCGGCTGCCTCAGCCATGCGTGCGCAGGTAGCCAGGTCAGCTGGGATGCTACCGCCAAGTTGGAGTGCAATCGGGTTCTCGGCTTCTTGTGTGTGTAGTAAACATCCGTGTTTACCATAAAGGATCGCACTAGTAGTGACCATCTCAGTATAGATCCAGGTATATTTGGATAGTAAACGCAAGAAGAACCTGCAGTAGCTGTCAGTTAAATCCATCATGGGAGCTACAGAAAAGCGGTGAAAAGTGGTTTTGTGCATGCTAACTTAAAGAACATTAGATTATCTGAATAGGTATGATAAAGCTTTAGAGTGTATCAGAAATATAATAAAAAAGCTGATACTGCTTACTTAGATATCTTGTGCGCAGGGCTGTGTTTAAGCTTACAACTTTGTTGATATAGATACAATAGTTTGATTCAGTTGCTGCGTAATATATGAATCAATTTGTCATATTGATTAATTAGTATTATGCTACATTACTTTAATTAATATCAGTTTACCTTTCGTGCTCAAAAAACATAAAATTGTGAGAATTGATAGATGCAATTACTGTTTTGCGCAGTATTTACTTTATTAATGCAATTATACTTGATTTTCAGAAAAAAATAGTTAATTTTAATTAGATTAATTTCTATTGTTTTGATAAAACATTAAACAGTTTTCTCTAATTGATGAAGGCGTGCTACTTTGATGTTGAATAAAGTTAATTTTTTAATTTTTAATGTTTTCTTATTAATCAATAAGTTCTGGTCGTTTAGTAATAACTGGATACTGTTTGAAATAGCTTATGCAGTAAATTTATTTAAACGATATAAGTTGGTAATTTTTTATTATTGTCTATCTTACAAGAATGGTTTAGAAACTGTTCATGCGGCTAATAAAAGGACTTAACTTAGAGCATTCTAGTTCTAAAGCATAACCACTGCAGGCATTTAGTTGGCGGTAGCGGCTAGAGCATATCGAGTACTTAACTTGATCGTACTAAATAATAGCTTAGTATGCATGAAGTGTTACGCAAATTCCATATGACACCATCATACCGTAGAACTTGCAAACTAAGCTTTTAGGTTGTATAGGCAGACAGACGTAGGGTGCATACTAGGTCAGTGCACTATAAAAGCATAGTGTTGAGCAAGAAAAGTATGTAAGATGGCCTGCATTATATCAATCATGTAGGCAGTAACGTTTTGCGTCTTGTTTGTTGCATGCTGCGTTAATTAGCATCTTATCAAAGATAAGTACGTCAACCATCTTTATCAGTGGGCAGTACTTGTGCTTATTGACCTGGGCGGCAATTTTCGTGATGAAGAGCCAATACTATGTCGTAGAGTGCGCAGCACATTATGTAAGACTGGATAAAGCGGGAAGAAGTAAGAGTATGCCAAGCATTTTTCGTTGAAAACCAACATTTAGGTAATTTTTACTATAAGCAGTTTTTACGCAGTTGCGTAGTATTTGGTGGTGTTTGTTGATCTGGCGATCATACCATTGCACTAGTAACTCGCTATACTCTTTTAGCTATACGCTAGCCTAAGTAGCTATTAATTTTATTCTTGTTTGGTTATAGTTGTTACCTACTTCTTATTATAGTTTGTAAATATCTTGTATACGGCAGATTGCACATATATCATGGTGTAGACATACCAGTTGCGCAGGATAATAGGTCAAAACATAGTTTTACAAAATTGCCAATCTCTAAATATTATAGCCGTTAGTAACATAGCGTTGTTTTGATGGTATTACTGGTTATACAAACTCCTTCGCACAAGAATTCATAAATACCGTCAACAGCATAATGGTAGAAGCATTATTAAATTAACGCGCAGGAAGTAGTAAATAAATAACAGAACGCCAGGAGTTCTGGCAGCTGAATCTAGCTTTTGAGATGCCATAGACTGGTTCAATCAAGGTTGAATGGGTGCCATTAGCTGCCAACTACGTGTAAGAGGCAAAAAATTTTATGATCATCAAACCACGGGTTCGTGGCTTTATTTGTGTGACTGCTCATCCTGTTGGCTGTGAAGCAAATGTTAAAAATCAGATTGATTACGTCATTCAAAGCGCCACTATCAGTGGCGGCCCTAAAAAGGTTTTAGTCCTTGGTGCTTCTACTGGTTACGGTCTAGCTGCGCGTATCAGTGTCGCATTTGGCTGCGGTGCTGACACTCTTGGCGTGTTTTTTGAGAAAGAAGGTGAGGTAGGTAAACCGAGCTCTGCTGGTTGGTATAATAGCGCAGCATTTGAAAAATTTGCTGTTAAAAAAGGTCTGTATGCCAAGAGTATCAACGGTGATGCATTCTCTGACGAGATTAAGCGCCTAACCATCGAAACCATTAAGAAAGACTTTGGCAAGATTGACTTAATTATTTATAGCGTGGCTGCACCACGTCGCACTGACCGGCAAGGTTTAGTATACAACGCTACCCTTAAGCCAATCGGTAAGACTGTAATCATTCGTGGTATCAATACCGATACAGGTGTTGTTATCGACACTATTCTTAAACCTGCAACCCAGGAAGAAATAGACGGCACCGTGAAGGTTATGGGTGGCGAAGACTGGCAACTATGGATTGACGCTATGCGTGATAAAAACGTTTTGGCTGAAGGTGTCAAGACCACTGCATTTACTTACCTAGGTGAGAAGTTGACACAAGATATATATTGGAACGGCTCTATAGGTAAAGCTAAGCAGGACCTCGACAAAAAAGTCGTAACTATACGCGATAATCTAGCTATACTTAATGGAGATGCCCGTGTGTCAGTACTCAAAGCTGTAGTTACACAGGCTAGCGCAGCGATCCCAATTATGCCTCTGTACTTGTCACTACTGTTCAAAGTGATGAAAGAGCATGGTACGCACGAAGGCTGTATTGAGCAGGTTTATGGCCTGCTTAAAAACAGTCTGTACGGCAGTGAGCCAAAGACAGACAGCGTTGGCCGCCTTCGCGCTGACTTAGCGGAGCTCGAACCAAAAGTTCAAAATGCCGTAGCTACGTTATGGACCCAGGTAACAAATGATAACATTAACGAAATCAGCGATTTTTCTGGCTATAAGTCCGAGTTCCTGCGCTTATTCGGTTTTGGGATAGATGGTATTGACTATGAGGTCGATGTGAACCAGACCGTGAAAATCAATAGCTTGATCTAAAATATGAAATGTAGCCTGAAAATATGGGAACAAAGTCCACATGTAATTCGGTATGATGATTAATATTTCAATATAGTTGCATTGGAAATAAACTTATCCTAATATTTGCGCTTCATAAAATAAATAATTATTTTAAATTCCTTTGCATTCTAGCTATTTATCACAATCCACTATATTTCTACGACTCTTAAAGTACCATGATGAATGGCTAAGTACTAATTTGTTTAGTATTTTTTACCTTTTACAGTTGTTTATTTTGACTTGAATCTATATCAACTCTACCGTTAGCTAAATGCTGTTGTTTATGAAGAATAGCAACACTTTATCGCTACCTTTTGTACTCAAGTGCAGTACGCTTACAACCAAGCCGAAGGTGCCTGCTATTTAACTAAGTGATATATGCAATGCAAATTCTTGATCCAAGTTTTATTATGATTATTAGCGCGAGATGCTGTATGGCAAGTTGCTAGAAGGTTTATTAATTTTGAATCTTTAAATTAAGCCAAAAACCGCTGTTTTGCTTATTTAACTAGTCAGCAGAAACCTTTCCTATGCGCTAGCCAGCTATTTTTTTTGTAATACATTATTGCGTACATTGATAGTATTTAGTAGACTAAATCTAATCAAGTCATCTGTAGCTATCTATTAAGCGAGTTTTGCTGATATATAAATATATACCTGATATCTAGCCAGCTAAAGATATACTAATACTGCTGGTAATATCAATGTCACTATTGCTATAGGCAAGCACAGCATTTATTATGTGTCTACTATGTTTTACAGTACTTACTGTACGCTTTCGTGCGTTAATTATTAGATACTAGTGCGTACCACGTTATGGTACAGTCTATAAACTAGAGTAATTTTTAGCAGACAGTAGCAATTCTGTCTGCAGAATAGGCGCATAGGATAGCAAGTTAAGTTAGGTGTAGTTTGATTAGCAAGGTTGCTAGCTGTCTGCTATCCTTAAATTCTATTGTATCAACAGCGAGTTTAGTCAGCATGATAATGCCTATGCTGTTCGTGATCACTTTGCGTAAGTTTGATGAGCTTTTAATAGTTAATAAATAAAATACTGGAACTTTATACTATTTTAATCTTGTCGGTGATGGGCTAAAGTATATTTATATCGATCTGATTAGTGTTCGCTAAGCAAGCAAATACCAAATAAGTTTTATTATTGTAGATTGTTGAGTTTGTTGCTAGCTTTACATATTAATCCTTTCCCTACTGACTTTATCGTGGCTTAGCTGTTTGCTCCTAGGAATAAACATGGGCTACTGCAATAGCGGCTAAGTTTGTAGTAGGGCCACGGTAAGGCTGGTGGCTTGCCATGTTAGCTTTGTACGGTACCTGCATTTCCTTATGAAGTCAGGTTTACCTGTCATTATTTTAAACTAGCACAGTATACGAAGCAGGAAAACTTAATGCATATCAAAGTCACCACTATGTTACTACTCGCTAATGTTAAATGCTAAGAAAGTTCAAATGACTTTATTGGCCATCATATATTTACTAGATTGAAGCTTTTTAAAGTTTTTTTGTAGGTGGTGGATTCAGCTCCATGTATTAAAGCTTAGCTCGCACTTTAAGTGCGGCACTGAATACACCACATCTAAGCACTTCACTTAATAGTCTCGTATACATTTCTAGTATTATCTTCCAAAGACAGCATGCAGTTAAAGCCTTTAAACAGAGCTGAGCGCACATCTACAATTTTCTCTTTATCGCCAATAAACGATTAACTACATTGCAAGCTAGTAAGCTGCCGATTTGCGTTGTAGTTGGTTAGGCTAATCATGTTGCGCTACACTGTCGTGGCTATATCAACTGGAGTTGATGTTTATGCCACCTATCTCAGCCGTGTAATAATAAGATATACATACTAGTTATAAAAAATCCATAATATTATGAGATATTCTCGATCCTTTATGAGTGCTAAAAGTTGCATATCTTTTACTGGCTGTTTCAATGAGGTATGCTTTGTTTATTGCCTTGCATCAAATCTTAAGGACGCGATAGTTATTACAGGAAGTGTTAATCATTTTTTATGATAGTGAAATTTTGCTGCAGTATAAATCTTCTAGTAATAGTTAGTGAGTAAGACTACTTCTTATAAGGCATAGATGATGGATTTAAAATCCGCTAAGGTCTTTTGGGCATACTGTAACATCTTGCTAGCAATATTAGGTTCTCTGATCAATCTAGTAAATTATTTTGCACTATAATGCAATACTTGCCAGTTTAGTTGCAAGCTGCGTAGCTTTAGTAAAGATAAAGTAATTATTGAGTTTTTAGTAGATAAGCGACAACGTTTGATCATGTAGTAGCGCATCGCGGTTTATCTGTTAGGCAAAAAATAAACGTATTATTGATTTGTTTATCCATACTCCAGTTTAGCGCTAGATAGTTATTGATAGCAGCAAACTTAACTAGTTCTGTTTTGCCCGCGCATGTATTTTAGTTTTGATTTACTGCAAGTAAAATATTGCACCACGACAAATGTTTTTCAGACTAAATTTAATAAGCAACAATGAGTTATAGATGTGCAGCATCTTAGGTATTATTGGTTTCGATAAACTGACGCTACTTGCTAAAACAATATTTCACAATGAATGTATGCATGTATTGGTACATTACCACTATTAACTAGCAGTTTAATAACTTAAATTGACTATTATTACCTCGTCATTTACAGCTTAGCGACTTTGATGAAGTATCCTGATTGTCTTGATAACTCATACCTTATAAGTGGCAACCTTGTTGTTATCTGTTCTTCGTTTATAGATTTCTCAAAAGCCTATAACTTACTAGTAGTGATATTTAACTGGCGTAACACCAGCGTGTTATCTATATAGAGTAATGCTGTATTGTGGGAAATAATCAGTCATATTGAAAGTTTTATAAGAAGTCGAAATTTGTGCGCTGAGACCTTGCACATTAGCTGCTTGTATTTGCTCTGGTATTTTTATGGTAGCAGGTTTACTGTCAAGTATGCCATCGATATATCTCGATGTGCTGAACAGCCTAATATTGGAATACACTGTCGGTAAATGTTGCTAAATTCATACTAGTGGAGAATATTTACTAGTTGATAAGCAGTACAGTGGTGGTCAATATAATCTTTGATGTAGTGATAGTTGTCTAGGTTACTTATTGCGATACTATTAAGACGTAACAAGTAATGTTCTACTGATTGCACCATAGCGCTTGGGCCTGTGTTGATTTTTTTGCAATGGTTGGTTTCATTACACTGCGCAGATCTTGATTATTACGTTCTCATGATCTGCCTTAGCATTAACTGTACGATCAAATCGCGTTATATGACTAGATTAATAAAACTCTAATCAGAATTTATTAGCTAAATATCTTTGTTTATTAGTTTAAGCGCAAACAACTGTAGTAAAAAATGTTCGTAGCTTAGATAACATAGTTATCATACCAAGATGGCGCTAGCTGGCTGCATATCATTATATGCGACTGCTCTTTTAGCAAATCATACCACTCATAGAGAGTAATTTTACACCTTAACCAGATGATCGCCAGACAGATGTTGTTTGATGGGGATAATGTGGCTATATCGCAAAGCAATCGGTAGCGCTAGAGTGCTAGCGTTTGTGATGTAATCTGTCAATATTATCTAAGAATAGTTCATGTAAGCAGTGTTTAGCGCGTTGCTTTCTCTATATATAGAGGTGTGGATTAATCATTAATTCTAAAATTAATTTGCCGCGACATTTGCTTGTAAAGTCTGTACGTGGTAATCTATGAGGTCAGTAGAGTCAGACTTCATGTAACTAATGGTTGCGCCTTTTGTCCGCATTCTAAATATGTCCTGATCATGTGCTCGGTAGTGTTGCTGCTAATGCATTTTTTACATTATGGTATCAGTATAGTATAGGATCAAAAAATCTTTGCTTTCAGCATATACTGTTTATTGATAATTAATCGTGATATGCAACTGTGCCATCTGAGATTGCTGACCGTTACTGTATTGATTGCTTTAGGTATTCACCTGTTAGTCTGAATACACACTAACAGGTATTCTTACCATCTTGCTATAAATACAACACCACTTTTAATTTGATTAAAAAGCTTGTACAGCCGTAACGCTTAGTATGCATCAGCGTATCCAGTACGCTGAATAGAACTTAGTTTGTCCGAAAACCGGAAAATTGCTAAGGACTGTCTAACCTACACTGTCAATTTATATAATGCAAAGTTCTTGGAGAGTCTGCTAATTTTTACCATTAATACAGTAGCGATGCTGTTGCTTATCTATCATAACAAGGTTTCGTTATTAGCTAATTAATTTAGCCTAACCGTCACTGTTAAGGCTAGAAATTCAAAGAATTTATAGTATATATACTAAAACTGTAGTCGTGACTTTACTTGTCTGACTAGTGTTGTTGGCAGTGCTGTTAACCATGTCAGAAGGCTTAGCAAGCTCTGATGTATTTATTATTAATCAATTAAGTTAATATAAAAGTAACCGCATTTTTCTGAAATAAAACTACAATATTCGATAGGACAATAGCGTCAGCTTAGAAAGCATAGAGTTCACTCGTGCTATCAATAACAATAATAGTAGGTACATATTTTAGAATAACAAGACAGACTTAATTATCTTCGTGATAATTATCCGTGTAATAAATTAAAAAATACAAAAAAACATGGTGACTTACTTCAACTAATCCATTTATAAAGACTATATCATGATTAACTACATCCGTGTCTATTAGTCAAGCAGTAAACTAACAAAACGCTAGATATAGTTATCGATAAATAATTACTGATCAAGACTACAATTTATAGCCAAAGCATTATAGCCTATTTTTATGCTTTAATAAATCAGATAAATTACTACGTCAGCAATTTATAACTTCTAGTATGATCTAGGACTATCGCTAAAAGATATAACAAGAAACAGATGTTAAGATCTTCAAGCTCAACTATAATATTACCTCTTTTCTAAAAAAATAAGGTTGACCAGCAGATTTTGGTGATCATAAAAGATTTATTTGTCAGGTTTTATATAACCACTAATTCGCAGAAAGTTAACTATATAAGTTAGTAGATACTGATTTTAATGTTTTGGCAATGTGTCTGGCCGATGATATCCTTATTTTAAAAAATTACCTTTGCACGAAGCTATGATACTAATATGCGTTACATGGCTAGCTACAAAATAACAAGCTCTAAAAATTATTGACAACGGTATTGATTAATGCTGAATAGGTTAACCGTTGACTAATACATGTATGTAGCTACGGAAACTGGCAAAGCCAGATGTGAGCTCGATTAACCTTGTACTATAGTTAGTATGTCGCACTGTTCACGCAAAACAATGTAAGCAACTGTATATTAAGGAGGTTGTCATAACAGCTCACACTTAATAGTTATGGTACAGCACTAAACTATTAGGCAATGCTCTATAGGTAAACTCTTATATTTTTTATACTCAGCATTTACAATCTCTTCGAGTAATTGATAGCTGCATGCAATGCATTATTAAGCATCTTTCATAGTGTTAGCTAGTGATCTATTACTATATCAGCGTCCCAGTTACATGGGGGTTGTCATTTTAGTGGATATAACTAAATGTGACTGCTGCAGGCAGGTACTAGTATTGCGGCCAGACTTAGATATCGTGCATGTCGTTGCCCACGAAAAGTACACTAGCCGGATCAAGTTTGAGCATATTGTACGCTAAAATCAGCGATTCTTGGTCTGGTTGCTATTTTTACGTGGTCATGGCAGATTAGCAGTGCTGAGCGCTCAGCTGGGCCTAACTGCTGCATGATCAGTTCAGCAAAACATAATAAGCTTATTGTTAACTACGCCTCACACCAACTTAGATTTCTCGATATCTTTACGCAATTCAGTCATGCCGTCGAATAGCCTGCTATGGATTATGCAGCCCGCAAGATAAGGCTTTAGGAATTCTATTCACAATTCTTTAAAGCCTATGGATTCTTGGTTAATTAAAAAGGTTACTGCGATCATCGCTAGTACACCACCGAATATTTCCTCTATGATTTACTGGTCATGAATCGCTGCCATACTACGGTCGGCGCGCATAGCCTGACAGATAGCGATAAAGTCCGGCGCCCAAGGTTGTTATCAAACACATGTCCAGTCTTATCAATAGAGAGTCGCGCGTAACTTCACAGGCTTACTCCTAATGCATAGTCTGGAGCATATAATTAACGCCAACGTCATTCGCTAGCTTGTAGTGCTTTGTTAATGGGTTATAGGTCAGGCCTATGATGTCTTTGACGATCAATCCGGCTTGACGACTCCAGGCGCTTAGCTCGCTTGGGCGAATGAATTTCTTGAAGTTATGGGTACCTCGTGGTAGCAGTTGCATGATGTATTCTGCGCCGATGATTGCGAATAAGTACGCCTTTAAATTGCGGTTAATGGTAGAGAAAAATACCTGACCGCCTGGCTTAATCATGCGGAAACAGGCGCTAATTACCGAAGACGGGTTTGGCACATGTTCGAGCATCTCAAAGCAGGTAACCACGTCAAATTGCTCATGCATTTCCTCAGCCATGGCTTCGGCGGTAATCTGGTAGTATTCTATGCTTACTCTAGATTCAAGTTGATGCAATTTGGCTACGGCCAATGGCGCTTTGCCCATGTCGATACCTGTCACAGTAGCGCCGCGCTGGGCCATGGCTTCGCTTAGTATGCCACCGCCGCAACCAACATCTAGCACTCTTTTACCTGCTAGATTAACGCGCTCATCAATCCAGTTAACCCGTAGCGGATTGATGTCATGTAGGAGTTTAAACTCGCTATCGCAGTCCCACCAACGGTGAGCTAAAACTTCAAACTTAGCAATTTCAGTGTAGTCGACGTTGCTCATAGCGAATCCTCTCAATTTGATCAATTTGTTTGTTAGCTTTAGATTGTTAGATTCTACAGATTTATAATCAACGTTGCTCACTGTGTTTGCTCATCTGTTAGTATCAAGTAATTAACTGGGTAGTCAACTATTTCTCATATATATAACTTAATAGCTAGTGGTCGAACAACTGTTTACTTGCGACTTAGCAATTTAAATGAGTTTATGCGATCGCATCAGGTAACATATATAAACGTTAAGACCGGATTGTAAAATCTGTTGTTGCGCTAGTTATAAAAGATTAATTGTGACAATATCGACGTTTTTACTATCTATTAGCGAGATAATATCACTTTTTTGCTTCTTTCTTATAGTGCAGTGGTATAAATCTCGTAATGACCTTGGCCGGCATTGCATCAGTACTAGTTTTGCTAAACTTTTTACAAGTTACTTAAAATCGTTAGACCAGCTTCTGGCTAGATTCCTAACCATAGATGATGCTGGTGTTACTTTTTACCAGCAACACTGGACGGCCTAGTCATGCTAGCAGACGTTTGTTGGTTTTTCTCTACGGCCTAGTCAGATTTATAAAGTCGTGTCGTGTGCATATATTACTTAAGGAGGCATTTGATTCTTTAGCAATGTATTAGGATCTTTTCCAGTTTGTTTGCACACGCGATAATACTGTATATAGATTAAAAAACACTCTTTATGTTTGTTTAGTGTTTGAGATCACCACATAGCTCTATGCTTAAGAATTTTTTTGATACTGCCAGCGCTTGAGAGATAAAGATCAATGATCATAATCATAATTTATGCACAAATCACGCTATCGTGTACGCGGCTACTAGTGAACACATGATAGCAGCACATATCACTGATGCAAATAATATCGCCGTTGAACAGTCCAGTAACATCTAGATTGTCACTATTGTGTACGCAAGTTGCTATTAGTTTAATAAGTTGAATAGAACAGCAGTAAGAGGTCGCCGTATGCTTCTTTCTAAACAACTATTAAATAAAGTTGAAGTGTATACCCTAGCCTCTTAGCTGGATGATCACTATATTAGTTAGTATTATTGATTGGTATACAGGGAGGTGATGGATGCTAGATCAACTATTGGTTGCAGAACAAGTGAATGCTATCAACTGGTGCGATGGTGCGTTGCATCTACTGAATCAGAGTGCTTTGCCTTCCTGGAAAATTTGAGTTGCGCGCACTATAGTATCTGCAGTTGCCCAAACTATTCGCACAATAGTAGTTCATGGCGCGCCATTAATCTGTATCGGTACTGCTTTATAGTGTGGTGTTTGTCGCCCATTTGCATATTGCGTCAGGTGGTTATTTGCAGGTGGAGTGGTAAAAGAATTACACGTTGCTGTTCGATAGTAGTCCGGCTGCATTTAATCTATTTTGGACTTTAAAGCGCATGTATCGTCAACTAAATCTCTTAACAAAGTACGCTAATCATCTGGCTATGCTGTAAGTTGAAGCTGCAGCTATCGCGATTTATAAAAACAATCTTGAGGTTAATCTCGTCATGGCCTAATTAGGCATAGATCGTATTCTTAAGCATTATGGCAATGTCTAGGTAGTCTTAACTCATAGTAATCAGCGCAGCCTTCTTGGATGGTTTAGTGGAATATGTATACGTAAATTAAACTCGCCAGTGGTTGCAAGGTTTATGGCTAACGGCGTGGTATTTAGCTGATGAAGGTATTCCTGTTACGGTGAATGCGGACTCTATTAAAGCTCATATCATCAAGACTAAAAACGTAACCTGGATGGTTGTTGGTGCTGACTGCATTGTTGTGAATGTTGATGTGATTAGCGCGATTGGTACTTATAGTTGGTCATTTATGCAATGCACCATGGTGTACGTTTCATGGTAGTGGCATTCAGCTCAAAAATTCAATTTGATGATAGCTACTTGGTAAGGATGTCATTCTTAAAGAGTGCAACTTTAATGTCGTTGCTTTTCATCCAATGTTTAATGTGACACCGACTGATCTAATTAATTTTCTTTTAACTGAAAAAGGCATCGTTGAACCTCTAGACACCGCTAAACTCATTCAGTTAATGTGCCGTAAGTGTTTGTATGGAGGATCTTGCTAGTATGTAGAATTTTTATAGGTAAGTCAGTTCTCACTGAATAGTATTGTGAATATAATTAACATGTGGGATATTTACTGATGAGTAATTAGTTTTTTTAGAAGTAAACAAACACCTTGAATGTGCACTTAAAATATAATATTTACCTAACTTTAAACATCTCTTGCTGTCTTCTAACCAGTTTCTATGTAACTTACCTGTCACCTTTCTTGGTGATAGGTGCTGGGCTAAGTTTATTGGGATAATACTTGAAGGTGTCTATAACTGCTTTTAGGGAGGGGGTGTCAAATAGCGTATAAATCCGCATCATAATTCATTTGATTTGTCGTAAGTCGTTGTCGAGTACTTTATTTGCAGCGGCAAGCTTTGTTCATTCCATCATGGATGCGACGAGGTGTCACCCGAAGAATAAGGAATCAAACTTCTCATGGGCAAACTGGCCAAAGAAATTCTATCGGTCAACATAGAAGACGAGTTAAAACAGTCTTATCTAGACTACGCGATGAGTGTAATTGTTGGTCGAGCACTACCTGATGCACGCGATGGTTTAAAGCCGGTGCACAGGCGTGTTCTATTTGCGATGAGTGAGCTGGGCAACGATTGGAACAAGCCGTATAAAAAATCTGCCCGCATTGTCGGTGATGTGATAGGTAAGTACCACCCTCATGGTGATGCTGCGGTGTACGATACTATCGTACGGATGGCTCAGCCGTTTTCTTTGCGTTACCTGCTGATAGACGGCCAGGGTAATTTTGGTTCGGTAGACGGCGACAACGCTGCGGCTATGCGATATACTGAAGTACGTATGACTAAGCTAGCACATGAGCTGCTGGCTAACTTGCATAAAGAAACCGTTGACTGGGTGTCTAACTATGACGGTACGGAAATGATCCCGGCGGTTATGCCTACCAGTATCCCTAATTTACTGGTTAACGGTTCTAGTGGTATTGCTGTAGGTATGGCTACCAATATCCCACCGCATAATCTTGGCGAGGTCATTGATGGTTGCTTAGCGCTCATTGATAATCCTGAGCTGACCATCGACGAACTGATGCAATACATTCCAGGCCCAGACTTCCCAACTGCTGCGATGATTAATGGTCGCGCTGGTATTATCGAAGCTTACCGCACAGGTCGCGGTCGTATCTATATACGAGCTCGCTCGATAATTGAGGATATCGATAAGGCTAGTGGTCGTCAGCAGCTTGTCATCACTGAATTGCCTTACCAGTTAAATAAAGCACGTCTGATCGAGAAGATCGCTGAGCTTGTTAAAGAGAAAAGGCTAGAAGGTATTACAGAGTTACGTGACGAATCTGACAAAGATGGTATGCGCGTAGTAATTGAGCTGCGCCGTGGCGAAGTACCTGAGGTTATACTCAATAACCTATACGCCCAAACACAGCTGCAAAGTGTATTCGGTCTTAACGTTGTGGCCCTAATTGATGGGTGTCCACGTATCCTGAACCTCAAGGATTTACTAGAATCTTTCGTATGTCACCGCCGCGAAGTAGTCACTCGCCGAACTATGTTCGAATTGCGTAAGGCACGTGAGCGTGGTCATATCCTAGAAGGCCAAGCAGTTGCTTTGTCGAACATTAATCAGGTGATTGTTCTGATTAAGGCTGCATCTGTGCTTTCTGACGCTAAAGAAGCATTGATCAGTACTCCATGGGGATCTAACGCTATCACGGCCATGTTTGAACGTACTGGCGCTTATTTATGTCGTCCAGAGACTTTAGCTACGCAATATGGTTTGCGTGAAGATAAGTACTTCCTGTCGCCAGAACAGGCTCAAGCAATTTTGGACTTGCGTCTGCACCGCTTGACTAGTTTAGAGCATGCAAAAGTTTTGGCTGAGTATAAGGAGATAATAGGCCAGATCGGCGAGCTGACCAGTATACTCAGTAGTGCTATACGCCTCATGGAGGTAATTCGCGAAGAACTTAAAGTGATCCGCACCGAATACAGCGATATACGCCGCACTGAAATCCTGGATACGTGTCTGGATCTCACCATGGGTGACATGATCCAAGAAGAAGAGCGTGTTGTGACCATATCCAATAGCGGTTACGCCAAAACTCAGCCTTTAGCTGCATACCAGGCTCAGCGTCGTGGTGGTAAAGGTAAGTCGGCTACAGGAATAAAGGATGAGGACTATGTTGCTCATCTGCTGGTGGCTAATAGCCATACTACGTTATTACTGTTCTCCAGTAAAGGCAAAGTATACTGGTTGAAAACCTATGAAATCCCGGAAGCATCGCGTGCAGCCCGTGGCCGTCCACTAGTTAATTTGCTGCCATTAGATGGTGATGAAAGCATCACTGCTATGCTTCCTGTCGATCAGTATACTAAAAGTCACTTTATCTTTATGGCGACCGCGAAAGGTACCGTGAAGAAGACACCACTAGAATCCTTTAGCCATCAGCGAAGCGTTGGCCTAATAGCCATAAAGCTAGATAAAGGTGACGCATTAATTTCTGCTGCCATTACTGATGGCGAACGTGAAGTAATGTTATTTTCTGAGGGTGGTAAGGTGACACGCTTCAAGGAGTCCGACGTTCGCGCTATGGGTCGTACTGCCCGCGGTGTACGCGGCATGCGTCTACCTCAAGGGCAAAAGCTGATTTCAATGCTAATCCCGGAAAAAGGCAGCCAAATTCTCACAGCTTCTGCGCGTGGTTATGGCAAGCGTACCGCTATCAGTGAGTTCCCTGAACACAAACGTGGTGGTCAAGGCGTTATTACCATGGTTAGCAATCATCGTAATGGCTGTTTGGTCGGCGCAGTGCAAGTACTCGATGGCGAAGAAATTATGCTGATTTCTGATCAGGGTACTTTGGTGCGTACTCGTGTAGCTGAAGTATCGATTCTTGGGCGTAACACTCAGGGCGTAACGTTAATTAAGTTAGCTAGCACGGAGACACTAGTAGGTCTAGAGCGCGTCCAGGAGCTATCGGAATATTGAAGGTATTAAACTGGGAAGTTTAACATATGAAAGCTTAAAATTATAACATGAAATTATAACGTTAATGGGCTAGTCCTGGATACTACTAAAAAACGAAGAAAACTACAGAAATAAGTAGATATGTAGGCAAAGTAAATAAAAATTAATTCATTCTATTGTCTGTTTTCTGTAGAAGATAATGGAGCTGGCTTATCATGCGATAGGTCTGTTTCTAGACGAAACGTTATTCAGCATGATTCTAGCTCCACCATATCACAGCGAGATCAAATGTGAGTAATAGAGCTTACAACTTTTGCGCTGGTCCTGCGGCACTTCCTGAAGTAGTTTTGCGGCGTGTACAGGATGAGTTCCTCGACTGGCACAAAAAAGGTCTCTCTGTGATAGAAATGAGTCATCGTAGCGATGAGTTTGTGTCTATTGCCACTAAGGCTGAGCAGGACCTACGTGACTTGCTGTATATCCCATCCAACTATAAAGTATTGTTTTTACAAGGAGGCGCTAGTCAGCAATTCGCACAGTTACCGCTGAATTTACTACCACAAGATAGTACTGCAGATTATATTGACACTGGTATATGGGGGCAGAAAGCCATTAAAGAAGCTTCGCGTTATGGTTATGTTAATGTAGCAGGCACTGCTAAGCCTTATTACTATCATGCTATTCCGAGACAGAACGAGTGGAAATTATCGAGTAATGCTGCTTACGTTCACTACGTAGCAAATGAAACTATCGGTGGCTTAGAGTTTGATTGGGTGCCCGAAGTTGGTGATGTTCCGCTGGTGTGCGACATGTCTTCGAATATCCTTTCGCGCCCGATTGACGTATCTAAGTATGGCATGATTTACGCTAGTGCACAGAAAAATATTGGCCCGAGCGGTATGCTAGTTAATATCATCCGTGAAGACCTTCTTGGTTGTGCACGTTTGTTATGCCCAACTACTTTGAGCTACAAGGTTGCGGCAGATAACTCTTCAATGTATAACACTCCACCAGTATTTGCTTGGTACCTGTCAGGCCTGGTATTTGAGTGGCTTAAAGAGCAGGGCGGTGTCGCTGTAATAGGTAAACTCAACAAAGAGAAGCAGTGCATGTTATATGACTTCATTGACGCTAGTGGGCTATATAGTAACTCGATTAACCTGCCTGATCGTTCGTGGATGAATGTGCCGTTTTGCCTGGCAGATGATCGCCTGAATGAGCTGTTCTTGACATGCGCAGATGAGCGTGGCTTGCTAAATCTTAAGGGTCATCGCTTGGTTGGTGGAATGCGTGCCTCAATCTATAACGCTATCGATATTAATGCGATTAATGCGCTAGTTTCCTACATGGCAGAGTTCGAAAAAGAATACGGCTAATGTCTGAGCAAACAATTAAAGACTTTCGCGTGCGCATTGATAGCCTAGATGATAGAGTCCTAGAGCTTATCAGTGAACGTGCGTTTTGCGCGCAGGAAGTTGCGCGTGCAAAGATAGCGTCTGTAGCGACAGGTGAGGTGCCGATATTCTATCGGCCTGAGCGTGAAATCCAGGTTCTTAAGCGCATGATAAAGCGCAATAAAGGCCCATTAAGTAACGAAGAGATAGTATGGTTATTTCGTGAAATTATGTCTTCGTGCTTAGCGCTAGAACAGCCATTAAAAGTGGCGTATCTCGGATCTGAAGGTAACTTCACTCAATTAGCAGCGATGAAGTACTTTGGTCATGCAGTGATCAGCAAGCCAATAGCAGCAATTGATGAATTGTTCTGCGACGTGGTTGCTGGTGTGGTAAAGTTTGGCGTAGTTCCGATATCAAACTCCACTGAAGAGCTGGTCGACCATATGCTAGATAGTTTTTTTGAGCGTAATATGGTAATCTGCGGTGAAGTTGATCTGCGTATTCAGCATCACCTGCTAGTATGTGGTAACACAAAGACTAATAGAACGACCAGTGTCTACTCTCATACCCAATCACTGGTCCAGTGCAGTAAGTGGCTATATGCTAACTATCCGAATGTTGAACGTGTGACATGGTCAAGTGATGCCGAAGCAGCTAAGCTGGCTCAAAGTAATGAGTGGAACTCAGCGTCGATTACCGGAGATATGGTGGAGAGTCCGTACAGGCTAACTAGCATGGTCGAGAAAATCGAGGACCTCCAAGATAATTTTACGCGTTTTTTAATTATCGGCAGTGAGGAAATACCACCTACTGGAGACGATAAAACCTCAATTATCGTTTCTATGAGCAATAGACCTGAAGCATTGTATAAGCTATTGGTGCCTTTCTACGAACATAGGATTGACTTAACACGAATTGAGGTTCGCCTTGCGCGCAGCAGTAAATCTACGTACATGTTTTTTGTCGACTTTATTGGTCACTGCCGCGACTCACTAGTTAAAGATGTGCTAGAGCAAGTTAGTCATGAAGCTTTAACGTTCAAGATTCTTGGTTCTTATCCGAAAGCTGTTTTATGAAGTATTCATATACATGATAACTTTCTTGCGATGACTCAGTGAAGCGTGCAATAACTCTTGCCTGATGCTCTAGACAGGCTCATAGATAAGCGAATGCATGAGTTGATTCTTGACTCATCAAAGATGACAAAGTTACCCAGTAAAGAAAATTTAGTTGATTTAAACTCAATAATTCTTGCTATGATCCTTGAAGAGTTAGCCGAACTTATGTGTTACTTATATTGTAATAGTTTTGTTTTTAGGTAGTTGCTGGTAGATCACTGCCTAGTTAAGCTAAACTATATGATGTCAGGCAATAGCTCTAACCACGCTATTTAATTAGTCGACTACATTTACCCAGCGTAAGGTTTGAATGTAGTATTTAGTGAGTGCATATTTATTATCTATTGGATCCTGACTCAGGTTGTTGATATTGATACATGCATCGCTCTTACTAAAGATCGATAGCAGGATCGGCTGGCTATGCGTAAAATTATCGGCATACAAATCAGTGAGATTTTTGGTAACTTGAATAATCTAGCTAGTACGTGGTTTGAATCGCAGCTTCGTTAAGCATCTTCTTGCAAGATGTATCGGAATATGTGCTTTTTAGTTGTGCTAAGTGAGACTCATATTAAGTATGCCGCAAGTAGCGATCTGCTGAAGGTATAATTTCAACTTTCTGGCAGCTTATTAGTACATAATATTATCCGTAAGCTTGCCAAGGCTTATGGCTTTATGTGCCAGCGAATCTATCATGATTTTCCACGGCAGTGGCCCATGACACGCTGAAATACGGCTTCCAGTCGCTTAATGTTAATAGTCTGGGCCTGACCGGCTGCCTTGTACTGTAGTTACAGATGCAGATCACCTTAAATATATAAGTCACATAGCTTCAACTAAGACAGCTTGTTGCGGTTGTAAGAGGGCTCTTGTCGGTTTTGCTCAAACTCAATTTTGTTCAAGAGCAAATGTATTTGTGTTGATCTTGATTCAGTCGATAGTCTTTATGTTCTAGGTTTTGCTGTGCCAAGTCATAATTATATGACTTGGCAAACAACTACGGCATGTCAAACCATTTATATATTACTATTGGTCTGTTGGCTGAAAAGCTTGCTTCCTGAGGGCTCTGGCTGGGGTTTTGCTTATGGTTGATTTCAATGTACTACAACCTTCTGCGCCTATGATTGGTCGACTAGTGGTGATCGGTCTAGGATTGATTGGCGGCTCCTTCGCTAAGGGTTTACGTAAAAGCGGTTTATGCGATGAAGTTATAGGTATGGATCTAGACCAGCAATCACGTAAGTTAGCGGTTAAGCTTGGCGTAGTTGATCGCTGTGAAGTAGATTTGGCATTAGCTTGCAATGGCGCTGATGTGATCCAGCTTGCTGTGCCTGTTTTAGCGATGGAGAAGCTGCTAGGCCTATTGGCCAATATAGATCTGGGGCATGCGATCCTGACTGATGTCGGTAGTGTCAAGAGTAATGTGGTGAGGGTGGCTAGATTTGCATTTAATGACATGCTAGCACGTTTTGTGCCTGGTCATCCGATTGTCGGTTCTGAGCGTGGTGGGATCGAAGCGTCTAATGAGCAATTATTCCGTCACTATAAAGTAATTTTAACGCCACTTGAGCAAACTGATCCAGCAGCGTTGGCAGTGGTTGATCGCTTGTGGTGCGAGCTGGGTGCAGATGTCGAATACATGCAAGTCGAGCGTCACGACAAAGTATTAGCGCTGACCAGTCATCTACCGCATTTGCTAGCCTTTTGCTTTGTAGATTCCTTAGCTAAGCGCAATGAAATTTTTGATATGTTTCATTATGCTGCTGGTGGTTTATGTGATTTCACGCGGATTGCTAGCAGTGATCCAGTGATGTGGCGCGACATCTTCCTTGCTAATCGTGAAGCGGTGCTTTGTGCTTTGGATACCTTTCTTGGTGATCTTGACTCCTTTCGTAGCGCAGTTGATACCGGGGATGGTCGCCAGCTATTGAGCGTGTGCACTCGTGCGCGCATGGCACGTGAGTATTTTAGCAACATCTTAGTGCATAGAGCTTATATAGAAAATGATATGTAAGCTAATCAGCGTACTTTTGACTAGTTTAGGTAGCTGCTTAAATTAGTGCATTTAGGTGAGGCTGGTGACAAATAGATGTCATGTTGCCAAATCGTATTAGATTAGTTAGTTTAGGTATAACAAATAGTAAATGTTTACTTGAGGACGAAGGTATGCAGGTTACTTTACATGTATTTGTAATATAGGCGGTATGATTTAAACCTGGCTAGATTGAGTTCGTTATTGATGATTTATGGTGTTAAAGTGCTCAAAGGTCGGTCCTTTGTTGGAGCCTATTGCTAGCACGCAGGTTCAATCCTGCCGATTAGTTATCTGGGCTTGCGCTAACTAGTGATTATGCTGAGTAGATATTGCGCGGTTTTATTTATCCAGTGGTAGCGAATAAACTACTAGCTTTATTCGAGTTTAGTCATATATTTACAAATGTAAATATATAGAAGAAGTGTTCTGGAATAACTTTATTTGGTATTTTCTAGTTATGGCTTCGATCGCTGAAGGTTATGGACTTTTTGCTAAAGCATGTCATTGTCAACTCGATGATTGCATTAAGATGTTATTAATACTCTGCATCTAATAAATGCAGGTATTGCTTTTGAAAAGTCGCTCAAGAGTTAGCGAGTCAGTTGCTGATCTATGTGCACATACCCAGGCAACGCTGAGTTGCATGTTTAATAGTTTAACTGTATTTAGGTCATGATAGGTAGTCTGTAAGCGCTGTGTTTAAAGGTTGCACTGACACCTAATTAGATTATTATTGACCTTAATCCAATTAAGGTGATTACGAAAGTAGTAATCATATAGTAATGATTAGATTGTCATAGCGTGAAGCATGGTTTCTTCTCTGCATGCGTTAGAGCTAATTCATATCTATATGATTGCGCTAATTTAGTTATATCTGTTTTAAACTTTTCTATACTGTGTGTCCTAAGTCGGTGATTTGTTTTATCTAAAAGGCTTAATCGTGAATATTAAAGTGCCAGTGATTACCATTGATGGACCAAGCGGCTCTGGCAAAGGTACAATCGCCGGCTTGCTAGCCAGACGCCTGGGTTGGTGTTTGCTGGATTCCGGCGCGCTATATCGCCTGTTAGCACTTGCTGCACGCAATCATGGAGTCGACCTAGCTAACGAAAAATGCATGAAACTATTAGCGGCACATTTAGATGTGCGGTTCGTCGGAGCAATGGAAGATCGTCCACAACGTATTATACTAGAAAGTAAGGACGTTACTGATGATCTGCGTAATAATCAAATTGATTCTTGGTCTTCCTGTATTGCTGAGTTACCGGCCGTACGTAACGTGTTACTACAACGTCAGCGGGCATTTCAGGAGCCACCTGGTTTAGTGGCTGATGGTCGTGATATGGGAACCGTTGTATTTCCTGGAGCACCTCTAAAGATTTTTCTAACCGCTAGCGTCGAAGAGCGGGCTCGCCGCCGTTACTTGCAGTTGAAGGGAAAAGTTGATGATGTTATTCTTTGTAGAGTGCTAAATGAAATCCGTGCACGCGATGAGCGTGATATAAGGCGTGTAATAGCTCCGCTAAAGCCGGCGGCCGACGCGATATATCTAAATTCTACAGCGTTGTCTGTTGAGCAGGTGCTTAAACTGATTGTGAGTGAAATTGCTATTCGCGATATCGTTGGGTGATCAAGAAGGCTGCAGGGAGGCCAGTCATAGTACCTGTGGTAACTTGTCTAATTTGAATCTAAACTACACTATCTTGGTGTTTAAAGATTGGTGTATTATCTGCTTTTATAAACAGGAATTAAGATGAGCGAAAGCTTTGCAGAACTCTTTGAAGAAAGCCTAAAAAACCTAAACTTGCAGGCAGGCTCCATCATTACTGGCGTTATCGTTGATATTGATTACCAGGCTCACTGGGTAACCGTTCACGCTGGTCTGAAGTCAGAAGCCCTGATCCCGCTAGAACAGTTCTATAATGATGCAGGCGATTTGACTATCAATATTGGCGATGAAGTTCACGTTGCTCTAGACTCAGTTGAAGATGGTTTCGGTGAAACTAAGCTATCCCGTGAAAAAGCCAAGCGCGCTGAATGCTGGATTGTTCTTGAAGCAGCTTTCGTAGCCGAAGAAGTAGTTAAGGGCGTTATCAACGGTAAAGTGAAAGGTGGCTTCACTGTGGATGTTAATGGCATTCGTGCATTCTTGCCTGGTTCTTTGGTTGACGTTCGTCCAGTGCGCGATACTGCGCATTTAGAAGGTAAAGAGCTCGAATTTAAGGTTATCAAGCTTGACCAAAAGCGCAATAACGTTGTCGTATCCCGTCGCAGCGTCCTGGAAGCGGAAAACTCTGCTGAGCGTGAAGCTTTACTTGAATCTATACGAGAAGGCCAACAGGTCAAAGGTATTGTAAAAAACCTCACTGATTATGGTGCATTTGTTGATCTAGGTGGTGTAGATGGCTTGTTGCATATTACTGATATGGCTTGGAAGCGTATCAAACATCCTGCTGAAATCGTCAATGTTGGCGATGAGATTGATGTGAAGATTCTGAAGTATGATCGTGAGCGTAACCGTGTTTCTCTAGGTCTTAAGCAGTTAGGCGAAGATCCATGGGGCGCAATCAAAGCTCGTTACCCAGAAAGTACTCGATTAATTGCACGTGTGACTAACTTGACCGATTATGGCTGCTTTGCAGAGCTCAAAGAAGGTGTTGAAGGTCTGGTACACGTTTCTGAAATGGACTGGACAAATAAAAATATCCACCCTTCAAAAGTTGTACAAGTTGGCGACGAAGTAGAAGTTATGGTTTTGGATATTGATGAAGAACGTCGTCGTATCTCCCTGGGTATCAAACAATGTAAAGCTAATCCATGGGAAAATTTCTCTAGCCAGTTTAACAAGGGCGATAAAATTTCTGGTACTATCAAATCAATTACTGATTTCGGTATTTTCATTGGTTTAGACGGCGGCGTTGACGGATTGGTTCATCTTTCTGATATCTCCTGGAGCGAAATTGGCGAAGAAGCTGTTCGTCGTTTCAAGAAAGGTGATGAGTTAGACACTGTTATCTTATCGGTTGATCCAGAGCGCGAGCGTATCTCCTTGGGTCTAAAACAATTAGAAGGCGATCCATTCTCTGAATACATTCAAGAAAATGATAAAGGTGTAATAGTTAAAGGCATTGTGAAAGAAGTTGATGCTAAAAATGCTGTTATTCTTCTCACTGAAGCTATTGAAGCAACCTTAAAAGCATCCGAAATTAGCCATGATCGAGTTGAAGATGCCCGTAACCTTCTCAAAAAAGGCCAAGAAGTAGAAGCGAAAATCATTAGCGTTGATCGCAAGAGCCGCATGATTCAACTCTCTATAAAGTCAAAAGATAAGATTGAGGAAAAAGAAGCAATTCAAAGTTTACGTGATAAGCCATCTACTTCTCATATGGCTCTAGGTCCAACTACCTTAGGTGACTTGTTGCGTGCACAAATGGAAAAACAGAACTAATTTATGTTAGACACAAAAAAAACAGTTGCGGTTACAACTGTTTTTTTGTGTCTAGTACTTGTTGTTGCAACAAGTTAAAACTACATCATGTAATCCAGTATTATTAATTTATAATAATTACTTATAAAGCCTCTATGTTTTTTGTAATTTTAATTTATTTAACGTAATAATAATGTGCCCATCCATATTATATGATAATGCAGCCAGCGCTGCACATTATGGCGTGTATAGTAAAGTATTATGTAGATCAGCTTACTCTCACTCCAAAATAATTGAATTGGTTTCTGGAGAGTTAACTCACTCTATACAAGAGTCCAGAAATTAAAATTTTAATGAATAATTTACATAGACTCTGTCTATGCTGAAAATAAGTTGCCAGGTTAGCTCTTTGAATTTAGTTAATTATGTTAAAATATTTAAAATGTGGACATATATTTTTTATAAAACATAAAAAAGAACAATATGACAAAATCAGAGCTAATAAAACGCATTGTTACCAATCAAAAATTGCTTTCATACAAAAGTGTAGAGTTAGCTATCCAAACTATACTCGAACAGATGTCTCAGTGTTTAGCAGCTGGATCTCGAATTGAGATCCGCGGTTTTGGTAGTTTCTCTCTACATTACCGCGCCCCCCATGTAGGTCGCAATCCAAAGACTGGACAATTCGTCAGCTTAGGCGGTAAATTTATGCCTCACTTTAAGCCAGGCAAGAGGCTTCGTGATCGGATAAACTAAGACCACAGCATTGTTTAAGTCTGCTTGAAAGTAGACACATTATGCATAGATTTGAGGTGTATTATCTTTAAGTGCCATAAGCATGGCACTGTGGTAGTTGCGTTTATTATTGGAGTGTGAGCCTATCTATTTAGTTTGTTACTGGGCGTTAGCATTACGTTTAGCTAATATTAAAATATGTCAAGTTTTGAATGTTTTTTCAGTATAAATAAAGCTACTCTACAAAGAAGAGAGACTACGCATTGTATATGTAATACTAACGCTTTATTTTTATTCAGTTAGCGTTGTGTGAAATACATAAAGTTAATATTTATAATGAGTGCTTGATATTCTTATTTATCTGTCTTATCAGAATTTATATTTAAATTTAGAAGTGTACAAATATAGTTTTGTAATAGTAAGGCATTTAATTTATTATTGCTAATAAAGCTGTTTTTGGTATATATTAGTCTTATTTGTTAAAATTTCTAAATAATATTTTTAAATATATATTTAGTATACACTATTTACTAGGTGTATCTGCTGGCGTGAGTGTGGATAATAAATTTATAGCTACATAAATAATGTATTGCTGTAAAAATGTAGTATTATTATCAAGGTGCAGTAAACTAAAATAATCACAGTAATTTTAAGATAATGGCATTGCTTTCACTGCTCAGTTTAATTCAATTCAAAAGTAAGCGTAGAGTTATTCAATATTTCTGAATTTGTAATATTAATACATATATACTAAAAAGTTTTTAATAGTTATTTTACTATTTATTTGGTCTTAATAGTAAGACGCCTTAAGGTATCTATATATTTGCTTTAGCTTTACAAGTCTTAAATGTTACGTATTAGATTAGTAGTATATTGTGCTGGAAATAATTTACATAAATATTGATTATTTGTATATGGGAAATCTAACTTATGAAGTTTATGTTTTAGATATAGCCATATTTTAATATAAACGGTATAGTTATTACTACTATTTTACCTAAATAAAAATATTTAAGATAATTACTTTTAGTTGCAGTATGGATGTAGCTAGTGTGCTAAATGCTATGATGCTAAATATTTTAGTTTATAAAAGCTAAGTAGATTTATAAGATAAAGATGAGGTATTATTGTTATTATTAATTATCTATATTACAGCAGTGTTGATAGTAATAAGAGATAACCTAAAGCTAATTTTTAGTCGATATAAATGAAGATACATTCTAAATATATGTCATGACTTCTAGTAATGTTTAACTTGTCAGCCTGATTCAGGTATTACTAAAATATAGCGTACATTGATAAATTAAAAAAATTGTACAAACCGTGAATGGTTGGAGTAGTATTATGATTACTATATTGAGTGTTAAACTTTAAATACCGGCATGTTTAGACTTAAAACATGCTGCTGTGAGATAGTTTTGTCTATGCTACATTAAAGAACGCTACCTAAATAGTAACACTAATGTAATTTGCCTCAACTGATCTATTTTAGCGTATATTGCCATCTACTTTAAACATCTTAAGAAAATATTAGCATGTATTGAGTGCATTAAGTGTAAAGTATTAAGTATCATGTAATCTTGCAACACTAGCAATAAATTTATTTGGATTTTAAATGCTACTAGAAATTGTTTCTATTTACCTAGTAAATTTATAACGAAATCTTGAGTCTGACAATTAAGCAAATCATGGTTAATACTAAGATTGTTAATGTCATTGATGTCTGGAGCAGTTTTACTGCAAAACGTTTTAATATGACATTGCTAAGAATGCTAATAGTACATAACATTTGGTATAACTAAAATAGTTATTTATTCATACAATAATACATTGTATGCAATATCTAAATATTAAAATTAATTAAGTTACAATTGTAAATTGTAAAAAAATTTTTGATCATTACAAATCAATAGCAATAAATATAAATTTAATTCATTGCAAGTACGCTTATAACTACGGCATGTTTGCCAGGTTGCTTTATTATAAAATAGAGCCGTTTAAGTTTAACATTTAATTAAAATCTGCTAGATATGAGGAAGTCATGCCATGTTTTAGTATGGTTAACTTTTAATTAATGGCTATTCAGCTAGGCTTATATTATTTATCTAATTTATTAAGGTAGTTAAATTTAAGAATATTAAAGATAAGATATTTATAAATATATAAATTAATTTTATTAATTACTATAGTCTATAAATTAGTAATTCTTTCTTTAAGAAGTTTAAGTATTTATTTACCATTGATTAGTTACTTATCGTAAGATACCTGCCCGATGCAAAGGTCCTGTTTTTATAAATCAAACTAACTACGTATTACTTGTAATGAGTTTATTAATATACATGTTTTTTAAGAGCAGTATATTTATCTGGTGTTGAGGTATTAATAATAATTATTATTATATCAGTAAATTACTATTTACTGGACAAAATAGTAAATTAGATTTTTTGTGCGGCATTCCAATTTGAATTTAAATTCATTAAAAAATATAATCTCAAACTGCTTTATATAAAATAGCTAATTAAGTTTAAAAAACTAAACGTTCTAGATTATTGAAGTTAATATTATATCTAATGTTTAGTTATAACCTTTAAAGTTAAAGTACTTGGATTACATTTAAGATTTACATTATCAGACTTACATAAAAATTATCTCAAGCTTTTAGAGATGATAGAATTTAATATTAGCTAGTTATCTAAACTAAGCTATTTTATATGTGTAGAGTAGTTTTTTAACAACCAATGTTGCGTGTAGCTATATGCGTAAGGATCTAAAGTAATTTTTAGCGGGCAATTTAAAGGATAAAGCTTTAGATAAATTTATCTTAAGTATTATTGATTGTAATAACTACATAGAGGCTACCAAAGTAGTGTTTGTTATTAATGGTTACGGGTCGTTAAAAGCATTGTTAAGTTTGTTTATGTAACTATGTTTAGTATATACAGATTAGATAAAATCATATATTACGCTAACTAAATATGTTTTTTATTTATGAGTAGTTGTTAAAATAATAATTGCTACTTTTCAGTAATTGCTTAAAAAATTAATTGATTTCTTATAAAGAACTATTATCCATGTTCAAGTTTAACACTTGACGTTATATAAAAACAAAGTCATAGTAAATTTTAGACTTTTAAGCCTAAGGTTTAATGAACTGGATTAGCTTGAATATTAACAATTTTTTATCGGATAAGGTTATAGATTAAAATCTACAACTTTATAAAAACAGTGGACTAGCATAATAGGAATTATATTCCTATTATGCTCAAATTTTTTGAGCTTATTTTCAACGATACGCTTTACCTTTTGCTAGCTTATGCGATTATTAAAATAATGTCCGTGGCTTATGCTTTTTAAGCTATACAGTAATTATATTAGTTTAATTATAGTAACCACTTATATATCAGTAATAATATTTATTATAAGTATAATGTTAGCCATATTTTTCCTTACTGCATTATAGTAGCTATGTAACTAGTTTGATTTTTTATATTTTTCTTTGGAGTGTGTATATAGCTTTTCAGTATTCAATATAGTTAATCAATAAGATGTATTGTTTGGCTTCTTGAATGCTATATTGTTTCATCTGAAATTCAGTGCTATCGGAATAGAGCGGTCACTAGTTTAATTTACTGTACTCTAGTTATTTAAAGCTGAATATTATGAAATGGCTAATCTACTCTGGTTATTGTGTTTGTTTAGTATCTATATGTTGAGTCTAATGTATTTATGATTGGCATAACTGATTTTTTTATTAAACAGTTACCTACTTTCTAGGTATATTTTATATTATCCAAGTCAAGGTGATACATGATACAAAATACTGTGCACAGTAAGCTATCAATATTGATAGTGCTCTATAAAAAACACTACAAAAATTCTGTAGCGATTACAACTTTGTTGAGAAATGCTGTATGTTTTAATAAAAAAGGTATCAGTGTTGAGTTTTTTATATGGAATAATACACCTTTATGTTCGCCTATTTTATCTAAGCAGTGCTTAACTTGGTTTGAGGGCAATAATAACGGGCTTCCTTATATTTATAATCGCATAGCTAATATAGCATTTATGCAAGGAGCTACGCATTTTATGATTTCAGATGATGACACAGACTATTCTAGTGAAAAATATACTGATGCAGTAGTCGCTGCCATGATTTTTGAATCTCGATTAGCATCTAATCTATTTGGTGTAATGCTGCCGAAAATGTATTCTAAAGAAAAACTAGTGAGTCCAGGTTTGCGGTTCTGGTTTTTTTGTCGTCTAGCAACAAGAATAGATAGCGGTATAGTTACTTCAGCTAATAAACTAGCTATTAATAGTGGTATTATTTTTAATAAATTATGTTATAAGACAATATCCCCAATGTTTGATGAGCGTCTTCAATTTTATGCGACAGATACTGCGTTTTTCATAAACTATGAATCTTATTATGCGCACTTCTATGTGCTAGATGTTGCGCTGCAACATGATCTTTCTGAGTATACGTCAAATAGCGTAGAGCTGGCCATATTCCGCTTTAAGGAAATGATTCGTGGTTTTAGGGTAATCTTTGAACATAAAAGTTACCTCTTTCGCTATCTCATGGAAGCTTATTTAGCTTTATATTCGGTAAAAAAGAGTTTTTTATACAAAAAAATTGTTTTTTTTCGTTTATATATTTTTTCTTTTAAAGAAAAAATTTAATGTTTTAAGTAATTTATTAAAATTTTTTAGCTTAAACTTTAAAAAATATAATATTGTACTTAATAAGTATATTTATATCGTCTAACTTTTAATTTAGTTTAATCAAAAAACTTTGATTGCTATAAAGTGAGTTAATACGCAGTGATGTTTCTATAAATCTTGCAGGAAAAACATCAATGCAGAAGTTCAAGTGATAATTATTACATCTTTAAGGTTTAGTGATTAATAATAAATAATTTATAGTTACTTTAACAATTAATAACATTACTTTTAGTTGTACAGTTTTTAAGACAAAATGTTTTTTTAAAATGCTTTGGTAAGTTAATTAAAGTAAGCGATGAGTTTTTTGATTTATAACGACGTTATCATTAGAAAAAATAACTTTTTAAACTACGCTAAAAGCGTAATACTTAATAATGATATATTTATTGGAAACTATGTTGTTTTTATTTAAATAATTAAAATTATTCATAATTTATGAGTGCTGAATTAGCTTCAAGGTATTAAGAAACAAGGTATTTAGATTAGCAGTAATTATCTAAGAAGCGCGAAGGCAGTTGTACTAGATATAGGTATTTTGAAGCGAGTTATGTTGTAGTGCACAGTGTAATCTTAAGAATAAAATAATATACAGTAGACTTAACTTACGCGGCTAGTTCAATTAAAGCTAATTAAACAACGTAGCCAAAGGATGTGTAATGAAAAAGATTATATTTTTCCATTTGCTGAATGACTATAGTGGTAGCCCTAAAGTATTATCGCAGGTTATTGCGGCAATTTTAAAAAAAGGAATAAATGTGGAGTTGTTTTGTGGTGGAGGTAAAAATGGATTTCTTTCTTCTGTTCCTTGTGTGCAAAGACAATATTTTTACCGACGATTTAATAGTAAGTACATTACGCTTCTAAGTTATAGTCTTTCACAGTTTATTTTATTTTTTAAATTGCTTAGTTACCGTAAATCTTCTACAGTTTTTTATGTGAATACAATGCTTCCTTTTGGTGCAGCATTAGCTGGTAAGATTTTACAAATCAAGGTTTTTTACCATATTCATGAAACATCAGTACATCCAAAATTATTGAAGCTTTTTTTGCGTTGGATGGTGGATAGGTGTTCCAGTAAAAATATTTTTGTTTCGCATTTTTTAGCTGAGGAAGAATATTTCCCCAAGATAAAAAGTCGTGTAATTTACAATTCAATTTCACAAAATATGGTACGTATAGCAGCAAATCATATATATAAGATTAAACCTAGTAACAAGATTTGCATATTGATGATTTGCTCTTTAAAATCTTACAAAGGGATTAATGAACTCATAAGTATTGCAAATTTATTGGTTTATAATAAGGCGATTACATTTCAATTAATTTTAGGTGCTAGTGACGCTCAAGTGGCTAGATTTTTTTCTGATACAAAACTGCCAGATAATCTAGTTATAACTTCACAATGTGACGATGTTATTCCTTTCTATAAAAAAGCGAGTGTGTTGCTTAATCTTTCAAAGCCAAAGGAGTGGGTAGAAACTTTCGGGCTAACTATCCTTGAGGCGCTTTCATTTGGTATCCCTTGTATCGTTCCACCGGTAGGTGGACCTGTCGAATTGGTGTCTAATGATAAAGAAGGATATTTAATAGATTCAGGTCGAGTAAAAGAAATTTCTACTAAACTAGAATTTTTGCAAAAAAATCCTGATACGTGTTTTCGATTATCTAAGGCTGCAAAAATTAAATCGCTTAGTTTTTCAGTTAATAATTTTGAAAGCAATGTGCTTGCAGAATTCAATGATCTTTAAATTAGCTATTATCGGCACGGTAGGTCTCCCAGCTAAATATGGTGGATGGGAGACGTTATCAGAGCAATTAATTATTTATTTAGATCAAAAGTATGAAATTTCACTATATTGCAGTTCTATGTCGTACGCGTCTCAGCTAGTCAAATACCGTAATGCTAACTTAATTTACCTTCCGTTACAAGCTAATGGCGTGCAAAGCATTTTTTATGACATTGTTAGTATGTTGCATGCTTATAGAAAAAATGATGTTTTGCTAATATTAGGGGTGTCTGGTTGTGTAGCATTACCATTTTTGAAGCTGCTGACTAACAACAAGATTGTTGTTAACATTGACGGCTATGAATGGAAGCGTACCAAGTGGTCTGCTTTGGCTAAAAAATTCTTGAAATTTTCAGAGGCGGTAGCTGTTAAATACTCAGATGCCATTATTACTGATAATAAAGTGATTCAGGATTATGTGCGTAGCGAATATAGACGTGAAAGCACACTCATTACATATGGTGGAGATCATGCCATAACAAGTATATTATCAAAGTCAGATTTACAGCGTTATCCGTTACTTGCTCAGCCTTATGCATTCTCAGTATGCAGGATTGAGCCTGAGAATAATATTCATGTTATTATCGAAGCATTTAATACCAGTAGTTTACCATTAATAATTGTTGGAAACTGGAAATATAGTGAATACGGAAAAGTATTGCAAGACAAGTATGCAAATAAACAGCACCTTCATTTACTTGATTCTATTTACAATAGCGACGAGCTTAACCTTTTACGCAGTAATGCTACCATTTATATTCACGGCCACAGCGTAGGTGGAACTAATCCATCTTTAGTGGAGGCCATGTGGCTAAGTCTGCCTATTATTGCTTTTGATGTTTCATTTAATCGTATCTCTACTGAAGGCTGTGCAAAGTTTTTTTCATCTAGTCAGGCACTTATTGACAGCGCTGTAAATCTTTTCGCTAATCAAGCTGAACGCGCACAATTGAGTAAAAAAATGCATGAGATTGCAGTGCGTCGTTATCGTTGGGATAGTATATCTGCGCAATATGATAACTTATTTAAGTCGCTACTTTTATCTAATGAAGGTTAGTATGTTGAATGATGTAAATAATCATGTTGTTGTTAAAAAGCCAACAATACTTTTGACTGGTGGAACTGGCTTTGTGGGATGTTCAGTACTAAGAACTCTAATAAATCTTGAGTATCCAGTTGTTAATATTACGCGTAAAAATATTATACCAACGCTGCACGGTGTACAGAATTTTCTTATTGGATCGTTGATAAATGAAATTGATTGGAAGTCTTTCTTGTCAGGAGTGAACGTAGTTATACATGCAGCTGGCTGCGCGCATGTCATGTATGACATTCATCGTAACCAATTGCAAACTTTTCGTAAAGTTAATGTGGACGTTACGCTTAAACTTGCCAGGCAAGCAGCAACTGCTGGTATAAAACGTTTTATTTTTATAAGCTCAATAAAAGTGAATGGTGAAGAGACTAGCGCTCGCTCAGCATTTACATCGTTTGATATACCTATGCCTCTTGACGATTACGGGAGATCGAAGCATGAGGCTGAGCAAGCGCTTCTAGAACTAGCTGGACGGATATCTATGGAAGTAGTGATAATAAGGCCTGTGCTGGTGTATGGCCCAGGCGTGAAAGCAAACTTTGAGTGTATGCTTTCTGTCGTCAATAAAAAATTACCACTGCCATTTCGTGCTATCAATAACCGCAGGAGTCTTGTTTTTATTGATAATCTAGTAGATTTAATTTGTGTATGCATTAATCACCCAGCTGCAAAAAATCGGGTATTTTTAGTAAGTGATGATGATGATTTGTCTATTGGGCAGATTTTAGAAAAACTAGCGGTTGCCCTACATACATCGCCATACCTTTTTACTGTTCCAAAATTTTTGTTAAATACAGCAGCGTTGCTGACTGGTCAGAAAAAAATTCTGCAACGCTTGTGCGGGTCACTTCAAGTGGATATGACTGATACGCGTGAGCGTTTAAGTTGGACTCCTCCAGTTAGTGTTGATGAGGCTTTTGCTGTCACTGCTAGATATTTTCAAGAACAGCAGGCAGGTAAAGTAAATAGTTGCATAAATAGTCTAGTTAAAATGCCCATATAGATGGATGATTATACAGATTATATCTAAATAATTATGACGTTTTCTTATTAAGTGCTCATATATATTATGCATTTTATGTGATGCCATACAATTGAGCCGCGAAGATGGCATAGCTAAAAGTTATATTCAGTAGATTAAGTGTATTTAGTTTTAGTAGCCAAGTCTGCTTTTAGGATAATTTATATCCTAATTATAAATAGAGAGATGTAAACATTATCGTATCAAATTATGTAGTTTACAGATAATTTTTTATATTTTAGAGCTGCATACTATATCTGGCCATGCATTTGTCAGATTTTGATGTCTTACATTATGTTTTTTATATTACACTTTAATATAGTGTAGAAAAAGAAATACATGAATCTTTTATTCATAATTTCGTACCTGTATAAAATACAATTTTATGTTTGTAATGAGCATTACCGTAGATGTCTATACTTTCTGTATATAATATGCCTTTTTATTTATTTGCGGTATTTGTGGTGACAATAGAGTAACTCTGTGTGTTTATTATTTTTTAATATATAGTAGTTGGCGATCAATTATAACGAACTAGGAGGTCATTCATATAGTTTTTTTTGTCTAAATAATTTTTTATCTTAGAGCTTCTGGCTTATTCACAGAAATAGATGTTGTTAGGGTAAATGGTAATGGTGGTATTTACTACTCATATTTATTCCTGTTGTGCTGTCATGGCTCTGGATTAAACAACCTTGCATTTTGCATACAAAAGAGATTATGCCCTCATATATCTTAGGTGTTTATTAGGATTGCTATAAAGTTTTTTAAATTGGCTTGAAAGGCTCTAAGTGAGAGATTGGTGAGGCATGAAACGTTTTTTTGATTTTATATTAAGCTTATTTGCACTAATTATATTAGTAGTCCCTATTTTTCTTATTACCATAGCAGTTAAATTAACATCTAAGGGTCCTGCGCTATATTGGTCTAATCGTATCGGTATGAATAATATGCCATTTAAGATGCCGAAGTTTCGTTCAATGCATGAAGGCACCCCAATTGTTGCGACACATTTACTATTAAACTCTTCTAAATATTTAACACCAGTTGGAAACTTTCTGCGCAAATCTAGTCTTGATGAGTTGCCACAACTATGGAGTATTATTGTTGGTGATATGAGCCTTGTTGGACCAAGGCCTGCACTTTTTAATCAATTCGATCTTATCGAGTTACGTACAGGGAAAAATGTACACCGTATACGGCCAGGGCTTACTGGGTTAGCACAAATTAGTGGCCGTGATAAATTACTTATCACGGCTAAGGTTGACTATGATGCTTATTACGCAAAAAATATAAGCATTATTTTTGATATCAAAATTTTGATTTTGACAACTATTAATGTAGTCAAGCGAGTTGGTGTTTTGTATTAGCGCCACATAGCAGCTTACGTTGTACAGTGTATTTTAACCTGTGTTAATAGTGTAGCTAGAAAGATTTTTATATAACGCATGAACGGTTGGTGAGTCATGATAAACCAGTTACGTGCTTGGCTATTAAAACTTCCTCGCCATCAAAAACGACTGATACAGGTACTAGCAGACACTGTACTGGTTTTTTTAGCACTATGGATAGCATTTTTAGTTCGTCTCGGAATCAGTGAGATGATTAACCCTTTCAGAATACACCTGGTATTATTTTTACTGTTGCCAGTGATTGTAATTCCATTGTTCAGTTGTTGTGGTATGTACCGCGCTATTATGCGTTATTTTGGTAACGATGCGCTCATAACCATTATTAAAGCAGTCAGTTTATCAGCATTGATTTTTGGGATAGTGCTCTGTTGGTATAACAAGCATCAAAATATTGCGCCTCAGTCTATTATCTTTAACTATTGGTGGTTGAGCTTAATAATGATTGGCGGTCTGCGTCTAACTATGCGCCAGTACTTTGTAGGTGATTGGTTTGATGCTGTCCAGCATGCCGAGCTTATCAGTAGTGATGGCTGTCTGCCGCGTGTTGCGATTTATGGTGCTGGTTCTGCAGGTAATCAGCTGGTTGCGGCACTGCGCATGGGGCGGCTGATGCAGCCGGTGGCGTTCATTGATGACGACAACACTATTTCGACCAGTGTCATTTCAGGCCTACAAGTTTATAAGCCTAAGCATATTCAAAGGATGATTAATACAACTGGTGCTCAAGAAATCTTATTGGCGATTCCATCTTCTAATCGCAGTAGACGCCGTGAAATTCTTGAATTTCTTGAAGGATTTTCAATACATGTTCGTAGCGTTCCTGGTTTTATAGATTTTGCGAGTCGCATGATCAAGGTTGATGATATTCAGGAGATCGACATTGCTGATCTGCTTGGTCGTGATTCGATACTTGCACAAGCTGATCTGCTTGGGCGCTGCATTAAAGGGCAGAGCGTTCTTGTAACAGGGGCAGGCGGTTCAATAGGCTCAGAACTCTGCCGGCAAATCCTTGAGCTGAGGCCTAAAACTTTACTTTTGTTTGAACATAGCGAGTTCAATCTTTATGGCATTTTATGTCAGCTAGAACAACGTGTGTATCGAAAATCGTTACCGGTAAATTTGCTGCCTATCCTAGGGTCTGTGCGTGATTCAGCAAAGTTACTTGATGTCATGCAAGCCTGGAGGGTTGATACAGTTTATCACGCCGCTGCCTACAAACACGTGCCAATTGTCGAGCACAATATCGCAGAGGGTGTGCTAAACAATGTGTTTGGTACACTAAATGCGGCTCAAGCAGCAGTTCAGGCTGGCGTTGCGAATTTTGTGCTGATCTCCACTGATAAGGCTGTACGACCAACTAGCGTGATGGGTAGCACTAAACGTCTTGCCGAATTGATATTGCAGGCACTAAGTCGTAAAATTACTCTAGTGTTATTTGGGGATACCGCTAATGTTTCCAGAATAAATAAAACCCGTTTCACTATAGTTAGATTTGGCAATGTATTAGGCTCTTCTGGCTCAGTAATCCCGTTGTTTTACAAGCAGATTAAATCTGGCGGCCCTCTAACGGTTACGCACCCTAAAATTACCCGTTACTTTATGACCATTTCTGAAGCGGCTCAATTAGTAATACAGGCTGGTTCAATAGGGCAGGGCGGAGACGTATTTGTGCTCGATATGGGTGAACCAGTAAAAATAGTAGAATTGGCAGAAAAAATGATTCACTTGTCTGGATTGAGTGTTCGCTCCAGCAAAAATCCTGATGGGGATATTGCTATTGAATTTTCTGGATTACGACCTGGAGAGAAGTTATACGAGGAGTTGCTTATCGGGGATAATGTCGTTGTAACGCAACATCCGATGATTATGAGTGCTAGTGAAGACTATCTGCCTTGGGAGCTTCTTAAACCTAAACTCTTGGATTTACTTACGGCGGTGGATCAGGGTGATTTTAATCGCGTTCGCCAGTTGTTGCGTGATACAGTGAGTGGTTATACCCCAAATGGGGAAATTGTAGATTGGATATACCAGCAGCATCAGCTTAATCAATGAAATTAAAAGTTATGAAAATAATTATGGTAAATCTAGGCCTGGATTAGGTTTATTGCCTTATATAAGGCTAGACGTTACTAACGTAAGAGACATATAAACATATTTTTCATCATGTAATTTTTTGACTGTAGCTCGATATTGCCTAAGTTAAAGGGGCGCCTTTCAAAAAAAGAGTGTGTACTATGTACTGATTACAAAGAGTATCATCAATACAATATATTTATATTTTTAGACTTTTACCTTTCTCGCAAGCATATCCGTAGCTATCACGGCTGCCTCTCCTCTAGATTAGAGATCTAAACGTTGATTATCACCAAGAGAATCAAAGTTAAATGATCCAACAAGATTAATTTCAACGTTGCTAGCGCTAGAATACTGTGCCGTGATCTCTGTTCAGTATTAATATCGCTAATGTTACAATAGCTATTGTCTATCGCGACATTAATCGTCTGTTCAGTGCAGTAAATCACATACTAAAAGTTTAAGGTATTTTCTAATATGTTTTCAGAGAAAAATCTTGATTATATTGCAATTAATAAAGGCTTTAAACTATTACACAATGAATCGATTATTGATTAGTCTTTTCTTTGTCTGTAACCTGATTATTACAAAATGCTAAAGTACGATTTTTATGATATATACTATTGTATATGGTTTTTTAACGTTTTTGGTTAGCACCAGTAACATGCAAGGTTCTGTGTATGACCATTAAAATGGTCTCTACACTAATTTAGTTTGTGTAAAACTGAGCTTTAATTATACCCTGCTGTTAGGCTATGTTGTCTTTGTAAATCCAGCTCAGAAGGCATGGTAGTCAGGCATCAAACCATTACCATATAAAGTTGTATGTATATTTATTTCTATAGGTGATAGGTATGTGGCTATTGATGAACGCATTCAGCATCTTAGTATCATGACCACATAAGATTATGCAATATTATTACGCGACCAGTTCAGTAGCAACAGTTAGCATGGCTGCCGCAATCAGTTTATCTTTAAATTTAAAATTTGTATACATCTTTTTGCGTATCAATGGTTTAACGCTTTATTAACAGTTGTAAACCAGTAAGGCAGTAATGTTGTCATAGTAGCAAAAGCATAAGCAGGCTGTCTCAATTACAAGTTAATGAATTTGAGTTTTGTAGTTTGATGAATAATGCATAAAGCTGTTTTGGGAGGCAGTTTATACTGTAATAAAGTGAGGCTTTTCTGCTCATCATCATAGTCAGCAGCACTAGTATAATTAGATAATTATACTAGTGCATAGAGCGTTGCATCATTGTAAAATAATTACCTAGCTTAGATTTGCATGTTGACTGGCTATTACTTCTATTGTCGTTCAATTGAAACTACAACCTAGCGCGTGCTAAGCTTCCACATAAACTAAATGAGCATGCCGCAATAATGTGCTAAATAAATTTTTAGTGTGTCGGCATAAACCATAACAACATATACTTTATACAAACATGTCAGGCACAAAATAGCGAACACCAAAAGTTTTTTTTGCTGAGATTGATTTGTTATATATATTGATAATGTGTTTGTGTTGAGTATTGGATCGCTGCCTATATGGAGTAAATGTGTAAAATTATCTGCTGGTGTATTACCTATTGCTTGTAGAGATCTATTAGCTTAAAGTACAAACTGTTTAGAATCAGTAATCAGCACTTAGAGTGCTGATTATAAAAAAGTAGTACGATGTGTATATTGCCAAGGCACATTTAGAAAGATACAGGGTATTAAAAAACCAGTTTAACGATCTTGCACATATTTATCATCCGTTTAAGCGTTATGCTTGGTAACGCGCTTGGATTATTCTTTGGTAAATCCAACTTTGTTAGCATTTTATGTAGCATTGGTGATTCTTATTAAAGATAAGCTTTATTAACACTCAAACTTCATCAACAGGATACTTACTAGTATATCGCGATGAATCTTGCCAGCATAAAACTTAGAAAATAAAGCAGATACAGTATACCTGAACCAGGTAATAGCTTCCAGACAGACTACTGCTAATACTATTACGCTATAGTAGCACTATTAGATCGTTCAAGCGCACGTAAATTACTTTCTAGTAACAGCTAGGCATTATGTATTTTGAACTGGCTGATATCTATTAATAATAGACATCAGGTCATGGCGTTCAACATTGTCATCGCCACATATCGCTGCGATACATATCTGATTGCTAGACTAGACTAATTAATTTATACAGCTAGTACTGCTCTTTGATTAGTAATGAAGCTGAAAATTTTTAGTTATTCGTTGTGATAATAATGGAGAGCATTCACGATATGCGTGTAATTTAAGCTAAATGTAGTGCTGGATTGAGTTTACTCTTAGCATGTTGTAGAGCTGCCTGTTGGCGTTAGACCGGCACTAAGTTTTTTAGGTGATCAAGGCTGTCGAGCAACTAGCATTGCTAGTAAAGACAAGACTTAGATGTTAAGCGTTTGTATGCATGTAGGTTTTCGTTGATGGGCATCCAAAACTAGCGCCTATGGATAATTTTTTTAAGCATGTTTTATAAATGTTAGGTGAACCTTGATGTATATGGTCAAGAAGATGGTGGAGGATATAGTTCTTGTCGTTGGCGATAGTATCGATACTGGTTTTTTTAGATAACAAGCAAATAGTAGTTTGTTTTGTTTTGGCAACAACTTAAGGGTAAAAGTTATCAACGATAAAGCAATCAAGGCTTACCTAACAGTGGCGACACAAATGATAAAGATTTAGTGTGACTAACAACTTTACCTGCAAAACTATAAGATAGGATATAATAATCCTAAAATTAAGCGGTGATAACGGTCTTTGCTTGCATTTACCAGCGCAACTAAGATTAGATATTACATCTATGATTGATTAGTATAGGAGAGCTAGTAGTGCTACGGTAATGCTGTTGTGCTCCTTCTGTTGTTATTATTGCCTAGTCATTACAAAAGTAATGCAATCAACAAGTTGTGGGTGCCGGCTTTATTGCTACCAGACGCGTCATAACGTTATTCATATGTTCTGGTTAAGTGTTAGCTATTAAGCTTAATTTTAACCAATAGCGTACAGTATCAATACTGGCAAGGTCGTCTGCTCACCCATGGATGCCATCCAGTTTAGGTAAATGTTAAGCTAGTCAGGCATACTTTCATATGTTCAATAACAACATATGAAAGTACACTAACATAGTGCTTTAATTAATATATGATTACATATCATCAATGATATGTATAAGTTGCGATAGCAATTGGCGGCAATATTTACTTAGAGATACATACTCTGTTAAACAACAGTATGCTTGCTGTCACTATAAAGCAGTTATTAATGTTTTACTCAAATATGAAAACCAGACTAATAACTTATTAATCAATGACAATTGAGTGTGTGATGTAGTGTTTGACAAATAACCTATCTATAAAAATGTGTACGAGATGACAGCACAGTTGTCATCTTAATACGCTGATCAATTTGCAATAATTAGGCGGTTTAATTAAAAAAACCAGTCACGGCATTAGGGCATGACTGGTTTTTTTATTATGAGTGATGCATGGCTAAATATAGGTAATGAAAAGCCGACCCAGGAATGGATCGGCCTGATAACAAACTCAAAAAATATTACTTGCGGCTTGCTTTTTCAAGCATGCGCAGAGCGCGTTCGTTAGCTTCATCAGCAGTCTGTTGTGCTTTTTGAGCGGCAGCCATGGCATCATCAGCTTTACGGTATGCTTCATCTGCGCGAGCTTGAGAGCGAACGGCAGTGCCTTCAGTTGTAGTCAAACGAGTTTCAGTTTCTTTGGAGACGCTGCTGCAACTGGTAGCTAGAACTACGGCCAGAGCTAGAGCAGAGAATTTCAGAACGTTGTTCATCGTGTTCCCCTTTAAGGATATTCCATTAAATAGCTACTTTCTCAAAAGAGCTGATAGCCAATATATATACTACTCATTACTGATAGTATGTAAACTGGCGTAACATACGAAATAAAAAGAGTTCTTCTATCTTATTTATGATGTCTAATTTGTATGGGTGGGTGATTTATATACACAACTACATAAAAAATCACCCTCTTGTATGGAATTAGGTTAAAATTAAGGCTGCATTTATCATATGTTGAGATAGGCAAACAAGTATAAATTTATATATAAAATTATACCTTATGCAGCTTAATTTTATCTTGCTCAGTATTTTTTGTGTGCGTAGGAATGACTTTAAAGGCGTCAGTTTGGTCTCACTTTACAGCTGCAGGTGATTTAAATTATCGATTACTAATTAAGCAAGACCCTTTCTGTAACCACTAGCAGTATTTACATAACAAGCGTATTTTGAGCTATTTTACGATTGATGTTTATGATTAATAGTATAAGGTTGTTTTCTCAAAACCAGCATATAGCAGTGTTGCCATATTTGTTCTAGAATACATAGGTAAAGTAGTAGAAAAGGTAAAAATCATAAAACCTACAAATATGTCTTTATGACTGAAGCGTTGTACATTCTATCATGGTTAGGCAGATCATCAGTTAAAAGACTGATATAAAAGGCAATTGTGTTTGTCTGACCTATATGGTTTTTGGCAAACGTATCTATGTGTACCTTTGTTTTCAACACCTTGCGCTGGTATGGAATATTTGTTGTATTTATTAAGGGGAGTTTTAAGGTTCTAGGTTGAATGTACAGTATTTACTTGCGTGCTTTTATGTAGCATACTACGACAGATTATAGGCATGAGTTATATGCGTTTGCGGTTAGGTAATATCTTTTTAAGTTTAGTATGCATGCTACGTAGAGTAGTTTGAGTAGCGGACCAATCGATGCAGGCATCGGTAATTGATACGCCGTATTGCAGGCCAGCTAAGTCTTTTGGAATTGTTTGGCAACCCCAGTTTAAGTGGCTTTCGACCATTAAACCTATAATTGACTGATTGCCTTCAAGAATCTGGTTTGTAACGTTTTCCATCACCAGAGGTTGTAGGGCCGGGTCTTTATTGGAGTTAGCATGGCTGCAGTCGACCATGATATTGGGCTTGATCTTAGCCTTGTGCAGTGCCTGTTCGCAAAGCGCAACGCCAATCGAATCATAGTTGGGTTTTCCGTTACCACCACGTAATACCACGTGACCGTAAGAATTGCCTGTAGTAGTAATAATAGAAACGCCACCGTCCTGGTTTATACCAATGAAACGGTGTGGACTGGATACTGATTGCAGAGCATTTATAGCGACTGTCAGGCCACCGTCAGTGCCGTTCTTGAAGCCTACAGCAGAAGACAGGCCAGACGCCATTTCGCGGTGGGTTTGAGACTCAGTGGTGCGTGCACCGATACCAGACCAGCTGATCAAATCCTGTAGGTACTGCGGTGAGATCGGGTCTAGCGCTTCGGTAGCTGTAGGTAGACCCATTTCAGCTAATTCTAGCAGTAACTTACGACTAATATATAAACCATCTTGGATCTTAAACGAATCATCTAAGTACGGGTCGTTAATCAAGCCTTTCCAGCCAATGGTAGTGCGTGGTTTTTCAAAGTAGACGCGCATCACTAGATATAAGGTATCCGACATCTCAATCGCTAGTACTTTGAGGTGCTCAGCGTATTTGTGGGTAGCATGGAGGTCGTGGATAGAACAAGGCCCAATCACTACAAATAGGCGGTGGTCAATACCGTCGAGAATATCTCGGATGACTTTACGGCCATTAGTTACAGTCTGCAGAGCGGCATGGCTCAAAGGGATTTCGCGTTTGAGCTGATCTGGAGTGATCAGAGTTTCGCTAAATGCGATATTAAGATCATTGATCGGTAAATCAGTCATCGTGGTACTCGTCAGGATCACTGGTATGTTGGCTGTTAGTTACTTATATGTAGCAGTGATGGTAGCAGAGCGGCATAATTTGAATACATTGGGAGAACGCCTTAGCGCGTAACATTGTCTTGCGACAATTGTTGAGCTAGCTTGAGTCCAGCGCTGGCATCATAGAGGTTTTATGAGTAGAATCACCAATCTGAAGCTAGTCTCATTTATGTGCTATAGTTTTGCATTTTATAACATTTTGCTTACATTTCATATAGGCATATGCAGAATCAAATTCTGCATACTTATTCCTTTATTTACGCATCGAGCAAAGTATATTCCATTGTAATGGTGTGGCTACTTACACAGTAGATGCTGTTGATTTTTCAGTACCATGAAGTCATAAATAATTAGCCTTAGTGTTCAGTCATAGGATACGCAAGTTAACTGCAGCAAACGCTGTTTGGATTAATACCGTATAGGCGTTAGTGTAATGGATGGCTCTAGAGGTGTGACATCAGATTAATGCAACAGTCATACTATCAGGGTAAGGTAAAAAGCGATACCAGATTAGGATACTTAATGCTTACATTTACAGTCATAAAATTTCCTATAGTTATTCTGATCAGATGTTTTCCATGACCAAATTTATGATTAACTATCTACTTTGCACATACCACAATGATATTCGTCAATCCATTTAGTGTTAGTGGCGATTGTATGTTGCATTATTTGTGTTCGACAATGTCGGTAGATTTATAGCGTTCAAAGTCAGTGATATTAAGTCAGCGCATTTAATCTATACATTGCATAGCCTACTCTTAAAAGAGTGTTCTGGCAGCGTAGAACTTAATTACAGCGCAAGCGCCCGTATTTTTTGGGCGGATTCGAAAGATTTATATTTTTAAAATTCTTCACTACTTGGTTTGTTAGCTGACTTAGTATTGTATAACTACCTTGATTGAATAGCTCTGATTAAATAGAGCTGGCTATAGGCTAAATACAGTGATTACAACGATTGAATAGCTGGGGCTAAATAATTTTAGTAATATGGTAGGGTGTGAATCAAGAATTGCAATTTATAAGTTAAATATTAGCAATTTAGGTAAGTCTTGCGAAATGCAATTGGTAGTAGTGCTGATGTATTAGCTAGTTTTATAATGATACCATCGCTATTCTTAATACAGTAATGTACGTATTGTTGGTAAAAATAATAAAAAGTGTTAAATTTATATATGGCCTTTAATGCGGTGATATTATATCATATCAATGATATTCGCGGTGATTATCAGGTTTGAGGGACATCTATGAAACTTCAACAATTGCGCTACATTTGGGAAGTGGCGCATCACGACCTCAATGTTTCCGCTACTGCTCAAAGCCTTTACACCTCGCAACCAGGTATCAGCAAGCAGATTCGTCTTCTCGAAGATGAGTTAGGCATCGAAGTGTTCGCACGTAGTGGTAAACACCTGACTCGTGTTACTCCAGCCGGTGAGCGTATTACTATCACTGCTGGCGAGATTTTACGTAAAGTAGAAAGTATCAAGCAGATCGCCCAGGAATTCTCTAATGAGAAGAAGGGTACACTTTCGATTGCTACCACTCATACTCAAGCACTTTATGCTTTGCCATCAGTGATCCGTGATTTCATCAAGCAATATCCTGATGTAGCCCTGCACATGCATCAGGGTTCACCGATGCAGATCTCAGAGATGGCTGCTAATGGCGCGGTTGATTTCGCTATCTCTACGGAAGCTCTAGAACTGTTTGGTGATTTAGTGATGATGCCGTGCTACCGCTGGAACCGTTGCGTTATAGTGCCCCAGACCCACCCGTTAGCTAAACTGCTCAAGTTGACTATAGAAACTTTGGCTGAATACCCGATTTTAACCTACGTATTCGGTTTTGCCGGTCGCTCTAAGCTTGATGAAGCCTTCAGTCATCATAGTCTTACGCCGAAAGTAGTTTTTACTGCTGCTGATGCAGACGTAATTAAGACTTATGTGCGCCTTGGCCTGGGCGTTGGGATTGTCGCCAAAATGGCGGTTGACGCTAACCTTGATAAGGATCTAGTAGTGCTCGATGCTAGTGAATTATTCGAATCTAGCGTGACTAAGATCGGCTTTCGTCGTGGCACTTTTATGCGTGGTTTCATGTGCGACTTTATCGAGAAGTTTGCGCCGCATCTGACTCGCGAAGTCATGGCTAAGGCGATGCAGTGTAACAACAAGCAAGAACTAGAAAAGCTATTTGATATGGTTGAATTGCCAGTTCATTAAGTAGTGTACTGCGTTAATCATAAAGTATTGACAAATAATGACCATGAAAACTTTAATTTTTTAATCTTTAAACTTACTAGGCAAGCCTTGCTTACTAGCGATCACTTAGTAATGGCGGTTCTTGGTTGTTTTCTATACGTATACCTTAAGTCTGACTATATCTAGCTCTATGAATTCACTAGAAGATAGCATTTTCTTTATGGTTGATTTTGGTTATTTGTAAAATTGCAGGACATGTGCTTTACTAGATTTATTTAGTGTATTGCAATTTCATTGCAATCAATATTAGCATTGAAATCAAACATATAGTTAGTTTTATAGATAGCTTGCTTTAAGAGCTCATTATTGTTTTTAAGCGTGTAGCTGTATACTTCTCTAGTATATAGTTTAACGGCTAATCTACAATAATAGCAGAGTTATTAAAACAATTCAGCAAAATGGCACTTAACCATAATTTAAATTAAAAGTCATTGCCACTAAATCATTGCAGTGAATGCCCAGGCATAATATCTTCCTAGCAAGTGTCTCTGCTGTGTAGGTAATTTTTGTTACACGTCTACCATGAAGACTATCATTCTTCAGCCATTTGTATCAATGCATTTTGTACGGATAATAACGTAGGTGAATTAAGAATGAAAGCCTGCTGTGATATTTTTTGTAGAGTCATTGACAACTATGGTGATATTGGCATAGCTTGGCGTCTTGCCAAACAATTAGCAGTGGAGCACTCGTACGAGGTACGCTTGTGGGTCGATAATGCGCATGCTTTTAAGCGCATGCGACAAGAGATTAATGTGCAGCTAGATCAGCAGTGGCAAGAAGGTGTGCAGGTTTGCCACTGGCGGACTGACTGGCCGCAAACCGAATCGGCTGACGTAGTGATTGCTGCTTTCTCTTGTCAGTTGCCGCTAAACTATATGGAAGCCATGGCCGCACGAGAACGTACTCCATTGTGGATAAATCTCGATTACCTTAGCGCTGAAGACTGGGTAACTGGCTGTAATCGACTGCCTTCAGTGAAGTTTAAGAGCGTACAGAAGTACTTTTTCTTTCCTGGATTTCGTCTTGGCACTGGTGGACTTTTACGTGAAGTTGGGCTATTAGCTCAACGTCAGGCGTTTCAGCAGGAAGTTGCTGTACAGCGACAATTTCTGCAATCGGTAGGTGTTATTCCTATAGCTGATGCACGCTTGATATCTTTGTTCGCCTATGAAAATGCCAACCTAGCTAGCTGGTTAGATATATTAGCGATGGATAGACATGTTACTCATTTGCTAGTACCTTATGATTGTATTATCAGTGATGTGCAGCACTGGCTTGAAGTGACAAGCCTCGCAGTTGGTGACATGCATCAACGTAATGCTCTCACTGTTCAGGTATTGCCATTTATGCGTCAGGAACAATATGACCACCTTCTTTGGTGCTGTGACTTTAATGTTGTGCGTGGCGAAGATTCGTTTGTGCGAGCCCAGTGGGCTGGGCGACCATTGCTGTGGCATATCTATCACCAAGATAAAAACATCCACCTTGATAAACTCAATGCTTTTTTAGAGCTATATACTACGACCTTATCACAAGCTGCCAAGACTGCAGTAGTTGCCCTGTGGCAAGCCTGGAATACTGATGGAGATATGATGCAAACGTGGAAAATGTTGCTGGAACACTGGCAAGAAGTGAGTTTACACTCGCAAAAATGGTGTCTAGAGCAAAGCTTGCAAGCTGATCTTGCAACGTCGCTAGTAAAGTTTTATGAAAGTTGGATATGATAAGTAATCTTAGATTTTTTGTAAATCCCATCTAAATTTCGGATATACGTCATGAAAACTGGTAAAGAACTGAAACCAGGCATAGTTATTCGTCTCGAAACAGACCCTTGGCTAGTTCGCAAAGCTGAATTTACTAAGTCTGGTCGTAATAGCGCAATTATGAAGACTAAGCTGACAAATTTATTAACCGGTTACAAGACCGAGGTTGTCTATAGCGCCGATGACAAATTAGATGATGTGGTCCTCGATCGTAAAGAAGTAACTCTTTCTTTTATCAGTGGTGGCATGTATACGTTCATAGATATTATGGACTATGCAATGTATGAGCTGAGCGCTGAAGCTCTTGAAGCTATTTTGCCATTCATTGAAGAAGGCATGCAAGACGTCTGCAATGCTATCTTTTTTGAAGGCCGTCTAGTTTCCATAGAATTACCGACTACTATCGTGCGTAAGATTGCTTATACTGAAAGATCTGCTCGTGGCGATACATCTGGCAAAGTCATGAAGCCAGCTAGGCTAGCTAATGGTACGACGCTACAAGTAGCTGATTTTATTGAAATAGACGATCTAATCGAGATCGATACCCGTGAAGGTGGTTCGTATAAAAGTCGTATCAAGAAGTAACTTTTAACCTTTTACCAATATAAAAAATCACAACATTAAGTCAAGCTCTTTTGTGCATGTCTGCAAATTTATGTTTTCATTGATAAGTGTATATTAACGTTATACTAATTGATATTAGAGTAAGAGTAGACTTCATTAGCAACATTGTAATCTAGGCCTTGTGCGTTGTCCTGGCACTTTAATATAACAACTAAAAACTTATAGATTTAATCTAAATCACTGTAAACAATAGTGAACAAGGCATTTTTTAGTTTTTTACGTTTGATTGGGCTAACGATGAAACAGGTTAGGTACTTTATAGATAGCAGGTTATCTATAAGTGGTGATACATGCTAGTAATAAAGAAAATTGCTTCCCTGAGAGACGTTCAATTAATTTTGAAAATTTAGCTATAGCGATAATACATCTTTATTATTTCCTTAATGTACATAAAATAAATTATTTACCTATTGAGCTAATTTTCTAAAGAACCTACTGTTGATCATATTAATCAATAATTAGCTCTTCTCGAATGATGAATGTGTATTCAGGCGATACTGGCATCAATTTAAAACCTAAAAATTGATATAACTGGGAAACTTTAAAACTGCTTTTTTATAGATGACTCTGTAGCGTAAAAAAGATCATTATATAACTTAGTTAGCAGCTCTGTCTTGATGCCGCCTGAGTTAAGAATATACCGCGGAATTCAAGTCTTTTTTTCTACAGGGCGTAGCTAGCTGTTATTGAATTCCACTACGCTATGCGTTTATTTTCACGACTACTCATAAAATTCAGCAAACTTCATCTTCTAAATATCTAAGTAAATATCGTTATGGACTCTTTTGCTCAATAGACAAGAGGATGTTAATTTTTTTGCCAAAATTACGTCATCTTCTTATGATATAACCGCTAAGCGTGAGAGCATTATTCAATGCTATGTTTATATAAAGTATCTTGCAGACATTGGTTATAAGCAATGATAACGCGATCTTTGACTGTTTGTGGTTGGTGCATGATTGGACATGCATAATGTCGATTATCGCATGCCTTATAATCAACCTGAAAGTGCGATCTTTCTTGGTTTAGGTTACAGCTAAAGAGTGGCAATGTAATTTTGCTGGTTTTTTTGGAATTATATTGGAAGTTAGATATAGATGCACTAACTAGAGGACCTGCCAAAGCTGTGGCAATATATTTTAGCTAGACTACCCCAATTACGACTGCTCAATAAAACTATCTAGCTGGCCACTGAATTGTTTACGCACATACCGCTACTGGCAAGCCCTATCCGCTCCTGTATTTTAATTGTAATTATCTGTTAAAATCTATTCCTTTGTGTGGTTAGCTTGATCCAATCATTAGGTGCACAACCGTCCGCTTAATCATATTAAGCCGGTAATGAATTCATGGCGTTACTATAGTCAGTAATTTAATTAAGTAGGTTTTTAGATCATAGTTATTACGTTTATCTATTGGATTTAATCCCAACAGCAAGACGTCAACCTGTAATTGACGATTGATAAAATAGTTGCTGACCTTATTTCTCTAGTGCGCCATCTGTGATTAGTAAGATTTTAGATTACTAGTCTTGATTAGTTGGTGAACTATTGAAATATTATGACTAACTAGACCAAACATTTATAGGTTAGACTGTAGTATCGAGTTGTTCATAACTACTATAATTCTATAGTAGTCTATTGATGCCTTCAGATAAATAAGTTTTATTTTTATAGTGCTTCCGGTATAGTGTATGCCGGTTCTTAATTGGGCCGGTATTTGTTTGGCGCAATTCTCCGAAGTTAGCTTCAGCTGCACGTCAGCACAGTTGACTCTTCCTTGACAAATCTTCTTATTCATGCGTTTTCGCAAATCCCCGCCAACAAAGCAGCCAGAACGACTTTTAGTCTCAATACGGCATGCGTAGCTTTGGAGTATTGGTCTTTGCGGATGTACTTAGAGGCAGACCTATGACCCAGGAAACTAGCGGCTTTGCCGCTTTTAATCTAAACCAGAATATTCTTGCAGCTGTTGCAGCGACAGGCTACGAAGAGCCTTCGGCGATTCAACGGCAATCGATCCCAATTATCATGGTCGGTCAGGACATGATTGGTCAAGCGCAAACCGGTACAGGTAAAACTGCTGCGTTTGCTTTGCCAATCCTTCATTGTATTAATCCTATTAAGCGTGAACCACAAGCTTTAATCCTAGCGCCAACTCGTGAGTTAGCATTACAAGTAGCAACTTCTTTTGAAACGTATGCCAAGCAAATGCCAGGTGTTACCGTTGTGGCCGTTTATGGCGGTTCGCCTATGGGTCCACAACTTAAAGCAATCCGTAACGGTGCGCAGGTAGTTGTCGCTACTCCTGGTCGTCTGTGCGACCATTTGCGTCGTGATGAAAAAGCCCTATTGACTGTCAACCACTTAGTTCTGGATGAAGCTGATGAAATGTTAAAACTAGGCTTTATGGATGACCTTGAAATTATCTTCAAGGCACTGCCACCAAATCGTCAGACAGTACTATTTTCGGCTACTCTGCCACAGTCGATCCGCGCTATTGCTGAACGCCATCTGCGCGATCCGCGACACGTGAAAATTCATACTAAGACTCAGACAGTTACAGCGATTAAGCAGGCTTATCTATTGGTTCATGCTGACCAAAAAACCTCAGTTGTATTGAGCTTGCTGGAAGTGGAAGACTTTGATGCCTTAATTATGTTTGTGCGCACTAAGCAAGCAACTCTGGATCTGGCTAGTATTCTGGAATCTAAAGGCTATAAAGCCGCTGCGTTGAATGGTGATATTGCTCAAAGTCAACGTGAGCGTGTGATTGATTCTTTAAAGGATGGCCGTCTAGACATTGTTGTAGCAACTGACGTTGCTGCTCGTGGCCTCGATGTTCCACGTATTACTCATGTGTTAAACGTTGATATGCCTTACGATCCTGAATCTTACGTTCACCGTATCGGCCGTACTGGCCGTGCCGGTCGTGAAGGTCGCGCGCTACTACTGGTGATTCCACGTGAGCGCCGTATGCTACAAGTGATTGAGCGTGTCACCGGTCAGAAAGTTACCGAAATCCGTCTTCCTGATTCTCAAGCCATTCTCGATGCGCGCATCAAGAAACTAACCAATAGTTTATCACCCCTAGTAGCTGACGCTGAATCTACCTATGGCAGTCTACTGGACTGCTTGACTGCTGATATTAATTGTACTCTACGTGCCATGGCTGCAGCACTGCTACGTATAGCTACCAATGGTCAGGCTTTAAACTTAGATGCTATAGAGAAAGAGCGCCGCCCAATGGCGCCAACCAATATATTGCGCAGTGATCGTCTAGAACGTTCTAGTGTCCGTTTAGATCGCTGCAATCGTGAGCGTCGTTTTCCGGTTCCATTAGCTAAAGGCCATGTTCGTTGCCGTATTGCACTTGGTGCGCGCGATGGTATTGTCGCCAAGAATTTATTAGGTGCTATACTTAATGATGGTCGTTTAGCACATGACGCTATTGGTCGAATCCAGATTCGTGATAATTTTTCTTTAGTTGAGCTGCCTGAAGACGGCCTAGAAGCCTTGCTGACTAAGCTAAAAGATACTCGTATTGCTGGTAAGCAGTTAAAGCTACGTCGCTACCGTGAAGATTAATCTTTCCTTAGCTTAATTAATAAAGCCTAAAAATTTCTGATTGTGCTATGAATTTTTTGCTAGATACTGTAGAAGGTTAAGAGATTAGGATTTATAATCCTACGTATCTCTAGAAGCATTGATTCTAGTGACCTATATGTCACTTATACGCAGCCTAACACACAGGTTAGGGCCCCAAGTCATATATTTCAGATTTGCTGTAGCTATAGCGTTAGACATCTATTTATAATATGACGCACTAGTTGTTCGCACTTAGTGCGTAATACTGAAATTACTAAATACTACGTACTAAAGTACAGCCGTAACAGTATTGGTACTGCACTACTAATTCAAGTGCACATCATGCTATTGATTTATTCTCACTCGATATTGTGCGCTTATATCCTTACGCTAAAGTGCAGGTAGTGGTTGCTTTTTGCTGCTTACTGAGACTTGGTACTGTGCGCGCTTTAAATTATTTTTAGACGTAGCATGGCATCGCTCAGCTCCAGCTAAGAGTCTTGGAAAATTTTGGAAATTAACTTAGACAAAATTCATAGTTGGAGCTTGAGGTTTTTTAATTATAAATAGACTCATGTGCCTAGAATATGGTGTTTATAAGTCAAGCTGACGAAGCGCATCTATTCGCTCTTCTAGCGGTGGGTGGCTCATAAATATTCGTGTAAAGCCCTGTTTAATGCCACTGTTAATACCAAATGCTATGAGGCTATTCGGCATAGACACTGGCAGGCCTTGCTCTGAGCGTAAATGTTGCAGTGCTGCGACCATCGCTCTGGTACCAGCTAAGCAAGCACCTACCTCGTCTGCGCGGAATTCGCGTCTGCGCGAAAACCACATGGTGATTGCACTGGCTAGGAAGCCTAGTACTACTTCGGCGAATACAGTAGCCGCAAAGTAGGCGATGCCGTGGCCTTCTTCGTTCTTGAAGAGCGCCTTGTCAACAAAATTACCGACAATCCGCGCAAAAAACATTACGAAGGTATTTACTACGCCTTGTACTAACGCTAGGGTAACCATGTCGCCGTTGGCTACATGGCCAATCTCATGGGCCAGTACAGCCTTGACTTCATCGTACGAGAAACGTTCCAGCATGCCCTGGCTTACCGCGACAAGCGCGTCGTTTTTATTCCATCCAGTAGCAAAAGCGTTGGCTTCATAGGCGGGGAAGATCCCGACTTCAGGCATTTTGATGCCTGCCTCGCGGGACAATTGCTCAGCAGTTTGTAGTAACCATTGCTCATGCCGTGTGCGTGGCTGGTTAATGACTTGGATATTAGTGCTCATCTTTGCCATCCACTTAGATATGAATAGCGAAATCAGCGATCCGGCAAAACCAAAGACTGCACAAAAAATCAATAGTTGATCGAGGTTTAGATCGATCCCATTAGTCGTCATGAATCCGTTGAAGCCAAACAAGCTTAGGGTAATGTTAGCGATCAATACGACCGCTAGGTTAGTGGCCAAAAATAGCAGGATGCGCATCATGGCTGTAGAATTCTCCTCATGTTTAATTATGTCATATGCTGTGAGATATATAAGGTGTAGCCTGGAGTTATTCAACCTAACGACTATTTCAAACTGTGTCCTATAGACTATATATTATATAATCTTAATATTATATAGTCTTAAAAAGTAATTTTCTACCTGGACAGCAGGACGTGATTACTGCGCATATGTTTATGCTCTAGGTTATTACAATAACTAATTCAATCTGTGGTGTACTATGATGCAAAGGTAAGCAGATGTGTAATATAAATTATTACTTGGGTGCTCTGGGTACTCGGTAGTACGTTAATATGTTGGTCGTATAACGATATCTGTATTACTAGCGATAAAACATTTCGGACAGTTGTTGATATACCTTCATTTGTTGCTAGTTGCACATAGTGCTATTTACTAATGAATCGTTTTTCTAGCATCAGCAGGTAAAGCGCCGACTGTTATTCGTTCAGGATCGAGGTGGACTTCCAGGTTAATCCGTGGTAGAGCACATAGTGCGCTCGCTGATAGCGCTTAATGCAATTAACTCCAGTGATTGTATTAAGTCTTTCTAAGATAGAACCTGCTATTAGCAGAATAAGCCGCCTACATGTGGCACATAAAAGAGCGGTAATGGTTATTCATGCTCTGGTAACACCAAAGGTGTTCTGGATTGTGTGCTTAATGTAGGTATGCCGGTAAGAGATGACAATCTCAGTGAAAGCTGTCGGTGCATTATGTGCCTACCTCATAAGAGGTATTACCTCAAAATTATATCTGGTAACACTATCGTATAGCTTTACTATGCTAATTTAAGCATGCCTAACAGTTTCCCTAAACGGCGCTGGTAGGTTCTAATTGATAATCATCTGAGCTTTAGTGTTTGGGGTAAACCTAAACTTGATGTTAGCGGTTGGTGGGTAATCTATAAATCAGTTGATGCTTTTATTTAATTAGCCGTACAATAAAATACAGACAGCCATAGTTGTAATTATGGTCTTCAGCTGCTAGACATACGCTAGCGCTAACACTTTGTTGCTCTGGTTGGACAGCGTCCTTATAGATATCACAATACATACTTAGGCATGTTATTACCTAAGTATTTTTTATGTCAAAACTTTTGATGCGTTTCTAACCATATTACATCAAAGTTTTCCGCGCACAGAACAAGTCTTTGGAGTTGTTGTAGCTTTACTATGATATTAGTAAAATTATAAATTGCGTTATGTTAGCCCTTAAAATTGAATAGTGTAAGTAGCGTAAATATTACTGTACTGCAAGCCTAGCGAGGCTTACACTTTGAATCATTTATCATTATATATATAACACTTGATATATAAAAACTATAAGTTTAACTTATAAGTTAATGAGATACATTAATAAATATATTCCAATGAATCTTTATTTATTACCCGGCACTAAGTTTCATGCAAATTATGGCTGTCCGGGTTTTTACGCCGCAATTACCAATAGCGCAATAACGGAGACTCGTAGCATTAGTTATGACATGATTCGGACAGAAGTCACCTGCTTTATTTGGCTCAGGCGACTTCTAGCGCGTGTGCTTTACTGACTCGTAGTTGGGCAATTTATTTTATGATATCAACTCAATATATTTAGCCTGGTCTCGCATTAGGACTTTTAATACCCTTAAATACTGTATTGTGTGCGAGAGCTTTGTCTGCGATACGAGCACAGCAAAAGATCTTGGTCGATATTTATATACAAATTTGTTTAATTATTAACATAATTAGATAATAAGGATTCACCATCTATAGAGTATGACTGTAAAATTTTTGAGCCAGTTGTTGACGCAGATCAAAAGCTTCTCATGTACTGCTTAACATATTTAATAAAGCTATGAACTGCTTCACAGCGGAACGGTTTTGCTAATTAGATAGCCATCTATCTGTATTGTATATGGTAATTTATCAGTATTTTGCAAGCATCATGGACGAACGGATGTCTGTTAGCGCTATCAGTATTTAGCGAATTGTCTAGTAACAACACAGCAAGCATGTCCAACAATAACAACGATAGACTCATGACTAGCAGGTTGTACTAAGTTAAACAGAGGAATACAAGATTGCTTGGTTGAATCGCTTTAATTCTAACGCATTGCTCGAAGCTGATAGCTTGCTCGTTCTGTTGGTTTAGTGAGTTGATACGTTAACTGAGTTAGGTTAGCGACTGTATATGTAATAATTAGTTAGGTTTTTTTAAAGTATGGATAAAACACCTTGTAACTTTTTTAGAATATTAGTCATTGCAATTACAAAACTTAATAGTTTTTTGCTTTACAAGTCCCGTAGTGCTTGATTTGCGTTGCAAGTTATTACTCATTAATAACGTTTGATTGATTTTTAAGACATGTTTTCAGGGCATACTTGATCACGAAAACAGAGCGACTAAATTTTACAAAGGTAATAAATTTAGATATACAGTAAACATTTAAATAGTAATTTTAACCTTTTTAAGGTTAATTGACTTTATAATGATGCTAATCATAGTTTGATAATAGTATTGTATACTAATTAAAAAAATAAAAATAACAAACGATTTACGTTTAGATATTGCGTTCTGCTTCCACTATTTAATTATAGTGTAGATATTAAAAATTGCCAGTTAATCGCTGCGTTATAATGAATATTATATTGATAATAAAATATTTGATGCCTCAAAAAAATAAAGATTGCAATAATCTACTGACATATCTAACATACAATATTATGTATCAGTCTAATGTTATTAGCAAGATATTAATTTAACGCTTGTAAATTGTCAGCAAGTAAAAAAATAGAGGCAGTCAGACCTCATTCTTGATAAGCATATGTGATTGTATATTTATATCTTATAAAACCCGTAAACTCATCATTGCCGCCTCTATGAGGCTTAATTTATATGTCAATAAATAGTCTAATTTAATATTATGTGTTGACAACAGCTAATATGCAAATAAGTGTTGCGTTGTTCAATAATTGATTAACGTTAGTGATAAATTATGCGAGCCTCTCAAATATTACGTTAGCTATAACGTTGTTTAGTCTAAAATTATTAATAGATAAAATCTATAATAATATAGCGTTTTATTATGAATAATTAAAGATTACCGCAAATTTTTTAGGTATTTCGGCCCATAGAAATAATTATCAATAAAGAACCTATTTTTAATAAGTAAGCATAAACTGCTTTGTTTGTTATTTGCGTTTGGAAAACTTTTATGAATATTAACAATATTAAATTACGTAATCAGCGGCATGAAGTCAAAAAATTATTTTTACTTAATTTTATCTATGTTGTACAAGTAAATTTAGGTCTATGGGATCTTTTATCCAAGATAACTATAAATGTTGATAACATCTGCATAAAATATTTTAGTATAAAAGTTTATAGGCGTATTCAATATATTAACTAAATATAGTTTGTTAACTACCTACAGCTATTTTCTTATAAATACCGCATTGACTATATCTGCAATTAACTGTACTAGTATTGCTTACAATTTATATGACCATCAACTTAATTTAATAAAATTAAACATGTATAGTTGATTAGTAACTCTAGGCATGTAGAGAGAATATATGAAAAATTGATGTCTATAAGCTTAACGACTTGTTTGCTTCCAATCTTTCTATAAATTTTAGTTAGCGCACATTGCAGGAATCTTAGCATATTTTAATAAAAAATATGCTGTGTAATGATTATCTATAAAAAAGTTTATATCAGTTATTAATTCTGTTAACTGGTTTAAGTAAACGTGAAAAATATAATAAACTACGTATAACTTAGGCAGTGATTATACTTGATTAACTTATTGTATTTTATTACCTTGCCTTTAGCGTGTTAACGCATATTGCAGTATAGCAAGTGACTTGCGTTATTGTTATCAAGTACACAGACAAGGTATCTTATTTACAATAAGAACGATTGTATAAAGTTTGACTTTTACTGCTTTTGCCACCACTGCTTCAACTGATAAACTAAAGCATATAAGGTTTTTTGTTTTAATCTAACAAGCATGTAGCATATCTTATAAAAAGTAACCTCTAAAGATATCAAAAAATTTTATAAAGCTTCTGACTATTATTGATCTAAGTGTTGCACTGTTTTTTTTGATAGGTGCAATATATATGCTATTGGCAACATTAAAATACTAATGCTGTGTTTACTTTAATACATACAAGTTTCTACTCTGCTACTGGAAAATAAAATAGGTAGACTTTAAATTGATATCAATATAACAATATAAAACTGTACTCTTAGAATTACTTATAAGATTAGCCGCATCAATAAATATTGATCATTATGTAGCCCATCTTCAATCAAGTAATATACATTAACCGAATTTTAGTACAATACCTTATTGTAAGTATTGGTTTGATTTACATTATATTGGCGAACCAATAACTGTGGCATGGTTTAGTAGCATGTATTCATGCTACGCCTTGTGTAAATAGATCGCTACTTTCAGTGTGTTGTAAACACTTAAGCTCATACGCGTTGTTAGTAAACAGCAATATAATTGCTCTCTTGCGTGCCAGAAGCGAATTGCCCTTTTGGAATATATGATTTACTGTCATATTGACAGATAATAGAACGGCCTGTGCAGAATAATAAAATTTATATGCTATATTTGCCAGCATAAATACTGTAGATAAGGAACATTTAGGTATTTATATAAGCAATTAGCCTGTGCTGCTATCATGCAATTTCTTACTATACTAAATATAATATGGCTGTTTCATCGCTACAAATACTGTTGACTTTAGTGTTTTGTGGATTTACTTTACAGTAATTATTAGCAAATTAGTACCTATGCTGTATAACAGCTGTGCAAACGATTTAATCGTGCACGAGTGGCGTACTAGGTAGCGCTGGCGCATTGTCGCGCTATAGATTTAAGATTTTATGTTATTAACGTTTGTATAAATAGGGGTAGCGCTAGCGGTAAATAAGTTGCGTCTTTACGGTTTGATTACAAAATATAAGACAATTTTTAACAAAATTGACCTTAATACTTTTACGGAAATCGAAGCGCTGTTTCAGCGCACCAATTACTACAAGTAATTGGTGCAGCTAGTGCGCCAGAGTTTTTATTGTGCACGCTTTACGATCTTTACTATTGGAAAGCGTGTTAACACGCTACGTTGTCTTCAGGAATGCGATAAAACTACCAGTGCGTCATTGATCTTACAAGAGCACTTTGGCGAAGGTACAAGATTTGATTTATACTCAATTACTTTTTTTAATGAGTAAAACTTGCTAGTTTTTTCAGGTTTTGAGCATTGACTATCCACATTCGGTTTCTTTGTATCCTAGCATTAAGCTAGCACTATATTACCTGCCATAACTTCTTAGGCGACAACAACAGATTGTTGAGTGAGTGCTTACCAACAATCAGTTTTGTATCACTGTCCACTTAGCCGTATACATTATATGAATAGCAAATTAGATCAGTTTGGGTTTAGCCTGTATAGAATAGGCTAGTACATTGATTACTTTTGAGATGTGCCGCATACAATGGTAAACAAGATTATAGAAGCCTTCTTCTATACAGACGAGGAACTTGTGCCAACCTATAAGTAGCGCTTCCTAGCGGTAAGCGTCGGCCGGTCAATTAATCAAGAAAGCTCTGTTACATTGTTTGATAGTTATTTAAAGAACCATTCACTATAATATATCGATTCATTGCATGAACTGTTACGCAGTATGGCTGGTGTTATTCTCAATGAATATGCACAGCCGTCCGGCAATCAACGTACATGTTCTACACGGCATATCAATAAATTCTGTAAATTAATTGCAACCAGTTTTACTTAACCTGAGTTTCTTCATGGTATATAAAATTGCCTATTAGATAGTAAGATGTTTTTGTACATATCAGAAAGCTCAAAATGTTAGCAACACTAAAAAAGCAAAAGCTATGGAGATATACAAAATCATGATAGTGATATAGAGCTATAACTGACTCCTGTTTTTTGGAAAGCAAAAACCTGTTTCTAGTGCATAGGAAAGCGCTTCTAGGTTAGTACTTGTAATGACCAATTTTACTTTGTAGGCGTGACAAAGGGTGTCTAGAAAGGTTACTCTGACTGGTTAATTAGCGTAGCTATAAACCGAAAACACATCCTTGTATTTGGATATGCAGTATATTGAAAATTAATTAGTAATCATATTCATACTTAGTTGCGCTTATCTACAATTGGCTGAGTATTTTAATAAATCAGCACTTAATTTTTTACACTAACTTTTAGATAAGTTAGGCTGTGGCTCTGTCATTCTTGGTAATCAAAATTGCTGTCATATTACTTACCTGCGTTATCATGAGCTCGTTGTAGCTACCTGGATAGTTTGTAATAAATTGGCTATAAACTGTAATCCATAATGGCCCTGCTGCTTCATGTCGATGGTTAACTAGATGTGCAAAGTACTTGTATTAAATGCTTTTTTGACTTTGCAGTTAAATATATTTTTTATTCAGCGCTGACTTGAAGAGTTTGTGCTAAACCTGCAATAGCGCAATATTTTGCAAGATACATATTGAGCCAGCTAACTTACCTGGAAGTCAGTAGGCGGCTACTAGCAGCAATGCTGCTAGTAGCATTAAGTCAGCACGATTATTAGTAAGTAATAAATCGTTGATTGTGTTGTGCTCCGATGCAACATGCTAGGTGATTAGCAGCTTTACTAGTTATAAAGTAATAACTAGTATTTATGTGTTGTTGACGAGATTATAAAGCAGCTGCATCAGCGCTTCAGACTTATTTTAAGGTAATTATCTTTCTGGTTTAGCGTTCTTTAACTCACTATTATCTTACAGCTCAACTGTACGTTTAAACTGCCTCTAGTTTGCACATTTTATGCGGCTGACGTCAAAGTCAACTTAAGTAAAATCTAACATGTGTTATTATTCTGTCAAAGCGTAACAACCTAAACGTGTTTAGTTTTCTCTAAATTGGTCGAGATAGTCTCCTGCTCTCATAATGTCAGCAGCTAGCCTGTTAGTAGTGTTTAGGTTATAGCTAAGGCGCTGGCGCTTACGACAGTAGATGCAGGTTAAGTTTATCGGTTATCTTATGTGTCGTTTGTTAGAATAAATCTTTTTAGAATGAGCAATCACATGTTTTGTATAAATTTTACTAATCTGCTAAGAAAGTGTTAAAAGACTTGCAGCCATTTGATCCAGATCTCTAAAATTAGTTGTTAAAGACACTTCGGTGCGATGTTTGCTATACAGCAGATTTAAACTGTACAGGTTCGTGATCTTTTGATTAGTTGTCTTTTAGAAACCTTGGCGCTTACCTGTAAGCGTGACATGTATTTACTATTCGAGCATATTGAATTGCGCTTGACGGACGGCGATATGCTTCAAATCAGCGGACCCAACGGCAGTGGTAAGACTAGTTTGCTACGCATATTGGCTGGCTTAATGCAGCCTACATCCGGTCAGGTAAGGCTTAACGGCAAGCCACTCAACGAACAGCGCAATGAGCTCTCGCGTAATTTGGTCTGGATTGGTCACGCTGCCGGCATTAAGGATATTCTAACGCCAGAAGAGAATCTGAGCTGGCTCAGCGCCATGCACTACCCAGCCTCCCGTGCAGCTATCTTGCAGGCTCTTACAGATAGCGGTCTTAAAGGTTTTGAAGATGTTCCCTGTCACGCCTTATCTGCTGGACAGCGTCGGCGCGTCGCTTTAGCGCGCTTATATTTGCCTGGCCCGGCGTTGTGGATTCTTGACGAACCATTTACTGCTATCGATAAACAAGGCGTTACCCAGCTTGAAAAGTACTTAGCGCAGCATTGTGAACAGGGCGGGTTAGTGGTACTCACTACCCACCAGGCTTTAGCGTTTATGCCTGTAGGTTATCGTGAGCTGGATCTGGGGTGTAGATTGGCATGAGTGTTTTTGTTATGTTGTTTACCCACGAAGTACGTCTTTTATGTCGTCGTCCAGCTGAATTAGCTAATCCGCTGATATTCTTTACTATCGTCATTGCCTTATTCTCCTTGGCGATCGGCCCAGAGACTAATCTGTTACAAACATTGTCTCCAGGACTGGTATGGGTTGCAGCGCTTTTATCTGTTCTGCTATCGCTAGACGAGCTTTTTCGCAGTGATTTCGAAGATGGCTCCCTGGAACAGTGGGTCCTTTCTTCGCAGCCTTTGCCACTTTTAGTGCTGACCAAAGTACTAGCCAACTGTTCTTTTTCTGGCTTGATGCTAATCATACTTTCACCGTTGTTAGCGACAATGCTAGGCTTACCAGCCGAATGCCTTTCAATATTGCTGCTGTCTCTGTTGCTTGGTATCCCAGTGCTTAGCCTACTGGGGGCAGTCGGCGCAGTATTGACTGTAGGTTTAAAGCGTGGCGGCCTGTTGCTGGCCTTGTTGATTCTACCTTTGTATATCCCAGTCTTGATCTTTGGTAGCGGTGCCTTATGGGCTGCGCTAATAGGTATGCCGGCAACTGGTTACCTCCTGTGGCTTGGAAGTCTTACTGCTATGGCGGTAACCATGACACCATTTGCTATCGCGGCTGGCCTGAAGATCAGAGTCGGCGAATAATAAACTCTGACTAAACGTATAACTTTTAGTCAGTAAGTATCCTAAGCTTCCCATAATGACGTGAAGCCTTCATAATGGAAACAGTAATGAACTGGACTTGGTTTCGTAAGCTCGGCTCACCTAAATTGTTTTATGGTATCAGCAGTCAGCTGTTGCCGTGGTTAAGCGCTGCTGCCGTGCTTTTGATCGGCATAGGCTTAGTCTGGGGTTTAGCTTTCGCGCCATTAGACTATCAGCAAGGCAATAGCTTTCGAATCATTTATATTCATGTGCCAACCGCAATGCTGGCTCAGTCTTGCTATTTGATGCTAGCCGCATGCGGCATTGTCAGCTTAGTATGGAAGATAAAACTAGCAGATGTAGCCCTGCAATGTGCCGCACCGATAGGTGCGTGGATGACAGCCGTAGCGCTTGTTACTGGTGCGATTTGGGGTAAACCTACATGGGGCTCTTGGTGGGTGTGGGATGCGCGCCTTACGTCGATGCTGATTCTGTTGTTTCTGTTTTTTGGTTTGATTGCCTTGGATAACGCTATCAGTAATCGCGATAGCTCAGCTAAGGCTTGCGCGGTGCTTGCTATAGTTGGTGTGATTAATATTCCAATTATTAAATACTCTGTCGAGTGGTGGAACACTCTGCATCAGGGTGCTACTTTTACTTTCACAAAAAAGCCAGCAATGCCATTAGAAATGTGGGCGCCGCTACTACTGGTAGTGCTTGGTTTTTATTGCTTCTTTAGCGCTATGTTGCTGATTCGTATGCGTCTAGAAATTCTAAAGCGTGAGGCACGTACTAGTTGGGTTAATTCTGCAGGGCTGGCTAGCCTGAGAGCACGTCAATGAGTTTTGCTGCTTGTAGTGCTTTTGTAATCATAATATCTAACAGACAAGTATGCCTTAGTAGCTTATAGTCTTTGTTTAGCAAGCGTGACTTTCAAGCGTTATCTGTAACAAGAGGCGCTTCGTTTACGCTGGGAGACTAGCAAGTGAATCCGTTACGTAGAAAGCGTCTATTGATTATCCTGGCCAATCTGGTAGGAGTTAGTATTACCGTGGGGCTTATGATGAGCGCTTTGCGGGAGAATATCAATCTGTTCTACACTCCAACCCAGATCGCTAATGGTGATGCGCCGTTGGGTAAACGTATCCGCGCTGGCGGCATAGTGGAGAAGGGCTCGCTGAAACGTTCCTCTAACTCCCTTGATGTAATCTTCGTAGTTACTGATTTTAATAAAGCTGTCACTATTACTTACAGAGGCGTTCTCCCTGATCTATTCCGTGAAGGTCAAGGCGTTGTTGCCCTGGGTAAATTGAATACTAATGGCGTAGTTATAGCCGATGAAGTGCTAGCTAAACACGATGAGAAATATATGCCGCCTGAGATTAATAAAAACCTGAAGGATAGCGGACCAATTCGTGTCAGTCCCGGTCAAGTCAATGAGAATTAAATCGTGACGATTGTACTGTTTATTCCGGAGATGGGCCAGTTAACGCTAATCTTAGCTCTTTGCTTTGCTATAGTGCAGGCAATAGTGCCATTGCTTGGCGCCTGGCGTGGCGATCATCTATGGATGAGTCTGGCGAAGCCAGCCACCTATGGTCAGTTTGCTTGTTTAGTGTTCGCTTTTAGTTGCTTAGCACATTCCTTTATGACCAATAATTTTTCTGTTGCCTATGTAACTAATAATTCTAATAGCGCGCTACCTTGGTACTATAAATTCAGTGCTTTATGGGGCGCCCATGAAGGTTCTTTATTGCTTTGGGCACTGCTTCTAAGCGGCTGGACCTTTAGCGTATCAATTTTTTCACGTCAATTGCCACAAATTATGCTAGCCAGAGTGCTAGCTGTATTAGGTATGATCAGCATTGGCTTTCTGCTATTTTTAATTATGACCTCCAACCCATTCAGTCGTATCTTGCCGCAGATCCCGGCGGACGGGAATGACCTTAATCCGCTACTGCAAGATATAGGTCTAATCGTTCACCCACCGCTGCTCTATATGGGGTACGTCGGTTTCTCGGTAACTTTCGCCTTTGCTATCGCTGCATTGCTTGGAAGACATCTAGATGTCGCTTGGGCACGTTGGGTGCGGCCGTGGACTATTGTCGCTTGGGCGTTCCTCAGTATTGGTATTACCCTCGGTTCGTGGTGGGCTTACTACGAGCTTGGCTGGGGTGGTTGGTGGTTCTGGGATCCAGTAGAAAATGCTTCGTTTATGCCATGGCTAATAAGTACTGCGCTGATTCACTCGTTAGCCGTTACTGAAAAACGTGGCGTGTTTAAAAGCTGGACTATATTACTGGCTATCTCAACGTTTTTTCTTAGCTTGCTCGGCCTCTTCCTTGTACGTTCGAGCGTGCTGACGTCGGTGCACGCATTTGTATCTGCCCCAGAGCGTGGCGTATTCATTCTAATCTTCCTGCTATTTATGATTGGTGGTTCACTAATTCTGTTTGCGTTGCGTGCACCGGTAGTGAAGAGCCGCATCAGCATCAATCTGTGGTCAAGAGAAATCTTGTTGTTGGGCAATAACCTCGTGTTAGTAGTTGCCGCATTGATGATTTTGCTTGGTACTCTGTACCCGTTAGCTTTAGATGCTTTGAGCGGTGCCAAACTATCCGTTGGTCCGCCGTACTTCAACGCGCTATTTATCCCGCTGATGGGTCTATTGATGGTCATGATGGCGGTTGGTGTGCTAGTACGCTGGAAAGATACTCCAGTGAGGTGGCTAGCCAGTATGCTGATACCGGTGATGTTAGGTAGTGCTATCTTGGCGGTAACCGCTAGTATTGTCTATGGTGTCTTCAACTTGGCAATACTTACGACTTTTCTGTTCGCTGCTTTAGTGCTACTAGCCAGCGTGCGTGATATCTTCGACAAGACCCGTCATAAAGGCTTGTCAACATTGACCTGCAGTTATTGGGGTATGCAGATTGCTCACATCGGTATCGCTATATGTGCTCTTGGTATAGTTTTGTCCAGCCAAAATAGCGCTGAGCGCGATCTGCGGCTAGCGCCAAGCGAGTCTATGGATTTAGCTGGTTACCATTTTATCTTTGAAGGTGCTCAACACTTTACGGGCCCAAACTTTATTTCTGATAAAGGCACGATTCACGTTATGCGTAATGGTAAAAAAGTAGCAGTGCTACACCCAGAAAAACGTCTGTATATCGTGCAGGGGTCTATGATGACCGAAGCTGATATCGATGCTAGTTTTACTCGTGATATTTATGTGGTATTGGGTGAACCGCTAGATGGTGGCGCCTGGGCAGTGCGTGTGCATGTGAAGCCATTTGTGCGCTGGATCTGGTTCGGCGGTTTGCTTATAGGTTGTGGTGGTTTATTAGCTGCATTGGACCGGCGTTATAGGGTAAAGGTCAAGAGGTGTACACATAAAGTGACTGCCATGAAAAGAGTAGCAGCATGAAACGTTGGTTAATGGTGTTACCTCTGGTGGTATTTCTAGTAGTGGTAGCGCTCTTGTGTCGTGGCTTATACCTGGATCAGTCATACTTGCCATCGGCAATAATTGGCAAAAAATTACCAGACTTTAGCCTGAAAACTGTACAGGGTAATCAGACCATTACCCAAACTGACTTGCTGGGTAAACCGGCGCTAGTTAACGTGTGGGCTACTTGGTGTACCTCTTGTCGCGCCGAACACCTGGTTTTGAATAAGCTCGCGGAGAATGGTGTTGTGATTTACGGTATCAACTACAAGGATAATAATGTGGAAGCCCTGAAGTGGCTCACGGAATTCCATGATCCGTATCAACTAGACATCCGTGACGAAGATGGCACTCTCTGTTTGGACTTTGGTGTGTACGGTGCTCCGGAAACTTTTTTTATAGATGCCAAGGGTGTGATCCGCGATAAGTATATCGGTGTGATCAATGAAGTTGTTTGGCGCGAGCAGCTAGTCGCAAAGTATCAATCATTAGTCGATGAGGCTACGCCATGAAGCGTCTATTGGTTTCTGTTGTATGTATGATTAGCGTGGCCCACGCCGCTATTGATACTTATGAATTTGCTAGTGACGCTGCGCGCAAACGCTTTCGTGACTTAACTAAGGAATTGCGTTGTCCTAAATGCCAGAATCAAGACATTGCTGACTCTAACGCGCCGATTGCCGCTGATCTGCGCAAAGAAATTTTCCGCATGCTGGGGGAAGGCAAGAACAACCAACAGATTATTGACTTCATGGTTGACCGCTACGGTAATTTTGTGCGCTATAAACCGCCGCTCAATGGTAAGACTGCGCTACTCTGGTTTGGCCCAGCAGGACTATTGCTAGTTGGTGTAGTAATCATGATAATGATTGTTCGCTATCGTTATGTCATCCCTATCCATAGGCCTGATGCGCTATCTCCAGAAGAACACAAACGTCTCAACCAATTGTTGGATACCAAGATTGATGATTGATTTTTGGCTTGTAGCAGGATTATTGCTCTTGATTGCCATGGGTCTTTTGTTGATCCCAGTGTTACGCGACTACCGTACCCAACACCAAGATGATTGCACTGCACTTAACGTAATTCTTTACCAAGAACGTATAGCTGCACTACAAGCACAGCAAGCCGAAGGTATACTGAATGCTGCACAACTTGACACTAGCCGCATTGAAGCGGTTCGTGAGTTGTTGGTCAATACTGAAGGCATGGCAAATTCTGGCGAATTACGCCTTGGTAAACCACCTTTATTATTGGCTACAGTTTTTGTTCCCGTGCTGAGCTTGAGTCTTTACTTAGGCTTTGGTGCTAGCGACCAAGTTAAATTGACTCGTAAATTATCTCAGCCGCAGTTTTCTATGCATGAGATAATCCATAGTCTAGAGCATGCTGTGGTGGTTAAGCCAGATTTACTGGAAAACCTATACTCGCTTGGTCGTGCCTATATGGCACAGGACCTTTCAGCCGAAGCAGCAAAAATTTTCCAGTGTATGGTGGTCTTAGCTGGTCGCAGGCCGGAACTACTTGCCCAGTGGGCACAGGCACTGTATTTTGCTGATAATAAACAATGGTCACCAAAGGTGCAGGCGTTGACTGATGAAGTCTTAAAGCTTAATCCGAAAGAAGTTATCAGTCTTAGCCTGTTAGGTGTTGCCGCCTTTAAAGACCAGCGTTATCAGGAAGCTATCGACTATTGGAACCGTCTGCTGGTGCAGTTTCCGCTAGAAGATAATTACCGCGTTGCGCTGCAAGTTTGCATCGATCGCGCAACTAAGAAGCTTCAAGGGAAGCAGTAGCGACGTCGTATAAAAAAGTCTTTATGATAGTGCGTGTAGACATAGCGGCTAAAGTGAAAACCAAGGGCTTTGCCTTCAAGCTCGTCTTGATCTTTTTCCGTGCAGTAAATAGAGTGCTCAGCACTGTTTATTAGCGATAGCTAGTTGCGTCACTGACGTTGTCTGCTGTTACCGTGAAGTTGAACGATGCTGACGCAAGAAGAAAATAGTTGAAACTGTTAAACTTGTCTGAAGAGTTATGGTTGACGCGTATATTTTTAGCCAATGCACTGATAACTAGCGCAAAAGATTGGCCGTAGTTAAATTTTGGCCAGCAGTACAACCACTATGTTGTAGCTGAACCATTATTAAATTCAGACAAGTAAATTGAGGAAATACCTATGATCACTTTTATACGTATCATAATACTTGGCCTAGTATTATGGCTGAGCTCTTGTGCTATCCATCAACCTTCTGTGCCTATTAGTCAGACAATTAAATGGTCTAACCATTTAAACCAACCAAGAACTGAATCAACTCACTCAGTGACTCCATCGCCCCAACCACAGCCTAGTTCATCGCCAATCTTTGCCCCACCTCTAAGCCCGGCTAGTCATTGGGATAGCAAGTTGCAGGTTTATGTCTTAGAAGAGCAACCAGATACTTTTTACCGCCAGCGTACCTACTACCGCTGGCGTAATGGCTGGAGCTGCTCCATCAGCCCGAACGGGCCATGGAAAGAAACTAATTTATATGGCGTGCCTCAATGGTTGAGTAAACATTACGCACCATGAAATGGTTATAGCTTAAAAGTCATCTTGTATTTTTTGCAGACTTAATATGCAATTAACTGTGTGAGGTGTGGCGCTTTTTACTATAAAGTTGATCTATATTTAACTTGGTTAACATGCTTCGCTAGCAGGGCAACTTTAACATTTTTTAATTCTTAGGAAAGAGCCTTTGCCATCGAATTTTTAGCCTAAGGTAGTTTGCCAGCTTAACGCTTTTATTACTACTGCTAGATTTATGGTTTAACGTGAAAAGCTGTGCTTAGTTTAACATGGTATATGGGGTAGATTGCTTACTCTAATCGGTTTCAACCGCCCCTAATAACCGTTAACCCCAATCAGGCTAGATCTATATTTTACTCATACAGCTAATCGATCTAGAGTTCTAGGTTCAGTAGATGTATGAATATCCAAAGCTAGTGGCGCGTACAAGGTGTTATCAGCCTTTGACTGGCACGCTAACGTTATGAAACTTTCTGCTTAGCCTACTATACAGAATCATGCACTGCCAGGAACGTCCTCCAAGTACGCCATGTTTTTTAACACTGACAACTGATCTCATACTCAAATATTTAACCGGTACAGAGAATGAATTAGTCTTGATAGCACGCCACTGTATATAACACCAGCATATCGACATAATTGTCTTATATTACTCCTGTATCCTGATTCAGGATAATGATAGATAAGGTTGCTGTTGAGGTGTTGCCAGGCCACTGTAGTATTTTAGAACACTATTCTATGTAGTAGTTAACATTAACTATAGTTATACATAGAAATTTTCTGGCTCCAATATAGAGCTAAGCTTATAGAAGTTCTAACTCACTGTCAACGTAGGCTTTAAATATTCAGCAAGGAAGATAACAAGCTAGCAGGCGAGGATAAACGACGTTAGCCACATAGTCAGAGCAAGCAGTACCTTTATCAAGATTGTATCGATTAATGTCTATCACGCAGTGTAACGATCAAATAGCAATAACTAAAGTACAATTATGGTCGTATTAGTTATAGTTGCTGTGGTTAGGTTAAACAGCGTTATTTATATAAGTTCAGTATACATTATTGCAGGACAAAGTCAAAGGATCTATTTAGTCATAGTACATGATATTTTGGACGTTGTACTAATTTAAAAAAAACTAGCTAGGACCGATCAAGATGGTTGTGTAGCCTAGAAATTTATCGTGTTGCACAACGTGTTTTAGGTTATTAACCTCGCGAGTATCATGCTTAAACCGCCTCACGTCATGATTAGCAGTAGTGGTAACGCTGATTAAACTTGAGTTGTTAGCTGATCAATAGCCCTGGCAAGCTCGTTGTGACTTAAAGCCTGCCTTACTATTTATTTTTGGATGACTCTTACGCTGCTCTTGCATGACGAAGTAATATGTATTGGGTCAAGCAAAGTTAGCGTGACGTCAATGGGGATGGTTGACAGACATATTAAGCTATATAAGCAGCTGATATTATACGTAAATTTAACTGAAACTGTTTAGTAGTAGTGGCGTTAGTCTAGTTAAAATATGGATAGATTAGTTTTTTGTATTTTGGTGCGCTAGCTAGATTAGTTAGCCACGCTAATAGCAGGTGAGCTCATTTGCTACCTTATCAGTGTTTACACACTGAACATGCCTCGGTTACCTACCTTATTATATCACGCATAACTGAATATGACCACACTACATTTATGCAGAAATGAAAACTGTTACGCTAGATATCGTAGGCGTGAGATTAAGGCTTGGACGTCACCAGCTTGATTTACAACACTTATCCAGCAGAGTACAAGTACGGTTGATCAAGCCTGACTCATCAGTATTCGACTTTAGTTGGTTGATATATGCGACTAGTCATTCGAATTATTATCTATCTAGATAGATAACCATGTGCATTATCTGCAAAAATTCTAGATAGTAGCTTGCCTCGAGATAGCTTATGCTGACAGTATAATCACAACAGTGCTCTCTTAGTTACGATGTTAGTAATGTAGGTAACGTTTGTCATTTTAGCGCTACTCTGGAGCAGAGTATTGATATAAGTATCTGCGTCGTTACGACTACATGATTTGCGCCAAGTTTGTAGAATATGAATGTAATATTTTTTTTAGATCTACGGCATAAGTTTCGTCGGATTTGCTGATAAAAGCCACAGCTAGCGCTTCCTGGGTTGTAAATGTCAAGTAAGAAGTTGGCCTACCGATAGTGAGATACTTTGCGATGTATCGCTTATATCACTTGGTACATATTTTCAACTTTTTTATTTGGTGATATTTAGAGTGGAACATTATGAGGTGACGCTTATCACGCATGTATATAGTTCATTCTGGCTAATGAATCTAGTCATCAGTAAGTAATTAACATATTAGGTCTAACGCGGTGGTTGCAATAGCTAGCTCGAGCTGGTCAGCTAAATACAAGCCATCAATAATCTAGTCGACAACGTCTAGTTGTTAGCTTACTTAAAACAGTAGTCTTTGCTAAAGAAGATAGCAAAACACAACAAATGCGGCATAACTACAATGTATATAAAGGATCTGCATTGAAATATTTCATAGGCTTATGCTCACCTAGTCGCTATTTAAGTAACAGCACTGCACTAGTTGACTAAGACCGTATTAATAGTCAATACAATCAGGTAATACTGAGGATTAAAGCAAAAAATACAGCTAGAAAGTCGATTACCAGCAGTACAGATAGATTATCTATTGGAGCAAAAGCGAGCATCTTGCTAAAATTTAATAAGTTTAAATATTGCGACATGATTTATATATGCAGGCTTTAGGTAGAACTTCAAAGGTATGCCGTACATATCATTATAATGGCAATGTGATGTATTTCTTGATTATTTGAGGTCATATATAGATCTTGGAGATCCAGATATAGCCGCGGCAGAATCAATATAGAAGCTCTAAGTGCTCAATCAATCATTACGTTAACGTAATGATTGATGTGTTAAGGTACACGTTGTGCACCATAGATTAGGTTTAACTTAATAATAAATGGATATTGCTATTGCTCAATATACGCCTATGCATGGTAATTTCTAGGAAGCGCTATTAAAGTACGAGACCATTTAGGTGCATTTTGCAACTATAGTAGTTGTAATTGGCTTTACGCTTGTCATGGCTAACAGTACAAAACTAAGTATCAGGTTATGTGGACAGTTGTCCGATAGCATTTTTACTACTTGTATAGTAGTAGAGACAATCAAGCAAAGTTTTGCTATGAAGTTTAATTTCATATCCAGGATATTGGCTAGAATATGATCAGGCGTGACTACCGATAAATTCGACACCATGCTATCCAGCATATCTGTTCACGGATCCACTGTGAGTAACGTGTTAAGAACAGGTATTAAGCAATAGGCTCACACTAACCACTTCAAAGATTCAAAGATAAGTCTAATCGTACTGGAAGGCGTCAAGGGTCAAAATGCAGAAGACCAACAACTTGGACTTCCTAAAAATAAGATTGTTATCACCAGTGCAGGTTTAGATATGATGCTCGCAATAGACGCGACAACTAGGCCTGCAGCTTTAACTATCAGCTATAAAATCGCAAGGTAAGTTTTATTATTTTGTGCTATAGGTTGTTATTTTAATCAGTGCAAGATTAGCGTGAAGCTCTATAGCCCTAAAACTAAGATTTTTTAAAACTTATTCTGTGGCCGTATACAGTAGATATATTCTAATATAAACTTATTCTGTGAGGGTAAAAAACCAATAAACGACAGCATTTGTCTCGCTACTTAAAAAATAGCTACTATTTAAAGTAGCTGGTTAGAAGCAAAAAAAAGATTTACATGGCTTCTTTTAGTTATCATGTCAAAGCTTAATTCCGCTTTGCGTATTATGGGCTGCTTACGATGCTACATGCACTCGGCGTTAACCTCAGTTTCTAGTTTTGATTACTTTAATCACTCTACTTATTTGTCGGGCTGATTAGTCAGTCTTCATCATTGTCGTTCTTTATGTGTGTAAGACTAATTAGTGAGTATTTTACATGAAAAATTTGTTAATAGAGATTAACTGATTAGCGTAGCATACAGACAATCTCTCAATATCTTTGCCAACGTTATGTTGGGAGTGTTTATTAGAGATATCCTGTATATTACTTACTAGGCATTTAATACGTATTAAATTAGTGGCTAATTATTGTGAGCAGTAGCAATGTCACTGGTTTTCGGAACTGCTTAGTAGATTATAATCGAATACTATGTAGGGTAGGCTATGTTTTTATTGGGGATTTTCGCGCTAGCACGTACCTCTAGATATGTTGGCTTAATCTACTCGATTAGTTTTTATGGATTACTTGATTATTTTATTTCTATTTGCTGCTCGTCTGTATACTCTTAACGAGTATACTTTTAGTGGGCGTCGCGTTCTATATTCTCGAGCAAAATCAGATCTATAGTTTTTCTGTTTGTTATACTTTTGACAACAAGAAGATTGCATTTATGGCTATTTTATCGTGATCAATTGCCGTCGGATATAAATGTACAATAATAATATTGTTACTTTATAATGTTATTATGTATTAAATAATTTTTACCAGCGCTATCGTGATAGGCGACTAGTCTGGTTTGGTTAGGAACCATAAAAGCTATCTTTTTTGTATTGTATAAAGCACCCAGTGCTTGTATTGATAATAAATAAAATAACACCATTTTTTTCAAAAAATATTTCTTCAAAATATGCTTTAATAATACACTGGTAATAATAAACAAACAGAGTTTCTAAAAACGGTTTCCATAATATAATGCTTGTTCAGTGCAACTAAGCGGTTAATGACTTACTTGCGGCTTTCTACTTATTGAAGTCACGCGGTTTGTAGCCTGTATACAGTTGATGTGGGCGGCCAATTTTGTACGGGCTAGAGAGCATTTCTTTCCAGTGTGAAATCCAGCCAACAGTACGTGCTAGTGCAAAGATTACGGTGAACATGCTAGTTGGAATACCTATTGCTTTGAAGATGATCCCTGAGTAAAAGTCAACGTTCGGATATAGTGAACGTTCTATAAAGTAAGAGTCGGTTAAGGCTATTTCTTCTAGGCGTATGGCAAGTTCAAGTTGTGGATCATTCTGAATGCCTAATTCCTTTAAAACTTCATCGCAAGTTTTTTTCATAACAGTAGCGCGCGGGTCGCGGTTTTTATAAACTCGATGACCGAAGCCCATTAGTTTAAATAGATCGTTTTTGTCTTTAGCCTTAGCGATAAACTTATCGATGTTTGAAACATGACTAATTTCGTCTAGCATAGTCAATACAGCTTCGTTAGCGCCACCATGGGCAGGGCCCCATAGTGCCGCAATACCTGCTGCAATACAGGCAAATGGATTGGCACCAGAAGAGCCTGTTAGGCGCACGGTAGACGTAGAAGCATTCTGCTCGTGGTCAGCGTGTAAGATAAAAATTTTATCTAGCGCTGCAGCCAGTACCGAACTGATCGGTTTAATTGCGCACGGGGTGTTAAACATCATATGCAGGAAGTTTTCTGTGTACGTTAGGTCGTTGCGCGGGTACATCATAGGTTGACCCATGGAGTACTTATAAACCATTGCAGCTAAAGTCGGTATTTTGGCAACTAGGCGGATTGCAGAGATTTCGCGATGCTGTTGGTTATTGATATCTAAAGAATCGTGATAAAAGGCCGATAGCGCGCTGACAACGCCACACATAATAGCCATTGGGTGGGCATCACGACGGAAGCCGTTGAAGAAGGTTTTTAGCTGCTCATGAACCATAGTATGGTTCTTTACGGCTCCAACAAACTTGGCCTTCTGCTTGTTTGTTGGTAGCTCACCATTTAGTAGCAAGTAGCATGTTTCTAGGTAGTCCGATTTCTCAGCCAGTTGCTCGATTGGGTAGCCCCGGTACAGCAAAATGCCGTGGTCGCCATCAATATAAGTGATCTTGGATTCGCAAGATGCAGTCGACATGAAGCCCGGGTCAAACGTAAAATGGCCAGTAGCCGTAAGGCCTCGTACGTCGATAACATCAGGACCAACGGTGCTAGTTAAAATTGGCAGCTCGACAGGGGCTGCCCCTTCGATAATTAACTGCGCTGTTTTGTCAGCCATGGTGACCCCCTATTATGCTTCAAATCATCAAGCAGGCCCCCACGCAGGACCTACACCACTATTGATTAGATCAATTAAGATGTCAATTTGACTAAAGTTTAGTTTAAGAAGGCTTTAACTATACTTTTTGTCAAATTAACTGCTATGTGAGCTTTTGATGCTGTTAGTAAAATTAGCTACTAGGATATAGAGTATGCGTTGTCATTAGTAACCTATTTGTCTATACTTGGCCGTCGACCATCAAGGGCTTTTGGGCTTGCTTGCATTGGTGGCCGCACTCCTTATGGTAGTGTTTACTTGACCAGTTCGCCTCCCAACAACTTTGTCCTGATTGTCAGGGACTTTTCAGTGTGAAAAAAGCCGTGAATAACCAACGACCTGTAAACTTAGACCTAAGGACCATTAAACTTCCCATCACCGGGGTTACGTCGTTCCTATACCGTATTTCCGGCATCATCCTGTTCCTAGGTTTAGGCATTATGCTGTATGTATTGAGCAGATCACTAGATTCTGAGGGTGGATATGTTGCAGTGAAAGCATGTCTGACTAGTCTGCCGGCTAAATTTATAGCATGGGGTCTAATATCTGCCCTATTGTATCATTTAATAGCTGGTGTTCGCCACTTGATCATGGATATGGGTATCGGTGAGACGCTAGAAGGCGGCCGTCTAGGTTCGAAAATCATAATCGGCATTTCCTTAGTGCTGATTATTTTAGTGGGAGTTTGGATATGGTAACTAGCATTACGAACCTTTCGCGTTCAGGTCTTTATGACTGGATGGCGCAGCGTGCATCTGCAGTCGTTCTCGCAGTGTATTTTATTTTCCTGACTGTATATCTTGTCGCAAACCCGGGAATTGGATATGAACAGTGGCACGGCCTGTTTTCTCATAATTCGATGCGTATTTTTAGTCTGCTAGCACTTGTAGCCCTGAGCGCTCACGCCTGGATTGGTATGTGGACTATCGCTACCGACTACCTGACGCCAATGGCGCTAGGTAAACACGCTACTGCGATACGTTTCCTTTTCCAGGCAGTATGCGGTTTCGCGATGTTTGCTTACTTCGTCTGTGGTGTACAGATTCTTTGGGGTATCTGATTTATGGCCACCATTCCAACTCTTTCTTTCGCCGCTGTCATTATTGGTGGTGGTGGTGCTGGCATGTGCACCTCTTTGCAACTAGCTAGGGGTAGTCATAAGATTGCCGTGATCACCAAAGTATTCCCGACGCGTTCCCACACCGTATCAGCACAGGGTGGCATTACTTGCGCCATTGCGTCTGCCGACCCAAACGATGATTGGCGCTGGCATATGTATGATACCGTTAAGGGTTCCGATTATATCGGTGACCAGGATGCTATCGAGTATATGTGTCAAGAAGGCCCAGCCACAGTATTCGAATTAGATCATATGGGTCTACCATTTTCGCGTACCGAAGAAGGTCGCATCTATCAGCGTCCATTTGGTGGTCAGTCGAAGAATTACGGCCAAGGTGGCCAGGCTGCCCGTACCTGCGCTGCGTCAGACCGTACTGGTCATGCATTGCTGCATACCCTTTATCAAGCCAACCTAAAAGCTGGTACTACGTTTTTGAACGAGTACTATGCAGTAGATCTAGTCAAGAACGACAATGGTGTGTTCGTTGGTGTAATTGCTATTTGTATTGAAAATGGCGAAATTACTTATATCCGCGCCCATGCTACTGTTCTAGCAACTGGTGGTGCCGGGCGTATCTACGCGTCTACTACTAATGCTTTGATTAATACTGGTGACGGTATTGGTATGGCTCTTCGTGCAGGTGTTCCGGTACAAGATATTGAAATGTGGCAGTTCCACCCGACTGGTATCGCTGGCGCTGGTGTGCTAGTTACTGAAGGTTGCCGTGGTGAAGGTGGTTATCTCATTAACAAATATGGCGAGCGCTTCATGGAGCGTTATGCCCCAAATGCCAAAGACCTTGCTAGTCGTGACGTTGTTGCCCGTTCAATGGTTAAGGAGATTATTGCTGGCAACGGCTGTGGCCCTAACGGCGATTATGTACTACTTAAGTTAGATCATCTTGGTGATGGGGTCCTGCGTAGTCGACTGCCAGGTATCTGTGAGCTTTCTAAAACCTTTGCTCATGTTGATATTATGGTCGCTCCGGTTCCAGTTGTTCCTACTTGTCACTATATGATGGGCGGTATACCAACAAATATTTATGGTCAGGTGATCACTCAGAATGCCGAAGGCATGGATGAAATCATCCATGGCCTGTTCGCTGTAGGTGAAGTTGCGTGCGTATCGGTACACGGTGCAAACCGTCTAGGCGGCAATTCTCTACTCGATCTAGTCGTATTTGGTCGTTCTGCTGGCTTGTACTTGAAAAAAGTCCTCACTGACAGCATCGAATACGATGCCGCTACCAATGCTAATATCGAAGTTGCCCTAGCACGCTTAAACGCTCTAAACGCGCGTGTTGATGGCGAAGACGTGGCCACCCTGCGTCGTGAGTTACAAAACAGTATGCAGAATTATTTTGGTGTATTCCGTACTGGCGAATATATGCAGAAAGGCATCGTTAAGCTAGATAACTTACGTAAGCGTATAACTAATGTTAAAATCAATGATAAAAGTCAGGCGTTCAATACTGCTCGAATTGAAGCCCTTGAGTTGCAAAATTTGTTAGAAGTAGCTGAAGCTACTGCTATCGCCGCAGAGGTTCGCAAAGAATCTCGTGGCGCTCATGCTCGTGAAGATTTTAAAGATCGAGACGATGAGAACTGGTTATGCCACACCCTGTACTTCTCGAGTAATAAGCGCGTAACCAAGCGTGCAGTGAACGTCTCACCTAAAACAGTTCCGATGTTTAAACCGAAGGTTAGGACTTACTAATGGTGACCTCTATGTTGTCAGTTAGTGTGTATCGCTACAACCCTGATCAGGAGTCTGCGCCGTTTATGCAGGAATTCCAGGTCGATACCTGTGGTAAAGATCTGATGGTGCTAGATGTGTTGGCGTTCATAAAAGAGCAAGATGAGAGCTTCTCATATCGCCGTTCTTGTCGTGAGGGTGTTTGTGGCTCAGACGGCATGAATATTAATGGTAAAAACGGCCTGGCATGTATCATGCCGCTTTCCACTGTTGTGAAAAGAAACAAGTTAATTTTGCGTCCTTTGCCTAGTTTACCGGTTATCCGTGATCTGGTTGTTGATATGAGCATCTTTTACAAGCAATACGAAAAAGTTAAGCCGTTCCTGCAGAATGACACACCAACTCCGGCTATTGAACGCCTGCAATTACCTGAAGAGCGTAAAAAGCTCGACGGTTTATACGAATGCATTCTATGCGCTTGCTGCTCTACCTCGTGCCCATCATTTTGGTGGAACCCAGACAAATTTTTGGGTCCAGCAGCCCTACTACAAAGCTACCGCTTCCTGGCAGACAGTCGTGACACTAAGACTTCTGAGCGTTTGGCATCACTTGATGACCCGTTTAGCGTATTTCGCTGCCGCGGGATCATGAACTGTGTTCATGTTTGTCCTAAAGGCCTAAACCCAACTAAGGCCATTGGCCAAATCCGTAATATGTTGTTGCAAAGCGGCGTGTAAGCTACATTGCTGTGTTTATAAATGCTACGGTGCAGACTTCAACCGGCGCCATAGTTTTAACTTGAGCGGCGATCTAGAAAGCCGCTGCTCTTATTTTTAAATAAATTAGATAAGCGGGGGCATTTGGATTAATATCCAAACTATTGGCTTGGATTATAAATTGCTTGTTATGGTTGCTGTATTGACCTTTTGCAAGTAGACTTCGTATCTCTGTCGATAGTGCTTCCTCCCCTAAATTGAGGGTGACTAAGCATGCAAGAAAGCGTAATGCAGCGCATGTGGAACAGCAGCTATCTTTCAGGTGATAACGCTGCTTATGTAGAAGAGCTTTATGAGCTTTTTTTGTATGACCATAACACTGTTCCAGAAGCATGGCGCACTAAATTTCAGACATGGTCTTCAGACGGCAACGCTGCTATCGATATATCGCACGCAACAATTCGCGACCAGTTTGCGCTGCTAGCAAAGAACTTGCGCTGCACCCAGCTGGCTGTCGCTGGTGGCGTGACAAGCGATTATGAGAAAAAACAATTCGAAGTATTGCGATTGATTCAGGCATATAGGATGCATGGCCACCAGGCCGCTCAGCTTGATCCGTTGGGTCTCTGGAAGCGTTCTACACCTGTAGAACTATCAATTAATTATTATGGATTGACAAACATTGATCTTGATACGGTTTTCCGCACAGGTGATTTGTTAATCGGCAAAGAAGAAGCGAGTCTACGCGAAATTTATGAAGCATTGCAGCAGACTTACTGCCGCACTATCGGTGCTGAGTTCACGCATATTAATGATTCTGAGCAGCGCTACTGGTTCCAGCATCGTCTGGAAGCTGCGCGCGGCCGTCCAGTATTGTCCACCGAGGTACGTAGCCATTTACTGGAGTGTGTGACCGCTGCTGAAGGCCTTGAAAAATACCTTGGTACTAAATATCCGGGTACTAAGCGTTTCAGCCTGGAAGGCAGTGAAAGTTTGATTCTAATTCTCGATGAATTGATTCAGTATTCTGGTGCCCATGGTACTCAAGAAATTGTGATTGGCATGGCTCATCGTGGTCGCCTCAATGTGTTAGTGAATATATTCGGTAAGAACCCACGTGAGTTGTTTGACGAGTTTGAAGGCAAAAACACGGCTGAGATAGGTTCCGGTGACGTTAAATATCACCAGGGTTTTTCATCTAACGTTATGACTACAGGAGGTGAAGTTCACCTGGCTATGGCCTTCAATCCATCCCATTTAGAAATTGTGTCTCCAGTAATCGAAGGCTCGGTGCGTGCCCGTCAGGATCGTCGTAATGATTCTACTGGTGAAAAGGTTTTACCGATTTCCATTCATGGTGATGCCGCATTTTCTGGTCAAGGTGTAGTTCTAGAAACACTTCAGATGTCGCAAACTCGTGGCTTTAAGACCGGCGGTACAGTTCATATTGTCATCAATAACCAAGTAGGCTTCACTGTCAGTAATCCGCTGGATGCACGCTCTACCGAGTACGCGACTGATGTTGCTAAGATGATACAGGCATCTATTCTTCATGTAAATGGTGATGATCCGGAAGCCGTGCTGTTCGTGACCCAGCTCGCTATCAATTACCGTATACAGTTTAAGCGTGACGTTGTCATCGACTTAGTTTGCTACCGTCGGCGTGGTCACAATGAGGTAGATGAGCCTAGCGGTACTCAGCCGTTGATGTATCAGAAAATATTTAATCAGCGCACTACTCGTGAGCTGTACGCTGATAGCCTGATCAAGTCTGGTGTAATTGATAATGCGTGTGTGCAGGCAAAAGTCGATGAATACCGTAACGCGTTAGATGACGGTCTGCATGTAGTTAAAGGATTAGTTAAAGAGCCAAATAAAGATCTATTTGTAGATTGGCGCCCGTACCTAGGTCATGCCTGGACTGTGCGTCACAACACTTCGTTTGATCTGAAAATCTTACAGGAACTATCTACTAAACTGCTAAACATTCCAAAAGGTTTTGCAGTGCAGCGTCAAGTCGCAAAGATCTATGAAGACCGTCAGAAGATGCAAGCAGGTAGCCTACCAATCAACTGGGGTTATGCGGAAATTATGGCATACGCGACCTTGGCGTTTGAAGGTTACGAGATTCGCATGACTGGCCAAGACATCGGGCGTGGTACGTTCTCACACCGTCATGCGGTACTGCATAATCAGATAGACGCCACTACTTATACACCTCTGCAGCACCTTTATGATGGGCAACCACGTTTTAACCTATATGATTCGTTTCTGTCAGAAGAAGCAGTATTAGCGTTCGAATACGGTTACTCTACTACCGCGCCTAATGCGCTGGTAATCTGGGAGGCCCAGTTCGGTGATTTCGCTAACGGTGCTCAAGTTGTTATCGATCAGTTTATTACCAGTGGTGAGCATAAATGGGGTCGTCTGTGCGGTCTAACTATGCTGTTGCCTCACGGTTATGAAGGTCAGGGTCCAGAGCATTCCTCAGCCCGTTTAGAGCGTTACCTGCAGCTATGCGCTGAGCATAATATTCAAGTATGTATACCAACCACGCCAGCCCAGATCTACCACTTGTTGCGCCGCCAGATGATCCGTCCTCTGCGTAAGCCATTAGTAGTGTTGACACCGAAATCATTATTGCGTCATAAATTAGCCATTTCAACTCTAGAAGATCTATCTAACGGTTCGTTTCAGGTTGTTATTCCAGAAAACGACACCATGGACGTAGCCAAGGTAACTCGTCTAATTTTGTGTAGCGGTAAGGTTTACTACGATTTACTGGAAAAACGTCGTGCTGAAGGCCGCGAAGATATTGCTATTGTGCGTATCGAGCAGCTTTACCCGTTCCCGGAAGACGATTTAATGGAAGTCAGTGCGTCTTACACTAATCTAGTTAATGCAGTATGGTGCCAGGAAGAGCCGATGAACCAGGGCGCATGGTACAGTAGCCAGCATTACTTGCGTCGCAGTATTGGTAACCACAAAACTGGCCTTGGCCTTGAGTATGCCGGTCGTGATGCCTCTGCTGCACCTGCATGTGGCTATATGTCAATGCACGCTGAGCAGCAGGAAAAACTACTGCAAGATGCCTTTACTGTTTCATGCCTTCGCTCTGACTGAAATTAAATTTTAAGGATTAACAGATAATGGCTATCGAAATTAATGCCCCTTTATTCCCGGAATCGGTTGCTGATGGCACCGTTGCTACCTGGCATAAAAAACTAGGCGATACTGTAAAGCGTGATGACTTAATAGTTGACATCGAGACCGATAAAGTCGTTCTAGAGGTATTGGCTGAAGCTGATGGTATATTGGCTGCGATATTTGTTGAAGAGAACGCTACCGTTTTGTCGAACCAGGTTTTGGGTTCAATCGAAACTGGCAGTGCTGTACCTGTTGCTGATATTGTTCCAGTTACTGATAGTGAGGGTTTAATTGCTGCTCCTGCTGCGCGTCAACTAGCTGAAGAAAACGGTATAAAGCTATCTTCTATTGAAGGCACGGGCAAAGGTGGTCGTGTAACCAAAGAGGACGTAGTTGCTGTTGTTAAAACTAAGAGCAATGCTCTGGCTGCCGCTATGCCTGTATTTGCTGTTGGTCAGCGTACTGAGAGGCGTGTGCCTATGACTCGCATACGCGCTACAGTAGCTAAGCGTCTGATAGAGGCGCAGTCTAATATGGCGATGCTGACTACTTTTAACGAAGTTGATATGACCTCAGTGATAACCTTACGTTCCAAATACAAGGATCTATTTATCAAATCCCATAATGGTGTACGTCTAGGCTTTATGTCGTTCTTCGTCAAAGCAGCCACCGTAGCATTGCAACGCTTTTCGGTAATGAACGCCTTTATTGATGGTAATGATATCGTTTACCATGGCTATGTAGACGTTGGTGTTGCTGTGTCTAACGACCGCGGTTTAGTGGTACCGGTTCTGCGTAACGCTGAGTTGATGAGTTTGGCTGAAATTGAAAGTAGTATTGCTGGTCTTGGCAAAAAAGCTCGTAATGGTACACTAACTATCGATGAAATAACTGGTGGCACTTTTACTATCACTAATGGCGGTATATTCGGCTCAATGATGTCTACCCCGATCATTAACCCACCACAAGCTGCAATCCTTGGTATGCATACCATCATTCAGAGGCCAATAGCTATCAACAGTCAAGTTTTAATCCGTCCAATGATGTATCTAGCGCTGTCTTATGATCACCGCCTCATCGATGGTAAGGACGCTGTGACTTTCCTGGTTCTCATAAAGAATCTTTTGGAAGACCCGGCTCGTTTATTACTCGATATCTGATCAAAGCAGTCGCAAATTTTAAGCGACTAGGCTGTTGGGTAAGGTATCCAGATTCTTGGCTTTTTGGCTTGTAAAAGTTTGCCGCTAATATAAAGGAACGATTGTTTATGTCGCAAAAAATTGACGTTGTAGTGATTGGTGCGGGTCCTGGGGGATATGTTGCCGCGATTAAAGCTGCGCAGTTAGGCCTCTCGACTGTTTGTATCGAAAAATATACTAATGAGGAAGGGAGGTTGGCTTTGGGTGGTACGTGCCTAAACGTTGGTTGTATTCCTTCTAAGGCGCTATTGGACAGTTCCCGGAAATTCTATGAAGCCAGAGATTCTTTTGCGATCCATGGTATCAGCCATACTTCTATAGCTATAGATGTGCCGGCAATGGTTGGCCGTAAAGCTAATATCATTAAGAGTTTAACTTTTGGCGTTACAGCCTTATTCAAGGCTAACGGCGTAGTTTCCATTCAAGGCCACGGCAAACTAATATCAGGTAAAAAAGTTGAAATTACAAAGCCGGATGGCTCAGTCAAAGTTATCGAAGCTGATAATATAGTCTTAGCTCCAGGGTCACGCCCAATCAGCATTCCGCTAGCTATAATTGATCACAACGTGATTGTTGATTCGACTGACGCTCTAGAATTCCAGACTATTCCTAAGCGTCTTGGCGTGCTCGGCGCTGGCGCGATCGGCCTAGAGCTGGGTTCTGTATGGTGCCGCCTAGGTGCTAGAGTTACCATTCTAGAGGCCATGGATACGTTCTTGATGACAGCTGACGCCGCAGTTTCTCAAGAAGCCTATAAAGCTTTAACTGAACAAGGTCTGGATATTAGGCTTGGTGCTCGTGTGGTTAGTTTAACGGTTAACGATAAAGAGGTTATTGTGACCTATACTGATCAGGAAGGCAAACAGACTATAATTTTTGACAAGCTGATAGTCGCTGTAGGTCGTAGTCCGATGACTATCGATCTGCTGGCTTCAGATAGCGGCGTTAACATTGACGATCGTGGTTTTATTCAAGTTGACGATTATTGTGCTACTACTGTGCCTGGTGTATACGCTATAGGTGACGTTGTTCGTGGTATGATGCTGGCGCATAAGGCTTCTGAAGAGGGGATTATGGTTGTAGAGCGCATCAAAGGTCATAAAACTAAAATAAATTACGATTTGATTCCATCGATTATCTATACCCACCCGGAAATTGCATGGGTTGGCAAAAACGAACAGCAATTGAAAGCTAAAGGCGCTAAAGTGAACGTAGGTATTTTCCCGTTTATTGCTTCTGGTCGTGCCATAGCAGCCAATGATACTCATGGTTTTGTAAAGGTTATTGCTGATGTCAAGACTGACCGCGTATTAGGTGTCCACGTAATTGGCTCAAGCGCTGCAGAGTTGGTTCAACAAGGTGCGATTGGTATGGAATTCGGTACTAGTGCTGAAGACTTGAGTAAAATAGTCTTCCCTCATCCCACCCTGTCTGAAGCATTACATGAAGCAGCGTTAGCAGTGAATGGTGGCGCAATTCATATTGCTAACCGAAATAAGCTCCAAGCGAAATAATAAAAAATATGATAGAGAGTTACATGCTGTAATTCTTACGCAGACAACTTATAGCAGAATAACTGCTGGACTTAGCTTCTTTACGCAGCTTGACGGACATCTTAACTTTATAAGTTAAGCTAATCAGCAATCACAGGTGGCATCGCATTTGTAATGATTGCAATACTTAATACGCAACACCTAACAAAGACGGTAAAAGCATGCATATTCACGAGTATCAGGGTAAGCAGCTATTGGCTGAATACGGTTTGCCTGTTTCCAAGGGCTACGTAGTAGATACCACCGAAGCAGCAGTAAAAGCTTGCGAAAAACTTGGCGGAAATAAGTGGGTTGTTAAAGTCCAAGTTCATGCCGGTGGTCGTGGTAAAGCTGGTGGCGTTAAAGTGATTCACAGTAAAGAAGATGCTCAGGCGTTCGCGCAGCATTGGCTGGGCAAACGTCTAGTGACTCACCAGACTGATACCACTGGTCAACCAGTAACTAAGATCTTAGTTGAATCGTGCACTGATATTGCTAAAGAGCTATATCTAAGTGTTGTCGTTGACCGTTCAAGCCGTCGCATCGTTTTTATGGCTTCTACAGAAGGTGGCGTAGATATAGAGAAGATTGCCCACGAAACCCCAGAAAAAATTCTGAAAGCAACTATTAATCCACTAGTTGGAGCTCAGCTATTTCAGGGCCGTGAGCTTGCCTTTCAGCTGGGCTTAGAAGGCAAGCAAGTTGTCCAGTTTGCCGAGAATTTTATTAATCTGGTTACACTGTTTCTAGATTACGATCTAGCTCTGCTAGAAGTAAACCCGTTAGTGATTAATGCTGATGGCGATCTGCATTGCCTAGATGCTAAGATAGATATCGACTCTAACGCCATGTATCGCCAGCCCAAATTAAAAACCTTTCATGATCCTTCACAAGATGATCCGCGTGAAATGCACGCTGCCAGGTTCGAATTAAACTATATAGCTCTAGAAGGTAACATTGGTTGTATGGTCAATGGTGCTGGACTGGCTATGGGTACGATGGACATCGTTAAACTGTATGGTGGCAAGCCAGCTAACTTCCTTGACGTAGGCGGTAGTGCAACTAAAGAACGCGTTACCGAAGCTTTTAAGATTATCCTTTCCGACTGTCACGTAACAGCAGTATTAGTGAACATCTTTGGAGGTATTGTTCGTTGTGACATGATTGCAGAAGGCATTATCAATGCAGTAAAAGAAGTAGGCATTAAAATTCCAGTTGTTGTTCGTCTAGAAGGTAATAACTCTAAACTAGGTGCTGACACATTGAAAAAAAGCGGTTTAAATATCATTGTAGCTACCAGCCTAATTAACGCCGCTCAACAAGTTATCAAGGTTACAGAGGGCAAATAATGAGCGTTCTGATAAATAAAGATACCAAAGTGATCTGCCAGGGTATTACCGGTGCGCAAGGTAGTTTTCATACTCAGCAAGCCATCGAATACGGTACTAAGATGGTTGGCGGCGTAAGTCCCAGTAAAGGCGGCACTAAACACTTAAACCTGCCAGTATTCAATACTGTAAAAGACGCTGTCGCTATTACAGGCGCTACCGCTAGCGTGATCTATGTTCCAGCTCCATTCTGTAAGGACGCAATACTTGAAGCGGCATTTGGCGGTATTAAACTAATTGTGTGCATTACTGAAGGTATTCCTACCCTAGATATGCTGACCGTTACAGTTATATGTGACGAGCTTAATGTAGTTTTGATTGGTCCTAATTGCCCAGGGGTGATCACTCCTGGCGAGTGTAAGATTGGCATTATGCCAGGTCACATTCATTTACCAGGTAAGGTTGGTATTGTTTCTCGTTCTGGCACCCTGACCTACGAAGCTGTTAAGCAAACTACTGACGCTGGTTTTGGTCAGTCTACTTGCGTCGGTATTGGTGGTGACTCTATTCTAGGCTCAACTTTCATCGATATCCTGAAGCTGTTCCAGGGGGACTCGAAGACTGAAGCAATCGTAATGATTGGTGAGATTGGTGGTTCGGCTGAAGAAGAAGCAGCTACTTATATTAAGAGAAGCGTGACTAAGCCGGTTGTTGCTTATATTGCTGGTGTAACTGCCCCTGCAGGTAGGCGTATGGGCCATGCTGGCGCAATTATCTATGGCGGTGAAGGCACTGCGGATAAAAAATTTGTTGTGCTGCAAGATGCAGGGGTTAAAATCGTGCGTTCTTTAGCAGCTATTGGTATAGCTTTAGCTGACCTAATTAGATAAACTATCAATTCAGTCTAGTTTTTTAAGATGAAGCCTTAACCACACAAAAGATATATAAGATAGCTTTTGTGTGGTTAAGTGAACTTGCTGTAGAATATACTCAGTTTAATGTAAAAGCTTGCGTTGCAAGCAACGCGTATAGCTCTGGTAAATAGAGCTATACGCGCTCCTATGTTGTCGCTGATAATAATTATTTTCAATTTCAATATTGTTCAGTACATGAAAATGCGACATTAATGATATATTGTTTATTTAGCGATGCACTACACAAGATTATGTTTCTTGCGTACATTTGTTACGTTAACAACGTTCTTAACGTAGTAGCTCAAAAAAAAGAAGCTACGCATCAAGTCGGTTAATCCTCGGTAAAGCTAGTAGCGCTTCCTTATTTACAAGGAAGCAACCCGTATTTAATTCAGTAGTGTGGTATGTCTTGAAATGACAGTATTGAAAAGCCAGGATATCTTGGCGTTAGGCTTTATGACTGTTGCCTTGTTTGTTGGTGCTGGAAACATTATTTTCCCGCCTATTGTTGGTTTGCAATCAGGACCTCATGTCTGGATAGCTGCGTTAGGTTTTTTGACTACTGCTGTCGGTATGCCAGTGATTACTGTAATTGCTATGGCTAGGGTTGGTGGTGGCATGGAGGCTTTAAGTAGCCCGATCGGCAAGATCGCAAGTAGCCTGCTAGCAACGGCGACGTACCTGGCGGTAGGTCCGCTATTTGCTACCCCACGCACCGCAATGGTTTCGTTTGAGGTAGGACTAGCGCCACTTACTGGCAAAAACCCGCTGACATTATTTATTTACAGTTCAATATACTTCTGTGTGGTGTACGTCGTTTCTTTGTACCCGGAACGATTGCTAGATACCGTAGGTCGTTTTTTGGCGCCACTAAAAATCATTGCCTTAGTTATTCTTGGAATAGCCGCATTTGCTTTACCGGTTGGTGACGTTGGTGTTGCAACACAGGAGTACGTTACTGCACCATTCTCTCAGGGATTCATGAATGGTTACCTAACAATGGATACTTTAGGCGCGCTAGTGTTTAGTATCGTTATTGTTAATGCTATTCGCTCTCGTGGTGTTAAATCACCACAATTAATCACTCGTTATGCGATCATTGCTGGGCTAATTGCTGGCGTAGGCCTATCATTAGTGTATATCAGCTTGCTCCGCCTAGGTTCTGGCAGCTATGCTGTGGCTGCTGGCGCTAGCAACGGTGCAACTGTGCTGCATGCTTACGTGCAACATACATTCGGCTCTTTGGGTAGTAGCTTCCTTGCAGTGCTGATTTCCCTAGCGTGTTTAGTTACTGCAGTTGGTTTGACTTGCACCTGTGCTGAGTATTTCAGCAAAATCTTACCGTTATCTTATAAGATGCTAGTAATGATCATGGTGTTGTTTTCTCTTTTCGTATCTAATCTAGGCCTGACCAAACTCATTATATTTTCTACCCCAGTTCTCACTGGAATTTATCCACCGTGCATAGTATTGGTAGCTCTCAGCTTTTTTAGAAGCTACTGGCTAAATCATAGCCGAGTCGTTAGTCCGGTTATGTTGGTGTCTTTCGTCTTTGGTTGTATTGACGCGCTTAAGAGTGCTGATCTAGTTGATTGGATACCTACACACTTATGGCTATTACCGCTAAGCGAGCAAGGCTCAGCATGGTTGGTACCGTCATTGATAACATTATTTATAGCCGTCGTAGTCGACCGTGTACTCGGTAAAAGTAATAGATATATTGCTTAATTCATGGCTTTCAGCATGCAATCACAACGCTCAGTATAAATATATACTGAGCGTTGTGATTGCATGCTTAGTAAGGCAATTTTTAGAGTGCTAAATCACAGCCTGATTTTACATTATAAATTAAGCTTTCTTCTATATACTATGCATATATTAATATATATTTTAAGCTAAATTAACCTGACCTGCCATACTTTGGTATTTTAGGTTACCTATATACTTTTTTGAAAAAAAGGGGGGTAATTGATCCTTACTAGGACGTTTAGAAAGCCGATGATATAGTGTATTAAGTTTAATATGACTAGTAACTTTATACTCCAAAGTTTCGTTCTTTACTTTCAGCGCTGCACTAATATAACTTTAGCGGTGCTAATGTAGTCAGCGCTGATCATTAGTAAGTAGTAGGTGTTCAAGTAAGAGCGTAAGACAATCTGCTCTTGAATGTAATATAGATAGCTACTTAAGCTTTATCTTAAGTAGCGCTACCATTGGTTAACTTAACTTTTTGCATACGTTAGTAAAACAGCAAAAGCTAAATGTATTTAGGTTAAGTGTATTTGCTAGAGTAGTATTATAGTTTTCTTGTTTACGTTCTTAGCTTTGTCATTGACAGTTGTTTCGATGCTACGTTCTTGGTTGCTATGTGTTAGGGCGGCTTAACTATCTGCCAAGTAAGCAATGTGCGGTGTTAGTGTCTGCTTTGGAATGGGCACGTTGTAAAGCGTATAGCCATACCATTAGACTCTTGTAATTCACGAATACGCGCTGATTATTAGGTCGTATAAATTTGTGTGTGGCTCAGCGTTACTACCTAGTAACTATTAACGTGATTTTAACTCGTATCTTCGTATATCAGGACAATTAGTAACGGCTGGTGTTTGGCTCTCTAGGTAACTGGTATATCTATATGCGCCAGTTAAATATGCTTTAAGAGCACATAGTGACTGCATAATAAAATCAAAGGAAAGTAAGGCTAGCCACGGTAAGTACACTGATTTAAAACCTTCCTTAAATAGATTAACAAGTTCGGTTACTATGATGCACTGCTAAATATATCTCCTGCAAATTCAAGATTATTAGTATTGAATGCTTATGGTGAAAGGTTTAGTAGGCTGCCACTATACAGTATATATTTTAAGGTTAAAAGTTAGTAAGCCCTTGCAATTTTAGCCTTAACCCCCAACTTTGATGATTACCAACCGTAAATCATCGAGTGCGTGACTATTGCTACCTAATTGGAGTTTGATAACTATGAGTGTAGAAACCCAGAAGAAAACCATGGGCTTTCAAGCCGAAGTGAAGCAACTGCTGCACCTCATGATCCATTCGCTATACTCTAACAAGGAAATTTTCCTGCGTGAGCTGATATCAAATGCTTCTGATGCTGTCGACAAATTACGTTTTGAAGTTTTGTCCAAGCCTGAGTTACTAGAAAATAACGCTACACTAAAAATCCGTATTGGCTTCGATAAATCTTCTAAGACTGTCATGATTGAAGACAATGGTATCGGCATGAGCCGTGAAGACGCAATTACTCATTTAGGTACTATCGCTAAATCCGGAACTGTAGATTTTATGAAAAATCTATCTGGCGACCAAAAAAAAGATTCGCAGCTAATTGGTCAATTTGGTGTAGGCTTTTATTCAGCTTTTATTGTTGCTGACAAAGTTGAAGTTTTCAGTCGTTGTGGTGGTCTAGATTCTAGTAAAGGCGTATATTGGTCATCTAAAGGTGATGGTGAATTTGAAGTTGCTACTATCCATAAAGCTGACCGTGGTACTCGCATCGTGTTGCACTTGAAGGCTGGTGAAGATGAATTTACCAATGGTTACCACTTGCGTAATATTATTAAAAAATATTCTGACCATATTGCCTTGCCGATCGAACTGCCAAAAGAACGAGAGACAACTGAAAGTGAAGAGAAGCCTATTCAGGAATGGGAAGTAGTCAACCGTGCTAGTGCTTTATGGACTCGCCCACGAACTGAGTTGAAAGATGAAGAATATCAAGAATTCTATAAACATATTACTCATGATTATGAAAATCCGCTTACTTGGAGCCATAATAAAGTTGAAGGTAAGCTAGAATACAGCTCGCTGCTTTATGTACCAGCTCGTGCTCCATTTGATCTATATCAGCGTGAAGCGCCAAAAGGCCCAAAGCTCTATGTACAACGCGTGTTTGTGATGGATCAGGCAGAATCATTCCTGCCGATGTACCTGCGTTTTATTAAAGGTGTCATCGATTCCAGCGACTTATCTCTGAATGTCTCGCGTGAAATTTTACAGAAAGATCCAATTATTGATTCCATGAAATCAGCACTAACCAAGCGTGTGCTGGACATGCTAGAAAAATTGGCTAAGAATAATCCAAAAAAGTACAAAGATTTCTGGAAAAACTTTGGCCAGGTTATGAAAGAAGGCCCAGCAGAAGACTCATCTAATAAAGAGAAAATCGCTAGCCTACTGCGCTTTGCTTCTACTAGGGCTCAAGATGGTGAGCAGGTTCTATCTCTGACTGAATACCTAGCGTCCGCCCCAGAAAGTCAAAATAAGATCTACTATTTGACTGGTGAGACCTATGCCCAGGTCAAGAATAGCCCGCATTTAGAAGTTTTTCGTAAAAAAAATATTGAAGTGCTTCTACTGACTGACCGTATCGATGAGTGGTTAATGAGCTATCTCAACGAATTTGACGGTATAGCCTTTATTGATGTGGCTCGTGGTGATCTAGATCTAGGTAATCTTGACTCTGAAGAAGAGAAGAAAAAAGCCGAAGAAGTCGCTAAGTCTAAAGAGAGTTTAGCGGAACGAATTAAGATCGCTTTAGACGATGCTGTAAGTGAAGTGCGAGTTTCTCATCGCCTTACTGACTCCCCAGCAATTTTAGCTATTGGCAAACAAGATTTAGGTATACAGATGCGTCAGATCTTAGAAGCTAGCGGTCAGAAAATTCCAGATTCTAAACCAATCTTTGAATTCAACCCAGCTCATCCGCTAATTGAAAGACTCAGTGGCGAGCAAAACGAAGAGCGTTTTCGTGAACTTTCTTACATCCTCTTCGATCAAGCAACTTTAGCTGCTGGTGATAGTTTAAAAGACCCAGTTGCTTACGTAAGTCGACTAAACAAGTTACTAGTTGAGTTGTCAGTTTAATACTTTTGTAAAAACCCGCTTTAGCGGGTTTTTAGTTCTTGTGCCAACTTAACTAAAGCAAATAACTATTCAGGTTACTACATATTCAGTAGCTGATCTAGTTTATAACTAACACATATCAAGCTACTTGATTATTAATGCTAGCCATTATAGCTTGACTTTGCTGATAGAACTAAACTATACAGGTATTAGTGTGAATACTAAAAAGTTGCTAATGCATGGTCATTTAGGTAGTTAATATTCAGATAAAATAGTAACTTTCGTCTTGTGCTTTGGCTATTTTTTGTTGCCTAAAATTCATATGTGCCAGTATGGCCATATAAAATATTATGGTTTTTCATAGTATTATTTGTTACACATGGCTGTTATATGGCACGTAATAGTATGGCGTTACCGTACTGCGTCTCTGATTCTTGAGTGCTAGAATAGCAACTATTTGCATTCAAATAAAATAAATGTTAATAGTGCGTATTTATAGTTGTTTGGCTAGCTATGCTATATTTTTTAAAAAATCTTTATGCAAATGAAGTTGGCAAGATGATGTGCGACGTGGAGATATCTAAATCTGGTATTCTAGTCGATACATCGGCATGATACTCTAGATAAAACTATTCAATGGCTAGCCACTCAACACAAAACTTCTAGCTTCTTTTCTTTCACTAACTCAACAGCACGCGCCACCCAACACTGTGAGGCGGTAAACAGCTTAAGTAAACAGTATGATTTTGTATAAAGTTAGTAACAACACCAGACTATATACGTACAATAGCCTAGCTATCCAGCATATGGATTTATCTAGCTTTGTTATAATCATGACAGATCAACGGTATTTTAGTTATATATGCACACTTCTAAATATCAACTTGATTAATACAAGTTGATATGCAGGTGCTATGGATAGATATTTAGTTTAGTTTCAGATATATTAGGCGTGTTGCAGTATATAATCGCCCAACATATTAGCATTTGTTCAATAGCAGTCATGTAAGATTAGTCAATTTTTTATCTATTAGGCTGCTGGTTAGTTACTGGATAAATATAGTAATGGTGTTGACGGTAATGGACATCGAAAATTATTACATATATTAATAAAAAGATCATATAATTATTAGTTAAAGTATGCAAGACACTTGAGAATTTTGTATTCTTTTGCCACTGTACTGTAGATGATAGATGGTTTTACTTATATTGCTTCTCACTATAGTGATTTGTTTTTGATTATTGTTCTGTTATTAGTTTATAGTAACTTTACTGCAGATGAATTAACTCTATATCTATAAATATGTATAATAGCAGTACTACGTAAATTTTTCCAGGAAACAATGAAAATTGGCAATTTACTTAAAATCCTATTATCAATAATCAAATCAAGTATATAATTATTTTTAAGAGTATATTGGATACTGTTTTAATTTAGACTCATGTTGCTATGTACCCTACATCGTCTACTTTGAGTTTATCCAAACCTGCATCTTCTCTTCTTGAGCAAGCATTTGCATCTTGCAAGCAAAGCACAAGGCTTCAGTGTAAGTAAATGCCGGCTTTTGCGTCTATGATAGTTTTGTGTTTAGCGTATATTGTAATATACTCTATAAAGCTAGATAAGAAAAGCCATAGTTTAACGCAACGCCTTAAAACATATCAGACAAGGTTACGCGTGATAACTTTTGGCAACATGTATTGATCTGCTCGCTATGAGCAACAGCTATCGCTAATTCAATCCATGAACCTCTTTATCGCAAAGGCATACATATAAAATCGCGTAGCAGATTGATCTAGTGCCATTATATTTACGGCTCTAATTATTATGAGTATGGATATACGTTAACTAGCAGTACTAGCGCTGTCATTAGTGCAGTCAACAAAAATTGTTAATAGCTTGGTTTGGTAGGCTACCTTGAGGATTTAGCCTTAGCGTTAATGATGCAATAGTGCGTTTACAGTAAATTTTAAAATAAGAGCTAATTAGCCATTACAAATGGCTCGTTATGTAACTGAAAATGTTAATGCTAGTATATAATAGCAGAATGAAGAAATTTAATAAGTAATTACAGTAGTTAAGTAAATGATGGTAGTGGTATGAATATGGTGAGCAAAATCAGTAGCAAAACATAGTTATCTCGCGTGTTAGAAAGTCTTGCTTAGTGTAGTAATGAGCCGATGTAATAGACAGTTGATGTGCTGATACAGGCTCTTCACTGTAGATATGACTAATAAATTGATATAAGTTCAGGAATTAACATAAAAAGTCTATAACATAAGAAAACGTGTTAGACACGCATCGCTCAATTGCTGAGGAGGCTAATCTGCTAGAATTGATATGCTATAATTAAAATAGCGATAGCCTCGATAAATGTTAGTGCAACTTTACATTGTAGGCCTATGAATATTAGCTAGGAATTTAAACTGATTACGATTAGAACTGAACATCGTTACTGGTTAGATTGTTAGTTTAATTTAATCAAGCAATTTTAGCGTATTTTACACTAATGGGTATCGCTAACTTTGGTTAGCCACGCAGCAATAAGGTAAATTACTACCGCCCGTATTTTGATTAACGGTAGTAGCCTGATAATTCTCAGTGCAGTGATCATAAAGCTCTAAGGTTAGCGGTGAATCTTATATTATAGTGGCGAGATTCGAAGTACATTGAACATGCATGGCAAGAAGTTATTCTGAGCTGTGTATGTTATATGTCCTATGTGTAAAAACTTAATTGCCAGTCCAGCGTTTTAGTACTAAAGTCGCATTAGTACCACCGAATCCAAAGCTATTACTCATTACAGTGTCGATCTTGACGTTTTCAACTGTCTTGGTTAGGATTGGCATATTAGCAACGACTGGATCAATTTCTTCGATATTAGCCGAACCAGCCATAAAGTTGTTTTCCATCATCAATAGACAGTAAACTATTTCGTGAACTCCAGCAGCTCCAAGAGAGTGACCAGACAAACTCTTTGTAGAGCTGATAGATGGTATTTTATCACCAAAGACCGCACGAACACATTCTATTTCCTTAGCGTCGCCGACTGAAGTTGAAGTACCGTGGGTATTTAGGTAGTCTATTGGAGCACTAATCGTAGACATCGCCATTTGCATGCAACGGATAGCGCCTTCCCCGCTAGGCACTACCATGTCGTAACCATCAGAAGTAGCGCCGTATCCTACGATTTCTGCGTAGATTTTTGCGCCACGGACCAGAGCGTGTTCCAGCTCTTCTACTACAATCATGCCGCCGCCGCCAGCTATGACAAAACCATCACGCTTAGAATCGTAAGCGCGAGAGGCACTTTCCGGAGTTTTGTTGTATTGGGTAGACAGTGCACCCATAGCATCAAACAGAAATGACTGACTCCAGTGTTCTTCTTCACCACCTCCAGCAAAAACAATATCCTGTTTGTTTAGCTTGATCTGTTCAACTGCAGTGCCTATACAGTGAGCGCTAGTGGCGCAAGCAGAGGAAATCGAGTAGTTTACGCCTTTGATCTGGAACGGCGTAGCTAGGCAAGCTGAAACGGTACTGCCCATAGTCCGTGTTACGCGGTATGGTCCAACGCGTTTTACGCCTTTTTCACGTAGAATATCCAAAGCTTCCATCTGATTTAGGGTAGATGCACCGCCAGAGCCGGCGATTAGCCCAGTGCGTATGTTCGAAACCTTGTCTTCGCTTAAACCAGAGTCAGCTATCGCATCTTTCATTGTCAAGTAAGCATAGGCAGCAGCGTGGCCGATAAATCGATAGATTTTACGATCAATCAGTTTTTCAAGAGGCAGGTCAATAGAGCCAGAAACTTGGCTACGCAAACCCATCTTGGCGTATTCCGGGTTGAAGCGGATGCCAGGGCGACTTGTGCGCAGGCTAGCAGTGACGGTCTTTTTGTCATTGCCCAGGCAAGAAACAATGCCTAGACCAGTGATAACGACGCGGCGCATGCGGATAACCCTTAAAAATTGTCAGTTGAAGTGAATACGCCGACTCGAAGTCCTTCGGCAGTATAAATCTCACGACCGTCAACAGTTACTAAACCATCGGCAATAGCGAGGTTCAGCTTACCCTTCAGGACGCGCTTGATTTGAATGTTATAGGTGACTTGCTTAGCGGTTGGCAAGACCTGGCCAAAGAACTTGACTTCGCCAGAACCCAGGGCGCGACCACGGCCAGGCAGGCCTTGCCATCCAAGGTAGAAACCAACTAGCTGCCACATTGCATCTAAGCCAAGACAACCAGGCATTACAGGATCGCCTTCGAAATGGCAGGCAAAGAACCACAGATCTGGGATAATATCTAGGTCGGCGATTAATTCACCTTTGCCGTACTTGCCGCCCGTTTCACTGATATATGTAATGCGATCTACCATCAGCATATTTGGGTATGGCAGTTGCGCATTACCTTGGCCAAACAGCTCACCGCGACTGCAGCGTAGTAGGTCTTCCCTGGTAAAGGAGTTTTGTTTGGTCATGCAAGCTCCTCAATAATCCCATACGCTACGGCACGGTAAATCTTCCAGAACTAAATAAAGCGTTTATACAATGCAATAAGCCTATATAGGCTTATTGCATTGTATAAACATTATAGCGTCAGGGTACTCAATGTACATTTGTTCACTGAAATTTTCAGCTGAGCTTTTTATCAGTCTATATATATGCTTAAGAGTGCCGTACTTTAGTCTTTTACGCTAGTCGCAGTTAATTGATAGCGCTGCACTATTGCGCTCAATGCTGTTAGATTTGTTAACAGTCCGCCCGTTTGAATGTGTAAGCTAGATAATCCTTTATGTATTTTGATGATGTCATCCTAAATAAACTTTTGCTAGCACGTGCCAAATTAGCCACTGGATATACTGATGATGACTCGTTTTGGTAGTCTATGAGCTATGTTTTGAGTTAGTTGAGGTTTGCCCGAAAAAAGTTGTTAACTAATAAAAAATACTGTAAATGCCTGTACGCCTGTAACGCTTTTACTGATAGTTAAGAATGGTGCTTTTCTAATAGCCATTAGACGCAGAGCTGATTTTTTTAGCGCTGTCTTGCATCTTTAGGGGCCTTATATGAGGAGTGGCTAACGTCATGCGCAAGGGTTATTACATCAGTTAATTTTGTTGTAAACTACTACTATTAAGCAGCCTGGATTAGTTAATTTGCGACAAGTTAACTTATGTGGTTTAGTTTTTTAGCGTAGGTCTTAGATACATACCAAGGTAAAAAAGTTGATTAATAGTAAAGTCAGTAATCATGCCGTATCTAACTTGATAAGTTCAGTGCTAATATTGATATTCTAGCAAACATAAGGTCAAGGCGTTTTCCTTCGACTAACTAGATGGCGACTTAGCTTGTTAACCTGACCAGATTTACGGTGCATACATAACTATAGGCTGCTCACAGCGTGGAATTATTTTGGTATAAGGTTATTTGCCGAACTAGCTAAATGCTGAAAATCAGCAGTTGATTAAGCGTATTTAACTGATCAGTTTGATCACTGCAAGGTTGACAGCATAGCTGTCAACCTTAACAAATCAAGTATTTTAGCTAGATTTACGACAGTAATTATACGTAGTTTTGCTAAACAATAGGTATTTTATAGTTTTATGATTGTATAGCTATAAGTTTTAGAAATCAGGCAGTATATCGCTTTTCTTAAGCAAGCTGTGTAGCCGTAGATGTTTTCATTAATGTTATTTAAGTATAGTAGCATTATCTTATAATGCTTATAAGCTTAGTGTATTAGACGTAGTGTCTACAGCAAGAATTTATTGTCAATAATGTGCAGTATATTACTGTGTTGATCTAGGTGGTAAAATACTGGTAACTAGTTTTAGTTGATGCGTTAGTAGTGGCTCACTACATAACAATATGTTGTATGCTTAACGTATTGTGCGTAGGCACCTGTAAGCTTGCGGGCGGCTTATGCGTAGCATAAGTATTTAGTAATGTTCACAGAATGTAGACGCTTTACGTAGACCTGGTTAGTTAATATCATGCACGTTTTTAGCATAAAAAATAGATTATCTGTTACGAATAATCTATTTTTTAGACTTCTAACTCCATGCTGAAGCAGAAAAATAATAGCTGCTTTTATTGTAGTTACTGACCTCAACAGCAGCTTAGTTGTTGAGGAGTTTTTTGTAACATGCTGGCTAGTTCTACATTTTCTCTCTAAAGCAATAATTTTGTTTATAACAACGAATCGACCTGTTTAAAGCAATTTACTGGATTCAGTGTTAACATAAGTGTAAGTTTCTCGCAGGTGGTTTGTATTTATTTAGAAGCAGTCGTAGCTAAATTTTCTACGTACATTAGCTCAATATTGATATTGCTTGAATCTCATGCTGCTCAAATAACTTTAACCAAAATTTTGCCAGCATGCTTTGGAGCTTAAATTAGTGACTTAATATTGAGTTGGCGCTATTAAGTCGTTGGCCTAGTACATGATAGCTTAAATGCTTGTTTGTTGGTACTACTAAGTAGTGAAAAACTATGGATTATAGGTATTCATATGCAGTGCAAGATTTTTTTACATATTCAGGGTGAAGACTGCCATAGTCTAGTTATCTTAAAACTAAACCAATCAATAGAAAAGTTTGCCTGATCTGGAAACCTGTGACGTTAAATGTTAGCTTAGCTCTAAGATAACTAAAGACTATGCTAATAGTTATAATCGAAGTTCCAGCGCAACTTAGATGTTTGTATAGTTTATGGTTATTTAATTGAAGCTATTAATTCCTTCGGTAATTTCAGTAAATATAGGTGTGTAGTTATAAAATCGCTAATCAGTTTCTATTTTTTTAGTAGTAACATTACTGATCAATATTTTATTACGGATTGTTAATCCTACTAACTGATTTAAACTGCAGTCATCATGGCATTGTCACGAAATTTATAGTTTATGCTTGTTTGACGAGAAGATATTAGCAGATTGTCATTTTTTAACTAAACTATAATTAGAGCAATCTATTAATGCTATAGGTAGCTATGGATTATTTCAATCCTCTAGTTGTGACTATTGTGATAGTTATATATAATTTCGATACGCTTGATATTCTAGATAGTCATATAGGTGTGCTCTAGTTCACTAGTGTAAGATTATTATAGTATAACCAAAACGCTAGTTGATTAGCACCTATATATGCTGTGTATTACTGACACTGCTACATATTAAACAACCATGTTTTACCTTTTGATTGTTAGTAATGTAGTCAACTATTATCCATTGTGTTAGCCACTGGCAAACCAGTGATATTTTATGCACTGCTAAATTTGTTTAACATGCCATTAATATAGTTATACACTTTATATATAACTATATCTGACTGTCGAGAAATAAATAATTAACCATCGTCGGTGTACTGCATAGCAGTAATAACTGCAGCATCAACAATAAAAATAAAGAACGGATCTTAGCTCACACACATGGCATAGTTTTAAAAGTATAAATAACCACTCATGCTAACTGAGTTATGGCTATTTACCATGCTTAGAACTCGTAAATACTGTATAATAAGTGTAATATTTTCTGATAAGTGTACGAATTGACACTGGATGGTGGCTGGCTGCCAGCTGGTCACCACGTATAATGCTGCCATCGTTACTTGGTATGGATTAACGGATAGCATATGACTGAGCAGCGCCCTATTGCAGTCCTGGGAGGCGGAAGTTTTGGTACCGCCGTAGCAAATCTGCTGGCTAAAAATGGTCAGGCAGTGCGTCAGTGGATGCGGGATCCAGAACAGGCCGCTGCTATCCGCATCTACCGGGAAAACCCACGTTACCTTAAAGGTATCAAGATTCATCCAGCGGTAGAGCCAGTTACTGATCTCTTGGTTACATTGACTGATTGTAACCTATGTTTTATTGCGCTTCCTTCTAGCGCCTTGCGGTTAGTGCTAGCGCCACATGCAGAATATTTAGTTGGTAAGCAGCTAGTTAGCCTGACAAAAGGTATTGAGGTTCACACTTTCAAATTAATGAGTGAAATTCTCAAAGAAATTGCTCCACAGGCTGGCATAGGCGTGCTATCTGGGCCAAGTCTAGCACGAGAAGTTGCTGAGAATACTCTGACGGCTACTGTTGTTGCCAGTGAAAACGAAGAATTATGTAAATGCGTCCAGACAGCACTACATGGACATACATTCCGTGTTTATACTAGCAGCGATCGCTTTGGGGTTGAGTTAGGTGGGGCGTTAAAAAACGTCTATGCGATCATAGCTGGTATGGCTGTGGCATTGGGTATGGGTGAAAATACCAAGAGTATGTTGATCACCCGTATTTTGGCAGAGATGACTAGATTTGCTGTAAACCAGGGCGCTAAACCGATGACCTTTCTGGGTTTAGCTGGCGTTGGTGACTTGATCGTCACTTGCTCTTCTCCAAAAAGCCGTAACTATCAAGTAGGTTTTGCTTTAGGCCAAGGCTTAAGCTTAGAAGATGCTGTCATGCGTCTTGGTGAAGTTGCTGAAGGTGTTAACACTCTCAGGGTGCTGAAAGCTAAAGCTCAGGAAGTCGGTGTATATATGCCGCTAGTTGCCGGATTACATGCGATTTTATTTGAGGGACACACTCTAATTAAGGTTATTGAGTTGTTAATGCGCGCTGAGCCAAAAACTGATATTGACTTTACTTCTACCAGTGGGTTTAACTGATAGTGGATGGAGGTGGAGGTGTGCTATAAACTATATATAAGTAATATTCTAAATATTAGTCGATCTTTCTTGCATATATTATACTGGTGCTGCTATTTTCCTGTTATCAAATAAAGTGTATAGCCATTACTACTAAATGTAGTAATATTTATGCACTGGTATATCGTCTAGCACTTGTCGCATTAAAACTTATGTTTAATAGGTTTTAATATCAAGTAAAAACTCTAATCGTTTGCTGATTAGCAGGATAAAACCACGTCTACTTAAAGGTGTAGTTGCCTATAGAATATTGTACGTACCACAACTAGTGCAAGATAAAAAATCTAAACCTTCTTTGTAACTTTGGATTCTGTATCATGATCAAACCTAATGTCATGCGTGTGCATTAACTGCAGGGTACACCATGACTGAGTACGGTTCATAGTGAAGTGTTAAACAGTACTATAACCTGATTGTTGATCGCTATCATTTATTAAAGAGATCCAGACACTAATAATAACTTGTGATTGTTAATTAGGATACCTAGGTATTTAGGTCTAATTAGTTTTTTGCAGCATGTCTATCAGCCATCTTTGTTGTGCACAATTACATACTATCCAACCTAGTAAAACTTGAAAGTAATTTTTTTGCTTACCAGAGGCTAATGAGCATAATTAGTATAGAAATGTATAGAAAAAGTAATCACTGTTTTGTATGTCATGGCAATCAATAAAAAATAATTGTTTGGGTGTAGCTATAATCTAATCATAAATTAGCGCACCTAATATTAGTAGTTTGTTGTTTGCCATTGCAGATCTGTTTTGAAAGTAAATGCGGTACCACGCTAAGATTTTTCTTATGAGCTTTTCAGCTGATTGGATGTATGGTATGATCAAGGAATGTAATGTTTTAGCTAGCTGTTAAGAGAAAGTTTTTGTATAAGCTGCTAGTAAGGTGATGGTAGGGGATGGCGTTCACATTGCGTAATTTCGAAAAATTGTGCGCACTGGATTATTGGCAAGTAAACTACTCTGGATTACTATACGGATTTATTACTACCGTACTCAGCAACCTCATAATAGATTCAATCTATTAATATGATTAACTTACTATGGTGCTATAGATTTTAGCTACCCAAGTCACGGTATCACTATGTTGCGAGTTTATTAATTGTTATTTTAGATACGCTGTTGCAGCTTATAAACCTATTCGCCGAATCTAGACAACTATCTGTCAAATACCTACAAAACCTTGCTATCGATCTATGTTTTTAGTAGTATCGTTTTACTTACATAAGTGATACCAGCCTTGATACTTTAGGTTTATGTAAAATATGCAGCACAGAGCTATTTAGTATAAATGTATAGAAACCAGTTACCTTAACTTTATTTTACCTGTCGTCAAACTATAATAGCACAGTAGATGTTTATTAAGATGACTTCGGTCTATGCTAGACAAACCAGATTGACCAGGATATTACATACTTTAAACTAAATTCCTGATGTGATATCTGTAGTAAAATGCCAGAAAATTCTTCAGTATTTATTCAAGTTGCTAGTTATAGCATCGAACGTGTTGACCATAAATTACTAGTATATTTAGGCCTTGATTTATTGCCACATTGCTTTATCTGGTGCTGTTCTTATGACTAAAAGCTGCGGCTATTTCAGTATATCTTGTCTAGATCATCGCAAACTTAGCTAGATCTTCCTGCTGTGTCATGTTGTTAAAGTGCGCTTCGCTACGTCTAGTAAAGTGCCAACATCTAGCGTCGCCTATACTATGTTTAGTTGACTTAAATGACTCGTAGAAAATCTCTAAGACAATCCTGATAAAAGTCTGTACATACCAATTACACTGGCTGGTGGACCACCAGCTTATTATCATTTGCCAGTGCTAAATCACGTCAATCTCTAAGTGATTCACATTATTAAGCATGTTGCGTGAGTGGCTTTAGACTGTATACCCATGAGAAAATGCTCACTACGCTAGGCGTGTACATGTTTCTTATCGAATGTCCACCCAAAACATTACGCCATAAAGCAAGAATATATTTCTTTATGTTTAGAAGCTAATTAAGCTTAATTGCACATAAATGCACCGGCTAAAAGAAGTATACCTGAGCTTGTCGTATATTGAGCTAGCGGATAATTTTTACGGGTCTTAAAAAGAACCGTTAGTGATTGATTAGTACTTATAACTAAAGCGCTAACAGATTTGTACAATTGATAACACAATTCTGCAGTTTACGTATCGTTACGTTATGCATAGCCTAATGTAGGTATTTTAGTCCATATTTTGATGAGATCGATTATTTCCTGTAGGATTACACGTTTATAGTATTCTGCAATTTGCAGAATACATAGGTTAGATACATTGTGCATTAACTGGCTATCCTATTAGCTTCATCATTTTTCCATGATGACCTGTACTTTGCTAGATTAGTTATGCACCTATTAGTTAATCGATAGCTGAATAACGCCAGCTGCCCAGCTGGCTAAAACACGACTAAATAATCTAATGTAATATTACAAATATCGCCGAGCCTATAATATAAACGCAAATAAATCTATAACACCATTTCTTAAGCAGTTTTAATGTACATTAAAAGCGTGCTAATAGTTAGTTCAAAGCCCAGGCTATTAGCTTCAAGCTTTTGTTGGTGCCGTAAAGGTTAATACTTAACGTTATAGGTAATCGCTTAATTCTATCGTTATCGTTGCACGTGACAAGTTAAATGGCGATGGTTTTTTTGTACGGTGTATAGGTTGCCATGCAATAGTTAGCTGTTGCCACTGAACTGAGTATGTCAGAGTAATATTAAAAAGTATTTTTTTAGCTATCTTGAGCGTTGCTCAGTCTAGCGTGAAGGTATTGTTACATTTGACTGATAATTCCAGTATAGTACTTATTGCAATATTTTGCAATAAGTACTTTTTATGCCTTGACTTAGCATACTCAACTACTGACGTTAAGCAAGATCAAAATGTGGTGGCCAACTATGAACTATATAAATACTGATGTAAGCACTAATAACCATGGTTTAGCCATCTGATGAGTTTGCGTAAAAAATGTCTCTATGTTGTTATCTGGTTATGCTGTTTGAGCCACTCGGTACTCGCCGTCGATGTATCTGGCAGTCAAGATTTATCGGCTGTATCCAGCCAAATTAACGCCAAAATTATTGACTATCGTTACGTTAAAGAAAAAAAACGCATTTATCCTATGGGCGCAATTCGCAAGATTAGTGGGCAGTTGCGTTACGAAGGTCAAACTGTTGCGCGCGGTCAAATTATTGCTATTACTTATGAGCTACCAGCTGAACATACAGCGAGTGCTGCGTTTACTGCAACGCGCAAAGCTTTGCAGACCAGTGGCGCGCAGCTTTTGTTCTGGTGTCAGGCTCGCGATTGCGGCGAAAGCAGCTTATGGGCTAATCAAGTGTTTAGCAACGTTAAGTTAATCGGTGCTGATGATCAGCAGGAATACCTACTGATTCGTCTGGCTGCCCCGCAGGACAATTCCTTGGTCGTGCTATACGGCATTACCCGCGTCAACCATCGCGCTTATCTACATGTCGAACAATTAGACGCTTGTACACCGCTAGAAGATTTGTTGCCTACATCAGCAACGTTAATGCGTGAGCTGAAAAGTACTGGAGATTTATACTTTCCAGTACTTGCTGAGCCTGTTGCTACCTGGCTGACCTTAATTTCCCGTAGCTTAAACTTTGATGCTACGATGCGTATCAGCCTGGTCGGGCTAACCTCTGAAGCCTGGCGTCAGGGCTTAATTGATAGGGGTGTATGCGCTTCACGTCTGCACACTGATAGTAGTGACATCAAGGGTTTACGCCTGCATCTGATACGCTGACCTTAATAAGGCGAGCAAACTAGCATCTTTCATCTAAATTTTTAATAGTTTTATTTTCGAGATCCATAATGCTCAAAAATGATTATTTACTGGTGCAGATGCTTCTGTTGGTGCTATTTGGTGCTAACTTATGGGTCATGGTGCCTTTTTGGTCGGCGCTATTTTGGGGCGCAGTACTTGCGTTTGCCAGTTGGCCGCTAATGCGTTTACTGACTTATTGGCTAGGTGGGCGCGAGTCTCTGGCTGCTGGTATTCTTACTTTGTGTTGGATGTTGCTAGTAGCGTTGCCGCTAGTATGGTTAGTGTTCAACTTAGCTGACCATGTGCATGATGTAGTTAATTTAATCAAGGATATCCAGGTTAGCGGTCTACCTGCCGCGCCAACCTGGCTAGTCTTGATCCCATTTGTAGGAGAGCGACTGGTAGCGATGTGGGATAGCATTGATCAGCATGGGGCGACGTTGATCATCAGTATGAAGCCGTATCTAGGCCGGGTGGGTAACTGGCTACTAGCGCGCAGCGCACAGGTTGGCGGTGGCATCCTTGAGCTTACTCTTAGCTTAGTGTTTGTATTTTTTTTCTATCGTGATGGGCCGCGGCTAGCTATGTTTGTGCACCGCTTATTGGAGCGTCTAATTGGTGAGCGAGCTGATTACTATATAGAGCTAGTGGCTGGCACTGTGCAGCGTGTAGTTAACGGTGTGATTGGTACTGCTGCGGCTCAGGCTGTGTTGGCGTTTATCGGCTTCCTAATTGCAGGTGTTTCTGGTGCGCTAGTTTTGGGTATTGTTACTTTCTTGCTTAGCTTAATCCCAATGGGCCCGCCACTGGTATGGGTCCCGGCTACAGTCTGGCTAGTCTGGAATGGTGAATACACCAATGCAGTATTCCTAGGTTTATGGGGTACGTTCATCATTAGCGGCGTGGATAACTTACTTAAACCTTACTTAATCAGTCGAGGTGGCAACTTGCCACTAGTGATTGTTCTGCTAGGCGTGTTTGGTGGGTTGATTGCCTTTGGTTTTATCGGTTTATTTATTGGGCCAACTTTGTTGGCAGTGGCTTATAGCCTACTAACTGATTGGAGTATAACTCATGTAGAGGAACTACTAGAAGATAAAACGATTTAGGTTTTCAGCAACTGCATCAAAGCAGTCAGGTCACTGCCTGAGGCGTTTTTTTTGGTTTAGGTGAACTTTTCAGTGTTCACTAACTATTTGAGAATCGAGTATGCCAAAAGAGACGCCGCCAGAGTTGTAATTACACAAATTTTCTGTGAACATGTACTACTTAAGGTATAGTCTTATTTTTATCAGTCGTAATCCATAGACTTTGGTCGATTATATGGATTACGACGCCGCATGGATTGTTTGCCATGCTCAATTTGCGTTTTTTCTACATAGCGCAAAACTTATTTTATTAGATTATCGATATATGAGTTGAGTGGTATCGTTTATACCTGTGATAATGTATATGTTCTAAAGAACTATATAAACGCCTAATTATTAATTATTGGCGTTTTTTGTTGAGAGATTTGATAGGTGCTAGCGTAAATGAGCTGGTGGCAGGTTTAATTGATGTATTCATTGTATAGGTAGCTGATCAAATCAAAATATGTTTATCACGCCATCCAGTTATTGCTGTATTTGATTTGCTAGCATAGCATCTATGATCTATTCAAGACACACTTTTAGGCACAATATTATGTGGTACGTAAATTATGCAAATAGCGTTAAGCATGCATGATACGCTTGCCGACTTATATCGCGGATATGTTTTATATTCAGCTAAGTAATCTGTGCGCACTTTAGCGCATCTCTAGTAGCCTCAACCCGTTGAGGAGCGATCTACATAGACTAAGATGCATGGTTTGGTGGTCATGATCAACGATATAAGTTAAAACGTAGCATCTAGAGCCTAGCTTCTAAACTAGAAAAAATAACCACTCAAGCTAATACAATAGCTGCTATTAAAATGCTGGTTTCTCAATGAGCGGTCAGTATCAAAATATGAATGTCTACCTCAGTGCTAAGCTAGCAGCACTGAGATAGTTTGTCTTTGCCTTGCAGTACAAAATTTAACACAGCATCAAATGTTTAGGCTTTTTCATGGTATGCGCGATTGTATCCCTACAATTAATACTAATATCAAGAATATTGCAGCATGTTCGATAGTAGATAAGTAGTATCATGGATTTAGAAGTTACTATTGACGATTAATGTTTAGCTGTGCTGCCTCTGACGTTATTTAGTGATCATCGCGTCTTTTATTCTTAATTTAAATAGATAGTAGCTGTATGCATAGATTTTTAGCTCTATGGACAAAGGTACGGTCATATCTGCTAAACTAGACTAGCAGTGTTTGACCATGATATCTAGAGCAATTGTATCAGTTTTTATACAATTATTAGAAATTCTATATTCTTGGCGCTAATATATTATATACAAATAATTTGGCTTTATAACTGCGCAGCTTGCTCTATAATGTATGCCGATTTTGTTTGTCTGAGAGGCTATTCTAGTGTCTATTTGTCAGACCCCTATCATTGTCGCTATGGATTATCCAACTAGTGCTGCCGCATTAAATTTAGCTAACCAGTTAGACCCGAAGCTCTGCCGTGTTAAGGTTGGTAAAGAGCTATGTATCAATGGTGCTACTGAAATCGTTAAAACTTTAAGTGATAAATATTTTGAAGTATTTCTCGACCTGAAATTTCATGACATTCCTAATACTACTGCTCTGGCAGTTAAAGCTGCTACAGAGATGGGCGTATGGATGGTTAGTGTGCACTGCTCTGGTGGTTTGCGTATGATGAGCGCATGCCGTGAAGTGCTGGAGCAGTACACCGGCCAGAAACCGCTATTGATTGGTGTGACCGTATTAACCAGCATGAAGCGCGAAGACTTAGCTGAGATCGGTCTAGATATCGAGCCCCAGGAGCAAGTATTGCGCCTGGCAGCCCTAGCACGCCGGGCTGGCTTTGATGGCCTAGTGTGCTCGGCACTGGAAGTTCCAGCCTTAAAAGCTGCCTACCCTGAACTACAAGTGGTTACCCCCGGGATTCGCCAGGCTGGCAGTACGCAGGATGATCACCGCCGCATTTTTACGCCTCGTCAAGCATTGGATGCAGGTTCTGACTATCTAGTGATTGGCCGCCCGATCAGTCAAGTGGTAGACCCAGCTCAAGCATTAGCAGAGATAGTTGCTAGCATTGCTGTATAATCTGTAGAAGTATAACTAGAGCATGCAATAAAATTAATTTAGTACCACTGAAGCAGTTACTCCACTATATAACAGACAAGTCAGCCCCTACATCGACAACAGTTATGCTAAATTTTTAGTGTGGTAGTTAACTTTTATAGCTAACTTCTCAAAAGTTATCTCTATTCAATAGCCTAATTAATGCTTCCGAGAACGTCTTCGATTTCACCTCCATTCTACCATATTTCTTTGCTTTTAAAATTTGTCATGTATTTTTTTTCAGATCTGCCATCTCTGGTCTGTACTGCAGTAAAGTTTACAGCATGGATTTATTATCCATGCAGCGCCTTCTATTCTATATGAATAAGCATAATATTAAAGATGCCACTGATTTTATTGAAAATATCTATACTCTTTAGTGTTCATAAATCATGATAATGCACTTGTCTTTCATTATATGATCTTGAGTTTAGTGAAACTATATCTTATCCATAAGTAACTTATACTTGTGTAGATATTATCTGGTAATACGTATTAAGCAGTAGTCTTTAATTTTAGGTATCTGGTCGGTAACATTATTCACACTAAATAGGTAGCACTACAGATTATAAGTTTTGTCAGCTTAGCACATATCGGTATGATGTATGACGAATTAGGTAATCATAAAGATGGTTGATAGTTGGCGCTGCGAGGTACAGGATTAACCATTAACATAGTTACTAACCAAAAATTTTGGCTTTTTTAAAAATATGCTTACCTACAGAATTTAGGATTTATTAATTTTTTTAGTGCTTTCACTAGTGCTTCTTGGTATTAGATCATGATGCATAAATACTCTCATTTTCATAGAGATATCAAAAATAACCAGTGCTTAGTATTTGAGAAAGATTTTTAATTGTATACACAGGTCTGAAGGTTATCAAGCAATCTTACAATTATTGATTACTAAAGTGGATTATGTATTCAGTAAATGGTAAAAAATTACCATTAAACTTTTTAGTCTAGATTTAGTCTAAAGAAACTGCCTTTAAGAAAACTTATACACCACATAGTTTCTATGTAATGCAGGAAATACATGGCAATTTTTCTGTTATTAAGCATTATGAAGGTATTTATCTATGAGATTATACGCTTACTATAGTGCATCTGAGTTGCTTGTGATTACTGTGCTTTCGTTTTAAACCTACAATCTCTAAACGATCATAATTTTTACTTACTATTGAATAGATAATATATGTATATATATAGTCTTACAATAGAAGACTTCTATTAAACTAAGGTGCTATTTAATTCTTGCGATAAGTACTGTTAATCTGTTGCGGGAAGGCATAAAGCATAAAAGGCGGCATATGTTTCTTTCTTGAAACTAATCCTCACCATGTTTGTGTTGCTACCGCTAAAGTTAATACGTTAGCTATAGGTTTATGATAAGCTGCCCTCCCTAGGTAAAGAGAATCTGATTAATAGTTTCCTGGTTATCTATCAGGTTGATAGTGTGGTGCATAGTTGTCAGGATCATAAATCAGCATACTAATATAGTCGGAGTGTATGTTGTGTATAGTAAAGTGGAAACTAGAAAAGCCAAGATTTCTCTTGGCCGGAGATATTTTATCTTTGTGTTATGCTTGATCTAATGGCATTGATACTGGCTCACACTTTCTTAGCAATGATTGTGTGGATATTAGCTCTAGCTTGCTACGCTATATACACTACATGGTTATTTTGTCTCTTCTATGTGTTCTAATGGTTTGTATGTGACTATCCTTATATATATTATAATATGCTACATGGATAATGCTCATCGCAGCCATGAATGCTAGGTTGTATATAAGCGCATCTTATAATTATCTTTTGATGCTAAGTGCTTATTTGTGCATTATATTTGTGGGTGGCGTTACAGTGTTGCTCGTTAAGTGCACCGAGGTTTTGTATGTAATGGTGGCTCAACCTGCTTTATGCGATGTAAGCTCTTAGTAGCAATACGATTGAGTAATACGCTAGAATTCTAGATCGAAATTTCTGAAATTGTGACATAATCCTGTTATTCAACAAAATGAACCAGACTCCTATCCAGTAGGAATAGTCAATGAGGCGGTCTAGTTTTTTGGCGAATATATTGCTTGTATTAAGTATTTAGTGTATTATGCAGATCATGGAATCTGCACTTTAAAATGTCTGACTAAACTACTTTAGTGGTGCTGGATAAGTTGTACAGGATAATGGCTACAAGTAGTACTTGTACTGTCTTAGACGCACTGTAGTTACTAGAATTAACGTGTTGTCTTATGCTTGAAAGCCCTACGTGTTTAGCTTGTCAGCCGATTTAGGCTTTGTTAATGGCTTAAGCCAGCGGCGCTTTTTGGCACTTAGCGTTAAGGTGGAGGCTTAATCGTGTCTGCACTTACCAATGCAAGCTTAATTGTTGATTTGTCGCACTGCGGTTAAATTGTCTAGTGGGTGTTTGGAGTTAGACACTTAGTATTATCATTACTATAGCGATCATGGCTAGAATCGCTGTTTATAAGCTTACGCACACAAAACGGCAAATATCATAATCAAGACTTATACACAAAAAATAGATGTATAGCTAAATTTGCCTAATAGTATGGTGTGTATGAATTCTACTAAACGTGAAATTTATATATTTGTTATTATTAATGATAATAGCCATCTTGGTGCTAAGCAACTGTGTAGCTTTTAGCATTAGTAATATAGTGTTGATCGAAAAAGCCTTTGGATAGTTAGTTGTAGCAGTTTTCTAGGCTAAAGGTTAGAAAAAATTATTTTTTAACTTAAGCTGTAGTTAAATATTTGTGTTTGGTAGTTGAGTCTTTATTCTAAGTGCTAGACTTATGCTCAAGTCAGCTAGTACGAAAAATACTAGAAGTAACATCTTTATATTTATTATTGAATTCAGCACGATGTCTGTCATGCGTTTTTTTAGGTTCACTATAAGTTATTATTCTGCTTTATTAGCATTAAATTAAAGGCAACATGCAAATAACTAAATATGACAAAATAATTAACTCAAAAATTGATATTTTAAAAAATTTTAAATACCTTGCAATATTTTTATGTTGCGATATGATGCAATATCAAAATTGATATACAGTCAGTATGTTCTAGAAAAAATTTTCTCGAGAGCTGTCCTGTATGTTTACTGTATTGTTTCAATTGCTAACTTAGCAATTACTATTATGAGCGTCATGATGGCTGTATGTGTCTAACATTTCTTAAAAAATAACATATATAAAGACTTGCTCGCTTTAACTACAATGTATGATGGCTTAGCGTGCGTGTTATAAGTAGTGAAGTGGACCTCTTGCCATTGTTGGTTCATCACCTGGCTAGCAGTAGCTGCTGTATTTGCAATTTTTAGAAGACCTGTACGCAATTTGCTTGACAGGTTACCTATTAACCCTAGATACAAGCCTAAGATAATCCTTTATCAGATATTTTTATGATTTAGACGCGGCCTGGATATCATAGTATAATGCAACTGATCATCATGATGATTTATGTCTAAGCTAGGCTAATATTTTGGCTGATAGCCAGTTATATACACGATGTGCGTCTTGTCACAAGAACAGATTACAACGATACAATGTTTTGTCAATTCTGTATACAATTGAGGTTGTGTGGTTAAAACCTGATAGGTTTTATTAGTGGTAATAATTTGAAGGCATTGGCGTACAAGAGTAGATACATTAGTTATATATTAATGCTACTCTTGCATGCGTAGGTCGCTAGCCAGATTGTGTGATTTGTCTGTTGTCCGTATTTATACCGTAATTTTTTATAGTAACCGGCAATAGCGCATGAAAATTTTACGAAGATATACCACATGCATGTTAGTAGTATGTTGCAATAGATAGCAATACGTATTTATCGACATCTAGGTTTGTAGATGTCTTGTGTTTTTTGTATTTTTGATGTGTGCAGTTGTACTATTGGGTAGCCGTATATTTATGTCAACAATAAAGCTATTAAGAGTATACGCTTGCTAATATCTATATTGATTTTTTATAATTTTGAGCTCGCAATGCTTGGCGAGGAGCCAAAAGCTTAACTAGATTAAGATTATGCCAAATCAACGATACAGTGGAATATAATCACTCAAGGCTTTCTAGTCATGCTAACTATATCTAGCGTGACTTTACTAATCGATAAGGTTAGCCCTTAAGTTTAAGGTTTTTATAGTTACATAACAACTTGTTTGCATACTTTCATGTTAATCAATTGTCATCAACTAAAATACCTAGTATGTTTTAGACGGCGAATATCTATTTGCTTTGGAGTATCGATTTTGATTCTGATACCAAAAAACCTTGACTCACGTATTTTAACCGCTACGTTCATTGGTAGGCCAGTAAATTAGATAGCTTGTCCTTTTATGCATTCAATTAGATCTTGCTGTTTAATTGATATGTCAAGTTTGTTAGTATTTGTAATTGTGATTATATGTTCGTAGAAATGAATAAGCGGAAACATGCTTACGAAATTCCTGGTAATGACCAATCAGCATAATTTGAGTGTACAGATGTTTACACTGCAATCATTTAAGGTAGATTTGAATAAATAATAATTTAGCTTGTGATGCAGGGTGCCATAAACATTTTATTTTTCCAGCATAGCTTATAGTATTAGTAACTTGCCAGTCTCGCTCAAAGTCTGCATATGGATGCCATCCTATAAGCGTAGACTGGCAAAATACAAACGCATATATATATGCTGCAGCGCAACTCGTTGAGCAATTCAATCATTGAGCTTAGTATAACTCGTGGTTATCCTGTTTACTTTCAAAGTAATCTATTGTAAATTTATAGTGCAATGTACTAAATTTAATTCTAGTTAATTAATAAGCAATAGGCTTTATATAAATCGCCAACGTAAAGCTAGCATCAAAGCATATAATCGAGCGTCAATCATTTATATAATCGCTCTACTTAGCGGACTTTGCCCTCGGCCAGCATTACCTCTTCCTTGCTGAAATCATCTACATTAATTACGTTGCGCCGTGCTATTTCAGCGTTATGTAGAGTTTGTGCTTCTGCCGGTTGCAGCACGCCAGCATGCAATGCTGCATCGATAGCATGCTCGCCAGCAACTGGCTTGATTTGCCCGCTTTTGAGCATAGCGCGCAATTTTTTCTGTAGTGGATAGCTGGCGCTCAGCAAGTCATAAGCATATTGTAAAGCACCTACAGGATCTTCTGCAGATTTTGGGCGATAGCACCCCATCAACAGTTCTTCTAAAGTCTGGTCACCTTTAGCGCGACCAATAACTGCTGCAACTTTAGCGTCTAACTTATCTGACGGTCCGGTATGGCGAAGCCCAAATGGGAATACGATCACCCTTAGACAACAGCTAAGCGCTTTATTTGGGAAATTGCGTAGTAGTTCATCCAGAGCACGCTCTGCTTTACCCAGACTCTCTTCCATAGCCCAAGTAAACAATGGTTCTATGTAGTCTGGTGAATCAAGATCATGATAGCGTTTAAGCGCTGCTGAGGCTAAGTACATATGACTCAGTACATCGCCAAGACGTGCCGATAAACGTTCGCGACGTTTCAATTTGCCACCCATCAATATCATGCTGACATCGGCAAGTAAGGCAAATATAGCAGCCTGACGATTCAACGCTCGGAAGTAGTTTTGGCTCAAGTGGTTGCCAGGTACTTTCTCGAAGAGACCGATACCGAAGTTTAGCACCAAGGTAGTAGCGGCGTTTCTAACAGTGAAACTAATATGCTGCATCAGCAAGTTGTCAAATTCCTTCACCGCCTGCTCATAGTCTTTATAATTTGTCAGGGCCATTTCTTTGAGGAGAAATGGATGACAGCGAATTGCGCCTTGGCCAAAGATCATCAGATTGCGCGAAAGGATATTCGCGCCTTCCACAGTAATAAAGATTGGCGCGCTCTGCCAGTTACGGCCTAGGTAGTTGTTAGGGCCCATAATAATGCCCTTACCGCCGTGAACGTCCATAGCATGGCTAATGCATTCACGGCCACGTTCGGTTAGGTGATACTTGAGAATAGTTGACAGCACCGAAGGGTTTTCACCGCTATCTATCGCATTTGCAGTAAGCATACGCGCGCTATCCATTAGCCAGGCATTGCCAGCGATGCGCGCTAAAGCCTCTTGAATACCCTCAAAAGCAGACAATGGTGCGTTGAACTGTTCGCGTACTTGAGCATACTGGCCAGTCACCAGGCTAGTAAACTTGGCTGCGCCAGTACTAACTGCTGGAAGCGAGATTGAGCGACCAACCGACAAGCAATTCATCAGCATCGTCCAACCCTTACCTAGCATGTTTTGTCCGCCAATTAAAAATTCTAACGGGATAAATACATCCTTGCCAGAGTTTGGGCCATTCATGAATGCGGCGTTTAAAGGTACGTGGCGCCGACCAATTTTTACGCCAGGAGTATCGGTGGGGATTAGGGCTATGCTAATACCCAGGTCTTCTTTTTCACCTAGCAAGTGGTCCGGGTCATAGGCTTTGAAGGCTAGACCTAGCAAGGTTGCAACTGGGCTGAGAGTGATATAGCGTTTTTCCCAGTTTAGGCGTAAACCAAGAGTTTTATTGCCTCTCCATTCACCACTGCAGATTACCCCGGTATCCGGCATGGCGCTAGCATCAGAGCCAGCCATTGGGCCGGTCATGGCGAAGCACGGGATATCGTCACCACGCGCCAAACGCGGTAGGTAGTGCTTGCACTGTTCGTCGGTGCCGTAGTCTAGTAGTAGTGCAGCTGGGCCAAGAGAGTTGGGTACTAATACGGTAGATGCTAAATCGCCGCTGCGAGTCGCGAGCTTCATCGCTATTTGGGAGTGGGCGTAGGAGGAAAAGCCCTTGCCGCCGTACTTCTTAGGAATGATCAGCCCAAAAAAACCATAAGTCTTGATGTGTTCCCAGGCTACAGGCGATAAGTCCATGGCTTGGTTGATTTCCCAGTTACTAACCATTGCGCACAGTTCTTCAGTAGGACCGTCGATAAACTCCTGTTCTTCTTCGGTTAGTTGTGCTTTGGGATAAGCTAGCAGCTTATCCCAGTCTGGGCGACCACTAAATAGCTCGCCGTCCCACCACACGGTGCCAGTATCGATGGCATCGCGTTCAGTCTTGGACATTGGCGGTAAGACTTTCTGGAGCCAACTGAATAGCGGCTTAGTAAAGTATTGGCGGCGCAAGTCAGGCAGTAGTATAGTAGTAGCTACTACAGCAAGTAATAGCCAGAAAATCACTAGAAGCCAACCCATTTCTTGGCTCCAGGTGCCCATTACTAATAGGTAAACAGCGACTACGCCAAGAGTTGGCAAAAACGTAGTGCTTCGATGTGCAAGATAGGCAATGCCTATCACCAGAACCATTATCCACAAAAACAGCATATTCGTTCCTCTGTAGAACAAAGAGTAAAATTACCATAAATAATTAGTTGGCATCTGAAAAAGCACGTTAACCATGGCGTAACGAATTGTGCTAACTAACGTTGTTATTTAATCTAATTGCTTTATATTTATGTTCAACCTTTTATTAAGCTTAGTTCTTCTTTTAGAGAGTAAGCTCAGCAGTATGTGTCTGGGTTCTAGTTATTTTTATCGAAAGCAGACAACTCTGCATTAATTGGTTGCTCGAAAAAAATATCATAGCTTAGGCGCATAGCTTATTGACTAAGCGACCAGTCTTTATTATGCCGCACATAAGGCAATTCATTATAACTATAACAATGTCAATTGTTATCTATGCCTGCAATTACGGTATATCTCTATGTAAATTAGCCTGTCGGCCATACAACAATTACTTGTTGATACAATGTTTATAAATGCCTTATAGTTTTACTCAAAAGTTATATGCTGACAATGCATTAGTGTATTAGTTATACCTGTTTAACTTTTTAGTTAAAGGCTATGTCAGTGTTCAAATAGTGACTGCTCAAGCTATTTATTTATTACCATTGGAATACACGTATGGTAGCAATTATAGCGTTTTCATGTGCCCAATTATCAGGTTCAGCGCTTGACTGAGTATGTGTTGGACTATGGATTATTTTTAGACATGCCATAGGCATTTTCTAAACGTATTTTTTACACGCATATTAAACATTTTACTGTACTTGCTCAGTAAAAATAAGCCGTGCATTAACAATGGGTATACTGTTGCCTGCAATAGGCAATATTTATTAACGAGAAGACGCGATTATATGGAAAACCTGTAGTAAAAATTTATAAAATGTTATGAAAGTAGATAAGGTGTACTGAGGAGTTTAGCATAGATTGCTAGTTTAACTAGTATAAACATGATGTAGCTTAAGTGTAGTCGACAAGCCGCTATGCTGGATATTAAATTTCAAGAACCTTGTATCGATAATTTAAAATAGCGATTTTTATTATGGGAATTTAATATTATCTTGCGTGACATGTACACTAAGAATGCGTTTAACTGATACCAGAGCGGTATGAGACGCTGGTCGGTACGGAAAGGTTAAAGACAACCTGACTATAAAATATCGCTATGAGTTAATTAACTCCAGACTTTATCCTGTAGAGGATTGCGTACACAGACAGAAAAGTTCAGCTAAATAACATCCATGTTTCGCTTAACTTTGTTTCAATATATAGAAAATAGTTACAAATGTACTCGTCACACAGTCGTATCTATTTTATCTATCAGGTTAGCATGTAGCATTAAAATTGGCAACTTTACATATGCCTGACTTGAAATGCTTACCGAAAATCTGTTGATACTTAATCTTGAGGTCTAGTGCTAACGTTTGCAACAACAGTGGTCCCACCTAAGCTAGTAATTATTGTGTCAACTTAATGCTGACTACTTAGTACAAGTGACTGTACTTATGTGGCGCAATCACGCGTTATGCTTGTAGTACGCTATCGTTGAACTATGTTCACTATGCCCTAATCTACTCTTTCTATTCTTTTCTTTGGTGTGTAATCTGATATGAGTTCCGCTCTATTCATCCAACATCTAACTAAAACTTACAGCAACGGCTTCAAGGCCCTGAGAGGTATTGATCTAAACGTTGCCGAAGGCGATTTCTTTGCTCTGCTAGGACCTAACGGGGCCGGTAAATCTACTACTATCGGTGTTCTCTCAACCATGGTCAAAAAGACCAGCGGTACCGTTAAAATTTTTAGTTATAATCTAGATAGATCTCCGGCTGCGCTCAAGCGCTCCATCGGCGTAGTGCCCCAAGAATTTAACTTCAATCAGTTTGAAAAAACCTTGGATATCGTGGTGACTCAGGCTGGCTATTACGGCATACCAGCGAAAGTTGCAAAGGAGCGTGCTGAGCAGTACCTCACCAGGCTAGGCTTATGGAATAAGCGTGATGTGCTATCGCGCTCATTATCCGGTGGTATGAAGCGCCGTCTTATGATTGCCCGCGCGTTGGTGCATGAGCCACGTTTGCTAATTCTCGATGAGCCGACTGCTGGCGTTGATATCGAATTGCGTCGCTCTATGTGGACTTTTCTTACCGAGTTGAACGAGAAGGGTATCACTATCATTCTTACTACCCATTATTTGGAAGAGGCTGAGCATTTGTGCCGCAATATCGGCATCATTGATCATGGCGTTATCGTTGAGAACACTAGTATGCGTAATCTATTCAGCCAGTTACACGTGGAAACCTTCTTGCTTAATTTAAAAAACAAACTATTGGTAACGCCACAACTGCTTGGCTATCCAAGCAGACTAGTCGATAGCCATACCCTGGAGGTCCAGGTAGACAACGCTATGGGTATTACTGCGTTATTTGCTCAGTTGACGGTTCAGCACATCGAAGTACTAAGCCTGCGCAACAAAACAAATCGTCTTGAGGAGTTATTTGTGTCCTTAGTGGAAAAAAATCTTGTAAAGGTGGCGGTATGATGGCTGAGCTGCAATTTAATATGGTCGCACTACAGACTATTGTTTACCGTGAAGTAAAACGCTTTACTAGGATTTGGCCGCAGACACTGTTGCCGCCAGCAATAACGATGGTCTTATACTTCGTGATATTTGGTAACCTGATCGGCCGTCAGATTGGAAATATTGGCGGTTTTACCTACATGGAATATATTGTGCCTGGCCTGATTATGATGTCAGTGATTACTAACTCTTATAGTAATGTAGTATCTAGTTTTTTCGGCAGCAAGTTCCAGCGTTCTATTGAAGAGTTGATGGTATCGCCAGTGTCACCGCATATAATTTTGATCGGTTATGCTTTAGGCGGTATGTTGCGCGGCTTAATGGTCGGGATAATCGTGACCTTGCTATCATTGTTCTTTACCCACTTGCAAGTGCATCATCTTGGTATTATACTTGTTGTAATAGTTTTAACCGTAACAATTTTCTCGCTGTTAGGTTTACTTAACGCAGTATTTGCGCGCAACTTCGATGATATCTCTATCATTCCAACTTTTGTGTTGACGCCGCTGACCTATCTTGGGGGAGTATTCTACTCTATTACTTTGTTGCCTCCGTTCTGGCAGACAGTGTCGCTGGCCAACCCAGTGTTACACATGGTTAATGCCTTTCGCTATGGCATTTTAGGAGTCTCGGATATCAAGATAAACGTTGCGATAACCTTCATGTTAGTAGCCATTTTAGTGTTATATATCAGTTGTGCGCGGTTGCTTGTAAGCGGGCGCGGACTCCGTACGTAGTACGCATGAAAAGCAATTAAAAAATATAAGAGCAAGCTTGCCAGACTAGATAGTCTGGATAACTGGATGCGTTGACTTATGCCCTGCTGTACTTTCTTACGGCATGGTAAACTGCTACCAGCACTTATAGTTAGAGATACCGACTTTTATGCCTAGCTCGATTAGTTCATACAGCTCTTCTATATTACAGCGGCGTAAATATAGAGCAAAATACTAAACGACCTGGCGTCGCTAGTTGGTCGATCAGATAATCTACGTTCATAAATTTGCCTTGCAAGGTAGCTTAGATAATTGCCTCTAACTATTTCACTGAAAGTATTTACGTAGTGCCTCAGAGTGATCGTGCATTGTATATTCGCGCATCATATTTGAGCCTAGGATCAGGACTCATTTATTTATGTATTGAGCCAACCTAAACCTAAAGTCTGCCACGGCAGCATACCGTATTCTGTCTATAGCATGTTGTCTAGAATTGTATTAGCTCACATAATACTGACTAAGTTGCCTTAACGTTGGATAGTTACTTGATATTAGTCAGTGTAGCAATAATTAGCATGGTAACGCTGTAGAGCTCATAAGCTTTCATCAATATAGCGTGCCGTCGAATAGACGAATTCTTGTAATTTGGCAATACGAACAGTAGGTGGTAGAGGTCTGCTTCATAAATAAAACTTTAATACAAAGAACGTACTTGAAGCTTCAGTTAATCACGCTTTTCAAAAAGCAAAATATCAGCTTGAGCTGAATTTCAGAAGTATATAGCATTATTTCTTAACTGTTTAGTTTGACATTTTTAGTTAGCAAGGTGTTGATTTTGCTTGCTAGATCTAGCGATGTATACTACTCTGTAGGCTTGAAATATCAAAATTTTTTGCATAGTGATGCAGACTAAGTAGCTAACACTGGTATTATCTTCAGCAATCATAATTTATGCATCCCTATAAAGCGTCTATGGACAGCGGATTACTAGTCGGTAAAGTGATTATAAAAGACACACCATACACGGTGGACCAAGATTAATTGTGACGCGCTAACTATGCTCATCAATGATGCGTACAGCCTGTGTTAAACTCAAATAGATATTATGGTCAGGTCATCGCTGTCAATTATCAGTTATCTGTGAATAGTTTCAGCAGATTTATCTTGGTTTTAACCTGTTTAATTTTTTTGATAAACTCTAAAATCATGCTGTTCGTTGACACGAACATATCAGCAGCTTTAGTGCTTTAGCGAAGTTCAGGCCTGTCATAGTTACGGTTGTTTGTACTAAATTTAGCTTTTAAGGCTATAATTTAATGGCTGTCATATAACACTATAGTATCATACTCCTTGATAGTGGCTTACACAAATAGCCATGTCTATACCGACTACAACATTTTATTAATTGTTTGTAATCGGCGTAAGTGCATCTTAGTATTGACTTGACCAGCTGTATAGCGCAGCGCTAATTTGCGTATCGGCTAGCAAAGTGCAATTGTAGAAACAATGCCTGAAGATACGTTCAGCCTTATCAGTGGTCAAGGTAGATTATGATTTCTTTGAAGCATTGCAGTGGGTCATCTAGCAGCAGGTTGATTGATACTACTAAATTGGCATTATCAAGTATCATATGATGCAATAAAGTACGGTATTGTATGAGCTAATATCGATAACTTTACTGACTAAATGTTATTTGGTTTTCTAGGTGTTGCGCGTCAAGCGCAGTTCATACGTTCATACTTACGTTGGGTAATTTCTTACGTTTTGTCAGAGTTTGTGGTGATGTGAGTTTAGTGCGTTCCTGTGAGCCAATTCATACATCAGTACTCACTACTAGGTATTTATGCAGTGTATTGTCTAATTGAAATTAGCGGAGTGTAAACTTGCGGTGTATTAGTGGCAGTAAATTTAATCAGTTGTTATAAGCCATACGGTAGATTTCGGCGGTAGCAGCTTAATCATGGATTTCCACTACGTTGTAGAAATAATCATAGCCAATCTACAAAGACGTTGCGTTTTATCGTTGTAAGTGTAGCGTAGATTTTGTTTATAAATCAAAGCTAGGCAATTTACGCGTAAGTCTACTTAGTGCTTCTGGCTACACTAGAGTTAACAGAGTGCTGTGGCTGAGAGGTTCTTAATTTAATACGGACATGCTATTCCTGGTTACTATAATGGATTTAGTTATGAGAGTTGGCTTGACTACAATAGCTGACCATGAGCTAAATTTTTAGTCGACCAACCATTACCGCAAGCAAAACAATTTTGCATTTAATCATCGGTATTATTGTGATTGCTTATAGCCTGCTAAGGAGAATGTCCATCACGTTGTTTGTGGTAAATAGCTATCAGAGTTCCGCATAGGATGTAGATGAACAATTTGTGATTAAGCAACACCCCAATGACGCCGATAGCTTTATAAGCTAAGTGGAAAAAGCTGTAGGAATGAATACGACAACGAGCAACACTTTAAGAATTAAGCAAGTTATAACTACTCAAATGAATGATGCTCAATGCTCTAAACTATACATAGATCACAACAGAAGCAGCCATGGTAATTGGCAAATACTTCACTACATAATTTTATTATGTTAATAACAATACGAAGCGTTATATATGAACAACGTCTATTTATTAATAATAATTAATTTAACTATCGTGATACGTTGTTTTTTTGATGTCAACTAGGTTGCTAACCTTTTATCGTTCTGGGTGTTGCTGTTTAGTATCGCAGCCATGTTTATTTGGGCTGGCCAGTTAGTCAGTTATTGTCTTCGCAGTTTCTAGCTATTAGCTTACGTTAACTATTCAACCTAATTAGTCACAGATTAGTTACAGTGTATCTTTCTGGCAGTGACGATAAAGCCTTCCCCCCTGTTTATACCGTAATCTCTGCAGTAGTTAGCTGGTTATAGCTAGTGATTATGATGGTTAAAGCAGCGATCGCATTTGCCTGCATTATCCGACTAATATCTGCCATTCTGATGATCTAGAGCATATGAGTGATGTTACGAATAAAACTACTGCAAGTTTTATTCTTGCCACCCTAATACGGACTATAATTATGGTATAGCGGTTAGGATGTTGCTTAAGTATAATATAAGCAACACAGGGTTTTTTACTAGATCTAGTAAAGTAATTTATGCAACGCTTATATGCCAATTGTAAATATTAGTACGTCAAGCAAACAGAGGTAAGCGAGTATTTTCATTAGTGATATTTGACTCACTTATCACAATAGAAAACTAGTGCGCATTCATCTTAATGTATAAGTTGTCATTAGTTACCGAGAGATATTGGTCAAGCATAAAAGATGGAGGCTATTGCTACAGTTACCAGCACTTTGGTGTTGGCAGCTACACTGTTGTGTTCGTAATATATTTACGCTTATATCGCTACACGATCCACTAGCTTTTTTATCTGGTCTAGCTAAGGTTGCTGGCGTAGTTGATATTTGTATGTTAGGGCTGTCACATATCTTGGTTGAGATCTTGTGGATCAGCGCTAAGGTTCTGATTAAGCTGCTATAGAAGTATGCAAACTAGGTGAAGCTTTGATTAGTAAGTACATAGCAGATCAGTCTATCTGTCACGCTTAATTAGCGATCCATGAGTCTAGAGCAGCAATAATATTTACGTCACTATAGTATGGCACACTAAATATGACTGACTTAGTATAAGCAGGCATAAAAAAACACTGCTAAACTAAGACTTGGCTGTAGCAGCCCATGTAAATATTAATTGAATTGTCATTAACTTATTTTTTTGTAAATCTGTCTATACTGTAATGACAGCGCTCCACTAGCAATTCAAGCATAGTTGCTTGCATGGGTGCCTGGCCATTGGTTATCGTACCATGAATACTACTAGAGATATGATTAGCTAGTAGCAGTGACTGATATGGTTTTAATACTAGCTGGCACGGTTTTCATTATTTTTATAAAACCAATAATAATACTAAAATAGTATTTTAATATTAAATCCCAGTACGCACTAACTGTTGTTAGGAATATCGGACATATATAGATGTAGATGTATCAAGCACTTCGCCCAAACTAAGAATACCACAGTTATTGAAGCCGGTCAGTATGTTTTGTCATTATTCTATGAGGGTGGCAATATCGAGAATGCTTACGTGGTATGTGGCACTGAGATGATTATTAGTTTTGTTTTTAAGCCTAGATTTTTTGCTGATGGCCTTTGGCCGTAGGCTGACTACCTCGCTTACCAGTAATACGATGAGTGGTTAGTGTTGGATCAAGGTTGATAAATTCAAGTCCGTTATAGCTGAGCATACAATTAAACATCATGTACATCAGTGAAACGAAGCCGCTAATGGTTGTCAGCTAGTTATGTATAGCATTCACCAAAGCAGTTAGTTACTGCAGTGATGATAGGTTTTTATGGGCAATACCAAAATACGGTTCTTTATTTTCTATTAGTTTGTGCTGGTTTATTCAGAGTAATACAGCATTAGCGTAAGAAAGTCGATAAAATTACTAGCAAGATACTGAAAATACCTAATTCTAACTTAGAATAGTAACATGCATGAGGATATGCATGGTTTTGTTAGTGGTGTTTTATTTTTTTAAACAAGTATACAGCATGTATGCTGCAAAAACTGGGTACTATACTGGTATTAATATACTTGAGTGATTTAAAGCTGATGACCGAGTTGATGATCAACTGTTTTTTTGCGCACCTTCCAAAATTGCAGATTAAGCATAAAACAGCTAGGTCTGCGAATAAAATATACAGCCACAATCATGCCTAAAGTATAAGTATTGGAGTACGCAGTTCAGAGTTATGTAGTTAGTTCTCGCACCTAACCATAGTAGGCTAAACTTATATTTTAATTAGTTGATGCCCCAATAAGTCAGCTAGCAAAGCATGGCAAGTACCATTGTTAATTTTGGAGTAATAAATATTTGTTAAATATCTGGCATGATATCTGTGATGCAGTAATGTCGGCGTGGTAATCGTGTTTTTTATGAGCACGGTAATTGTATGTCAAACCTTGGGTTGCAGAAAGAGATCAAGGTCTAAAGGTACTGGCTGTATTGAGTGCTAGTATGACGTTGAACTTGGCTGATCTCGTCAAGTAATGTTGTAAAATTTTAAGATCATAGCGTTGGTTAGCGATATTGTTGATAGCGTCGCAAAAAAATTCCAGTATAGCGCTTATTTCAATACCTTATCGATATTGTGCTTTATAGACTGCTAGGCCGTGCCGCTATATATACACCAGATAATATTTTCAAGTATGGCAAAGGTGCTGGTGGTATTTTACGGAGTATTAATAATATAATAATGTGATAGTTAGTAAGCTTTTTGTAAAAGTTAATATTGGCGCTATGCTTAAGTTCGTTATTGCGCGATTGCTATATTCTTCAGAGTGCAGACTTCGTAGCATGTACTACTTTTATGCCATTTTGAGAAATTGGTTTAGCGATTACTTAAAGTCTTAAGGCAGCTGCTGTTTACTGTAGTTGTCATATTCGTACCCAGTCTAATTATAGATGAAGCAATTTAACTTTAACGGTAAATATTATGTTTTATAGCAGGCATTATATATATGCTATGGCAATTTTAGCGTTTTTAGAGCCTGACTAAATCTGCAATTATATAAAGTTGAGTATGCTGGATGGCAGCATATATTACTTTAAAGCTACCGTCGATGTTTATGAGGTTTGATTTTTTAAAGTACACCTACTGGTATAGTAGGTGGTTGCAGGTGATATCAAAGTATTCGATCTAGCTACTAACAGTCTATTACCAAGATATACCACTGGTGAGTTACCAGGTTTTGTGTAATAAACACTTGCATTGGTGGGTAAACATATGCCGAAGCGTATCATGTATTCAGATTTAGCAAGGCGCCGCTCAGAAAATAGCAGTTTCTAGAGCATTAAGTTATGCGTAATGCAGGTTTTTTACTCGAGTATATGATGGTGCGTAAAAAAGTAGTAGGTTTGGCTATTAACCTCGTTTTATTGGTTTTAGTGACACAGTTCTACTGACGTAGAGTCAGTAAAGTTTGTAGTTTAAGGTGTAAATATATACGCTTAGTGATGGTTATGCAGAGTACTGTAAACATAATCAAATATATAGAAAATGTGCACGATAGCTATCTTTGTTGAGTGCTAGCACACTTATACCGGCGTTATAGGTGTGGTAATTAGTTGTCAGTCTTGTTGAGGATAGTTTTGTGAGTATTCACGGGCCTTTATCTATAAATTTTCAATGCTTTTAAGCAAATGAACTTATCAGAAGTTTCCTGTTTAGAGATGTCTGTAGCCATTAGTTGTAGATGTCTGACAGGTTCGTGCCTTCACTTGAATACCATTTTAGCACACGAAACAAGGAAATAACATGAAACGGTATTGGTTAGCGACGGTATCGGCTATAGTAATTTTTGTGCTTGCTAGTTGTGATTCGCAGACTAGCGAAGAGCTAAAAACCACAGCGCAGAAAGCTGCCTACGGTATAGGCTTGAATATAGGCAAAACCTTGCTCAACAAGGTATGGATGACCTGGATTCTAAAGCGGTAGCTAAAAATATAGAAGATTCTATAGGTAAGAAAAAACAGAAGCTAAAAGACGACGAATTGGCTGCAGCGTTTGTCTTACTGCAAAAGAACGCCGAAGAACGTATAACTGATATCAACAAAGAGGCAATAGCCGTCGGCAAAAAATTTCTTAAGGAAAATTCTAATAAAGATGACGTAATAACTACCGCTTCAGGCCTGCAGTACAAAATCGTGAAAAAACCTATGGCGCTCAGCCTAAGCCTACCGACATAGTAACGGTTCACTATACTGGCAAGCTCACTAACGGCACTACCTTTGACAGCTCTATAGATCGCAGTAGTCCAATTGACCTGTTAGTCAGTGGCGTGATTCAGGGTTGGGTTGAAGGTCTACAGCTGATGCATGTTGGTGAGAAAGTTGAGTTGTACATCCCATAAGACCTAGCCTATGGCGTATATAGTCCAAGCCCTGCGATTCCAGCAAACTCTGTGCTGATATTTGATTTAGAGCTGCTAGCTATTAAGGATATAAGCTTCTAATCTGCCTGCAGAGAAGTAATTGGCATATGAATAACATAGCACTATTTTTTCGATGCTCGTGTTTTTTTGTATGTTTGCTACAGCAGAACTCATCTGATCAAAACACGTATAAATATAAACGAATCACTTGAATCAGAAATAGTCTAGCTTAAGACTGCAACGCAGTTAATCACACATTAGTGCCAAGTTAATGAAGTCTTAGTTTTTATGTGCGCAAAAAACGCCCGATTTAACTGTAAGCCTTATATTGCGTGACTTGTACTCGATAAAACAGGCTCTGTTCACAAGGTTATCAACAATTTTTGTGGATAACCTTTGAGTTATCTAGCACTGAAGTAATGTACGGCGCTACCTTTTATTTTTATTTGTATCTCCTGTCTATGTTTATCTTGATTGCTCGGTTGTGAGCTTTTATTAGTTCCGCTGTTCGCTATTATTGCTAATCAAGATTTCAATGATTTTGTTAGCATGTCCGATAATATTGTTGTGTTGAGATCGGTTATAATATCCAGTAACTATGAACTCATGGCCTCGTTCGTCTGCACTACGATTCAAAAAATAACAGACACAGTTAGCTCTATTGAGCGGCTAACTATACTCACTTTTATTGCTAAGGTTGGCGTGAATCAATTTTTTATGCTAGCTCTTGCAGACCTGCATGGCTTACGTAAAAACGAGGTGGTTGGCTGGTACTTAAGTTGTGAGCAGGTCTGTAGATAAAAATATATCACGCTCATGAATAGCAAAGCAAAACGAATTTTTAATATATACTAGTGCGGTCTAAACGTTACGCATTAGCAAATATTGAGATATTCAGCGCGTTAAAATTGTGATCTTATGCATGAAAACTGGTTTGGTAACTAATTAAGTTTGCTTGCACAAATCTTGCGGTACCACAGCTTTAGCAGAAAATTATTACCGCTAATATGCCCAATAAGATTATTACTAGGCCCAATTTTGTCGTTTAGATATTGTACTTTAGGTATTGCAGTATGTCATGGCTGAAGATATTATCAATGGCTTGAAGCTATTGATATCAACATAGCTGGATCAGCTGCTTACGTTGTTGTTTAAGCAATGATGTAAAGTATTTGCTTGGTTTAGCAGATTGTATGGTACTAGTTTTACTAGGTAATGGTAACGTACCTGCTGGGTTTTAGCTCGGTAATTAACTTTAGTGAATTAATTGCTTCAGTTAAGGTAGTTGTTGTGAACAAAGTAGAAGAATTTTTCTTAATTAGCTACCGTACATGGCTAATGGACAAGCAGATGACCTGTGACATTTATTGACTCAACTTTTCTGATATCAAATCATCGCTTATACATAGCAGACTGGCTTACGCTGAAACAAGTCGATAGCATACTTTTAGCGTCGCATGCGATAGTTAATGCTAGTGCACTATAACTGACCACAGTATCTACGTTAGTCCTGTGCTAGCTCTTGCGTTTAATGTTAGCTTAGCTGCAGAAAATTCGAGCGCCTTGGTAGTGAAGGTATGATCAACTATCAGCTGCCCATTAAGCATTTTTTGATAGCGATGTATTTTGCTGTGAGCAGTATTAACGTTATTTGGTTTTGGCGTTTATCAGGTGCGTTTTATTGATTAGCCGTTCATGTTGGTAACAAAGTATGTATCTAGGAAAAATTAAATTAATACTCATTGCGGTCTCAACTTTGATCTTTTAGGTAGCCATTGTGCCTTAAGTGATCACTTAAACATATGACGCCTTAGTTGATGTGCTAGCTTCAACGAGCGCACTCGCACTAGGTGGGGTTACAATAAATATTGTCAATAAAGTGTTTATCAATTTTATGTAGTTCAGTCTTAATTTTACTTATGAGTGAAGGCTATAATAGCTAAAACTTAAATTATCATCTATTAAGATAATAGAATTTATATCACGCTAATAACATAGCGCAGTTCACAATTAGTTTGCAGGCGTCGGTGGGCGATTGCTTAGTGGGTTCAATCTTTACCTGGCTAAACATGGATGCTGAATTACGCAGCATTTACAAGATATAATTAGCAGTCACTTGCGCGACAGGCTACTTTGAGTTTGCTAAAGTGAAGCAGAACTGGTTATAAAAAACAAAGTAACATAAGAGTGTGGGTGAGTTGTTTAAATCACAATTGAGTACTTTTATAGTAAAAGATGTGTCGTTAGGATAAGCAAATTATTCATTAATGGTTATGCCATGCATACTACCATAAGTTATGGTAATGCTTAATGCATTGAGTTATTTATCCATGATATACAGTATTTTCAATTAAAAAGTTGCGTATTCTAAACCTGAAATCTTTGATTTCAAAACAAAATAACATCTATATAAAAAACTTTTTGTGGTCTAATTATATTAATAGGCTGGCACTTACTGCTTAGCTATCTGATTACTGATTGTGAGGTAGTCAAGCAAGACACGACCTGTCTCAGATAGGTAAATATCATCTTCTAGCTTAGTTTTTTTAGGCTCAACTGAGAGCCCATCTTCATCGTCTTTTTTTAGCTCTTGGAGCTTGTCTTCGCCTTTAGCCTTACGCCGAGCGTTTTCTAGCATAAGTTGCTGATGCTCGATTTTAGCGTGTTGTGCACGGCGATCAGCTTCATTAAGACTGATAGTCTTTTCTTCCATTAGTTTTTTGGTTAGGGCTAGCTTGGCACAGAGAAATACGAACTCAGCATCCTGAGTGGAGCGTATGTAGTGGTTATCCTTCAACTGTGTTAAGTATGGCTTAAATGGGTTCAATATAGGCTTGATTGTGGGGTTAATAGTATCCCACGGCATTGCTTCAGGTAGAGCGCTTTCGCCAATTGCCTTGGTGTCAATGATTGACGGGAAATCAATATCAGGAAGTATGCCATGCTGCTGAGTGCTTTGCCCGGATATTCGATAGAATTTCGCAATAGTTAGCTTTAGTTCGCCATGGTTTAGCGGCTGAATGGTCTGCACGGTGCCTTTACCAAAAGTCTGGCTACCAATGATTAATGCACGGTGGTAGTCTTGCATGGCACCGGCAAAAATCTCTGAAGCAGACGCTGAGAGGCGGTTGACTAATAATGCCATGGGTCCTTTGTAGAACGTGCCTGCGTTCTCATCTTCCAGTACGTCGACATGACCGTCAGCATTGCGTACAGATACGGTCGGACCTTTATCGATAAACAGGCTAGTTAGCTCAGTAGCTTCCTGTAGAGAACCGCCGCCATTGTTGCGCAGGTCGATAATCATACCGTAGACTTTTTCTTTTTCTAGCTCTGTTAGGATTTTCTTAACGTCACGGGTGGTGCTCTTATAGTCCTGGTCACCAGCACGAAGCGCTTTGAAGTCTAGATAAAACGCTGGAATGATCACTACGCCTAATTTGTAGTTCTTGCCATTTTGTGTAAGGTTTAAGACACGTTTTTGTACGGCTTGATCTTCAAGCTTTACCGCTTCACGAGTCAATGATACGATCTTGCTCGTCTGGTCGTTTGGCCCGTTAGTGTGCGGAATCACTTCTAAACGCACTATACTGCCTTTCGGCCCACGGATCAGCTTGACCACTTCGTCCAGGCGCCAGCCGACTACGTCGACTATCTCTTGATCTCCCTGAGCTACGCCGATTATCTTGTCTGCTGGCATAACCTGCTTAGTCTTATCTGCCGGACCTGCTGGTACCAGACGTATAATCCTGATCTGGTCATTATCGCTTTGCAAGACGGCACCAATGCCTTCCAGAGATAGACTCATATTGATATCGAAATTTTCCACGTTATCTGGTGATAAATAATTAGTGTGTGGGTCGTAGGACATCGCGAATGTATTGATGTAAGCCTGGAAAATATCTTCGGTACGAGTTTGATCTAAACGCGCCTGCTGATTCTTATAGCGCTTGGTTAGCAGTTCTTGAATAGCCTTTGGTTCTTTGCCGGCGATCTTCAAGCGCAATACTTCATCCTGGATACGTTTGTGCCACAGGTCGTCAAGCGCAGCATTGCTAGTCAGCCAGGGGGCGTTTTTACGATCTATCAGAATGGTTTCTTTCTGTGTGAAGTCAAACTTGTCAACGCCTTCGTTTAACTGATCCAACACAAAATCTAAACGTGCTTTAACGCAGTCTAGATAATGTTTGTAGATAATAAATACAGGCTGCAAGTTGCCGTTTTTGAGAAAATCATCAAACTTGGTTTTCCACTTGTCGAACTCAGCGATATCGCTAGCCAGGAAATAGCTGTGCGATGGATCCAATAGTTTGAGGTAGCTGTCATAGATGATCACAGAGCGAGTATCGTCTAGCGGTGTCTTGTTATAGTGATAGCGTTTAAGCAACTCGACAGCATTAAGGCTGGCAATCACCTCATCACGATCAGGCTGAAGATTATTCCAGCTATTAGCGATGCATGTATTTGTCAGCTTCAGCGCGAAGTTAGTATAGATAAAAAAAGCAAGGGCGATACGGTAGAATAAATGTTTCATGCTTATTCGACGCGAAGGGCAATTAGTACTGCATATTACGCAGTCTCTAAATAGAGCTGGTTTTATGCAAATCTGCCGCATAATGCAAAAGACCCAGCGCTACAACAATAATGACTAGTTAAGTCAAACCTCAATATGGAGGCATTGTAAAAACATTACAAGGTACTGAAGGTCATATAGCGTGATTGATAGAATGCGGCTCTATATATTTAGCGTAAGTCACATTAGTACTTGTTTGACGTCTGTAAGACTTGATCATGCCGATTTATTGCGGTGCACAGGAAACTCTTTTTACTGCTTCTAGGTGCGAGATATGATGTTGGCCAGGATAGATAGACCATTGGGCTGCCTATTAAATTTTATAAACAGGCGTAGCGCATATCTAAACTATCTCAGGTAGTTTAGATAACTGTATTCTTATTGTTGGTTTTGATCCTGTGTACCGCAACTACTTTAAAGCTGAACTGTTCATTGATTTAAGCCCGCAACTGTCTACAAATCTTGTGATTAAGGACTCCAACGCAGCACTTATCTGACTAACTAATGAGTAATTAGTTTTCTGGAAACTTGATGTTTGTTATTGATTGCAGTCTAATCTAATTCAGAGATTAAGGTCCAGCTAGTTAATATGGTTAATTAAATTTTAGGTTAAAGAAATTTAGCAGCTGACTCAGTGCTGGATCAGCTGGCCAGTCTTGTTATTCATATATACGCAATACCAGGTCATGGTTTACTGCCTGCTAGTCACCAGACTGACAGTAGTAATTATATAGATTATTATGTAAATCCTTAGTATAATACGTCCATCTTAACATCTTAAATTCATGTTTTAGCCATTCTAGCAACCGTTTAATCTTTACCATGCATAATAACTTGGTAACGAAGAATATTCGCAACCATAGCATGGCATAGCACATGTTATGGTTGCGTTCAAATCAATCCATCATAAATACTAACATATGCTGTAATCAGCTTAAGGCTGCAAGCCTATAAATACTTCCATGACTAGTTTGCCTAAGTTGTATGTGTTTAACATTTTTTTGTTATTACGTATAAGCAATTTCGGCCTATTTTGCTTATCTTACAGTGTGGTTTGGTAACTGTGGATCACAGATGGCGCTTCCTAAATCAAAATACTAATATTATTGATTAATATTCTCTTGAATAAATCTTATGTCAGGTTATTTCAAATAAACGCACCTGGGTTGATAGAACAGGCACTAACCAGTCATGTATATATCGCCTGCTAAACAGTTGAGTACGTCAATAACCAACTTCAACAGTACGTACTTTAACCAGTAGCAAATCAAGTTATCCGGTAGCTTCTTAGTAGGCTGGTGTACCACGTCTAGTTAGCCGCTATAGCTTAGATAGATAGCTCGAGAATAGGTTGCAAACTGCCACGGCTAAGTTCATTGCGGTAGTTGACCAGCTTTATAGGTAGCTAACAAATTGTAGTTGCTGATAAAACAGGTGACAAAGATTCTATCAATGTAGTGTAGAGCGTCTTAGCACTACTCTTCTGCACAATTTGTCTTGATTAACCAAGAATGTCATATATGGTCAGAGCTTTATCTTAATCGTGCTTTACAAAGGTTATAGTCAGTTCAAGTTTACGTTAGATCTGACAGATCTATTTTATGCAGGATGCAGGTTTCATACTAATCTTTGCGTTTAGCAAAAAACAATAGTTTATTCAGTAATAATAAACACAGGTATATCACTATTCAAGTGTGTGAGAGCTACGTCATATTATTAACTACTAAACATTTAATGCAGGTAGAGCATCTAGATATATCTTTAAACTCTATTAACCAATAAAAAGCATTTCCTGTGTGCTTGTTATTGGTAATCTAGCGTTAATAGTTTTAATGTGCAGTAGTTCGGAGGCGACCCTCTTCTAGTCAATGGTTATGCTAGTAGTGAGTGGTTAGAAACATAGCTTTGAGAAACCACGGAAGTATGCTGCTTTTATAAGCTTATAGTCATGATTTCTGGGTCGCTATAAGAGAGTGCTGTCACTGTTTACTGAAGTCAATAAAAACTAATATAACAGAGGTTGCTCGCTTAAACTTGATAGGCTAAACAGAGTGACGCATTCATGAAATTTAGTGGTTATCAAGCTACGCATTGTTTTACATGTCTACATTATCAATGTTCGTCAGTTTAGTTGCGTGCAGTCATGCTATACGTTAGCCAAACAATTCATGGAAGCAACCAGATAGACTAAACTGAATACTGATGCACCTCTTTAGCTAAAGTAATACGGAGCTAGTTAGTTTTTTGAGGTGTTTTCTAGTAAGACAAAACAAAACCATGCGATAAACCTAATGCGATGTAGTAATTTTTGGATTGTTATTTACATCATCTAGCTAATATAAGTTAAAGTTTCGCTAGTTAATAGTTTATTAATTTTTTTGAGTAATATAGTGTTCAGCTACCATTAACTTTCTACATACGTTAATGGTGATTTTCTTCATTCTTTGAGTTGCTCTAAGTAATGGTCGTTGCACCATCTATGCAGATTTCCAGCAGTACTAGAAAAAAACAATTTTAGTTGTTTGCCTCAGTACATATCGCTATTGTTTTTACGTAATGTCAATTATGCCGAAAGTATGGTAATCTACCATGGATACATATAAAATTACCAGGTAGTTATAGGGAGTGCATATATTCAGCAAAGTCTTTTCGGAAACCTGCTTCGGATCTGTACTATGCTATTAACGATATTGTACAGGTAAAACTAGGTGGGTTGATATAAATAAAGGTTTCCGGGAACTAAGGTAGTTATATCAAAAACACTCAACACCAATAGGTATATTGAAAGGATTCTTCAGTGTGCGCTTAACTTGAAAAAAGCCAACATTATAAGCTTGTAATGGCGTTATGTTGGTTTAGTGCCAAGATATACAACGCTGGCACTGGCGGCATATGTGTTGGTCATGATACTGGGAATCGCTTGAAGCTCAATATCTTTATTAATTTGCACTGCCACTGGCTATTGCGCGTTTCGCGTGGTTGTACTTGTCATGTGCTCGTGGCTTGCTGCTGTCGTCATAACTACATAGTTTAGCTGTCACTACGGTAAAGCCTTCAGTTGGCGTTTCGGCAACATAATTTGTGTATATTTTGGATATCATGCAGCGTGTGTGGCAATGGAAGCAAATGTCAAGATATGGATTAAAGTATATATTAGCCAGCAAACTAGGCTAAGTTTAGTAAATATTGAGGTGTGTTGTCTATAAAAAATTTAGTTTTAATTAAATGTCTTTATGATATATTGTTGGATCTGTTGTTCAGTTTAGTTTGCTTGCTAAACGTTAGGTTTCACTAATTTTATGTGTTTAGATAACAATTTTAGAGCTGCCAGATATGCTTTACTTCACTGATCTAGCTATTCCTGCAACGGCTAATATTAAAAATGATATTTTCTGGTGGTTTAGCTATTAACACATCTAATCTTTTTAGATGTTGCTTCTATGTCTACTCTACTTTTGGTTCGATTCAATATTTGCTGTATTTGCTTTGCTACAAAATATTGTTTCATGTAATGTCTACTGTACCGTAGCCTATTAGTGTGGCAAGTTTTTTAGTGTTGCTGAGTTTACATATTCATTGCAATCTCCAAAGCATCCGAATTTTTACGAATCGGATTATACTTAAAAATTTCTCTTAATGTTTTTGTCGTATTTTGTTCAGTGGACACTCTGTGGATATCTATGTTGGTACCAAGCGAAAAGGCCTGAGGATTTCTTCTTTTAAAAAAAGCTATACTTTTATGCCACCACAACATTAGCGGACGAGTGACGATTGATATAATCAATAACCGAATATCCTGGCTATCTACGCTAACTTTAGTAATTTTGCGTTTAGTTTTCGAGCGCATAACCTAGTAAACGTTTAAGTAAGTGTACTGTTAGGTTGCAGCGTTTACTAGGTTATGCGCCTATATATTTTCAGGGCTTCTTGTGTCTTTGAAGTAAAAATATCATCAGCAGCATAAAAAACGGTTAGCGATTGCTTTGCGCGAAGCGATCTTTGTAGAATCTTTTTACATGCCGGCAAACAATGAATTGAGCGCTTTAGATAGACATTACTATCATTATTGCTTGGGTGCATGAATATAGCAGATATTATCATATCTAGTGCTGCACTATAATCAAGGTATTCATCGATTTAGCTGAGCAGTTAGTAGGTTTTATGTCGTTTTTTGTGTATGAGCTGTATAGTTTAAAGGGTAGTCTTGCGTTCATTTTGTAAACGTAGTTTTGTCGCTTGAGGTAAAACCAGCTACCATAGTCTTGCGTGAGCATCTGCTGGATTGTTCAGAAAAGATTGCTAGTGTATTTCATGCGGTATATATTATACCGTCCTAGCCTAGGCGGGATTTATCAACGAATACAAAGAAATAGCTATGACACAATACAATTCATCAAGGCCAACAATGCCAGTACATTGGCATTGTTGGCCTTGATGAATTGTGCTAACAATATACAACAATTATGTGTTGTTAGCAGGAGACATGATGAGTGCGCAGCTTTTAATCCACGGAACTATACCCAACCGTCTGGCGCATACTCGTGAACTGATGAACCGCAAAAGTATTCATACCCTGTTGATACCGTCGGCAGATCCGCATTTATCTGAGTACTTGCCTGACTGTTGGCAAGGACAGCAATGGCTCTCTGGGTTTTATGGCTCGGCTGGCACATTGATTGTTACTGCTGATTTTGCCGGTGTATGGACTGACAGCCGTTATTGGGAACAGGCAATCAAGGAACTAAAGAATAGTGGCATCAAACTAGTAAAGTTGCACTCAGATCAATCCAACCCGTTTGAGTGGCTGTCTGAACAAACCCCGGCAGGCGCCGTAGTGGCAGTAGATGGTGCAGTTATCTCCGCAGCCTCAGCGCGTATCCTAGGCGATAAGCTAGCAAAACGCGGCGCGCGCTTACGTACTGATATTGACGTATTGAATGAAGTCTGGCAAGATCGTCCTGATTTTCCTAGTCAGCCGATTTATCAACACCTGCCGCCGCAGGCAGCCATCAGTTTTAGCGACAAACTTGCTGCCCTGCGCGTTAGCTTAAAAGAGAAAGGTGTTGACTGGCATTTTATTGCCACCTTGGATGATATCGCCTGGCTATTTAATTTGCGTGGTAGTGATGTCTTGTTTAACCCAGTTTTCTTGTCCTTTGTGTTGATCAACCCAAAACAAGTTACTCTTTTTGTGGCACAGGGCAAGATCAACGCTGAATTGCGTAAAATGCTTGAACTAGATGGCGTGATCTTGCGTGACTACAGCGAAACGGCAAATGCGTTACGTGCTGTGCCGTCTGGTGCTAACTTACAAGTAGACCCGACACGGGTGTCTGTCAGTTTACTAGAAAACCTTACTGCCGGTGTTAAGCTGGTTGAAGGGCTGAATCCAACCACTTTGGCTAAGTCGCGCAAAAGCTTGGCAGAAACCGATCATATCCGCCGAGTTATGGAGCAAGATGGTGCAGCACTTTGCGAATTTTTTGCCTGGTTAGACAGTGCTTTAGGCTATGAACGCATTACTGAGTTGACCATTGATGAATACCTGACGGCTGCGCGTACATGTCGTCCAGATTATGTGTCGCTGAGTTTTAACACCATTGCTGCGTTTAACGCTAACGGTGCAATGCCGCATTACCAAGCTACTAAAACGTCTAATGCTCTTATCGAAGGTGATGGGTTACTCCTGATTGACTCTGGTGGCCAATACCTTGGCGGCACTACGGATCTTACACGGATGGTGCCTATTGGCACACCGAGTGAGGAACAGAAACATGACTGCACGCGAGTGCTTAAAGCTGTAATTGCTCTGTCCTGTGTGCGCTTTCCAAAGGGTATTTTGTCGCCATTGTTGGATGCCATTGCTCGTGCGCCGATCTGGGCTGAAGGTATTGACTACGGCCATAGTACTGGTCATGGCGTAGGCTATTTTTTGAATGTGCATGAAGGCCCGCAAGTTATCGCCTATCGTGCTGCAACTACACCACAAACCGCTATGCTACCTGGGATGATTACCTCAATTGAGCCTGGCACTTATCGTCCTGGCCGTTGGGGTGTGCGTATCGAAAACTTAGTATTGAATCGTAAAGCTGGAAAGACTGAGTTTGGTGAGTTCCTAAAGTTCGAAACTCTAACTTTATGTCCGATCGATACTCGTTGCCTAGAGCTATCCTTGTTAACTGTACATGAACGCGAGTGGTTTAACGCCTACCATGCTGAAGTGTATGCACGCTTGAGCCCTTTGCTTGGTGGCGTAGCCTTGAAATGGCTACGGGTACATACCGTAGCCATTTAATTGGTAAACGGTGCTTAGGATTTGCTCATAATTGATGCTCAAAGTTTATTAGTGATTAATCTTTAGCCAAGAGCTTTGCGCATTAATTTTAGACGTTATGGACTGCAAAACAAATAAATAGCCTATCAACATGCTTACTTACCTGATACGTTTCTATCAATACTTTGTTTAGCTATGTCCTGAAAGGCGACTTTTATTAGCCATAGGCAATAATGCCTTTGGATTTAAATCCACTTTCTTCAAAAGCGTAGCTTGGTAGTAAGATCACTTAAGTATCTTGCATGTAATCTAGATGGCGTGAACCAGGTCAGCAATCAAAGCGCTTCTAGCTCTTTGATTGCTGAGGAAACACAGTTACAAACTCTGGCACTATGTTTGTAGTACCTATTACATTTTTAGCAAAACTGACTAAGATGTAACAATTTTTAGTTAAATATAACATCTGGAGAAACATTTATAGTAGTTTTGAAATCACTACTAAGTGATGTTAGTATTGGTATACCAATATGCGTTAGTTTTAGTACGTATCGTATGGCGGTTAAGTGCAGGTTGTGCACATTGTTAAAGTGTCTAGATCGAAGCAGCATGCTAGGATTCTGCTTATATTCAGTACTTGCTTCTTCTTTTGTTTTTTATTATTAGGATAAGCTTATTTACTTTAATTTATTTAAAAATAGTAGAGGTCAAACTTCAAGATCTAGACTTCATATGGATAGCTTTTTGTGCAGGTATGGATAAGTTTTCGGTGATTTATTCTTGGTTTAAGTATATCTGCATGATCTTTTTTTATACATATTGACGTAGAAAATTTTCGCCAACTAACCCAGTATCAATTAGCACTGTTGATTACTAAATCAAGCGATATATTCAATATTTCTAGTGGCTTGTATTCTTGTATTATGTCTTACGTACGCATATAGACACCGCATTTTGCATTTAGCAAATACTTGGCAAGTAAGCACTTCAATGCAATCTTGCAGTAGTGCTGATTAACAAGTTAGTATGCGATTTCTTATAGAATTTAGCAAAGTATGTCTGACGCTAATGTTGCAGATAAAGATTTTAATGGTCTATAATTTATTTTCGATTACAGGGTTTCGTTTTTTCTCCAAAAAAAAGATTCATGTATAATGTAAAATGTAGATTAAATGAACAGTAAATGTTGCCACTACCTTCGATTAATTTGCCGACGCTAAAGGTTTGGATTCATTGCGCATCGTCAGTGTAGCACCAATTGATGCCAAAATAATGCAAATGATTGCGAGCCATTGTGCAATAGATAAATGCTCTTGTAGGAAAAATAAGCCGGAGAAAGCGCCAAATGCTGGTTCGATGCTCATTAAGGTGCCGAAGGTACGGGCAGGAAGACGAGTAAGCGCGACCATTTCCAAAGTATACGGTAAGGCAGTCGATAGAATTGCGACGCCTATAGCGACAGGAATTAATGCTGGTGTCAACAGTGCAGTACCGGCATGCACAATACCAATTGGCGCAATAAACAAGGCGGCAATCATGACGCCCAAAGCTGCAGTTTGCACGCCATTATCATTGCCGGCCTTCTGGCCAAACAAAATATATAGTGCCCAGCAGACGCCAGCACCTAATGCATAAGCTACCCCTACCAGATCCATGGTGTTGTCAGTTTTTCCTGTAGGGATTAATAACAGTAAACCTATGATAGCTAGGCTAACCCATAGGAAGTCTACCGCTTTGCGCAGAGCATATATAGCTACGGCAAGCGGTCCAGTGAACTCTAATGCTACTGCAATGCTCAGGGGAAGTGTACGCAAGGACATATAAAAGAGGAAGTTCATACCACCTAGCGCGATTCCATAGATAACGACTGTGCGCAACGATTTTGCTGTCAACTTGGCGCGCCAAGGGCGTAATAGAATTAGCATGATTACACTAGCAAAAATCAAGCGTAAGGTAGTGGTGCCTTGTGCGCCAACAACAGGGAACATACTCTTGGCAAGCGAAGCGCCGGACTGAATGGAGATCATGGCGATCAGCAGCAAGCCAACTGGAAATAATTTCGAGGGGAGGCTGCGTGGTGGGGTGATCATTGGGGTTGGTTCGTCCGAAGTCATGGTAAAGAAGTAGAATGCCTATTATACTTGTCATTAGGCTCTATATTGAATATACAAAAGCAAAATTAAGTGTTGACTATAAATTATATCTACTTATAATTTTAAGTGCTATATGCGTTGTATAAAAAATAAAAAAATCCTGAATAAGCAAAATATGTAAGCTACGATAGTAAAACTACATTCAGTTTAGCTAAGCCTACAAATAATCGCTAAAGCTAAAGCAGGGTTGTGTGGTTCTATAATCAATTTTTTCTTTTCATTAATAGAAAAGAAAAAATTGAGAAAATAAATGTTGACAACAGTTATATAATTTTGTAGCATATGATACCCCTTATTAGCTTAAGGGGGGGGGGAAGAATTTAAAACTATGTATTATGCATAGCCATGTCAAGCTTGACAATTTTGATTATTAATGTATAGTAGTGGCACCTAGGTCAAATTTGGCAAACAAAAACTTTTAACTGACTGCTCTTTAACAATTAAGATTAGAAACCTCCACAATAGCTGGCTAAATATTCTAAAAAATACAGCACTACACATTAAGTAAATAAGTTTATATGTTTATATTATGAATTAAAATAGTACGAACATTTATATACACCACCTTTTTGTCTATACAAACAAATTTTACTATAATTTAGCAAATAAATATTAAATGTATTCATTTAGAATAAAATAATTTAGTAGTAAGCACAAAGCGTGCGCTAAAAAAATATTAACTGCTTTGTTTGAGTTAGGTTTCAGTACAAATAATATTAATTATTAAAAAACAATGCCTTTAGTCTATGTAAAAATACCTGTATAAAAGACAGGGGGGTCATAGCTCAGCTGGGAGAGCGCCTGCCTTGCACGCAGGAGGTCAACGGTTCGATCCCGTTTGGCTCCACCACTACTTTTCTGAACACTTATTTATATTGAAAACCTAAAAAGAGCATCAATGCTTTTGCTCAATAAAAGCGATACTAGTTACAAAATAGTTCAGTTTATATTTGCTACCAACTATTTTTTAGTTAGCGTCCTATTAAGATCTTAATACCTCTTTAAAAAATAAAAAATCTTCTCAAAGGTCGTAAAAACTTTAGATAATTAATTTGTAAATTACATTAGGTATTGAAACATTTTATGTTACGTATATAATTTGCTGAAAAGAGTTAGTTTGATCGCGACTCAGCACCAAGAATTTCTTGACGATCATAGAGCATTGGAACCACCTGATACCATCCCGAACTCAGCAGTGAAACGATGCATCGCCAATGGTAGTGTGGGGTTCCCCCATGTAAGAGTAGGTCATCGTCAAGATTAAATTACAGAACCCCTGCCTGCATTATTAGCAGGCAGGGGTTCTGCTTTTCTATCGCTTAAAAGCATAAGCAAAGCTTGCTTGTATGTTAACATTGTTAATATTTTATAATCATGGACTGGTTATTTATATCTCGTGGAAACATTAGATACTGCTTTGAGTTTTAGTCGCAGTACTGCTTAGAAGTAGTTTAAGTAACCTTTAGTCTTAGATTAACATATCTATTTATATCATTAGTAGTAAATATGTCCATTTATGTCTGCGTTAGTGTTTTTTTGAAATGCTATAGAAATTGCAGCGTATGCGACTTCTTTTAGCTTATTTAGTCATTATTTATAATTTAATAGACTCTACATTAGAAACAGCCATAGTCTCTGGTGCATCCTACTACACGAAATTATATTTACTGCTCTGCGATTAGCAAACTGCACATAGTAGTAAACAATGCTATCAGTTAGTTAGCTTATTTACTGATAATTGATATTATCATTGTACTTTTTCGTACAAGGTAACATTGATACTATTTATGTGTGGGAGCTAGATATAACGCCAAGACAACCAAGCTACTTTGTCGTTGGTCGTATTGGCGTTAAAAGTATCCTGAATATAGTCAGCTAGGCAGGTATTTTGAGGCAAATGCAGATTAACTTAAATTTATAGGCATAGCTGTCCATCCCCCAAAAAAATCTAGTGCTCATTGCGAAGATAAGCGGAATAGTTTTGAACGTAAGTATTGCGCTCAAGACTGTTTTTATATCTTGAGGCAAGATATTTAATAGATCCTGGCAGATCTACACGTATAACAAAGCTGGTGATAGCCAGCGGCGCACTGTCTAGTTATTTCTTAGGACTGATAGCCAGTTGGGCGCCTAAAGAAGTCAATGTTTAAGTATTTTAGTTAAAGTTTTACAAAGTAAGCTCAAACAAATCGCAGTATACAACACAAAACACGTAAAATACCTAAGTTTTGGGTATAAGCTAGCTGTTTCATGCCAAAACTGCTGTTTGCGGCTATGTTGTGCAATAGACTAATGACTGGCAGATATGCGCCAGCTTAATGGTGAGCTAGAAAAGTATCTGTAAGTAAGTTTTATATTGCTAGCAAAGCTTATTAAAGCTACAGATCACAACGATAAAATATGCTAACATTTCAAGTATCTATATAATTTACCTATACATCAGTTATTATTAGATGTTTTCTACTCTGCACATTATTAATGTAGCATATATTATATGTTTTTGGGTAGCTATATAAAGTTTTTCGCTCTGCTGATAACATTGATCATGGAATCTAACCGACAACCTATACCGTATTTTGTCAGTACATAAAAAAAAGAATTAAAATTAATCAAAGATAAAATAAGTTTTTATGCTACACTCAAGCACCTCAATCAGTGTAGCTGCTATAGCTTTTATTCTAGTTACTTGAACTAATATACAGTAGTTACTAGTCTGTGCAGTATGGTTAAGGCTTGAGCGCTTACTAAGTTTGGAAATAGCTGATCGCTTCTGGATATGGAAGCCAAGTGTTATTTTACTACAATTCTTATAAATATAAGCACAGCTCTAGATCAATGACTACCATAACTTTAGAAGTAAATATTCGCAACGTTAAACAGTTTTACGCATATGTTAATCTGTATATCCAGTTAAACGCGATAACATAGACCGCACTAACTCATTTAAACCTAGAATAGAATAATACCTATATCTTTGGTGTCCGCAACATACTGGTGTAAGTTGACCATAGATATGCTACCCAGCATTATATTCAATGAATGTGACAGCATCTTAACTATGATTACAATTAATACAGATAAGCATTAATGCTATATATGTCTATTTTAGTTAGATACTCCAAGAAAATTATGCTGCTTTATTAGGCTTTAACTATTTAAGTAATAGCGCTAGCAGCTGCATGTATGCTAAGTCTAGATTTATGAATCTAGGGTACTTCTAATTAATACTCTGTCTTTGCTGTCAGGCCTAAGAATTAAACTAAACTAACAACGAGAAATCATGATGAACCTGCTCATTGTCTGAGTTAGTATGCAATTTTCACTACTTGTGTGTTATCCAATTTAGATAGCTTATTTTCCTGATGCTGTTATTATGGGTTAACTTAATTAATAATGGTAAACAGTGTGCCTCCAAGCTTATAGGTCTATATGAACTACTACAAATTCACTATTATATTATGTCGTAACTACTAAATTCTAGACAATATCGATACCTTGTAGAAACAATTTGCCAGACTACTTCGCCCCCCCAACAGCTCTTCTAACATACAATAATTAATAAGTACTTTTCTCTTGAGCCTAGCGTTAGATTCTTTATGAGCGCTATATAAACCTGCACATACCGAAGGTATGTGCATTGATATTCACAGCCTAGGTTTTAAATATATCAGCTACTCCACACTAGCAACAGTGATATACCTGCAACAGTTTTACGTCGTGACGTGGTAATCTAGGTTATTTAAAAGCCCTATAGCTATTCAGCACTCAACATTTTAGTTATAAGTTTCAGTGCCGCTTAAAGCGTGAATAGCGTTCGCTCTTTAAACAAATTTACCATTTGAGGTAGTTTATGCATGATGCCAATAAAGTATAGTTTCTTTATATTTTTTGTAGAAGTGTTTACTTCGGCTATCGAACTCTTGATAGCTGCTTTGATCCAAAGTATTTTTCAGATAGGCTTGTCATTCTCAAGTTAAAATAATCGAGATTAAGCTGAGTTATAGCACTAATTTAAACCATTGTAACATCTTACTTAAGCATAAATTTACTGAGAAAATCATCTGCACCTATGAATACATTCATAGGTGCAGATTCTGCTGAAGTAGTACATCAATTCTTAGTTTCAGATTAGAGGTGTAGGATAACAGCTAAACTTTAATAGTTTGGCGCTAAGGATTATTACTACCACGACAAAAAGTATATTATAGATTGTTTATAGATAGTTTGCGAGAAGTAGTACTTATCCTGACTAAAGGGGTTCTCATCTATTTTAGATTGTTCATTATATTTGTCTAATGCAAACGTACTTGGCTCTGTTGTACTAATGCATGTACATTATGTGTTAGCTTATATACTAAGGTATACGGAATTAGGCGTTCTGATTGCTCTTACAAGACTGTGGCAAGAATTAATCATAGTTACGTTGTAGCTAGTATTATGATGAAAGCGTGAAAAAAGATGTTAAACTACATTATATTCTTGTAATAAACATATTTTATTGTACCGTTAAAGATTAACAGAATACAGTCACTAATGGAGATACCTAACATAAATAAAGATTTGTAATCTTGGCTGCTGCAGCTATTTGCATTCATGCAAGTATTTAGTAGTGTCATTGTTATGAAGGCCTAGTAAATTTACCTAAGCATCTAGAGCCTACTACGTTACGCTGCTAGTATTTATCTAATCCTACACAGAAAGCTTAATGGTCACTACGGCTGATTTTGTAACGCACAATATTCTTCCTGAAAAATGCCGTGAAGCGCGATTAGTTTAATAAAGCAGTGCAGATGTTTTTAGACTCTGTGCAGGCATAAAAGTTAGTGAGTGCATAGCTCATGCGAGAATAGTAGCGCTACATAGATATGTAGCTAGTCAATTCATATGCATACTACAGAAATCAAAGATTCTTAAAATGTTTACTGATGCTAAAATCGCAGGGTAAGTCGGATAACCTTAAACCTAAATAGTAATATATGGTTTGTTTATATATATTTTATTTTAAAATAAAACGAGTATCTCGTCGATGTAATGTGCTAAGAACTGCTTAGCTAACTCTTTAGTTGAATACTTGGTGATAAGTATATTCAGTATAGCATTAATATGCTATCTAGTATTAGCTATATGTGCGAGGTACAACTATTCTAATACTTAGTTACCAAGGTATACAGAGGTTTACAGTATTATATTTCTTGATTTTTTGTTGCTCTAAATAGAATAGATATACTCGTATAAAAAAATTTTAGTCAATAGTTAGTGGCTTCTGACAATATAAAACAGATACATGCAAAGATTCTAATACCGCAATATTTTGAATAAAGCCACAATGTAGATTGCTGAGTTATTTATTAGTAGACAATATATTAAAAAATATTTTTAGGCATAAGTCTTCAAATTACCGCTTAGCCACTAATGAATTATTTACGGTTAGTCAATATTCAATAGTGCTAATAACTATTTTTAAAAAGGATATGGTTAGTTCTTCACTAACTACGCAGCTATTTTGTGAGCATTTTTTAATTAACCAAATAAATAAATTTTAATATTATTGATCATTATTTATAGCCAGTTAATGTAAGATTTTTCTGGAATTTATCCGAACTAGTGGTAGATTATGTTTATGCATCATACTCATAGTTTTAAACTTTAATTTATATTAAAGGCTCTTCACTTTATTTATAACTATAGTCATGTGCACCTTTGTATATGTACTAATTATGCCTCATTGCAACACGGTTTATTAATATCTTTTAAAAAAAGATAAAAAGATCAGCTAATCTAGAAAACTAATTTAGTATTGCATAATCTAGTAGCGCTTAGCACTTATTATAGTCACTAGTAGCAATAAATACATAGTCAATATAACGAATGTCGTTCTACAAAAAAATATTTAGTACAATGAGGATTGATTGATAGTATTTACTTCTGTTAGTTTTATTTATCAATAAAATTGATGTTTTCGTTAAATTTCATTTTAACTCAGGCAAGAATAATTAATGTAATCTAACTGTTTTAAAGTATATTCAAACACATTTTGAATATTTTCCTGTACAATTAATAAGCCTGTATAAACTTTTATCTAGATAACAGTTTATATCACTAATAATTTATTGATTAATAAACTTAAATATATTAATTGGAGTTTTACGCAACCTGTCTTCTTTCGGTATTAAATATATAATTAGCAGGAGATGAATATAAAATACTAAATCAGTAGTATATAATCTATATAAATTAAGTTGGTGGTAATACTCTCAGTTTATATATCAGCGCTGTACATAACTACTATTTGATTGAAATTATCCTATTTATATAAAATATATTAGCATGCGTTAAAGAGTGAAAATACTAGACATTAGATTTCGTATATAATATTCGAAAAAATACTGTTCAGGATTTTCAGGATATTTCTTACATTTAATTAAAAAACTACTATTTGGTATTGTAAGTTGTTCATGTTTAGCTGTAATGTTATGTGTGGCAGTTTAGTACATGTACTTTTTATTTATATTACTAAGAAGTAATTCAAAAAAAATTTAAAATTATAAAATAATTTATAAGATCTATAGAAAAAATCTATACAATGTTACGTTAGTAGCGCTAATGTGCAACCCAAGAATCTATTTGCATGAATCGTAAGATAAATTTATCTAGCTTATCAGGTGTATTGCATGCTATTGTTTATCTTCATTAAACTTCCTAGAAATTTTTACGTTAAATTAATAATACATAGATTATTAGCTATCATTAAGCGTAATTAAAAGCCTGTCATGAAATGTTTTATTGCGGTAATGATTTTATTTTTTGCGGAAAGTGCTATATTTACTGCGTTAGTAGTTATTATAGAGCGCTTACACTGATTATGTGAGTATAACATTTCTAGCATATGAAGTTTAATAAAAGTAAGTGTGCATGCGAGCTACAGAGAAACTTTAGCAAGCTATATACATTTTTAAGGAAAAGCGTCTCATACAGCTTTTTCTATAAGAAATTAGACTGTAGAGAGAGGGAATATTTATTCCTGAACCAACTGTCTCTGGTTACCCATGAAAAGGTACATAGAATACGGTGTGCACCGTAAAACCATTGATCTCTCAGGTTTGCTGCGCTATTTGGCGTGCTAAAAGAATATATTTTTTGAGTTACTAAGTCACGAAGACTAGTTTTACAACAAAAGTTATAAGTATTGACCAGTACAATACAAAATATATACAGCATAAATAATGTTATAGTCCAGTGTAGTGAGTAGTTTACATCTTAAGAATTTTACCGCTAATAGCTACACCAGCCAGTAGTAGCGCAATCAGTACAAAAGCAATACTTAAACTGCTGCCATGAGCAATAAAACCGATTATGGTAGGTCCGGCAAGAATGCCTGCATAACCTAGAGTAGTGATGGCTGGTACAGCAATATGTTCTGGCATAACCGTTTGTTTACTGACGGCAGTGTATAGCACAGGTACGATATTTGAGCAACCAGCACCTACTAGTGCATATCCAGGCAGTGCAGTTTTCCAAGCGGGGAAGAACGTAGCTAGTAATATACCACCGGTGGCCAGCACGCAGCCAACTACAATTACGCGAGAGGCACCTAGGCGTCGTACGATCGCGTCACCGGTTAGACGCCCGGCAGTCATAGTTAAGGCAAACGCTGCGTAACCAAGGCCGGCATAAGCCCCATCAAGACTGCGTTCAGCGCTAAGAAACACTGCGCTCCAGTCCAGTATAGCGCCTTCAACCATAAACACGATAAAGCATAGGCAGCCGATAAACAGCACTACGCCATGAGGCATAGAAAACGCCGGACCTGAGATTTTACTGCCGTAAGGCAATAAATGAGGAATAGCTTTAAGTAGTGCCGTTGCTATGATAGTTATCACTACAAGTGTCGCCTGCCATGGCAACAGACCGAGCCCTAGCAACCCAGCAACCCCGGCTGCGCCGACAATGCCGCCTAGGCTAAACAAGCCATGGAATCCAGACATCATAGTCTTGCCACTGGTGCGTTCTACTAGAACTGCTTGCAGGTTACTTGTTAAATCTACAGTACCTAAACCTGCACCAAACAGTAATAACGCGGTCATCAGTAATGGAATTGAACTGACCGTAGCAAGCATCGGTAGCGCTAAGCAGATCATAATTGTTCCAATCGTCAATACGCGACGACAGCCGTACCGTGATGTTAGTACGCTTGCTGCAGGCATCGCAATGATAGATCCAATGCCTATGCATAACAGCAATAAACCAAGCTTTCCATCATTAATGTTTGTCCTCGCTTTGGCATATGGTACTAGTGGTGCCCAAGTCGCGATACCGAAGCCAGCGATGAAAAAGGCTATGCGGGTTGATATTTGTTCTGGTCGCCCAGGAACTACTAGTGCGGTAGTTGGTATGATAGTCATGCAAAATCCTTGGTATACATTCATCTGACGATGTGTAGCGCGACATTCTTGTATGTCAGGCCTAATCAAGCGAGCCGGGCCCCTTAAGACGGGATTGGTTCAGTAGGTTGCAAGATTGATAGTTACAAATTCAGAACGCTTTAGATGATGGTTACCGCATAAAGAATATTGAATTTAGGCGACTATCTGGATAGTGTGTAATATATGTAAAAAACAAACAAACCATAGTTTTAGCGTTGAATTACCATCTATAAGTTCGTTTTTTATAGTATGCTAATTTTCTCAAACATAGCTTGCAGGCATCTGGATAGATGAGTCATTAGCAAATTTTGAGATGACGATGTTTTACTATGCATCTAGCAATATCTACATCTATCGTGTCGTTAGCTATAGCTATCCGTTAAACCTAGGTATTGTAGTACCTAAACGTGCTAATGGCTGCAAACACTCGTAATTAGTGAGTTGCACTAATGATTGCGTCCAAATGTAAATATGGCGCTGTACCGTGATAGAGCGATTACAGATCGCTCCTATGTGACGGTTTACCGGTCTAATTTATAGTTTAAGCTACTAGTTTTATGTTCTGATATACCAATATTGGTAGCTTGCCTGCTGAACGTGGTAGTATTTTAATTAACAATTTCTCAGTTACTGGCCGATTAGGGCTGAAAATTAACGCTATAAGCTGTGCGTGCATTCTGATAAATCAGATAATACCTCTCTGGTGGCAACATTTTCCTAAAAAGGTTATATTTAAACGCTTTGTAAAGTAAATCCTAAAATAGTTGATATATCATAATCTTGGCTACATTGCAGCTTAATACTAAACAAAAATAACTTTGCGCAATACAAAACGCACAGTGCTTGGTGCAGCTGTATTTTCCTGGATTAGCATGGACGCTGATATATTGTGCCTTGAAGGCTACTATGGCATATGGCTGACTTATTTTTTGTTGATCTATTATTATTATATATAATAGTGAATGTTGTAAATTATATAATCCACTTAGAGGCGGAAGGAAAGCACTACAAAGAAATATTTTTAGATTAAGCAAAATTTATTTCAAAAACGGCGATAACCAACGAAATTACCCATAATGTATCTGTCTTACCTTAGCGCAGGTAATTGCTAGACATGCTAGGTGATAGTTCGATCTATATTGATGAGCTTGTTGCTATCTAGTCTAGACATCATTAGATTTTAAAGATTGTAAGGTTACGGAGGCACTTACGTAGTTAGGTTGGTGGTAATTTTAGTAAAAAATCTATTATGATGACGACTAACTAGTCTTTACTATCTTAGTGAAGTATGTATTGACTAATAAGTATACGGAATCTGTCTGTTGAGCAAGATTTTTCTTGCTGGCTACAAACTATTGGCGAAAATTCTCTGCACTATGACTTGTAGTTGATTAATACTGCTAAGTGCTGCTCTGTGCGAGATTGAGTAACACAGATCATATGCTACCACACGAAGTGTAAGTCGAGACGATGTTAGTACTAGTAAAAGTTTTGCGGTGATCTTTTTATAGATCTTGTCAAGCCTGAGCATATAGCAGACATATTGATCTAATATGCACAAAATTTATCAGAGTAATTTAATGTGTTTTTAGGACTGTATGGTTGTTGCCTATAACCAGAAAACTTCTAGAACGCAAACGTTAGATGCAAATGGATTGCGGCAAAATACGAGCCTGCAGTGTTTTATAAAAATATTTGCTAGCCGTGAACAAACTAAAGCTAATAATAAAATTTATGAAAGAAAAAGTCAACTTTAGTATGAGGCGAATAAGCTATATTTAGAAGCTAAAATGCTACCAAAGAAAACCTTTAAGGCATTGGCTGGTGCTTACGTTAGCAATAAATATTGCATTTATACTTGTAACAATACCAGGTTTGCGCACATTATTAAATGTGCAACTTCTAAACAGCTAAGTCATGAAATAGGAGCAGCATGAAAGCACTCTTGTCAGTAGTAAGATATTTTCTTACGTTTAAGAGTGGCATCAGGCTAGCGTGTGTTTGATTGATTATGATGAATTCATAGAAGACTTATGGCAGTATTACATACACGGTTATGTTACAGTGTAGAGGTGTCAGTATAAATATATGGTTGACTAGAGTAAAATTCGTTAAGCTGCCAGTATTGCTGATGTGGTCACGTTGTTTTTATTCTTAAGTGGTTGTTTCTTGACTAAGATAGTCTTATCTATAGATAAGTAAGCGTAAACTGACCGGTTAAATAACCTTTAAATCAGTGCTAAATAAAATTTTTTGTGCCGTTGATGGTTGGGGCACAAATAACGATAATTTTACACAACGTTAAGCGAGCTAATCTAAACTAGGTTGAGGTACTTAGCTGGATCTAAACGTATTTTTTAGTTATTAATAAGATCCCTAAAAATTATTTTTACTCTGATAGAAAACACTATATATAATATATACCGAGCTAGCATGCGATCTGTCTTAATCAACATTATTAAATGCTTAGTTTATTTTTTAGGCCATACTAAGTGTTACCCAGTGTGGGTTTTCAAATAAACCTTGTGTTTTAAACTTGTATTAGTTTAGCCTTGATATCTACGTTGTATTATTGCAATAATAGCCAAGATCTTCTTAAAGTTGTCGACGCATAAAGTTAGCCTTCCTAACCCATATAATACTACCGGCGTTTTAAAATTGCACCATTAGATCCTACGCTATATTTGCGAATATTAATTGGATCTTGGAAAAGAGCAGAAGCATCATGAGTTCTTACACTTTCTTCTTGAATACCTGTGGTGTCTATCGTACTACTGACTTTAAATTCACCTAAATTTTTTTCAGGTCAAACACCGTTTATCAACTATAATAATCTAGTTTTAACATCTTAGTGCTTAACGATAAGCACTAGCGCGAAATTTTTGGCTTTATGTACTGTCGTGCTCTTAAGTGCACCAGCCGCTAGCGTTCTACTGTCCACGCTCCAAAATAATCCTGACTAACATCATAAGCATTACAGTGAACAAGAGTATTTTAATAGAGCTTAAGCTGTCTTATAATACGTACTCAGTAACGCTAGAGGCCTAGACCTTGAATTTATTATCATGTCTGTCTATAATAAAATACCATACATGCATCGCAATATAGGTCAGCTTTTGCCAGATTGCTGAACAGATATTAAATGCTATTCAGCATATATATAATATCCAGCTTATCTAAGCGTAGTTACGCCTCTAACAGTACGCTTTAGATAGCTAAATCTTTAGGTTAAACTAAAAGCAGATGGTTTAATAACCATATGCTTATAATTATGACTAAATATCTGTGTGACAAGAAACACCGGCTTAAGCGTCGCCATCTGCCGAAACTAAGTAAATATTATAAGTATAAATATAACCAAGCATTTCACACTGCAATTAATTGATTGTACGCTAATTAGATATGGATTTTATTGTGTAATTGACTGTTCATAAAGGACTTGGTTAGCGCAGGTTGCCGTTTCATTAGTGCGTTATCATTGCCAACGAAGTAAAGTAGCAGAACCTCGAGCTGTAAATAACTTCACGGTAAAGATCTGTACTAACATTGTTAGTAAGTTAGCTAGCCGTGCTAGTTGCTAGGCTTTTACTGTAACTCAGTGTTTTTAGCAAATGCGCTAACAGGCTTCTAGTGCCTAGCAAAATATTGCTGCTGCCAAGAGATGCCACTGGTCAATGATTTTAGTCATTGGCTGAAGTATCTGTGTTCATGCTGGTTTTGAATAGTTCGTTGGTGTCGATTACGCAGCGGTGTCTTGGGAAGTGCTCTGAAAACTTTGCAGATGCAAGTTTTCAGTTGAGCTAGATACAAAGCTATAAAATCCTGGTGCTTGCGTGGGAGGGGTAAACAGTTAGACGCAGTATGCGTTATCATAAATAATTTATAGATTTAAAGTGGTGCCGCATGTACCCAATGCAATAATAGCAAATTTCCTTAGTGCTCTTTGAGAAAATGCGCATATGAGTCATCGCTGCATTGGTATACAAACGGATAGCTATTTAGTTGGCTATCATTAGTTAAATCTAAATCGAATAGCTTATCTTAATGATAAGCTCTTCCAGATAGTAACCATATCAGTATTACTGATAAAGCAGATTATCGTTTACTTGTTTTCGTGTTAAGATGCGACTATACAAGAACTAGTTATAAATAAACCACTGTAAGGGTAGTCTATTTATTGTTTTGACTTACATGTTGCGATATTGCCTCGATAAATGCAACCGCTTGTGCAGGTCTCATAAATTCGAACTGCGCTGAGCTCTGGTAGCGTAGGCTTGAGCTCAGTCCAGATCCACTGAGCCAATACTTCGCTAGTTGGGTTTTCTAGGCCTGGGATGTCATTAAGATAATTGTGATCGAGGCGTTCATGGAGCGGCTTAAAAATTGCCTTGATGTTTGAGAAGTCACGAAGCCAGCCTGTATTATAGTCTAAATTGCCGACCAAGTGAATTGCTACTTTAAACGAATGTCCGTGTAGGCGCCAGCATTTATGGCTTTCTGGTACGTATGGTAGACGATGGGCGGACTCGAAGGTGAACTCTTTAAAAATTTCCACGGTGTGACCTATATGGCTTGTATTGCATAGGTTTAATATGAATATCAGTTGCTGATACACTAACCAATAGACTATATTAATAGTTTCTATATGTTAGTGAAGTTATCTGTTCAGCTTTTATATTATTAATGCCAGGTAACATAAGTTGACGTTTATTTTAATCTATTTTAGGAATGCACTATTCTAAATCTAAATTGTCGGTATTTGTCGGCATTATATACAGATGACTACAATTAACTACTCGCTTCAGTGTTATGCTAATTATTTTAATATTCGAAACTTGGCGTATTTTTACCATAGAAGTAAGCTATGGCTTTTAGCTTTTAGTACTAATGCGTCCGGATAATTAGTATTACTCCACAACGAAGTGATACTTTTACTTTTGACCATAGTCTGCAAGACGATGTTAGTTATTAGCATGTTTATTCATTCATCACATAAAATACGATCTAGTTACGTTAGGGTTAAAATTTTTTAGTCGAGTTAGATTTGTGCTAGCTTTTGCCTCTGTTACTGATGTTAGTATGAGCGATGTTACTTTTTAGCTGCGACATCGTGGTGAGGTTGTACCAATTAGATGGCGAAGCTACTTTTATTGTGATTGTCTAATCTTACCTTATTAGTGAGCAGCTCATTTTTGTGCCGTCTAGTGTACTAAATTTCAGCACTCATAAAAAATCTTATTGGTTATCGTTTATCCTGTATAAGTCGGTCTTGACAGATTCTGAATTTTACTCCATACAATATAATGACCAGCTTATCATTATTAATAGCTGAAAGTGGTGCTGTTTTATATGTTTACTGTCCTGTTGTAAATGCAATGCTATTTAGTGAGAACACTTTCATACCTGCATACTTATTGCCACCATAATAACCAATCAGATGCGGACAAGCCTGATAGGCTTGGTTATTTACCGCAATCACAACGATTACCGTGTTAGCGGTGATTGCGTGCCACGTCTAAGATATCAAGCGTATACCGCACGACAAGTTAAACACATAAAATTGTAAATTTGCGCAATAGGATGAAGCTGGCAAGACTTTACAGCAGGATATACAATATTTTGGCTATTACGCAACGTGTTGGAGAAGGCAAGATTACTTTGTAATGTGCAGATAGCCGGAATTTTAATTTCTCTTGAACATTCGCTAGGTTGATATCGGCGCGATCCATAATAACTAACAGTATATTACTGATTTGTTCATTTGCTATCCAGTTGGTCTGGCTTAGTTTATAAAATACTAGTAAGTATACGTCTTTACTAGATACGCTGCTATGCGTATATTGACGTACTGGTGCTAGCTGACTATATATGTAAGCAGCTAGTATTTAATAAGTCAACCATTTATGTCCTGGCGTAAACTAAGCTACATCTCAGCGCTACGCGTGCTAATTGATAGACGGTTGCGTCAAAGTATATACGCCACAGACAACGATATGCTGTGACAGCTATGTACGGTTATCCATATCGTTCTGTGTGTGACTCGTTATAGCTTGTGCTGCGTTAGGTTATCTAAAATCAAGATTTTGAGCAGGGATGCTTTCCTTGGAATCTAAGTCTTAATTAAATCTACCAGCTCATCGATTAGATTTAAGTTTGAGTTTTCCGTATGGTTGCACTTAATAGTGCCTAGCATGCTTACTTGTGAAGTATTATAATCAGGTTGGTTTAGGAGTTAAGGTATTTTGTAAGTGATACTAACTACCACTAACTACCTGATCAGCCTATGTATTGTTGACAGCAGTCAAGAGTGGCCAGGCTAATAGCCTTGCTCTGTGCTATCAGTTACTATACTCAATTTTATAGCTATTATTCGTTATAGCTACGTTTGGAGGCAGCGCCTAGCAAAATCTTAGTTTGTGCTGAGTTTACCAGTGGTTTTGATTAGCAATATTGATTGCTGCTGTAGCTATAATCCTAGCGTAATTAATTGTGGCGCTATCATAGCTACACACATTGATTAAGGTATAGTTTTTTATTACTTGACGGTTAGTCTTGCATATGTATTGTGACATGACGCATGCATTAGCTGAGTTTAGCGGTAGCATTTATATTAAAAAATACCGCACTGGATATTTCAAAGCCTATAGGTTTGTATTTAAAGACACATCAAGTCTTTCTGCTACTATTTTTGTTTGAAGCTAGGTAGTGTTGAGTGTGTGCAAGATGTATAGACGTTCATGGTAGCGTTGCGCAATATTAAGTAGAAGCCATGGAATTATTTGCGAGATTATGCTTATATGGCACGCATTAGTAAGCCAAACTATAGGTCTATATTGCGACGGAAACGAAAAAGATATGGTGTGTTTATCCGCTAGTTATCACTTAGATAGCTTCGCCTACTGCGTTTTATATATTGGTTAAGTCTAAATATGAAGCGTTAATTGCCAACTATCGTTATTGAGCCTTAGTGATCGCCTATAGCAAACCGTTTTCTAGTCTTGGTTTTCCGTTAACTCGTAACGCTTCTCGTTAGTCAATTCGCATACAATAATACACCAGTGGTATATTAATACTTAGTTGTTGCTTTAGCAGTTTTTAGTATGCATCATGCAATATGATGGCATAGAAAGTCTTCAGATGTATAGCTATTGTTGAGTCATTGGCTTCCTCATTTATTTATCAGACTCCAGCTTAAGTCTGCTGGTTACCTGCAGCATTGTCAATAGTGTGGCACTATACCTCAGTAGTGCGTATGCAATAAAATTTAGATTTAATGAAATCTTTAAGATTTAGAGCGCAAGCATATAAAAACATGCATATGTGTATTAAGTATTTTATATATTGCACTGTCGTTTAAATGCCTTTAGTGTTTGAAAATGGTTATTTTATAAGCCTATGAAGGCAGGTTTCTATTTATTGTGGTAGTTGGCCTTCTGTAGTAAAAATAATATATAATTGGCAGCCTGCGTTAATGCAGGAGCAATAAGTAATAAAATAATTATTTTATGTAGTTGGATAATAAACAGTACACGGAGTGTGTCGTGCATAACGCTATGTGTAAAAACTATTTCCAGCTTCATGGTTAATATTTGCTAAATGATGTCGACGCTTTCTTCCAGCGATATCTTCTGCAACAAAATAACCTTGTAAATCTTTTGCTGCTACTAGAGCTTCACATTAGTCTACTGCAGCGTATGCATGGTTGTGCTAACAAGCAAATTCAGTATATACGGTATGTAGCAATATATTAGCGTAATTATAAATCCTGGTCTGATATAATCAGCGCATTATGGCTGATGGAGATAAATATTGTTTAGTCTTTGAGGAAAGTTTTAAGTTGTAAAGTCATACGGTGTAACATTCACCATGGTACAGAGTCGCTTGCATTGCAAGCAAACTTCCTGATTGCCCAGCAAGTTTGATGTAATTTAACTCATTATTGTAATTTTGATGGTTAATAACGTAGCTATTTTGCATAGACCGTATTAGCATCTTCAGTGAAAGTATAAGACATATTTTCGGGGCGCTAGCAATTATAGGCAATACTTATGTATTTCGCAAAAAATATCGCAATAGTAAAGCATTGAGTAGCCGTCTTTTTGATCTAAATCGTGTTTTTATGAATTTTATATCGTTGTATATCAAGAGGTAGCGTTGATATACAAATTCAATTATCGATTGATTCAAATATTTGGTTATACGCGTATTGAAAAAGTAATCATTATGCGATCTATCAAGATTTTTTGTTTACAGGCCTAAAATTTCAAAATAATTATTTTATTACCTATGGTTGTTGTTTAATGGCTCAGTTCTTGTCTTTAAGATTGAAAGCGCTCACAGGTAATGTAGTGTTGGTAGCTTTTTTAAATGTATTGTTGTATAAACCGCCATCTTGCATTAAAAAATGCGATACTGTGAAATTACTTTCATAGTAATTGTTATACCTATTCTAGGGTGCACTACCGAGTTCATTGCTATTTATTTTAAAAAATAAATGCTTAAGTTGAGTATTACTTATATTGTAACCTTGAACAAGAAATACGCGATCTGGCACGAGGTTAGTAACTAGTACTAACTAGCCTGAATACCGTATAAAGTTATTAGTTTAAGAGTAGTTTGCTACTGTACTCCCAGTACTTGCTGTATTTGTTTGCACGATGATGCTGTCAGTCTCGACACAAAGTATCGGATGCAGCACAAATTCAATCAGGTGGTTTCGTGCACTGGTTTATGGCTAAGTGCTAGTAGACATTCTCCAAGGTGTGCTATGTAACTTAACCTTCTATTTGTGAATATTTTTAGTGCATGGCTCTGGGTAGTGCTAATGGTGTTTCTATCATTATTTTAGCTATTAGTACTTACTATTGCATAGTGCAGGCAGTGGTCTACTTCCTGCTTAGTGAGTTGATCTAGTATGGCGCACTGTTGGAGTTGTTCGGTATATTTGTGATCTAGTTAGTTAATAATGTGCCAAGTTAGATAACTGATGGATAAGGATATAAAACATGCTCAGTTATCTAGTTATCATTTCGATTTTTAGTAGCCTGCAGGTATGCAGGCTTAAATAGATTTGTGATCAAATAACTATTGACAGTACTGTTTATGCTCATCAGCGTACTACTTAGCGAAAGCAATCTGAATAGTTGGCTTGTGGATAGCCATGATCTACTTTATAAGCGTAGAATTAAAAGTTAAGGTTCGATGCGGTTGTTTTGTCGGTAGCGTACAGTGATGCGAGTAAGCTGTGAATTGGGGTAGTTACTATTGCATAACTGCGCACCAGTAGGCCATCAAATCAGGTTATGGAACATGGATAGAAATAACATTATTAACAGCGAATACAATTTGAGTAGTAAACAAAGAGATCTTTAGCTTGCCATAAAAATGAAAGTAACTTGCACTGGTTAATCTCATGTATGAATAAATTACTATTACTGGGCAGTTAACATCAATAAATGGCGTAAATTCACTACTTGATTAAATCTGTGCGCTAGGTTTTCCGTTAGCAGCGCAAAGAATTTTGCACTGCAGTTTCTATTAAATTGCTTATATTTGTTTGGTGTGCCTAGTAAGTTTGCTAGACGTACCAAGGTTAGCGGTGATGGTTATGTATACGCGGGTAGTTAGTCGTCTCTAGTCTCTAATTGTTATTTAGTGAACTGCTAGACATTAAAACTATTTTTTGACACAAAACAGCCTGTGGCCTCAATGAAGCAAGTCAATATCTCAAAGTAATGATGTGAAATTGCTGCATAGACATTGTTTGAATGGCGACTTTAGCATAGTAACTAAAAAAATAGTCAGAAGCAAGGTTACGCGTGTGGGCGTGATCTGTTTCTCTTATCCAGATATTGTCTTATCTGCTGAGGTTTATAGTCACTTATTCAAGATGGAGCATGCTCGTATATGTTATTTTGAATAAAAATACCATTATACATATACCGATGATGGTAATACATTAGTAGACCTAAGATATTAGGGTATATATCTGTTACGGTTAGGCATGCATTGGTTGCTATTATTCTGCGACTACAAAACTAATAATGGTCGCGCCAACGAAAGAATTCAATAAAGTCTGACTACTTTAGTTAGTAACGTATCTAGAAGTGTAGCCTATCATAGTAAATTCGCTTATTAGTAAGATACTTTGTTGCAATTTATACGCATCATAATTACTACATAGTTAGTCCATGGTGCTTGTGGTATGCAATTAATGAATAGATTCAATAATCTATGCGTGGATACTTAATTAAAATAGAAGAATTTCTTAAAAATAGCACAATTATAATAAATAAAAAGGTTATGTGCGGTTTGTACAGATTTGCTGACTCAAAGTAGTTTTTTATGTATATGTATCACAACAACAACAGCTATCTTAAAAGACTTACAGCACTGACTAGAATTAATTTCTAGCTACTATTAAAATAGTATGCAAGCGCTGATAAATTCTGTCTTTGCTATGCCTAGCTGAGGTAGACTAGTTTACCTTTAAATCTGATGCTGCTCACACTTTGTGTGATATAATAGTTACCCTTGTTAAAACACTATTGATCGTGCGTTAGCGTTGCTACAGACAATATGTGCTCACTTAATTAGCAGTGGTTGGGATTTATGGCTTTGGAATAACTGATCATGTTATATGGTGTTTACCTGATGCAGAAGTAAGCAGGTATGTAGCCTCCTAGAGTGTATGTTTTAAAAAAACATTTTCTATTGTGTTCAGTCAATTTTAATTAGTGAACTACCTGTTCAGCATTTGCTGCTAGTTAGTGGCTCGCTCAACCGTATGCAGCCAACACAAAACATCACCGCTCGATTATGGGTTGGTAGCCAGCCCCTATCTCGACATTAGTTTTAGTGCTGTGTTCCATTATATGCTAGTTGCCATGAAAGCAATAATCAATAAGATGTAACACTTATCTACTGAGCAGTACAGAGCTGTGCGATAGCTTTATCGAGCTGCCCGGCAGTAACTTTTGCAGCATTTCTACGGATAATGGTTTGCTGCAGATATACCAGAAACTGTCTGTGACTATTAAATTAAAAATAATGTATTTATGGATGGTTATGGCGACAGCTTAGAACTTTGTTCAGCAATGTAGACAAACATCTTGTTTTAAAGTGTGTGGCTCTGAGCTTAGCTATGAGCCTATAGTACGCGATCTAGTAGATGCGGCTGGTTGATATAGCAGCAATAGACCAATCTAGGCCATATACAAGCTGTAGCATATTACCTCAAATATGACTTCATCATACTTCACTTGCATACACAGCGTCAAGTCGCCTTCTTCTAGTGCCAAACTGGCTTTGCGCAGTGCTTTCATTTAGGTTTGCTCACTACTAACTGGTGAGTACTGTATGCCAAGTAAGGCTTCCAGCCTTAGAAAAGCGCCATGCATGCTTAACTGCATTAACAGATCTGGTCATTGTTATCACGATAATTAGCTTAGAATGATTTTTGTGAAGATAGGTTAAATGTTACAATAACCTCTTAGCTGAGGATGGTGTCTACTTTAATGCATTGCGAGTTGCGGTGACTAAAGATGCATGCGATGTTTTCATCAAAAAATATTAGCTTTTAATGTAGGCTGAAAAACCATTATACTGGTGAACTCTGTTCAGCTCTTATATTTAATTGCAATGTTATTTAAATTCAAGCAAAATTACTTGCATCACTAAGAATATTCAGCAAAAGTTTCTTTTGCTCTCGATTAGATCTGATTCTGTAATAGTCTAGACTACTTCTAGATAATTGTTGCTACCTAATGCAACGTAACCATCATAAACCAGTGTAACCACAATGCAAATAAAGATCATTTTGTGTCTGGATAAATGGTAAGCATATAAGCATTTCGCCTGTCTGCCATGGTAGCAGAGCACGACCATGTTATCTATTCCTTGTTTCATTATAGTGGTTAGTAGTGTATCGGTGTTTAGTTGTATCATTAAAAAATCTTGGCCGTTGGGGGGGTGGTAAAGTGTAGCGTAATCATTCGCTATTAATAATAAATTTATGCTGCATCCTGTGCCACATTCAGTGTGTAACTTAATAAGCAAGTAAAAATTATATTTTGGTACTTACAGACTTAAAATTAACGGGTTTTTCGTCAGAAAAATACTGGATGCATCATCAGTGCACAACCATAAACTTGCGCACTGATGATCTAATATGTTGCAGCGTCACAAGTAGCTATTTTCTACATTCATTAAGCTAAATAGTAGACCTATTATGTATCTAGAGCTTGATCTGCCAGTCTTATCAATATCTATCGGTGTACAAACTTATGGAAGTTGTATGCGACCGTATTTTTTATATAGCCTCCCTGGCTGCCACCATAATTTGTTTATGATGCTTTTTAATAAAATGTACGAGCAGAGCTAACGTTTCCGCAAGAGAATAACGCGCGATGTTTTATCAATAACAAGCCAAAGTGGAGTGCTACAGATGGCGTTCTTCACCGCAGCCAGCAAGTTCGACTTCCAGTATCAACTGCAAGCGTCGCTGGCTCAGCATGTTAGTGAACCGGTACTGCCACAATTGGCGCTGTTCGCTGAACAATTCTTCGGTATTATTTCTCTGGACGAACTAACCCAGCGACGCCTTTCCGATCTTGTCGGTTGCACCCTATCTGCCTGGCGCCTGTTTGAACGCTTTAATCACATGCAACCGCAAGTGCGTGTTTACAACCCAGATTATGAGCGTCATGGGTGGCAGTCGACACACACTGCTGTTGAAGTGCTGCATTGTGATTTACCTTTCTTGGTAGACTCAGTCCGTACTGAGCTGAACCGCCGTAGCTATAGTATCCATACCCTGCAAACCACTGTATTTAACGTGCGGCGAGGAAAAAAAGGTGAGTTACTAGAAATTTTGCCAAAAAGCACCGATGGTAAAGATATCCAGCAAGAATCGCTAATATATCTGGAGATTGACCGTTGCGCTAATATTGCTGAATTGAATTTACTGAGCAAAGAGCTTGAGCAGGTGCTAGGAGAGGTGCGCGTAGTTGTAGCCGATTTTGAACCTATGAAAGTTAAGGTTCAGGAACTGCTATCAAATATAGATGCCAGTCAATTCAGTATCGACGTTGAAGAAAAATCTGAGATAAAGAATTTCTTGGCATGGCTGGTAGATAACCATTTCACTTTTCTTGGTTATGAAGAGTTTATAGTACGTGACGATAAAGATAGTGGCTATATTAAATATGACGTTCATTCCTTCCTCGGTCTAACTAAGCTGCTTCGTCCCGGCCTCGCTGCTGAAGACCTTCAAATTGAAGGCTATGCCGTAGCCTATCTAAGCGAGCCGACTGTGCTGTCGTTTGCCAAGGCTGCATACCCAAGTCGTGTTCACCGTCCAGCTTACCCTGATTATGTGTCGATCCGCCACATCGATGCTTATGGCAAAGTAATTAAGGAGTGTCGCTTCATAGGTCTGTACACCTCTTCGGTGTATGGTGAAAGTGTGCGTATGATTCCTTATATCCGCCGCAAAGTTGCGGAAATTGAACGCTTGTCTGGCTTTCAGGCTAAAGCTCACTTAGGCAAAGAGCTTGCCCAAGTGGTTGAAGTGTTGCCGCGTGATGATTTGTTCCAGACTCCGGTGGGCGAACTGTTCAATACGGTTATGTCTATTGTACAAATCCAGGAGCGCAACAAAATTCGCGTATTTCTGCGCAAAGATCCGTACGGTCGTTTCTGTTATTGTTTAGTCTATGTGCCGCGTGACATCTATTCTACTGAAGTGCGTCAGAAAATCCAACAAGTATTAATGGATCGCCTGAAAGCTTTAGACTGTGAGTTCTGGACCTTTTTTTCCGAATCTGTGCTGGCCCGCGTACAGTTAATTTTACGGGTAGACCCGAAAAATCATTTATATATCGACCAAGTTCAAATCGAACGAGAAGTAGTGCAAGCTTGTCGCAGCTGGCAAGATGACTACGCAAGCCTAGTAGTTGAAAGTTTTGGTGAGGCTCTTGGCACAAAAGTACTGGCTGATTTCCCAAAAGGTTTTCCGGCAGGTTACCGCGAGCGTTTTGCTGCGTATTCAGCAGTAGTAGACATGCATCACCTTAACAGCCTAACTGAAGCTAATCCATTAGTCATGAGCTTCTATCAGCCGCTAGGTCAGGTTTCCGGTCAACGTGAGCTGCATTGTAAGCTCTATCATGCGGATACCCCATTAGCGTTGTCTGATGTGTTGCCGATCCTAGAAAATCTTGGCTTGCGCGTGTTAGGTGAATTTCCGTACCGCTTACGCCACACCAATAGTCGCGAGTTCTGGATTCATGATTTTGCGTTTATCGCTGCCGAAGGCGTGAATCTAGATATCCAGCAGCTTAACGACACCCTGCAAGATGCATTTGTACATATTGTTCACGGCGACACTGAAAACGATGCATTTAACCGTTTGGTACTTACCGCTGGTTTACCTTGGCGTGATGTAGCATTGCTACGAGCCTATGCTCGCTACCTAAAGCAGATCCGTTTAGGTTTTGACCTTGGTTATATCGCCAGCACTCTAAACAACCATATCGAAATCGCTCGTGAGTTGACTAGGTTGTTCAAGATGCGTTTCTATCTGGCGCGTAAGCTCACTGCTAATGACCTAGAAAATAAGCAGCAACGACTAGAGCAAGCGATTTTAGCTGCATTAGATGATGTTCAGGTGCTAAATGAAGACCGCATATTACGTCGCTACTTGGACTTGATTAAAGCAACTCTGCGTACCAACTTCTATCAGGCTGACGCTAATGGCCAAAATAAGTCATATTTCAGCTTCAAGTTTGACCCGCGTGTAATTCATGAATTACCAAAACCTGTACCGAAGTTTGAGATTTTTGTATACTCGCCGTGTGTTGAGGGTGTGCACTTACGATTTGGTAACGTAGCGCGTGGTGGTCTGCGCTGGTCTGACCGCGAAGAGGATTTTCGTACTGAAGTGCTCGGTCTAGTAAAAGCTCAACAAGTTAAAAATTCTGTAATTGTACCGGTTGGCGCTAAAGGCGGCTTTTTGTCGCGCCGTCTGCCATTAGGTGGCACCCGTGACGAGATTGCAGCTGAGGGCATTGCTTGCTACCGCCTCTTTATTTCTGGTCTATTAGATATCACCGACAACCTCAAAGACGGCATTTTAGTGCCACCGGTTAATGTAGTTCGCCATGATGATGATGACCCATACTTGGTAGTGGCAGCGGATAAGGGCACCGCGACCTTTTCTGACATCGCCAATAGCATCGCTATTGATTATGGTTTTTGGCTTGGCGATGCGTTTGCTTCCGGTGGTTCGGCCGGTTATGACCACAAGAAGATGGGCATCACCGCTAAGGGTACGTGGGTTGGCGTGCAGCGTCACTTCCGTGAGCGTAGTATTAATGTCCAAAAAGACAGCATAACTGTGGTAGGCATAGGTGATATGGCTGGTGATGTTTTTGGTAACGGCCTGCTTATGTCTGATAAGCTGCAATTAGTTGCGGCTTTTAATCACCTGCATATCTTTATTGACCCTAACCCGAACCCAGCAAGTAGCTTCGTTGAACGTCAGCGTATGTTTGAGCTGCCGCGTTCAGCATGGACTGACTATAACACTAGTATTATATCCGAAGGTGGTGGTATCTTTTCACGCAGCGCAAAGAGCATTGCTATTTCGCCGCAAATGAAAGAACGCTTTGATATTCTAGATGATAAGCTAACCCCAACTGAATTGCTAAATGCTTTGCTCAGGGCACCGGTAGACTTGTTATGGAATGGCGGTATCGGTACTTATGTCAAAGCTAGCACCGAGAGTCATGCTGATGTAGGCGACAAAGCTAACGATGCTTTGCGCGTCAATGGTAATGAGTTGCGCTGTAAAGTAGTAGGCGAGGGCGGTAACTTAGGCATGACCCAATTAGGTCGCGTTGAATTTGGTCTAAATGGAGGTAGCTCTAATACCGACTTTATTGATAATGCTGGCGGTGTGGACTGCTCAGATCATGAAGTAAACATCAAGATTTTGCTCAATGAAGTGGTACAAGCCGGTGACATGACTGACAAGCAGCGTAATAAACTGCTAGCGAGCATGACTGATGAAGTTGGTAACTTAGTATTAAGGAACAACTATAAACAGACCCAGGCTTTATCTCTGGCTACCCGTAAAGCTTATGAGCGCGCCGCAGAGTATAAGCGTTTGATAAGCGACCTAGAGGGTCGTGGTAAGCTAGACCGCGCTATCGAGTACCTACCAACCGATGAGCAGCTTACTGAGCGTGCTTCTATCGGTAAAGGTTTAACCCGTCCAGAGCTGTCGGTCCTGATATCTTACAGTAAGATAGACCTTAAGGAATCTTTACTCCAGTCGTTGGTACCTGATGACGACTATCTGACTCGTGATATGGAAACTGCATTCCCACCGAGCTTGGTTATTAATTTCGGTGAAGCCATGCGTTGTCATCGTCTGAAGCGCGAAATTGTCAGCACTCAGATCGCTAATGATTTAGTGAACCATATGGGTATTACTTTTGTTCAACGACTTAAAGAGTCTACTGGTATGAGCCAGGCGAATGTAGTCGGCGCTTATGTAATCGTACGTGATATTTTCCACCTCCCACACTGGTTTCGTCAGATCGAGGCTCTCGACTACCAAGCCAGTGCTGACTTGCAACTGGAATTAATGGATGAGCTTATGCATCTAGGCCGCCGCGCTACACGTTGGTTCCTGCGTAGCCGTCGCAATGAGCAGGATGCCGGGCGTGATACTGCGCACTTTGGTTCACACTTGGCGACATTAGGTCTGAAACTTGATGAGCTGTTAGAAGGTCCAACTCGCGAAAGCTGGCAGGCTCGTTACCGAGCTTATATCGAAGCTGGTATGCCAGAGTTATTGGCACGCATGGTTGCAGGTACTACTCATCTGTACACCTTGTTACCAATCATTGAGGCCGCTGATGTAACCGGGCATGACGTTGCCGATGTGGCCAAGGCCTACTTTGCCGTTGGCAGTGCCTTGGACTTACCTTGGTACTTGCAGCAGATCAGCGATCTGCCAGTGGTCAATAACTGGCAAGCTAAAGCCCGTGAAGCATTCTGCGATGACGTAGACTGGCAGCAACGGGCAATTACTATTTCGATACTGCAAATGATCAATGCGCCACAAGACATGGAGGCTTGTGTGGCTCTATGGCTTAAGCAACATCAAGACATGGCTGATCGATGGCGTGCAATGATGGTAGAAATTCGTGCTGCTGTTGGCACTGACTATGCTATGTATGCTGTTGCAAACCGTGAGTTGTTGGATTTAGCATTGAGTGGTCAGTCGGTGTTGCAGTCGGCCTGATTCATTAATAGGAGAAGAGATTATGTATCAGATAATACTAGTGGGTGCTTTTGTTTAAGTATGACGCATCAATCAATTCTTATACTTGGCCGATCGTTCCTATGTATATGGTTTATTCTGACAGACAATCTAAACAAGGCTAAAAAACTTTTTGATCTATAATTGTTTGTTATCCGCAAAAAATGTTATAGCTAAAAATGACTATTGTTTTAGTATAGATCAAAAAAACTTTTAAAGTTTAGTGAGTAGAGTGAGGACTATGCTAGTTTAGCAAATTAGTTTATCTCGCACTATAGTAAAGTCCATATTTAAACCCAAAAGTTATTGAATGTGTAATGGTGGATACGTCTTATATATTACTATATTTATGCTCAATAGCTAAATTTGTACTAACGTTTTTAACTAGATTAGTTCAAAAGTATAGCTATTTATGGCTAGTTGTGCTAACATGAAATACACTGCATAGACTATGCAGATTATAGTTTGATTAATAATGTAAGTTTCTTTATTACATGCTTGCGCATATGCATTGCAATGCCTAAAGAAAAAGAATAGCTATTATGTTCTGGTCAGCCAAGAGTTAGTCATCGCGGGCAAGCCAGCCTCTATGTTTTAATTTCGTGACTAGAAATTTTGATACACTAATATTACTATTTGTTAATATATAAAGCATATCCTTGTATCTATATATTAGCTTAATTGGCGTGCTAGATGTTGATGTATTTGCAGTGATCAAATCACCATGTTAGCAATTTAGTTGTAGATCATGTCAGCGCCAGGCTGATTCTCATGAACTAGTCAACAGCTAAAATTTATACTAGATCAACCATTACTCATCGTTTTGAGTATAGTTATCAAGAATCACTAACGCTGCACCTAAAATTTCATGAGCGCTATTTACAAGTAATCACCTACTTAAACAGAACAGTTAGTAAATTAGTTTATATTATAAATAGCCACGTACCTGTGGTGTTCGTGATAAACACGATAGCTTGACGAAGTAGATAAATTAATAAGCTGTCGAAGCTAAACAAATTACAGTGAAAATTACTAAGCTGTAGGTAGACAATGCCAATGTTATATTGTTATAGCTGAATAATTATTTGCGGTAGCGCTGCGTATAGGGTGACGCAATACCAATCATAATCCACAGCTCTCGTGCTGCTGCTTAAGCAGCAGTCACACGTATATGTGAGATATACATATTACGAGGTACAATAATAGCGCGACTTAAAATTTATAATAAATAAAAAATTATCAGACTTTGAGATTAATAAATCTCGATCTAATTAGTTGGTTAGTAATGTTAATGCTTGAGTGGTTAGTGAACGAGAATATTTACATGTAAATTTCTTAGAGGAACATAGTGTGATCACTATTTTATGCAGGCAAGAACAGTTTTAAGCAGCATATAGCGCGTTGGTGTGTGCCGTGTAGTTATACTGCATGAGTCTGTTTTTACGTTTGATGAATTATTAGGAATTATGTATTTTACGTAACTGAGTAAAAAATAGTCTATACTGATTAACAATGTGCGTAAAATCTACGAACTTGGTCGATAAGAGCGATTTGCTCGTGCGCCGGTTACGGTTTGTTGAATTTAAGAATAAGAGCATTGAGGAGTTGTAGATATAGTTAATTAAATAGGCAATCCACCGTGCGCCTCCAGTGCGCCTTTCAAAATTTCTTACAAAACTTAATTGGATGTTGATGATTCAGAAAATGATGCATGCAATAACATTAGCGATAGGTATAGCTAAATAATTACTCTGGTGAGTTGCGTTTACAGGTCTGCTAGTCGAAAAACTTCGTAGTTAATTCAAAGGTCATATAAATCTTGCATTTAAATAAGCACAACATACCGTGAGCTGATATGTTTATTTTATAATAGAGAAGCAATTACTGTTTAGCCTACGTGTATCTAACACTACCATTATCAGTATCTTGCTCATGATTTAGTTTGACCTGGTATTGCCTAATTTAAATTATTGCAAGTCAAGCTTACTATTGTAAGATTTTTGTAGATGATTGATTTGTGAGCCAAGCTCACGGGCACAGGTACCAAAGATAAGCTAATATCAGTGTTGATCGTGAGTAGTCATTTCATTCAAGAGATTAATGCTTGATTCGAGACTTCTTTACTAGATACCGCAAGGTTCTTACGATTACAGAAGTTAATTTATATGAGCCAAGATCTGATATAGTAGATTTTAGCACTACTTATATAGCTTGTTTAGTTAGATCCTTATAAATTTTGATCACCATGTGCAGCAGTTTTATATCTTATCCTTAACATTTAATCTATGTCAAGATTGCCCACCGTGCAGCATGCTTAAAATATTTGCTGCATTAACCTTATAGATTGACTATGGAGCTAATGCCATACAGACTGCAGTCTGTAAGTATATTTACTTCATAGTTACCTATGGTAATCTAATTTGATTATTTTTATTGTATTATTGTAAGCATTCAAGTTAGTGCATCTAAAAATTTATCTCAATTTAGATAATTAATTGCTTTTTTTGTTGCATCTCATGTTTGTTTAGTGGGTATGCTGTAAGGGCTAGTGATAATAGCAGTGCATGCTGTAACTAGCCGCCGTCTGGACTAGGATCATATAAGACTTATTGCTCTCGATAATGTGTGGGTATTCGTTAAGAATTTGAGAAGATTAATATAATAGATTTTTAAGACAGCATGTTTTTATAAATAGAAAAAATTCCTGCATGAGTATTATTAAATTTAATATCTCGCTCTTGCATTCTTTTCATATAATAATATGACATTATATATGTTATATTGTAATCTATGCCCACCTTGACATATAAATCCTCAATAATTATATGAGTATAGATTTTTTGATGGTAGATTTAAAAATTTAATTTTATCGCTAACTGTTAGGTTAGCGTCAACATAAACATAAGTATTCTACAGCTAGTCATTAGCTTATTAAGCAATACTACTAACAATGCCTAGTATGTTGAGCACATAACCACTGAATTTAATATACTTTAAACCGTATTATAACTGCTAAAACTGGTTGTTTATTTAGAGAGGTGAATCTACCATTGTTAATGTGCCTGGTAACAAAATAGGTTCATCAGCGTTATGCGTACAGTAATGAACTAGCTGCTAGTACTCGGCACGCGTTCGTGCTCGAAGATTTTTCCGGTTAGTCGTATAAATTAGCGTGTATGTTAATGCCTAAATGGTCGCTTGTTATATTAGTAGCCATAAGGAGAAACAATAAAAACTATTTCTTCTAGTAGGACTTTATAAAGTATCCATAATCATCGTCAGGTTGATTCATCACTACATCAGAGTCATGGTCTAATTAATTCTTCAGCTGACTTTTCCTGTCGACTGATGCATCTTATGGCTATCATGTGTAGTGTAGTGTTTCGTGCAGCCTCAATAAATTTATCCGACAAACTACTACCTTGCGTCATACAAGTAATAGTTATATCACCGATTATTATCGTGTATGTGGGCAGTATAGCTTTACAGTCTTTATCTTGTATCTGCGCAAAGATACTTTATGGTGCAACACCACGTGTAGTAACATATTTACATATGTTATGTATAAAGTCTGATATTAAGCAGCTCACGTTATAACTGGTAAAGTGATTTAATAAAAATAAAGCTACAAGATCAACCTACGAGTATACAGTACATCATTAACTGCCGCTATTTTTCTTGATAGTCAAGATTAAATTCAGCTAAGGTTTTATGTTTATTCTAGAAACTAGTGTATCTTTGCATATAAGCTACCGATAAATCTATCGTACATCGTGGTTGACGATGTAGCTACGACGTATGAGGTGTGTTGCTATGCAATACATAATCATAAAATAGATGCGCATTACTCATTAGTGATAATTTTGCGGTTGATTTTAGCTTATTTGCGAGCTAGTGCGTGCCATATATGGTAGAGCTCTAATTTTTTAGTATAGGCATATATTGGATAAATCCAGGAGCGCTGATCCTGATCCTGATTCTAAAATAAATTTGTGCAAGAATGTATTATCTATATCATACTTAGGCCAGCTGAAGCTATTGTTTACGTCAGTTCTGGTGTATCTGTACTGCTTAACTGTCCCATGGCTAAGTCTTTGCTTATTCAAGAGCATCTTAAGCAATCGCGGAATTGTTATAAGAGGCACTGTCTGTTACGTTCTTCTGGCTTGTCTAAGCCATGGAAATGCGGAGATCAAACCAGATGAATCATCAGGCTAATGGTGTTGAGGAACGCTATATAACAACATCTGTAACCCTTACAAGTTGGAGCCGCCAAGATACTACCTGGATGCTCGGCTTGTTCGGAACAGCTATTGGTGCAGGTACGTTATTTTTGCCAATTAATGCTGGTCTTGGAGGCTTCTGGCCATTAGTTATCCTGTCTTTGCTGGCGTTTCCGATGACGTTTTTTGCCCACCGCAGCCTGACCCGTTTCATATTGTCCAGCCATGATGGTTCTGATATTACTGGTGTGGTTGAAGAGCATTTCGGCCTCAAGGCTGGTATGTTGATAACTTTGTTGTACTTCTTCGCGATTTTTCCAATCTTATTAATCTATAGCGTAGCACTAACTAACACTGTAAGTAGCTTTATGGAACATCAGCTGCACATTATGCCGCCACCACGGGTGGTTATGGCATTTGCATTAATTCTTAGCCTGTTAGCCGTGGTGCTTTGTGGCGAGCAAGTGATCGTTAAAGTTATGAGCCTTATGGTTTATCCGTTTATCGTCGCTTTGTTGCTGCTAGGAGTGTACCTAATTCCGCACTGGACCGGTGGTATCTTTAGTACCATTAGTTATGTTCCGGAGCCATCAACCCTACTTAACACTTTTTGGCTAGCAATTCCGGTAATGGTATTTTCGTTTAACCATTCACCAATCATCTCCGCCTTTGCGGTTGACCAGAGGCGCCAGTATGCCGCCAATGCCGATAAACGTAGTTCACAGATTTTATATCGTGCGCATTTGTTAATGGTATCAATCGTGCTATTCTTTGTGTTTAGCTGTGCGCTAACTCTATCATCTGCGCAGCTAGCTGAAGCGAAAGCACAGAATCTATCAATCCTGTCGTACCTTGCTAACCAATTTGATAATCCAGCCATCGCCTTTGCTGCACCGTTGATTGCGTTTATGGCTATTGCTAAGTCGTTTCTAGGCCACTATATTGGCGCTAGCGAAGGCCTTAAGGGTCTCATAATTAAAACCGGCAGCAGCCAAGCTGCTAAGTCACTAGACCGTATCATCGCTGCTTTTATATTAATAACGTGTTGGTTTGTTGCGACACTAAACCCAAGTATTCTTGGGATGATCGAAACTCTCTGCGGTCCAATCATCGCGTCGATCCTGTTTCTAATGCCAATGTACGCGATTCGCAAAGTACCGGCCATGGCTAAGTATCGTGGGCAGGTGTCTAATGTGTTTGTTACGGTAGTAGGTTTAATGGCGATTACTTCATTGATCTACTCGTTTATTTCTATTATAATGAAGTAGCTTTACTTTTTTGAAAAAAGTAGCGAATCCATGGTGGTTAAACTGTCCATGTATTAGTTTCTTTAAAAGAACCAGCAAGCCTACTCCTACGACTGCTTATAAGCAAGTCATACGTCACTTTACTAACCTTTTGTATAGATTCGAAAGTTGCCACTAAAAAAGGCGAAGTATGTATCAAGATTGAGCGCAAGGAGCATTCTATTGTACTCGACAAACACTAATTTTCTTGCATGCTGGTAGCAAGATTAGTGTCAGTATATTATTATTTTAGTCTGTCTGATTGCTGTAAAAAGACAATAGATTGCCGCTGACAATGATCAGAAGCTTACTTTTCGTAAAGTGCGGCGCCTTATTTGAGTATCATAACATTTCATTAATATTTGGTATATATCTATAGATATGCACTGCTTGTGTCAAACCTATAAAACTATTCTTCGTAAACTTGCTGACTAACAGAATAATTCTAACTATGGTTTGGTTGGTCTGTTGCGTATGGTAGGTAGTTACCACCAAAAATGCAATTCTTCACATTGAGTTCTTGTAATAGATTTTCTATAGCCGTATGATTAGCTAGCTAAAAGCTAACAGCTAAGTTGCTAGATATGATTATAATCATGGCGCACAGCAAGACTCTCGTTATTCATTAATATAGGCTTGGCTGATTGAAAACTTAAACAGACATTTTGTTGTTGCACCACTAAATCGTGTTTAAGATATTTTGTTCTGAGCAATCTGTACTACTGGATTACTTGGTTTTCGCTTTAAGACAAGATTATAGTCTTATATTTTGAGCCAGTGTATTACTAGCATGTTTAGTGCTAGCTGTTTGACAACCGTCTCGGTAACGTTCTTTTTTTATTTTGAGATATTGACTGACACTACTACAAGACTAGCAAAAGATAATGCAGTATTGAGACCATACGTGTTGTTTGGACTGGTGTTGATCATTTAGGTGCTATTTTAGCTGCCTATCTTCATTAAAGCTAGGTTAATGTGCACATTACGCTTATGCCTAGCGTGTTTTTAATTATACTTTCTAACATCAACCGAATTAGTTTTATTTAAATATCTTCCCGTACTGCTATGCGCCGAACAGTTTCATATAAGCAACAGGTGTTTACCTGGACAAGGATCCTGTATGCAGAGTTTAATAGTACTACTGGTTCGTTCGCACTGCAGCATTGTTAATGCATGACTAGTTAGGCGATGGTCGTGGCTAATCTGATCTTTGGGTTGTTCAGCGGTATTCCTGGCGGTATGGAATATTCAGCTACTTCGGCTAAACATCCGACAGGCGCGCAGATAACAGTTTTCTGTAATCGTTATTGCGCAAGCACTATTTTAGTTGCCTTAAACGTTAACTGAGCTTTGCAGCTCATGCCGCAGATAAAACCTTCGACATCTTTCTGCTTTAATATATTTTAGGCCTGAATCAATGGAATGTTAGCGTTTGCTGATATTTTGTGAAATTCGGTAATCTGATCAAAGTTGAGGTAGCGGTAAACATCGCTAGCTATGATGTTTAATTTTGTTGCGTAATCCATATACTCTTTGACGGTCGGCAAGCGACCTAGAATGGAAGCAACTGTAGCTAGCTCAGCTGATGCTAGGTAGACATTTGCGCCATCACCAAGACGGTTCTGGAAATTACGTGTAGAAGTTGACACAACAGTTGAGTTTTGCGCTACACGTGCCTGATTACCCATGCATAGCGAGCAGCCAGGTATTTCTATGCGTGCGCCAGCTTGACGGTAGATACGATAGTATCCTTCTTTAGTCAGTTGGTGAGCATCTAGCTTTGTCGGCGGCGATAGCCAGAGACTGGTTGGCAGCTGGCTATTAATCTGCTCTAGTAGCTTACCGGCAGCGCGAAAGTGACCAATATTAGTCATACACGAACCGATAAACACTTCGTCAATCTTTTCTCCAGCAACGCTGGACAACAGACAGGTATTGTCCGGGTCGTTAGGTGCGCAGAGGATCGGCTCGTTAATTTTAACTAAGTCGATTTCGAGGATTGCTGCGTATTCAGCATCGGTGTCAGCTTCCATCAGCTCATGGTTAGCAATCCATGCTTCCATCGCTTGAGCTCTACGCTCTAAAGTACGTGTATCACCATAGCCTGTACTTATCATCCAGCGCAGTAATGTCATGTTGGAGTTAAGATACTCAGTGATAGAGTCTTTCGATAGCTTGATAGTACAACTAGCAGCAGAACGTTCAGCTGAAGCATTGGATAGCTCGAAAGCTTGTTCTAGCTTTAAGTTGCTTAAACCTTCAATTTCTAAAATACGGCCAGAGAAGGCATTTTTCTTGCCTTTTTTCTCTACAGTTAGTAGGCCAGCTTTAATAGCGTAGTAGGGAATGGCATGAACTAAGTCGCGTAGGGTTATACCAAGTTGCATTTTTCCTTTGAAGCGCACTAAGATCGATTCTGGCATATCTAGTGGCATGACGCCAGTTGCTGCGGAGAACGCAACCAGTCCGGAGCCAGCCGGGAACGAAATACCCATTGGGAAACGTGTATGGGAGTCACCACCAGTGCCGACGGTATCCGGCAGCAGCATACGGTTCAGCCAGCTATGAATAATACCGTCGCCTGGGCGAAGCGAGACACCACCACGGGTCATTATAAAGTCAGGCAGGGTATTGTGGGTTGTTACATCAATTGGCTTAGGGTAAGCTGCAGTGTGACAAAAAGACTGTATAACCATATCAGCCGAAAAGCCTAGGCATGCTAAATCTTTCAGTTCATCACGGGTCATTGGACCGGTGGTATCCTGTGAGCCAACGGTAGTTATCTTGGGTTCGCAGTAAGTGCCAGGTCGCACTCCTTTGTTTTTTGCTAATCCGCAAGCATTTCCAACTATTTTTTGTGCTAGAGTGAAGCCATGGCTACTTTCAGCTGGATTTTTCGGCAGTTTGAATATAGTTGAAAGCGGTAGACCTAGCTCAGTACAAGCTTTTTTTGTCAGGCTACGACCAATAATTAGCTGTATACGCCCGCCAGCACGGACTTCGTCCAGTATTACCGTGGTCTTTATTTCGAACTTGGTTATTACTTCATCAATGCCGTGTTTACAAACTTTACCGTCATACGGGTAAATATCTATTACATCGCCCATATTTATATTGGTGACGTTGAGTTCGATTGGTAGTGCGCCGGAATCTTTCATAGTGTTGTAAAAGATTGGAGCAATCTTACTACCGAAGCAGAAACCACCTGTACGCTTATTAGGTATATAAGGAATGTCTTCACCAAAAAACCATAATATCGAGTTGGTTGCCGATTTACGCGATGAGCCGGTACCGATTACGTCACCGACATAAGCTATAGGGAAGCCCTGGCTGCGCATCTTTTCGATTTGCTTTATTGGGCCGATTTTACCTTGCTCATCTGGCGTAATGCCTTCGCGAGCCATTTTTAGCATGGCCAGAGCGTGCAATGGGATATCAGGACGTGACCAGGCATCCGTAGCAGGGGATAAATCATCAGTATTCGTTTCACCATTAACCTTAAACACGCGCAAGCTGATCATATCGGCCATGATTGGGCGGTTTTTAAACCACTCACCATCAGCCCATGATTGAATTACGGCTTCGGCGTGTTCATTGCCTTTCTTGGCTTTTTTAGCCACTTCGTAAAATGTATCAAACATCAACAAGGTATGTTTGAGTTGTGTGGCCGCAATAGGTGCCAGCTCGGTAACATTTAGCAAATCTACTAATGTCACGATATTGTAGCCACCTTGCATAGTGCCAAGCAGCTTAACAGCTTGTTTTTTGTCAATCAAAGGGGAAGTAGTTTCTCCATGAGCTATAGCGGAAAGAAAACCTGCTTTTACGTAGGCAGCTTCGTCAACACCTGGTGGGATGCGGTTAGTGATCAGGTTAACTAGATATTCTTCTTCGCCAGCTGGAGGATTTTTCAGCAGTTCGACTAAGCCTAATGCTTGTTCGGCGTTTAGCGGTTTGGGAACAATACCTAGTGCTGCACGTTCTTTAATATGTTTGCGGTATGCTTTCAACACAGTTATGACCTCTCATCAATAATTTTACAGAAGACTCAGCAAGCGCTGCTGACATTCTTTACAGAATGTTGCTGTAAGAGTTTTACGCCTGAAGAGCGGCACTGATAATGATTAGTGCAGGCCCTTGCTTTATAAGTGGCAAACTCACGCTAATATTGTTCTTAATGAACGATTGTATTCTTAATGCTTAAGAGTAGTGGTTTGCAGAGGATTATTAACGTTCTGGAAACCGGATAATTTTATGACAAAAAAATTAAAGATAAGTTGTCTAGTTAAACTTAACTGGTGATTAAGCTGAATTAAATGGTTAATTTAGCGTATCGTTTCACCGATGTGTTTGCCTTGCTCATATCAAACTGAGCTATCAAGCTTGCCTCCTACATTAGTTTATATTGAATAGCTTACAAACAATTGCTTAAGCCTTGGCTGCAACTTAAGTAGCTATTGGTATAGATAATGAGTAGGCGCACTAGCTAATCATTAGCGACAAGATCATATGCTGTCATATAGTAAAAATTTTAAGATTAGTTTCGCACAGCACCAATCCGAGTATCAGTAAGCGTACCCATTGATTGGTAGTAACGCGCAGGTAATTTTGAAATTCATGATTTCTGCATCCTATTCTAGATGCATTACTAATACCACTTATACTATATTCGTTAATGCACTTTCTGGAAGGCTTAGTATGCACTGCTCTACCAAAAATGGTTACTATCACCTGTGACAATATATCACATTATAGGGTAGTAGCTCAATATATTGAGCACATCTTTATTGAGATACAAATGTATTTTGTTGATATTAAGCTTAGCTTGGAGTGTCTTGCACTGTTTATGATTACGCGTTTCTAAATTTTCCCTGAACTAAAACATTCGGCTTACTGTCAATAGCGTGAGTGATAGTGTAGCACTAATTACGTATAATTATTATGTTGAGTAGTCATGTAATATAGAAGCCATAGTCAATGATTATTTCATGTAGTCAATTATATATACTATATCAGTAGTTACTTTATAATCGTTTTTCTGCGAGCTAAATTTGAGCAGCACGAAACAGTACTGAATATTTGTATTTTTGTTGTAGGTATAGTAAATACTGGTGCGCACATATGGCGTCAGCGATGAACTTAGCGCTATTTTGTAATTCTTTTTTGCCACTTAGCCTGGCGAGCTTGTTAGAAATAAACGAATTTTTAGGTTGCCGCCAACACCAGCACAAATCTAGGCTGGTGCTGGCGGATTAAAAATTTTTTCTGCACGACTTACTATAAGAATTGTAAATTTATAGTAGGTAGCACTGCTATTGTTATGGTCGTCAACCAGGGCTAGTTAACTAGCGAGATTTACAGTGAATTGCGCATGCAGATTATATGTTTGTCCTTTGAGCTCAAAATCAACTTGCATAATATTCTATTATGCGCTAAAGTAGAGAAATTGATTATTGATATATTTTGATTCAAGTAAGATAGAAAGCTAGTCTCCAAGCTGTTAAGCTGTAGTTAGGTCAGAATATAGTGAGCACTTAAGTCAATTAAAAACATTGAAGCCTATGGTAAGCGCAATTGCGTTATCAACAACGCAACCCTGTAAGTCGAGGCGACTGTGAGTACCTCTGCTGTTGTGCATTCATAATTTTATTATCTTTAGATCGAACTTCGCTATATACTACTCATTAGTGAGTAACCTTCTGCGTAATACTATTCAGTACACAGAGTATCTGTGTAATAGTGATTGTTAATCAAATACAGTAATAGTTAGGAAGTACTGACTAATCACAATAGCTCTAACGTTCTGATAGATAGTTATTCTAAATTCTATGAACTTTTCTAACTCGTCGACGGTAGCTACGATCGTTGCGCTAGCTTGCTTTAGTGTTGGATTGGCACTAAATTAAGCAGGTCAGCTAGCTGCATAGCAAACCATTAAAATGCTCAATTCTATGGTGGTGACTGGACATTATTTAGATAATGCGAGCGTATACTGAGTATTGATTATCATCAATATTATTATACCATATTATAGCATTAATTAAAAATTAAAAGTTATGTTTTATTATTATAGGTATGCCATAATCTTGCTTATGTTTTTAGACATATAGACGCTATTATATACTTTAGTTTTTTATCATTACGAAAAGCGCTAGGATATCTATAATATTCTGAAACTCAATGCATTCTTTGTTATTTCTATAACGCAGTGTGTCGCAGAAGCTAGTCTATAAGCTATATTGAATTGACTAGTCTTCAGTATTTACTGAATAAGCGTTACTGAGTAGACACAGTGAGATGAAAGATGGAAAAAGTTTTTTAAGTGTACTCAGTATTCCTATGTGTTAGAAATTTAGGATAGTACCGAGTTGGTTGTATGCGTTGCAATGAGTAACCATAAGCTTTAAGGCTATTAATCTAACATCCTAGAATTGTAAAGTTGCGATAGTATTAAGTGATTTAAAATATCACTGATAACATTAAGTAATATTAGGAGTTATTAGATACAACTAAACCATAAATTAGTTAGATTCGCTAAGTAGCACAATCGATAGGCCTGGCCAATTTTGTTTAGCTAAATTCTGTGTAATTCTAATTTATAGGTAACATATCATTACTCCAAAGTAGACCCTTGTAGGTCGACTATGAAAAAGTTAGCTACATGTGGTAGTCGATATTGTCGATCAAATAATTAAATAACCAATTACCTCGTAATATATAAAATATAAATGGTACCAGAATAGTAGTTTTGATGCTCTCATGCTATAGATGTGCTAGCCAAAAATTTTTTAAACTTTATATATACAACTATTAACAATAACTAATAGTTTGATATATTTAATCATTTATATTACTGAGAGATAAATTTTTGTGGTGCTTCTTGATTTGTAAGTCGCCATTGTTCATTATGGCTTGCGCTAAACAGGCGTTTTAGTAGTGAATTATATTCACATGTTTTGGTGGCACTAACAATGACGTGTTTATGTTTTAGGAAAAAAGTCAGTCAGCTCAAATTGCTCATCGATGAAAAGTTTATAAGAAACCATCGCACTATAAGTAAATATGCTTTTCTGTTTAACTTATGTAGTTTTACTACTAAGAAGTAGTTAACGCCTGCCTTGTAGGCCCATGATAGTTGAGTTTTACTGGTTGATATACCTATACGAGATAGTATTGATTTCACACTATTTGATTTTTTGTATTGGGTAATCTAGCATATACTTGAACTATTATGCGGTTTCTCATAATCTAACCATTAAGTTAGACTTAAGCTATGTATTGGGTTTTTGCAGATTTATACTATGTGCTACTATCTGCAGATCTACTGTCGTTTACTAAAGATCTATATCTAAATTTCTTGACGTTTACGCTATCCTAGAAAAGACGTACATCTAACTTAATTATTTGGGTGTTATGCGTAATAGATAAAAATTACTAGCAGTAGTGCATTTTATCTACCTGTGATTACAGTTAGCAGAATAATCCACACAATAGATTTCTATGTTGTACTAAGTGACTACGGTGTTTCTGGCTACGTTAGCCACTATGTGTAATAGTATCATTGAGCCTGAGCATTTTATTATAATACGTTTATTTTAACCATCTAACTTGTGTGTAGCTCCAATTAATGTATCTTCCACGCTGCAACAGTGGCTGGCTCTGTTGATTTTGATTTGGCAAGAATAGTTGCGTGTCTGCGTATTATCTTTAAAATGAAGACATGTCTATATTAAAGTGTTACCTAAGTGCCTGGCTGTGTAAAAATACTTATCAGCTGTCCATAAAAATTTTTAAAAGTCTAGACCAGCTGTGCTAATGAGATAATGATAGCTTGTAAAGACGCAGTATAAGAACCACCTAAGCGTTAGGTACGTGATAGCTTTAGCGTATTTTTTATAAATTAATTTTAGATCTAAGTTTTAATACAAATTAAAGTATTTATGCATATTGCATATTGTAAGAATATAGTGTTTTATAAAGCGTACCTCAGCATGACCTGTGTGCTGCTACCGAAAGCTGCAGGTAGAAAACATTGCTTAATTAGCAGATATAGTAGTTACCATCGAAACAATCTAACCACTTATCAAAAGTTTTAATGCTTGTTGCGATTGCTGATATTGTTTATGCACTACAAGTGTAGCATATATTATTCATTAAAAAGGTTCAAGCGTGTCGATCACGTATTCATGCACCATCAAACCTAGTGGCGCTGCAAGATGGTGCATACTCTATCATTAATTGATTCAGAGAACCTGCGCTGTTAGATGTTAATATTCAGCTAATACTTCGATCAGCTCGTTAGCAATCATGCTTAAATTTCATAAACAGCAGTGTTAATATTTGTCATTAACATTCTAACTTTCAAAGAAAACTGAGAAATAAATGAATGCTAGCGTGATATTGGAACGCCTGAAGTAGATTAATCATATTAATCGTAGTTAACGTGTTGCTGCAGGCAACTTTTAGTATTACTTGACTGCCCTCGATTATGTTAATAATCGCGCTGATTGTTTTATCTGAAAAGTTGAATCTTGTTTGTGGCGCTTGCGCAGAGTAGATTACTGATGGAATAGAAGGCTATATGCAGTAACGTTGCTATAATGAATAATCCCACTAGAATTTTTGATCATAATTGCTGACCTTTAGCGTATCTTACATTGATAGTGGACGTAATCCCTTAAGTGTGAGCCTATGCATGAGTCAAATAATACTCCGTGTTCGCAAGAAAGTCTGCTTTCGTAGATAATTGCATGTCTAGTCATATTTATTAAAATCGTTCCAGATAGTATAAGTCAGCTTTAAATAATTTGACATTTTGATCATTACTGTTTATCAAAATCACTGCGTATATGTTCTGGCTTAGTACATAAACCATGTGCATACCAATACCTACTAAACGAACTGGTTTTATGGAGCGGTACATCGATAAGTTGCGTCTATACCAATATTCAGCCACTTGACTTTATAGTGTTGATGCATGGCTAAATTGCTCTAATTACCGTTCAGCAAAACCTGCTATGTGATTTAAATCGTTGTTCAAGATTAACTTTAGTAATAGGGTTTTCTCGATGACTTTACTGAGCGCTTGGTGCAGGCTGTATCCTCTCAGCAGCTAAACAAACCGATGCCATGGTTAGAAGTTAGGCGTTACCTAGATGCTGACTTCTGATACGTCACCGGTAATAATGTCGCTTATGGTAATTATAACATACAAGTAATTACTTTCTAAAAATTCGATTGGGCTAGCGTTTAAGTTCTAGCTGATAGAGAGGAATACTCAAGCGCAAACTTTTATTCGTGAAATAAAATGAAATATTTATGGAACCTTTCCAGTACTTCGTACCAAGTTCATCCATGAAAATTCCGCGTCCATCTAACCGTATGCCTCATCTTATTCAACTGCGCAATCTGAAGATGGCTAGTTCTGCACATGCCTATGTGCGCGGCAGCACAGTACAGTTTTATGAATGGTTGCATAGCCAGCGTGGTTGCCGCTTACCACATGGTCCAGAGATATGGATCTGTGGCGATTGTCATGCAGGTAACCTTGGTCCTACTGGCGATCTCAGGGGTCGTATTGACATGTATATCCGTGATCTTGATCAGACTGTAATTGGTAACCCAGCTCATGACCTTGTACGATTAGCCCTTTCGTTGGCTACTGTTGCACGTGGCTCTGACTTGCCTGGCGTGATCATTGCGCGTATGCTTGAAGGAATTATGCTGGGTTATGAGTATGCTTTTAAAGACAAGCAAGACAAGGCTGCGCTACGTCCTTCTCAGGTTAAGGTAGCCATGCATAGCTCTATTGAGCAAACCTGGAAAAACTTAGCGCGTAAACGTATCGAAAATACGCGTCCGACTATACCTCTAGGTAAGCATTTTTGGTCATTGTCGCAGGCAGAAAAAATCGCCTTACAAACCCTCTGCTCCTCGTATGAAATCCATCAGTTAGTAAATTCGTTCAAAGGTCGCCATAAAGACGCCAAGATTAAACTACTCGACTCAGCTTACTGGGTTAAAGGTTGCAGCTCTCTCGGCTTATTACGTTATGCTGTTTTGCTGGGCATAGGTGATAAAGATGATCAAAGGTATTGCCTGATCGATATAAAGGAGGCAGTGGCTGCTACTGCACCATATATAGTTAAGTCAAACATGCCGCGCGATAATAGCTATCGCGTAGTCGAGGGTGCCCGCCACTTGTCTCCAGGTTTAGGGGAGCGTATGCGCGCTACGCGTTTTCTGGATCATGTTTTTTTTGTCCGCGAGTTACTGCCTCAAGATATGAAGCTAAAACTAGATGAACTGAGCGAAACTTATGCTATATACGCTGCTGGTTACCTAGCTAGCATAATAGGTATTGCTCATGCTCGGCAGATGGATCGTGATACGCGTAAGGACTGGATGGCGGTACTGCAGGAAAACCGCTCCAAGCAGCTAGATGCACCGTCGTGGTTATGGACCAGTGTAGTGCAGTTGGTAGGTAACTACGAGCAGGGGTATTTGAACCATTGTAGGCGATATGCGTTAAAGTGTTGAGTCAGTCCAACTTCAAGCTCATGACTGGACAGTCAAAAAAATTAATTAAGTGCTCTTTACTACGCTAAATTTACCACCGCTGCACTGAACTTTGACGTTAGATTATTATAAAATTCACAATGGATATTTTTGTGGAGGTATGCCAATAGTTAGTAATGGCCGTCTGCAGTGTTTTCTGATATGTGTACTCAGTTGGCTTTAGTACAGCACGACCGCCCTTGGATCCGCGGCAAATCCTTTACCTACAGTTATTTCCAGCCGAATGAGATAGTTGCACTCAGTTCCGGGTAACCTACTACTTATAGTGTTGATTACGCTGTAGATATAAGCAAAGCCAGGTAATCCTAGCTTTGCTAGTGCCGCTATCTTAGTATACATGGCTATTTGCTGGAGGGTGGGGGCAGTGAAAAAGTAATTAATGAGTTTTTTGGTTGACTTTATTGTGTGGTCTATGCATTTTTAATTATTAGCTGAATACACCTCCACTGAGGTGGAGGTGTAATAAATCTGGTTTTGTCTAGTAAGCGCTAAACTTTTCTTTGTCCTGCCCTTGTAGGTGGTGGCGTTATGCTGGTCAGCATATTAAAGGTTATTAAGGTTGAGAACCATGCTAGTTATTTGCTGCCACAGCCATAGCTTATGCTTTTAGGTGTTTTGACGTCACTTGAAAAGGACTATGCCTATCAAGTTTTAGTGACTACTTTGTTTGTTTGACATGGCCTGCACTAAAATAGTGCGTATCGACGGTATAGCGCACTAGATTAATAATTGTATTTATTTTGTCTTACAAAGTTCTGCATGAAGCGTAGAGCAACTACATTGTTGTGGGTTGTCAGCTTTTGTGTTTGATTAGTTTTCTAATGTTTGTTCCATGGAGTACAAGGACATCAATCATACAGCTAGCCAAATCATGACTTTATTGGCTGACTATTTTATCAGTGTAGTGCGCAGTGTTTTTGGTGATCCTCAATACGCGTTGATCTTTCTATATGCGCAAGCTTAAGGCTTTGGCCTTATACTCTCTCAAGCGCTAGCTAGTTAGCATCGATGCAGGCAACTATAACTACATTTAGTTATAGCAAACTACGTGACTTTAGATCGTGATTTATTCGGTAAGTTATGACTAGTCAAATAAATGTCAAGTAGCTGGGTGATAACTGCTACAGGTTGACTACAACTATCACCAGCATAATATTAAAATTAATCTACTTCTCTAACGAGATAGCCTTCAGCACCAACTAGAAAAAAATTATTTTAGCAATTTGCAGTTAGCCAGTAACAACACCTCTACAGTTAGCTAGATTAGGCTTAGGATATACAGTAGATCATAATACTGAACAGTAATGCACGGCTTAGGCTCAATTAGGTCTTACAGAGTAGCACCGGTACAAATCATAAGCGCAAAGATGATGCTCAAGTTATAGTGCTGATCACCTATCAACAGCCTGGGCTGCACGTTAACTTGCTGCCTTTAGCGGATCAAAAACAACTACACACCGGCATAGCGCCATTAGCCGCTATGCATTACGCCTAATAAAACTACAATCAACTGACTATAAACAGGCCTATTAAGCACGATAAAATATGTAAATATTACTTATAGTGGTAAAAAACGTAACAATACGAAGCCTAAAACTAATTGCGATCGCAGTATTTATTTTTTTAGATAACTTACAGTAGTACACCCAACATATTAGCAATGGCGACATTGGTTATTATAAGAAAAACGTGGATGAAACTTTATTGCTTTCGTACGCTAGATACAGATTGCTGGTCGATACCTTTACTGAGACAATCTGCATTTGCAAACTTCTGCCTGTAATACATCTACTCATTTATTAGTAATTAGTTGATGATCATATCTTAGTGTTGGTAATGCTCAGCCTGGTATATATATTAATGCTGAATGTAATGAATCTATTAAAGGTATTTTTATGCACAATGTGCACAAGACTTCAGTTCCTCTGTAACAGAGTAATGTCTAGCTAAGCTGGTTTAATCTAAATTTGAATTATTTGTCACTGCCTGGGTTAGATAAATCTTTTGTTCACTGTGAGAGCGTTTAGAACTAATCATAGATCAGTATAATCAATAATATTCACTGCATATTACCATTATGAAGATCTGGATAATTTTTATTGGAGACTGATGGTAATATTAGTATACCGAGGATAGGCCATAACAGTGATTATGGCTTAAAGTATAACTGTAGATTATAGAACAGTGGTAGGCAGCATTAGTATTCGATGAGATAAAAGGCGATATTGAGTAAAACTCACCATTCCGTGTAAAAAATAGAAAGCGCAGCGTCATAAGTTGATTTTTAGCAAACGACATATTTTTATCAAAAAACACTCTACAGTGAGCCGCTTATAGTCTTCATCGTAACTAATGTATAGTTAGAAATAGAACTAAAACGTCACTTATATGGATAGATATAGTGTGTTGCATATATTGTTATCGTCATTAATCAGTTTAACCTCCAGCAGGAGTTCAGTTGCTGATCAGCTTCATCATAAAGTTGCAGGTAAATTTAGTTACAGTTATGAGTAAAATGTGGATCAATATCATATTCAGCATGCGCAGCATTAATGCTAGCGGTACAAGCAATCAGTTTGCTACGCCATAGTGATATTATGCTTAAAGCAGGGAGGATAGCTTGATTATATGACAAAGATCATGCTTGCTCTGTGGGTACCTAGTATTGGTCAGCTTACTTCGTAGAAAAAATCATCCTAAGTAGAATGGGTTTTGAAAAGTTAAAACCGTACGACGTAATGATTCATTATTTGCATTTCAGCACCTTTATGCACAAAGCTAACTAGCTTTTTTTGAGTGCGATTAATCATAGATGGCAAGTGCTTTGTGCTAATTATAAAGCGTTTATTTTTTAATAGATTATAGTTACTTTAACCTTGATATCTTATAGCAATACTCAAGATCAACGGTGAAAGTTACACTAGACTATAAAATATAGTACAAGTATATATTTTATCATGAAATATTGCTCAGTATTAGTATTTAAAAAATTTTAAATGCCATTTAAGAATGGCACTATAGAATATTTAAAAACTCTATGTAAGGTTTTTAAATGTAAAAACTCATAGTTTAGCCTAAAACTCCACATTTACATTACGAACGTTGATAGTACTTGACTGTGCGATAGTGAATAATGCTGTGCGTTATTTGGCACATAGGCGTATCGCCATGGCGTTCAGCACGATGTACTATCGGTTGGTACAATAGATCAGCTTTTTCACTAAAAATTTTAACTATGGTAGATATAATATCTTATATACTATAATGCTGCTTTGTAGGTGGTTATTGGTATGAAATGGCGACTGGTACTTAAAATTGTTAACAGCTTCGCATGTCTTGACGTTTGGAGTATAGCAACTAGTTACCCGTGCCAGTCATAGCCGCAGAAATGTTTACTGGGGGCAAAAGATAAATCTATGCATTTGTGACTATAATGTGCGAATCTAGTTCTGTCGACACTTAATGTTCCGCGGATGCGGTGTGAGTCCTAAAAAGCCAAATTTGCATGGTCAGTATTGACCTGCATTAAATCATACAGCACGTTCCGCTAACCTGACCTTGCTATTCACTGCAGTGCCGAACATAATTATTACTATGACAATGTTCGTTATGTTAACAACATGCATTTTTACAGTGAAGTAACTAACAAAGTTTGCACCAATAACATAACTTATGAGCGGCACTTAGACGAAATCCCCTGGAGTTCTGCACTGAACTGCATATTATTGCAGATTGCTGTTTCGTAAAACTTGATTTTTTCACTTAAATTGTGTGTCACGATGGAGCACCTTGACGACTTGTGAGTTGCAAGGTTCCTATGAAAGTTTTCATGAAGGTATGATATGAATATTATTGATACGATCAAAGAGCAAATTACTAACAATACTATTTTGCTTTATATGAAGGGCGCCCCAAATGCTCCTCAGTGCGGTTTCTCTGCGAGAGCTTCTAGGACTATTATGGCGTGCGGTGAGAAATTTGCTTACGTGGATATTTTACAAAACCCAGAAATCCGCGCCAATCTACCGAAATATGCCAATTGGCCAACTTTTCCACAACTGTGGGTTGCTGGTAAGCTGGTCGGTGGCAGCGATATCATCGCTGATATGGCAGCTGATGGTTTACTGCAAGCGCTAATTAAAGAAGCAGCGACAAACGCTTCGGCTAAAACTGATGTTTGATGTTTTAGCCATAACAACTCCTTCTTGAAACAGAGTGTAGCTTTTGTGGTCGATTAAACCGCAGATTATGCACACATCTGTGATTGTAGGTAGTTTTCTAGGCTGACTTTAATGATTAGACCAAGTTGGGTTTCCAACCAATCTATATGTTCTTCCTGATTTTTCTGAATATTTTCTAGCAGTTCACGGCTATTAAAGTCGTTTTCAGTTTCGCAATGAGAAATGGCAGCTGTGATGTCGCTATGACTTTTATGCTCAAATTTCAGATCACTGCTGATTATTTCCTGCGTATGCCCGCCAATGTTTAGCTTGCCTAAATTCTGCATGTTTGGCAAGCCCTCTAGGAACAGGAGACGTTTAATTAGCGTGTCTGCATTTTTCATTGCTTTGATGGATTCATCATATTCATGCCTTCCAAGCTTTTCTAATCCCCAATTGTCATACATGCGCGCATGTAAAAAGTACTGATTAATTGCAATGAGCTCATTGGCAAGAATTTTATTAAGTTGCTTGATCACTAAGATGTTGCCTTTCATGACTGTAGTTTTGCCCTGTATTAGCTCTATGAGAGTATAGAGTGTAATCTGCGAAACGCATAGTGTATCAATCCAATCGATTGAATAATTACTGAAACATCAGCTAAGTAAGAATGTTTATATTCTGTATTTTAGTGCTAGCTAATTGAAGTACTAGCATAAAATCTTAATACTAAATTTGGTTCCCCTAAAACACATTTACTTAAGGTATGTCTAAATTATGTTAAGCAGGAGAGTGTAGCGTGGGTTAATTTGTAGCGCAATCAGAATTGAAAACCACTTGCTTAGCAAGGTTAACATATTTGCTGTGCAAACCAGCAACGCTCGTGGTTTTGCACACTTTTTATAGTTGTATTAACATTATAGGTTATTTTGTGGATTTATCCTGTGGTGACGTCAATAGAAAAGCAGGCATACATAATAGAAAATTATTACTAGCTTAAGCTTTAAGTCCAACAGATTTGACATTATTTGTAATAACAAAAAATAACTTTTAGGTATTGCCGGATTACAACTATACATTAAACAAAAAACGTTTTAGTGTATGGTGGTCATTCTGAACTAAGCATGTTAAACTCACAGTTTATTATCGATACATAATAGGTTAAGGATGCTATCCTTGTAGCGTAAAAAGCTGCTCTCTACATTAGAATATTACCAATAAGCATACTCGTTAGTAGTGAGTTATAGTATTTCGACGCCATAACCGTTCTCGACGATGGTGAAATTACTAACAGATATAAACCATCTAAAGCTATGAAGACCACACACAGTGTGTGATGACTTAAATAATCGACATAATAAGGTAGCCAAATGCGTCGATATATTTAGTAAGGTCAGGGCTACTTAATTAATAGTATCTCGCTGAACGATAGTAAAGGCGACAAAATTAACGTAGCACCTGAGTGCACTAACCGACACTCCACAAAAACGCATACAGATTAGCGCACATGCTATGGTAGTTAACCGCTAATAATATGCACTATAACTTATGCGCAGTCCTGAAATAAAGCTAGCGCTAACTGTACAGCGTAGCACTGTTGGCGGCGAGTTTAGGCGCGGCATTAACGTGATGCTTTATAGAAGTATAAGTGATATATACAAGTAATTTTTAATTTATTACACCAAGTTATTTTGGTTAGCGATAACAATGGTGATCACACTATTTTGCTATTGGATTGCATCCATGATAAACGTATACACCACTATATTCAGGATACGCAGTTTATTATAGGTCAGCCTCGTGAAACTCGTGAACTATGGGACCAGTCTGACTGCTAGCTGCTTCATACATCGAAATTCAAAATAGCGTTACTAGGATATTACAACACTCAGCAACTTCTGTAACTCTATAATAAACTCCAAAAAACTTAACAAATAATACGTCTAGATACCAGAATCTATACCATGAGAACTGTTTTAGAGGCGTAGCGCTATCCGATAATTTAAGATTTTTAAGAATTGCTTATTGTTGGCACTAAATGCGCACCAGCAATGGTTCAAAGTTGATGGTTAGATCAATAACGTTACGTGCATTACATTTTTATATTAATGCAGATAATTCTTATCCTCGGTCTATACTATCTTCAAAATACCAAAAAATATCGCTTGATGCCAACTACTATGGAAGTTTTTAGTTAATATTTAAATTAACCTTATACCTAAATTAACAAAGATAAAGCCTTTCTATTGCTTACAAGACGCTTTATTGAAGTCAACGCCAAATATGACGTTGACCTAGGTGCTAAATTGAATATGCCGACAGTTGACGATCTGTAGCTAATCAGTCGTGGTATTTATTCTGACCTGTAGTATCTAGATAAATTTATAGTTTAAGGTAAGCCATGTCAGGAACCGCATTAACGTATGCATGCACTATGCCTGCAAGATAGCTACAACAAAATAGCAACTTACGTGCTAATGTCGAGAAAGTCGCTAATAAACTCTACTGGAGTTTATTAGCAAGCGTTGAATAATTGCGAGCTTGGTGTGATTTTGTGAATACTATGAATTTACCTGTTGCTCAACTACGGTAGATGTTTAGACTTAGCTAAAATGAAGCAAAAGAATTTTTATGTGCAAGCCTGGCTTGCCAATGAAGGTGTTATTTGAGTTTGCCTAATAAATTCGTGTGTCTGTATTACAATTTCAGGCAAGCTAGAGCTCCAATATCAGTTCGTTTTTGCTCATGATATGTGATGCTAAACAGAATGTTTTTTTGATTGCATTATCTCAATATGGAATAGTACCAACTGTTTTCCTAAGACAATCTAGTTTGAGCGCTTTAACCATGAGGTCCTTGTCATGCAAATGCTGCACTATATCTCAACTCTTGCTGCCTGCATCCTAGCGTGCTCTTCCAATGTGTTGAACGCGGCGCCTATAGACCTTAACGATGGCCAGCATACTATACACCTAGTAGGGGCACCAAAACGCGTAATTGTGCTAGAGTTTTCTTTTCTTGACAGCCTCGCAGCTATCGACGTCATGCCGATTGGTATTGCCGATGATGGTGCCGCTAACCGTGTATTGCCAAGTGCGTATAAGGCTATAGGTCAGTGGGAGTCTGTAGGCTTGCGTTCACAACCAAATATCGAAAAAATTGCCAGGCTTAAGCCAGATTTAATCCTTGCTGACCTCAATCGTCACCAAGCGCTTTATGACCACTTATCGAGTATTGCACCAACCTTATTGTTGCCGTCGCGTAGTGAGGATTATCAAGGCAGCCTAAAATCTGCTAAACTAATCGGCAAAGCTTTGGGCAAAAGCCTACAGATGGATGCACGTATTGCACAGAACTGTGAGCACCTGAAAGCTATTGCGCAGCAGATTCCAGCTGGCACTAGCGTACTGTTTGGTGTCGCTCGTGAAGATAGCTTTTCAGTGCATGGCCAGGATTCCTACGCTGGTAGCGTATTAAAAACCATCGGCCTAAAGGTGTCATCTGTTAGCGCCAAGGCTGTTCCGACAGAGTTTATTAGCCTAGAGCAATTGCTCGCGCTTGATCCTGGTTGGTTGCTGGTTAGTCACTACCGTCGTCCCAGTATCATCGATACCTGGAGTAAGTTGCCATTGTGGCAAGTGCTTAGTGCTGTACGTAATCATCAAGTGGCTGAAGTGAATGGCGATAACTGGGCACGTCACCGTGGTGTATTAGCCTCAGAACAGATAGCTGAAGATGCGTTAGTGATTCTTAAGAACGGTAAAGCCGTACTGAGCTACTAAACGTGCAGCGCAGTTTTGCTGCAGCAGGCATTTTACTGCTGGGGGCTATTCTGTTTTGGTTTTCTTTGTACAGTTGGTCACCATTTGTGATTACACCAACAGATGCTTGGAATGGTTTAGTGCATCAAGGCGTCGCAGCCGGCAATATGGCCTATATTGTTACTCTGTTGCGTGTGCCGCGGGCAGTGTGCGCGGCATTAGTCGGCGCCTGTTTAGGCTTGGCTGGCACCCTAATGCAGGGTATTACCCGTAACCGTATGGCATCGCCATCGCTACTAGGCGTAACTGCCGGTGCAGCATTAGGATTAGCATTATTTTCGACTGGTTTGGTGGTACCGCCATTCGCTGGTGGTACATTGTTAATGACTTGCCTGGGTGGTGCGTTGGCTTGGGTCACGGTATTCAGCCTGAGCCGCGCATGGTCGCCGACTACTGCTCAAGGTCGATTAGTGTTGGCCGGTATGGCAGTCGCAGCACTGTGCGTGGCTTTGACCAGACTTACAGTGATTTTGGTCGAGGTTCAAGCTCAAAGCGTATTAAACTGGCTAGCCGGTTCTCTAGCTAATGTTAACACAGCGCATGTGCAACTGCTTTGGCCTTGTACGCTGATCGGTGGTTTGTGGGCACTGTGGTGTGCTCCGCGCTTAAATTTGATCAACCTTGGTGATGATACTGCACGCTCACTGGGTGTCAGTATTGGGAGTCTACGTTTACAGGTGTTTATCGCCAGCCTATTACTTGTAGGCGCTAGTGTCTGCGTTGTCGGCCCTATCGGGTTTGTAGGTCTAATTGCACCAAATATTATTCGCCAATTTCTTGGCAATGACTATTGTTGGCTGATCCCGCTGAGCGCAGCTTTAGGCGCAGTAATTGTGCTTGGCGCTGACTTGCTCAGCCGTGCTATGGCCTTTCCAGCGGAAACTTCAGCAGGTGTGGTTACTGCACTGATCGGCGCACCGTTCTTCCTTTTTCTTGCCAGGCGTGCTCTATGACTAAGCCACGATGGTGCTTAGGATTATTGTTGAGTCTATTGCTATTGGCGCTATTTGTCAGCCTTAGTGCTGGTACTGTGTGGCTTAAATCGGCAACCGTGCTAGATCGGCTATTAGCCCACGACGCTTTAGATTTTGAGGTCTGGAACCACCGTCTGCCGCGCAGTTTGATCGCTATCCTTGCTGGCTATGCTTTTGGTATGGCTGGCGCGATTGTGCAGGGTGTCATTCGTAACCCGCTAGCTTCGCCAGAGATCCTTGGCGTAACCCAGGGCGCCAGTCTGGCGCTGACTATAGCGATTATTACTTGGCCGCAAATGCCGATTGTTTGGCTGCCATTAGTGGCTTGTCTAGGTGGTATTAGCGTGGCATTGTTACTAGCTCTGTACAATATAGGCGTGAGCTTTTCTGGAATACGCCTTGCTTTGTCTGGTGTGGCAATTGCGGTAATTTTGTCTAGTGTTACTGAGTTTCTGATACTGTCCCATCCACTAGATATTAATGTTGCTTTGCTCGCACTCACCGGTAGCTTGTGGAGCCACAATTGGCATCATGTAGCTTTGGTGCTGCCATTTCTATTATTAATTCCATTAGGTTTATGCTTAGCTAAACCGCTCAACTTGATCGCCCTCAGTGATGAGGCCGCTCATAGCCTAGGTACTACACTAAGCTGGACACGTTCGTGGGCTATGGTTTGCGCAGTGGTGCTCACTAGCGTAGGCGTTGGCGTTATCGGACCGATTGGTTTTATTAGTCTGGTTGCGCCACATATAGCACGGCAACTAGTGGGTGGGCATCACCAGTATCTTATGCCGGCTGCAATGCTGATAGGTGCGTTATTGCTTGTACTCGCCGATACCTTAGGTCGTACATTGATTGCACCAAGTGAAATTCCGGCTGGGATTTTCACAGTGGTGATAGGCGCACCCTATTTTCTTTGGTTGCTCGCACGCTTTAAGGGCTGACTGCATGAGTATTCTCCACGCACAACAGCTTGATATCGGTTATGGCGCTACGCGCATTGTGCAGGGCCTTTCGTTCGCATTATCGGCGAATCGAGTTACCGCACTAATCGGTCCGAACGGTTGCGGTAAGTCTACTTTGCTCAAAGCTTTTGCGCGGATACTTAAGCCAACTCATGGTAGATTAACCATCTATGGACAGACCTACGACAGCCTGTCGGCTCGCCAGTTAGCACGGCAGATAGCATTCTTGCCTCAAGCATTACCAGTGCCAGAAGGCGTTAGTGTACGCCAGTTGGTTGCCTGTGGTCGTAGTCCGTATAATTCACTGTGGGGCCGTCTGAGTGGCAATGATCAGTCCCACGTGACCAAAGCTATACAACGCCTAGAGCTCGATAGCCTAGCTAATCGAGCTCTTACAGACTTATCTGGTGGCCAGCGCCAACGTGCTTGGCTTGCTATGGTGTTAGCACAAAATGCACCAGTGGTACTGCTTGATGAGCCAACTACTTACCTTGACATCAGCCATCAGGTTGAACTACTAGATTTGATGGGTCAGCTGGTAGCTGAGGGTAAAACCGTGATCACCGTATTGCACGATATTAATCAAGCCTGCCGTTATGCTGATTATCTAGCAGTGATGAGCTGCGGGCAATTGGTTGCCTACGGCACGCCAGCTGAAGTAATCAATACCGAACTAATGCGTCAGGTGTTCGATGTACAAGTGCAGATCATGCGCGAGCCTTTTGCGGGTACGCCAATGTGCTTGGTGGAAAAAAGCACCCGCAATTAAGACTTAAGTGATTAATATTCATTATTGGATATAAATAGCATTTTATTTTGAATATTAATTCTGTGTTGTTACTATCAAAATAGTCTATCACTATATTTTGATAATATTACTGACAGGGAGTTAAAAATATGTTTTCAAATTACAAGCTTTCAATCGTTCCGCGGCGAGCCATATCCATACTGCGTGATCTAGAAAACTTATGGCAGCAATAAAGAAGCGAGTCACTACAGTAATCTTGCTTGCCTTAGTGCTATAGCCAACAAGAAATTAGGATAGCATTTCTCTCTATTCTCTCTATATAGAGAGGTTATTAGTCATCACGGTGCTAATTATTTGTGTGGCAACCATTATTAGAGCACTGCTCGCTTTATATCAGGCTATCTGCCGATACTTCTAGGCTACACTGAGTAGCCGTATATCTAGTATTAGACCTTTAAATGTACGTCCTCCCACATTTAACCAACAGCACCACTTCGATCACCTTATTAGTAGGCAAAATTCATAATAACTTGTTTAGTGAACAAGCGTAAGCGCTGTAGATATAGCGCAATATAGTTGCACGCCAGCTCAACTGCTAGTTAGGTACATATGATACGTTCTTCTGGCGGATCAGTGTAGTCACATTTCTTTTTCTCGCGAGAAATGGCTTTAATTATCTCGCTGTAAAATTAACTATATACTGCACTAGCTTGTATAAATAACCAAGTGCCATCATTCTCTAAAATGTAATAGCAATGCTAGTGAGCAGAGATTAAAATTTAATATAATACAAGTTTTTATCGGATGTAGCGGTATCGTATTTTGCCGGCAAAACTTTAATTTCAATCAATATATACATATGGTTTTAACTTGTTAATCACTTACATTAGAAGAAGTTTTCTTTTAGTAACTGTTTTGCTCGTAATAAAGTTATGTATTTAGAGCACCAAGGTGGGTTATAGAGCATCCTAAGTTCCTTAGTGCGCAGGTCGTAGTTAGTACGCTGTGTTTAGCTCATGAAGCAATAGTGATGGGCTCTAGAAAATCAAGAGAATTAGCACCTAGTCTAGCATGCGTAGTTATTTATCTCTGCAAATCTTAGCGTTAGTACTAATGGACCTAGAGTTAGCTTTCATAAAAGGTAGTGTTACTAGTTATACTATCCTGATAATCGAATTACTGCTTTTTAGATTTGTGCGTATATACTAGTAGTCTAGCTAAATGCGTATGTTTGTATTGATTAAAGCGCAGAAACCTACGTTGTTCGTTTGTAGGATTATAGGGCAGTTGTTGGGCTCTGTCTTGAAGTAGAGGAGCATGCATGGCTTAGAGAGCTTAGCTACGCTCTAAGCGTATTGCTAACGTAGCAAAAGTTTCAAGCATGGGAGTTTGTAGGTATTCAGTGACGTCTGACATGCGCAATACAGACAAGCTATAGCGGAGTGTTCCATAATTAAGGTGGGGCACAATAACTCGTAGTGAGGTAGCTGTTAATAGCATATAACACGTAGAGTTAGTAGTAAAAGTATAAATTGGTGTATAGCAATTGCCAGCACCTTATATAGTGGTAGAATAGTATTCTTTGCTTTAAGATGCATCAAGATCTATCAGTATATTACTGACAGTAATGATGCTTTTGTGGTATTTTACGAGTTACCACCGTATTGGTTAGGACAGAAAATTGGTATAGGCGAGAATATTGCGAAGAATATTTTTTCTTTAGTCATGAAATTGCCAAAAAATTATTTTTTGGTCTCGTTTAGACACTTTAACAATCCAATCCTCTGTTGCTTCAATATCGCTAGTTAGTACGCTGGTTACCTCTTTGTAGGGGTGCCGTGTAAATCTGGCTGACTTCAGTTTTGCTGTGGAATACGTGCAGTTTCCCGTTGTATTAGATGCCGCCAAATAGGTAATGTACCCGCTGGGTACAGCGGGCATCAGCTTCCTTGAGTGGATCTAGTTCATCAAGAAATACTTCGCCCTTTCTACTTTTTTTGGTCAAGTCTTGATTCTAGGCTACTTAGCTTAGCGATAAGAGAGTGCTACCATGATAGCACCGAGCTGAATTTGTTGTAATAAACTCATTGTCATGGGTAACCATCGAGAAGTTTGCTCAACTTACTTTCTTGATTTTTAGTGGGTCATTTAGTTTCAGTAGATTGCGTCAGCAAAACCAAATTTCTTTGCTTCTGCACTTAGCAGAAGTGCTAGCGGTATAGTTGCTAGTTATTTATAGGGCACCAGTACCTCGTGGTGCAGCTCTATTAAAAGTTGAGATTTGAATGTTATGTGGCACTAGACCGCTTTTAAAGTAAGCGCTGACTTAGACTATAAACATCGAGAATGTAAACTCTGGTGCGTACGTATGCCTATATTATTACCGGTGCTGACCATGAATTAGCGTAGCCTATGGAGCAGTCATCACTGACGTATGGCTAGATAAAGTGCTCATAGCCTACACCACTTACTTGCAGACTTCAAAAAAATTTTTGGTTGATAAAGATGGCATGAGTGGGCTTTAGTAGCTGCGCTATATGCGCTTAGCATTTTGATCCGGACAGAATAAGTTGATCGAGTTATTATTGTAATAATATGCTTGGAGGTATTCCAAGCACTGCTGGCCATAGTGCAGCTGCAGTAGCACTCTCGCTAATGTGCAACATGTTGTTGGACAGGATGTCTTTTGCTATTCACCATTTCTTTATATCTGGAGAAACCGCTTATCTGTCTTTATGTAGTTAAAACCTAATGCTTTCCAGCTGATGCTTTTTGCTGCTTATGAAGCATTTGATATTTGGTTAACCGTCGAGTCAAAAGACATATTTGTAAGTTGTTTTTTAAATAAGTTTAACAATACTTTTATTGTTGGTCGTCGTATTATGAGTCGGTGTGGGAGCGGTTAGGCGTGCAATTCAGTATTTGTATTGGCTTGATATTTCATCATTACTGAGTTACAGATCATGGAGTTGCTTCTTCAATAATTTCATCAAAAGTTTAGCTGGAGTAGCATGCTGCTTATCAAATCTTCTAGTCGTGCACTCATGACTGGGCGCAGGCCAGCATCTTGGCTTCGTTTAAGTCTTGCCTGCTGCTACTCTTGCCTACTGCATACTAGTTTCAGGCCTATAAAGTATATGATAAAGATTGCCACTAGATTACATTTATTGGACTTACCACTGATTAGTTCAGTGGATATTTTACTTTATCCAATATCTAATAATGGAGTCATAGGCTTACTGCTCAAATTATCAATGCCATATAAAGTTTGTATAATTACCCTGGTCAGGGTTGTTAATTTTAACTTTAGATCCGTTCATCGTTAGGTTTAGAGTTTAAAGGTTGAAGTAGTGGATTTTAGTTTTGCGCCTAAACTACCGCGAACGCTTGTTTTACTTTCTAGGGGCAAGATTATTCTTCTGTATTTATATTATACGATTGTAGTGTTGTTTTTAAGCCAGTTATGTTGTGTTGATAGCATGATTTTATATCTAACCACTGGAGGCATTCAGTTATTCCGTAGCGACAGCCTACCATCGTAGGTATATAGGATATTTTCCTGCGTTTAATTATACTAACCTTGCGGTATAGAACGTTCGTAGTTTGGTGATCAAGAATGAGCCGTCATGCACACGTTAACTTAGTCGATGGTTATGATCGCACCACCAATTATCTTAGTTAATAATCAGTTAAACTCATCAATTACGTTATGACTGTTATCGAACAAAATAATATATTTTGCATATGGTTTAGCTTGGTAATATATTTGCTTGACAGTTATTGCAATTCTAAAGTTTAGATATTGTCAACGGTGTTAGCCCAAATAGCGCTCTTCGGTAGTTGTTACTAGAATGATTATGGAATCCAGTAACATGTCATTATACTACCAAACCAATGGAGATAACTAGAATTTTTTATATCGACGAAAACATCGATGTAGCTAGCAGGTTTGCTGTTAGGCCGATGATATTGGTGGATATAACTAACATAATAAATGCTTGCAGTATTTTCGCTGTGGTCTTTATCAGCTTTTATACACTAACAGCTCTAATGGAATATAATTACAGGCCTAGCAGTATGACCTAGCTAATAATCTAGCACATGTTTTTTGATTATGTTAAGTAACGTACAAGTAATGACCGAAGATTAATTGCAGATATATTTATTTTTATATATGGCAGCTCTTCAAGCCTATAATCTATAGGAAATTACGCATGTGAATTATTTCCAGTGTTTTACTGCAAGCTTCTTAAAGTAAGACCATGTCATTTAAATCACTCTATTAATGCAGTACTTGGATGCTTAATTATTATATACTTATGTTTGTATAATCCTTAAAGATAAGCATAATAAATGTACATTTTAGTAAAAACGCCGAATGATTTTATAGATGAGCATATGGGCGACTAATGCGTATATGACAATTGTTAATTTGAAGTAGCCAACTACATATTTATCGCCTGTTTGTGATATTATTTAAAGAATAAAACCAAACGAAAATAATTAGTAAACACAGACAAAACGATGTCGGATGCAAGAGCATCATGGTTGACTATTACTACATGCTAGTTAAATTAAGCCTGGACACTACTGTGCATGATACACCGTAGGATTGTTATAATAAATAGAATTAATTTACTGCTCTAGCTAAATTTAATACACTTTAGTTTGAAGAATGTGGCAAGTTTAGCATTGAGTTAATAGCTATAGTTTTTGACGTTCATTATGTATCACACAACATAGTGGCAATCACTGCTAGTTAGCCATAGATCAACAGGAAATCGTTATTGCATGGCTCATGCTTATTTCTTTGTACCATGTAGATATAGCGAATACAGTATTCTTGATGGACTTGTTCGTTAACCAGGCAGTTGCTTGCGATTTAGTAATAATCGAGTCGTTCTAGTTTTTGATTATATCCAAACCTGATTCTTATTTATCTAAATGTGATTTAGTTGTGATCTTTGTTTTTATTGGCACCTAATTAAGGTAGCAAAACATTATACTATATGTTATAGTATATAAATTTTATTACTGCTAGCATGCGCGTAGCGAGTCGCAATCTATTTATGGCTTATATTGAGATTAGTAGGTCTAGCAGAGCATTTACAACTTGATAATGTATTGATTTTTCATGCTAAGGCATACCGAAATGCATTCGGGTCTTTGACCGATACACTGTCGCTAGAAAGAATTTTAATGACACTCTGCTTACTCAGTAAGTCTTTAATACTTATCGAGTCACGAAACGAAAAGTGACCTTAAATACAACATGTAGATATTCATGTGTGAATAAGAACTAATGATGTATTAGTTGGATATTCAATTGATGGCGGTTTTGATACCCTTTAATGCTAAAGCCTAGATTAGGCAAGAGAAGGTGATGATACATGAGCTTAATGTTCTGATAAAAAGTAAGATTAATTCAGTTTAGCGGCGTTATGTAATTTTCAGGTTTTTGTTAGCGCTTATAGCGAAAATTTATATCCGGCACAGAAATGCTTCTGTCAATCACAACCTGGTTGTGGATATGCATTACATTGGTGAATAGATAAATTTGCCAAAAGTATCAAGTATCATCAGTAATGCCTGGTGGTGACTGATGTTGATCATCAACATCAGGAAGTTTGTTTGGGTAGGCTAGTTATATTAAGGTTGTTATTGTTTAACTTAATATCTAAGTTGATGTGTTTGGCTGGGTGGCCTATATCGGAAAAATTAAGGTGTATATGCGTAGCTGCTAGCATCACTAGGCGGATTCATAGCTTACTTGCGGAAGCGATTAGCATGGGAACGTTAAAGTTGTTAGAATAGAGATTCTATTGGTTGAGAGACGAACTAATACGGTTTTGTCGTAAGCGATCTAGGGTTTGGAAGTGTGGTACGTAGTAAAATAGTGTAACTAATGCAATCATATTTTATATGTATGAATGAATATCTATCGAATGTTTTTAGATTTAGGTAAAAGGTTTAAGGTTGTAAAAGTTTTTATGCGGACCGTAAAAACTTTACGATAAAGCAGGGTTTTTCAGTGAAATCAACTATTCACTGTGTAGCTTTTCTGCTGCATATAGCGTATTTTCCAGCAGGCAAACGCGAGTCATCGGTCCGACACCACCTGGCACTGGTGTAATCCAGCTTGCACGAGGTAAAGCAGTTTCGTATACTACATCACCTACCAGCCTGCCGCCTTCTAGGCGATTGATGCCTACGTCGATCACTATCGCCCCTTCCTTAATCCATTCACCTTTGACCAGGCCAGGTTTACCTGTGGCGATAATGACCAGATCAGCACGGCGAACATGATTGACTAAGTCCCTAGTGAAGCGGTGGGTGATAGTCACAGTACAGCCGGCTAACAGCAGCTCCATAGCCATCGGGCGACCAACGATGTTAGAAGCACCAATGACTACTGCATTGAGGCCATATAGATTGACGCTAGTGCTTTTTAGAAGCGTCATGATACCTTTTGGAGTGCACGGGCGTAGTAGCGGAATGCGCTGGGCTAGGCGGCCGACATTGTATGGATGGAAACCATCGACGTCCTTATCTGGGCGAATGTGTTCCAGTAACTTAGAGGCATCCAAGTACTCTGGTAGCGGTAGCTGGAGTAGGATGCCATCAATACTTGGGTCATCGTTAAGGCTATCGATCAGATTGGTTAGGGTTTGCTGGGTAGTCTCTGAAGGCAAATCGTAGGCTTTAGAAATGAAACCAACCTCTTTACAGTCTTTACGTTTGTGCGAAACATACACTTGAGAGGCTGGATCGCTACCGATCAGGATCATTGCAAGGCCAGGCGTACGCAGGTATTGTAGGCGGCGCTCAGTTACTCTTTTGGTTATCTGCTGGCGCAGGCTGGCGGCGATTGATTTGCCGTCGATAAGTTGTGCAGTCATTACGCGTGATTAACCATTAAGATGAGGCAATAAAAGTTGGTGTACTTTGACACGCTGTTACGTACTGGCAAAGTCAATTATCTGTAAATTGTTCTAACTAATTAAATAAAAATCAAGTTTTTTTTAAAAAAATTGACTAGTATCAAATATATCTATATTATAATAGCCACAATTACAGATTACGTGCCTAGCATAATCTTAAAAGTATTGTTTTAGTAAAATTAGCAGCACTAAAAGTGCAGCTTAATAAGGCGCCCGTAGCTCAGTTGGATAGAGCGCCCGCCTTCTAAGCGGATGGTAGCAGGTTCGAGTCCTGCCGGGTGCGCCACAATGTAGTGTTAATATGTAACCAATATACGGTGGGCGTAGCTCAGCTGGTAGAGCACGGGATTGTGACTCCCGTTGTCGAGGGTTCGATCCCCTTCGTCCACCCCAGTTTTAGAAAAAACACTAAATTAATTGTCTAGTGCTCTTAATTTTAAGAGCTCAAAGCGCGGGTGTGGTGAAATTGGTAGACACACTGGATTTAGGTTCCAGCGCCGTGAGGCGTAAGAGTTCGAGTCTCTTCATCCGCACCAATACAAATTGTCGTCAAGCCTTTAAGTCAAGTAAAAATCCACAAATGAGATGCCAGAATTCTTTATTAATACAATATAAATCAATGGCGTAGCTCAACAGGTAGGTCACTATAGTAGTGACCTACCTGTTGAGGGTTTAAAAAAATTATATAATAGCAATATTAAAATTAGGTTTAGGTAGCGATACGCACTTGTTTGGATGCTATGCGACTTTTGTCTATAGCAATGATTGCGCATAGGCATATTGATTAAAATGTGGTTGGTGCAGATGCCTGATTGATAATCAGGCTCAGACTGAGTTTCTTTGAAAAAATTCACGCAGTTTTCAAGCCTAAACAGCGATAACATTTTACAACATTTTACATTAACATAAAAAGTCATTATAGCTCAATATTAGTATAAAGTGCTTTTCGATAATACAAGTTGATTAAAAATAATTTTTCTTTGCTAAGCATCAGTATGCACACTGTAGCAGTGTGGTAGCGTAATCTCTTAATTCAGTTAGTTTTTTTTGAAGACATCACTAATATTGGCGCTTGAGCATTGATATGTCTGGCTTTTATCTGTAGAAAATACTATTGATTTTTGCTTATATAAAAATATTTGTTTTGAATTAACTGATTGCGCTGCTATAGAAAAACTGGCCAGTCAAATATTGATGAACGCTGATAAAGTTCTTAGCGAAATATTCGCAGTTGTTTCTACTAAAAGCATCTAGCTAGTGTTTGATTTAAACTGCATGACTCCTAGCTTTAACGATGACCAGGCTAGCGCAAAATCTACTTAAGAATACTCTCTAACCCATAATTTTCTCTGCTGACCACCAGAATTTGCACCTATCTGATAAAGCCACCAAGTCAATTATGACAGATACCGAAAGTTTTCTTATCGAATGCGTAAGAATTATGAAGCGTAGGCCACATTAGCCAATTAATAATCTTATTAGCAACCTTAAACTTGATAGGCTAACATAGCAATGCTAGTTGAAGTACCTAGAATATTTTTATTCAAAGGCAGATTGTTTATCTGTTCAATTTAGTTTATCAGTTCAGTAGCAATATTAATTTTGACTAACTTCCAGTATAGCATAGCTGTTCAAAAAGTAAGCCTAAGTGCTGCATAATAGTTGGTTTAGTTATAACTGCAGTAATCAAGCAATTTAACCTTAAGTCTAATGAAAATAACGTTTGCGAAAAGATCCAGAACATAGCTTCAGTTTACTAAAAGCTTGCGCAGATTAAGGCTTGGTACTATAGGAATAACCAGCACCACTGAAATTACTTCGTTAAGTTATGCTAGAAAAACAACTCATGGATACTGTTCTGTAGAGAGTTAAGGTAACCGACAAAGTTGCTTCTTATAAAAAAGCAGTTTAATTAGTGTAAATAATATCAGCAATCGATAGATTGCTCAACTTGTTCTAAATACAGCAATAAGCCAGTATTGTCCTGTTCTTATGTAATTTCAAGATATGACTATTCAGGGGTAACTGTAAAGCATGTTCCGTAATTTCTATATTCAGCAGAACTCTGATATACAGGCTACCAGCAGCTTGGTTCCGATGGTTGTCGAGCAATCTGCTCGTGGCGAACGCGCCTATGACATATACTCGCGTCTGCTTAAGGAGCGAGTGATATTTTTGGTTGGTCCTGTAGAGGACTACATGGCTAACTTGATTTGTGCTCAGCTACTGTTTCTTGAAGCAGAAAACCCGGATAAAGACATTCACCTTTACATCAACTCCCCGGGCGGTTCTGTGACGGCAGGGATGTCTATTTACGATACTATGCAGTTTATAAAACCAAACGTGTCGACTACGTGTATCGGTCAGGCTTGTAGTATGGGAGCATTCCTGCTAACTGCTGGCTCCGAAGGCAAACGCTTCTGCTTGCCAAACTCTCGCGTAATGATTCACCAGCCGTTAGGTGGTTTTCATGGTCAAGCGTCAGACATTGAAATTCACGCTAAGGAAATTCTATTTATTCGTGAGCGTTTAAACACGCTGATGGCTAAACATAGCAAACATACCCTAGAAGAAATTGAGCACGACACTAATCGCGATAATTTTATGAGCGCTGAAGCCGCCCGTAAATATGGGCTGATCGACGAAGTAATCGATAAGCGCCCTTTTGAAATATAAACTGCTTTAAAAACCTACTTAGCGTATACGAACCGCTGCGGGGCTTGAAAAAGCCAGCACAAGTCTTCATCTTGTGTTGCACGCCTATCGGATTTGGATTGAACGAATGACTGACACCTGCAACAGTGAAGACAATGGCAAGTTACTCTATTGCTCCTTTTGCGGCAAAAGCCAACATGAAGTACGAAAATTGATTGCCGGTCCATCAGTGTTTATCTGTGACGAGTGCGTCAGTTTGTGCAATGATATCATCCGTGAAGAGGTACAAGAAACCCAAGCTGAAAACGATTTACACAAGTTGCTTTCTCCTAAAGAAATTAGCGGCATTCTTGATCAATACGTAATTGGTCAAGAACGCGCAAAAAAGGTTTTAGCAGTAGCTGTGTATAACCACTATAAACGTTTAAACCAACATGATAAAAAAGGTGATGAAGTTGAGCTTGGTAAGAGCAATATCTTGTTGATAGGTCCTACAGGTTCAGGCAAAACCTTACTTGTAGAGACACTCGCTCGTCTGCTAAACGTTCCATTTACTATTGCCGACGCTACCACTCTTACTGAAGCTGGTTACGTAGGTGAAGATGTCGAGAATATCATTCAGAAATTGTTGCAAAGGTGTGATTATGATGTAGAGAAGGCCCAGATGGGCATTATATATATCGACGAAATAGATAAGATTTCACGTAAGTCTGAGAATCCTTCTATTACTCGTGACGTTTCTGGTGAGGGGGTGCAACAAGCTTTGCTAAAGCTAATTGAAGGCACGATTGCTTCTGTACCCCCACAGGGTGGCCGCAAACATCCACAGCAAGAATTTCTTCAGGTTGATACTCGCAACATATTGTTCATCTGTGGTGGTGCCTTCTCTGGTCTGGAAAAAGTTATTCAAAATCGCTCTGCGCATGGTGGAATAGGATTTAGTGCAGAAGTGCGTAGTAAAAAAGAAGTTAAAAATATTGGCGAGTCACTACGTCAAGTCGAACCTGATGATCTTGTTAAGTTTGGTCTAATCCCTGAATTTATTGGACGTTTACCAGTCCTAGCGACATTAGATGAACTAGATGAGTCTGCTCTAATTCAGATTCTCACTGAGCCGAAAAACGCCTTGACCAAGCAATACGCCAGGCTATTTGAGATGGAAGGTGTAGACCTGGAGTTCCGTACTGATGCGCTCAAGTCTATAGCCAAGTGGGCACTGAAGCGTAAAACCGGTGCACGTGGTCTACGCTCAATTCTTGAAGGCGTATTGCTTGACACTATGTACGAAATCCCCTCGCAGTCTGAGGTCAGTAAAGTAGTAATCGATGAAAGCCTTATTGAAGGCAAGTCCAAACCACTGTATATCTATGAAAACAGTCAATCGAATGCTAAGGCTGCACCAGACGCGTAAGCGCTGAGCTGTTACAGTGACAGGCAATAAGTTTTATGAGTGATGGCTTGCCTTTATAGGCTCGCTTCATAATAGTAATTTTTTTGCTTTATGGATAAATTTATATTGATTTATGCGTTTAACTAGTGCCATTAAGTTTGTTTTTGTTGCACGTAACCATCAGCCTTATTTAAGGCTCACTTTTCAATTATCATAAAGGCAAAATCATGAAGACAATCATCGAATTGCCTCTCCTGCCTTTGCGTGATGTAGTTGTCTATCCGCACATGGTCATTCCTCTATTTGTTGGTCGAGAGAAGTCTATCGAAGCCCTCGAGACCGCAATGTCTGGCGATAAGCGGATTCTGCTATTGGCTCAAAAAAATCCTACTGATGATGATCCAGGTAAAGATGGCCTGTATCGTGTTGGTACCATTGCTACCGTATTGCAACTGCTTAAGTTGCCAGATGGCACCGTCAAAGTGCTGGTAGAAGGCGAGCAGCGCGGCGCAGTTGAGCGTTTTGTAGAATTAGACGGATACCTGCGTGCTGAGGTAGCGCTAATTGACGAGGTTTCGGCTCCGAAGCGTGAATCCGAAGTGTTTGTGCGCAGCCTGCTCTCACAGTTTGAGCAGTACGTGCAGCTGGGTAAGAAGGTCCCGGCTGAAGTCTTATCTTCTTTAAATAGCATCGATGAGCCAAGCCGTCTAGCCGATATTATGGCTGCGCACATGGCGCTGAAGATCGAGCAAAAGCAAGACATTCTTAAAATTATCGACTTGTCAGATCGTGTTGAGCATGTGCTAGCACTTCTAGGTGGCGAAATTGATCTGCTGCAGATTGAGAGGCGTATCCGTGGCCGTGTAAAAAAACAAATGGAGCGCAGCCAACGCGAGTATTACTTAAATGAACAGATGAAGGCTATTCAGAAAGAACTCGGCGATAGCGAAGATGGCCACAACGAAATTGAAGAGCTAAAAAAGCGTATTGATGCAGCTAGTCTGCCCAAAGACGCCTTTACTAAAGCTATAGCTGAGCTCAATAAACTGAAACAAATGTCACCAATGTCGGCCGAAGCCACTGTGGTTCGTTCTTACATAGACTGGTTAGTACAAGTGCCCTGGAAAGCAAAAACTAAAGTACGCCTGGATCTAACCCGCGCTGAAAATATTCTTAATGCTGATCACTATGGTTTAGAAGAAGTTAAAGAACGTATCCTTGAATACCTCGCAGTTCAAAAGCGTGTAAAGAAAATTCGTGGCCCAATATTGTGCTTAGTTGGTCCTCCTGGTGTAGGTAAAACCTCGTTAGCAGAATCAATTGCTAATGCCACTAATCGTAAATTTGTGCGCATGGCCCTAGGTGGCGTGCGCGACGAAGCAGAAATTCGCGGTCATCGCCGTACTTACATTGGCTCGATGCCAGGAAAATTAATTCAAAAGATGACAAAAGTAGGTGTACGTAACCCGCTATTTTTACTCGATGAAATCGATAAGCTAGGTAGTGATATGCGTGGCGATCCGTCATCGGCTTTGTTAGAGGTGCTCGACCCTGAACAAAACCATATCTTCAATGACCACTACCTAGAAGTCGACTATGACTTGTCTGACGTAATGTTTCTGTGCACCTCTAACTCCTTGAACATTCCGCTAGCTCTGCTAGATAGGATGGAGGTTATTCGTCTGCCTGGTTACACCGAAGACGAGAAAATCAATATTACAGTTAAATATCTCGCACCAAAGCAGATTTCGGCCAATGGCCTCAAAAAAGGTGAGATTGAGTTTGAGGTTGATGCGATCCGCGATATAGTTCGTTACTATACTCGCGAAGCTGGTGTGAGAGGCCTTGAATATCAGATTGCAAAGATTTGCCGTAAGGCAGTTAAAGAGCATACGTTAGAAAAACGCTTCTTTGTGAAGGTAATTGCTGATTCTCTAGAACATTTCCTCAGCGTGAAAAAGTTCCGTTACGGTTTGGCTGAGGAGCTGGATCAGGTAGGGCAAGTAACTGGTTTAGCATGGACTAAAGTAGGCGGCGAATTATTGACTATCGAAGCGGCAGTAATTCCAGGTAAGGGTCAATTAATAAAGACTGGTTCACTGGGTGATGTGATGGTCGAATCTATTACAGCTGCACAGACTGTAGTCCGTAGTCGCGCGAAGAGCTTGGGTATTCCACTAGACTTCCACGAAAAGTATGATACCCACATCCACATGCCGGAAGGAGCGACTCCTAAGGATGGTCCTAGCGCTGGTGTAGGTATGTGCACGGCATTGGTGTCGGTATTGACTTGTATTCCCGTGCGAGCTGATGTTGCCATGACTGGAGAAATTACTCTGCGTGGCCAAATATTGGCAATTGGTGGTCTAAAAGAGAAACTACTTGCTGCACATCGTGGTGGTATTAAGACTGTAATAATTTCTGAGGAAAATGTTCGTGACTTGAAAGAAATTCCTGACAATATCAAGCAAGATTTGCAGATTAAACCAGTTAAATGGATTGATGAAGTTTTACAGATTGCGTTGCAATACGCACCACAGCCATTATCGGATGTAGCCCAAGAGCTTGTATCAAAGGATGAGCAACGCGAGTCTGACTCCCAGGAAAGAATTAGCACGCATTAACTTGATTGATGCAATTTTGGTTGCCTTGACAGCTTTTTAAAGCTCTTGTTATAAAACAGCTTTTCAAGTGGATTTAGGACTATCCAACACCAGTTTTTTGTTTTCACTAAAAACTGAGAATTATATTCAATATATTAAAAAAAATAAGTGGGGGCATTAAAGTGAATAAGTCGGAACTGATCGATGCTATCGCCATATCTGCTGATATCTCAAAAGCTGCTGCTAGCCGTGCATTAAACGCAGTAATTGAATCCGTTACTGGTGCTTTAAAGGCTGGCGACTCCGTAATACTGGTAGGCTTCGGTACTTTTTCTGTGACTGATCGCAGAGCCCGCACTGGTCGTAATCCGCAGACTGGCAAAGCACTACAAATCGCTGCCGCTAAAAAACCAGCTTTTAAGGCTGGCAAAGCCCTAAAAGAAGCTGTCAACTAAGCTTCGCTTAAAAAGCTTAACCACGAGTCAAATATAGGTCTAGCCTGGCCGCAAAACAGCAGCTAACCTAGGTACCCATTAGATCAGTCCACTCAATTTTTACTTCTATAGTCATAAAAAATACGCATCTGATAAATGCGCTTTTTACTTAGATTTGATCTAAGTTTCACGATTGCCTAATGCTTGAAGATAAAACGCTTCTAGGGTACGTATGTTGCAAAATATTAGGGATAATTCACAAGGCTGGCTTACCAAAACTGCTATCTGCATAATAATAGTATTGCTGGTATTGACTAGTATCGAGGCTATTTTTCATGTTTCTACTGAGAATAGTCAAAGCGTGGTAGAGGTTAATGGTGAAGCAATCACTAAAACTGAACTGAGCCGGGCCATCGACATACAACGCTACCAGCTGATGCAGCAGATTGGTAAGGATTTTAAAGATTCCTTATTGGATGAAACATTGTTGCGCGAAGTGGTCTTAAAGATGTTGATTGATCGCAAGCTATTACTGCAAGGTGCTGCTGATTTAAAGTTAAGCTTCTCTGAAGCTATGCTAGATAAGATGATATTAGAGACTCCAGAATTTCAAGTAGACAATAAATTCAGTGCTAAACGCTTTGATTTAGTAATCCGTCAACTGGGTTATAGCCGCATGCAATTCCGTCAGATGCAGGCTGAGGAAATGCTAATCAGTCAACTTCGCAGAGGTATAATAAATAGCAGTTTTGTCACTGATGTCGAGGTGTTAGCTTTTGCTCGTCTGGAAAAGCAGACGCGTAGCTTTAATACCATGAGTATTAAGGCTGATCCTACTACTATAAAGCTAACTGATGATGAGGTTAAAGTTTACTATAACCAATATGCTAAAGAGTTTATGACTCAAGATGAAGTAATCATTGATTATATAGAGCTAAATAAGCCTTCTTTTTTTAACCAGGTCACCGTAAGTAACTATGAGCTGCAGGTCGCTTATCAAAAAGAAATAGCTAAATTCGCTGAACAGCGTCACGCTGCCCATATTTTGATTGAAGTTAACGAAAAGACTACCAATGCGCAAGCTAAGGCGAAGATTGAAGAAATTCAGACACGCTTAAATCATGGTGATAAGTTTGAAGATATAGCCAATGATCCTGGTGTAGCTAAAAATAGCGGCGACCTTGGTTTGATCAGCCCAGGTGTTTACGATTCTAACTTTGAGACTGCATTGTATGCTTTGAATAAAGATCAGATATCACCTCCAGTACGTACTACTGTTGGTTGGCACCTAATAAAGTTATTGGGTATTAAATTACATGAAGCACCAACGTTTGCTAGTTTGAAAGATAAGCTGACTAGCGAGCTTAAGAGCAAGAAGGTTGAGCAACGTTATGTTGAAGCGATCAAGCAATTAGAAGATGGAGCATTCAAAACTTTCGACTTAGACCAGTTAGCGTCTGACTTGAGACTAACTGTGCACACTTTCGGACCTTTTAGCCGTAAAGGCGGGGAAGGTCTTGCAGCAAACCGTAATGTGATCAATGCTGCATTTAGCCGGGAAGTGTTGTATGAAAATGCAAATAGTACTGCTATTGCGCTAAACTCGGAAACAACTATTGTGCTGCGTGCTAAAGAGCATCTTCAACCCAAGCAGCTGCCACTAGACAGCGCAGCACCGATAATCCGTGCTAGGATGATCAAGGAGCGCGCCAATGCGGCTGCTAAAATTAATGCTGATAAGTTGATTGCTAGTCTTCGCAATGGTAAGATATTAATAAATCAGCCGATTGATAGCCAAGTCTGGACGATGACTAAATCAGTTAGTCGTAACGCAGAAGAGCTCGATCCAAATCTGCTACAAGCCATATTTCGCATGCCAAAGCCAATTGCTACAAACAAACCAACCTTGGCAACTGTAGAGATGGTAGATGGTAGCCTGCTGATTGTACGCTTGCACAGCGTAAACGAAGTGGCTGCGATAACAGCTGAAGAAAAGTTAAAATACCGCCGCCTTCTTGCTTCGCGTAGCGGCCATCAAGATTTTGCTGTGTATTGTAAGCAGTTAGAGGCTAAAGCTAACATTAAAAAATTTTAATGCATGGGTTAATACAAACCCATCCTTTTTTTAAAAACCTTGTAGGTTTTTTTGTTTTCTAGGCAGCTTCTTGATTAGATTGATTTACCCAAAAAACTTGAGTATGCTGTAATTTAACTATATAGCTGTTTTATTAGTGGTTAATTCTTACAGTTTACTTAGTTTATTGATCGACAATATTTCACGTTAATTTGCGCTGAGCTGCTTCAGTAGCCAAGCAGCTTAAGATTGGTTTTTATTGGTTTTAGTCGATTGCGAGAGTTAGTTTATTAGACTATTAGTTTATCAGGCATATGCCTGATAGTATCAGATTGCTTTTTGATATTAAAATTATAAGTTGACTTTTAGTGATCAGGGTAAGGATCACCAAAGCAAGTTTCGTGTATACGTAGGTTTTAAACATGTACAACTAGATTTATAACATACAGATAGAAGTTTAATCCACTAGATGGCGGTTTTGCAAATGTAGTCTGCCCAGCCTCATGGCTATACTGCTATTAGCTTTGTACAGAGTAGCCAGCCAAGTAAACACCAAAGCAAAATACGTACAACCATAAAGTAGTACGTGTTAACTTATACTACAGTAATGCTGTGAACTAAGGCACAGCAGTTATTTGTCATCAATAGTAAACTGATACAGTTATCAGCCACCCACAGTTAATAGTTAACGATATATGTTTAATGGATTAAAGATCCATACTGTAAATTTACTACAGATTCTTGTAATTTTAATAGAAATGCACTTTCGATTTTAATTACATATTAAAGCTTAGCGCTAAATTATCCCAAGGCTACTTACTTTAATCATATGATAAAAATATCTACGCCATGATATTTTTATCATATGATTGCACTGCAGGCTAAGCATGCAGATTGTTTCTCTATAAACCGCTTACAATACTAGCAAATGAGCTATATATTAATACTTTATCAAGAAGATAATTTGAGGTAGTAATACCTACTGTTAAAGAAAATATCACTGATCTCATCGCAATCCACGCCACCCATTGGGTTTTGCTTGTTTTACTATTTGGATACTAGTTGAAACGTTTAGGTTAAGATAAAATCAAAGGCTAGTAGGCAGTTGCCTGTTAAACGCAAGTTACGTATTGTGAATGCAGGTCACAGGCTGACTACAGCATATATAGTTTAAAAACATGTAAAACTAAACACCATCTTTAGCAAAGTCTGTTGCTTTGTGTTTAGGTGGATAACTGCAAACATGATTGTTATTTATTCTAAACCAGATCCGTTGCCGCTATTAAATGAATGCGGAGGCTTGCTAGCTAACTACTCTAACTCGTGTTTACGTAATTTCAATAATAGCTTGTTAGATGCTAGTGTAATGATGTGGATTAAGCAAAGCTCCTATTTTTTGGTTGAGACGCAGCTGATTGGCGTGGTGCTAAAAGAGTTTCAATTTATCACCTAGCACACTGTGCTGTGTGCTGCAGTGCATCGCTTATAGCTTGATTGCTGCAAACTATACTTGCATTAGTTATTGGACGCCTAGCTTAACAATTGCTACAGTCAAACAGCGATGATCGAATTCATTAAAAAGCATTTATACGTATTATACGGGTTGACTAAATAAATGCATAGTTATGTGTGTCCAACATTCAGATATCTTATCAAAGTGTAATTTGTAACAATTATGTTGGATCCGTATAGCGCTTCAAAACACATTAATATGTGCACCATTTTATTTACATTGGATATGTTTGTATGATAGTTATGTCGTAAACTCAGTCTAGAGCTTAGCCAGCGTAATGGTTTGCCTGGGCTAAGAGGCGCATATAGCGTGGGATAAACAGGCATAACACGGCTTCAATGTGTTACAATTAAATATTCAGCTGGCTTATGCCAGTAGCATTATTAGCCGTAATCATGCATATGTTATTACTGATAAAGCTATGTTTAAGCAGCATTAATGCTCTAAAACTAATAACTTATGAGTACGCTAATAACAGTACTGGCTATGTGTATTGACTACGCTAACTAGTTTATTCTTTTCGCTATTTAGCATCAGCTAGGTATTGATATGTTTTTAACAGCATGAAGATAGCCTTTATATTGATAAAACCCTTAGCTTTACGCCTTTGTGTAGGTAAACTACTAGTTTTAGATGTGGGCACTTTAAGTTTTGTTAATAAGTAAAGATTATTACCTATTTTGATATCTAGCAAATTCCTACAATTGGTAGGCTTAACTTCGTTAATAGTCAGAGTGATGTGTATATTTGGCAGTTAATATTGCACTTAAATGGCACTCTTTAGTCAAGGCTAGATAAGCAGCGACTATAGCAGTAAACATAACCATTGTATATAACTGCGCGCATTAGTAGTTTATGCATAGCACAGCAGAAAACAGTTTGCATGTATGATGTATAGCTAAGCATTGCCTTAAGTAATAAATGTATGAGTACATGCTAGTGCAACTAAATTTTGCACCAATGAAGAAGCGTAGAAGTATAAAGTTGTGATTAATTCAGCATATGAAGCTAGCGGAAAGATCTGTATAGAGATTCTCTACGACTATTGTTATGTTTATAGTTTCAAATAGGTTGCATGAAGCGTAGCTTTGAAGTTAATCAATCAGTACAACTCAAGGAACCTAAATGAATAAAGCATCGAACATTAGTTCTATAGCTTTTCATTTGCTTGTTGCTTACTTGTAGATTGTTAAGTGCGCAAGCATGTAAAGTACGGGCTCTGAAGGCTACTTGTTAACTATTATTTACTATCCATACTAATTATTCGCTGCTGCTAGCTAAAGCGTGAGCTATGTTGATAAAATAAATAGTATAGTGTACATCACTAAGCTTCATTAAAATGACGATCTTGCTATCAAGTATCTATGCTAGTGACACAGAATTTAACTGTGTTTGCTGTTGCAGGATAATTGCGAAGCAGTTGATAGCGATTACTAGTTCTGTTGCTAGGTTTCCTAGTTACCTAAGAAATTGTTGCTTATATAGTTATCTATCCTTGATCTCGTAGTGTGATGAGTGTGCAAAATTAGTATTAGCTTTGCGGTGTACTAAAGACGGTGCTTAAGCTTATAGGCTACTATGTACTATATAAACATTATTTTACTTTGATCAATTTTATTGATTACTTGCTATTTTTTAGCGCCTGTATCTAGTTTATTATCTATTTGCCTATATGGTATGATACTTTATCAAATTATTGAATAGCGTTAGCCTAACTTAGTTATACTAATAGTCTAAGAATCTTGTATACATAAAATGTACAGCCTGCATCTAGAACGCCAATCAATAGCTTCAAAAGTATTAATTGGAAAGTCTTGCAAGAACAAGCTGTGCTTGTATCAAGCCGGCACCTTCAGCAGTCAAAAGCAGGTGCCGTCAGATTAAGTCAGTTAAGTTTCAATACTGTTATTGATGTAATTTTAAATTAGCTTCCATATTTTGATATTATCAGTCTTTGGATTAATTTAATTCTAGCCAGATAGGCGCATGGTCAGATGGTTTTTCTAGACCACGCAACTCATAATCTACACCGGCTTCCTTGAGCCTTGGCACTAAGCCAGTGGAGGCTAAAATCACATCAATGCGCAGTCCACGTTTAGGTTCATCCTCAAACCCACGACTGCGGTAGTCAAACCAGCTGAAGCAATTGTTTACGTCGGGAGTTAAGTGGCGGAAGCTATCCACTAAACCCCAATTTTTTAGGCGAACCATCCACTCGCGTTCTTCCGGTAGGAAGCTGCACTTACCATTTTTTAGCCAACGCTTAGCGTTGCCAATTCCGATACCGATGTCAGAATCTTCCGGGGATATATTCACGTCGCCCATTACTATTAATGCCTGGTTATTGCTAAAATTGCTTTCTAGGAGTTGCTGTAAATCTGCATAGAAGCGTTGTTTAGCTGGAAATTTGATTGGGTGTTTACGGCTCTCTCCTTGGGGGAAATAGCCATTCATAATAATGATGGAGTTATCATTCTCATCAGTGATTATGCCCCATATAAAGCGTCGTTGGGTATTTTCCTTATCACTGGCAAACCCCTTGTGTACGTTCAAAAATTCTTTACGTGAAAGTATGGCTACGCCGTAGTGGCATTTTTGCCCATAGTAGTACACTTGATAGCCAAGATCCTGCACTTCAGCTAGCGGGAACTGGTCATCGTGAACTTTAGTTTCTTGCAAGCCGATCACATCAGGCTGGTGCTTTTCGATCAAAGCCTCTAACTGATGACGCCGAGCACGTAAACCGTTAATATTGAAGGAAACAATTTTCATATTTAGTAATCTAGTCTAGATAAAATGTTAATACTAGCTAACAAGTCAGCCGGTAGCTATTTGTAGCAGTATAGCTTATGCACTACTATTTTTTTCTGGGAACGACGAGCATTGTATAGCTCTTTATCAATAAGAGCGCTGTCCTTTAAGTAACGTCTAGTGAGACCAGACTATAATGCATGTCTGACACTTTTACTGCTTTCCAGAAATCTGTCTAATCAACAATAGTTATTTTAGTGACGCCAGTTCTTTATTGTATCAAGGCTTATCGGCATGGACAGGCTTTACCTAGAATATCATTATGCTACACTGTGGTATGCTTACCTAAAAAGTCTATACATTTTTATCGCTGTTGGGCATGTACCCGCAATTATAGGGCAAGCACTACTGTGAGCAGTTGCTAAAAGCGTGCAATTAGTACGTCAAAGACCAATATTCTTTATATTTAGTACTGAGCTAAGAGTATAACGTTACCTGGATTTCTATAAACGTTAGAGCTATAAAGAAATAAGTGAGGTTGCTATAGGATTGATTTTGAAAATATATATTTTTTATATAAAACTATAATTATCACTTACTACAATAAATTAGGATAAAATTATTTAAACAATGTAGATTTCAGGAGTCTACTAATCTAGTAATATATGTACTAAGCATCTCAAATTAAATATTTAAAGCTAACAGCCGCAGGCTGTCATTTTAGCTGGCTAATTATGATGAAAAATTATTGCTATAGTTAGTCTTAGCACCAACAAATAGGTCTGTAAGATATCTAGAGCCTTGGACTTTTATCAATCGTGGATTGTTAGTAATATCTAGGGTGACAAAAAATTATGTTTAACACTGACTATCAACCTAGGTGAGTAATCTAACATATTTGTGAAATATGACCGGTTTAAAAAACTGCTCAAATCATTAAAATTAAAGCCTTGAGGTTTGAGTAATGTTTAAAAAAGTAACCTAAAATCTAGCATTATGCTAACGCACGGTAACTATGAACATATTAAGCGTTTAATTCATATAAAAGTTTTATGCTATATTGTTTTCAATAGGTATTTAATTAGCAAGAAACTCTTGGCCGACCGTATGCTCCAGAATATATGTGTGACATTAGTTTATAATTTGCAACGGAACTAGAGCTGTAATACGTGGCTGGACCGTAGTTTTTTCGTAATGGAGCTTATTGGTCCTGTGGATAGCGCTTGGAATTTAGGTAGCTGCTGGGTTAGATGCTAGGTTGATGTTGAAAATCTACATGGCTACTTAGGTAGCCAGAGTATGGTGTTTGCTTATTTGCTTTTTCAGCAAGGAAGACGGTCTAGCTGAGTTCAATGCGCTACAGTTTGACTGGTCATTAGGTGAACAATAATTTATATTGAGCAATAAGCTGAGCAGTCGTTCTCTCAATCCATGCTTGGTATTTAAAGTACTAGTTGTAATTTAGTTAAGCGACGTTCGCATCGGTTACTCATATTACTCAATGGTAGTGAAGAGGTTAATGGTCAGCAATTAGCGGTGCACCTTTGTTAATTGCGCTAAGCCTGCTTAATACCTTTAAGCTTGATGCGGATAGTAGCAGGCTATCAGCTACATCAAGCTCAGCGACTATCTATATTTGCTAAATAAAGAGCTTATTCATGCAGTTATATTATTACCTGTTAATGGGTTAAAAGTCATTACGGAGCTGCCAGACAAGGTAATGAGCTAAACCCTCAACTGCCACAAGCAACATGAACGATAATGACCAACGCTAAGCAGCGTCAGTATTAAATGCAGAAAAAGACTTGATGGATTGATGCTAGTAAGACAAGGCCAATACTACGGGTGAATAGATTCCCATCCGGGAGCTGAATGCCGGTGATAGCAAAGCCTGACGTTCAGCATTAAAATGGATTGCAATCAAGACTGCACCACTGACGCTCAGATTAATTAACTATGTTTCACTTAGGTCTCGTTATATATTCAATAGGCGTAACTTCTCACAAAGATGACAATTACTTGAGAAATCTTAAGGTTGGCTTTGATTAGCTAGGTTGGTCAATTCAGTATTATTGTAACACTGAGCAGAGATCTCAAACAATTTGTTCTACTCGAGCAAGGTTAATTGTGTTAGACATAATATTGAGTTTGTAAGTACTGAACTGAATAAACTGGACGACGGATTCGCCTACCTCACTTGCTGGCCTGCTACATACTAAAAGCGAGCCAAAATAAACATTTCAGCAGGAATGCAGGCTTCGATCTAAAGGATAATTAATGTGTCTAAACTAAGCGGTTCTGGTAGCTAACAGCCAAAGTTGCAGGCAAAAAGTAGGTTGGCTAGATGATACTACTAACCAGAATATTTGTAATAATAGTTACTTGTAGTAACATTTAGCCTAACAGATTGACATTAAGCTGGTGCGATAACCTGGTCATAACTGCAGTTATTTGGCCAACCAATAGGCTTACCTATAATATTAGACTTTGCCAATAATTAATTGCGAAATCTTAGTCTGGATGCTATATTATGAGAAAGCCTAGCCAGTAAAAAAATCAGCTTTCAAGTATAGCGATATTCGATTTGGTAATACTCAAAGTAGTATACCAGCCACCGTTAGTGTTTAAGGCGATCTCAAAACCAGAAGGTCTAACTGGATCCAGGCAGGTCTATATTTAAGATAAATATACAAGCCAGTAGTTAGAATTGATTAGTTTTATACTTAAGCAACAATCAAACTTCTAGCTAAATTGGCATGGTGACTCTTGTTGAGTGCTGCTAGATGTCTAGCAGTGTTGCTCATACTGCTACAATCAGCGCTGTATATTCAAGAAATTTTCTTGCCATAGTATTTTACTTGGCATCGCAAGCTTAACTTTGCTTTATAACTTGACCTAGCCTTGCTAGCTATCCAAAACAAACGTAGTTTCTATAAGTGCCAGCGATAGTATTCTATTGAAGTTTAAAACGACCATCAACCACTAGTGCATTAGCATTAAGCATAACTTTGTAGTTTGACATCATAATCATAGATCAACTCCTTGCTAAAGGATAAGTTGATTATCAACACTCTTAGCCTAACCAAATCCTATTCGTTGCTAGCCGGTTTATGTTGATAGAAAAAACTTCAACAGTCATGGCCATAAAATCCGATTTGGCTTGTAGCACTCATGGATTGCTAACAATGCGAGTCTAGATCAACTGTGAAGTTGATAAGCTTAAGTTTTATCTCAGCGTTTAAGGTTTAAGCTTATAGGTGCTGATTTTCGGTAAAAGCGTTCACTTTAACGGCAGCTAGCGTAGCGACACAGATAAGCAATGCGATCTCAAGGATGATAAGTTAGCGATTGTCAGCTAAAAACACATTGCTATACGGCACATAATCACTGCATGCAAACTGCTGCTGTCAATAGTTAAAAGATTGAATGATACAGTGATCGCCGTCAACTAGATTGAGCATAACAAACTGCCGATAGCGATGGTTATGGATATCGACGTGGAGGTTAAATTAAGGCTATCTTAACTTTGTTAGTTTTGGTTTACCTGCTACGATCAAAGCTACACGCACTATCATCGATAACCTCAGAACAGTTACAGCTGGTATTCGTCTGAGTAGCAGCGGTGCAAAGAGTAACCAGCTATACAGATTGTCTGTGAGTTAACGACGTTATAAAAAATACGCTATCGCACTTAGTGCAATGTTATTGCTACAACAATACTAATGAAAATAATAATATGCCTACTGAAGCATTGCTTGTCTAAAACATAATAGATAGTACCATAGATGATTTCGGATCTCGCCAATAAGCCATGAGCACCTAACGCTCCCTACTCTATATAACTATGGTAACGATAAAAAGCTTTTATGGTAGTAATCAATTAATATGACTAAAAGCTTAGCTTACTCTACGGCGCTGGAGTGTTTGAGCCATACTAATACCATTATATTGTGTTGTATCTGTTTAGCAAAAAAAGATTTACCTGGAAGTTGCGATTGGCATAGCTAGCTAATAAATTTATTTATACCTTATTCATACGTTATGGAATCACCAAGTAAACTTTTAAATTTTATTTAAAGGTTGCTGATTAGTTAGTAATAAGCTGATTTTCAGCGACCGACTTACATATGATATCTGGCATTAAGCGCTGCCTTGACTAGCTTGTCTGGCTGAGCCAGGTTACTCAAGAATTGCATAATCAGCATTACAGCAATAGCAATTAGCTGAGCTATGCCGAAATCTGTTGCTAAACATAGGTTCTATGACCATCAAACAATATGACTGGACCTGCTGACGTGTAAGCGTTCCAAGCAAGGTTGGAAGTCATCTGTATTTGATGGTCATAGAAGGTGGCTAGCGCTTGGCTGACATGCTGGTGCATATCTGCGTCCATCCGATGAATGATCTAGCTAGTTACGTTTAATTTAATAACGTTAATTCTTAGAGTGGTAATTATGTGACACTAACAAGCTTTATACTGGTAATATCGGTGGCATAATGCTATTGAGAATAGTTTGAACCTTATGTGGGCAAGTGCGTGCTGCCGCAGTCTGCTAGCTAGCTATCGTGTTTGACCATCGCCGATAAAATAATCAAGACTAATAGCAATCTAGATTAAGTGCATATCGTGCATGACCATGCTAATGACAATATTATATGTACTAGCCAGATACTAAATTTTGGTGATCGTCAACTAAGTGCACCTTGTATAGATATTTAGTAGTAATACAGATAGCCTTAAAAGGCTGGAATTTAGCTCTCAGTTGTAATTAATTGATACGAAACAAAAAAATTGCAAAGTACCCAGATTAAACTAGCATGCACCGGTTGCTAGCTGTTTAGCTAAACGCATCGTACAATGTAGTAAAAAATAGCACGGCTATGGCGATTGGCTTGATTTATTTGATGCGTGTCAGCTCCTCCAATGATATTGATTGGTTTAATTCATATCTGTTCTCGTACAACTGCTAATACGTAATTAGCAGCGGCACTGCTTTTCATGCTAACCCTGAGCGACAGTAGCTATAGCTTGATGTAATCACTAACAATTTAGATCTATGTATACCGCCACAAACTAGCATTATGCACACATTGAGTGAGAACATAATGATTTACTAGCTTATCTATATGTTAAGCAAGGCAAAGCATAAAGCCCAATGGTGCAGTTGGATGAAGTTTGCGATAGCTAGGCATGTTATAAATACCTGATATAGATTACTTTAAGTTACTGAAATGAATGTTCATAGGATTGACCATGAGTACATGATTAGAAATATTGTCTATTTACTGGAAGGTCAGGAGAGGAAGCTCCTGCCATTAAAAATTTGTTCATTAAATATGATAGCTGGTTTGCCTGAGCAGCGGTCTCACAAAATTAAATGACGATAGTGTAAAACTGTGCTCATCCACTTGCAACGCCCAACCATGCTGATCCCAACTGCCCAACACAATACGCCAGGCTACCTGGTCTCCAATCTGTAACTCATGGATCGCCGGGCGGTGCGTATGGCCATGAACCATGGTGCGCACGCCAAAATGCTGCATAACGAGCGGCACTTCTTCAGGTGTCACATCAACAATGTTATTAGCTTTTGTTTTTGCGCGGCTTGCATTGCGCAGCTTGCTTGCGAGCTTATGTCTAGCACACAAAGGTAGGTGACGTAGGATATAGAGCGTAATAGGGTTACGTAATATACATCGCATCTTCATATAGGCGATGTCGCGAGTGCAGAGGCTATCGCCGTGCATTAACAGTACAGGCTCACCATAAAATTGCACAACAGTTGGGTCCTGAAGCAAAGTGGCGCCTGCTGCTTTACAGAATGTTTTACCGATTAAAAAATCACGATTGCCGTGCATTATAAAAACTAGGGCACCGCTGTTGCTTAACTTACGCAGCACCGCACAAATCAAATGTTGGAAAGTTGTCATTCCGTCATCGTTAATCCAAACTTCAAATAAGTCTCCTAGAATATACAATACCTTGATTCTATGGGCACGGCTATAGAGTAAATCTAGAAACGCCAGGGTAATATCCGGGCGTTCTTCTGCTAAATGTAAATCTGAAATCAGTAATATCACCAAACAATCTCGGCTTTCTCAATGGTAATGTTCTCTGCCGGATAGCTATGGTAACCGACTTTGTTGATAATCTGCATACATGTAATCTTGTAAACGATGATATTGGCCTAATAGTGACAATATTAAGTGTCGATTAAAAATGTTGCTGTCTATTTAGTTCTAAACGCTTTAGTGGCTGGTCTTTTGTTTCTTTTAATCCTGATTCTAAACATCTATCTTAAACCAGGATAGTTACTAGTCACACGATGAAAATACTATTTTAATAGTGGTTGATTTAAATGTATTTGATGAAATTAGCGACAGTGATTAGAGCTTGGTGAGCGCTTAGCTTAATTATGATTTGATTAAAGCCGCTTTAAGTTTACTTAAATAAGTAGCAAAAGTGTGTAGTTTTACATTTTTAGTAAGAATTTTGAGGTAATTTTTTTACAGCTACAATATATTAAGTGCAGTAGTTTTTAGCGGCTTTCTGTCGGTTGCTTGACAGCTTTAGCTGTCAAGCTCTTTATGATTAACTTGGACATTGCTAAGCACTTCGTCTATTCAAGGATCTTATGAGCAACTCAACTATTGACCATACCTCGAATGCAAAGGTCGAACCTATAATCCCTATTAATTTTTTACACCAGATAGTCCAGTTAGACTTGAATGCGGGCAAGTATAAGCATATTGTCACTCGCTTTTCGCCAGAGCCAAACGGTTACCTACACATCGGTCATGCTAAGTCGATTTGTGTAAATTTTGGTCTAGCCAAGAAGTTTAGTGGTATTACACATCTGCGTTTTGACGATACCAACCCGGCTCAGGAAGATCAGGAGTATATCGATGCTATTAAAAACGATATTAAGTGGCTGGGCTTCAACTGGACCGGTAAAGTACGTTATGCGTCAAATTACTTCAATCAGTTATTTGACTGGGCTATTGAGCTGATCAAGGCCGATAAAGCCTATGTTGACGACTTGAGCCAAGAACAAGTTAAGGAATACCGTGGTACACTAACCAAGCCAGGCAAAAACAGCCCCTTTCGCGATCGTTCAGTGAAAGAGAACCTCCACTGGTTTGCCCGCATGCGAGCTGGTGAATTCCCAGATGGTGCTCGTGTACTGCGCGCCAAGATTGACATGGACTCGCCGAATATCAATCTGCGCGATCCAATTATGTACCGTATCTGTCATGCCTACCATCATCAGACTGGTGACAAGTGGTGCATCTACCCAAGCTACGACTTCACCCACGGTCAATCAGATGCAATCGAAGGTATTACCCATTCTATCTGCACTCTGGAGTTTGAAAGTCATCGTCCGCTATATGAATGGTTCCTCAATAGTCTATCGGTACCGATGCGCCCGCGTCAGTATGAGTTCAGCCGTCTAAATCTAAACTACACTATTACTAGCAAGCGCAAGCTTAAACAGCTTGTTGATAAAAAACACGTACATGGTTGGGATGATCCGCGCATGTCGACGATATCTGGTTTACGCCGTCGTGGCTATACCCCAGCTTCGATCCGTAACTTCTGCGAAATGGTTGGTACCAATTGTTCCGCTGGAGTAGTTGATTTCGGCATGCTTGAATTTAGCGTTCGCCAGGATCTAAATGTGAACGCTCCGCGCGCAATGTGCGTGCTACGTCCATTGCGGGTTGTGATCACTAACTACCCGAAAGATAAAGTCGACAACCTGGAACTACCATGTCATCCGCATAAAGAAAAGCTAGGTGTACGTAAGTTGACGTTCGTGCGTGAAATCTACATTGATTATGATGACTTCATGGAAAAACCGCCGAAAGGCTATAAGCGCTTGGAACCGAATGGAGAAGTGCGCCTACGCGGTAGCTATGTGATACGTGCGGACGAGGTTATCAAGGATATTAATGGTAATATAGTGGAACTACGTTGTTCGTATGATCCAGCAACTTTAGGTCAAAATCCTAAAGGCCGTACAGTTAAAGGTGTGATCCACTGGGTACCGATCACTACCTGCATTGATTGCGAAGTGCGTCTATACGATCGTCTTTTTCGTTCGCCTAACCCTGAAAGAACTGAGAGTAGCGTCAGCTTCTTAGACAGCATCAACCCGTACTCATTGCAAGTGATCAAGGGTTGTCGTGCCGAACCATCGCTTAGTAATGCAAAGCCAGAAGACCGTTTCCAGTTTGAACGTGAAGGTTACTTTTGTGTAGATATTAAGGATTCAAAACAAAGTGCTCCTGTCTTTAATCGTATTGTTGCTTTACGTGATTCGTGGACGCACAGAGATCCTCTAAGGAAACCATTGTGCTAACAATATATAATACACTTAGTCAGACTAAAGAAGTATTTCAGCCTTTGAATGGTAACAAGGTGCGGATGTACGTGTGTGGCATAACTGTATATGATTACTGCCATATAGGTCATGGTCGTAGTATGGTGACCTTTGACTTAGTAACTCGCTGGCTGCGTTTTAGCGGCTATGACTTAACGTATGTGCGCAACATTACTGATATCGAAGATAAGATCATTAATCGGGCCAAGGAAAACTGTGAACCGTTTCATGTTTTGACTGAGCGTATGATCATAGCAATGCACGAAGATGAGGCACGTCTTAATATCCTAAAACCAGATACTGAACCGCGGGCTACAGATTATATTTCTAGTATACTACGCATGATTCAGACCCTTATCGACAAGGGTTACGCATATTGCGCCCCAGGTAACAGCGGCGTATACTATCGTATTGCTAAGTTCATAGGCTATGGTAGATTGTCACGTAAGAAAATCGAAGACCTACGAATTTATACGCGTGTCGATGTGGACGATGCCAAGCAAGACCAACTGGATTTTGTTTTGTGGAAAGCCGCTAAGCCAGGTGAGCCGAGCTGGGAGTCACCATGGGGTGCTGGGCGTCCTGGTTGGCATATCGAATGCTCAGTGATGTCTACTTGTTGTCTTGGCGAGACCTTTGACATTCATGGAGGTGGTAGTGACCTTAAGTTCCCGCACCATGAAAATGAAATAGCGCAAAGCGAAGCCGCTACAGGCAAGACCTACGCCAATACCTGGATGCACTGCGGCATGATCCGTATCAATGGCGAGAAGATGTCTAAATCTTCGCATAACTTTGTCGTTATTCGCGATGTGTTAAAAAAATATCACCCGGAGGTTGTGCGCTACCTACTTATATCGAGTCACTACCGTAGCGTCGTCAACTATTCGGAAGATAGCCTCAAAGATGCCAAGGGTGCTCTGGAACGCCTTTACCACTCACTGAAAGGCTTGCAAGGCGGTGTGCCGCCTACTGGTGGCGAAGTTTTCGTAGCACGGTTTACTGAAGTTATGAATAATGACTTCAGTACACCAGAAGCCTGCGCCATTTTATTCAAAATGGCGCGTGAGATTAACCGCCTACGCGAGAGCAATCTCAATGCTGCGTCAGGTTTAGCTGCACGCTTGAAAGAGTTGGCTAGTGTGCTTGGCATACTTCAGATGGAAGCAGTTGACTTCCTGCAAGCTAGCGCTGCAAGATGCGTGGATACAGTTGAAGTATATACGTTGATTCAGGCGCGCTTAGTTGCACGTGCCAATAAGGACTGGGCGGAATCCGACCATATCCGTAAACAACTTAATTCAATGGGTGTATTGTTAGAAGACGGGAAAAGTGAGACACTGTGGAGATTGACTGATGAGGCTTAATTAGTAAGTAATAAATGAAAAATATCAATACTATCTAGTGATTTTTTTTGAGAGTAAATATGTATTATATATGATACCAGTTGCCAATGTTATAACAACTTTTTTTTAAAATTTTGTGTAGTAAATTTAAGTATAGAATAAACAGCTAGCAATCCATATAGAGTTTGCCCGTTTAGCATTAAACTGCAAAACGACCATGTTTGTCACACTAATGGATGTCGAACTGTTAGCGTATGTTTTATTGCTATAATGACGCTAGAGATAAAACATTATATTGGCTTTATAGATGCTGCTAGTTACGTCATTATGGATGATCTTGTAATATCACCCGTTGTTGCAGTGTATGGTAACTTTATTATCTACTATGCAGGTAGACTGTATATTTTGCAATAAAAATAAGCTTACATTTAATAAGAATCAACCCACAAAAAACAATGTTTCTTGTCAATTATTCAGGCTAGAATAACGGCATAGCGCTTTAGATAGTAGAACTAGACACTGCAAGATGCGCATAAATTATTTGTCTATTGCTGTGATGGAGGTATTGAGAGAGGAGTGCTATTTAACTTAAATAAAATTTGTAATCTAGTTTACATTAGGTTGATAAATAATGCTAGCTGAACATACTATTTTAAGCACAATTAATATTACTTAAATTATTATTAGTGTATATAAAGCTTTAGGTACACTAGAAAGCCTGTCAGGTATCGTTGCTAAAAGATAAGTAGCGCAAAAGCGTGGTTTACTTAAGAAGGTGCTGATATATCTGCATTAGTCAGACTACATGCATTGACTAATGTTTGTTTGGGTTAATGCGGTTGTTAGTTAACTCGTTAACCGTGATAGTTAATTCGGCGTATTTAGGTAAGTCTTCTTTAAGAAACGCTATCTATTACGGAATCCAGAAAACTACGCTAATTAGCTTCATATTTATAGTTGGCGAATATTGCGACAATAAATGCATCCATAGCTGCTCAGTTTAAATTTAGACTAAGTTATTCAAGTAGAATGCTTGGTGGTAAGGGATTGGCGTCTATAAGACTAATTGTCTATGTAAGATAGTAGTTGTTATGTATGTGACATTATAGATGTGATATGGTATTTGAAATTAAGCCCAGAGGAGTGAAGTACACTAAACCCACAGCAAGTACTTAAGGCTATGGTAGTGTCTTTGTCAACTGGAGGTTACGGTATAAATGGCTTTAAACCAAATAATCCTTTTACCTGATTGATAGCAATCATAGTCAGCGGATATTTTATCCGTGATAACGATCTTCGCTTGAAGCTCACTGTTTATTTTCAACGCTATCGCTATAGATAAAAAAATTTGCTAATATCAAGTTCTATAAGATATAGCCTTTTTTATCAAAGTAACCGTACTGATAAAATATGACATGTAAGATAAACTTTAATTGATGGAGTAATATGGTAAATTTTATAAGATAATGGCGAATTAAAGTCATTTAAACTGCGAAGAGAGCCAAGAATTAGCTAATTCGCAGACCCTATGGTGCATGCCTTGCAAACCTCTTGATTTTTTGCTGCCGGTTACTTTCAGAATATGAAAAATTGCGCTAGATCAGTATAGTATAACTTGGTAAAAAAATTAGAATTCAAGCATCTGTTGAAACTTGGTAAACAGCAGCATTGGTATTCGTCTGGATGCTCAGACTTAGTGAGCGCGGGAAGACATAATGGCAAGTTGACGTATTTGCATGCTTAGTTCTTGTCAGGAATCATATTGATTTGCTAGTGTCTTATTGAATAGTTTTAATGAAGTTTGTTATAATATAATAATTAGTAGCATATACTTGGTTGTATGCTGGGTACTTTATTATGTATAAGCTCTCAGCATTGATGTATTCCACTGAATTATTCTTTAAATTTGGCTAGCTTGTATTCTCTGGCTGTCGAGCTAGTAATTTGCTAGTTTATCTGATTACTATGCATACAGCCTATTGCTACATCTGTATTAGTCTTATGGTTGAACAGCTGTCTCCGTCAAGTGATCATCGAATGTGTGATTGTGCTGTAACGGTTATCTTTTTGTGCTGCCCGCTTTAGTGGTTAGCGTTTTTTATGTGGGGGCGTTTCCTTGGTAGTCAGTAAACTAGATATGCATGCGTTATTTGTGCTGGGTGATTTACGTGCAAAATTGGTGAAACAATTTCAATCCAGTTTTGTTTACATCGCTGAACAGACGCCAGAAGGTATGTACATCGCTGAAATACATACTGGGTCAGCGATGGTCGTGGATGATAAGCCACGTTTAGAACTTAAAGTTGGTGACCATTTTTGCGCGGCAATTTTGCCGAGTCGTGAAGGTGGCAAGCTTGAATTAAAATTTCGTGATATTAAGTTAACGGTGTATGGTTTAGGCGATTATGCATTTGTTTCTTCAGCTGACGGTCAGGGCATTATATTTAAGGAAGGTCATAGCCTAATGCTAGTGTTTGCCACTAATGAGCAACGGCAGGAAGGTCTAATTAAAATTCTTAAGGCTGTAATCAGCAAGGTAGCTAAGTGGCGCAATGGTGAGCTAGTGACATTCAAGGCAAGTGAATAGTTGCTAAATACCGCATATGTTTCTGCTCGTTAGAAGCATCTACTACAGTTTAGCTGATTCAATTATTTAGATGCTTCGTAGATTCTAAGTAAATCTAGCCTCCATAAAAGCTATGTACTATAGTTGTGCTGTTATATCTAGATAATTTGAACTGGAAAAAGGTTTTTAGTCTGAGCGACGGTTATATAAACTCTCGCAGTAGTTCTAGCACAGCACCAGATAGTAAAATTGTATCGTGAGTCTATCGCAGTAAGCTAGCGCTATTCTATCTATATATGTGCTGTGCCCTCTAATTGAATGCAACAAGTTAATTTAACTTAAAATAATTACTATTTAATACTAACGTCTAAACCAGTCTGAATTAATTAAGATTATCTTAATCAGCAACTACTAGGTTGTTAGTATCCAGGCTAGATATTAGTATGTTAACGCCGTTTTAGTGGTCAGTTAGTTTACTGCTTTTTACTAATGTGCATTTTTAATCAAGTAATTTATAACAGCATTAGCCTTACTGAACGAAAAATCACACACCGACACCGAATATAGTGCAGGTGTTTTTTAAGAAGCATCCCAAAGTTAATAGGTTTAGTTAACACCATAATACAGCATTAGAAGTTTTATAGCGACCACAAGTAATAAATTAGTAATATACACGTAAACTTAGCATGCACTTCATTTATCTAGTTATATGTTCTTTACGGTTATTGTAGCATGTAAATTTATGCTTTTTTATAGTATACAAGCATCATAAAAAAGGATTTGGTAGTAATGCGGTCACTATAAGTAAACCAAAGCAACTTGTAAGCAATTCCGCTCTGCCGCACTCAAGACTACACTTGCCTACTATTTGTAGCTTTGTTAACGGTCGTATTGCCTTACTAAGTGCTTCCATGTTAGTAAACCATGGCACATGAAGTGCATGTAAGCAACTTGTATGCCATACAGTTAAATCAGATGGCAAGGCTCACCAACTTTTCTTGACGGAATAACTATGCCTATCCTAGTATGGATATTACTATAATGCTCATACGTCAAAAGTAGTAAATTACTGCGGACATTACAGAGTTAAATGGACAAGTGGCATAGCTTATATAGTTAGTTCTTTCAAGGTTTAATGAAAAGCTAAGTTATTAAATTCTGAATAACAACAAAAAGGCAGCCGTAGGTTAAATGGCTCTAGTAGAAGCTACTCTAAGTAGTTTATGTAGATTCCAGATACTATACACAACAGCGGATATTCTAATACCTGCAATCAAAGATCATTAGTGAGCCCAAGCTGTTTATATGAATAGACGGCTACGAGTACATAGCTATGTTACGCATCGTAAACCTAAATGCTAGTAATCTGCGTTGTGTTTCCAAATGATATATATAACCACCTAAAAAGGTACGCTTAATTTATATTAATAGAGTGCTAATATGCTGGCAACTATTAGTGTTTTATGAACTATCATTAATTAACTCTAAACTGGTCTAAATGGAATAATTAGTACTCATTACTGAGTATTTTTATATATAAAATAACTTTATGGCATAGTTTTAAATCAAGCACCTATCAAAGATAATTTTTTCCTTTCATGCTACAGTATGACTGCTAGCTTATTTTAGCTTTCCATATTATCTATTTTACGTCTAGTAAACACCTGATATAGTTGTGACTATATTAACGCTATGATGACGTGCTAACGCTTAAAGAGAATAGACTCCTGGAGAATATTTTTTATCATTATTAGTTTAAAAGTTATAAGTCATGCTACTATGACTTAACGAGAAAACCTGAACAAAATTAGATACAAAATATTAGGTAATTATTGTATTCTTTTAAAGAAAATGTGCAAGCAGCTTGGCTGTTTCACCTTTATTGTGATTGAATATTTATTACGCTGAATAAAAAATTTAACTATACTACGAAGAATAACTAACTTTTTATTTAGGAAGCTGTACTGCTTATCACCAAGCTGGCAGTTTTATTATGTAGACACTATATATGCTGCTTGTATAGACGCTTATGGCTTGGTTTTTTGTTAAAATATATGATAATGTATAAGACTATATAGTAAAAGTATCTATCCTAGATTAGAGTGCTACAGTAGTCAAAAATCATAACTTAATTTATACGTATATTATACTGATGCTAGTTAATATGGATGATTTGCTATTAGCTACTGGCTATGCTAAGTATAGGTATAACCCATAAATCATAATCTGTGATAGGTATAGTATTAACACATATCAAAAAATGACTAATGTTAGTAGCTTTTTTCAGCTAATACATTTGTTGCACAGTTTATTTAGTTATCAATAGTTATAGTGGCGAATGCGCGTTAGGCAGATTTATTTTCTGCTAGGTTTTTGCAAGCCAGCAAGATCAGTGCCTACATAACAGGGTAGGCCAGCGGATATATTGCAAGCTACTACAATTTACTAGTGATTTATCGTTTATCGGGCCATCAGAGCGAAAAATCTAGATCGCTTTGGTAAACTTCGCTCACTAAGCAGTGCAGTTGATTTTTGACAGATTGTTTCTAGCGATCAAAAATCGTTAATACTTACGGTTCTTGTATTTTAGATAAACTTATCATAAGCAGCGATTTTGAGTTGATCCTGCTCGCGATACGGTACAGTATAATGGGCGCTAGCGTTTGACATGACCACATCGTTTGATCCACGTGCTTTTCTCTCAACTTGCAGTAGCAGCTCTGGTGTGTACAGCATGTTTGATAGTGAGGCATGCTTGCTTTATGTAGGTAAAGCTAAAAATCTAAAGAGCCGTCTCACGAGTTACTTTCGTAAAACTGGGCTAGCACCCAAAATAGTATCTCTCATGGCACGTATCGCCAAGATTGAAATCACTATAACTGCCAATGAGACCGATGCATTACTGCTTGAGCATACGCTGATTAAAAAATGGCGGCCACCCTATAACATACTGCTGCGCGACGATAAATCCTACCCCTACGTGTTTTTATCAGACAGTAATTTTCCTCGCCTAAGCATTCATCGTGGCGCTAAGCATGGTAAAGGTAAATATTTCGGTCCCTACCCGAGCGCTAGCGCGATCCGTGAAACTTTAGGTCTGTTGCAAAAGACTTTTTTTGTGCGCCAGTGTGAAGAAAGATTCTTCAAGAATCGTACGCGGCCGTGCTTACAGTACCAGATAAAGCGTTGTAAGGCGCCTTGTGTTGGCTTAGTTGAACCAGCAGAGTACGCTAAAGATGTGCACCATTCGGTGATGTTTCTTGAAGGACGTAGCAATGTCCTTACATATGAACTCTCCGGTGCTATAGAACAAGCCGTCAGTACCCTAGATTTTGAACTGGCTATCAAGCTGCGTAATCAGCTTTCGCTATTGCGTCGTATACAAGATCAACAAAGCATGGAAAGCGGTGATGGCGATATTGATGTAATCGCAGCCTTTGTTAATCCTGGTGGCGCTTGTGTAAACCTAATTAACGTACGTAGTGGTAGAGTCCTTGGCAGCAAAAATTTTTTTCCAAAAACTGGTATCAATGAACAAACGGCCGGAATCATGAATGCCTTTCTTAGTCAGTACTATATGGGTAATCCAGATCGCACCTTGCCTTCTGAATTGATTGTCAACGTGGTCCATAAAGACTTCCCTATACTAATCAAGGCAATTTATGAATTGCGCGGCCAAGAATTAGCTATTAATCATAGTGTACGCGGTATTCGCGCACGATGGCAGCAACTATCGATTACTAACGCTAAACAGGCCTTAAGTGCGCACCTAGCTAATAGACAACACATTGCTGTGCGTTTTGATGTCTTAGCTAAAGCCCTTAACCTATACGTGCCACCAATGCGGCTAGAGTGCTACGATGTTAGTCACTTTAATGGCGAAGCTGCAGTTGCGGCCTGTGCAGTATTCGGGCCAGAAGGACCTATCAAATCTGATTACCGACGCTACAATATTACAGGTATCAATCCTGGCGATGATTATGCAGCTCTGCAGCAGGTCCTGATGCGACGCTTTAGCAAGTTGAAGGATATGGATAACATACTCCCTGATATTCTACTCGTGGACGGTGGTAAGGGTCAGTTATCCATAGCCCGCGATGTGCTTAATGATCTAGCTGTGCCAGATCTAGTCCTACTTAGTGTAGCTAAGGGTATTATGCGTAAAGCTGGTTTCGAAACGTTGTACTTGAATAATACGATCCATGAGTTAATTTTAAAAAGCGACTCACCTGCTCTACATTTGATCCAGCATATTCGTGATGAAGCGCATAGATTTGCCATTACTGGTCATCGTGCCCTCCGTAGTAAAATTAGAAAAACTTCAACCTTGGAAAAAGTGGCTGGTATTGGCCCAGTTCGACGCCGTGACCTGCTTAAATATTTTGGTGGTTTACAGGGGCTGTGCTGTGCCAGCATTACTGAAATAGCTAAAGCACCAGGTATCAGTAAAAAGCTCGCTGAATTGATTTATGTAAATCTGCATAGCGAATAGAATGCTATTCTTACCTCGTAGCTAGTTGTGCCGATGAACATCCCAAATTTGATCACCATTCTACGCGTTCTGTTTATCCCGATTTTTATTTTATTGTTTTATATGCCGTACGAATGGAGTTATGCAGCTTCTAGTTCGGTGTTTGTTTTTGCTGCTACAACTGACTGGCTTGATGGCTACATGGCTCGTCGCTTAGAACAAAGCACGCCGTTTGGTGCGTTTCTCGACCCGGTAGCCGATAAAGTCATGGTGGCTATATCCTTGGTTTTGCTAGTTCAAGAACATAGTAACTTCTGGTTGACCTTGCCAGCCGCTGTGATTATTGGTCGCGAAATTGTTGTCTCAGCCTTGCGCGAATGGATGGCTGAAATAGGTGCTCGCGCCCATGTCGCTGTATCAAACATGGGTAAATGGAAAACTGCTGCGCAAATGCTTGCGCTGGTGATCCTGCTAGCCAACCCGCCAGACTTCTCTCTTTATGTTCTTACTGGCTATGCTTTGTTACTAATTGCTGCTGGCTTAACTTTGTGGTCCATGTTGCAATATTTGCGCATAGCTTTGCCTTACATGCGCACTAACGTTGAACAAAATAAAAAATTTTAATCAATGAGTTGACTAAGAGTTTAGATTCTGAGTAATATGTACTCTCAATATGCGGGAGTAGCTCAGTTGGTAGAGCACGACCTTGCCAAGGTCGGGGTCGCGAGTTCGAGTCTCGTTTTCCGCTCCAAATACAAAGCAACATCCACAGACATTAAGAAAGCTCTAGCTCAGATCGAATAATGATGTGCCAAGTGGCACAGTACTCATTGTTTGACATAGTTAATGTCAGTCCAATATGAGCCTTTTCAGTAAGGCCAGACTTCAGTAGGTCATGAATTATGATTGACATTCTAGTGACGATTTATCACGAATAGTGTTTTGTACACCCTGGTTTTGAAGTTGAATAAATGCAACGTTTCGACTATGCGGCTTAGCAGGATTTAGTGTATTATGTAGTGTTTGACGCATCCTGCATTTATGCATTTTAGACCTATTATTAAGCGCACATAACTTTATCTATTAAAAAGATACGTAGGTATATGTGCCTCTTAAAAAATTTCATTTTGCGTAGCGAATACATTTTATGTATATTAGTTCACGGTTATGCTTAACTCTGTTCTCGTTGACGCCAGTTAGATACAAAAATTTACTACTATAAGAATTACTTACTAAACACGTTTAAATAAATTAATATAAGTAATTAAAATTTAATATTTTGTATACCGCTTTTGCGTACACCAGCTGGTAAGTTCAGCATTAAATTTTAGCACTGGTATGCTTTGGACACAATTACCAGCATCACGCGGCTATGATTGAATCAATGTGATTTAGTTACCTGGTATTTTGCGATATTACTAATTAATTACCTTTGCCGTAGATAAGGACATGCTACCTAATTATAGCATTCATAGCTGTAGGTAGACGTGACACCTAATCTTTCTGGATATTATGGTTTGTTGTATGTACTTCAAGAGCTATTAACAATATATGTTAGATATGTTCAGTGATTAATTGATATCAGTGCTGATGATGCATATTTTAGGCTGAATTAGATGGATAGACTATTTTCCAAGGTCTATAGGTAGTTTTTAAAGTTTTGGTTAGCTGAACCTATAACGATCATTTTCGTCAATTAAAAAAATCAGTAGTAGCACTGCTGCTAGCAGAAGTATCAGTCTTTTTTAAGTATTTCATGACTATTACACGTAGCGTAGCTTGTAGTATTTTGCATATTTAGTTGCAACATGCAACACTTTTAGTGTTGCAGTTTTACTGCACAAGAATTTCGGTAGCCTTACTAGTACATAGATGTGTCTATACTGCGCAGTAGCGATAGTCTGGCATCAAACAAGCCTTGCATCTGTATCGCTAGTTTATCTGCGTATGCTAGTATGAGCCTCTCAAAGAGGTTTTGCTCAAATTAGTAAACTTATCGACTTCAAAACACTGGCATTATTCTGTATGCAAGCGCATATTCACGAATGTTTTAATGAGTATGTATCAGATGTTTTGAAACTTAATCTTTCACCTTGTACAATTAACTGTCTTCCAGTTGCCAGTTAATTTTTAACTATCTTTGTCTGTCTGGACGCGTCAATTCTTAACGTAACTCTGTTACGGCATTTCGAGTTGAATTAGTAAATAGTTCGACCGGAAAGTAGTTTGTTGTCAGCGTACCCCCCCCAATTTGCTAGGCCTAGCTTAAATACAAGGTTGACATGCTCTGCATTAAGATCATGGCGGCGAGTACCTTAGACCATGCCTGCACCGCATATATCGGTAATTTTAGCAATGCTACTTTGCATGGTTAGCCATATTTGTAATAGATGGTAAAATTACTGATTTTGCAGTTTTCATTTTATTAAAATTCTAATGATTTTGCGATAACTACCACCCATTTTTTTGTTTTATTAACTGTCATAGTCATGATTTAATTGGTGCCAAAATGAACTATACAACTGGTCAAGCTGAAAGCGAATATTAGCGAAAGTTATTAAAGTATAATTGAAGATAATGCCTGTAACGTCCTCAGCACTTCGTCTAATATCCTCAAGTATTTCTACTCAGGCGCAATTATGCTACAGTCGTCTAACCAGTTTTTATACTGGTCCTAATACTGAGCATTGTCACTTGTAGTGAGCAAAACTATGACAACTCTTATTATGTAGTCGTTATAGTCTGCACTATGCTAAGCACTACATTCAGTTACGTCGCTCCCAAACAGAAGCATCAGCAAGCTTGTAGGTAGACCAGCACAACCGTACTAGTAAAGCCACACTAATCAGTGTATACTTGGTGTATGACAAAAAAGTTTTAGATTTCGCTAGCTCCGCGTCTACCTATAGTTACAGTCTATATATCATAGAGTTATATAAAAGTTGGACGTTAATATAAATTATTATATCTAGTTTGTTGCCTGTAGTGAATAGTTTTATTATAGTGTGGCACACTAAAAATCACTATTTTATATTTTGTGATTAAACTTAAGAGGTTTTTTTGTTATTATACTGGTTTATTAGTATTATATAGGCAATTAGTGGTATCTCATCTTAATGTTTTATGTATAAATAATATTTTTTCTGCAGTGCTTAGTTATTGTGACAGTCAGTAGGTGCTCACGGTAATAAACAGCGAGCACCATGGCTTGGTTGTGCCTGAATATATAAAAACTCGAATATTCGCAGTATGCTGCCAACCCAGCTTATGGATACGTACATTTATAGAATGTATCTTATTTTTATTTGCACAACATAAAGCATTTCGTTTTTTGCCTCGCTATAACCACTAACACACCTATTTTTTTGGTATTCTTATATCATGGTAAGAATCTAAATATCAGACTACCAATAAGATCATATAAACCTTTTCAAAATAGTTAATTTATACCTAATTACGCAACATACGAGTAATGGTCAAGATGTCATGTAAGCTAATCAAACGCGCTTATTGCTGCTTCATATTTGTGCAAATCATTCGTGCAACACTAGTAGTAAGTGCGTTTTATTCGGTAACGACTAGATAACTTATTTTATCTGCCTGACTGATCATATTAATGCTTTCTTTTTAGTTGGTGCTAGTGATCACGTTATTTGCATAGTTGAATAGATCTAATTCAGTCAGCTTATCTAAGAACACCGCATCATTAAACGTAATAAACATCTGCTCACTACGTGAATTTGCCTAATATTAAGCTTTAATGAACATTTCTTTATCAAAACTAGACTAATCATAAAGAAATATTTAAATATCTTTCTATATCAAATGTTTAGTTTGGTGCACAATTTTTTTAAAAACGCATACAGCTGAAATGCAGCATGTTAAGAGTTGTACTGGTGTAGATGTAGATGTAGTACGTTTTGGAGTATTAAGAATCTATGCTTGCACTGGTATTTCTTAGGTTGTTTCAATGAATACTGAAACCGATCATGGTCAGTTATTAGTAATAAAAACGGTAACCTTTCTAGTTGACTTAATAGTTCTGGTAGCGAGACATTGAGCAAACTATCAATTAGTTGTTACGAAAGGCTGATGCTTAGTAAGTTATCTATGCTGTAGTTATCCAACAGCATCTGAATTCTTTTACTAAAGATAAATAATCTTGCCAATTAGTTATCGAGATTATGTAGGCTATTCTTAAAGATTAACCAGACATACTTTATATTAAAGTAAGTTAAGAATTAATAAGTTTTTTTGCGGTATGGCTCATTACCTTGAGTATGCTTAAGGTACGCGATGAAATCAGATAATTTTCACGAGACACGCCTAGTGTTAAAATAATATTGCTTTGTAGCCTCAAATATTATCAGTATTTACTTATGCTTTGAGGTTGACTTTTAGTGTATTTGATCATATTTTGCTTGGTGAGATTGGCCTGATATGCCTGATAGGTATGCTGATAAGCTTTGCAACTACCGCATTATAATAAACTGCATGGATGTTACCTATAAGCTAGTACGCTATTGTAACGTTTAGATCAATTTATATTGATAGTTAATCAATTACCCAACTATTTTCATGCTTGAAACTATTTTCTACCGTTGCGCTAAGCTGTTGTATATAATAAGTACTCACAAGCAAGATACTGGAAATCATAAAGTGTTGCGCAACTAGCACTAGCGTAGCTAACGCTACGCGCTGTTTATAATGCAGGAGATGGTCGACTTTGCTTGATATTATCTATAGTTGAATTACTCATTTAGAATGAGAAAAATACTATTTACTTATGATAGTGCTTCATGAATTAAACCAAAAGCGCCTTAATATATCTAAGGTGCTTCAGTTCTCAGTTATGCAGCAATATGATGTCAGTGTTGTCTACCTGGTTTTTCCTATGTAAAAACAAATATAGCAAGGCGAACAGTCACAGCAAAGTGCCCTGCAAAATCTGCTAACTAAGAAAGTGTATGACCTAATTGCAGATGAAAAGCAGTTCAATATTATGTTATCTTTAATTATCTTAAAGCGTTCATCTTCTGAAAATATCGTAGCAATGATATATTGCGTGAATTATGTAATACAATGCGTTGAGTGAGCTATTTGAGTAGTCAATTCATACTTTTGTTCGATACTTTATCGGCGACCTATAAGATAAACCCAGTATCTGTATAGTTTCATACAGGGCATGGTACGTTGCAGGCACTTATTAACCATTGTTTGCTATGTTAGCATAAATATATGCTGATATGAATTGCAATAAATTGCAAGTTATAATCTGCCCAGAGTAATCTAACTATAGAATAAATACATCTATGACGACGCTGTAAGTTAGCATTTTTATCAGACTCTCTATGCCATGATTGATAGTCTGTATAAATATAAACAAGCTGTAGCAACAATAAATGATTGATCAGTTGATCATTAATATGTTTTGTGCGCAAACACAACGATACGGTATTATGTGGTGCTACAGATTTGCTAAACGTTTTAATAATTTAGCAGTTGAAATCTAGCAGGTCTGATTTATTATAAATAATTCAAGTTAACTATAATTTCGCTTAGAGGATGTTTTAAAATTTGCGCGAGTACTTATAAATATCTAAATAAGTCAAGCAAATTAGCAAAATTTTCTTCAGTAGCTAGGTGCAGTCACATGTGCACCATGATTGCAGATCAAATCACTAAAAGTTATTATAGTCTAACCATGCACCAGTTGATAGATTAAAATTTAAGGTAGTTAGCATTATTCATGCATGTACCGATCTTAACTTCTTCTTTGCGCTAGTCAATTGAAAAAGAAGACCGTTACCATGCTGAATTTATATAAGAAGGATGCATTACTTTATAGGCAATCTAAAATTCAATGCTAGATATTTTCTACGTTTTATAATATATCATTATATTTTTCGAATCGCTGACCAGAAGACAACTATTTGTTGGCCTACGATTGCTGGATAGTATTAATATGCGCTGGGCACACAGCTGGACAGATAGTCTTTTAGTTACCTATATAAATACTGGCCTATATGACTATGCAATGTAATTGCATATGACAATCGTATTGATCTGTGAGTTAGTATAGACTAATTTTTTAGTATCTGGTAGCTGATCAAGTAGTATTGTACGTACTGAATAAGTACGTGATTTTATTAACAGGACAAGAAGATATACACGCAGCTTTAGCAATACGATGCGTAAAAATTTATTTATTATGTATGAGATATATTGGATATATAAATAGAAATTGTCTAACGGTTTTTTATATAAAGGAAATAATAATTTTATCAAGGAAGTTTGTTTGGTTTTTAATATGTTGATCCATTGTAAACCGCAAGCTATGTCTGACGCGAATTTTTTGTCTATTGTATTGCAATGTCAGCACAGGTTTTTTTGCCAATGCCCTCCCTGTATCATAAGATACAAAAGTAGGATTTACCTTTATGCTTACTTTGCTTCGTCTAGCTGTGCTTGCTTCTTCAATAATTATGAGGGTAGCCAAAAGCAGGCAAATGACTCATTTGCTATCAAATATCACCGCTAAAATAGCGGCTTCGCTGCGTTAACAAATTCCACAATTGATCATAGCAACTTTGGTAAAGCGCATTAATTGGTTTTGTCATTGATGGTCTTGGTAGAGCTGGTTATGGCTATTATGCTGACGAGTAAGAAAAAACTTCGTTCAGCATGACTAATAACAGTGTTAAAGTTCAACACTATGGTTGTCTAGATTAGACTGATCATGTCTAGCAAAGATTATTTTTTGTAGAAATTGCTAGCAGTTTTTATATAACTAAATAATATGGTAAATTCCTTTAAGCAATTTAACTAAAATACCTTATAGGTCTTTGATTACACTGACAGCATCTTCAGTCGCTAACTTAGCATAGACTTCCCCTAAAGTTTTGCACAGAGTGTGGCTAACTACCTGACTTTCCAAGGTTATCTGCCAGGCAAATTTGATTATTTGTTGTATTAGCCAGGATAACTTGATTGCTAGTAATACTAACATGAATAGTCGCATTAAGAACTGTCGCGTGGAAGTTAATTTTAGTCCGATTCCTGGTCAAAAAATACAACCTACCTAGCTAGCAACAGCAGGCAATATATTGTAACTATCAGCACTATAATAATCGGTACCAGTGTATAAATATACGCAAGATTATGAAGGCCATATAGAATATGCCTTGCAGTTACTGCATAACATCTTTTTATAGAATTATAACTTAACATTATTAAATGTATCGAAACACTTGCATAATACTTCTATACTACAAATAGAACCTATACTAAGTTGGTTATGTTTAATAGTTGCCACTTAGATTAGTATGTTTATCATAATGGATAAGAATGCTATTATTGGTAGTAAGTTTCATACTTAAACTGTCTATTGCGCTGTCGATAGGTGATGGCACCTTAGTCTTGGTTAGTCAGTGAGGCGCCTTTTACGTTGTCCGTAACGTATTGAGTAACCGCTACTTGTAGCGTGCGTTTCAATGAATAAATCGTTAATCATTTTAACTAATGTACTGATATTCTGACTATCTATATTATTTTCATGACTCAAGTTACTTGTGATGGCTATGTTGTAATAGTTGATGCAAGGTGCAGCGTAATAGCCAATAACCTTGAGATTTTAACGGTTACTCTTCACTGCCAAACAGTTGGTTATCAATTAGATCACACAGGCAGTGGATCGTTAGCAAATGAACCTCTTGAATGCGCGCGATAACATTAGCTGGTACACGAATTTCCACGTCTTCCTTGAATAGTGACGAAGCCATCATACCGCCGCCGCACCCGGTTAATGCTACGATAATCATTTTACGATCATGTGCAGCCTGGATTGCTTGGATGACATTCTCCGAGTTACCGCTAGTGGATATCGCTAGTAATACATCGCCTGGATGGCCTAGGGCGTAAATCTGCTTGGAAAAGATTTCATTATAGCTGTAATCGTTAGCGATTGAGGTAATCGTTGATGAGTCAGTAGTTAAGGCTATGGCTGGTAAGCTTGGGCGCTCGCGTTCAAAGCGGTTAAGTAGTTCAGAGGAGATATGCTGGGCATCACTAGCAGAACCGCCGTTGCCGCACGAAAGCATTTTACCATCGCTAAGAAATGCTTTAACTATTATCTGACCAGCTTGCTCAATATGCGGTGCAAGTATGTCCATCGCCTGTTGTTTGGTGCTAATGCTAGCCTGGAAAATTTGGCAAATTCTAGATTTCATGTCCATATATATGACCTTAGATAGCGTGGCTGTTTAGCATAAAAATATGCAGCCGGTAAAGCAAAGAGCAAAAGTTTGCGGTAAAGATGTCTAGTAAATTAGTTTTTTTGAAGATATCTTTAAGATAGTTTAAATCAGTTAACTAGAGAGCATGCTTTATGGTAATTGCATCTAAATGGCATATGGTAGTAAAGCCGAACAATAATTTTTTTAGTAAAACACTGCACAGCAAGTATCAGCTTTTGATACCGGTCCCAACTAATACTAGTGAGCACACATCTACTGTGTATGTTGTTTTTGCTGCGTATTTTAATGAATAATATTGTATAGTCGTTAAGTATTACCAGATCAAGTACACTGTGTTTGCACAATCAAGTTTGCACTAATACACAGAGCAAGATCTTACAATTATCAATATTGCATTACTTACATTTAAGCGTTCTTGCCGCTTTCGTTTGTAAAACTGTTCGGCAGTCAGTAACTCTTACAACCGACGAACTTCGTTTGTGACATTTGACGATTCACGCATTGATTAATACTTACGCTTAATTTGCTAGATAGGTTATCAGCACGTACGATTCATGATGGTACTATTGGGTTAATCTAGGTTGCATCTTAAGGTGGCAGGCGTCTGTGCTCATCACGTACAGTTAGTTTAGGTACGACTGAGCTGTCGCTATTATTATGTAGCATCTGGTTACGTAGCAAATTTAGTAGTATTGAGTAACTACAGTGATTTCGTAGAGCATTACTTTATTTGTATCTATGTACTGATTATTCTGCCGCTGGCGCGCAAGCAAGTGAGACGTTATGTAAACAGGAACATCAATGGTGTACTAGAAGTACATGGTTAGTTTGATCTACTGGGCTAATTGCAGTAGTACAGCTAAAAAAATAAACTCAATATCTAGGTTTCGCAAAGTTTACGCTGTAACATTCGATATCGCTCGTGCTATTCAAAATTCTTGATGCTACTTTTATATTGACGCAGCTTAAATAGGTTGACTGTATACTAAGCGCTAGTAGTAGCGGATTCATGCATTTGATGCTTATAGAAAATGCTGTTATTTGCCTCCAAGTTGCTAACAGCCTAATCAATGAACATGCTTATCAGCTTTGCTAGGCAGCAGTATAGAGGTGATGCGGTTTAGACTACTGATATGGGGCTTAATAGTAAGTCTTCACTGGTTTCTTCTTTGGTAGCCAGACTAAATTTAGAACAAGTTCACTGCGGGTTTTATGGAATATGTTTCAGTTCGGCACAATGGCTGTAATTGGCTATTGCCTGCGAGCGTTAAGTAGCAAAAATCAACGTTTGCGACCCAAAAAAGCATGCCAAAAGCCTACGGCATAAAAATTTTTTAAGAGATTAGGTGCGAGCTCTCACAGATTTTAATTATTAGCAGATTTCTTGTCTGGTTTGCGTAGCGCTGAAAGTGCACAGCTGTAAAACTTTCATGTAACGTCCATCCGCCAATCCATACTTAATAAGATTTCTCACGGTAGCAGAACGGTAATTTTTTACATAGACTAGCCGTCTAATTGCTTGAGTCTAGTTGGCATAGTCGGTAGATTGACCAACGTTTAGTGGCTAGGCTTCTAGATGTGACATGTATTAATTAAAACCTGCTGTTTCTCCAAAGTGATAGCGATCTATGATCGCTGGCATTAGACTGATTTGGTCATTGCAAGTTTCGTGGTCGCTGACTGTCAGTTGCTCGACAGGCATGGCAGTGGTTAGTGCCAAAAAATCTTTTTTATGTTTGCTTTTGGTAGCATCTTTAGTCAGTAGCATAGCTATCGAGACTAGTTTTACGAGTGGTTCTGAAGGCTAACTAAATACTAACTATATGTATTATAAATGAGTGTCTACATAGTATTAGTGTAAATCTTCTGGTTAATTGGTAGTTCCTTTAACCTTTGCGGGACAGGATGGTAGTTCAGGACATTCACAGATAACTGCACAAGAATCTGCAACGACCAACTATAGTTGGTCTAATTTTAAGCTAGATCATCCGCATTCAAGTACGGCATGATAGCTCTGTCTAGGGCTTAAGGGCGGTAGCTTTTTGAGTGATCGATTAATACTGATATCTGGAGTTTATAGAAGTCGTCAAGGCTGGACAATAGTGAATTAGTTTACACAGCAAAGCTGTTTGTGAGGCAGACAAATGATTAAGTTATGATATAGATAAAGGTAAAGTATAATTGTATTTCAATCTTGATTAAGATGCAATCTTATTTATATAAGATAATGGCTTAGTTTGCGTATAATGTTGTCGTCAGCTACTGACGAACAATCTTGAGAATATATTTATATTATATCGTATACGCGCTACAATGCAACTCTCTATAATTATTGAGGTGTGCGTTTTGACTGCGCCAGAAATCTTTTGAATTCTACTGCTGGATCGCTTTTTGTAGTAGCAACGCCTATTGGCAATCTAGATGACATTAGTACACGGGCGCTGAAAGTGTTGCGTGAGGTTAAATTAATTGCCGCGGAGGACACGCGGCATTCTTTACGTTTAATGCAGCACTTTGGAGTCAGCACGCCATTGGCTTCGTGCCATAAGCATAACGAGCGCGACGCGAGTAGTCGTTTTATTGCGCGCCTACTGACTGGTGATGATATAGCTCTAATTGCCGATGCAGGTACTCCATTAATTGCCGATCCTGGTTATCATCTAGTCTATCAGGCGCGCGCTGCTAGTATTAATGTAGTACCAATTCCGGGAGTGTGTGCGCTGATTGCTGCATTGTCAGCTGCCGGTTTGTCATCAGACCGCTTTCTTTTTGATGGTTTCCTACCAGCTAAAACCTTTGCTCGCCGAGCACGATTACGCACTTTGAAGGAAGAGCCGCGTACTTTAATTTTTTATGAAGCACCGCACCGCATCCTTGAATGCCTGCAAGATATGGAGCTTGTTTTCGGCGGCAAACGATTGGCGCTACTAGCTCGTGAACTAACTAAAACTTTTGAAACTATCAAGGGCTTACCACTTGAAGAACTACATGCATTCGTCCAAGACGATACCAATCAACAACGCGGTGAATGTGTAGTTTTAGTAGCCGGCTGGACTAAGTTACAAAATCATAATGAAGTCGGCAGCGAGGCTATACGTATTCTCGATTTATTACTTAAAGAAATGCCACTGAAGTGTGCAGTGCTGTTGGCGGCTAAAATTACTGGCTTGCGTAGGAATGCGTTATATCAGGTTGCGCTTGATAAGCAACAAAACTGAACAGCGCCGTGGGTTAAATCGATATTTTGTTGAAACGTAATGGTATTGCTGTCTTGTTAATACTTGCCCTAGAGACACAATGCCGTTAATCTCCGCAGTGGAGAGTCGATTAGACAGTCGCTGCCCTCTATAAAAAATTAGAGGGGGGAGGAAAGTCCGGGCTCCATAGGGCGCAGTGCCAGGTAATACCTGGGAGGCGTAAGCCTACGGAAAGTGCCACAGAAAATAACCGCCTAAACACTTAGGTGTCGGTAAGGGTGAAAAGGTGCGGTAAGAGCGCACCGCGCAACTGGCAACAGTTCGTGGCTAGGTAAACCCCACTGGGAGCAAGACCAAATAGGGTTCTAAGGCGCGGCCCGCGTTGGGACCGGGTAGGTTGCTAAAGATGTCCAGTGATGGCCATCGTAGACGAATGACTGTTCAAGACAGAACCCGGCTTATAGATTGACTCTCCACCTTTTTTATTCTGTTAGAATTTTGTGCAGAAACCAGATAGTCACCTAATAATCTATCTCCGTGAAATCATTGGTAGATGTATACTTAAATAATACCAAAAATTTTGCTTTTTTAATACAGCACTTTAATGCTATATTCTCGTGTTATAAGCTATTTGCAATTTATTGAAGCAACAAATTTTACTAAATTCTTATTTCTTCCTTTTGCGTTCATAAATATTCTGTTTTGAAAGCTTGTCATTGAACCTGCACCTTACGGTGCAGTAACGCATTCCGATAATAAGTGTGCACAAGTTGTAAAAATTAGTACAAAGTAGGTGTTTAATGTAAAACTCTGAAATTTAGAGAAAAACATCTTTGTTTTGTTTAGCGAACACTATAAGTCTTTATGCAAAACGATTGTTCGACCATACTTGGTCATATCATAATAAGTTCATCCAGCGAAGTGTATTGCGGTTAATCATCACCATTGATGCCGATCATTATTATTAATGTATTTATCCTACCGATAAGTTATGCTTGACTGCAATCAAGTCATACTCTCTCCACCTTAATTTACTGATAGATAATGCTGTTGATCTTAAGCTGGATAGTAGCAGTTATTTCCTAGTGCCATCTCGCTTGCACGAGTACACTCAGTTTAGTTAAGTGCGCAATGCTGGCAAGCTAACTGCACAAGTTCCAGTTTTGAAACGAAGATATTTGGTATTCTGTTTCCAAAGCTGATCTAGCTGCTATTCAATAGCGTGATGCCATGCCTAATTAACTGCGTGATTAAATCCTGTGACTACTAATAATAGCTGCAACCATATTACCGTAATGCTTGCTGAAGCAGTGGAGGCTCTTGCCATACGTGCTGATGGCTACTATTTGGATGGCACCTTCGGAAGCGGTGGGCACAGCCGGTTGATACTTAGTCAGCTAGGGCTCAACGGTAAACTCCTTGGGTTTGACAAAGCCCCTCAAGCTATTGTTGCTGGGCAAGCGCTAGCGGCCGAAGACGGCCGTTTTGTCGTTGTGCAGCGTAGTTTTGCCGAACTGGGTACTGAAGTTGCAGGGCGTAGCATGGTAGGCAAAGTGGCTGGAATTTTGTTTGATTTGGGTGTGTCTTCGTCACAACTTGACAATGCAGAGCACGGCTTTAGCTTTATGAAAGATGGCCCGCTTGACATGCGTATGGATCCTACTCGTGGTATTAGTGCCGCACAGTTTATAGCTACTGCGCCTGTTGAAGAAATTACTCGTGTATTTAGAGAGTATGGTGAAGAGCGTTTCGCTAGTCGCATGGCCCGTGCTGTAGTCGAGCGCCGAAATATCTACCCAATAAAGCGTACTGTTGACCTAGCTGAAGTACTCAAGGGTGCTAATCCGGCGTGGGAAAAAGGTAAAAACCCAGCGACCCGTGCGTTTCAGGGTCTACGCATTCATATTAATAATGAATTAGGTGACCTAGAAGCTGGTCTTGAAGCCGCGTTAGAAGCACTGGAAGTTGGTGGTCGCCTAGTGGTAATCAGTTTTCACTCTCTTGAGGACCGTATGGTCAAACTATTCATGCGTCGTTTGGTTAAAGGCGAGCCAAATAATCTGCCGCGTAACCTGCCAATACGCTTTGAAGCCTTTGCACCTAAAATTAAAATTCATGGCAAGGCTAAGTTTGCTTCTGAAGCTGAGCTTCAGATTAACCATCGCTCCCGTAGTGCTGTCATGCGTGTTGCGGAGAAGTTAAGGTGAGCAAGCTTTTCTCTAAACCACTCCCTAGGGGTAGCTTATTTATGTTGCTGCTATTTATTAGTGTTCTAGTATCTGCGATTGCAGTGTCCTATAGCGCCCACTACAATCGACAGTTACTCAATACTCTGTATGGGGAATTGATTGTGCGTGACAAAGAGCAAGCAGAATGGAGCCGGTTAATCCTTGAACAAAGCACATGGACCGAGCATAGTCGTATTGAAGTACTAGCTACAGAACAACTGAAAATGCATATTCCTGGTGCAGCGGAAGTTCATATAGTGGCGCCATGATACAACTTCAGGGAGCACTTTACCCATGGCGCTTCCGCCTAATGCTGGGCTTGCTGGCGTTGATGGTGGGCGCAATTGCTTGGCGAATCATTGACCTGCAAGTTGTCAATCGTAATTTCTTGATCGGTCAAGGCGATGCCCGTAGCCTACGGCGCATCCCCATTCCTGCGAATCGTGGTCTGATTACTGACCGTAATGGCGAGCCTCTAGCAGTAAGTACACCGGTTACAACCATATGGGCTAACGCCAAGGAACTGCAAACCGCCAAGGAAAAATGGTCAGATCTAGCCGCCGCACTTGGTCAGAATCTGCACACCCTGAGTGAACGTTTAGAAACCCATGCTAATAAAGAATTTATCTACCTGGTGCGTGGACTCACCCCTGAGCATGGTCAGCAAGCACTTGATCTTAAAATCCCTGGTGTTTATGGAATAGAGGAGTTCCGTCGTTTTTACCCGGCCGGTGAAACTACTGCGCATATGGTTGGCTTCACAGATATTGATGATCATGGTCGCGAAGGCGTAGAGCTAGCCTATGATAAATTGCTGGCCGGGGTTCCTGGAAATCGGCAGGTTATCAAAGATCGGCGCGGCAGACTTATTAAGGATATCCAGATCACGAAAAATGCTAAGCCTGGTAAGCGTTTAGTGTTATCTATTGATCTGCGCCTGCAATATCTAGCAAATCGCGAGTTGCGTAATGCGATTATTGAAAACGGTGCTAAGGCTGGTAGTCTAGTAATCATGGACGTAAAGACTGGTGAAATTCTTGCCATGGTTAACCAGCCGACCTATAACCCAAACAACCGGCGCAACTTACAACCAGCGATGATGCGTAACCGCGCAATGATCGATGTATTTGAGCCTGGCTCGACTATGAAAGCTATCTCAATGAGTGCTGCCCTAGAAACTAGACGCTGGAAGCCGAGCGATAAAGTTGAGGTTTACCCAGGCACATTGCGGCTAGGTAAGTACATTATTCATGACGCATCCCATAGCGAAGGTCCGGTACTGGATCTTACAGGCATTCTGATTAATTCCAGTAACGTGGGCATGAGTAAGGTTGCATTTGATATAGGCGGTGAAACTATCTACCATTTAGCGCAAAAACTAGGTCTAGGCCAGCCAACCGGCCTAGATTTTCCAGGCGAACGCGTAGGTAGCTTACCTAAATACCGCGACTGGAACAAAGCCGATACTGCCACTCTTTCATATGGATACGGCTTGTCGGTAACCGCAATTCAGCTCGCTCACGCTTTTTGTGTATTAGCCAATAATGGTAAAATGGCTCCACTGAGCCTTATCTATGTCGATGAAGCTCCAAAAACTACTCAAGTAATCCAGGAAGATGTCGCCAGAACAATGCAAAGCATGCTGCAACAAGTAATCGAAGCACCACGCGGTGTGTTTCGTGCCCAGGTGCCAGCGTATCACATGGCTGGCAAGTCTGGCACTGCACGTAAAACCTTGATCGGTACTAAGGGTTACGCTGAAAATTCTTATCGTTCGCTGTTTGCTGGTTTTGGCCCTATGAGTGATCCACGCTACACTATAGTTGTAGTGATTGATGAACCAAGTAAAGCTGGATATTTCGGCGGCCTTGTTTCAGCGCCGGTGTTTAGTAAAGTCATGTCTAACACTATGCGCCTGATGAATATCACGCCAGATAACTTGCCATCAACTCAACAAATTGACGATAAACTACCTGCTGTTACTACGAAAGCTAATGGCTGGCGCGGCTGATGTCTTTTAGCCAGAACAAAGTTTTTTCTTACGCTCAGCATGATTTGCTAATTCGTGATCTGAGTTTAGACAGCCGTAATGTACGCACCGGTGATTTGTTTTTGGCGGTACCAGGCAGTCATTTAGATGGTCGTGCTTATATCACCAATGCTCTGGAGCGTGGTGCGGTAGCTGTAGTTTATGAGTTGGAAGGCGCAACTGTTCTGCCAATCACCGACGTGCCAATGATTCCGATTAAAGGTCTGGCTGCACAACTGTCGGATATTGCCAGGCAGTTTTACGGTGATCCGAGCCGTCAGCTAAACCTAGTAGGTGTAACTGGTACCAACGGTAAGACTAGCGTAACTCATTTGATCGCACAAGCGCTTGAATTATTGGGTCAACACTGCGGTATTGTCGGCACTCTCGGCGCTGGTTTTTGTGGCGAGCTGCAAAGTGGTTCGCATACTACGCCGAACCAGATAGCCGTGCAAGCAACTTTGATGCATCTACAAAAAGCTGGTGCCGAGACAGTTGCTATGGAAGTATCTTCTCACGGTCTAGACCAAGGGCGCGTTGCTGGTCTGGCTTTTGACGTAGCTGTTATAACTAACCTATCTCGCGATCATCTTGACTACCACGGAACCATGGAGGCTTATGCTGCTACCAAGGGTAGGCTGTTTACCTGGAATGATCTAAAGTGCCGAGTAGTCAATTTAGATGATACGTTTGGTCGTAAGTTAGCTATCGAATACAGCAATGCACGCCTAATCACCTACAGCCTTAAAGATTCTAGCTCGTACCTGTATTGCTGTGAAGCTCAATTTAGTGATAAAGGCGTACTTGCTACGTTGGTTACGCCTCAAGGCAAGTACTACTTATGCAGCACATTAATCGGTCGTTTCAACTTAAGTAACATGCTAGCTTCCATCGGAGCTTTACTCGGTTTAGAATATAGCTTAGATGAGATCCTGCACGTGTTGCCGAAGCTGAAAGGACCGATTGGTCGCATGCATTGTTTGGGTGGTGGCTTTCGGCCGTTAGTAGTAATCGATTACGCTCACACTCCGGATGCCATAGAAAAAGTTCTAATAGCCCTTCGTCCACACGCTAAAGGCAAGTTGCTTTGCTTGTTTGGTTGCGGTGGTGACCGTGATCGCGGTAAACGCCCACTGATGGCTAAGATTGTTGAGCGCTTGGCCGATAGCGTGCTTGTTACTGACGACAATCCTCGTAGTGAAGATTCTGGTCAGATTTTCGATAATATCCGTGTCGGCTTTAAAGACGTCTGCAAAGTTAGTTTTATTAATGATCGCAGCGCTGCAATCGCCCAGCTAATCGCTAGCGCCAGTGTTAATGATGTAGTCTTGCTAGCTGGTAAGGGTCACGAGACTTACCAGGAAATTAACGGAAAGCGCTATGCCTTTTCCGACTTGGTCGAGGCTGATCATGCCCTAACTACCTATGAGGTAGCGCATGCTTAAGGCTATGAGGTTTAACGAACTCACTCAGACCTTGTCGGCTCGCATCTTATCGAATGATTGCAGCTTCGATGGTGTTAGTATCGACAGTCGTAACATTAAACCTGGCCAACTGTTTGTTGCTCTAGTAGGCCAGAGTTTCGATGGTCACAACTACCTGAATGATGTTGCCGCTAAAGGTGCTGCAGGTGCTTTAGTGCAACGCGAAGTTGAAGACTCTTCCTTGGCGCAGTTGCTGGTCTCCGATACACGTTTAGCTTTCGGCCAATTGGGGGCACTGAATCGCACCGCATTTAAGAAACCAGTTACTGCCATTACTGGATCTAGTGGCAAGACTACGGTCAAGGAACTACTCGCCAGCGTGTTACGTACACGTGGGCCAGTGCTCGCCACCTATGGAAATCTAAATAATAATTTCGGTGTTTTACTGACCTTACTTGAATTAGCCTTGGAACATACGGCAGCAGTAATTGAGCTAGGTGCTTCGCGCATCGGTGAGATTGCTTACACGGTGACGCTTACTAAGCCTCACGTTATAATCATTAACAATGCCGAACTCGCCCATGTAGGCGAGTTCGGCAGTCCTGAAAAAATCGTTGAAGCTAAAGGTGAAATCTTTGAAGGCCTCAATGCCTCAGGTACTGCAGTACTTAACCTCGACGATAAGGCTTTTGAGACTTGGCGCATACGTGCGGCTAATCGTAACGTGCTAACGTTTGCTGTGTTGAATACTTCCGCTGATTTCTGTGCATCTAATATCACTATCGATGCTCGTGGTTGCCCCTCGTTTACCTTGCACACGCCACAAGGTAGTGAGCATGTACAACTAAATTTACTAGGCAGGCATAATGTTGCTAACGCCTTAGCTACTGCTGCTGCCGCATACGCTCTAGGCGTATCGCTATTTGATACAACGATTGGTTTAAGTACTTTGCAGCCAATCAAGGGCCGCACCGTAGCGCAGCTAGCGAACAACGGGATGCGTATTATTGATGATACTTACAACGCTAATCAATCTTCTATCTGTGCCGCTATTGATTTACTCAACAGTTTTGCTGGTCATAAAGTGTTGGTGCTAGGCGATATTGCCGAACTAGGCGACTGGGCTGAAAAGTCTCATCGAGAAGTTGGCGCCTATGCCATAGGCAAAGTTGATGCTTTTTATGCTGTCGGACAAAACATGGTTCATGCTGTAAATGCTTTCGGCCGTGATGCTTGGCATTTTGCCACTCAGGCAAAACTAATCCAGACGCTAGTTACAACTGAACAAGAAAAACAAACTACTATTTTGATCAAAGGATCTCGCAGCGCAGCAATGGAAAACGTCGTTGCAGCTTTGTGTAGTTTCAGACAGGAAAAATATTAATGTTGCTGTTACTAGCTGAGTATTTGCAACAGTTCTATAGCGGCTTTGCCGTTTTTCAGTACTTGACCCTGCGCGGGATCTTGAGTGTGATGACTGCCCTATCTTTATCTCTATTCTTGGGGCCGTGGATGATTCATACCCTGCAAAGCCTGCAAATTAGTCAGTCGGTTCGTAATGATGGTCCGCAATCACACTTATCTAAATCAGGTACACCGACCATGGGCGGTGCACTGATTCTATCCTCTATCAGCACCAGTACTTTGCTATGGGTCGATCTGCATAACTGTTACGTATGGGTGGTGTTGCTAGTGACCATATTGTTCGGTGTAATTGGATGGTTTGATGACTATTGTAAAGTAATCGAGAAAAACTCTAGGGGGCTGCCAAGTTACTGGAAATATCTCTGGCAATCAGTATTCGGCCTTACTGCAGCGATCTTTCTTTATGTGACCGCTCCAAGTGCCGTTGAAACTACGCTGATCATCCCGATGTTTAAGGATGCTAGCACTCCGCTTGGTATTGGCTTTGTAGTTTTAACCTATTTTGTAATCGTCGGCTCTAGCAATGCGGTCAATATTACTGATGGTCTCGACGGCCTAGCAATTATGCCAGCGATGATGGTTGGCGGTGCACTCGGCATCTTCTGCTACCTGTCTGGCAATATAAAATTTGCTGAATATCTGCTGATCCCTTATGTACCCGGAGCTGGTGAGTTGATCGTATTCTGCAGCGCGTTACTTGGTGCTAGTCTTGGTTTTCTATGGTTTAACACGTACCCAGCACAAGTGTTTATGGGTGATGTCGGAGCACTAGCTCTAGGCGCAGCATTAGGTACTATCGCGGTTATCGTTCGTCAGGAAATAGTGTTATTTATTATGGGTGGTGTATTCGTGATGGAAACCTTGTCAGTAATCATTCAGGTGCTTTCTTTTAAATTGACTGCGCGTCGTGTGTTCCGCATGGCGCCTATTCATCACCACTTTGAGCTCAAGGGTTGGCCTGAGCCACGTGTGATTGTCCGCTTTTGGATAATTAACGTAATTCTAGTGCTGGCTGGCCTAGCTACTTTGAAATTGAGGTAAAACGAGTATCTATGATCACTGCAGATCACTTCTACATTGTTGTTGGCCTTGGCAATAGTGGTATGTCTATAGTTCGTTTCCTAGTTAATCGTGGCATGTTATTTGCTGTTGCAGATACGCGAAACAATCCACCTGGACTAGCTGCGCTACGCCGTACTCACCCGCATTTAGAAGTGTGTTGCGGTGAGCTAGATGTCGAGTTTCTATGTCGTGCTGACGAGCTTTACGTAAGCCCCGGTGTAGACTTAGCAACATACGCTCTGCAAGCTGCTGCAGCACGTGGCGTGAAGCTGTCCGGTGATATTGACTTATTTGCGCGTTATGCGAAGGCACCGATCGTAGCTATTAGTGGTTCTAACGCAAAGAGCACAGTGACCACTTTAGTTGGTGAGATGGCAGCCATGGCCGGTAAGCGCGTGGCTGTTGGCGGTAATATCGGCATGTTGGCGCTGGATTTACTCAGTGATGACATCGAGTTGTACGTGATAGAGCTGTCAAGCTTCCAGCTTGACACCACTCATAATCTGAGCGCAGAAGTAGCGACCGTGCTAAACATAAGCGAAGACCATATGAACCGTTACAGTAGCTTTACGGCGTATTGCTTAGCTAAGCACAGGATTTTTCAAAGTGTCAAACAATTGGTGGTCAACCGTCATGATGCCCTCAGTTGTCCGCTGATAGGCGAGAATCAGACGTGTTGGACGTTTGGTCTCAGCAAACCAGATTTCAAATCTTTTGGTATTCGCGAAAAGAATGGTGAACAATATTTAGCCTTCGAATTTCAGAATTTAATGCTAGTGCGAGACCTTAAAATCCGTGGTGCGCATAACCAATCCAATGCCCTAGCAGCGTTGGCGCTAGGGCATGCAGTTGGTCTGCCGTTTGATGCAATGCTCGCTAGCTTGCGTATGTTTACCGGCCTTGAACATCGTTGTCAATGGGTACGCAACCTTAATGGTGTTAGCTATTACAATGATTCTAAGGCTACCAATGTCGGTGCAACATTAGCCGCAATCGAAGGCCTGAGCTCTGATATTGATGGTAAGATCGTATTGATTGCTGGTGGTGATAGCAAGGGTGCTAACCTCAAGGATCTGATAAAACCGGTAGCTACCCATTGTCGCGCTGTAGTGCTAATTGGTAGTGACTCAAATTTGATTTACGCCACTTTAGGCAACGCTGCGCTACAAGTACGCGTTATGTCCTTAAATGATGCCATCATCCATAGCAGGGCTCTAGCAGAACCTGGTGATGTAGTGCTGCTATCGCCGGCGTGCGCTAGTTTTGACATGTTTAAAAATTACGAAGAGCGCGGTCAGCTTTTTACTCGCGCTGTAGAGGCTTTGGTATGAATTTCAAAAATATCATTAAGCCGTACCCATCGCCAATTATTACAGGTCATGGCATAGACCTCGACTTCCCGATGCTCGCCAGTTGCCTTGCGCTACTTGGTCTGGGCCTAGTGATGATTACCTCAGCTTCCTCAGAAGTGGCTGCTGTACAGTTAGGCAATACTTTATACATGATGATTCGTCACTTGGTATACTTGGTATTAGGCATTAGTGCGTGCATTGTAGTTATGATGATTCCTATTGTTACTTGGCAACGCCTAGGTTGGAAGATGTTGATATGCGCATTTGGTCTACTAATCATGGTAATATTTCCTGGTATTGGCCGTGAGGTGCACGGCTCAATGCGATGGATCAGTTTCGGTGCGTTTAACGTACAACCTTCAGAAATATCTAAAATATTTATGGTGATTTACTTTGCTGGCTATTTGGTGCGCCGTCAAAAGGAGGTGCGTGAAAGCTGGATAGGTTTCTTCAAACCATTTATTGTATTACTGCCGATGGCAGGCCTATTACTGATGGAGCCTGACTTCGGTGTCACTGTGGTAATCATAGGCACGGCGGCAGCGATGCTGTTTCTTAGCGGTGTAGGTTTGTTACGTTTTACTTTAATGCTGGTGTTAGCTATAGTTGCTGTGACAGTATTAGTGCAGAAGCAACCTTACAGGATAGCCCGTCTGATTACCTTTACTGATCCATGGTCAGATCAATTTGGTTCTGGCTATCAGTTGACTCAGGCGCTTATTGCTTTCGGGCGTGGCGAATGGTTGGGTGTTGGCCTGGGCAATAGTGTGCAAAAGCAATTCTACTTGCCAGAAGCGCACACAGATTTTATATTCTCGGTACTTGCTGAAGAATTAGGTGTTGTTGGTTCGTTGTGTACAGTTGCGCTGTTTGTATTCGTGTGTGTACGCAGCATGTACATTGGCTTATGGGCCGAACAGGCTAAACAGTATTTTGCCGCATACGTGGCATACGGTTTATCGTTTCTGTGGATTGGCCAACTTCTGATCAACGTTAGCGTGAATGTTGGTCTGCTGCCGACCAAAGGTTTAACTTTACCGTTTATTAGTTACGGCGGTAGTTCGTTAGTGATGTGTTGCGCGTGTCTCGGATTGTTGTTGCGCATAGAGTGGGAGAGTAGAACCCACCTAAGTAGCGAATATATTGGCTTCTGTGAAAGCGATTTTGCTAAATAATCCAACCGTGAGCTCTAACGTGTTGATTATGGCAGGTGGAACCGGGGGGCATGTCTTCCCAGCCATGGCATGTGCTCGTGAATTCCAGAACCGTGGCTATATAGTACACTGGTTAGGTGCGCCGCATGGCATTGAAAACGCTGTAGTCCGGAGCGCTGGTTTACCATTACACTTAATAAACGTTACTGGTCTGCGTGGAAAGAGTAAATGGTCTTTGCTTCAAGCACCGTTCGTGCTACTCAAGGCAATGTGGCAAGCGCTTAATATTATCCATGAACTGAAGCCTGTATGCGTGCTCGGTTTTGGCGGTTATGTGACAGGTCCTGGTGGTGTTGCCGCTAAGCTTACTGGTGTACCAGTGATCGTGCACGAACAGAATACTGTTGCTGGTACTGCTAACCGCATGCTAATACCATTGGCTAGCCGTATATGTGAGGCGTTTCCAGCTACGTTTAGTGCCTCAGACAAGTTACGTACTACCGGTAATCCAGTACGTACTGAGCTGTTTATAGCTATCGATCGCCAGGTACTGAATGGGCGTAAGCTGCGCCTATTGATACTTGGCGGAAGTCTGGGAGCCGAGCCTCTAAATAAGCTACTGCCAAAATCATTAGCGCTATTACCATTAGCACTGCGGCCTGAAGTATTTCACCAGGCTGGTAGTCAATATAGTGAAGTAACTATTACCCGCTATCGTGAGGCTGGTATACAGGCGAATGTACAGTCTTTCATTCAAGATATGGCTCATGCCTATAGATGGGCTGACTTGGTAGTCTGTCGTGCCGGCGCGCTAACTATCAGTGAACTAGCCGCTGCAGGGCTACCATCTTTACTAGTACCTTTACCTCAAGCTATCAATAATCACCAAACCCGTAATGCTGAATACTTGGTTAGTGAAGGCGCTGCTTTTCTACTGCAACAAAGAACAACTGATTGCGCTGATTTGGCTGCATGCTTAACTGGAGTTTTTATGCAACCGGAACGACTCAATAGCATGGCTTGCAATGCAAGCCGCTTAGCCAAACCTAACGCAACTAGCACCGTAGTTGATGTCTGTCTAGAGGTAGCTCATGATTAAAAGTCAGACAGTCGTACCGCAACCGGAAATGCGCCGTATCCGTCGTATCCACTTTGTTGGTATTGGTGGCGCGAGTATGTGTGGGATTGCTGAAGTGCTGTTAAGCCTTGGTTATCAAGTATCTGGTTCGGATTTAAAAAAGTCGTCTGTCACTGATCGCTTAAAAACCTTCAACGCAAAGATTTTTATCGGGCATCGCGCCGAGAATGTCGCAGAGGCTGATGTGCTGGTGGTATCTAGCGCAGTAACCACTTCTAACCCAGAAGTGGTTACTGCGCTAGAGCGCCGCATTCCTGTAGTGCCACGTGCTGAAATGCTTGCAGAGCTGATGCGCTATCGCCACGGTATCGCCGTTGCCGGAACTCATGGCAAGACTACCACTACAAGCTTAATTGCTTCTGTATTTGCGGCTGATGGCTTAGATCCTACGTTTGTGATCGGCGGTTGTCTAAATGCAGTCGGCACAAATGCCCAGCTTGGCACTAGCCGTTACCTAATTGCCGAAGCTGATGAGAGCGATACTAGCTTCCTTCACCTGCAGCCTTTAGTTGCTGTAGTCACTAATATCGATTTAGACCATATGCGTACTTACGACGGTGATTGTAATAAGTTAAAGAAAGCCTTCATTGAGTTTATACACAACCTACCATTCTATGGTCTAGCTGTAGTGTGCCTCGACGATCCTATCGCATGTGAAATTCTACCACAGATTAAGCGCCCAACCATGACCTATGGTTTTAGCGAAGTCGCTGACGTACGTGCAATAAATGTATGTCAAAAAGGCATGCAAACTTTCTTTACTGTACTGCGTCAAGACCGGCAACCATTAAATGTATCTGTGAATATGCCAGGTAACCACAATGTGCTCAACTCGTTAGCTACTATCTGCATTGCCTCCGATGAGGGCGTGAGTGATGCAGCTATCATCAAAGGCTTGTCATGCTTTTCTGGTGTCGGCCGGCGCTTCCAAATCTATGGTCAACTATCAATAGAAGGTGGCAACGTAATGCTTGTAGACGATTATGGTCATCACCCAACTGAAGTTGCGGCTGTAATGAAAGCCATACGTAGTGGCTGGTCTGGGCGCCGTCTAGTGATGGTTTACCAGCCGCACCGCTACAGTCGTACATGTGATTTATATGATGATTTTGTTAATGTTTTAGCCGATGCTAACGTGCTACTACTTATGGAAGTCTACTCGGCTGGTGAAGAACCAATCCCTGGCGCCAATAGCCTTAGGATGTGTAACAGCATTCGTCAGTGTAGCCAGTTAGATCCTATCTATATAGAACGTGGTGTGGACTTGGCGCCTATCGTTAAGCGGCTATTGCGAGTCGGCGATATCCTGCTGTGTCAGGGTGCCGGTGATATTGGTAGCCTTGCACCTAAACTGCTCGCAAGTCCTTTGTTTCGTATAGCTCAGGAGTAGTTATATGATCTATAATTACGACGTCTTTATTCTCCGCCATCACGCCTACCTACTTAGATAATATAGTTATGCTGTTCGGCTGTAAGAGTGTCTGGTGTGAAGTATCGCTCAAGTCTAACAAATACCGTGCTTGACACACTACAAAATACTGATATGAGCGTATTCGGTATCGATGTGAGGCATCAATTTCATTGTCTACCTGTTCAATAAAAAAATTGATTACGTCTTCATTAATTGTCACGGTCGTAGCGGTGAAAGTAGCAATATACAAGGCCTACCGGTATGACGGTACATTTGAATCACGTGTCACTGCGTGCTATATAGCGAAAACAATTATATTTCTGCAGTTGAGGAACTGGGTTAGCCTTTAATCGTTCTAGCAACCTATGCAGGCGCTAGTATTAGCATGGCAAAGTGAACTCAGCCAACGAGTTAATCGATGCATAGAAAACGGCAAATACATACGATTCATAAGTGTTGTTTAGGCGACCGATTCCTGTTCAGAGTAAACTATAGCCACTTTGCATAGTCATGTATTACTGCCAATTGCATTGAGCATGTTTCTGCATCTTTTATAACTACAACGCCAAGTGCATGGCTTCCGAAGCTCGGTATCTGATCCTTTTATAGGATATATGCAACCAGGGAACAGGAATTGCAGATCTCACGGTGAAAGCTTGTAAAGCGCTAAGTATCACTGATTGGGAGCGGGCAGACTTAATACACTACAACCAAAAAAATTTATGGTTCTTTGAAGTCAATACTGTTTCCAGTTATGACTAATTATAGATTAATACTTATGGTAGCCAGTGCCGCTGATTTAGATTTCTATTAGTTAGCGTTAACGATCCTAGCCGAAAGCATTGAGCCAAGAGGCTAAACACATGAACTGCGTATCGCTTCATCATCAGCAATCTCCAGTGCATAGCTTCAAGCAGATGCCACGAGGTGCTAGCCGAATAGTAGCTAAAGAACCGATGTCAGTGCGCTTCTCTAAAGCTAAATTAGCTTTTCTGAAAGCACTATTCTGGCCGGTACTGCTGGTGGCGTTTAGCTTCTGCACTTATGAAGGCGCACAACGCTTATTGCTATATATAGACTGGCCAATTACTAGAATTAGTGTACATGGCAATTTAAGCCATATTTGCCAGCAAACGGTACAGCAGCGCATCGGTCAGTATATAACTACGAGCTTTTTTACTATTGACCTGGCCGGTATACGTGTAGAGCTAAAAAGAATACCGTGGGTCGCTCATGCCGAAGTATACCGTATTTGGCCAGACCAGGTGGTAATCTGCCTGGAAGAACAACTGCCCGTGGCTAGTTGGGGCGATAGCATGCTTTTAAATAATCATGGTCAAGCGTTTGTGCCTTGTGAGTTAACAAACTACAAACATCTTCCTCACTTGTTTGGACCTCAGCTGGCGCAGCAACAAGTGATACAGCAGTACCAGGCTTTGAGCCAAATATTACAGCCACTTGGCTTCTCTATTGCACGCCTGGAATTACGTGAGCGGGGCAGCTGGTTTTTGACTACCGCAGCAAGCAGTTATGGACCAGGTATCGAATTATTGCTTGGACGTGACCGCTTGGTAGAAAAGATGCGCCGCTTTATTGTTATCTATAACAAGACTTTAAAAAAACAGATTATAAACATTGCAAGTGTCGACTTGCGTTATGCCAATGGCCTTGCCGTCGGCTGGCGTGAACCATCAGCGTCGACGATAGCCAAACCCGCTATTGCGAAAAATTAAGAAGAGGCAGGATATATGGCAAACGTGCAAAGTGACAAAATGATTGTCAGTCTTGATATTGGCACTTCTAAAGTAGTAGCGCTAGTCGGTGAGGTTAGTGAAATCAGTGCAGCCAATGAGATAACTGAGGCTACTGAAAACAGTATGATTGAAATAGTAGGTATTGGCATATACCCCTCCAGAGGTCTGAAGAAGGGCGTAGTAGTAAACATTGAGTCTACCGTGCAATCAATCCAGCGCGCTATCGAAGAAGCACAGATAATGGCTGGCTGTCGGATTTACTCGGCCTTTGTCGGTGTGGCTGGCAACCACATCCGCAGTCTTAACTCCCATGGCATCGTGGCGATTCGCGATCGTGAAGTTAGCTTGGCTGATCTTGAGCGCGTACTCGACGCTGCCCAGGCAGTAGCGATTCCAGCTGACCAGCGTGTACTACACACCCTACCTCAGGACTACGTTATCGATAATCAAGAAGGTATTCGTGAACCTTTGGGCATGTCTGGCGTGCGTTTAGAGGCAAATGTTCACGTGGTTACCTGTGCCGTTAACGCTGCACAAAACATTGAAAAATGCGTACGCCGCTGCAGTCTAGAAATCGATGATATTATTCTTGAACAGTTGGCTTCGTCTTACTCGGTACTCACAGACGACGAAAAAGAGCTAGGCGTGTGTTTAGTAGATATAGGTGGCGGCACCACTGATATTGCGATTTTTACTGATGGTGCAATACGTCACACTGTGGTGATTCCTATTGCGGGGGACCAGGTCACCAATGATATCGCTATGGCGTTACGTACGCCAACGCAGTATGCCGAAGAAATCAAAATTCGCTACGCCTGCGCTTTAGTAAAGCTAGCCGGTGCAGGTGAAACTATTAAGGTGTCAAGTGTCGGTGATCGTCCACCGCGTGAGCTGTCTCGTCAGGCCTTAGCTGAAGTGGTGGAGCCACGCTACGAGGAGCTTTTTAACCTAATTCAGGCTGAACTACGACGAAGTGGTTATGAAGATTTAATTCCAGCCGGCATTGTTTTAACTGGTGGTACCTCAAAGATGGAAGGCGTAATCGAATTAGCCGAGGAAATTTTCCAGATGCAGGTTCGCTTAGGTATACCGCATGGCGTCAATGGCTTTAGCGATGTAGTGCGCAACCCAATTTATTCTACCGGTGTAGGTTTGTTGTTATATGGTCTGCAAAAACATACTGACGGTATTTTTGTAACTGGTTCAAGCATGCGTGACCGTTACCGCAGTGTTAGCAATAAAGCCAAAGCGCCATTGTTTAAGCGGCTGCAGGCTTGGGTAAAAAGCAACTTCTAAATATTCATTTATGCACACATTAACAATGTAACAAGCAAAAAATACCACAAAAACAAAGGAGATGGAAAATGTTTGAGCTCGTAGACAATATTCCCGCTAGTCCGGTTATCAAAGTAATTGGTGTCGGTGGTGGTGGTGGTAATGCTGTCAATCACATGGTTAAGAGTGATATTGAAGGTGTTGAATTTATCTGTGCTAACACCGATGCTCAGGCACTGAAAAGTATTAGCGCACAGACTATCCTGCAACTTGGTACAGCTGTAACCAAAGGTCTTGGCGCTGGCGCAAACTCAGAAGTCGGCCGTCAAGCTGCATTAGAAGATCGCGAACGTATTGCTGCAGTACTGCAAGGTACAAACATGGTGTTCATTACTACCGGTATGGGCGGCGGTACCGGTACAGGTGCTGCCCCGATCATTGCTGAGGTAGCCAAAGAAATTGGAATTTTGACCGTCGCTATTGTAACGCGCCCGTTCTCATTTGAGGGCCGTAAGCGTATGCAGATTGCCGATGAAGGTATTCGTCTATTGTCTGAAAACGTCGACTCTTTGATTACAATTCCAAATGAGAAACTACTGACTATCCTTGGCAAGGATGTAAGTCTGCTCTCCGCGTTCGCTAAAGCTGACGATGTACTAGCTGGTGCCGTGCGCGGTATCTCTGACATCATCAAGCGCCCAGGTATGATCAATGTTGACTTTGCTGACGTACGTACAGTTATGAGTCAAATGGGCATGGCGATGATGGGTACTGGCTGCGCTAGTGGTCCAAATCGTGCACGTGAAGCTACTGAAGCGGCAATTCGTAACCCACTGCTTGAAGATGTAAATTTACAAGGTGCGCATGGTATTCTGGTGAATATCACCTCTGGTCCTGATTTATCATTAGGTGAGTACTCTGATGTAGGTAGCATCATCGATGCATTTTCTTCTGAGCACGCCATGGTTAAAGTTGGTACAGTTATAGATCCAGACATGCACGACGAACTACACGTGACTGTAGTTGCTACTGGCCTAGGCACAAAAATTGATAAGCCCATGCAGGCTATCGCCAATACCATTCATACTAGTCATAGTTCTAATATATGCCAAGCAGCTACCGCTCATGCGCCTGCGCATCATGAACTACCGCCGGTAAACTACCGTGATTTAGATCATCCAACTGTGATGCGTAACCAGGCTCAGACTGGCGTGGCGGCATTCCGTAGCATGAATTCACAGGATGATCTAGATTATTTAGATATTCCGGCATTCTTGCGCCGCCAGGCCGATTAATGAAATGCACCAAAGCTGCTATGGTGATTTGTTTGCAGCAAATGCCTGTTCTGCTATTATCGCCAGCCTTTATTGATACCAGTTCGCAATTCGCGCTGAAGTTGGCTGAGCTATGATTAAGCAACGCACTATAAAGAATAGTATTCACGCTACTGGTGTAGGTCTCCACTCCGGAGAAAAAGTATACCTAACCCTAAGGCCTGCGCCTATTGACTCTGGTATTGTGTTTGTGCGCGCTGATTTGGATCCTGTTGTGCAAATTTCTGCTCGCGCGGAAAATGTTGGCGAAACCACGATGTCAACTACATTAGTAAACGGTAACGTGAAAGTAGATACGGTAGAGCACTTGCTCTCTGCGATGGCTGGTCTAGGTATCGATAATGCTTACGTCGAGCTTTCCGCGTCCGAAGTACCTATCATGGATGGGAGTGCTGGACCTTTTGTATTTTTGATTCAATCTGCTGGTTTAGAAGAGCAAGACGCAGAGAAGAAATTTATACGCATTTTACGAGAAGTAAAAGTAGAAGACGGCGATAAACGTGCTACTTTCGTTCCATTTCAAGGATTCAAAGTGAGCTTTGAGGTAGATTTTGATCACCCGGCATTTCGTGCCCACACCCAAAGTGCAACCGTAAATTTTTCCAGCACTTCATTCGTAAAAGAAATTAGCCGTGCTCGTACCTTTGGTTTCATGAGTGACATTGAGTATCTGCGTAAGCACAATCTAGCACTCGGCGGCAGCGTTGACAATGCCATTGTAGTTGACGCAGATGGTGTATTAAACGAAGACGGTCTTCGTTACGAAGATGAATTTGTAAAGCATAAAATCCTTGATGCAATTGGTGACTTGTATCTACTGGGTAATAGCTTGATAGGCGAGTTTAAAGGCTTTAAGTCTGGTCACGCCCTTAACAATCAGCTACTACGTAAGTTAATTTCACAGACTGGTGCTTGGGAAATCGTGACTTTCAAAGATGCTAATGCTACACCGATTTCTTATATGCGCCCAGCTGTAGCATTTTAAGCAATAACTATTTTTTTATTTTTTAAGGTTTACTTATGGTTACTTGTTACGCGCGCTATTTCTTAGCTGCTACATGTTAGCCTTATTATATTACAAAAAAATTAGCGGCATCAGAACAAGGTAACATGAATTTATAATAGCGCTACCGTAGCTTGAATAGAGAATTAAATTCTCTCTGTATATAGCAATCGTCATTAATCAGCAGCTACGTAAGAATCAAAGTAATTACCTTACAAAGTAATACTTTTAATGGCTACACTACACAGATATTGGCTTCACAATTACTTTCATAGTCTTCGATAATCGCTGTCTACTTACATAATATAGATAACTCAGCGCTAGTAATGATGTGCCATAACAAGCCTAGTTTTCCCGAGTAAACCACAACTTGGTTTGCCCTATTTAATTTATAGGGGGTAGATCGCAATTACTTAAAGCCTGTACTAGTACAAGAGTTGTATACACTTGAAGTTATGCCGTAATTTTTATAGCTGTATGCTCAACGATGATATGATTTTAGTATATATCCTTAAGGTTTTAGTTAATTTTGTTTCAAATTGTGGCTATCTAGAACTACCACAACTGCACGTAGTGATCAATCACCGCGTTTATTGCTCTTTATAATTGCATGGTGGTAAGTGTTTGCTAATAAATATTTTATCGCTTTAGTTGCACTCTAGCGAGTTCGTTGATTATAGTTGTTAGACTGTCTTGTTCGCATAGGTACTAAGTTGTTTGTAGGTGTCTTAGCAATCATAGTTAGCATTTGTACAGTAGGCGAGATACATAATCGTATTTTCTGTATTCATAGCTTTGTGTTGTCTTAACGCTACGCGTATATTTAATTAACTAAGTGCTTATCAAAGTCAGCTAGCCAAGGTACAAAAAAACTTTTTTGTTAATCTTTCATAAAGGTTATCTAATAAAATCCAAGCAGTCAAATTTTATAGCTCCTATAAGCTGTTTTATCGCTCCATCTACATATTATGCAATAATACATGGACTAACGTATAGCTGATAGATCACAGTTATGAATATAAACAGCTCAATTTTTAGTTCTATAGATAACTGGCTTACCATCTATTTATTCGTCATGACTTATTCTTGCTGTATAAGCCTACCTTAATCCACCGTAATAGCCTTTAGCTATTTAGCATGTAAATAAGACAGCTATTATGCTTGATTCTCGTGGTATTAGAATTTAGTCAGGAGATCAGCCGTTAACAGTTTAAAACGAATTACCTGCCATGTACATCTATAACTCTGTAGTATTATGACCAATACGTATTTCCATAACTAAAAAGTCTCACTTAATGATTGTTGTTGAGTTTGTATATAAAATCTTATACTTGTCGGAAGTAGTAACGGCGTAGATTCGTTACTCAACGTTTTGTTTGGCAATATTTTCATCATTAATCTCAATTGATAAATAAATCAGTAATTTATTACTTGAAAATATTTATGATATCTTAGGTTAAAGTCGCAAAAGATAGCAAAGTCTGACGCTTATCTCTAGGTGTATTTTGTACATACCATCATCTATTTGTAGGATAAATAGCTATGCCTAGTATGCTTTTAGCTTTAAATGATATCATCACTGTAATATCGCCGTATCGCTTAAAGTCAAGCCGGTACTTAAGGCATAGTCATAAAAATATAATAGTGATGGTTTTTTGGCTATCTAAACTGCTTATCTAAGTCTATGCAACCTATCAATATCATAACGTTAATGCTAGTAAGCTTTGTTTATATTAGCAGCGTTTTTGATTATCTGCACAATTAGTTTGTTAGCTATGGCGATAATCAATGTGCGTAACTAATGTCGTCTTTATAGGTAATACTGAAGCTCAGTACTGACGTCTAAGTCAGTATATAGTCAGTCGAATTTATGTTCTAGATTATATATCAGTTTTATCGCTAGTTTAAAGTCATGGAAGCGGTTTTTATCTTGCTTTAATTTGACGAAGATATCTTCGACGTTTTTTCGAATTCACGAGAGTTTTTGGTATGCGTTTTCAGTGCAGGTACTATATTCTGCGTTGTCTTTATATGTTTAGCATGTTTAGGTATGATGACCTCGAGTTTTTGCGATTTAGCAGCAAGTGCGATCTAGTGTTACTGTTGACTTTCGTTGCAACTGCAGAAGGTAGCACTGGAGTACTAGAAACAGGCTTAAGTGATTCTAATTAACCTCTACCAGGCATCTCCTTAAGTGCATTTAAGCACAATAATATAATTAATTAATTAATTAAGGAAGATATACTAACTAGTGGTAGTACTATATAAAGCTGGAGCCGCATAGTATACCTATCATGCGGCTATATAAACTGTATTTTAGCCTAGACGTACAGTCAGCCAGTTACCTATATCGCGTATTTCTTCAGGTAACACTTTGTGACCTATTGGGTATTCATGCCATGTTGCGATGACATCACGACTCTTTAAATGCGTGAAAGCACTTAGGCCCATAGCGTATAGCACAACTTCATCGTAGCTACCATGTAGACACAGAACTGGAATATGTTGCTGGTTGGTAGACAGCTTTAGCATCTTATTAAAAGTTGGCGCATAGGTAGAGATAGCAATCACGCCACCAAGTGGCTCCTGCCATCCAAGGTAGGCAGTATGGAAGACTACGGCGCCACCTTGAGAAAACCCTGCAAGAAAAATTCGCGATACGTCTATCCCGGTCTTCTCTTGTGCTCTGATCAAATCAGTCACCATATTTGCCGATTCTTCTAGTTCAGCCAAATTGATCGATCGCGCAGGGCTCATTGCTGTTATGTCATACCAGCTTGGTATTTTGTACCCGCCATTAATAGTTACCTGGCGTGTTGGTGCCTGTGGTAAAACAAAACGCATGGATAGCAAGGTTTCCTGCAGCAACTTGGCTGCTGGTAAAAAGCTGTATTGATCAGCACCAAGGCCATGCAACCAGATAACGCAGGCGTCCGCTGGCTTGGTTGGCTGAAGAATCAAAGGTTCGGTCATGTCTGCTCCATATATGTGTATTTTAATTAGATACGTTAAAACGGTACACGACTCATTTATCTCTTACAAGAATGTTGTAAGATTAAATGGATTGATATCACTAAAAGTTTTAGGTATACCAAACATCACTCTAGTACACGTTGTACTATATATAAGTAGGTATCAGAATAATCATCAACATGATCACAGTATCAGTAAATGCCAAGTGTGGAGTAATGCCTATACTTAGCACAATAACCTTATACCGTTTGCCTATAAAAACTAACACGAGTGGGTACTGGTTCGTTACAGATATGTCAAAAGTGTTAGTTTCTATACAACAGAAGTAACTGGAATCTTAAATGAATGGATTGAAACGTAGCCTAACTATCATTTCTGTGTCAACGATACTGAGTATGCTGATTTTTTTTGCTTGAGCTAGCTTTAGATAAGAAGCTGCATAGAAGGGTTGATAACCATGTCTAATTATCTGCACTTGGATACGGCACTGAATTCTCTGGCACTATAATGCAGTTCGTCTACAAGATTATAACAGCGAATATAGTAAAAACTTAAAAGTAAAAATTAAATTTTTACAGATTATTAAATAGGCTGTCAACGACAGTGAGATATTCAAAAAAAAACTAGGTAAAGAACTAATTACTAGAAACAGCCGCGACCTAAATACAGTCTAGGTCAGACGGTAATGTTTAATACACACCGTAGATGCTTTGATCACTGTTAGTTCTATCGGCTAGCCGGCTGACCACTCGATGATGTTTTGTTTTATGATTTCTAAGGCACTGCATATTGAATACAATTAATGCACAAAGCAAAAACTTAGCGTTAGTAGTCTAAAAGTGCTTGAGTAGCCTTTTTAAATAAATATGATTATTGCAAAAGTCTAGCTGGTCATGCAACCTCTTCAGCAAGATATAAGCTAATCTATAACAGCTAGACATGATTTAGTAGTTTAAGTTTTTTGAGTATCGTTATAGGCTTTATCCTGGGCATAGTACGTTTGTTGCCTAATTACATGATCAATAAATTAACGATGGTAATATGTAGAAGTATTCTATAGCAGTCCTTGACTGTTATAAATTCTATTTTAGTGTTTTGCGGTGCTCATGATTATATTGTGAACGCATATAATAGCTATAACGTCACGAATACATTTGTGATTAGCAGTGGCAGTCTAAATAAACTCAACTGTTCACCTTATATACAGCAGTATTTATTGCCTAGATAATGCGTTTTGAGATATCAAGTCTATCAGTTATAACTAAACTAAAGCAGCATATTCTCTTGGCTTACGTTGCACATGGTTACTATCCAGCAAGATCTGTGAGTGGTTATTAACCGTTAACCATTAAATACTTATACCAGAAAAACTATAGTTAGCTAATATTATCGGGTATCAGAAGAAAGTTTTGCTATTTGCTGGTACAGTGCCTAACTAGATAAACGTAACTATTGAGGTCATGACTATAACTATGATTGTGTACCTGGAATTCATCATAAGTATTTCTATGCTGATAGATTAATACAATAAGCGCGTTACGCTGATTTAGCATTCAGAAAACGTAAAAGCAAGATCTTGTGATCAATAGTATTGATACATGCCAATTTAGTTTTAGCTAGTCTAATAACCTGTTAACTTGCTTGATGTTTTACCTGATTTATCTAATTGTGTAGCTCGTTCTCTACTGGGCTATCTTGAATATTAATAAAGGTAAGAAGATATGCGTATATTATACTAAAGATTATGTTTAATGAGCTTTATCTAGTAGAGCTTAGAATATTTTATGTTTTCTGTTATGTTGCTTTAATTATCACCAAAAGGCATAAGCATAGAAAAGTTTTGCGAATGTTTGCGGTATGCTTTATTCTAAGTCGGCCTACACGGCTAAAGTGGTAGGTAGTGACTTACATGCGTTTACCAATGGGGTAGAATACAGTCAGTACTGTATAAGTCTGAGCATTTTACTGCAAGTCACAAGGTTAATTATTACTGGCATCGTCCAAGCACTTATCGCAATGCTTAAGTATACGAACCTGATTATCTCATCAGCCTATTTGATATACTTAATAAACGTTAAATAAGCCAACTACTGACAATTAAATTACTGAGACAGTTGTCCTGAAGTAGGTGCAATACGTTGATATGCTCAGGAAGCTGAGAACTTTTTTTCTATCTAAACCATTGGTGTCATTGATGCGATTATGTTATAGCAACGCTATCCGTACTTGTATAGCTGATAGCAAGATGTCGGCCAATACTACTACCCTATAAAAATTCACCTATACCTCTACCGTGAGCGCAAACATCAATCAATGCAAAATCTGGTTCCAGGATAACTGGATTTGATTATTCTACTGGTCTTCAAAGAAGTTATTAGACACTATCTGTTAGACAGTATCGCTTTTTTCTACGAAGATGACAAGGTGAGCTATGGTGCACGCTAAACTTATTTTACAAGTTACGTATAACATACGTTATATTGTCTTTAGTCAAATCAGCAATAGTGACGCACTATTTTGCATGCGATACAATTTACGACAGACACGCGTGCATCACGTCATTAATATTTCACCGCTTACTGCGCTATAGCAATTAAAGCTATTAAGTGTTAGTGCATAAACGCTTCTGCATTGCTAGCATTCATAACCAGACAAATTATCGACACGCTGCTTTATGCCCTTAATACGAATAGTGTTGCTGCAGTTTTCTAAATGCGTTATTACGTGTAACTCATCGTAGATAAAGCAATGATCAGTTTTATAAGATTTTCACTTTGCGTTATATTGTTAGAGGATTACCGCCTAAGCATTAAGTGACATCGATATAAATATTTAGGCCATAAGAGTTAATACAGTACCGCGTCAGGCCATATACGATAGTTGGCAAGACGTAGTTATTAATTTAAATAACTTTCTATTTTGTAACTTTGCAAGGTAACCTCTTGTACCTCAATACTAATTTTAAAGTGCCGCGCTGCGTTTGTTGATTTTGCAGATAGCATAAATGCTCAGTTTTTCCAGCTCATCTTAAGGCTGCTTCATATAAATATTTATCACCTCAAGATCTTAATTCAGTATACATTTATATAAGATATTTAAATATAAATACATTATTTTTATAGAGTAATCATACTAAAAGTATTTTTTCTCTTTGATGGTAAGTTTATAGTGTGTTGACTTTAAAGACATATTTGAATTGGCTTTAGAAAAATTTATACGACTGGATTAAAGTATAAAATATATAACAGACATCGCTATATGATTAAGCGCTACCTGGCCGACTAGACCATACAGCAACTACATTATTGCATTATTTCAAGCATGTCAGCTCATAAAGTGAATACTTACCGAGCAAGCTACGCCATCTATTTCTACTCTGCTGAGCATCAGCTGTAATATATTACACTAAAGTCATGCGTATACTTAAGCATAGTCGGTGACTGATGGTATCAGATTTTGAATAATTTGACGTTTTGCTATACTTTATTGGCATGCATGTCATATATTATTTCTAATAATGATTTCTTTGTCTAGAACTAAGGGTAAACGACTTAGTCAATCTTATTATTGGTGTGGTCAAGGTTATTGCGTTTAGTGTATCTATTCTAACAAGCGGCACTGCCGCATAGTGCACCTAAATTACTCAGCAATAGTTTTTCGCGTAGACTTTAATGAACGCTTTTATGCATCACTGATCAGATATTAAGCAATACTACTGTATATTTCTTGATCGTCGTGCCAGGCATATTTCTGTCAATATAAAGATTGTCAAATAACTTAATACTGCCAGTAAGTATGATGCTAGATATAACCATAGTTATTGAAATGATGAAATCGTCTTCATTACAGTAATAAATTTATTGATTTCGTAAAACTTTTCTTTGTATTTAGGCAAAGAAAATAGTGTTCTGATAGTATAGTAGGCGTTTGTCTAGCAGCGTGAGATTTTTTGTGCTGGCTAAATGCAGCTTAGTTATGCACTTATGAAAAGAAGCAAGCAAGATTTACGCAACTGAACTAAAAGTAAGATCGGCTTAATACTACTACTCTGCAAGCATCCAGACTTAGCAATAGAGTAATTATAGCTGTGGAGTTATACTAAACAAAGTGTAGCTTAAGCATCTAGCAAGTATTAGTACTAGAGCGGTTTATCTCTAGCGGTCATAATGTTATAGCAGATAGATGGTAAATCCAATATTATGATTTCTAGTACAAAGCTGTAGAAGTGCTAATCATACACACAGTATTAACCATACGTACGTTATACAAAACCTACTAAGTGCAGTATCGTACTCAGTACGCTATGTACCACATCAAACCCAACTTACCATAACGCAATTAAATCACAGAAGAGGTACGAAGGAATCACAAACTGACATATTACTATAACTGCTATGCTTACACCATAAATAACACTTAGCACCATTAGTGCGGATGCACTATTATATGGTGTACAATACAATTGTACCAATCTAAACAACTGTAAAAAACAATACCAATATACGTTGCTCACCAAATTAATTAGCTAGTTTACCAGCTGCTTTTAATAAGCTAGTTGAAAATCAGATCATAATCATTTATGCTCCATTGCATATTCTAAATGTTGATACATAATTATTGTTAACAGCTCTATAAAATGATCCATATACTACAAGATTTCTAGACATGAATATAACTACTGGAGTTGCTGGTGGCTAATTTAAAACTGATCAACCTAATACGAATCTTGTTTATGCTGGTGAATGGCTATTGAAGAAAATTCTTGAGTCTATGCTTAAAAGTGACTAACAATAACCATGTTAGCGCTTAAGAATAAAATTACTATTTAGTTTTTTACCATCATTATGTAGCTGTCTGTGTTATAGGGCTCGATGAGCAGTTACCTATACATTATAAATCAAAAAATTTTTTCTCTGACTAGGTCTAGCAGACCTGGTACAAGAACACTGTGATTTAGCCATACGCAGTATCTTATTAATAAACACAGACTATCTACGTATATAGCGTTTAGTCAAGCAGTTGACTGGGCCAGCTGTATAATCAGCATACATGCTTAACGTAGAGTTAATTGAATGCATTAATTAACTCTACGTGCACTAAAGTATTATTTACCGATGCAACACTTATATGGCCATGGTATGCCAACGAGTATAAGTGTTGGTAGACCAATATGGTTATTTAGTTCATAGTTAAATGTAATTAAATACTGAATCATTTTAAAGCAGTCAACTTACTATGTAGTTTATAAATTTACGCATTGTTATGTAAGCGATGAAATTTAATAAAGATTTGTACATACATTATGTAAAGTCCACTAACTTATCCTTACTTGTTGTTATTGTCAGTTTAACTAGTATAATACTGTTTATTTAAGATATTTTTTTCACACCGACTTTCGTGTTTAAAGTAAATAGCTATAAGCGGTAGCCATGCTGCGCATGATTACCGAATAGTATGTAACCTGGATGTGTTTGTTAGCGTCGTAGGCGAATTGACTACTATAGTGACTGTGCGTAAGTTTACACTTAAAGAGCTTTTATGCTTATACGAAGTATATCATGTAGTTGCTCTTATTCTATCGATCTTTATGAATTATTGTATTCACAGATGCAATCTGCAATATACACATTAAAGCAAGTTAGCACTAGACTTAAAATATCGATAGCATCGTCAATGCTTAATTGCATTTTATAGTGGCACGTTACATCCATAACGATTAGGGTATTATTAGTCTAGCTTTATTGTCGTGCTAATTGTCGAAATCAATTATAAATGCGCTAATTGTCAGCATATATGACGCTATTGTTGTAATATATACCGAGTAATCAGTTATAGACTTTTTCTGGTTTACTGCGTTGCCATTTATGTGGTTCAGCATTTGTTTATACTGTACGCTAGTTAAACTAGCCAGTGATATTATAACGTGAAGACTTTAGTTCGTATGATATGGTAAAGCACGTGTAACGATAATATAGTGCAATGTCGTAATTGTTGTGACACTTTGTGGCGTTGGATAGTTTGCTAGTTTTGTTGGGTTTCAATTATCGTAGTGCATAGCTATGGTGATTAGCTGCTTTCCAATATTAGTGTAATTATCGATGATAATGCATGATTGTTGGTGCTACCACGGGTATTGTAATCGTTTAGATTATTGGCATTCTGTATCTATAGAACAGATTTGCACGAAAGATAGCTATTGTTTTGCTACACATATATAAAGGCATTAGTAATAACATCTACCAGTATAGTTAAGTTTAAGATAAAACGCTATTTGAGTCAATGAATACTAAAATTTCGCGCAATGTTATAGCTGCTGGTATCATTGTCTTCTGAGTCGTTGACGATGGTAGTTAAACGCGTTATGTGGCTAGGTAGTAACTTTAGTGTTCGAATTCTACATGGCAGATTACTGCATATGTGCCAAAGTGTTTGATTATATTAATCTACGCTGCGTCGCTAAGCTGGTCACTGATTTATGCTAGAAGTTTATGATTTAAATATCATGTGTATTGGTCGTTACAGCAGGCTGTAAACCTTATTACTGTCGATCTAAGCTTATAAAATTGCACCTTTCCCCTTCAGTAATTTTTTACAGGCTTGTATAGGCTCTATCATCATCTGACAGGCTAATGTTTTTTGCATGCCTACTGTAACCTTGGGAGCTGAAGAAAGTTAGCATATTATATTGTATAGCTGAATTGATTTAGTACCGCTTTCAGTGGTTTCGAGTGTAATGGAATATGATTTATTATCCAGCACTAGTATTATTACGGTAGTAAGGTAAGATTTAAGCCTGCGCTAAGGAGTATTTAGCATAAAGTGCTGGTAATAACAATCAAATGTCTGCGCATAAGATGTGATCTTGGAAAAGAATAAATATGGTGGCATCCATACTCAAATTACGTAATGCATGTCAGTGGTTTACTGTTATCCAAAATACTTTTTTAGTGCATTTCTGGATTATCTATATTGTTAGTGTGTGATATCGCTATACTTTATTCTGTAGGCTAACTTTAGCTAGCAGAGAATACGTATGCTATCTTTAGCGTATAACTGCTAGTTATTAACAGTACTGCTACCGTCGTCAGTCAACCATGGGCATCCACAGCTTTTGCGGGTAAAATTAACCTCGTATGAGACTTTATAACTAGCGGCAGACAAATGTATTGGTTATCACCTCACAACGACTGATTATGGTTTTAATACTGGACTTAAGCGGCATGGGATAGTTGCAATACGTTTACTCCATCAATACTCAATATGCTAAAAAGTAAAAAATGTTTGTGATGTATAGCGATTAACACACTTAGGCAATAATGCATTTTTAATACAAAAATGTAGCGAATGATGCATCTATTCTATTTTGTTTGTACATATATATTATCTATAATAATTATATATGCTAATAGGCCCAGCTGTTTCCGCATAAAACACAAAACTTTAACACCCATATGGTCTCCTAACGCTTTGCGCGCTATATCATGTATGCCATAGTTTATGGCTAAATAAGCTCAGCTCAATTCATCTTGAAGCCAGAATTAAATTGGAATACAAAAAAATTAGGCTAGTGCTAAATCGAAACTACACAGCACCAAATGCGTTTAGCTTAATCCAAGTTTTGGCTTAACATTAGCCTTCAAAAATCGCTAGTTATAAGTTACTTACTTTAAACAATAAATACACGTTTTGTGCTTATACCACGTCTAAACAGACAGACGATTTGCATAGCAAGTAAGAGCTACTACCAACAGCCAAAACAACTTAGAAGCAATTACCCAAAGTTTTAGAGCGCATATTTATCTAATACTTGGCCATGATAACACATAGTTTCTGCTGTAGCGTTCTATGTAAATACATGTAGCAGTTTTACTGCGACTTCACCAGTAAAAATATCTTCAGTACACTATACTTATACCTAAACACTAATATTCTCTTGCGGTAGACAAGAGATCATACAGTTGATGATCTTGCGTCCATTAATGCTTAACGTTTTTAATAAAGAATACTTAAATTGTAGCTAATATTTTAGCAGATTAATAAGCTGCATAGCTTTATTTGCAGGCCAGTACGCTTATCTATGTTCTGAACAACTGTTTGTGTATGTATATTTATGTATAATGCAGTATCAGTCATCAGCAATAAGGGTATTTGAAGTATGAGCGTTTAAATATGACGCTAATTTAAGCACAAAGCTGACCACCCTAAATTCAATCCTAAATGTAGACATGCCATTGTTGCCATATAGCTCATAATTACGCCATATCTAAAAGCTCTTAATCAACTGGATTACAATTGCTTGAGTAGCAATGTCATTAATATTATTAAACGTATTGACCTGGCGGTGAATGTATTGATTAGCGTGAGCATGCATTACGGTATTACCCATGCAAAGTAAGTTAAGTTTCTTCGCAATGCATTAATGGCAACCTATTTAGGTTATTTACCATCACAACTTTGGCTATCGTAGTCAATGACTAGCATCACGTAATTCATATCTATATGATGAACTGACTAGCAGATACTTCCTATAAAATTATTATTAGCCTTGCAGTAAGAAGTTTATCTGATCATGATTAGGAAGTATTTAAATCATACATTAGCGCCATTGCTGTTGTCAGCATTAATTTAACAACGAATGTTGCTGGTGATTTATTCTTGGCTAACGTGATGACTGGTGTGCAATTAGTGCTCTGCGTAAAAAGATTAGATATAAATTAGATTAATTTAATTATACAGGTAGTATTCGTAATCATATGATGATTTGGTGGTTGACTAAGCATTAGACCAACTTTCAGTAAATAGCAATTCTTTGATACGTTGAGAATCACTGAATCGCTTTTGGCTTTAGTGATAACCAATAAGTAGCTATAACAGTATATTTAGTATTTTGTTTAACGATAATACTTTTGCGACTACAGATTGACCATCGTGTAGTGATAAAGCTTATTTTTTGCGATAAACAGTAATTTTGTCATGGTTTCAAAATAAAGTATATCGCCGCAACCTAGAGACTGCTAACCTAAATGCATTAATTAGCTACCTCAACACTGGATTAACATGTTGTTAGTAAGAGCCACTAACAGAGCATAGCGCGTTTATAGGCAAACAACTAGAAAGTTTGTATTGCTGTCATAATCTTAATTATGAATCAGCGCTTTATTAATATCCACAAGCGGAATTCCGTAACCATCTGGAGCCTACAAGGTCTTTGCTTACTTAGAGAGGCATCTTCCTCAACAAATCTATCGCCAGATACAGTAATGACATTCTAATCTAGAATGACGGCAGGTCTGCTTATAATAACTATACTTGTCGTTAGTGCTATAAGTACAGAAGTGTATACTTATTTATATACTATCTATGATTGGTTTAAATACCATCTTAATCTTGTCATAGTTCTTGATTACTATTACAGCTAGCAGCATTAGTATAATTTTTACTGCATATTCATAAGCTTATGTAAAGCATAAAGTGAAGTGCTTCACGCTAGTTTACCTATTAGGTCTGCCGGCTACGTAATTATAAAGTATTCGGCAGCTTTATTTTATTTGATCTTGTCATCTCACAAGACATGCTTTAAAATTGATAGAAAAACTATCGGCGCACTAGCTAGAGTGCGTGCAACTAGTTTTGTCATGTGTGTATTAGTCTGGATTTCCGGTAACAGGTTGTAATTATTGCGAAGGATCATGGTCGTAGAAAGCTTTTGGTAAATCTTTATCAATTAAGGTGAGTCACCATTACAAGTGGATTTATTGGCTTACTAATTTAAGCTGACTACTGTTGTGGTTCCACTACGGTCTTAGTTTTTTATGTGCCGATCAGTCTGGCAAGCCTGCACTATAGCACATCAAGGTGGTGACTATAATTATCGATTTATGCCTTGTGGTAGTAGACAAATATTACATAGGTATAGATATATGGATTATATCTCTTCAATTAACTTTTATAATTATTTAATTATCATGCAGTTAAAAGTAATCTAATCCTAACTTCCGTCGAAGTATTCTGCCAGCTAGATACTAGAAGAGTACACTTCATACTCATTGTTAAAACACCAAGAACTTGTCTTATTAATCATTTTTCTTGATAACTACTAACTTAAGTGGCCCGGAGTTAAACGCATGCAGAATTCATGATGTGGCATTAGTTTTGTAGTCGTTTAGATGGATAAACGCAGAGTTGGTTGGGTAAAGCTTCTCGATTAATTGAATAGAGAAATATTTAGTATTTATGAAAAATAATTTCAATATGACACTAAAATGACTTGGCCTAAATATACCTAGAAAGCTCATCATTAAATTAACCTTAGCATTTATCAATTCCAACTAATCTACATTTTTCTGGCCAAACGGCTAGCATTATACTCTATAATCCATATGTAATTAATGTAGTACAAACATTATAATAGTTACTAATAAAAACTAACAGATTACTAATCTGGCTAGCAACAACACAGGTGCACCTAAAACTACAGTGCACGCTTGTTGGATCAACTAAACTAAGATTTGATTGCTAATCAACTAGAGCACAGTAACAAAATTATTTTATCTAGGCGTAGGTATAATAAAAATAACTAAACGTTTCAGTCAATATTGAACTATGACAGTTTGACTGGTGCTACTAGTGAAATTGCTATTCAGAAATTTTTTAGCTTGTTATGGCTAAAAACTAGACCTGAATAGTCAAAGTTTTTATTGCTAGCGATATTTAGTCACGCACTCAAACTCTAGCGCTAAATCTGTTGTTAGTATCTTAGTATAGATAGTTTTGCATAAAAGGCGATTTTATTTGTCTGGTATTAGGATAATCCATGCTACCTAGCTGTACATGTTGTATTGCGAAGCATACTTAACCTCCTTTTACCATAATTTTGCTGACTAACTTATAGGGTTTACAACAAAATACTTTGTGCGGATGTGATGCCAATATTGATATCTATTATTCTAATGTATAGAATTATATGAAATTGAACCAAATGTTAATGCTAGATAATAAATCAAGTAGAAAATATACATCATGAGAAGGTTATGACATCGTCAAATGCAGGCGTAATTTACTACACCATGCCAGTACTGCATGATGCAGAAAGATTTTATCAGCGTCTAGTTAAGCACTAGCGCTGCGTTCTAGCAGATAAGTCAATGATCTTCTTGCTGCATGTGGATGAATAATCATAAAACTTTGCAGTTTAATGCTTAATAGTTCTAGAAAGTCGTAAAAGCGCTATGGATTATTTAATTTTTAACTAAAAAATAGCGTGGTAGATATTACCTGTCTTTGAGTAAAATTCAAATACGTGTGGGAGCTAGTATTGGTAGCAATGCATATGCATAGACTAATAATCAAGTCTAGACGGTTCAATTGTAAACAAATTAGCTAAACATATCAATTTAGTTTAGAGGAAAAACTCTAGTGTATTTTAGGTAAAAATACCCTGGATGAAATTTTCATACAATTTTATTCACTCGCTTACTTATTATAAAGTAGAAATTCGCGCATACTGCTCGATGAGCCTACTTAAAGCCTGCTCAGCCTCAGCTAATTTAGCACGTTCTTTATTAATCACTACGTCCGGTGCGTTGTTAAGGAACGCTATTTTGGATAATTTGCTATCCATGCGTTGCACTATTCCTTGGAAATGCGCAATTTTTTTATTTAGACGGTCTAGTTCCGAGCCATTATCAATCAAGTCAGCCACCTTCACTAATACTTCCATCTGGCCAACCAGTGTAATTAAGGATAGCGGCGCCTCGGCGACGGCAGTCAATACAGTGATTGACTCTAATTTTGCCAGCTTTTTAAGTAGTGCATCGTTCTCAGTGAGGCGACGCTGATCTTCGGTACTGGCATTCTTTACAAAGATTGCCATGAATTTGCCTGAGCTAACGTGCCTTTTAGCGCGAATATTTCTGGTGCTTGTTATTAAAGTCTTAAGCCATTCTATATCACTTTCGGCAGTTTTATCAATACATGTTTCATCGGCTATTGGCCAAGGTTGCAGCATAATGGTTTTGCCTTGAATGCCAGCCAGTAGCGCGATACGTTGCCATATTTCTTCGGTTATAAACGGCATGAACGGGTGTGCTAGGCGTAGCATTATTTCTAACACACGCACTAGAGTATAGCGAGTACCGCGCTGGAATTGGATTGGCAAGTTTTTGTTACATAGTACTGACTTGGATAGCTCTAAGTTCCAGTCACAGTATTGATTCCAGATAAATTCGTACAACGTCTGTGCGGCTAAATCAAAACGGAACCGGTCAATCTGGCAGGTGACTTCAGTTATAGTACGCTGAAGCTGTGACATGATCCATCGATCAGATAGGCTTAATGCTACTTCTTCGCCGTTTTGACCGCAGTCTTCGCCTTGATATAGCACATAACGCGCAGCGTTCCATATTTTATTACAAAAGTTGCGATAACCTTCGACGCGACTCATATTAAATTTGATATCGCGCCCTGTTGACGCTAGCGAGCAAAAGGTAAAGCGTAGGGCGTCAGTACCATAGCTAGCTATACCGTTAGTAAACTCATTGCGAGTTTGCTTCTCGATCTTCTGTGCAAATTTAGGTTGCATTAGGCCCGAAGTACGTTTCTGTATTAAGGTTTCCAGATCGATACCATCAATAATGTCTAGTGGGTCGAGGACGTTGCCCTTGGATTTTGACATTTTTTCCCCATGGCTATCGCGCACTAGGCCATGCATATAGACAGTCTTGAATGGAATCTGCGGTGTACCGTCATCGTTTTTTAACAGATGCATAGTCAGCATAATCATGCGAGCAACCCAGAAGAAAATAATATCAAAACCAGATACTAGCACGTTAGTCGGGTGGAAAGTCTTGAGGGCATTGGTTTGTTCCGGCCAGCCCAGAGTAGAAAAGGTCCATAAGCTAGAGCTGAACCAGGTGTCAAGTACATCGCTGTCCTGTTGAAGAGCGGTATTCGCACTGAGGTTGTTATTAGCACGCACCTCTGCTTCGTCGCGGCCTACATAGGCTTTACCAGACGCATCATACCAGGCAGGGATTCGGTGACCCCACCACAGCTGACGGCTAATGCACCAATCTTGGATATTACGCATCCAAGCAAAGTACATATTTTCGTATTGTTTAGGTATAAACTGAATACGGCCATCCTCTACGGCTTCGATCGCTGGTTTAGCTAGTACTTGGGTAGATACGTACCACTGGTCAGTTAACCACGGTTCTATCACAGTACCAGAACGGTCGCCCTGCGGTAACTTCAGGTCGTGGGTATCGACACTAATCAGTATGCCTGCAGCATCTAAAGCGGCAACAATCTGCTTGCGCGCCTCGAAACGGTCAAGACCGGCATATTCAGCCGGGATATTACCGTGGATATTTTCGTTTAGCGTGCCGTCTATGTTGAACACTTGGCAAGCAGGCAGTATAGCGGCATTCTTATCGAAGATATTTAGTAGCGGTAGGTTATGGCGCTTACCGACTTCATAGTCATTGAAATCGTGAGCAGGGGTTATTTTCACACAGCCAGTACCGAATTCATGGTCGCAGTAATCGTCTGCTATGACAGGGATGCGGCGACCTATCAACGGTAATTCGACGAACTTACCGATGAGCGTTTTATAACGCTCATCGGTCTGGTTGACAGCGACAGCAGCGTCGCCGAACATGGTTTCTGGACGAGTTGTCGCGACTATTAGGTAGTCTTTACCTTCAGCAGTCTTGGCGCCATCAGTTAGCGAGTATTTAAGTTTCCAAAGAAAGCCTTTCTCGTAGTGGTTTTCCACTTCTAGATCAGAGATTGCTGTGTGCAACTTTGTATCCCAGTTTACTAAGCGCTTACTACGATAGATTAGGCCATCTTGATGCAGACGTACGAAAGCTTCTTTCACGGCTTTCGAAAAGCCATTATCCATGGTAAAACGCTCACAGGTCCAGTGAACTGAAGAACCCAGGCGACGGATCTGACGGCTAATATTTCCGCCAGACCGGTCTTCCCATTCCCACATCTCTTGTAAAAACTTCTCGCGACCAAGATTGTGACGGTTATACCCAATGGATTCGAGTTGGCGTTCTACAAGCATCTGGGCAGCGATACCGGCGTGGTCAGTGCCAGGTTGCCACATGGTGTTGTGACCCTGCATACGGTGGAAACGTATCAACACATCTATAATCGCATTGTTGAAGCCATGCCCCATATGTAGGCTGCCAGTGATATTTGGTGGTGGAATCATGATGGTGTAGGAGTCACCAGTACCTTGCGGAGAAAAATAACCTTCAGACTCCCAAGTCTTGTACCAAGAAGCTTCAATAGTATGCGGTTGGTAGGTTTTATCCATACGTGCAGGACTCTATTAGCGTTTATTAGGTAAACGCCTATAAGTGTAACTGTGCAAGACGCAGAATGCCAAACTTCATGTAAAAGCCATGCAAGATTTAGGAGCATTATTTAGTTGAGTAACTGCTTTATCTAAGCATCTATTTGCCTTTTCATTAATAGTACTACCGTAGCGATGGCTTGCCACCGTCCATATCGGACAATAGTGTAGTTTATACTTAACCATAAACTGATTAAGTTTATGGTAATCAGCAACAAGCAATCATCCAGCAGTTGACGAATGAGCTCTAGGCAATCTAACCAGTCATTGTTTTAGCTAGTTTAGAGTATGTATTCTATGCTCACAGTAGTTGTAACTGGTGGTCTTGCAGGGACAGCTATGTTTACGGTAGAAATAGAAGTTATCCAGCGTAACCTGACGAACAGCCAAGTTTTCCGCCATTATTTCTACCACATAAGCAAAGTCTTAGTAAAGATCAGTGCCTTGAAGATAAGGTTAATTATTAAATCATAATAATCACCACTAACCATAACTATATAGTGTCTACACCCAATACAAACAAACCGTTAGATTCTGATTTAGCGTAACCATGCAACGCAAAACTTTTTTGTTAAAACATCATGCGTGAGCATCAAGATGCTTCACATTTAGCAGTATCGCTATAATACAGATATGATGTAGTAGCTTTATATGTCAGGCTTTTTAGGTAAGCCTGCAGGTAAAGTCCAGGTGTGCGGAAGCTGGGTAATTTGCTTGGTAATATATAAAAAGTCAACTGTGGTCATTACAGTTCCTGAGACTTGGCACCGCCAATCACTTCCTGCGCAAAATTTTAAGTTTTAGGCTTTGGCACGATCTATCAAGTACTGGGTAATTAGTGGTACTGGGCGTCCGGTTGCCCCTTTATCCTTGCCGCTGCTTGTCCATGCTGTACCGGCGATATCTAGGTGCGCCCAATGAAAGTTTTTAGCGAAACGTGACAAGAAGCAAGCAGCGGTTATGGTGCCTGCCTTGGAGTTACCAACATTAGCAATATCAGCAAACGGACTGTCAAGTTGCTCTTGATACTCATCAAACATAGGTAGTTGCCAGACACGGTCGTCGGCAGCCATGCCAGCGCTGAGCAGTTGCTCGATTAATTCGCCATTGTTACCTAACAGGCCTGAGGTGTGTGAGCCAAGAGCAACTACGCAAGCACCGGTCAGAGTTGCGATATCGATCACGGCGCGTGGATTGAAGCATTCGGCGTAAGTTAGTGCATCACATAGCACTAGACGACCTTCTGCGTCAGTGTTGAGAATTTCTACAGTCTGGCCGCTCATCGTAGTAACGATATCGCCAGGACGCGTAGCGTTGCCGCTCGGCATGTTCTCAGCACAGGCCAAGATGCACACCAGATTTATTGGTAGTTTAAGTTCTAGTACGGCATGCAGCGCACCAAATATGCTGGCAGCTCCGCCCATATCGTACTTCATTTCATCCATACTAGCACTTGGCTTGAGACTAATACCACCAGTGTCAAAGGTGATACCTTTACCGACTAGTACATAAGGCTTCTCGGACTTGATGCTGCCGCTATATTTCATCACAATTAGTCGCGACTGTTGATTGCTGCCTTGACCAACAGCATAAAACGCGCCCATACCTAGTTCCTTGATTCTTTTCTCGCTAATTACCTCAATCTTGAGGTCCTTAAACTTTTTGCCTAGTGCCTTAGCTTGTTCGCCAAGGTAGATTGGGTGACAGACATTTGGCGGCAGGTTGCCCAAGTCGCGTGCAAACGACATGCCATTAGCGATGGCGGTAGCGTGGGTTACGGCACGCTCAACTTCAGCTTGGGTGATTTTCATAGTGAGCAAGGTAATTTTTTGTAAAACACGTGGTTCGGTTTTCTGGCTCTTGAACTGGTCGAAGATATAACCTCCGTCTATCAGACTTTCAACCAGTAGGCGGGTCTTGCCGTAACTATCGCGGCCTTTCACGATAATTTCATCGAGCGCCAATACAGCATCAGTGCCGCCTAGGCTTTTTAGGGTAGCGAGAATCGTGCTGACAATCTTGCGGAATGGGCGGTCGTCTAGTTCTGCATCTCTACCTACGCCTACGAGTAGCACGCGGTCAGCTTTAAGATTAGGAAGGCTTTGCAGTAGCAGGCTTTGCCCTACTTTACCAGCAAGATCACCGCGCTTAAGAATAGCACCAATAGCACCGCCGCTCAATGCATCCAATTTCTTGGTGGCAATGCCAATCTTGCGCCATTCTCCAACAGAGACCACTAGTGTCGCAGTTTTTAATGTTTCAGGGCTAACGCTTTTTACAACCAATTCCATTTTTGAGTCCCTTAATATAATCATGCTCAATTAGCCTGAAGCATGTAATTCAGGCTTGAAAGCAAGATGGCTTAGCAATGCAGTCATGTAAGCTCACTGACAATGCCGTAGTTTGAACCTCGCAGACAAAACCTGACAACCTTTCTGGCACGTTTTGTGTCTTTGACATGAAATGGCTTCGTGACAAATGAAGCTAGATTACAGAATAATGCACAAGCTTTAACTTGCACCGTACGTACTGGCTGAACCAGTATACAAGCCGCTTATTTGGCTGCCTTAGCCATCGCAACTATGGAGTGTTTTGTTTGATTGTCTTCCGTCATCTATTTCGTGAAGTTCTATTGACCCTAATTGCTGTTAGTGCAGTATTACTAATCATCACTATGAGTGGTCGCTTCATCAAATTTCTTACCCAGGTAGCCTCTGGTGCTCTTGATCCGAATGCTTTATTCCTAATCATGAGCTTTCGACTGCCGAGCTTCTTACAGTTAATCTTACCGCTTGGATTGTTTCTCAGTATTTTGCTAGCCTATGGCCAGTTGCACCTTGAAAGTGAAATGATCGTGCTCTCGGCTACAGGCATGAGCCAACAACGTTTGCTGGCAATAACTATGGTGCCGGCCGCCGGTGTTGCTTTAGTTGTAGCATGGTTAAGCATGAGTCTTGCACCACATGGTGCTATGCAGTTCCAGTTACTGCTAAATAAGCAAAACGCAATGACAGAGTTTCACACCCTTGAGCCAGGGCGCTTTCAAGCACTTAATAACGGCACACGGGTGACTTATACCGAAACCATGACAGATGACCGTTCTAATTTAGGTGGTGTATTTATATCGCAAACAAACTTTGTCCAGAACCATAAAGACTATGGTATTTCGATTTTAGTAGCCAATAGCGGGCGCCAGGAAGTACGCCCTGACGGCAGCCGTTACCTAATCCTAGAAAATGGCTTTCGTTACGATGGAAGCCCCGGTCTGGCAAATTATCGGACGATTAAATACGATACTTATAATATATTGCTTGCTAAGCCTGAAGCTAGTGAAGAAGTTACCGACTGCGATGCACTACCAATGTCGTCACTTTTCGGTACAACAGAACCGCGCTCTGTTGCTGTCTTGCAATGGCGAATTTCCTTGCCGCTACTTGTATTTATCGTAACCTTGATGGCGGTTCCGCTGTCGCGTGTCAATCCACGGCAGGGCCGTTTCTTTAAATTATTGCCTGCAATTTTACTATATATGGTCTACCTGACTACCCTGATTGCTGCTCGTGGCTACCTGGAAAAAGGCAAGTTGTCGCCGGCTATTGGTTTGTGGTGGGTGCACTTGGTCTTCTTAGTAATCGGCCTAAAGTTGTTCTACTGGGAATCTATCTGTTTAAAAATAAAGAGTTGTTATTTACCTAAGGGAGTTGGTTCGTGACTAAGCTGGATAGTTACATTGGTGGCAGTGTATTAATCTATATTATGGCGGTATTAGGTATTATTCTTGGTCTGGCTTCTTTATTTGCTTTTATCGATGAAATTAGCAATGTAACCGACACATACACGGTTATAGATGTGTTAAGCTACGTTGCACTCACTGCACCGCGTCGTCTATACGACTTGATGCCGATGGCGGCGCTAATCGGTTGCCTCATTAGCTTGGGCGGTCTAGATAGTAACAGCGAATTGATCGTCATGCGTACTGCCGGTGTTTCTATTTGCCGTATCGTCTGGTCAGTGATGCAACCAATACTGTTGATGATGGTGTTCAGCGTACTAATCGGCGAATACGTAACGCCACTGACCGAAGCTAAAGCACAAGCCAATCGAACCCTAGCCAGGGATTCAGGGGATGCACAGAGCGCTAAACACGGTCTATGGCATCGACATGGTAATGAGTTTATCCACATCAATGCTGTGCAGCCTGGCAATTTATTAGTTGGTGTAACGCGTTATACTTTCGATAAAGAAAGGCATATGCTGGCTTCTAGTTTTTCTAAGTGCGCGCAGTATTGTGATGAGAGAAGATGGGAGCTATATGAAGTTACAACAACTTATTTTCGTAATGTGGGCCAAGGTACCAAAGCTTATACCGAAGTGATCAATATACCGTCCGAACAGTGGAATATTGCTCTACAACCGGAACTGTTAAATACCGTACTTATGATCCCGGAAAGCTTGTCTATCTCAGGTTTGTGGGGATATATTCACTACCTTAAGGGTCAGGGTTTGAACAATGGACGTTACTGGCTGGCGTTTTGGGTCAAGCTATCACAGCCGCTGGTCACCGCTACGCTGGTATTTATGGCTATTTCGTTCGTCTTTGGCCCTTTACGTGCCGTGACAATTGGTCAACGCGTATTTACCGGCGTACTAGTAGGCTTCACCTTTCGTATTGCACAGGACCTGCTAGGCCAATCAAGCTTAGTATTTGGTTTCTCTCCGCTGCTCACAGTGTTAGTGCCGACTATTATGTGCACCTTAGTTGGATTCTGGCTGCTAAGCCGAGCTAATTGACACCGCATTTATAAACAAAAAAATAACGTATAATCTATATATTATAATATAATACGTGGATACTTGTAGCAGATAATCTATCTGCAGCTTTTTTGAGTATTAATACTTGAGTGATTTGAGTCATATCCGTAATTTCTCTATTATAGCCCACATTGATCATGGCAAGTCGACGCTAGCTGATCGATTTATTCAAATGTACGGCTGCCTTGCTGAACGTGAAATGGAAGCCCAGGTACTGGATTCCATGGATCTCGAGCGTGAACGTGGGATCACTATTAAAGCCCATAGCATTACTTTGTACTATACTTCTAAAAATGGTATCAAGTACCAGCTGAACTGCATTGATACTCCAGGTCACGTTGATTTCACCTATGAAGTTAGCCGGTCTTTAGCAGCCTGTGAAGGCGCCTTACTGGTTATTGACGCTGGGCAAGGCGTTGAGGCTCAATCCGTCGCTAACTGCTACACTGCGATTGAGCAAGGTCTTGAGGTCATGCCAGTGCTAAACAAGATTGACCTGCCCCAGGCAGATCCAGTCAGGGTAAAAGAAGAAATCAAAAAAATTATAGGCATTGACGCCACTGATGCCGTTGAGTGCAGCGCTAAAACTGGTTTTGGCGTTGATAAAGTTCTTGAGCGCCTAGTAAAAACTATTCCTGCTCCTACTGGTAATTACGAAGATCCGCTACAAGCATTAATAATCGACTCATGGTTTGATAACTACTTAGGTGTGGTGTCTCTGGTGCGTGTGCGCCATGGTTATGTAAAGAAAGGTGATAAGATTTTAGTTAAATCTACCGGCAAGACCTACCTAGTAGACAGCGTCGGTATATTTAACCCAAAGCATACCGCCACTGTTAACTTAAAAGCCGGTGAAGTAGGCTTCATTATAGCTGGTATAAAGGAAATTCACGGCGCACCAGTAGGTGATACCCTGACTTTAAGCTCTACACCTTATATAGACGTGTTACCTGGTTTTAAACACATTCGACCGCAGGTTTATGCTAGTCTATTCCCGGTCAGTTCTAGCGACTTCGAAGATTTCCGTAAAGCGCTACAAAAACTTACCCTCAATGATTCATCTTTGCAGTATACTCCGGAAAGCTCCGATGCCCTAGGTTTTGGTTTCCGCTGTGGGTTCTTAGGCATGCTGCACATGGAGATAATCCAGGAGCGCCTTGAGCGCGAATACGATCTAAACTTAATCACAACTGCACCAATGGTTATTTTTGAACTAGCTTTGAAAACCGGTGAAACGATTTATGTGGACAATCCATCTAAGCTTCCAGATTTATCATCTATTGATGACATACGTGAGCCGATCGTGCGGGCTAATATTTTAGTACCGCAAAAACATCTAGGCAACGTTATTAACCTATGTATCGAAAAACGTGGCGTGCAACATAGTATGTTGTTTCTTGGTGCTCAAGTTCAAGTAACCTACGATTTACCGATGCACGAAGTAGTCTTGAACTTTTTCGACCGTCTCAAATCCACGAGCCGTGGCTATGCTTCACTGGAGTATTGTTTTAATCGATACCAATCGGCAAATTTAGCAAAACTAGATTTACTAATTAACGGCAATAAAATTGATGCATTAGCGCTGATCGTGCACAAAAACAACGCACATTCTATAGGTCGACAATTAACCTGTAAAATGAAAGAACTAATTCCACGCCAGATGTTTGATGTTGTGATCCAGGCTGCTATTGGCGGGCAGATCATTGCACGTACCTCAGTCAAGTCTCTTAGAAAAAACGTACTAGCTAAATGCTATGGCGGTGATGTAAGTCGTAAACGCAAGCTGATTGAGAAGCAAAAGATCGGTAAAAAACGCATGAAGCAAGTTGGTAATGTGGAAATTCCACAAGCAGCCTTCCTTGCGGTGCTTAAATTGGATAGCTAGATCTTATGTCACTAAATTTTCCGCTGTTACTGGTCATCGCCGCTGCCGTGTGCGGTCTTTTAGCATTACTTGATCTATTATTTTTTACCCCGAGTCGACGGGCGGCTATTGCGTCCTATGAGGGAAGCGTTAGCCAGCCAGATGCAGTGGTAATTAAAAGATTGAACAAAAAGCCTTTGCTAGTTGAATACGGCAAGTCATTTTTCCCTGTATTGTGTATTGTGCTGGTTCTGCGTTCGTTTCTAGTGGAACCGTTTCAGATCCCTTCTGGGTCAATGATACCTACCCTAGACGTGGGTGACTTTATTCTGGTAAATAAGTTTTCCTACGGGATCCGCCTGCCGGTTATCAACAAAAAAATTATCTCAGTTGGTGATCCGCAGCGTGGCGACGTGATGGTATTCCGCTACCCAAGCAACCAAAATATTAACTATATTAAGCGTGTAGTTGGTTTACCTGGTGATGTTATTCGTTATACCAGCAATAAACGCTTATTTATCAACGGTGAGCTAGTTACAGAGAAATTGATTAGCACCGAGCCGAGTACCCTTGGTAGTGCTGAGCTGTACCAAGAAAAATTAGGGGCAGTAGAGCATGAAATACGCAAAGAAATGAGTATTTATTACTTGCTATCAGACACTGAATGGACAGTGCCTGCTGGGCACTACTTTATGACTGGCGATAATCGTGATAATTCCAATGACAGTCGTTACTGGGACGATCCTAATATTCCCAAGAACTTACTTGGCATGGTTCCTGACGAGAACATTGTCGGTAAAGCCTTTGTTATTTGGATGAGTTGGTCAGAACCTAAGCTCAGCCACCTGCCAAACTTCTCGCGGGCTGGCCTCATCAAGTAATACTGGCGGTACCGTATACAAAGCGTCTGATATTTTTTTCTAAAGAGCTGGAAGGTACAGTCATTCATCACAAGGCTTAATGCGATAATAAGCTAGATTTGAATTTGAACGCTATATTAGATCAGCGTCAACCAACCTGTATGCCATCAGCTAGATATACACCTAATTAGGTATAAATAAATCGTGACTGTTTTGCTAAGTTGTTTAGAGCGTCAGCTCGGCTATGTCTTTAAAGATCAGGAGTTGATGGTTCTTGCCCTTACGCACCGTAGTTTTACTGGACGTAATAACGAACGCTTAGAATTTCTCGGCGATGCTATTCTTAACTTCATTGCCGGTCAAGCACTGTTCGAGCGTTTCCCTCAGGCCCATGAAGGCCAACTGTCACGCCTGCGTGCGCGTCTAGTAAAGGGTGAAACCCTAGCCATGCTAGCCCGTAGTTTTGGGTTAGGCAAATACCTACGCCTAGGTTCTGGTGAACTGAAGAACGGTGGCTGTTGCCGTGCATCAATTCTAGCTGATACTATCGAAGCTATTATTGGCGCAATCTACTTGGATGCAGGCATTGAAGCGGTTAAGAAGCATGTCACCGCATGGTTGCACTTCGAACTCGAAAGTCTAACGCTCATTGATACTCATAAAGATCCCAAGACTAGGCTGCAAGAATTTCTGCAGGCACGGAGGTGCGAGCTGCCATGCTACACATTGGTGAATATCCAAGGTAAGCCGCATTGCCGTACATTTTTCGTAGAATGTGAAATTATCTTATTGAATAAAAAAAGCCTAGGGCAAGGTATGAGTCGGCGTATTGCCGAACAGTTAGCGGCAACCGCAGCACTGATTGCCCTAGGTGTGGAAGAATAGCTGTGACTAATCTAACTATCAAACGCTGTGGCTATGCTGCTATCGTTGGCCGCCCAAACGTAGGTAAGTCTACGCTGCTGAACCATATTCTTGGCCAGAAGCTGGCGATTACTTCGCGTAAGCCGCATACAACCCGCCATAACATGTTGGGCATTAAGACCGAAGACAACGTACAAACGGTTTATATTGATACGCCTGGCATACATAGAGGTAGAAAAAAAGCCATCAACCGATATATGAACAAAACTGCCTTAGCAGCGTTAAAAGACGTAGACGTGGTGATTTTCATGATCGACCGTAACAAGTGGACTGACGAAGATCAAATAGTTCTAGAATGTGTACGGCATGTTACCGGCCAGCTGATTGTCACGTTGAACAAAACGGATCGCCTTGAAGTCAGAGCTGAGTTGGTACCGCACATAAGCTGGCTACAAGAACACCTACCAAACGCCCAAATTATCCCAATCTCAGCCCAAAGTGGCCATAATCTTGATGTTTTAAAGCGCATGATCGCTAAATATCTACCGGAAAATGAGTACTATTTCCCAGAAGACGAGATTACTGACAAGAGCAGCTTATTTCTAGTTGCCGAAATGATCCGTGAGAAAATCATACGCCAAATAGGTGCCGAGGTACCGTACCAGATCACCGTTAAAACTGAAGAGTTTAAGCAGCAGGGTAAAGTCTTACATGTCCATGCGCTGATTTTTGTAGAACGTGATGGTCAAAAAAAAATTATCATTGGCGACAAAGGTGAGCGCATCAAGCGTATCGGTACCGAAGCACGGAAGGATATGGAGTTGCTATTTACTTCTAAAATCATGCTGAACCTTTGGGTTAAGGTGAGTAGTGGCTGGTCAAATGATGCGCATACGCTGCGTTACCTTGGCTACGGTGATTTGTAAAAACGCTACATTGTGTTTTGCGCTGCTCTTTTACTCCGCAAAAGACTTGTTATTTCCAGCTCCGCGTCTCTTAGATTATACAGCATGGCCATGCGTAGCTGCGCCTAACATTAGATAAAGTTGCCTTAATGGATTTCTTTAAACTTTAAGACTTGCTTACGTGTGGTATTGCGTAGCATACAGGATAAATCCAAGCCGTTAGAGCCATGCTGCTTCGCGCTTTTGAATGGTACCTACTACTCAATGTAGTTTAGCTATTTCTTTAGAGATGAGCAAAAAACTTACACAGCAGAAACTGATCGTTATATATAGCATATAATTCCTACAAGTCTAAATTCATTTTGAACGTAGTATATATGCTACATTCTGGCCTGCCCTAAATCGCTAAACTAGTAGTTATAAGTTAAATTAGTTAAATAGCCACAGGTATTAGCAATATATTTATATAAGACAGCCGCTAGTGCATTATGAATTTTTTTGAAAGGCATAATAATCACATGTACACTGCACAGTATGTCTTTGCTTTTTTAGGAGCGTTTCGTGGCTACTAGTAATCGCATTCTTCTTGGGGTAAATATTGATCACGTTGCTACTATACGCCAAGCTCGTGGTACCCGTTACCCAGATCCAATTAAGGCTGCACTTGATGCCGAAGAAGCTGGTGCCGACGGTATTACCGTACATCTGCGTGAAGATCGTCGTCATATCCAGGAACGTGATGTACTGCTGCTTAAAGACGTACTACAAACTCGTATGAATTTTGAAATGGGCGTTACCGAAGAAATGATGGTATTTGCCGAGCGTATCCGTCCAGCGCACATCTGCCTAGTGCCGGAAACTCGGAAAGAACTAACCTCTGAGGGCGGCCTTGATGTGGTCAACAATGAAGCAAGGATTAAAGCAGCGGTGGCGCGTTTATTGCGAATTTGTAGTGAAGTATCGCTTTTTATTGACGCAGACGAATGTCAAATCGTAGCCGCAAGCCGTGTAGGCGCGCCGGCCATAGAGTTACATACTGGCCGTTACGCTAACGTTACTGCACCGATAAAGGTATTAGATGAACTACAACGCCTTATAGCCGGCGTTAACTGCGGCCTGAACCAGGGCTTAATAGTTAACGCTGGCCATGGCCTAAACTACCAAAACGTCGAAGACATAGCTATGATTAATGGTATTAACGAACTCAATATAGGCCATGCGCTGGTAGCGCACGCGTTATCTGTTGGCCTTAAAAACGCTATAGTCGAGATGAAGACGTTGATTCTAGCATGCCGCTTAAGGCATGCGATAACATATGTGCAAAAATTTTGAAGATTCTACACTAGGTCATAGTGTGTTTTTTAAACGTAAAACAATAAAGATTCTGGCTATATAGCCAGGTGAGATATATCGCGCATATTCTTTGTTAGATTTTTACCTATATCTATATTAAGTATATGAGGTTTTTTAGTTATGCTCCTTTACTAGTCAACAAGTCCCTACTAAATCCTATGGGTCAGGCCTTTATTTGTGTTGGTGATGTTAACACCTTTAATCGCTACTGTATAGGGAAAGTTACAGAGGTAAAACTAGTTGTGATTACTAGCTGACTATCGCTTAACCTTATGCCAAGATAACAGCCTTCACTCGATAAAACTAGATTCACCACATTAATATTAACATTCCTGATGTCACAGCATGGCTCAACGTACTATAAGGCAATCTCATTGAGCTACGCCTATCTAGCAAAGAGTGCTAATTTATGCCTGGCAAGTATACTACTATCTAGTTAAACTAGACACTAGAGGTAAATATAGAGTTGTCAATTCATAACGATTTAATACGTACCTACATGCTTTGCATGTATGTTTCATACAAGACGTTTGCTTAATGATTACTTGTTCTGTCAGTCGATTAGATTGATAAGCCATAATCTGTCAATACCAAAAACTGCACTCCAATTTAAAATTGGTTGATACATTTTCAGTGGTATGGTAGCAGTCCTCTAAGCCTATGGCAGATTAACAATAATGTTTTGGATATCACTAACAAAACTTGCTTTAACTACTAGATAATTAAGTTCTTTTAGAAGTACAAAGCTTCAATTTTATAATTGAAGAGCATGACTTGGTACCCATATATAATTTACGTGCCTGAAATGACTTTTAGGTGATCTTGTTAAAATTATCAAAATTACAACATAGAGTCTCTTACTTCATTAACATCTATATTTACTTGGTAAGAATCACCGTATCTATATAAGCCTTAGTGAAGGATAATTCAAGACAAGAATTTCCATTGCTATGTGATTGACTATATTAAAACTAGCTAGGTAGTAGTTGCCATTGAGATAAAGTCATATATCAGATGAGCCAAATAGAGATTTTTGACCACAGTCGCGACCAGTACTTTATGCGTGACGCTCTTGCTCTTGCTGCCCAAGGCGCCGCACGAGGAGAAGTGCCAGTAGGTGCGGTATTAGTGCAAAATGGTGCAATCATAGGCCGTGGTTTTAACTGCCCAATTAGTAGTAATGACCCTAGTGCCCATGCTGAAATAGTAGCTATACGCATCGCTGCGACAGTTATTAGTAACTATCGCTTGGTAGATAGTACGTTGTATACAACCCTGGAGCCGTGCAGCATGTGTGCAGGCCTAATCGTGCATTCGCGTATTACAAGGTTGGTATATGGCGCGCTGGAGCCTAAGGCCGGGATTGTACAGAGCCAAGGGCGTTTTTTTACTCAGGGTTTTCTCAACCACAGGGTACTATTTAAAGGTGGGGTGCTAGCTGAAGAATGTAGGACAGTATTGGGTGATTTTTTCAGGGCTAGACGGGATGGTAAGCTTATCTCAATTTAATTGAATAACTCGATTAACCTGCTATCACAGGTTAATCTCCGTCGTTTTAAGGAAACACGATTAATGCCTGACGATACTTGTCTGTTTGATCTTACGCTGTTTATCGACTATCTATTTTGCTCACCTTTACATAAAACATGTAATTGATATCACCGCACGCCGTATCCACAATATCAATGCTATATTAGATAGAAAAACTACACCTATACGCATATGCGTATAGGTGTAGTTTGATGATAGCACCTAGCTTGCTTGGCGCCTTCAATCACTAAGATTTACAGAACTAAATTGACACCTTGCATTAAATAATCTTTCTGCGTAAACAAGTATTTTGTTCTATAACCAACGACGATACATGAGGCTTATGGATAGTATATTTAGGTTTTACAAATAGCGCTACTCCGTCTGGAGTTAGTAGAAAAATAGCTAGCTAGGTAATGGTTACGCCTCTCATGCTGCTTAGCATTTATACCGAACATGCGTCACATGTGATAATTGTTGTTGTGAAAACTATATACATTCATAATGCGTTTACTTTGTAAGATTTAGATATGGCACAATAAGTAATCATCCGTATTTTACTATCAAGTTGCGCTTGCAGAACATGCAGCCTGCATAGCGATAGATGTACCGGTCAAGTATAGTTAAGCGATAGATAAATTAAGTATAACAAAGCAATCAAGAAGGACAAATTAATATATTAAGATTATGATAATAGATTTTTAATCTAACATGCTAACATGTCTTTATAGTATTTTTTCAAGCCTAGTAGGCCTTATAAAGTATATGATGCCAAACTTCTAGGTAGTTTAAGTTAGATATAGTCATTATCATGTTTAAACGCAATATAAAACTTGGTGAGATATACGTATTTTAATAATTTTAATTGGTGGTATCTCTGAAAAGATTAAATACCCTCAGGCGACTACGTTTAGCGAACGTGTTAAGACAACGATGGACGTTCACCAGAGAAAATAAATGGTATGGTAAGTTTAGTGTTACTACTGACGCAGGTCATCATTAAAATATGAATAATTCGATTTAGATTATGCCTGCCGGCGGCAATTCCAAAAAAATATTACGTTAAAGTTATTGAGGTATTTATGGTAAGCGCTGAACTAGCGTCGTGAAATTATTCACCGATATTAACAAGTCTTTTAGATATCGGTATGCACACTAATGACTATGCTTGGATTGCATAACGACTACTAAAAATAGAGTGCGATCTCTACCCTAAACGCAACAACTCACTAACGTGCAAAACAGTACTAAAATTAGCAGATTGTTTAGGCCGTAGTAGATCAGGATGCTGAATACTACGGTGCCTGCGCCTAACGTGAATATCAAAAAACCAGTTCCCTGCAGCAGCCAATAACTGTAATAAGTTCTCAGGTACTTCAGTTACACAACTAGGCAGTCTGCTAGACTTATAATAAATATAGTTACTAAAGTTAGGCAAACAAGATATTGCTAGCAGAATTTTGGATGAACTAGCAATAGGTGGTGTTGGGGTTTATTTAGCAATATGAAGATTAGATCTTCATTAGTTTGAAGTTAGAGTTGGCATGTCCGCGTAATTACACCTACGCTTATGCTTTACCTGGGAGGTGGGTAAATGGCACGTAAGTAAAAGTGGCTTGTATTGGTTAGTCATTAAAAATGGTAGAAGTAAGCTGACAGTATTAACAGAGTTACTGTTGATTTAAAATAAAAGGCGAATATAGCTAAAAATTAGATAAGCTTGTGACTGCAATAAAACATTGTGATGATAGAGCTGACCAGCGATTAAGCCAGTCTAGGCAATAGACAACAACCAGAATAATGCTGTTGCTAAATCCGCTAAATGTGTTATAAAGTATACCTTTATGTCTTCTTTCATATATCCAGGTAGCTCTTAAAGGCTACTATGGTTTTGCTTCAGTAAAATTAGCTCATGAATTTTAACTTCACATCATAATAACTTTTTCACACACCACTCACGTTAATTATTACCATGTGTCTGGTTGATGTTAGCTGATCCGTCATGTCGATGCTTCTTCAGTGGATAATTACTTGCTAATTATAACAATACGCTAGCCATAGTTATTACAGCACTTAGGTTGTTTTTTCTCTGTAGCACTTTCTAGCATATGCAAGTGAATAAATGCCTAGTTGAAAAGCTTCGTATCAAAACCAAATTATTTTCAGTTTACACTAATCTAGCTATAGCCAATCTTGGCTAACTCATTCATTGTTTCATCAAATTATCAGTTAAGCTTGAAGTCGCGATTTAATTTAAAATCGGTATGGCTTCGATCAGCAAGATCTCACGCCGCTATTTATGCTAGTGTAGATTAGGATATTGATCACAATCTGTACTGGATCACAATATTGCTTGTTGAAGAACACCAGCATGTCGAGCTAGCTTTCCATATTTTTTTGTTGTTGATCATGGTTGCTGGATTTTACTCATCCAGTTACTTAATAGTCACATTATACACTAACCAGCTAAAGTTATTTCTTTAGCTAACGCAAATCAGATTACTACGCATAGTCTTCGATTGACACATCTATAGCGCTATTGCTAATGGTTAGGCTTGGTTTGTTTGATTTGCTAACTTTTACTAAATTTTTAGGCTATTAAGTAGCGCTTTAGCGATGGTAACTTTTAGTGATAGAACCAAATAGACAAATAACTTATGCGCGGTCCAGCCACTGGTTAGGAATCGAATCCAGAGTGTTTTAGGTATATACAAATAGTATTTTAAGCAAAGTCTAAACGCAAGTCTCGGTGGTGGTTAGATTTAATATTCTGTGAATGATTAAGAGTTCTATCCACACCCACCCAACAATGCCATAAGTCAGATCTCACTTGGGATGCATTATTTTCATATCTTTTGAGTACTTCTACTAACTTTGCAGGCAGGATATGAATGTATCCAAGCAAAATGGATCTATTATTTTAATCTCATCACGCATGCTACTGACGTGTAAAATGTAAAATTGCTAGCCGTGGATCTGTATGACTTAAATCTTATCCGGTAGGTTTTTGCCTGAGTAAAGTTAAGCGAGTATTACAAGATGCTTTGTGTTTAGTATTTTCGAAGTCAGCAACGTTATTAAGATCAATGTTCTAGTGGTGGTGCTTGCTAATCGCTGATGGGGGTGCCCCATCATGAGGCATACAGGTTAAATACGGTATGGTTGCAGTGTTTGCTATGTTGATATTGAAATAGCACCATACTAAATAAAATTTATACAACAAAGCTTAGCTAATATGGGAGCTAAGGTTACGTTTGGCGTTATGTTTCTTCATCAACCACTAAAGTATACCAGTAACTTAAAGCCTTTAGAAATTTTTATTGACTTTATTGGTGCCGAGTAATATATGGTGAGTTTGTTGCAACAGCTTGATTTAAGTAAGTAGCGAAGCTATGTAGTAAGTCGCTTGATAACGTTAAATTGCATGTTGTGTTAAGCAGCTAGCTTTAGCTAACGTCATCCTAAACACTTCCACATAAATAGTGTTATCTATATGGAAGTCATGCTGCTGCATAAACGATTTTAATAGCTATTAGTACTTTGTGCCTAGATAACAATTGTTGCTGGTTTTCATGCGGACACACAGGCTATCTGATGTTAATTCGAGCAGAGTGAAGTTTTGGTGCGTCTACAACGTATTAGCAGGTGCGCAAATCTACACGATTTGTGACTAAACTACCCTGACAATGCTTGTGTATTTGGCGACGTAATTAGCCTAGTTTGGATTAGTCGCAAGTTTTGATTAAAAAAGATTTTTAAATCACTAAAGGCAGGATCGTAAAAGGGTTTGAGTGTAATTACTATTAGTAAGCTAGTTAGTTGGTACAAAAAACAATATATGTTTGTTGGTTATCATTAAGCCAAAATAGATTTTTTTAGCATAGAGCACAAATAGGTTACACTTAATGTAATCTATACGTTAGCAAAAAAATTACGCTTAGGACTAAATAGCATGACTACGCTTTAACAGACACAACAGGAAGCTATCAATAACGCTATAACTAGCTATGCGGGAAGAATAATCCTGTACATGCATAAACAATGGTATTGCTATAGATAGGCTACAATTTATTAAAAAGGTTTATAGGTAAGGCTTTGCAGGTAAAAAAGTTTATATCTCTTTAGCTGCGTGGTATGCCTCAGAACTACTGGCTTAACTCAGTGTAATTAATCAGAACAAACGCTGCATGTAATTTAGCGTAAGTTGTTTATAGGCTCAGGCGCTGCCAAGCTGTCTTTGTAATTTTAAAGTTTGAATTTATTCAGTTTATTGCAATGGAAGCCATAGTTGATTAATCCTGTGTGCAGATTAAGCTGACTTACTTGAAGTTTAGTAACTAGCTAAGTGCTAAGTGTTGTAAATGAACTATGTATTTTTTTATATCAGTGGCAGTATTTATAGTGGGCAAGTCAGCTTATAGCAAGTATATATTGCTGGCGACTAAGTTTTATAGCTTAATGTAGGTTAAATGCTTTTGTTCCATGATGTTCAGTCATTCGCTTCCACTAAAATATCTATTTTGCATAGTGAAAATTTGCCTCAAGCTTTTTATACTGCACGCCATGCTGATCTTGCTAGGCAAGTAAGGCTGCTATTAGGCAGGTCAGGTTTCAGCAAGAGTATAAGCTCATTGTCTCATACCCTGTTGACTCTACAGATAATCCAATAACAAAATGAGGTCGTACTCCTATGTTAGCCGGCAACCCACTGCTTCATGGTGAAACTGCTCAAGGTAGCCTTCTTAAGCGCGAACTTAGTGAACGACATATTCGTCTAATGGCCCTTGGCGCATGTATTGGCGCAGGCTTGTTCTTTGGCTCAGCCAAAGCGATTGCGCTAGCTGGGCCATCGATTATGCTTTCCTGTATTGTTGGTGGCCTGGCGATTTTAGTGATTATGCGCGCACTCGGTGAAATGGCAGTATACAATCCAGTTGCTGGTTCGTTCAGCCGATATGCCCAGGATTACTTGGGCCCATTGGCAGGTTTTCTTGTTGGTTGGAATTACTGGTTTCTATGGCTAGTGACCTGTATGGCAGAAATCACTGCTATCGCTGTATATATGGGCATCTGGTTCCAAAATGTGCCGCGTTGGATCTGGGCTATGGCAGCCTTGGCTAGTATGAGCACAATCAACCTAATTGCAGTAAAAACCTTCGGGGAATTTGAGTTCTGGTTTGCACTGATCAAAATCTTTACAATTATCGCTATGATGATTGGTGGTATCAGTATCATTGCATTTGGTTTTGGTAATAACGGAGTAGCTCTCGGAATTACCAACCTGTGGGTCCACGGCGGCTTCATGCCTAACGGCGTTACGGGCGTATTAATGTCTTTGCAGATGGTGATGTTTGCCTACTTGGGTGTAGAGATGATTGGCCTAACTGCCGGTGAAGCGAAGAACCCACAGAGAATTATCCCAAATGCTATCGGTTCTGTGTTTTGGCGTATCCTACTCTTTTATGTAGGCGCGTTGTTTGTGATTCTATCGATCTACCCATGGAATGAAATTAGTACACAAAGTAGCCCATTTGTAATGACTTTTGAGCGTCTAGGTATCAAGACTGCTGCGGGTATTATTAACTTTGTAGTGATCACTGCGGCACTGTCATCTTGCAGCGGTGGAATATTTAGTACTGGGCGTATGCTCTATAGTCTAGCACAGAACGGCCAAGCTCCAGCTACTTTTGGAACCACATCGAGTAATGGTGTACCACGTAAGGCATTACTACTCTCGATATTTATGCTGTTGCTAGGCGTATTGCTTAACTATATGGTTCCAGAAAAGGTTTTTTTGTGGGTCACCTCCATTGCCACCTTTAGCGCAATCTGGACCTGGCTTATGATTCTGTTATCTCAGCTTAAATTCCGTAAAAGCCTGAACGCAGTCGAGGTAGATTGCCTCAAGTACCGCATGTGGCTTTATCCAATTAGCTCGTATATGGCGCTGGCATTCCTGATACTAGTATTAGGTCTGATGGCGTATTTTCCGGATACCCGTGTGGCGCTATATGTGGGTCCAGTTTTTTTAGTGCTGTTGATGGTATTGTTCTATGCGTTTAAACTAAAGCCTACTAATGCATCAGTGCTCGCTTAAACCTGTTGTGCAGGTACTTAATACATCAAGCTACTTATAAAATTGCAACTTTGTTGCTGTTTAGGCTATGGCCACACTGAGCACCAGGCTTGTGTGGTGTTTATTGAATTTTAACTAAACTTATCCTATCACGCCATCAGTGCAATCACTACTAGCATAATGAAAAATTGCATGATAAAGGCATCATCTGTTAAATCTTACGTAAGCAAGATAGCAATACTAGCTCGCTTATTTAAGCTAACAGGAAAAGATACGCTATATACAACAACACCAGATATGGTATAAAATATTTCATACTGCGCAATATTACCATGAACCACTATAGAGGCATAACTTGCCAAAAAAATACGGATACTTTCAAGAATCACTAAAGATGATATTGTGTATAATGATTTAGCTGAGATGGCCATTGGGGCCGCGGTTCAAAAAACCAAGAAGCCCAATAATAAGACATCGTACAAGAGATGCATTAACCGTATTCATTCAGCATAGCGGCTAACTCTTGAATAAGTAATCGTAGTAAATAAAAAACAAAAAATAAGTTTATGGCTCGCTGCACATAAGTAACACATACTTTTGATATTTACAATCCATCATAAGAAAACTGCGTATTTGTCTAGATATTTTTTAGAAATTTATAATTATAAAAATACTGTAAATGCTGGTAAATGATGCACAGGTAATACCGACTTCTACAAAGTACGTCCAGCTGGCGTCTATTCAAGTTTTGTTATTGTCAATGAAGCGTAACTAGCCACTAAGAACCAACAAGCCTTGTTTGTTATCATCAGTTACCTTCCTATCATCCTTTGATCCAAACGCTATACCTTAGTTTGTGAATGATCTATGTGATCTAGGTGGCTCAGTTTTGGCTGTCTAGCAGTTGAGCAGTAATAGTAATATAGTCGAATAAGGTATATGAATCTTCTTGTTAGAATGCTGTTAGTATTCATGGTTAGCGCGTATTTGGTGTTTCCAAAAAAACATTACCAAAAAGCTTTGTTGCGTTAAGCCTCATACTCATTGATTTGCTATATAAAATCAGCAAAAAACAACATTTGGCAGTAAAAATCTAACTCCGCTCAATCAGGTTATTTTTTTGATAAACAAAGAAAATATTGTATGTTTTTAATTGATGCATAAATCACAGGTAAATACATAGCGGTTCTTAGCAAATTTTTTTACTAATTCTCGGTATATCCAGAACGCATAATTTCTTAATCTTCTAGCTTAATTAAATATTCTGGAATAGCTTTCAATATAGCAGGTGCCTTAGCCAGCAACAACTTCATATAGTTTAAAGCTATCCGCATGTATCATCTGCCGCTTGCGTTAATATAACTCTTCGTTTACTACTTTAATCAATTAGTCAGCATACTTCAGGAACACATGCAACTGTGAGAACAGTTTTATTTTAGTCGTGCATATATATGCACCAATTACTTAGCCGGCAGCAATGACAGATGATATAGAACACTGAAGATATGGAATGCACTAACGATCTTGCCGTTGATGTAATAAGCTCAATACCTAAGGATAAATTAGCGATAGCAAGAAAATCTACTGTAGATGATAGCACTTCTTTGAATCTGGAGACCAGTAAAGAGCTTACCTATCAAGCAGTTGTCAATTGAGGTATCCAAGTTATCTATCCTGAGTTTTACTTAACGTTGCTAGCTGATGTTTTACAACAAAATGGTCATTTCTATGCATATTTTTATGTGCAGCGCTTAAAATTCTGCATTTACTATGTCCAAGGTAGAAAAGGACATATCTTTAGCTGTTAGCAAAAAGTCTCGCATATATGGCGCGTCTAGCATGTCTGCTCGAATCCCAGCGTACAGCGTTGCAAATAGACCTTTCTCGCTAAGTCGCTTAGCCTGCACATACCCACGTGAGCTGTATTCATGCAGCGCCCAATGCGGTATGCCGCATACGCCACGGCCGCTAGCCACCAACTGCATAATCATCACTGTGAGTTCTGATGTACGAACTTGGGCTGGTTCTACATTGGCTGGCTCTAGAAAACGTGTAAAAATATCTAAACGATCACGCTCCACAGGATAAGTGATCAGAGTTTCGATCAGCAAGTCTTCCGGTGTGATGTATGGTTTGCTGGCGAGTTGGTGTTGATTTGCCACCGCTAGCATCACCTCATAGGTAAACAGTGGCACATAGGTAATGCCAACCAACTCTAATGGATCTGAGGTTACTACTAAGTCCAGGTCGCCACGTGCTAAGGCGGGCAGCGGGGCAAAAGCAAAACCAGAAGCCAAATCCAGTTCAACTTCAAGCCAAGCGTCGCGAAATTGATTAATGGCTGGCATGATCCACTGAAAACAGCTATGGCATTCAATTGCCATGTGCAAGCGCCCAGCAGTGCCACCTACTAACCGAGTAATATCTCGCTCGGCTCCACGCAGAAGCGGCAGTGTAGCATCAGCCAATAGCAATAGACGTAAACCCGCACTGGTGAAGCGCAGTGGCTTAGTCTTACGCACAAACAATAGTACGCCTAGACGTTCTTCTAGCTCCCTAAACTGATGCGAAAGTGCCGACTGCGTCAAATGCAAACGCTCTGCAGCTTCTACCAGACTATTGGTTTCGCGCAAGGCGTGCAGAGTCTTAAGATGACGAATTTCGAGCATAGGCGCTCCATGAAAGCAATTAATTATAAAAAATAACGTGAGTTTATTTTATGATACAGATCATGTCGATCTATGCCTGCCAGACAATCTTTATTAAACTACCATGCAGCTATGGTATTGTGCTTAAATAAGCTTTATCAAATGTGCTCTCGACTAAGGTTCTTCGTGTATTTATCGATATATCTTTAGAGCTTGTCGTTTTTACGGATTCTCCATGTAATATTATTCTTATGAACAAATTGGCTAGACAAAACAAGTTGACCTTGTCTACTGCAGTATTGGCTATACTTGTAACCTTACATTACTATTGGTTATAGGCTGTAAGCGAGCAGTGTATAAACCGGCTAGATCAAGTATTGATGGCTTTGTACAAACAAGTGTTTCTGGTAATTAACTGTGATAATCATAATATCAGCATATCCACATGATACTAAGTATACATGAGAGCTCATCTAACCTTTGAGGCAATGCGATAAAGTGTAACTTGCCAGGTGGCAATAACTTAAACGTCGATCGACATGACTGACGGATACTTTTCATTTAATCGACATTTTATAGATTCAGCAACTGTGTGTATTGGATACAGGCATGTATGAACATAAGTGCCCAGTACCTGGCAACCATGAAGCTATGGTTAGTTAAGGGCTTGACTCCTTAAGTAAGGATAAACTAAATAGCCGAAATCTGTTCTGAACCTGAATTAAGTTAGCGCAATTACTGTAATTACGTCACACGCTTAACCGCTAGTAGGTACTATAATTGCAAATAAATTTGTTCGCGGCCTTAGGCCAACCATACATGAAAGACAATTATCAGACCTTGCTATACAAGGTAGTATTATTTATAATAAGTGTTTAGGCTATGATTGTATAAAGCATCATTTTATAATATAGGTACTGATTTTTGATCAATCAGCTATATACACCAATACTAATCTTGTGCAGCAACTGTTAATTATTTGCTACTGGTGATACGTACGGTGTGACCCAGCAGCAGATTATACATAGAAAAGTTATATAACTGTGCCAGAACATGAGCCTTTCCCTTTTTAGAAAGGGTACAATTTAATATTGTTGGTAGTAAAGATTTATAGCACCCTAATGTATAGGGATATAGCAACTACTACAAGTATTCTCATAAACATAAATTTATGCACCTTACTTATGGTGCATTATTGATTTATGTAGTTTGATGGACGTCTTTTATTGCGTAACACCTGAACAGGTTAGGTCTATGTTTAGGTCTAGATTTATGTTAAGCTGTTTAAGCTGAATTTTATTACAAGATGCTTGCGATAATCGCTAAAAGCATTTTTTTGTATATCAATCACATTGATAAAAATCAAAGCTATTAATGAATAATATGTCGTTGAGGTTTATAAGTAGGAACAGTTATAAGAGTGATTCTGCAGGCTATAAGCGAAGCTACATGCAAATATATAATTTAGTATTATAATCTTTTATTGCTGCAGATAAGCTTAAGGGCTGAATTTATCCTGCTTTATTAACACTTTAATAGTGTAACAAATACTGCTAACTATGCATACTATAAACATCAAGTTATCGACCAACCAGCATATGGTACTTATACTTTATACCCCTAAAGATTATGTGTATTATTACTAGATAGTAACTATGTTACCGTTGATCAATGCTTAGTGAGCGTATAGGTAAGACAGCCAGATAGCAGCCTAAAAGAAATAATTAACAAGTATAACTAATATATTATAAGTTTTATAAAACTACGATCTTAATATCAATCTTGTGCTGCAACATTAGTACACAATCACCGTGTGCTATCAGCTCAAAAAACCTGCAAACCTCGGCATGCATCTTGTATGGCATCCTGAATGACTACATCACCTTGACCACCAATGACTATAAAAACATCAAGCTCTGTACATGAATATTTCAAGTATACCTAACGTCAGCATTGAGCTTCGCTCTAGTTACCTGTAAATCGTTATTTTTAGATAACTACGCCCACTTTTAACCACACGTTATGTATTTGTGGTCTTGTAATACAGGAATATCAAATCAAAAAGCATGCTAACGGCAGACCAAAAGAGTGGTCCGAGCAAAAAAAACTATGTTTACTGTCTTTTACTAAGATTATCGCTAAAGTTAACTGGCAGTATCAATGGTAGCATATAAAAAACTCACAAAGATATGTACCTGCTTGATATTCCAGTTAAATATTTTTTGCAATGAAGTATTGCAGACAAAAGCAAACACGTGTAATCTAACTTAGATTAAATACTGTAGGCAAGTTTAAAATTAAACCAATTGATTTTATGCAGGATTTATGGTTTCACACAATTTTTATGCAATAAGCGTAAAAATAAATACCCCCTAATCATTGCAGGCCGAGTAGCAAAATGGTCATGCAGCGGATTGCAAATCCGTTTATGCCGGTTCGATTCCGGCCTCGGCCTCCACTATTGGAAACCATGTAGATACTGATCTACAGGATTTTTATTGATTATTAAGTATAATGTATCCTGTTATCAGATTACAAACCAACTAGCTATGTAATTTGTAGAGATGATATTACGTTTTTGCTGGATCAATAAATTATTGTTAATAAAAAATTATATGTCAAAGTAGCTAGGTACTGTATACATTTGCTTTATTTCTGGCAGATAACTTTCGTCATACTCAAGATGACTTATAATTAAAGTACAAAAACATGCAGCTATAATTCAATACAGCAGATATAAATTGATTAGCGCTAATACATAGGCTATTATCTTATGTATTATAATTTGTATATTGATAATAATAAAAAAGATTGCTTCTTATAAGCACTTTTCGGGGACTTTCTTTAATGCGTCTAGTACTTTAATTTTATCTTGAAAAGATTATTGAAAACTTGACTTCTTGGTATCGCTGGCCTTTATCGCTAGGCGCATATGTAACGACTATTTCCTAAGAAGAAAGTTATTATTACCGTAATTAGTAAACGATCAGACAATCTTGAATATTGTAGCCCCTATCTAGCTATGTATAAGTTATTATGCATGTTGAGCTGCTTGACTGAACAAGCAGAAATCATTTCTTAAAAATTAAATTTTGGTATGTTGCGTCGTTTCTAGACACCTAAATCTACTGGCAGCAAATCTGCAATTTGCTTTGCAAGCAAATATGACGCAGTCAAATAAATAGTTCTATTTAGCATGTTTATGTGCTAAGGCTTATATAGAATTATATAATATAATAAGCATTATCTATATGTTTAGTTTTACCTAAAGCAAATTGCAATCCTGGGGATGGTGATTATTTTGTAGATATGCTGAACGCAGCAACCTGAAGCTCTATACTGGCTGTTTAGCAGTTAACTAAAATAAATTTATGGTATTAAACCAATAGGATAGATTGCGGATAACCATAATTATGGTGCTACTTTGGGCGGCTGCTAAGTTATTACTAAAGTAAAAACAGCGAGGAAATTTACCAGAACAGTGACAGTAAATAAAGGAATAATGTCACCTAATTAAAAAATATAAAGTGATGATAGTTATTAATTAATAGAGCTGGAAACATGATAGGTTGAACTATTATGCTAGCATCGCTTCAGAAGTGATAACAAAATTATGGCAGAAGAGTGTATAAGCATTTAATATGTTCGAACCGAAAAATTTTTGCATAACTAGAAAACTGTAATATGCGGTTATATCTAGAATAACCTGGATAGTATACTGGTTAACTTTTAACTAATTACCTAGCCAAGCAATGCAGTTTTATGTATGGGAGCGATCATCAATACTGACAACAATATGAGTTGAAACCGTGTTAATAGGTATAGTGTATCCCTCAGTACCCATGAAACTTTTTCAAGATCATTTGGATACTGCTAAACCTTAGAAATATATTGATTATAAAGAATTTATTCGTCAAAAAATAGTATTTTGACTTGATATACTGTAAAGCTTGATATTTGAGATACTATTTAGCTAATTTTTTTGGAATGCGTGAAGCATATTAAATAATTTCCAGATTGAATTTTATTCAAAGACATTTACTAGCAGTAGCATATTTCATATTTAAATAGTATAAATGAAAAATTAATACTTAATATGTTGTATCAGTTAAAGTCGGTCACAGTCTAGCTTCACGCGAAAGTATTTAGCTCTAAAATAATTAAGTGGTGATCACGAGCTACAGATACTTGTTTCATTATAAAAAATAATATACAGATGAATGATAATCGCCAAATGTCTATGTCTTATCTGAAGCATTTTGCTAATTTAGGCATGCCTTTTAATAATTTTAAATTATGATATACAAAGTGGAATATATCTCAGCAGTAGATTGAAATGAGTAGATTTTCTATAATTCCACGCTAACTTACCAGTTAATAGCGTAGACATTGATTGGTTAACTTTGGCAAGTTTAACAACCTTACTAGGTTTATCTGAAGCAATTAAACCTAAGAAAAAAATTTTTTGATCAAGATAATCGTATATACTGAGAGGTGACTATAACGTTAAATAAATGCCCTTGACAGATTCGACAACTAATTTTTCGTCATATATCAATATTGGCCTTAGTCGTTTTAATAAATATTGATGACATTACTTCTAGTATGCTGAGCAATGCTCATGCTCATACAGTCAACTGTGTCCGTATAGATTTATACAACTGACTTAATACAATAAAAAAGTAAATACAAACTAGCTGGTTAGCTCTATGCTTTGATGATCAGAATTATAGTTAGCAATACAAAGATGTGCTTAATTTAAGCCTGAAAGTGCTGTAGCTGTTGTCAAATTATTGCTATTTTACAACCGGTAAAACACATTCTGTTTTTGCAATTTTTTGTTAGCTAATATACTTTAGTCCGGTATTCAAAAAAAATACTGCGCATAGCATAATATGTATAAATGCTAAAGCTGATTGATAGCGTAGCAAAAAACTAGCGTCAGATTTATTTAGATAGCGGCACTCGGTATAAGCCTAAATAAATTTAATAAATACCATCCTAAATTTTTATCCATGTTCTTCCGTTGATAGCTTGAGCTTGAAGGTCAATTTTACTTAACTTGTAATTTTTACATTTATCTGTCAATATAATTGAAAAAATCTTTATCTAGCGCTATCAATTGTGTAACCCCAGGTATTAGTTGTTATGGTTGGCGTTATTTTATGCTGATTTCTTAAAACTATACGGTACACTCAGCTTAAAAGAGTGATATGGGTATTGATCTGCACTAGGTTATCCATTGACTAGTAAGCAGCTTTGATGAATTGTGTTTGTTTATCTAGCGCTAATATTCTGTTGAATATTAAAAAATCATATAAATACCATTTAGTCAGTAACGTGATCTATGATGATAGATGTTTGCATTTACGTATTAATTAATACGGTTAGTTTTAATGATGAGCTAAGCGTTTAAGGTTTATATTAAAGCATAGATAAATGAATGGTGGCTTGCATTTTTACTTAAGCTTGACCAGTTGATTATACTGCATAATGGATAGATACATATGCGTTTGCTAAGTTATTTAGCTGTGTAACTATCAATTTGCATGATATTATTTTATAATAGATATTATAGCTTCATTAGTAGATAACATAATCATTAAAATACATGGTAGAGTTTTTCCAAAATTATAATTGGAAGTAAACATTAAATAATTAATGGGTTTCTGAATAACTAAATTATGAAATGTAAGTACTGCATACCACATGATGCATAAATTATCACAAGAGTATAAAACATGTGACTGACTCATGCTTATAACCTATACCACTGCATCTATAAGATGCATAATTAGTAGAGTCTAGAAAGACACTTTATATAATCAAGATTAAGCTAAATAACTGAAAATTTTTACAAAAAAAACTAGATTACTGTTGTTGACTGTTGTGAATTGTGGAGAGCATCCTGTTACTAATGTCGATTTTCTGCGTTAAGGTATTATCATTAAAATAATTTTATTTTCTCCATTGAAACAAGTAGTGCTGATCGGTTACTACTGCAACGACTGTTGCTGGTTTATTCAATATGCAAAACATTCTTGCCATCTACATTAGATGGGCAATTTTAACCTTGTGAAGTTTAGCAAGGTTGCGTTAATCGCATAATGCGCTATACTGCTCATTTAGCGGTTACTAAATGAGGCGGCTAACCTAACTAGTCTGGCAACGCTTATAGCAAGATGCCTACGGATTTGTCTGGCGTTACTAAGTACACGGAGCGCCACTTTGTGGGTGGCTTACCGCTATACAAATATGTGAAGAGTACCTATAACGCCCTTCAGATGCATAAAACTTTAAAGATCGTTTAGTTCAAAGTACGCTCAATGTCTCTTTAAAATACACCGTCTCAAGTCTATACAGACTACCAAGATTACTCTAAGGTTAAATTAAAATGGCTGAGCTTAGACTCAGCCAAGCAATAGGCAGCGAAACTGAAACACCAGCGGTGTCAGCGATTAAACAGTTTTATAAAAATATTTTATTAAACTGCCTTTACTTGAGGTAGGGCAGCGTCTGCCTGGCTACTACTTGACAGAAGCGCAGTCTGATTCAGCTCTACTGTTTGGCGTATCGCTAAACATGACTGAAGCTGATATTTACGTCCACATAACTTGCAATTAGCTGTTCTAAATCTGTCGATAAATGTAAAACCTGCACGCTTATTATTGGGCCCATATTCTTGATGTACCCTTAAGTGGCCATGTAATGGTTTCTATAAGCGTTATAGATAGTCATCATATGTTTTCAATGTTTGAGTTGAAAACATGAAAGGTTTGTACTTGCATCGACGATGCAACCGTCCCTCCACCCCCGTATCCGGAGTTTATCTGGCAATGCCGACCAGCCACCACATACTATATTTTTTTATTTGGTAGAGAAGCAGTTTGCGTGCTAGCAGGTCATACGAAGAATGGTATAAGCGTGAATGCGGCTATTAGCGCGACTAGATACATTAGAGTGCTATTTGGCTACATGAATTATGATTAAAGATGATCTTTAGCTGTTTCGATATGTATTAATAGACCGTGTTCGTGGTATAATAGTTTTGAGGCACTGCTTGATATATGATATAGACGTCAGGTTTTTACATCATTACTTTGCAATATATTATTACAGCCTAGCTCAATTTGTTTTTTATAATTAATAGCTAGCTATTAATTTAGTAGCCGACCAAATTGTTTGTATTAGCATTATGTGGTGATGTAACAGTGGTTGCAAGATAACTATACAGATGTTTCATATCCATAAATTAGGCACTTTGCGCGCATTACTCATGCAGTTTTAGGTCACACTGACATATTAACAACATACAACCTAACCTAGTCTAGGTTGTATGTACTTGCTGGACTTACCTTAAGCCCCTTGCTCTAGAGTTTGACTCGCCTGCTATTCAGCATTATCTATGCACGATTACATGCTATCTGTAACTGCTAAATAGTTAATTTCTGTCTACTCTGCGTTTAAATAGGAGTAGGTGCACCAGGTTTCCTCGGTGGAGCTGCCAGACTAGCAAAGCAGTAATAACTATGTACTGTAACACTGAAATTATCAGGCGTTTTTTGGCTGATCCAATAAGCTTAACGGAGGCGCTTTAAATACTAGGCAGTTGGCTAAACAAATTACGTAATCATTATAAACCTTAGCATTGCTGAATTTCCATTCGCATTGCTGCGATCAATACTTATTAATATGCAATCCTACATAAATACATATTAAAGACTAACTACAATATTAGTTAATTTCATTTTACTGATGGCGAAACTAATCAGTTATGGCCAAATTTTTTGGTTGTTCGGAAAAAGGTAGGTAGCGTATTAAGCTACACTGCTTAGCAGTGTAGTAAATTTATATTTCGAATCCTTAAGGGAGTTAACAATATTGCACTAAGCAATATTCAATATATTGCGAAATATTTCGGCAAACCATGTACATATCCATTAAAACACCCAAGGTGTAGCGACTAACTCCTAAATATGTTATTCTTTAGTGCGGCCTTATTTAGGTAAGCACGTGCTAGCAATAAAGCTTAAATATAGTTTTATCTCGCAATACTATTATTTTAGAATACTAAGGCGATAGCCTATTATCTATCAGGCTATCGCAGCAGCATCTTTATAGATTTAAGTTAAGTTTCGAATGATGTTTATAAAGAGCCAAGATATGTATATACTAGTAATTTACTCGCGCACCTATACTGTTTATTTAGGTAGATGGTTACATGCTGGCAGATAAATGTCATGATTAAAAAGTTTTAGGCAAAATCATGGTTGCCGTCGTAAGGACCAGATAAAGGCTACGATTTATAATTGCTAATGCTACCGTATTAGCATGGCTACATGAGCTCAGCTATTTCGCTTAAACAATACAGTCAGTTAGTGCTTTACAACATTATGAGCCATTTTAGCGTTAGTATATTCGGTACTTGGCGCTATATTACGTTTAAAGTCTATCCACTGGTATATAGCATTACTAATTATACTTTTGCCTATAACCTAAATTGCATTGACAAATTGATAGGAATGGCCGCCTTGCCTTCGATAGTCCTACTGCCAAAATTAGGTATTGGTGATTTTAAATCATTTTTTTGGATTGCCAGGTTGGCAATGAGCAAGCATGGTTTGTCTTCGCGGTTAACTATGTACAGTTTTAAAGATTACGAAGATCTAGTTTATGCTAGAATGATGCTGTTAGCTTGTGCTGCAACAGCTGTCGATGTTTATGCATGAATGAAAACGGTATAATCACTATAAAACAGCATTCACAATCTAACTGATTGGATAAAGTGATTAGAAATCATCACACAATGACGCATACCATACCATGTCAAATTAAAGACTAGCGGTGACTAGTATTCACATGTCCGCCTAACAAGTATTTAGTTATCTTGATCATTATCTACGCTCAAGATTAGCTATTGGTATCAATTTTATGGTCGAGTATTTGTCTATGTCAAAAATGACTTGTTTTCTTTATCAATGTGTGTATAGATTTCATGCATATCTCATAAATTATTTCCTATCGGTTAGCTCTAGCGCAGCTATGCATATAGTAAAAAGAATGCAGTAACCGCATAACTACACATGCTTATTTATACCAATCTAACTTTGTGCTGATGTTACAATGTAACTTTCATTATTAAAAGTCAGCGCACGCCTGCTATTTTCGCCTGACAGGAAAATATAAAGTCATACTAGAATTAATATAAGTCTTTTAGAAAAGATCGCTATTCTGCGGCTAGAAATTTATAAAACCATGGGGTAGCTTTGAGGAGTATGGGTAATTTTAGTTTTGTAATTGCTGGCCTAATCGTCGGTTTTATCGTCGGCATGACTGGTGTGGGCGGAGGGTCTTTGATGACGCCTATTCTGTTATGGCTGGGTATTAACCCAGCTACCGCTGTTGGTACTGATCTATTGTACGCTGCCATCACTAAATCAGGCGGTGCGTTAGTGCATAGCAAAAATAAAAATATCGACTGGACCATTACTGGGTGGCTTACCTTGGGTAGTATACCAGCAGTACTGCTGACTTTGTGGTGCTTTGCTTGCTTGCATACTGACACTAGTGCGATCAATGTAGTGATCAAGCAGGCGCTTGGCCTTGTGTTGTTACTGACTGCCATGGCAATTCTATTCAAGAAAAGCCTGTTGATATTTGCTAAACGCTACGCTAATGATGATTACTACATGAGCCAGCGTAATCTTAATGCACTAACATCAGTCACTGGTGCTATTCTTGGAATTATGGTTGCATTGACATCTATAGGCGCTGGAGCTCTTGGTACCGTAGTATTGTTTATCTTGTATCCATTTTTGGCTACACGACGTTTGGTCGGCACCGAGATTGCCCATGCTGTGCCTCTAACCCTAGTAGCCGGCTTGGGCCATGCTAGTATGGGTAATATGAACTGGCACCTGCTTAGCTTTTTACTTATAGGGTCATTACCAGGAATTTATTTTGGTAGTCATATGACCGAGAAGGTTCCTGATGAGGTATTGCGTCCATGTTTGGCGATTATGTTAATGGTCATTGGGTATAAGCTAGTGTTCTAGATATTTTTATATATATTGCTGTGAGCATATATGTATGCTCAATCTTATTTTAGCGATACCAAACCTAAACAACACAGTATGCTTCGATCTAAACCACTTTAGTTTCACTAAATCCGTATTAATTTGCGTCTGACGCAGCAAGCACTTCAACACAACCTTGAGGTACAGACAGCCGAGTCCTACGCTAGTCTTAAAGTAAAGCAGCATTAAGTAAAACAGTATTGAGCAACCGTAATTAGAAATTGATTCATCAGTTCTGGTAGCCAATCAATTAATCACCAATAGTCGGTCTATTAGTAGCGTGCTATCAGTGATTCACAGTAGTGCCTGATTAGATTAGTGTACTAGTGTTGAACTACGGCTGAGGCTACTTGTTTGAGTAAACTAAGTCTTAATTTAGTGGTGACTATTAATGATAATGTACGCAATCTTCTATTGAAGAAATTACATAAATTATTTATTATTTGCGCAGTGGTATAGACACAGAAATAAAGATCATAAGCTTCATGCTATAGCGTGGTTAACAGCACAATTAGCTAGCCAGGAAAGTATAGCAAGCCACAGAAAATATTATCCAGTGGTTATATTTATAACCGTCGATTATAAACTAATAAATTACCGCAGATATAAAGCATGCAATACTTCTTTGTCATATGATATAGAATAGAATATTATCGTAATTAACCGATACGGTAAATATGTTGCTTAGGAACAAAAGCTAATAATGGGCAGTTGTCAATTCCAGATATCAAACTAAAATAGTTCATCTAGATGTTGCTTAGTGCAAGACATGTATATAGGCACACTTTTTAGTGTGTGGTGTATTTCTTAATGATGTGTTACGCATGTAGCTAGCGTAGACCTACGCCAAAGTAGGCGCTTAACTTGCATCAGTTGAACAACTAGCACTAGTTTTATGTGCTAGCTTCGACCAGTAGTAAGGTGTTGATCTTGCTTAGCTTATTCAGCTAAAACGTTCTAGATATGGCGTAGAATAATTGCACCAGTCATAAATTACATGGTCTGTATGACATCTGGTATATTTAGTTTTTTTGATACCACTTCAAGTAGAAGTTATTGGTTAGTATTATATGCATACATAATACCTAGAGCCAGGCAGGGCCTCGCCGCCTATGCGAAATTAAAGCTAAGTTTCAACGTACTCTGTAGCCCATTCAATGCTGCCAGTGAACGGTATAGATAATATACCATAGCCAAGCGGATGCGCTTGAAGGCAGACAGTGCTACTGTAATTAAAATTGACGCTGAGTTAAGATACCGAGGCGCGCAGTTTTTGGCTTGTCTACTGAAAATCTTGAAAGGCTAGCCTAGCGCTAGTGCGCCTATTAAGGCTGGCTGTCTTGTAGGTAATAATGTTAAGGTTGTATTGTAAGTAAGTCGATGCGATACCGCTGATCAGTAGCTCATAGAAGTTGCATAGCAAGCACATGGTAGAGCATGCCATCGAAACCATGGGTGGACTTGACGTTCTTTACATCTAACAAACCTGTGCGCTATCTCAGTCAGCCTGCTAAGTAGCCTATTCTGCTTAGATAATACAAATGATACCCATAAGACCTTGCTTGAATATCTCTAAGCCTGACTTATAAAAGTGTCGCAACCAAGATTTGCGCTGTGCTATCAGCAGCTATGCAGTGCTTAAGACCCTCAATAGCTATCTGTCGCTTAACTAACAAGGTATGCGCATTAATCCTAGCCCACAGCCCATAACGTGTATATACGGCTGACATAAAAGTTGAGCTATTGCTAAACTCTAGAGCCAGATCTAGATTTCTAGGTAGCGAACCAACAATCTACTATTGCATGGTGGTTAGCCTAAGGATATCGCCGCCACATTAGGTATCGCTATTGACCAAGTATATATCTAAACTTAGCAAGTGTTTGATTGTCCTTTATATTAGTGAATCTTCTGATACTAAATGCCAGTGACTGCGCGATGCGATTAACAATAAGAGTGATGCTTATAAAGTTTGAGCGAACATAACAAATCAAAAGTTATTAGCAGGATTTGTATTATCAACCAAATAATGTCAGACAATTAAAAAATTGATAAATAAAGTTATCGTTCGGCTACAGCAAATTAAAAACAATCTAAGCCACCGCCATGCAAAAGAAATGCGTTGTGTAACTTATTAGCATTTTGACCTTAGTAGTGTAAGTCAGGCTATTTTGCTTATGATATATAGCATACCATTGCTGCTCAATGTTGTTTAGCGGTTGCCTGCTATAAGCGCACCATCGATGTAGGCATTAATAAACCACGGCCGGGTCAGTTACCAAGGAAAAAATTTGCTTCGTAGTGTTCTTGGTATGCTCCTGGCTGTGTAATGCCAAATTATGGGAGAGCATTTATGCAGGTTGCTTAGCTTTGCGAACAATCGCTAGTTGCAGAGAATAATCGTTATAGCAGCTAGGTAGTGCAATACGAAATAGCATTTGAATCGGCTTTATAACTATGCCGGTAATGTCTTTTCAGTAAAACTGAAACGTTTTTAAGGCATTTATAGATGTTGCGCATAAATAGGTAGCATAGAAGCAAAGATAGCGCGAAAATGACTAAGAAATTAATGATGTCGATAACGCTAGTTGTGCTAAAAATCTAAGTGCAACCTTGTTAAGTTAAATTGCTAATATGTTATGCTTCATACGAGTGCGTTAACATGAAATATATGTCTATACTTTTTAAAACATTCTATATTTAGCGATATTTAGCTATATTAAATCCTTGTAAGATGTGGTTTTTTCGTGTTGGGTTTATGCTATGCTCGCAGCACTTTTAATTTATCTGTCGGGCGATTTTCCATGACTCACCAAGCTGCCGAAGTCGCGAAACGTCGCACCTTTGCTATTATTTCTCACCCTGATGCCGGTAAAACTACATTAACCGAGAAACTCCTGCTAACAGGTAAGGCAATTGCTGTGGCTGGTGCGGTTAAATCTCGTAAGTCTGACCGTTATGCTATCTCTGACTGGATGGCCATAGAAAAACAACGAGGTATTTCAATTACCACGTCAGTCATGCAGTTTCCATATCGTGACCACATAGTTAATCTGCTCGACACTCCTGGTCATGAGGACTTCTCCGAAGATACCTATCGTACTTTAGCAGCGGTCGACTCAGCCTTGATGGTCCTTGACGGAGGTAAAGGTGTTGAGTTGTGCTCTATAGCGTTAACAGACGTATGCCGTATGCGTGACACGCCAATCGTCAGCTTCATCAATAAACTTGACCGAAATATTCGCGATCCAATCGAATTATTAGATGAAATAGAAGCTATCCTCAAAATTAAGGCTGCACCAATCACCTGGCCGATTGGTTGCTACCGCGACTTTAAGGGTGTGTATCACCTCGCTGACGACAATATTATTGTCTACACTGCTAACCACGATCATCATAAGAATACTAAAACTGAGCTTATAGAAAAACTAGACTCAGATAGAGCCCGTGCTTACCTGGCCGAAGAATACGACAATTTTGTTGAACAACTGAAACTAGTCCAGGGTGCTTGCCATGAATTCAACCAGCAAGAATTTCTTAATGGTCAACTGACCCCAGTATTCTTCGGGACTGCTTTGGGTAATTTCGGCATTGACCACGTACTTAATGCCCTTGTAGACTGGGCACCGGGGCCGCTAGCTCGTTTCGCTAACGAGCGCACCGTGGATCCAGTTGAAGGAAAATTCACTGGCGTTGTATTTAAGATACAAGCAAACATGAACCCTAAACATCGCGACCGTATCGCCTTCATACGCATTTGTTCCGGCAGATACAGAAAAGGTATGAAGATGCGTAACGTTCGCACTGGCAAATACGTACGTATAAGTGATGCTCTGACGTTCTTCTCCTCCGAGCGTGAACAGCTCGAAGAAGCTTATGCTGGTGACATTATCGGCCTGCATAACCACGGCACCATACAGATTGGTGATACTTTTACTGAAGGCGAAAAGCTGGGCTTCACCGGTATTCTGAGCTTCGCTCCAGAGCTATTTCGCCTTGTACGCTTACGTGACCCGCTAAAATCTAAGCAGCTACGCCAATGTCTGCTGCAACTGACAGAAGAGGGTGCTACTCAGGTATTCTTTTCAGAGGGTAGCAATAATATCATCCTTGGCGCAGTAGGTATGCTACAGTTAGATGTGATCGCAAGCCGCATGAAAGAGGAATATAAAGTCGAATGCTTCTATGAGCCAATCACCGTATACTCAGCGCGCCGGATTGATTGCAGAGACAAAAAGAAGTTGGAAGAATTATCCAGCAAGGTTATAGAAAACCTTGCAATCGACGGTAGTGGTCACTTGACCTACTTAGCTCCTACTAGAGTCAATCTAGCACAAATGGAAAAACTTTGGCCAGATGTAAAATTTCTAGCAGCACTTGAGCGTTACTAAAATATAATTAATACATAAAATTGCGAAGCAATCACAGCTTTGCAATTTTATGTAGCTATATTGCTAACCCCATAAATAGTAGGTTAGCAAATAAGTAGTATTGGTAAAAATTGTGCATTGAGCTTAGTATTTTAACTATTATACTAACTTACTAGCAAATAAGAATGCAACCGTGTATACAGCTCAGCACGCCATTTACATGGCCGATGGATGGAGCTCAAGACTATCTGCGCTAAACCTGCAGCTTAAGGCGTTAGTAAATGCAGAAACGCTATCATGGAATCACATAAAGCCAAGTAAACTAAACATGAAGAATGAGATCGACTTAGATAGCTGGAAGCCAAAGTCTAGCCAGCACTAATAGACAACACAGAAATCTTTATGATGATATCAAAACATTGATACTTTATGAATGCAGTAGCGTAAACCTGAGATTGTATCTATCCTAACTCGCACCGAAGATCTAAAATCGATGCACGTGTTTAATTAATTGGACAGAGATCGTATAAGATTATCTTGAAACGTTTGCTGCTGCCAAGAATCTTGGCGGTCTTACAGCTAAGTTTTTTGTCTGCATGGATTAGCACTGCTGTGTAGAGTCACCCCCCCTATTGGATATGTGGTGATGAAGACGGCACACGTAATTAGTTTGCAATTGGTTAAGATCAAGGAGAAACTTAATGGTAAGGATAAATGGTACCAAGTAGAACGGTAAACAGCAACACCCATTAAATGTGGTTATTACCATCTATGAAGGGAATAAACTATGCCTGGGCAACCATGAATCAAAATCTTACCTATTGAATTGAAGTACAATCCGGCGCTAGAGGCGGTATAATTTATTTAATAACTCAGCCAATAAGTAAATTGTGACCTACAATAGTATATTATTGCTACAACTTCCTTGTAGCTAGACTACTTACAGTAGAAGTTTAGCTGCAACACTGTCATTGCTTTTTCAGTGCATGACGCCAAATGCAAGATAGTGATAGATGAGCATATAGGCAACATAGAGCTCCTGCTGGAGCTCTATAGAAGATTTGGCAGACCAAAGGAGTACGGATAAATACATCATAAGGTCGTTCCATTAAGTATTACAAATATTTTATGTGATAAAAGTAATCATGACGCGTGCCATGGGCGATGCAGTAGCTATTATATGGTTTCCTGATTTAATCAGGTAGAGGCAATACACAAAACGATTTTTTCTGGTTAAGGTTCCGCTATTGTGGAATAATTACTCTCTTGCATATATAAATATGCATCACGATAGTTATTTATAATCTCTAGTGTCTAGTGACTAACTATTAGTATTGAGGTTTAAATTGATAGCCTTTTGGCTCGTGCTCTCTTAGGGCCAGTGACTACCACGGTTACCATGTGTAGAGGTTGATGATTATCTTGTGGAGCTAGCTTATAGCTTAGCTCGACGCTCAGAAGCATCTGCTTTATAGTTCAGCCATGACTGCAAAATGCAGAGAAGCAGATAGCATCTGCACTGTGAATACAACAAGATATGGTATGTTATTGAGATATTCGTGTTCGGTATAACTGACAGATTGTAGTCGCATGTTCTGAAGATTTACATATTTGCCACAGACTATAAGGTGGACACCAATAAACAAGTTGTGTTTTCAGTTTGTACCAAAGAGCTATACATGACATATCAACAAGTCTGATACGTTTATAGTTTTACTGATTAGTCTGTTAATGCCTATCAAGCAAACTTATACTTGCCACAGTAAAATAGCTTCCACGACACGCTAAAATCTTTGTGATTCGATGCTCATCTGCACTATCGGTACTAGTTGCACGCATGGTTTAGCGACGTTAGACTTGCCTATTAGTTCTACTTGTTGCCGCCACTATAGCTATAACTTTAAGCAAGCCTCACGTTTTCGATCTAGCCGCGCGCTTTTACTACTATCTGCTTGCGCGCTACATAGTTAATTATGAAACCGGAATATAGACTTATAGATGCGCAGCGCGTGTAATCTATGTATTAGCAATATGCTACTGTATTTTTACAGTAGCCACAATACTTTTTTCGCTGATTATTTTTTATGCCACTGACCATCGACGCCATAACCTTACTATAGGAATACCTAGAAGCACTGATTAGCATTGCCATGAAGCGCTGTACACTACATTAATGTTAACGTAGTTCAGTTGCAAACTTTTTTATCACCAGCGCAAACTTGCAGAGCTAAAGGATTTGGCTAAGCTTTCCAATGTCTATATCGCGTCCATCACTTTTTTCGCGGCACGCAAAGTAGGAGGTGGCTGCTTGCTGCCAAAAAACTGTTAAGGATAGCAGTCACTGACTATCGCCAGCTAGACAACCGACACCACTAAAAACCAACTGTATCTGAACTGGATTAATACTAGTTACTATTTTAGCCTGTTGAGTAAACACTTCGGACTACGCCTATTTGTTTTGAGTAGAGTTAGCGTGACATATGCGGACGTCTCAGTAAAGCCACCCCCTGTTGTCAAAAAACAAAGTGGGTGACACGCCTCCTAGCTACGTCTACCCTGTTACCACATGAGGAGAGATTAATGAGTTATGAGATCCAAGTAGAAGGCGAAACATCGCCCAAACTATTGCTGGTAAATGACAGCGCTACCTTTACCTATGTGATAGCAAGCACTATAAGTCGTCGCAGCTTTCTTATATATGCAGTAGGTTCGACCGAAGAAAACTTTATCTTTGCCCGGACTGACCGGCCAGGTTACATCGTACTCAATACTCTGGTACTGACAAACGCAATGTCTGTAAGACACCTATGGTGGGAGCACATACAACGCGCATTAACCAAGAACAGAATCATATCTCTGCCATCGTTACTGTTAATGTTTTGGGAATGCGCTAGCATATTTTGCAGCACAAGTTATTGACGCGTCCAGTACAGTTACTAAATAAACTTTAAATAAACTACCTCCAGCTACACAGAGCCCCAAATCGATCATTTATGATTAATTTAAATTCCTATCATTTTGCTTAACGAGTTTACTAAATAATGAATGAGAACGCTACGTATTTTGAAATCAACGATGCTGTGCATTGGCATTTTTTTCACCGAACCTGGGCAATGATCACCCCTTATTGGCGTGGTGAAGAAAAAGGTACAGCCTGGTTGTTGTTAGCCGCAGTAGTTGGTCTTTCGCTATTCAGCGTAGCTGTCTCTGTATGGATTACCCACTGGTATAAAGATTTCTACAATGCTTTAGAGAAGAAAGACACTGTCGCATTTTGGCAGCTGATCGTTTATTTCGGTGGAATTGCTACTATAGCAATTTTAGGTGCAGTATATCGCCTCAATTTAACCCAGATGCTGACGATTCGCTGGCGCGCCTGGCTAACCGAAAAACACTTTGCGCGCTGGCTCTCCAATAAAAACTACTATCAGTTAGAGCAGGGTGGTTATACTGACAATCCAGACCAAAGGATTTCCGAAGATCTCAACAACTTCACTTCCAGTACATTGAGCCTTGGGCTAGGCTTGCTGCGTAACGTAATTAGCCTTATATCGTTCTCGATCATTCTATGGAGTGTCTCTGGCAGCATTGAAGTGTGTGGGATTATTATCCCTGGCTACATGTTTTGGTGTGCGCTACTCTATGCAGCCGTGGGCAGTTGGTTAACACATTTGATAGGCCGATGCCTGATCAGCTTGAGCAACCAACAACAACGCTGTGAAGCTGACCTGCGTTTTTCCATGGTGCGGGTACGTGAGAATGCTGAAAGCATTGCTTTATATAACGGTGAACCGAATGAAAAACAACGTTTAAGTACACACTGCAACAAAGTTTGGCATAACTTTTGGGAGATTATGAAAGTATCTAAGCGCTTGACTTTTTTTACTGCTGGTTACAGCCAGATAGCAATTATCTTCCCATTTATGGTTGCTGCACCACGTTACTTTACTGGCCAAATTAAGCTTGGCGAGCTTATGCAAATCAACTCAGCGTTTAGCAACGTACAGGAGAACTTTAGCTGGTTTATCAGCGCGTACTCAGAGCTGGCTTCATGGCGTGCGACTAGTGATCGTTTACTTAGCTTCCATCAAGCTATGAGTGATAACGAGCAACGTACTCCAGCTATCGATGTCTACCCAGAGGCTGAACGGTTAATAGTAAAGAACTTAGGAATGCACCTTGGTGACGGCCGACGTTTGCTGACCAACGCCGGTATGACGGTAGAACCTGGTCAGCGTGTGATGCTCAGCGGGCGTTCTGGCAGTGGTAAAAGTACACTCCTACGCGCAATGGGTCATTTATGGCCATTAGGCCATGGCAGTATTCGCCTGCCTGCAGCGCGTTATCTATTCTTGCCACAAAAACCATATTTACCTATTGGTCCATTAAAGTCTGTACTGAGTTATCCGCAAGACGACAGTGTATATCCAGACGAACGTTATAAACAGGTCCTTGCAACCTGCCGCCTGCCGCATCTAGTTATGCGCCTGGACGAAGCCAACCACTGGCAACACATACTTTCGCCTGGCGAACAGCAGCGCTTAGCATTTACACGTGCGCTGTTGTTTGCGCCGCAATGGCTATACATTGACGAAGCCACCTCAGCGATGGATGAAGAAGATGAAGCGACGCTGTATCAGGCATTGATCGATGAATTACCTGGGTTGAGCATTGTAAGTGTCGGGCACCGCAGTAGCCTTAAGCGCTTCCATGGGCGGCATATACGGATAGAGAGTGGGTTACTACAAGAGAGTCGCAATACGTTTTAACATAGGAGCTGACTTGCCCGTAATGGGGCTATGTCAGTAATGGGCGTCTACACAGGTAGACCACTATCGCAGGCAAGCCTGTTCTTATATTTAAATAACGCTATCTGCTTAATTAGTAAACAAAAGACGCGACTAATTATCAGCTCAATATAGATTTCAGTGCCTGAACATGGCTTATTTCTTAAAACCATAATATTCATCTAACATGCCTAAGGAGTTTGGTACTTTAGGCGCATAGTCACGTGGTGGTGTAAGGCGATCTAGTATGGTTTTTTGTGCATCGAAATCCAACGTAGCCAGTAAGCGCTGATGGGTACTGTCGTCAATGGCAAGGCGGGCAGCGCCATCAGTAAGGTGGTCCTGCACTTCCTGGTAGCCCTTGATGAGTTTCTTGACCATAGTTGCAGTGCAAGTGAAATGGGTCACAACCTCGTTTTGATAACTATCAAAACGTTCCTGGATATCGTCCAGCTGACGCTTTGTACGGTTAGGCGCAGCATTCGGCAGCAGGCGAGCAATCAGGAATCCAATAGCAACACCAGCGAACATGGCAAGAATTAGCAATAACCAAAATAAGAACGAGTGTTCCACGAGTCATTCCTCAATTATAATAGACTTTATCTTACGTTAATGACTCTGATCTGCGCTGTATACCTTGCTTAAACTACCAATGATGCTATTAATAAACTATTTAGCTAAACGAGTCTACAATCTAAGAGATAACTTAGTTCACTTCTTGTTTATGAATGTAAACCTAGTGTTGATTAATAGCCCAGTTAGTTAATTAGAAGTCTTATACTTGGATTACTCTGAACTGCGTAGCTTAGTGCTACGCTACAACCCAAACTAGGCGCAGAGTTAGGTATGGAATCAAGTCATGTCAAACACACAATATGCCACACATGATGCAGATGTAATTACTGTTCATAGTAAATGAAAGTTACTAAAGCTAACACAATCTAATTGTGTAACAACATCCTAAGTTACCAAGAAGCTTGCTCTATGTATTGCTGTCGGTGGTTATGTCGCAGAAAACTTCAGTCAGCGCTTAGAAAGCCAATGGCAAAAATTGCGTGTGCACAATATATGGTCAGTGATACTCTTGTATAATGCTAAGGTGACACTTACTATTTAATGTTTCCGGAAACCTGTAAGTCGGTTAATTAAAGACTTTTACTACTTTTAGTCACCTCATTCAAAAGCTTATTATAAAGTTGCTAAAAAGTAGTAAAGCACAGACAATTTTTTGGTAGGCTCGATTGTTAAAAAGATCTAGTGCTACTAGACCTTTTTAACTGATAGCAATCTCATTAAGCATGCACCCATGACGATTCGTACTCATATCCTTACCGGTATCACTACAACTGGGACTCCACACTTAGGCAACTATGCCGGCGTAATTCGTCCAGCAATAATCGCTAGTCAAGACGCTAACACTGACTCTTTTTACTTTCTAGCCGATTATCATGCTCTGATAAAATGTAATGACCCGCAGCGTACCAAAAACTCGCGTATGCAAATTGCAGCTACCTGGCTAGCCTGTGGATTAGATGTAAATAAGGTAACCTTTTATCGCCAATCAGACATTCCGGAAATCCTTGAGCTCACATGGCTGCTGACCTGTATCGCGTCTAAGGGTTTGCTCAACCGCGCCCATGCTTACAAGGCGTCTGTGGATAGGAACATCGAAAACGGCGAAGATCAGGACGCTGGAATTAGTATGGGCTTATACAGTTACCCTGTATTGATGGCAGCGGATATCCTAATGTTTAATGCACACAAAGTGCTAGTTGGGCGCGACCAAATCCAGCATATAGAAATGGCTCGCGATATCGGTCAGCGTTTCAATCATTTATTCGGTAAAGGTAAAGAATGTTTTACTATACCCGAAGCGTTAATCGAAAATAGTGTAGCTACTTTGCCTGGCTTAGATGGTCGAAAAATGTCTAAGAGCTACGGTAACACCATACCGTTATTTACCGGCGCCAAAGATATGATGGATGCGATTTTACGGATAGTCACTGACTCTAGTGCCCCTGGTAAAGCAAAGAATCCAGACAGCTCACACTTATTCACCTTATTCCAAGCGTTTGCTAGTAAAACACAAAAAGAAGAGTTTCGAGCTGAACTACTGCAAGGCCTAAGCTGGAGTGAAGCAAAGAACCGTCTATTCCAACTGCTGGACTGCCACTTAGGTGAAGCCCGTGAGCGCTATCACCAACTGATGTCACGCCCTTCAGATATGGAGGACTTTCTGTTGCTTGGCGCTAAGAAAGCTCGTGCGGTAGCGATACCATTTCTTGCTGAAATACGTGAAGCTGTGGGTATATGCTCTTTCGTTAAGCAAACCGTCATACCGATAGAAGCCAAACGAAACCCTATTAAAGTTGCACATTTTGTAAGTTTTCGCGAAAATGACGGCAGCTTCCGCTTTCGCCTGTTAGCCGCTGATGGTGAGCAACTGCTGCTGTCGTGCAAATTTGTCGACGGCAAAGCGGCTAACGCTGGAATAAAACACTTGCAAAGTGGTAACACACTGGATTTACGCATTGAGGCTACAACTTTTAGCGTATGGTTAAGCGATGTAATGGTGGCTTGCAGTGCAACATTCGCTGATAACACGTCACGTGATATGGCTATCACCTCTCTACGTGTTGCATTAGCTTCTATCGAAAATTACCAAGCCAAGAATTAATCACCATAAGCCACAGCTATCGCTGCTGATAGCCAGTTTTTATTGCCTTGCTAACGCAATTATGACGCCTATAGAACGATATCAATCCGATCTAAAACGCCCTGATTTTTTTCATGATGCTGGACAGGAAAATGCGGTGCGTCATCTTCAGCGATTATATGACAATCTGGTCGTGGATTCACAGAACAAGCCATGGATGCCTAGCAAGCTATTTAGTAAAAAATACCATGCGCCAATTAAAGGCCTGTACTTCTGGGGTGGCGTGGGCCGTGGCAAAACCTATTTAGTCGATACGTTCTTTGAGGTACTACCTTTTAAGGAAAAAGTGCACACGCACTTTCATGGTTTCATGAAGCGCGTGCATGAAGAGATGAAGACACTGTCTGGCGTGAAAAACCCGCTTACTATTATCGCCAAGCAATTTTCCAAAGAAGCGCGAGTGATTTGTTTTGATGAATTTTTTATCTCTGATATCACTGACGCCATGATTATTGGCACTATAATGGAAGAGCTATTCAAAAACGGCGTGACATTAGTCGTCACTTCAAACATCATGCCTGACATCCTATATAAGGATGGTTTGCAACGCACGCGCTTCCTGCCTACAATTGCATTGATTAAACAGAATACCGAGATCATTAACGTCGACAGCGGCGTCGACTATCGCCTGCGTAACCTCGAGCAGGTTAAGCTATTCTACTTTCCGCTTAATAAAGCAGCACATGAAAGTCTAAAAAAAAGCTTCCATACGCTCACGCTAGAATGCACTAAAACTGTGAAAAATGACAAGCTAATAATCGAAAACCGTGAAATTATCGCACGACGTACTTGTAGTAATGTGTCTTGGTTCGAGTTCCGTCAGCTGTGTGACGGCCCTCGTAGCCAGAATGACTATATCGAATTAGGTAAAATTTTTCATGCGGTAATCTTAAGTGGCGTAGAGCAGATGAGCATTACCACTGACGACATTGCGCGACGTTTTATAAACATGGTTGATGAGTTTTACAACCGTAATGTCAAACTGATTATATCGGCTGAAGTAGAGCTCAAGGAGCTCTACACTGGTGGTCGCTTGAACTTCGAATTTCAGCGTACTCTCAGCCGACTACTAGAAATGCAATCCAATGAGTTCCTGTTGCGCAGGCATAAGCCATAAATGATATATTTGAAATGAACAGGTCTGCATCGCTACATGCCTGTTCATATGTAACCTAAAAACAAATTAAAATTATATATTAAGAGATAACTTACCTATGCTATAGGTACGTAGAGATCAATTATAGCGCAAGATTCGAATAATTTTTTTCTAAATTGCTTCAATTCTCTCCAAAAATTTTGGATAGTTCTGGATCAGTATTAGCAATATTACTGTTCAACTTATCTATATTTATAGAGCTAGTATAGTGCTACTAGTCATAAACAATTATTGCACAACTAACCACCAATGCTATCTGCACCTGACGCATACTATATGTTATAGCCAGTGTTATATAATGACTGTACACAAATTTTCGACTGCTGATTGAAGTAGTTAGCTGAAATGGCTATACACCGTCAGATGCCATGCTACAATATGTTTATTATATTGCGGTTGTGCGTGCAGGCATCATTACTGATGTACGCAATGGAGTTGTCATAACCAGTAATCTCGCCTATGTTTAATCAGTTTAGTCTAGATTTGACGGAATATTTCAGGAAAGTCATCATAAAAGGTTGATTTTTTTTACAATCTACATAATTATGCGTCTGTTTTTTTGCAGTGGAAGTAGTGTGCTAACTGTTAACAAGTCCTGCAGTTGAAATATCGAGACAACCTTATCTTACAAGATAGCGTACATACCTGTATACCTTTAGCTCGTTAACGCGCGCACTTATGTAGCATTACATGGCAATTTCTGAGGCTATTAAAAATGATAACTTTTACTGCAAAACCAAAAACAGTTCAACGCGATTGGTTTGTAGTCAATGCTGCTGGCCAGACTCTAGGTCGTCTGGCAACCAAAGTTGCTATCCATCTACGTGGCAAGCACAAGCCTGAATATACCCCTCACATTGACACTGGTGACTATATTATAGTAATTAATGCTAAACAGATTCGTTTAACTGGCAATAAAGCAAAACACAAAATGTATTATCGCCACTCTGGTTTTCCAGGCGGTATCAAGTCCTCTAACTTCGAAGGGCTAATTGCTAAAAAGCCTGAAGCTCCGATAGAAATTGCAGTCAAGGGCATGCTACCTCGCGGCCCACTTGGTCGCGATATGCTTCGTAAGCTGAGAGTCTATGCTGGCACTGTACACCCTCATGCTGCTCAGCAGCCACAAGCACTTAAGTTGTAACGGAATAGTTAATCATGCCGACGATTCAAAATTACGGCACTGGCCGTCGCAAAACCGCAACTGCTCGCGTTTTCCTACGCCCAGGTACCGGTAATATCTTGATTAATAACCGCTCTTTAGACAACTTCTTTGGACGTGAAACTGCCCATATGATAGTTCGTCAACCATTAGAGCTAACTGATACACTTGAAAAGTTTGACATATATGTCACTGTCATTGGTGGTGGAGTCAGTGGCCAAGCTGGTGCAATTCGCCACGGTATCACTCGAGCTCTGATGCAGTATGACAAAACTTTACGTGGAGCCCTACGCAAGGCTAGCTTCGTAACTCGCGATGCTCGTGAGGTTGAGCGTAAGAAAGTTGGTCTACGTAAATCGCGTAAGTGTCCACAATACTCTAAGCGTTAATTTGACCTATATTCTATAACAATGCCAAACTTCGTGTAAAGTCAGGCATTGTGATTGCCTGAAATATATACTTTAATCTTATCAAGAAAACTTGCTGTATTAGTGGATATTCTATTACTTAAGTCGTCTAATCATGGTTTTCAGGTGCCAATACAAAAGCTATTGATGTACCAGTAAGTATGCGTAGATGCATAAGTATATTGGTTATTGCTAGCAAGATTGGCTCGTGCTGGTAGTACAATGACTACTTACACTGGATTATTCGGTTTTTATCATTAGTTGTACTGATAAAACTCTTAAGAATATAAAAAACTGAAGGTCAACCGACTGCTTTAGATTAAAAAATATTTTTTGACCCATCTACCATAGATAAAATAATCTACTTTATAAAGCCGGCACTCCTATTGTATATCAGTATTTATGTTTACTCTTGTGCGCACTAACCTGCTGCCTAAAAAATTGCTTATGGCCTACCATGATAAGAATTAGGTCAGTGGCTATCCATATACCATTATTTACTTGCTATTATTTCAGCTTCTACCTCCACGGTAGAACTTGCAAGGCATAATTATTTGCACTTAAAATGTACCAGTATTATAGCCCGCATCACTCAATAGAGAAAAAGCCTAATAAACAAGTTCATACATCGTGTAAGTGTGGTGTGCCTCCTGATTAATAAAATACAAAAAAACATACCAATAAATATGACGAGTAAAATAATTGAATCTCTTTAATTCGCTAATCATTACTATGATTGATGTAATAAATCGTCAGCTATGTGTAAGACGCATGATAATTAACGCTTAAATCGACGCTACGGTGTTCCTTACAATCATCTAATATGCACATATTTTGCAGTCAACTAATATGGATTACACTAAAATATTCGTACTCTGATACAAATTATTTTGTATTTCATTTGAAAGCTTAAGTATACCAGTTACGTTTACCAGCAATCCATGAACAGACTTTGCTGTCTTTAGTCTCCGCTTTTTTATACTTTACTTATTTTATTAAGATATTATCCTCAATTGGTCTCAGTAAGACCAAATAGATTTTAAAAATGATGGTATATGTTTAGTAAAATAATTAAGTGATTTTTATACTAGCATTTGCCATCGAGGTATCATGCTACTGGAAAAGTTGATATCGATAGTTTTATCAGACTGCTGTTCAAAATAGATTAAATATGCATATCTAACTACTATGCAAACTGTTACAACACTGCATTTTAATATAACAAGCTTGCTGCCTATAATTTTAGCGGCCCTACAAGAATATCGGCATACAAACTTGCAGAATACTGAGATTTAGTACGGTGTGGCACTGACTAGTTTGATAAATAGATCACAAATCTAGTGATCTTTCTGCATTACTCCAGCTGATCCCAAAAATTGTAGCTTTGGCACATCAGTACGTATATGTTGTCATATCTAAACTTATTTTAGTATTTGCTAATCTAAGAAAAAGCATATATTGGAAATATATGAGAGGAAAACTGCTACAAGAGTAACTAATTAATCAGACCGTTGCACTCGATAAATATTCCTAATAAGGATATATTCAGCTTACAAAAAGTATTAATGCTAAGATCATTAGTGTATAAAATAATTGCTATCCACCAAAACCGATAGCAAATCTGCCTGATATGGTTGATCGTGACTTATCTTTGTAAAAAATTAACCGTAGTAATAAAATATCTATTAAATACTACTAGTAAAGTGCTACTTTTAGTGACGAGTATCTTCAGTAACGAGTGTTAAACCAGCTACCTACTAATCAGCTATATTTGGCATGATTAGTGCAGATTGGTGAATCTGATTCTAGATACATGCAGTAAAGAAGCTGTGTGCCTAGTGTGAGCACGTAAAGAATTGCACAAAGTCTGATCAGTGCTCTGCCGCTATTTGCTAATAAACCTTGTTTCCTTTAGCAAGGAAACAAGGTAGGCTGATAGCTATCTTATTACTTATACCATGGGTTTTCCAAAGCCTAGCATATAATTGTCACGGCTAGTTAAATTGTTACTGGATTATATGGAGTGCCAATTTGTGCGTTAGACTTTCCAGGTTGACCTGTCTGCATTGTATAATGCTATATGCACTAAAGCTTAAAGGAGCAGCTGATGAACTCTATCAGACCATATTTAGTTCGCGCACTCTATGAGTGGATCATAGAAAACCATTGTACTCCTTATATGCTAGTAAACTCTACCTTCCCTAAGGTAGATGTGCCGCAGAGCTCTGCCATTGACGGGCAGATCGTGTTGAATATATCAACAAATGCTGTACGCTACCTGCATATAGGCAATGAAGCGGTAAGCTTTGAAGGATGCTTTAGCGGTGTGCCGCATAAGCTATTCGTGCCAATTAGAGCTATCCTTGGAATTTATATTCGAGAAAATAGCTATGGCATGTTGTTCGATCTGGAGTTACCTTTTGAGGATAACGAATCGATTCGAAGTAAAGACAGTGATAATTTGTCAATACCCAAATCCAAGCTTTCACACCAAAACGACGGGCCTAGTCTAAAAGTAATCAGACCGAATTTCAAAATAGTGAAATAAGCGGCTCATATCTTCTGGTAGACTATAAATATGTCTAGACCAGTACTACGGTATTACTTATATAAACAATATATTAAACTTTACAACATACAGTTATGGTGTTATGGATATATTATAATGTGCACGCAAGTTTACGGAGCAAGATAATTCATAGTAAAAAACACTAATACTGCACATAGTAATCACTATACATATGCTGCAACCCTGCCCATAAATGAGTCGCTGTATATTCCAAAGTAAATTTATGGCAACAAACTCAAGCACAGTGGTATACTTACCTACTGAGCTAACTTTCATGAGAGCACACGAAAATCCATGCTACGCTTTTTGGATACAAATTCATGCTTGCAATCATAGGCGTCAGGACAGGTTAAAACGCATCACAGTACAACATAAAGTTTTGGTAGCCCATGGATTTATTTAGCTACTGTAATGCCATTACATAATGTGCTTACAATTCTATAGTTGCGCATCAATCTAGCGATTGAGTTAACTAACCTCTTGTCATGCATCATGCCGTATATCTATTGCATGCATCTTGCTTGACTAATACCGACTAGCAGTATTGTTATTGGTTTGCCTAAGCTATAAACACGAAGAAATTTACTTGGCTATTGTTCTGCCTGGCTTTGGACGTGGTACGAGTAGCCATACAATTACATTAAATCAATAGTCTTGAACAGAACGCTCTGTTTACAGAATAGAAGCGTAGCGACTTTAGATATAGTGCAAGAACTAGGTTTATTAATTGATAGGTTTGTAATTAATTACCTATGGCATTAGGTAATCTGAAAGTAAATTTACTGTCTTAATTAATTATGTATGAAGCAGCTTATTAGCAAGTCTACTATTATAGCATAAACCACTACGATAAATTACTTGCGTTGCAAGCTCAAGCTTGCTGGAGAAAAAATATATTAGCTAAAAGTGACTAGAAAAGTATGTCTGGCGCAAGTCAATTTTGCAGACTAGTTCTTTGTGCCTAACTAATTATTCTGCAACTGCCTGTTGTAGTGCTAGCTGTAATAACACAATCCAGTTTAGGTGGCGCGCACTTATGAGCTATAGTTCTTGACGTTGTCCGTCACTATCTTGAAGCCAGAGCAACAACAAAATTAATGCTTATACAGAGAGCCACTATTACTAGTAATACGTTTTAATTTTTCAGATAATATACCAACCCATAGACTCTACGTAGTTATTTGTTTTCTGTGCTTTCCTGAGTAGCTAGTTGCTTCTTTTTTAACAACTAGCGAGGATTTTTATCCTTGTCAGAAAAGCTAACAGCACCGCTAAATAAATGTATGATTGCTACAAAGAGTTATACAAGATTAGTTAAAAGGATTTAATAAATAAAAAACTTAAATAAGGATACCATATGTATTATGGTCAAAGGAATCACTTAACCATAGATAAACACGAGGCATTATTTAGTATGTGTTTTTAGCTTACTTCATAAGTAATTAATAAAATTACCGAAACGTCTTTAGCGCAAAAAACCATATTATTATCACTCATGGCAACATTGTTATTTATTGTATGCCGTATGATTAGCAACTCATGCTGGTGTTACAAGCTCAAAACCTAATATGCTGACTCTTTGCTATACTGTAGAATATTGTACTTGACAAGTACATCAAATATACAATTGTCTGAAATATCAATGATATCATTTCTTGCATTAAGAATGCTGTTGCAACGGTTAACCCACACTAGCCTACTAACTACAAAATTATTTATTTTGTCACATACAAGGGCTATAAATGCGTCTATGTACTCCTCAGCGGCGCTTAAATGCATTTCGAACACTATAATACACTTTTACTAGACGACCGCTAAGGACAATTACTACCACTGGTAGTAAGATTACCGACAACTTACTTTTGTCTTGCCTCGATATCAGCAACCGCAAGATGTAATTATATCTTAACTATACTTTATAGATAGCGTATCAAGTCATCACTTGACAATAAAAACTAGGTCAGCACGCTGCCCATGATCATACTGCTACTAAATATAAAGATTTAGTCGAGCTGGTCGATAAGCAAATTCCTTAGTCAATTATCAACAGGCTAGCTTAGCAATCAGCAGCCTTGCATATCAGGCATGGCTGTATGTCTTATGTAAAATATTTTATTAATTATATTATAAATAATGAATGATCGATATTGGGTATTGCAATAATGATAACTAGTTAGAGCTGTCTAATATCATCATTAGCGAATATATATCAGATTGATATAGCAAAAGTAACGTAACAAGTAATACTGTTCATGCTGCAAGCTGCAAGTCTATGTACAGCTAACTTTTAGCATTTAGGTTTATTATAACGCCTCGAATAAAGTCTGCAGTAAAATCAACTGTGATCAGAGATGAAGCGCCCACTCTTTCGCTTACTCTAGAAGCTGATCAGACCATTACCGAGGATATCAGTACAGGTAACCAGCACCGATAACATCTTGAAGTTCTTTGCCGGTGAATGTCTATATTTTTCGGGTTATTACATGCTACTGATACACCATAGTATTCATATAGTAGTCATTTATAAAACATTTAACGTGTTCGCCATAATAACTATGCAAAGCTTGTCAATCCTTAGGAGAGCATAAAAATTACCAATAATCTAATTGGACCTATGGCAACTACGATAATGATCATGTTGGCTTTATGAAAGCACCTAGCTACACCGTTGGTGTGGCTAGCAGTAACACAACATCAACAATCAGTGTTAGTGCTTCATTGTCAGACATGACCTACGATACTCAACATACCCAAATGTTCAGCAGCTTTGTGATGAAATATTCATCAAATTATTGCTGGTACGTATAGGCTGTGATCATTGATTTATGGTATCACTGGTTTATTGTTATCGAGATTAATTTCTTCAACCTTTGACACCTAAAGGAAGCTGCTAATGGGTGGCGTTAAATTTAGACATTCATAGCGAATAGTTTAATCGCTATGATATTTAGTCTTGTATTTTAACAGACGGTACCAACTTTATCATAACCTTATAGAGCCAAATGAGGCTGTTGACGCAATCAGCTAACAGAAAGGACATAACTAGGAAATATGGTAGACGCTTTATTTAAGATTTTCTAAAAAATTATGAACGCAGGAGATAGCTCCCATAACTAGCCAGTTCCTGTAGACAGCTAGTCGCTATCAGTCTTCTAGCTTGTCTTTCAGCAGTTTATTTACTTGTTGCGGGTTAACTTTTCCTTTAGAGGCTTGCATTGCTTGACCTACAAAAAAGTTAAAAATCTTACTGCGTTTAGATTTATCTGCTACACGGTACTGTTTAACCTGTTCGACGTTAACTGTTAGAATGTCGTCAAGTATAACTAAAATAACACTACTATCAGTAACCTGATTAAGTTTGCGCTTCTCAATGATATCATCAGCGCTACCTTCATCTGCAGCTATTGCTTCAAACACAGTCTTAGCAATTTTGCCGGAGAGGGTATTGTCCTTAATACGCAAAAGCATGCAGCCCAGTTGCTTCGCAGTAATCGGAGCATCGTCAATTCTTAAACCCTGTTTATTCAACAGGGCACCAAGTTCAACCATCACCCAGTTAGCTGACAACTTAGCGTCACCGGCAATGCTCACGACTTCTTCAAAGTAATTAGCTTGCTGACAACTTGAAGTTAATACGCGGGCATCATAGGCCGACAGGCCAAACTGTTTCTGGAATCGCCTGAGTTTCTGCTGAGGTAATTCAGGCAATCTGGCGCGAATATCTTCAAGAAATGAATCTTCCAGTATTACTGGTAACAAATCTGGGTCTGGGAAGTAACGGTAGTCATTAGCTTCCTCTTTGTTACGCATTGCGCGGGTTTTGTCTTTGCTTATGTCGTACAGGCGCGTTTGCTGGATTACTTTATTGCCGTCTTTGATTAGTTTAATCTGGCGACGTACCTCGCTATTGATAGCTTTTTCTATAAAACGAAATGAATTAATATTTTTGATCTCACAGCGTGCGCTAAACTCAATCTGACCTTTTGGACGGATCGATACATTGCAGTCGCAACGTAGAGAGCCTTGAGCCATATTACCATTACAAATACCTAGATAGCGCACTAGTGTGTGAACAGTCGTAACGTAGGCTACAGCTTCTTTAGCACTACGCATGTCTGGCTCGGATACTATCTCCAATAGTGGCATGCCGGCACGGTTCAGGTCTATGCCAGTCACACTGGGGAATGCTTCATGTAAGCTTTTACCAGTGTCTTCTTCCAGGTGCGCACGAGTAATACCGACACGCTTGATAGTACAGTCTTCTAGTTGAATATCAAGATAACCATTGCCGACGATTGGTAATTCCATTTGGCTAATCTGGTAGCCCTTAGGTAGGTCGGGATAGAAGTAGTTTTTACGTGTAAATACGTTATACTGGCCTATTTTAGCGTTAATTGCCAAGCCAAACATCACCGCCATACGAACCGCTTCTTGGTTCAGTATTGGCAATACACCAGGCATACCCAAGTCTACCAAACTAGCCTGAGTGTTGGGCTCAGAACCAAACGTCGTAGCACTACCAGAGAAAATCTTCGATTGGGTAGCAAGCTGAGCATGAATCTCCAGCCCGATAATAACTTCCCATTGCATAATGGTTTCCTTAAAACCCAGTAGGGGTGCGAGTATGCCAGTCGGTATTCTGCTGGTACTGGTGGGCTATATTAAGCAAGCGACTTTCCTGGAAATACGGGGCCAGCAATTGCACACCAACCGGTAAACCATCAATAAAACCTGCTGGCATGGACAAGCCAGGCAAGCCTGTAAGGTTAGCGTTAATGGTATAGAGATCTTCTAGATATTCAGTCATTGGATTGCTGATCTTGGCGCCGATTTTCCAGGCTAAGTTTGGTGTGGTTGGACCAATAATTACGTCGACTTCTTTAAAAGCAGCCATAAAGTCATTTTTAATCATGCGACGGATTTTTTGTGCCTTAATGTAATACGCGTTGTAGTATCCAGCTGACAATACGTAGATACCAACCATAATTCGACGTTGCACCTCAGCACCGAAACCTTCGCTACGAGAGCGTTTGTATAAGTCTTCGAGGTCTTTTGGATTTTCGCAACGATAGCCAAAACGCACTCCATCGAAGCGTGACAAGTTAGACGAGGCCTCTGCTAATGCGATCACGTAATACGCAATAATTGCGTACTGGCTGCTCGGTAAATTGATGTCTTTAATCACAGCGCCAAGCTTTTCTAACTCTTTGATGCTATTATGTACTAATTCAGCGATACGCGGATCAAGGTCAGCACCTAAATATTCCTTAGGGACGCCAATACGTAAACCTTTGAGCGAGACATTGAGGCTAACATTATTGTCTGGCATCGGCTCATCGATACTAGTGGAATCTTGTTTATCAAAACCTGCCATACCTTGTAATAAAGTTGCACAGTCTTCAGCTGTGCGTGCTAGCGGACCACCCTGATCTAGGCTAGAAGCATAGGCAATCATCCCCCAGCGGGAAACGCGACCGTAGGTCGGCTTCAAACCGGTAAGGTTAGTAAAAGCGGCAGGCTGACGAATAGAACCGCCAGTATCAGTAGCCGTAGTTGCCGGAAGGAAGCGCGCAGCAACGGCGGCAGCTGAACCACCTGACGAGCCGCCAGGCACGTACTGTAAATTCCATGGGTTTTTTACCGCGCCGTAGTAGCTTGACTCGCTAGCTGAGCCCATGGCAAATTCATCCATGTTAGTCTTACCCAAGGTCACAGCCCCTGCTGCCGCTAGTTTGAGCACTACGGTAGCATCATAAGGTGCTTTAAAGTTGTCAAGCATCTTCGAGCCGCAGCTAGTGCGAATACCTTTGGTACAGAACAGGTCTTTGTGGGCGATCGGAACACCGAGTAATGCGCTATTTTCGCCGTTAGCGCGACGTGTATCAGCTGCCCTAGCCTGATCAATAGCCAGTTCTTCAGTTATACTGATGAAACTGTTTACCTTGTGATCAAGTTCAGTGATACGTATAAGTAAGGTTTTGATCAACTCTTCAGAAGAAAACTTTTTGTCAGCAAGACCGCGAGCAATCTCGGCTAGAGTCATATTATGCATTACGGGTTCCTTCTCTTTAGTCGATAACTTTCGGAACCAAGTACAAGCCTTTTTCTACTGCTGGCGCAATAGCCTGGTAGGACGCACGATTATTTTGCTCAGTTACAACGTCTACGCATAGGCGCTGCCTGGATTCTAGTGGGTGAGCCAAAGGCTCTATGCTGCCAGTATCTATATCTTGTATTTGGTTGACTAGCCTAAGAATGCTATTTAGGGCTGCGGTGGTCTGTGAAAGATAAGTATAATTCAGGCCAAGCGAAGCTAGATGCGCGATTCTTTCTACGTCTGAATGATCGAGCGTCATGTGGCTCTCCAGTAAAAAAATAATACAGATAGCATCTGCGTGCTAGATTAGCAAAAACTATCGCATTTCTACGGTTACATGGTTGTGATTATAGTTTCATGCATAGGCAGCTAGCCAATCTAGCACATTAGTGCGTTGCCCAAAATCCATGTCGTTGTTAGAATAATTAGCACTTTTTACCCATGCGTTACCTCGGGTCACTTCCCAATGTTCAAGAAACTGCGTGGCATGTTTTCCAGCGATCTTTCAATTGATCTAGGTACTGCCAACACCCTGATTTACGTGCGTGAGCGCGGTATTGTTCTGAATGAGCCATCAGTTGTAGCTATTCGGACCCATGGTAATCAGAAAAGTGTCGTTGCTGTTGGAACCGAGGCCAAGCGTATGCTTGGCCGTACACCAAGCAATATCGCTGCCATTCGTCCAATGAAAGACGGTGTGATTGCTGATTTCAGTGTCTGCGAGAAGATGCTGCAATACTTTATTCATAAAGCTCATGAAAATAGTTTCTTGCAACCTAGTCCGCGTGTCCTCATCTGCGTTCCGTGTAAATCCACCCAGGTGGAACGTCGTGCTATCCGTGAATCAGCCTTAGGTGCCGGCGCCAGGGAAGTATTCTTAATCGAAGAGCCTATGGCTGCAGCTATAGGCGCTGGCTTGCCAGTTGAAGAAGCGCATGGCTCAATGGTAGTGGATATAGGTGGTGGTACCACTGAAATTGCTTTAATTTCATTGAATGGTGTAGTGTATGCTGAGTCTGTGCGCGTAGGTGGCGATCGCTTCGATGAAGCTATCATCACTTATGTACGCCGTAACTACGGCAACTTGATCGGCGAATCTACTGCTGAACGCATCAAGCAAGAAATTGGTGCTGCTTATCAGGGTAGTGAAGTTCGTGAGGTAGATGTTCGCGGTCGCAATCTAGCCGAAGGCGTTCCACGTGCCTTCACCTTGAACTCTAATGAAGCACTAGAAGCTCTGCAAGAGTCCTTAGCGACTATCGTTCAGGCTGTAAGGAGCGTCCTAGAGCAATCACCTCCTGAACTGGCTTCTGATATCGCCGAGCGTGGTTTAGTACTGACCGGTGGTGGTGCCTTGCTGCGTGACCTAGACAAGCTTTTAGCCCAAGAAACCAGCCTACCAGTGATCGTCGCCGAAGACCCGCTGACATGCGTAGCTCGTGGCGGTGGTCGTGCACTCGAGATGATGGATAAACACACTATGGACCTGCTCTCTAGCGAATAAAATCGCTCAATATGCAAGTGTTTCGCACGTAGGTTGCACTTTACAAAGCAGCTTATTTAGTGCTTATCCTATTGAATGAAAAATATTGGCCCAGGAGGAAGCGACTTATTAATTTGCTTTTTGCTAAAAACTCGTCATTGAGCATACGTTTATTAGTGCTGGTAATGCTTTTAATCACACTAATGTTTATCGATGCCCGCTTTACACTGCTTAAGCCAGTACGCAACCAAATGGCGCTGGTGCTTATGCAAACTTACTGGATAACTGACCTGCCGCAACGTCTCTACCACAGCGTGGCTAACCAGTTTGGCAGTCGTACTGAGCTGGTTGCTGAGAATGCAAAACTCAAGACAGAAAACCTGCTACTACAGGGGCGTATACAAAAGCTTGCAGCCATTACCGAGCAGAACGTTCAACTGCGCGAGTTGCTTAAATCTTCCGCACTCGTCAACGAAAAAGTCGAAGTGGCCGAGTTAATTGGGATAGATCCGAATCCATTCACCCATCGCATTATCCTTAATAAGGGTGAACGAGATGGTGTGGTGCTTGGGCAGCCGGTACTCGATGCTCGTGGCCTAATAGGCCAAGTAGTTGAGTTGATGCCTTATACTTCACGGGTGCTATTGCTGACGGATACTACTCATAGTATTCCAGTACAAGTTAATCGCAATGGTTTGCGTGCGATTGCTAGCGGCACTGGTAATCCGGAACGCCTAGAGCTACGACATGTAGCTGACACTGCCGACATCCAGGAAGGCGACCTGCTAGTTAGCTCTGGTTTAGGTCAACGATTCCCGGCTGGCTACCCAGTTGCAACTGTCAATGAAGTCATCCACTATTCCGGTCAGCCATTCGCTATTATTCGCGCTATACCAACTGCCGCCATAAACAGTAGCCGTTACCTGTTACTAGTATACAGTGACAACTGTGCTACAGAAGAACGCATCAACTACGCATCCCAAGCAAAGGGAATAGAAGACCAGCCAAACAACACTTGCGCAAAACATTCCGATCATAGCACTGCAACTGATATTGGTTGGCCCACCTGCATCTACTATCATACCGACCGCTCGGCCAGCTGCGGTAGCCCAAGCAACTAAACAGTTGAGGGAAAGTTAATGGCATATACTAATTCGCGAAACAGCTGCATTGTCTGGCTAAACTTTGTCATTGGATTGTTGCTCAGCGTGTCGCCGCTACCGCAATTTATGGAAATCTTACGACCACTTTGGCTTGCTTTGTTGTTGGCTTTCTGGTCTTTGATTATGCCGCATACAGTCGGATTAATTACAGCAATGTGCCTAGGCTTAGCTGAAGACATACTCTACGGCACGCTTCTTGGTCAAAATGCATTACTTCTTACCATAGCTATTTTCTTGATGCAGTCGTTACAGCAGCGCTTACGTATGTTCTTTATGTGGCAGCAGTGTTTAATGATTTTAGTAATCTTCGGTTTGATGCAGTTAGTGCAATTTTGGCTCAGTGCCTTAACTGGTAATCGCCAGCCAACCTTGGCGCTGATGTTGCCAGCATTAATCAGTGCATTGCTATGGCCATGCATAAGTTTTAGTTTGCGTGGATTACGCCGTCGATATAAATTCAATTGAATTGATTGCGAGGCTTTGCCTGATTATATCGAACTCTACAAAAAGTCTGTAATTAATTTACTTGATCTGATTTTGACACTACCTAAATAGCATAAACCTCTTATATAAGATAGGTGTGCCTTGTACCGTTATTAGCATAACCATTCATGAAACTTCCTATGATCAATAAACTGCCATTGCCTGTGTCGAACGCCTAGCGTGCGATAAGGCAAAAGCTGGTTTTACTTGTGTACACAAACATAGCGTGATAACTGTGTGCTGAGTACAGATATGGCTCTAATCATAGACGGTCAACTCCTTAGTAAATTGATAATTTAAGTGAACGTTTTAGCGATGTTTCTGTCCAGCATAGCTATACCTAAATGGATAATAGCAAACCCCTAAACAAGGCAAAAGCTATGCTATCTATAGGTTTAGTTATTTGTTTATCTTTGAGCTTAATAACGGCTGTTATGCCACAAGTAATAGGTTTGTCTGTATGCAAGACCGCATAATCGCTTTATTGATTAATTCGTCATACCCCTGCTTGGTAACACTTTACTGTGCCTTGAATGCTTAACTACAGCGCCAAATAGCTTAAGCGATCTATCACTATTTGTAAAAAAATGCCTGAACGAGACCAAGTCATGAGTGAAGAGATTTTGATCAATATCACACCGATGGAATCACGCGTAGCAGTAGTAGAAAACGGTATTTTACAAGAAGTGCACGTCGAACGCACCAGGAAGCGCGGGATCGTTGGTAATATATATAAGGGTAAAGTCGTACGTGTACTGCCGGGGATGCAGGCTGCATTCATCGACATCGGTCTGGACCGAGCAGCGTTTATCCATGCATCGGAAATTTTCTTGTGTGATGGTTCCGCAGAGGCAAGTATTAGCGTCTTAGTGCACGAATGGCAAAACATAGTAGTGCAAGTTATCAGGGATGAGATTGGTTCCAAAGGTGCACGGCTAACTACACAACTGTCGATTCCTTCACGTTATCTAGTTTACATGCCGCGTACTACCCACGTAGGTATTTCCTTAAAGATTGAAGCCGAAGCGGAGCGTGAACGCTTGAAACAAATAGTCAGCGAATACATAGCTGCTGAGAACATTAAGGAGATGGGCGGTTTTATTTTACGCACGGCAGCTGAAGGTGCTAGTGCCACTGAAATCCTGATGGATATCCGCTATTTACGCAGGCTTTGGGACCAGATAGATGCGCAGACCAAAACAATTAGCGCACCAAGCGTTATCTATGAGGACCTTTGCTTGGCGCTGCGTGCCTTGCGCGATCTGGTCAGTCCGAAGATTAAGAAAATCCGTATCGACTCACGTGAAACCTTCGAACGCGCCACGCAATTTGTTGCTGAGCTGATGCCGGAAATTGCCGATCGATTAGAGCATTACCATGGCGAACGGCCAATTTTCGATTTATATGGTGTCGAAGATGAAATCCAGAAAGCTTTAGAACACAAGGTACTACTGAAATCTGGTGGCTACCTTGTAGTAGACCAGGCCGAAGCTATGACCACTATTGACGTCAATACTGGTACGTTCGTTGGCTATCGCAACCTAGAAGAGACTATCTTCAAGACCAATTTAGAGGCAGCCACATCTATATCACGTCAGCTACGTCTACGCAACCTTGGCGGAATAATTATCATCGACTTCATTGATATGGAAGAGAAAGAACATCAGCGCCAAGTACTTCGCACCCTTGAAAAACAGATGGAGCGAGATCACGCCAAGACTAATATCATTAGCATTACCGAGCTTGGCTTAGTACAGATGACCCGTAAACGCACCCGAGAAAGCCTTGAACAGGTACTATGCGAGCCTTGTAGCAGTTGCCATGGACGCGGTAAGTTGAAAACCCCAGAAACAGTTTGCTACGAGATTTTTCACGAAATCTTACGGGAAGCACGCGCCTATCAGGCCAAAGGCTATAAAGTACTGGCTAGCCAGAAAGTTGTCGATCGGTTAATGGACGAAGAGTCCAGTAACTTCGCTGAACTAGAGAATTTTATTAAGCGCACAATTTCTTTTCAGGTCGAAACTATATATTCTCAAGAACAATATGATGTGGTACTGCTCTAATGCTAAATAGCATTCTTTATTCACGACCAACATATCAAAATATATCGTTCACCTGCCTTGAGAATCGCCTGACATGAAGCGTCTAATACGCTTTTTTGTTACCTGGATTCATTGTGGCTTAAACTTGTGTGCCTTGCTGCTAGTATTAGCGGCAGTGTACGTTAGTCTAGGTCGTGAATTAGTTTTACTAGTAGCTGAGTATCGTACTGAAATTGAAGTCAAAGCCCAGACTATAATGAAAATGCCTGTTTATATCAGTAGCCTGGAAGGACGATGGCGCGGTTTTATGCCTATATTACTAGCACACAATGTGGTAATTGGCACAGGCAATAACGCTTTGCGTATAAATCATAGCGAAGTCATGCTAGATATTTGGGCTAGCTTGATAGCTCGCGAAATACGTATCGCTAACCTGGAAGTCAGCGGCTTACAAGTGGTCGTTAAAGAGGGCAATAACAACTACTGGTCTCTACAAGGTTTACCAGTGCAAGACGACCAATCGCTGGATTTAGAGCGGTTACTTACACATATGCATATTGTAAAGCACGTATCTTTGCTTGATAGCCAGGTGACTTTACAGCCACATAGTCAAGAGTCACTGACTATGACGCACGTTGGATTCAGCTTTAATGCTGATACTGCACGTCAACGATTGGATGCTTGTTTGATCCTACCGGACGGTCAGCCTCTCTCTCTAAGCATACATGGCCGTATTCGTGATAGCGGGTGGAAAGATAGCGAAATCGAAGCATACCTGAACTTACCCCAAAGCGACTGGGCTAAGTGGATTCCGGCTAGACTAGCCAAGCAGTGGAGGATTACCCAGTTTAACGCTAGTGGCGAGTTCTGGTTCAACTGGAGCCATGGCATCGTCCAAAGTGCTGTAGTACATCTCAATTCTTCGCAAGTGAAAGGCAGTTATGCTGACCGACAACCTGTGCATATCGAAAACCTGGCACTGACTGTTAACTTAAAACGAAGTGACAATGGTCTAAATATACTATTTGATTCGCTGGCGATGAACATTGGTAGTATCCGCTTAGAGTCACATTTACAATTACAGCAAAGCCTTGCGACTAATAAAAATCTAGAAGTCTGGACACTTCAAACTAATCGTCTTGACCTGAACCTAATCACTATCCTACTAAAAATTTTAGCACCATTACCAGATGACTTTATTAAGACTATCGAACACCTGAACGCCACTGGCGTGCTACACAATGTGCTGGTGAACTTCTGCCCACAAGATACTACTGATCATAAAGTTAGCTTCGCTGCTAACCTGGAGCAAATCAGCTTTGATGCCTATTTTGGTGTACCAGCTGTACGTAATATGTCTGGAAGCATTAACGGTGATTTAGGTCATGGTGAGCTGCAGATAGACAGCAAAGACTTTGCCTTGCATCTGTATCCAATGTTCGCTAAGCCATGGCAGTATATTCAGGCTCATGCGTGCTTAACATGGAACTTAGATAAAGCAGGTATTACACTGGTTGCCCCATATATCAAGATGCTTAGCGAAGAAGGTAAGCTTGCTGCAAGCTTCCTAATTAACCTGCATTTAGACCATACCAAGGAAGACTATATGGATCTAAAGGTTAACATGGTAGATAGTGATGAGCGTTTCACTTCCAAATATTTACCGGTGATGCTTGGCCAGTCATTGACTGAATGGTTGCATATGGCAAATTTTAAAGGTGCAGTGGATCAAGCTTTCTTTCGGTACAAGGGTTCGTTGAACCATGACCCGTTGTCTGTAGTGCGCAATATCAGCCTGTTTTTTAGGGTACATAACGCCGAGCTTGCATTCCAACCAGGTTGGCCATATGCAAGAAAGATTAATGGTGAAGTGTTTATCGAGAAAGGCGGTTTACATATACTGGCCAATACAGGCCAAATACTTAACACTAAGATCAAAGATGTGCACGTAAGTATTCCCTACGTAAAAACTGGTAAAGATAACCATCTATTAATTACCGGTAAATTTGAGGGCGGCCTTGGTGATGGATTGAGAATCCTTCAAGATACGCCAATAGGCACTAACTCGATCTTCGCTGACTGGAAAGGCGATGGTGATCTGCAAGGCACACTGGACCTAGATATTCCCTTGATCAAGGATATTAATCCAAATATAGCAATAAACTTTCATATTGACAAGGCTAGACTGCAACTAGCCAAGCCAGCCATGAACTTAACTCAGCTTAAAGGTGACTTCCGTTTCGACAGTAGCAAGGGTTTGAACAGTACAAATATTTCAGCCAAAGCGTTTGGTCGCCAGATCACTGTGCAGATCCTGCCTGATGGCAAGCCTAACAATATGAGTACATGCATAATCGCTAAAGGCTGGATTGCAGTCAAGCAGTTAGCGAACTGGCTAGAAATCAAACATCCATTACCGATATCTGGTGATATCTCGTATAAAATGCGAATGACTTTGGATGGTGCCGATAGCCAACTGATAATAAGCTCCAGTATGAAAGGTGTTATGGTAGACTTGCCGGCACCCTTTGGTATGCCCTCTAATCATGGTCGCTACAGTGTATTCCGTATGACTTTACAAGGCCTTGAGCGACGTTACTGGTTTGATTATGGTAATCTGGCGAGCTTTGCGTTTGCTTCACCACAGGATAAATTCAATGATGGGCGTGGGGAGCTGTTTATCGGTGATGGCAATGTTGTACTACCAGTAACTAAAGGCTTGCGTGTTCGCGGTATACTGTCGGAGCTAAACATTGACCCATGGAAAAAACTACTCAGCCATTACGCTTGCAACGACTCAGGTGATAGCTTTAAGCAATTGTTCAGTAGCGCTGACTTAATGATAGCCAAGCTAACTGGCTTTGGCTCCAACCTCGATCAGGTCAACTTACAACTGAATCGCAAAACAGATTCTTGGAGTTTACAGTTAGATAGCCAGCAGGCCAAGGGCACGGTTACCATACCGGACGCTAAAGACGTACCGGTTGCGGTAAACATGCAATACGTGAAACTGCCGATAGCGAACCAGACGATACAGTTTGATGAAAACGCGCCAGATCCATTAGTAGATATTGACCCCAAGAGCATCTTTGCGCTGGATATCTCTATCAATCAACTGTTCCAAGGGCAGACACTAGTAGGTACTTGGTCGTTCAAGGTTAAACCAACCGCTAAAGGCGTAGTTTTCAATAATATAAACTTAGGCCTTAAGGGTCTACAGCTCAAAGGCACTGGTGGCTGGGAAGGGGCGCCGGGTACCAATAGTAGCTGGTATAATGGACGCTTAAATGGTCAAAACATTGCTGACGTACTCAAAGGATGGGGCTTTACACCAATCATAACCAGCGCAGACTTCTATTTAGATGTAATAGGTCGCTGGCCTGGTTCGCCAGTATGGGTTAGCCTTAAACGCTTTTCCGGTAGTCTAGATGCGTTGCTTAGCAAAGGTCAGTTTGTTGAAGTGGAAGGCGGCGCTAAAGCTCTGCGGGTATTTGGCTTGCTTAACTTAAACTCTATCGGCCGACGATTACGCCTAGATTTTTCAGACTTACTAGGAAAAGGCCTAAGCTATGATCTGGTTAAAGGCTCACTATCTGCTAGCAATGGCGTACTTGTAACCCGTGAGCCTATTACTATTACGGGACCATCAGCTAACCTGGAACTTAATAGCGCTCTCGATCTAGTAGCTGACCGTGTCGACGCAAAGCTGTTAGTTATGTTGCCAGTAACTAACAACCTACCAATTGCAGCGCTGATTGTTGGTGCTCCAGCCATTAGCGGCGCATTATTCCTAATCGATCAGTTAGCTGGTGATCGTATTGCACGCTTTGTGAGCGTGCAATACAAGGTTCATGGATCATGGAAGAATCCAAAAATAACTTTTGACAAGCCATTTTAAATCACTAGGTAGAAAGTATTTAGAGTTACAAGTATCTGAATGCTTATTTCATGAGTGTTAACTTAAGTCTTTTGTAGTTATTCAATCGTTGCTCAATCTGCTATAGTTAGCTAACAGCTCCTAACTACAATATAGATTAAGCTACAGGTTTAGAGTAGAGGATAAATTCTCTATACAGCAAACTATGCACAACCGTACATTATAAATAGTTACTGGCAACTGTACTTTCGCCGCATAGAGATTATCCTAACATCAAGTCTATCAACGACTAAACTACTAGTCCAGTTGCTGATTATGACAGCTTATTATCAGCTATAATAAGCTACACTTATTTTATATCCATGCAGCAAATACTAAGCAGGTCGCTTAGATCTAACGATGTGTTACAATATTATTCATTAAAATTGTGCTGAGCTACACTCAGTGAGGCTAAATTGATATTGTATCACAGGCCTTGCTACATAAATGATATTTCACTCAAGACAGTATACATTTCATACAACTAGCAACTATTTTCTTAAAGTGGTAATTTTGTGATCCATGGAGTCTGCTTGTTAATACGACAGAATCAAGGCTAAGCAGTCTTGCTATCTAAAAACGATAGCAGTGAAAAGACGTCTGCACATGCACGCATACCTGGCAGCCAATGATCAACATATCTTGTTAATACACTTAACAGACTACTGCGGAATAATTAATTTAAGGTTAAACCTATGAGAGAGTTGTTGCCCTTAGTCAGCGAACATCTTCTGGAACCAGGTGGAGTGACTATCGAAAACCTACAAACTGTGCTTGGAGATCTTTCTGGGCCTGACATCGATGCTGCTGACTTGTATTTCCAAGGCCAAATTTCAGAATCGTGGATCCTCGAAGACGGCATTGTGAAAGAAGGCAGCTTCAACCTCGACCAGGGCGTAGGTGTACGCGCGCAATCAGGTGAAAAAACTGGTTTTGCGTATAGCAACGCAATCACCATCGAAGCTCTTGGCCTTGCTATTCGTACTGCGCGCTCAATTTCACGTGCTGGCCAAAACGGTACGGTGCAGGTATTTAGCAATCATGGTATTACTCAGTTATATGCATATAATAACCCTTTAGAAGTGATCAGCTATACTGGAAAAGTAAACTTGCTCAAGCGTATAGATGCAGCTACTCGAGCTCTTGATCCACGGATCAAACAAGTCATCGTGAGTATGACTGGTTTATGGGAGCATATTCTAGTAGCATCTCTTGATGGCGGACTAACAGCAGATATACGGCCGTTAGTGCGTTTCAATATCAGTGTAATAGTTGAACAGCAAGGTCGCCGCGAGCACGGTAGACATGGCGGTGGAGGACGTACTGACTACCGTTACTTCCTAACCGAGGATCGGGCTATGAGTTATGCCCGGGAAGCATTGCGTCAGGCATTGATTAATCTTGAAGCTATTCCAGCACCGGCTGGTACCTTACCAGTGGTGCTAGGTTCTGGCTGGCCTGGTGTATTACTACACGAAGCCGTAGGCCATGGCTTAGAAGGTGATTTTAACCGCAAAGGCAGTTCTGCATATAGCGGACGTATTGGTGAAACAGTCGTATCTAAGCTGTGCACAATTGTCGATGATGGTACAATAGCTTGCTGTCGTGGTTCATTGAGTATCGATGATGAAGGTACGCCAACTGAACGCACTACGTTAATCGAAAATGGTGTACTGAAGGGCTATATGCAAGATAAACTGAATGCCCGCCTGATGGGCGTAGCGCTTACCGGTAATGGCCGGCGCGAGTCTTATGCGCACTTGCCTATGCCGCGTATGACTAACACCTACATGCTCAGTGGCGAAAGCGATCCGGCAGAAATTATCGCTTCAGTTAAACGCGGTATTTACTGCGCTAATCTTGGCGGTGGCCAAGTAGATATCACTAGTGGCAAGTTTGTATTTTCTACCAGCGAGGCCTACCTACTCGAAGACGGTAAAGTTACCGCACCAATTAAAGGAGCGATGCTGATTGGTAATGGTCCTGAAGTCATGAGTAAAGTGTTGATGGTTGGTAATGACTTATCATTAGACAGTGGTGTAGGCACGTGCAGTAAAGATGGGCAGTTACTGCCAGTCGGTGTCGGTCAGCCAACTGTGAAGATTGACACCATTACTGTAGGTGGCACGGTTTAGTAAAATCTAAAACTTCCAATAGCAGTGACTATCTACCACTCGTGGAGTATGATCTACGTTAGTTAAATACTATTCGTACTTACGTAACTGTTGACAAATAGCAATATCCAGTTAATTAAACAATGCTAGAACCGTATCATGATTCCTTAATCATGCTTTAATTTGCTAATAAATATTGGTTTGCTATTGATGATAGATATTTGCATAGAATGTATAAAGGTACGCCCGCTAATACTTGACACATGTCATCGAGCATTAGCAATTTTACAATTAAGTAGTTCTTTAGTATTTAGGCATTCAAAAACTAGTCGTAAAGATTTGACTATGATGGCAGTCCGCAAAATAGCTTCTATGATAACTCATCTAAACCAGTTTATCAGGTCTGATTGCTTTAATAGCTTGAAAATGCAACAAAGAATTTGAGTAGAGAAAATTATGAGTGCAGACCAAAGCGTTGGTCCTCAAGCATTACCAGCGCTACAAGAAAAAGTCGAATATATTCTTGCCGAGGCTAAACGCCAAGGAGCTAGCGCCTGCGAAGTGGCAGTGTCGCTAGAACAGGGGCTGTCTACATCGGTACGCCAGCAGGCAGTCGAAACCGTCGAATTTAACCGAAATCAGGGTTTTAGCATTAGCTTGTATATAGGTCAGCGTAAAGGCTCAGCTAGTACCTCTACTGGCGGACTAAAAGCAATGAGTGAGACTGTCGCTGCTGCGCTAGCAATTGCTAAGCATACATCCGAAGATGAAAGTTCTGGCTTGGCCAATCAAAATTTGATGGCTAAAGAATTACAGGATTTTAATCTTTTCCATGCCTGGAATATCACACCAGAGCAGGCTATCGAAAAAGCGCTTATCTGTGAAGCAGCTGCATTTGATGCCGATGCCCGCATTAAAAACTCTGATGGCACTATTTTAAGTACGCATCAAGGCTGCCGTGTATATGGCAACAGCCATGGATTTATTGGAGGTTATGCTTCCACTTGTTATCATATGAGTTGTGTCATGATCGCTGAAGCCAATGGTCAGATGCAGCGCGATTATTGGTATGATATGAATCTACAGGGTGAGTTATTGGCTGATCCTGTCAGCATTGGCCGGCGGGCGGCACAACGTGCAGTGAATCGTTTAGGTGCCCATGCAGTACCCACGTGTAAAGTACCTGTGCTATTTTCAGCAGAAATAGCCGGTGGGTTGTTCAGTAGTTTTCTTGAAGCTATCTCTGGTAGTAATCTGTATCGTAAGTCTTCGTTCCTTGAAGGCACAATCGACAAAATACTATTTCCCGAATGGTTAACTATTGATGAACGTCCTTGTCTAATGCGTACCATGGGTAGCTCTGCGTTTGACGGTGATGGACTAGCTACTTATGCTAAACCGTTTGTCGAGAAAGGCAAGCTAGTATCCTATGTATTGGATACTTATGCTGGTCGTAAGCTTGGCCTACCAAGCACAGCTAATGCTGGTGGCGTTCATAATCTCTTTGTTACCCATAGTGACGAAGACCAAATGGCGTTGTTACGTCGCATGGGCAGTGGTCTACTAGTAACCGAGTTAATGGGCAGTGGTTTAAATATGGCTACTGGTGATTATTCACGCGGCGCTGTAGGTTTCTGGGTAGAAAATGGCGAGATTCAATTTGCCGTTCAAGAAGTAACGATTGCCGGCAATATGCACGATATGTTCAAACAAATCATTGCAGTGGGTAATGATCTGGAGCTGCGTAGTAACATTCGAACAGGTTCAGTGCTAATTGAACAAATGACAGTTGCCGGTAGTTGATGTAGTGTGGGATAACCTTCAAATTACAAGGCTCTATTTCTTAAATGAGAGAGAACAAATAATGAGTTTTATTATGCACAATAATCCGTACCTAGAAAGTTGACGATAAATAATTCGTCAACTCTAATGTCAACTAGAACCAAATAAACATCACTAAATTCAATATTACCTAAAAGTACATGCTTGATATACTGTATTATTAATCACAAGCAAACAATTGTCGAAATTTGATTCCGCCTTACAATCTTCAGCAGGCATTGAAATATTCTTATCCGGCAATTAAAAAACCTGCGAATTAATACTTAGCATTGCTATTTCTGACTTATTGCAAAATTTCCTGTAAGCAATTTTCGTATAGAACGCAACAGCCAGCAACTGAAAGGTCTCAGCAGGGCAAATTCACTAGAAATAAAAACTATGCATGTTTGATACCATTGCCCATAAACCTGGCAGTAGTTGGTGTTGGCCAGCTCTTATGCCGGCAAAAAACTGCTGCACTCATAGTCTGGCTTTATTGCCTTACTGGACTACATTAGCAGTTGGCAAGGTAAGATGTTAACTGGTGGTAGCTATCATAAACTAATCTATTAATTAGTTTATGATAGTCATAAAATCTTGCTGGTTTAAAATTATTGAATCATGCGCAATGTAATCAAAACAATTATAATTACATATAGAAAATGCTATTTTTTAACCTTATCTAAATCTCTAAAAGACAGTTGACTCACCATCGTCAAAGTAGTTATTAATCAATCTAACTAGCGCATCTATCGCTACCTGATCTTACTAGTCTTCTGTCTTCAAGTGAATATTGGTGCACTTTCCGACAGCTACTATAAAATCGTAGCTATGATGCTTTTACTATCAACCATGAATTCCTGGGTGCACCAAGCACTGATCTGGCAATGGAACCGCCTTTGCAACTACGACAAATTGAGCTAAAGCGCGAGCGTGCAGGCTAAGTTTGTTTAGAATGTCAATTTTTAATGTAGGCAATCACATTAGTATTCCTTTCAACTAAGATCTCGATGGCGAACTTGCACGTTCTTTAGTGACTGTTGCAGCACATGACCAAGGCGTTCAGCCAGGTATACGGAGCGATGATAACCACCAGTGCAGCCAATAGCAATTGTGACATAAGCCCTGTTGCTTGTGGTAAAGCGCGGTAACCATTTTAGCAGATACTTAGAGATGTCCTGAAACATTTCCTCAACATCCAGTTGTTCCGCTAAGTACTTGGCTACTGGCTGATCCAGGCCAGACTGATCGCGTAACTCTGGCTTCCAGTAAGGATTTGGTAAACAACGCACATCAAAGACTAAGTTGGCATCCACTGGAATGCCACGTTTAAAACCAAATGATTCAATCAAAAATTCTGTACTTGGCTCAGGCTGATGCAGTAGGTGCAACTTCATAGCGTTGTACAGTTGGTAGAGGTTTAGGTTAGTAGTGTTGATCTTAAGGCCAGCGAGATCAATAATTGGCCCTAGCAGTACAGTCTCATCCTCGATCGCTTCAGCTAAAGAGCGATGCGGGCTGCCAAGAGGATGGCGACGACGAGTTTCAGAAAAACGCTTGAGCAGCGTCTCTTCATCAGCATCCAAGTACAACACATCACAATGAATATGCTTAGCCCGTACTTCTTCTAGTAGCTGTGGAAATCGCTCAAGGTGGCCTGGCAGGTTGCGGGCGTCAATCGATACGGCAATCAATAATTGTGTTAGTTCAGTATTGATCATGGCGCGTTCCACTAACTCTGGTAACAAACCAGCAGGTAGGTTGTCGATACAATAAAAACCGTTATCCTCAAGCACGTTGAGGGCAGTGCTTTTACCCGAGCCAGAGCGGCCGCTAACAATGATCAAGCGCATGGACTACTGCCCGTTTTGTTCGTCTAGGACAACCTGATAAAGCGCCTCATTACTGCTGGCACTACGTAGTTTGTCACGTACTTCCTTACGGTCAAGCATGCTAGCAATCTGCTTCAACAGTTCTAAATGTACATCGATGTAGGCTTGTGGAACTAACAAAACGAATAGTAAATCAACTGGGATGCAATCAATTGCGTCAAAATCGATAGGTTTATCCATGTGCAGCAGCGCGCTGACTGGCCACTCACAACCCTGCAGGCGACAGTGAGGGATAGCGATACCATTACCAAAACCAGTAGAACCTAGTTTTTCGCGTGCGATCAGCGACTCATACACAATTTGCTCAGCTAGATCAGGTACTTCACGGCTGATCAGTTTAGCAATTTCTTCAATAGCTTTCTTTTTACTGCTACCAGGCACATTCATAAGAGAGCGACTGAGTGGCAGAATAGTTTCAAGTCGAATCATAGGTGGCGAGTATTAGCGGCCGATGCCTTGAAAGAAGGCTTTGCTGCTTTCCTTGTGTTTTTTTAAGTGACGATCAAGATTGCTAGTCAAGGCATCAACTGATGCATACATATCTTTATGCTCAGTACTTGCGACTACTTTGTTAACGGAAATCTTAAAAGTTTTTTAATTTTTCGTTAAAGCTTATCAAGCATTCATAGTAGACGTGCACATTAGTAATTATATCAAAATGACCTTTAGGTAATTTTGAAGTGTTTGCTAGACATATTTGTGCAATAAATAGGTAACTTCTAGATGTTGCCTGCTTAATGTAGGCTGATATATAATTTCTATTGCGTGACCAGAGTAAACAAAGCTTTAAATAAAATTATTTGCCTTGAAAGTTTTATGACTAGCACGTCACATAAAACGCTTTCAATTTCTGAAAAGCGAGATCCTGATGGTTCCCAGAACTTGGCGGAAGTTCGCTGTGCTGCTTTAAATACCTTGCACCTCTAGTACACCAGTGATCTTACTATCACTCAACAGCTTTTTCTGATTTTCTGCACTAACTAGCTTTTTGATGATTGCTAATATCGCTGTATACTAGCATTTTGCCGCTTTTATAGTTGCTATAAGTAGCTGGAGACCAAGTATTGCAAATAATAAACACCTTGTATTATGGGTAGGTATTTATAAGTTTCTGCATATATTTAGGCAGGTAACTACTTTATGAAAGTTTCATTACGACCTGACAACCTATTGATGAAGGTGTGTGTTTCATACAATACATGGCTCACGCCTGCTAGGCTAACTAGTAGGCGTGACATAGATTTATAATTTTATACATAGCTAGAGTTTTTTACCTTGCGACAATCACACTAGGCATAACATATTCGGCTCAGTCAGATTAAATTTGCAATTTATTTCTATGGTTTTAGAACTCTACATTAGGAGAAAGAATTCTTTGACAGGTCATCTTTCTGCGCTTCATGAAGCTTATTAATTAGCTGTAGCCAAGTTCGACTGGCAAGGTCGTCATAGTTCAGTGATAGGTAACTTACTTTGGCGAACCACAGAGTCTTGGTAAGCAACTAAAGCAGTTGCTGGATAAAGGTACTCGTCAAGGATGTGCGAGCAGTAAAATGCCTCTCTTAGCCATCATTACTTAGTATGTTGCTGACGCTAGTTTTATAACCGTCTTCTTAAACGGTATCACCGTGAAGTTCTTTTAGAATGTTTTCACTGTATTCGCCACCATTAAGGTTATCTTCCATGCTGGTAGCTTATAATAATGGGAGGGTTTTCTAAACTTTATAGTTGATTGTTTGTTTAATTGTTATTCGTCAGTAGGTCTATATTATCAAAATAGGCGTCTTCTTTCTATTGTTCTGACATCAAATTAAACTCCTAAATCTCCTGTTGCAGGTTCAGAGTCAACAATTAAATCAAGAGGTTAGACTGCTGTGGCAGCTTGCATTATCGTAAACCGCTGCACAATGCTCAATGCTGACAATGACTTTATCACATGTGATAATCGCCTTAGTTTGCCAGCAAACTAAGGCGATCCATAAATCTTACGTTTAAAATAAATTATATGCTTAATATCTTTAATATTAAAACTTATACCTAGAACGCAATAACAGCAAAATACTGAAGCTCTTATTGAGCTGCTGACGCCATTGGGCATCCCTTGATATTACCTTGTTCATAGGTGGAACTCGTTACCTAGATACACTGCCTTAACCAGTTCATTAGATAAAATAGTGGCGGAATTACCCTCTGCAATCAGCTTTCCGTCATTGATTATATAGGCAGTTTCACAGATATCAAGAGTTTCACGCACATTGTGATCAGTGATCAATACACCTATGCCCCTGGCCGCAAGGTGATGAATAATTTGCTTAATATCATAGACCGATATTGGGTCAACACCAGCGAATGGTTCATCTAGCAGGATGAACTTTGGCGCGTTAGCTAGACTACGAGCAATTTCTACACGGCGACGCTCACCACCAGACAGACTCATGCCAAGATTAGAGCGAATATAGTTAATATGAAATTCTTGTAATAGACTTTCTAGCTCTTTGCGACGACCGTCACGATTAAGCTCCTTGCGGGTCTCCAGGATAGCCATAATGTTATCGGATACTGATAATTTACGGAATATCGACGCCTCCTGGGGAAGATAGCCAATACCGGCCCGTGCACGACCGTGCATTGGTTGATCGCTAACGTCTAAGTCGTCGATCAATATACGACCATAATCTGCTTTGACTAGGCCAACAATAATATAAAAGCAAGTGGTCTTACCAGCGCCATTAGGGCCGAGCAAGCCAACAATCTGACCGCTGCTAATAGATAAACTAACATCGCGTAAAACATCGCGACTTTTATAAGATTTAGCCAAATGCTGGCTCTTCAGGGTTGCCATTAATCCACCTTATTCGTATCTGGTTTGAGCGCATGCAGGGAGACGCCATCTTTCTGCTTTGACTGGATAACCATATCGATTTGCGGCCTTGGTGTACTGATCTTGATACCAGTAGCACGTCCGGCCTGAGCGATTTGTTTTACGGTGTCGTAAGTGATTTTTTCACTGTCAGTCGTGTTGCCATCACTGCTAACAACCCTGGCCTGATCGATCAAGATAATGCGGTTTTGCTGGGCAAGATACTGAATAATCCTACCGTAGCCTTTCATTGGAGTCTGATCTGACGCTGATTGCTGCTGCTCGAAGTAAGCAAGATTGCCTACCGCAGTCACGACGTCGATTTCGCCAGCCATCGTACGCGTGAACGTTACGGTATTGCCAGTAATTTTCATCGAACCTTGAGTAATAATTACAGCGCCAGTGTATGTTGCAACGCCTTGTTTGTTATCCAACTGCGCATTATCAGCTTGAATGTAGATCGATTGTTGGCTGTCGCTCGGTAGAGCACAGATAATTACACTTTCTAGTGCTGCGCAAAGACCGAGTAAAATATGGAGTATATTAACGAACTTCATACTTTCCTTGAACGTTAGATAGCAAATCTAGACTACTATTTTTTAAATAAGCTTTCATTCCTTTACCAATCAATACACTGCCACCAAAATCAATTCTAACGTCTTGCTCAGTCTGCGCATATTGCTGTTGCAGGAAAACAGTCATACTACTGCTAGTAATAATAATGTTATGGTTCTTTTGGTCGGTACGTGCAACTCGCACTAACTCGATCAATTCTACCTGGGTACCATCAGGTTTAATTTCGCCATGCTGACTAGTAACATGCCACGGAAATTCAGTGCCGCGGTAAAGCTTCATGTCCGGGTTAGTCAGCAAAGAAATCTTAGAGTCTTTTAAATGCTCGACCTTATCCGAGGTCATCTCGTACTGAACCTTGCCATCCGGCAAAAACTGCATGCTGTAAGCATGAGTTACATAATAGTCGATAACGTTTTCATCAATATGCGCAACATGGTTATCGAAAAAGAGCTCTGGACTGATATTCAAGTATCTCACCACTACAAAAAGCGCTATACTGATCCCAGGTAACAGGAAGTTGAGAATCTTTTTACTTAGCATAAAACACTCTATGAGTAGGCGGCTTAAGCCGCTTCAAGACTGCCTCAGGCAGGCAAAATTAATTCATAAAGCCATCGCAAAGGCAGCATTATTAAATGCCATGCGCAATAAGTGGTACCCACTCAGCATTTTCACAAATAAACGCTGTAACATTTACGACAGTCATATGTCTTAGGCCCACCAGGTGCATGACCGGTAAGCCACACAAATCCTTACCTTAAGAGAGCAGGATCTGCCTATAGCTTCAATTAATTAGCTATGATAGCTTATCCAGAACTTTACTCTAGCAGCTATATATGATAGTATAGGCATAGCAAACCACTCATGGTTGCGTACAAGCACTCGACAACTGATGTCTTTTGGTTGCTAACCATAGTAGTTGCATATCAGCGTCCATCAACATTGGAATGTGATGGACGCTGATGGTATTGAAAATCTTGAATTTGCTGCCATCCTCGAACAAGTACATACAACTACCAGTTTAACATGCGATTAACGTCAAAAAATCGCCAGCCTAATGTTTTGATTGCGTCGCAACAAATTATTGGTTATTTACAGCACTCCAGCACGTAATAAATCGTGCATATTCAGGACGCCAATTGGACAGTTGTCACTATTAACCACTACTAGTGCGCTAATCTTATATTCTTCCATGATCTTCAGCGCTTCTGTTACAAGCATCTCAGCATGAGCGGTCTTACCATGTGGCGTCATAACCGCATCAACGATTGCTGTGTGAATGTCAATATGGCGGTCTAGGGACCGGCGCAAATCGCCATCAGTAAATACCCCGGCTAAACGCCCATTAGCATCAATGATCACCGTCATGCCCAGACTCTTACAGGTCATTTCTATCAACGCGTCCCTCAATAAAGTACCGAGCCTAACGTGAGGTAATTCATTGCCAGAATGCATAACATTTTCCACTTTAAGCAGTAGACTACGACCTAACGTGCCACCAGGGTGCAAGAATGCAAAATCTTGCGCGGTAAAGCCACGAGCTTCTAATAGTGCTACGGCTAGAGCATCACCCATGACTAAGGCGGTAGTAGTGGAGGAAGTAGGAGCTAGGTTCAGCGGACATGCTTCGTAAGCTACACGCACATTCAAATTCACTTCAGCAGCCTTAGTCAACATGGATTCCTGGTTTCCGCTAAGGCTTATCAACTTGATGCCTAATCGCTTGATCAGAGGTAATAAGGTTACAATTTCACTGGTCATACCAGAGTTTGATATGGCCAGGATTATATCATCCTTAGCAATCATACCCATATCGCCGTGGCTAGCTTCAGCTGGGTGCACAAAAAAAGCCATTGTCCCGGTGCTTGCTAAGGTAGCGGCAATCTTGTTGCCAACATGGCTAGATTTACCCATACCAACCACGACAACGCGCCCTTTGCTAGCTAGAATCATCTCACAAGCACGTACGAAATCTGCGTCAATATGAACTAGCAAACCTTCTACAGCTTTCAATTCAAGACGGATGGTACGTTGTGCAGATCGAATAAGGTTGCTAGATTGGCTCATGTTAAAAATTAATAACCCGATGAAAATGCAGCGATTATAACTAAAATGATAAATTTCATTACGCTAGTTCGTAAGGCTTTACTATGAAGATATTTAAGATTAATACCAGTTGACGATTTTTACTCTGTTCAGAATCTGAACAAGCGCTTATTAGGCCTTTGGGGCTTTGTATCAGCAGTGATATAATTCGTCACCAGTTTAGCGCTCTTGCACTATGTTGCTAACATTTGCATACCTACTACAAATGTTAGCTGTAAATAAAATGCCTGAGTGACAGACTAATACCCCCTAAGGAGATTAGATGAGTGTTAATAACGCCTACGCAGTTGAGCTAAAAGGCCTTACCTTTAAGCGTAGTTCACGCAGCATCTTTAATAATGTCGAGATTCGTATTCCTCGTGGTAAAGTCACTGGCATTATGGGGCCTTCTGGTTGCGGTAAGACAACTCTGTTGTGCCTGATGAGCATGCAGTTGTGTCCTAGCGCTGGTGAAGTATGGGTTAACGGCCAGAACTTACTGACACTATCGCGAAGCGATCTATTCAATGCACGTAAGCATATTGGCGTGCTATTCCAGAGCGGCGCCCTATTCACTGATCTTGACGTTTTTGAAAACGTGGCATTTCCGCTACGGGTGCATACCCGACTTTCTGATGAAATGATTCGTGACATTGTGCTACTCAAACTACATGCTGTAGGCCTTCGTGGCACTATTGACCTAATGCCTGAAGAGTTGTCTGGTGGCATGAAGCGTCGCGTCGCCTTGGCGCGGGCCATTGCCCTAGATCCGCAAATTCTTATGTATGATGAGCCGTTTGTAGGTCAGGACCCAATCGCAATGGGGGTGCTGGTTCGCCTGATCCGCCTGCTTAGCGATACATTGGGAATTACTAGTATTATAGTATCTCACGACTTAGCCGAAACTGCGAGCATTGCCGACTATCTTTATGTAGTCGGCAATGGCTTAGTGCTTGGGCATGGTACACCTGAAGAACTAATGAACGCTGACAACCCACATATTCGTCAATTCATGACCGGCGATCCAGATGGCCCAGTACCTTTTCATTTTCCAGCAGCGGACTACTGCTCAGATCTTCTGGGGAAGCGCTGATGAGAAAGACATCCATACTTGAACAGGTTCGCCTTTTCGGTCGCTCCGGTCTCGACTTGGTAAAAGTATTGGGGCGTTCAATAATTTTCCTGTTTTATACGTTATTTGGACGTAACAATACGTGTAGTAATTTTAGCATGCTAATCAAACAGCTACATTCAGTAGGCGTAATGTCTATGGTCATCATCATAGTTTCCGGAATATTTATTGGTATGGTGTTAGCATTACAGGGGTTCAATATCCTTTCCAGTTATGGTTCCGAGCGTGCAGTAGGACAAATGGTCGCCTTAACGCTGCTGCGTGAACTTGGTCCAGTAGTGACTGCTTTGCTATTTGCAGGGCGTGCAGGTTCCGCCTTAACTGCCGAAATAGGTAACATGAAATCTACCGAGCAACTGTCTAGCCTAGAAATGCTCGGCGTAGACCCGCTCAAATATATTATTGCTCCACGTCTATTAGCTGGCCTCATCTCCCTTCCACTACTGACAATGATTTTTAGCGTCATGGGCATCTGGGGTGGCGCATGGGTAGCGATTGATTGGTTAGGCGTCTATGACGGCTCCTACTGGGGTAACATGCAAAACAGTGTAACCTTCAGTGGTGACGTGTGTAATGGCATTATTAATAGCATTGTTTTTGCCTTTGTAGTGACTTGGATTGCCGTATTTCAAGGATATAACTGTGAACCAACTTCAGAAAAGATTAGTCACGCCACTACTAAAACTGTCGTGTACGCCTCGCTAGCTGTCCTAGGACTTGACTTTATTTTGACTGCTTTGATGTTTGGAGGTTTTTGATGAAGAATTGCACTGTAGAAATCAGTGTAGGCCTTTTTTTACTAGCTGGTATCCTGTCTTTGCTACTGCTTGCTCTGCGAGTCAGCGGCCCTATGACTAGCCATACTGCAGATGCTTATAAACTTTATGTGTATTTTAATAATATTGCCGGTTTAACGGTCAGAGCTAAAGTGACTATGGCCGGCGTAACTATAGGCAAGGTTACGGCAATCGATCTGGATCACGACAGCTTTACAGGCCGAGTAACTATGCACATCGACAACAAAGTAGATAATTTGCCAACTGACTCCACTGCATCTATCTTAACTGCCGGCCTTTTAGGCGAGAAGTATATAGATATCAGCGTTGGTGGCGAACCATCCTTACTCAAGGATGGTTCGATAATTCATAACACACAGTCTGCATTGGTGCTTGAGGATTTAATCAGTAAATTTTTATTTAATACGGTCCATAAAGACAATAAATAAGGAATCTGTTCATGATCTCCATCTTAAAAAGTGGTCTTCTGATACTGTTGGCAGTGTTACCACTAACATCAAAAGCAGCTGGTTCTGCACATGATCTAGTACAAGATATTACGAACAAAATGTTAGCTGATCTAGCTGCTCACAAAGAGCAGTATAAGCAAAACCCAACCAAGTTTTATGATGCATTAAATGCCATTATTGGTTCTGTGATTGATGCCGAAGGCATTTCTCGCAGTATTATGACAGTCAAGTATTCATGTAAGGCTACGCCTGCACAAATGAAAACTTTCCAGGAAAACTTTAAAAAGAGTTTATTTCAGTTTTATGGTAATGCCCTATTGGAGTACAATGACCAACGTATTAACATTACTTCAGCTGTAGATGAATCTATTAACCGCACTAGCGTTAATATGACTGTTAAAGCTAATAATGGTATTATTTACCCTGTTCAGTACACGATGGAAAAGATTAACGGCGAGTGGAAACTGCGTAACGTGATCATCAACGGTATTAATATAGGGAAGCTGTTCCGCGATCAGTTCGTTGACGCAATGCAGCGCAATAACAACGACTTAAATAAAACCATTAATAGCTGGACCAGTGAAATAGCTAAGGCTACAGCAGAAACTAAAAAATAAACTACAAAGAAGTTTGCACAATGACTGAGTCAGCTATTCGACTTAATAACGCTGGCGAGTTGTTCATTAGTGGCGCATTAGATTACCACACGGCGCCTGACTTGCGTAAACAAGGTCAAACGCTAATTCACAGTAGTAGTGTAACTACACTAGTGATTGATTGCTCGGCAGTGACTAGATCTAGCAGTGTTGGCTTGTCGTTGCTGCTATGTTTTATGAGAGATGCCGGAGCAGTTAAGAAGCAAGTTAAAATTCGTGCATTGCCAGAAGATATGCGTGAAATTGCCCAGGTTTCCGGTATTACTGAGTTGTTGACATATCCTTAATTCACTTTACTGAACTAAACCACCCACCACTAAATTATAGTTCCACCATGTATAAGTTCACATGGTGGAATACTTTTATATAGTCTACGACTAAGTGTTCACCAGGAAACAATAAAGGTTAAATATGCAGATCTTAGAAATTAAAAACTTGCTTGAAGGAAATCTCCCAGAAACACACATAGAGGTTGAAGGCGTAGGGTGTAATTTCCAGCTTAATGTGATTAGCGATGAGCTGGCATTATTAAGCCCGGTAAAACGTCAACAACAGATCTATGCTCATTTGAACCAATGGATTACCGATGGCCGCATCCATGCTGTCACTATGAAATTTTTCAGCCGCGCGGCCTGGGCTAAGCGCACCTAAGCTTCAAATACATCGAGATCCTTATGGATAAATTGATTATTACTGGTGGTGCTCGTCTTGATGGCGAAATACGTATTTCCGGTGCCAAAAATGCTGCCTTACCGATTTTAGCAGCGACCCTGCTATGCGATGGGCCAGTCGCTGTGTCTAATCTACCACACCTGCATGACATAACTACTATGATCGAACTATTCGGTCGCATGGGCATTGAGCCTGTGATCGATGAGAAGCTGGCTATAGAAATTGACCCACGCACTATTAAAACTCTGATTGCTCCGTACGAGCTAGTGAAAACAATGCGTGCGTCGATTCTAGTGCTGGGCCCAATGGTTGCGCGTTTCGGTGAAGCTGAAGTTGCTTTACCTGGTGGTTGCGCCATTGGTTCACGTCCAGTAGACCTACACATCCATGGTCTTCAAGCAATGGGCGTAGTTATTAATGTAGTCGGTGGCTACATTAAGGCTAAAGCACCAAAAGGCAGATTACGTAGCGCTAATTTCTTTTTTGATACCGTCAGTGTGACCGGCACAGAGAACATAATGATGGCAGCTGCTCTAGCTAGCGGCCGTAGCATACTGCAAAACACTGCACGAGAGCCGGAAGTAGTCGACCTAGCTAACTTCCTGATTGCTATGGGCGCCCATATCCAAGGTGCAGGCACAGACACCATTACTATAGATGGTGTTAAATGCCTGCATTCTGCCAGCTACAAAGTGATGCCGGATCGCATTGAGACTGGTACTTACTTAGTTGCCACTGCAGTCACAGGTGGTCATATCAAAATTAAGAACACTGATCCAACCATTTTAGAAGCTGTCCTAGAAAAGCTGCGTGAGGCTGGCGCAGAAATTGTTACTAGCAAAGATAAAATCGAGTTGAGCATGCACGGTAAACGACCAAAATCTGTTAACGTTCGTACTGCTCCATATCCAGCGTTCCCGACAGACATGCAGGCGCAGTTCATTTCCTTAAACGCTATCGCCCAAGGTACTGGCACTGTAATCGAAACTATCTTCGAAAACCGCTTTATGCACGTACATGAACTGCACCGCATGGGCGCTAGAATCCAGGTCGAGGGCAATACAGCGATCGTAACCGGTATTAATAAGCTAAAGGGTGCGCCAGTCATGGCTACCGACTTGCGTGCTTCGGCCAGCCTAGTGATTTCAGCGTTATGCGCTGACGGCGATACTTTAATCGACCGCATCTACCACATAGACCGTGGTTATGAGTGCATCGAAGAAAAACTGCAGATGCTCGGTGCTAAAATTCGGCGCATACCTGGCTAACCTTAACTACACTAGAATCATAGACCGTTAACCTGGAGTATTTCAGCACATTGTTGTTGATGTATCTAGGCTGTATTTGTTTCAAATTAAGGCTGTAATGGTCTCAATCTTTGTCTAGCGCATTAGCGCAGTTTATAACAAATAATCGCCTAATGAAGGACTTGCATTTCCCATGTTGACCATCGCACTATCCAAGGGCCGTATCTTTGATGACGCTTTGCCACTTCTGGCTGAAGCTAACATCGTGCCTATCGAGAATCAGAACAAGAGCCGCAAACTAATTATCCCTACGACCCAAGACGATGTACGCTTACTGATCGTACGCGCTACAGACGTGCCAACCTACGTTGAACATGGTGCAGCTGACCTCGGTATTGCAGGTAAGGACGTGCTAATGGAATACGGCAGCCTGAATTTATACGAGATATTAGATCTGCGTATCGCCATGTGTAAGCTAATGACTGCTGGTCGTATAGGGCACACTAAACCCAAAGGTCGCCTGCGAGTAGCTACTAAGTTCGTCAAAGTTGCTAAACGCTACTACGTCGAGCACGGTAGTCAGGTTGACATTATGAAGCTCTACGGCTCAATGGAGCTAGCTCCTTTACTAGGTCTGGCTGACAAGATCATTGACGTGGTTGACACCGGTAATACCCTGCTAGCCAATGGCCTTGAACCACAGGACTTGGTTGCTAATATTAGCTCTTATCTGATCGCGAATAAAGCATCGATGAAAATGCAGTACGCCCGTATCCAAGCGCTGATCAGCACTCTACGTAAGGCACTGTAACCTATAATTGCTATAGTGTTGACTAGCCTTACGCAGTCATAAGGCCGTACTCGTCTGTCTATCTCAAAATCAAAATTTTCAGGTGCACAAGCGAAAACGAATGCTAGATTACGATGTCTGAGTTTTTTGTCATTCCTATAAGGTTCTTAATATGGTCAAACCTACTTCCATTATCCGACTTAATGCTGATGACTCTGATTTTACGCATCATCTAGCCCATCTACTGAGGCGGGAAAGCGTATCTGACGACTTAATCAATCAGCGAGTACTTAATATTATTAAGGCTGTGCGTGAATGCGGTGATAAGGCGCTAATAGATTTCACCAGTCAGTTTGATAAACTTGACGTCAAGTCTATGTCGGACCTTATTATACTTCACGAACGCTTAGAGCTAGCTTTAATGCGTATTACTGCTCCTCAGCGCGACGCCTTGATGATAGCGGCAGCACGAGTGCGTAGCTACCACGAAAAACAAAAACAAAATTCTTGGAGTTATACTGAAGCGGACGGTACTATACTTGGCCAAAAGGTAACGCCGCTAGATAGCGCTGGACTATACGTACCAGGCGGTAAAGCGTCTTATCCTTCGTCAGTACTTATGAATGCGATCCCAGCCAAAGTAGCTGGCGTTGCCGAAGTAATCATGGTAGTACCGACGCCGCATGGTGAGATCAATGAGCTGATGCTAGCTGCCGCCTGCATCGCAGGTGTTGATCGTGTGTTTACGATCGGTGGTGCGCAAGCTATTGCAGCAATGGCTTACGGCACAGAAAGTGTGCCTAAGGTTGACAAGGTAGTGGGTCCTGGCAACATCTACGTCACTACCGCTAAGCGTCATGTATTCGGCCAGGTTGGTATTGATATGATCGCAGGACCTTCAGAAATCCTCGTGGTATGCGACGGCCAAACCAACCCGGCATGGATTGTCATGGATCTATTTTCTCAAGCTGAGCACGACGAAGACGCTCAAGCTATTCTAATCAGTCCAGACGCAGAGTTCCTAGATAAAGTTACTGCCATTATTAATGAGTTGTTGCCGACTATGGATCGCGCCGCAATTATCGAAAAGTCGATAAATGATCGTAGTGCGTTAATTTTAGTGCGTGACATAGAACAAGCTATTGAAGTGGTAAACTTGATCGCACCGGAGCATTTAGAGCTGTCCATTACTAATCCACAAACCTGGCTACCGCACATTCGCCATGCTGGTGCGATCTTCATGGGTCGTCACACTAGTGAAGCTTTAGGTGACTATTGTGCAGGCCCGAACCATGTGCTGCCAACGTCTGGCACTGCGCGTTTCTCGTCACCGCTTAGTGTTTATGACTTCCAGAAACGTTCGTCTATTATCTTCTGCTCACCACAAGGTGCTTCTGAACTAGGCAAAACAGCCTCTGTGCTAGCTCGTGGTGAATCTCTCAGCGCTCACGCACGTAGTGCTGAGTATCGTATACTTGATCTTCTTGACTCCAACAGCAAGGGAACTGAAATATGAGTAAATTTTGGAGTCAATTTGTCTATGACCTAGTACCCTACGTACCTGGTGAGCAACCGAAATTGACAAAACTCATCAAACTTAACACTAATGAAAACCCCTATGGCCCATCGCCCAAGGCACTTGCTGCGATGCATGCAGAGTTGAGCGATAACTTGCGCCTGTACCCTGACCCTAATGGTGATTTACTTAAGCAGGCAGTAGCTAAGCACTACGGAATAGATGCTAGCAAAATTTTTCTCGGTAATGGTTCCGACGAAGTTCTTGCGCATATTTTCCACAGCCTATTCCAGCATGACTTACCACTGCTATTTCCGGATATTAGCTATAGCTTCTATCCGGTTTATTGCGGCCTTTACGGTATCAAGTTCACTCTGGTGCCGCTAGACACGCAATTCCAGATTCGTGTAGCGGACTATACTACGCCTAATGGCGGGATCATTTTCCCCAATCCAAACTCGCCTACCGGCTGCGTGCTAGCCTTGGATGCAGTGGAGCAAATTCTTAAGGCTAGCCCTGATTCAGTAGTAGTAGTCGATGAAGCCTATATTGATTTCGGTGGTAAAACTGCCATTAGTTTAGCAGATTGCTACCCAAACTTACTGGTTACCCAAACTCTATCTAAATCACGCTCACTAGCTGGTTTACGTGTAGGGTTAGCCATAGGCCATCCTGACCTAATCAGAGCGCTAGAGCTGGTTAAGAATAGCTTCAATTCTTATCCACTGGATAGTCTGGCGATTGCTGGGGCAGCAGCTTCATTTAAAGACCGTGAATACTTTGAGAAAACCTGCCAACTAGTGATTAAAAGCCGTAACAAGATGGTTACACAGCTTGAAGGTAAAGGCTTTGAAGTATTACCAACAGCAGCTAACTTTATTTTTGCTCGTCATTTAAAATATGACGCAGCATGGCTAGTAACTAAGTTACGTGAGAGAGAGGTTATTGTACGGCACTTTAAGCAAGAGCGGATTGCCCAATTCTTACGGATTAGCATTGGTACACCAGAGCAGAATCAGGCATTAATTGATGCGCTAGAAGAGCTATAAAGATTTGCGTGATTTATTATCTGACAACCGTAGGTTTAAACCAATCACCAACACTACATAAAATCTAACCTCTCATTGAAAATATAATCATCTGGGCTGGTTACCAGTACCAGCCTGGAAACAACTAATTTAAAACACCATGGTTAATGATACGATTTACTAAGATTATATACCTTACCAAGGTCATCTCTAAGATAAGATGTTCCTATCTATATTTACAATTAAAACTAAAAAATAAAAACAAAATCTAGACTATCAATAGTCAATTAATGCCTTGTAGAAATTCGCTAAAGCAGACTCTTGACAAGATAAATTCTAATAAAATACAAGGTTTGACGCCAGAAGAACCTGTACTAGTTGTACTGTAATTACCTAAAGTAGCAATATAGCTAGACAGCAATTAATAGTGCAATGTTTACATAAATATCCATAACCAAAGGTTGTCAAACCTAATCAGTAAAATGCTATAGAAAGCATTTAGATATCTAAAGAAATCTAGCGTCAAGATAGTTAGTTAAATGAACTGAACAGGTTCGTATATCTTTCTATGTTAGCACTAAAGACCTTACTACCAGTATCGCTAAAATCCTGGATTACCGATTATGGATTATGATTTTTTGGTAGACGCTCTTTCAGCCTAGAATGTATATAGGCTTTAGACTGTTCTTGCGGCATGTACAAAAAAAATTTTGTATCCATAATCGGTAGTTTATTGTATATCACGCTAATCTAGCTGACCAGATTTCGTATAATGCCGGTCATAAACAATATTTTTAGTATAATCGACCTGTTAGAAGGTACTCATTAATAGTTGTAGTTGACAACTACGATACTTCACCTTGAACTCTAATGAAGCACTAGAAGCTCTGCAAGAGTCCTTAGCTACTATCGTTCAGGCTGTAAGGAGCGTTCTAGAGCAATCACCTTCTGAACTGGCTTCTGATATCGCTGAGCGTGGTTTAGTACTGACCGGTGGTTGGTGGCCTTACTGCGTGACCTAGACAAGCTTTTAGCCCAAGAAACCAGCCTACCAGTGATTGTCGCCGAAGACCCGCTGACATGCGTAGCTCGTGGCGGTGGTCGTGCACTCGAGATGATGGATAAACACACTATGGACCTGCTCTCTAGCGAATAAAATCGCTCAATATGCAAGTGTTTCGCACGTAGGTTGCACTTTACAAAGCAGCTTATTTAGTGCTTATCCTATTGAATGAAAAATATTGGCCCAGGAGGAAGCGACTTATTAATTTGCTTTTTGCTAAAAACTCGTCATTGAGCATACGTTTATTAGTGCTGGTAATGCTTTTAATCACACTAATGTTTATCGATGCCCGCTTTACACTGCTTAAGCCAGTACGCAACCAAATGGCGCTGGTGCTTATGCAAACTTACTGGATAACTGACCTACCGCAACGTCTCTACCACAGCGTGGCTAACTAGTTTAGCAGTCGTACTGAGCTGGTTGCTGAAAATGCAAAACTCAAGACAGAAAACCTGCTACTACAGGGGCGTATACAAAAGCTTGCAGCCATTACCGAGCAGAACGTTCAGCTGCTCGAGTTGATTAAATCCTCCGCACTCGTCAACAAAAAAAGTCGAAGTGGCCGAGTTAATTGGGATAGATCCGAATCCATTCACCCATTGCATTATGCATTAATAATGGTGAACAAAATAGTGTAGTGCTTGGGCAGCCGGTGCTCGATGCTCGTGGCCTAATAGGCCAAGTAGTTGAGTTGATGCCTTATACTTCACTGGTGCTATTGCTGACGGATACTACTCATAGTATTCCAGTACAAGTTAATCGCAATGGTTTGCGTGCGATTGCTAGCGGTACCGGTAATCCGGAACGCCTAGAGCTACGACATGTAGCTGACACTGCCGACACCCAGGAAGGCGACCTGCTAGTTAGCTCGAGTTTAGGTCAACAATTCCCGGCTAGCAACCCAGTTGCAACTGTCAATGAAGTAATCCACTATTCCAGTCAGCCATTCGCTATTATTCGCGCTATACTAACTGCCGTCATAAACAGTAGCCGTTACCTGTTACTAGTATACAGTGACAACTGTACTATAGAAAAACGCATCAACTACGCATCCTAGGTAAATGGAATAGAAGACCAGCCAAATAACACTTGCGCAAAACATTCCGATCATAGCGCTGCAACCGATATTGGTTGGCCCGCCTGCATCTACTATCATACCGACAGCTCGGCCAGCTGCGGTAACCCAAGCAACTAAACAGTTGAGGGAAAGTTAATGGCATATACTAATGCGCGAAACAGCTACATTGTCTGGCTAAACTTTGTCATTGGATTATTGCTCAGCGTGTCACCGCTACCGCAATTTATGGAAATCCTACGACCACTTTGGCTTGCTTTGTTGTTGGCTTTCTGGTCTTTGATTATGCCGCATACAGTCGGATTAATTACAGCAATGTGCCTAGGCTTAGCTGAAGACATACTCTACGGCACGCTTCTTGGTCAAAATGCATTACTTCTTACCATAGCTATTTTCTTGATGCAGTCGTTACAGCAGCGCTTACGTATGTTCTTTATGTGGCAGCAGTGTTTAATGATTTTAGTAATCTTCGGTTTGATGCAGTTAGTGCAATTTTGGCTCAGTGCCTTAACTGGTAATCGCCAGCCAACCTTGGCGCTGATGTTGCCAGCATTAATCAGTGCATTGCTATGGCCATGCATAAGTTTTAGTTTGCGTGGATTACGCCGTCGATATAAATTCAATTGAATTGATTGCGAGGCTTTGCCTGATTATATCGAACTCTACAAAAAGTCTGTAATTAATTTACTTGATCTGATCTTGGCGCTACTTAAATAGCACAAACCGCTTATACAAGATAGGTGTGCCTTGTACCGTTATTAGCATAACCATTCATGAAACTTCCTATGACCAATAAACTGCCATTGCCTGTGTCGAACGCCTAGCGTGCGATAAGGCAAAAGCTGGTTTTACTTGTATACACAAACATAGCGTGATAACTGTGTGCTGAGTACAGATATGGCTTTAATCATAGGCGGTCAACTCTTTAGTAAATTGATAATTTAAGTGAACGTTTTAGCGATGTTTCTGTCTAGCATGGCTATACCTAATGGACAATAGCAAACCCCTGAACAAGGCAAAAAACTATGCTATCTATAGGTTTAGTTATGTGTTTATCTTTGAGCTCAATAACGGCTGTTATGCTGCAAGTAATAGGTTTGTCTGTATGCAAGACCGCACAATCGCTTTATTAATTGATTCGTCATACCCCTGCTTGGTAACAGTTGACTAATTTTGTAGACTAGTTACTGTGTGCAATACAGAACTATAAATTTAGATATTATAGGTTGTGACTAATAATCTTTTATAAGACAATAACACTGTAGCTCTAGAAATTTAGCCAAAGCAATAAGTCGATAGTCACCTATAAGATTAAATCATAACAGCCAGTATAGGTAATTAGAATCACTACTGCTTAGTAGTGGAATTAGTGTGTATGGGCTAGGCAGTTAGTTATGGCCATTACATTACTATATACTAACATGCTACTATTACCAATAAAACAATAAGTAGACTGCACAGTAGAGTGAGATTATTAGTTTTGATATAGGCAAGCGATTTATATCGATGTGTAAGCCTATGCCTGCGCACCATAAGTTATATCAACTATACTAGTGTTAACTACCACATCAATTAACTGAATATTCTATAATTCAAGAAAAAATATTTCTCTTGCGCCGGTAAGAGTTTTTATTAAAATCTCATTTAAGATAAATATAGAGGTTGCACCGCAAGACTGTTAACTGTTAAAGATTAAGCTTATGAATAGCATTATTAGTGCATTGTTATAAGTGATGCTATCATTCTTTTTTGTTTAACTAAAAATCTATAGCTGTCACACAAGTAGTAGATAACCGATTACAACTAATGATCTATGTCAAGAATGGAGCTTTGAATCAGGTCGTAAACATCCGCTATAAGCAGTGCTTTATTTTACCGCGTAAAGTAAAAGTTTAAATAAACTAGTATTTAACAAAAACAATAAAATCTAGATTATGTCTTATCGGATCACACCACAATACTCCATTGTCGACTTATTGTGTGATGATATTGGAAATACGTAGTTCTGCAGTTATATCAAAGGATATGTTATGGATAATTGACGTATAAATGCCGTTTAGGCACAACAGTATAAACATAGAATGGCTAAATATAAAAGCTAGCCTGCCTGATTATACTGCTAACTCGGTCTGTTAATAACACTAAAAAATACCATCCAGGCAAGCTAGCTTTTATATTACACTTATATAGCTTTCAAAGCTAGTACTACGCAGGAAAATACGTTTTTTATATAAATATCTATTCTCTGGAGTTAGTCATGCGTAAAGATAAAAAACAGGTTATTGGCGACAAGATTCACGATAATCAAATTAAGTTATTCCTGAATTTTGAGCCAGCCGATATGACTTCGCCGTCCTTGCATAAGCTGATCAAGGCCTACCGCGGCCTTCGTGTCGACGATTTCGAGCGGTTTTTAGTTTTTTTCAAAGAGAACGGTTTAGACCTAGACGGCAAAAATAAGTATAACCAGACCTTCGTTGAGTTAGTCAAAGATCAACGCAACGCTGCAGCATACATTAAGTTGATTGACAATGCTCGCGATTGATAAGTTGTTTTGTTAAGAACCTTAATGTTTCTTGGATTAAGTAGCGCTATTACGCTTTATGCGTGTAACATGCTTAATGTACTTGACTAAAAGCATTGATTACACTAAATCAGTTACAGTAGCAGTGAGTTAGCTAATACAGTAAATAATGTCAGTACCATTTCATTATGATGGCAGTGAAACTGTTTCGTTAGGTCAGTATGGCCAGCATAATTAATAGTATCTGCTCGATCATCTTATTATGTCCTTTCCAAGAATCTTACATGCTAACCAAGTGTTATAAAATGCTTCCTAAAGGAAAGAAATACTTTTATAGCTCTGTACACAAAGTTAAGGTATAGCACTATGCTGATTAAAGCTCATGATACGCCTAAAGTACTTTTTTAGTTAGGCATACTAAAACGTATATCAATACCTAGTCATAAGTATTGATTGGCACAGTTTATTGTGCCAATCAAGGCTACAGCTAACCACAGCATGTAATTAACTTACACATTCTTGTGTAACCAGTACTAACATTACTTTACTGATTAGTATTTTTTCTGTGACATTATAATCTATAAAGCCCAACAACTGCTAGTTTGTTGCTTCGATCAGGTTCCTTAAAAAGAGTTTTGACAACACTCCATAATTCCTTCTCATGCCAGTAATACTTTAGCTGCCTCATTATGAGGAGGTATTTAATGCGCCTACAAAAATCTACAGCACTAAATTGATAACATGACTACCAGCAACTACTCGGTCCTTACGTACTTATGCTGGGTTGTCCATGGCTATGGTTACCATTTCTAAATATGTAATTCTTATAATTTCAATACATAACTCTTACCTAGCTAATTTGTTGATAAACGTATCCATAAACGCTTACAGTAATTAAACTTACAGGCACAGCGTGTACTAACATGCAACTAATTAATAACAAACAAGTTCAGCCCTATAGTATTTGGTGGAGGGTACTTTATCTTGCGTGTTGAGACTGCTCTTATAAACAGTAACAATACTTTTATAAACACTAAATTTTTTAATTACTTGCTATAACTGTTATGAAGTTATAAGCATTAGTTCTTTCGCGCTACCTTAAAGAAGTAAACCTCAAAAAAATATTATACTCAGTCTAGTAACTATCTAACTAATAAATTTCATTTAAAACTTGGAAAGTTTAGCAAAACTACTTAGGTGGTTAACGTAATAATAACTTCGCTAATTCAATCAGAAAAAAAATAACTAGCAAGTTTTCCTTAAAGCTGCATAAATGTCCACATTTATAATGGATGTATTTATGGGGGGGTAATATTAAGATATTAAAGATTGCTATAAAATATAATTAGAAGATCATTTATATGATCTGTAAAGATCTTAAAGAATATCAAGAATATGAGTATATCTCATAACTGTTATTAATGCTTCAGTCAAGCAAAAAGCACATACTAGAAATATGTGCATAACACTACTAATGTTACTATAAAGCTCCTCATTTGGTCATTATGCTAACCAAGTTACAGTATCGGTCACCTAAAGAAAGCTTTTATATACTGGAAGCTTCAATGGCACAACCTTTCAGTTTAGGCGCCTAAGTGCTGGTGCGCGTAATTATCGTGCATCTATAAAGTCAGCGCTTTAGTACATCAATATACCAGAAGGCCATGAATAGCCTGATCGCCACAAACAAAAAACCACACCATTAGAAAGCTGATGTTATTTTTAGCCAAACAAGTTATTTTTTTTGGCTTAGAATTCAACTAAGAACACTAAAGAACTAATGCATTGGACTTACAAAGGAATTCCCGCTTTAATCCGATACTGATTCTTCACCGGTGTTGCATACTGCGCAACTAAAAATGGCCGGTGCTCATTAGGACACTCACTCAAACGAAACTCCCATTCCGCTTTTGCCTTAGCCAACTCATCAGCAGGAAAGACCTCAGCAGCTGTTGGTACCTGCAATTGCGGATCGGCATCACGCCACTGCGCATACGCTAAATAATGTACTGGGAATAACCAATAACCGCCAAGAATCCGCCGATCTATCTCTATAGCTAATAACTTAGTATCTTCAAATTTCTCAATAATGGATGGTGCAAAGTTTACATGTACGCGACCTTTGTAGCCAGTAATACCCAATGCGATACTTACATCGTCTTCGCCATATGCTTTTCTGTATGTGCCAGTAGTGGCGCGAATATACAGCTCACGAGCCTTAGCAATGTCGCAAGGGTCATATTCATAGCTAATAGATACTGGCGTCAGGTTCAATGACTGTATAACTTCAGCAAACGGCTCATCTTTACGGCTAACGTGGAACATCTTGAGGATTGCTGACTCAGTACGATCATCCCCATCCTTTGCTCTACCTTCAGCCTGGGCGATCCAGATTGACTGGCAGTCGTTACGAATCGAATGATTGATATAAGTTGATAGAAGAATATAAGCCGCCATCTTCTCTTTTCGCCCAGTTATTGATCGGTGTACAATAAAGCTCTTATTTAGTCGCATAAGGTCGCTAACAAACGGTTTCTGTAGCAGATTATCACCTATAGCAATACGCGGTGTAGGCAGACCAAGGTGGTAAACACCATAGTTCACAAAAGCTGGGTCCATTACAATATCGCGGTGGTTAGCCAAAAACAAGTAAGCAGTGCCAAATTTTAGTTGTTCGACACCGGTATAAATTACACCATCAGTCGCTCGGTCAATGGTGTGGTCAACGTAATACTCTACTTTGTCTTGCAGCGTGGCTACAGTAGTTACGCCAGCAAATTCACGACGCAATTTACGGGCGATCATTGATTTAAGTAGCCAGCCTAAGGTACCGGCAAAGCGCGGAAAGCGAAAGTGAGTTAGAATATCTAGAAAGGCTTTATCACTGAACAGACGTGCTAACACTGCTGGAACTTCGCTATCGTTGTAAGGTCGAATGGTATCGAATTCGCCCATCATGCTCTCTTGTTAAAAAAATTATGGTAAGTAAAAGAAGTATTATTGGTAAGGTCACAATATTGGTTGTGTCATAAATGGTCATGCACATATACTAGTAATTATTATACGCACAAATCACCACGGATGCCGCGATAGTAACAACCACGTCATACAATATCTTTATAGTGACAAACAGGCTAAAGCAGCTCTAAATCTTTCTAATAGTTATTAATACTTAATTGCAACTACTAGGTGTGTTACCGGCTAATGATTTTTACCATGCACATATGATATTTATGACGCAGTACTAGATATCAGTGCCAAGAATAAATGATAAATATAATCATACAGCGAATGTAAGAACTAGAAAACCTGCTAACAAAAATCTTGAAGCGCTATCTGTTAGTAGCGGTATTTGTTCAGTTGTATAGGTAAACTACCAATTTTACTTGCTAGCTATGTCCACAAGCTAATTATAGCCACTATCAGCATGCACGCATTTCTAAGTGATGAATTAGATATTTTCACGACGTAATAGCCTGTCATGCTTCAGCTTAGTCAATATTAAATAATAATAGCGACTCTATTTACCCATATTCTATATCGTTGATGTAGCGTATTCCACTTACTTGCTAGATATGTGAGTCTGTTTATGAGCATAAAGTAAGCAGACGACTTTTGACTAAGTCAACTAGGATGTTTAGTGCTAGCTACTAAACGAATATTACTTTATAGATCAGTGCCAGATCCATTAATACTATTGAGTATTTTTTTGTGGGTCACGTATAGTGACGCATATCATGAATGAAGTACATCGATATGTAAGTGACAGCAATACCTTAGAAGACATATCAATCATGATTGATTTAATCAAGCTATACCAGGATATCTATCGCATTGTTGATTATATAATATCATGAGCTAATAACCCACATGGTTTTGCTCTGTTTTTATAGACACAGGTAATATTTGCTACGACTTATTTTGATAGATAGAATGCTTTGGCTATTGATGTTGATTGACTTATTCAAAGCCTTAAGGTTGTCGATCGGCATTACGGTTCTATTAGTAACAAACCAATAAATAACTATCTACGTTTACACTGATAATTAGGCTAATGAAGTAAATGGGTATAGTTATCATGAATCGCATCAAGGTATAAATTAATGTAGAAATTAAAATTTAAGTGTGCTCTAAGATGTTGTGCAGCAGATTAATGAAATGCTTATAGCTAATCTGCAGAGTGGGTCAACTTTTTTGTATCTTTGTGTGGCACTACCGTTAGTGGTGAAGTACAAAAATACATATTCAGCATGCTATTGAGCCAGAAAGTTTACATATGTTATCCAGTTTTACTAGTAAACACTTGATGAAATGAATAGTTAAGTTTTTTAAGGGTGGTAAACTAACATGGTCATGACATATGATAGCTTGCTGGCCTAAACTAAAAAGTAGAGCATTATAGATCTTATTAAATATTTAATCATGATCCGCTTATACACACTCTTGGGCTTTGTATGTTATCAATCTACTAATGAGTAGATTGATGTATGCTGTTAAGATGCAAATCTCATTAAAAGTACTAGTTTAGGACAGAGAGGGTATTTGCCTTGAATCAACCAAATTAACGAGAGCCTTCTCTTGTTTTACAAAATTATTAACTGCGTTTAGCACGATAAACGCAAAAACTATTATTTATGGCCTTGATCTCGCACATGCCAAAATGCTTTTCAATCAATATTTGATATTTGAGAAATTTATTAGCTACTAAGCGAAGTTCGCCGCCTCTTGCTATATGTTGTGCTGATTTTCGTAGTAAATTTTCAGTAGCTGAATAATTCGTATGCACCCCGATATGGAATGGTGGATTGCTAAGAATCGCATTTAAATTGATTGGTGCGGTATCGATACCGTCACCAACTAAGACTTCGGCGTCCAGACCATTAGCATCAATAGTTAGTCGACTGCTAGCGGCGGCAAAAGCATCTACGTCGAGCATTGTTACCGTATTATGTGGGTAAAGAAGTTTAACTGCAGACCCAAGCACGCCAGCGCCGCAACCAAAATCGAGCAAGTGCCCGCTAGGTAATTTATCTAGATGCTTAAGCATTAACTTAGTACCGTGATCTAAGCGACCATGACTGAACACCCCTGGTAGACTCACTACTTTAAGTAGCCCATTAGTCAGCGGTATGTTAAATACCCGTATCAGACTTGCTAGCTCAACAGCTGGCGGGGCGCCAGTTACGGTAACTTGCCATAATTGGCAATGCCGTGCGTTGTCTAGCTTACGTGGCTTTCCACAATGAATCATTTGTTTAAATGCACTTTTAATGCCACCTTGCTTCTCACCAACTAGAAAGAGTTCAGCGCCATCTAGGCGTGCAGCTACAGCGCTGATCAGATAGTCTGTGAGATCCTTAGATTTAGGCAGGAAAATCACCGCCGCATCAAACCCCCAATTGGGCACGTTCACGCCAAACTGGCTACGCTCTGGAAAACTTGCGTCAAGTATCGCCTGATCGCCAGCATGCCAGCTCCAGCCGTAGGCGTTTGGCAAACGACCAAGCAAATCGTCAGCAGGCAAACCTACCAGCAACAAGTGACCCTGAAAAAGCCTAGCCTGACGAAGCAGTACTTCACTGCGCTGATCCATGGTTTATTCCTTGAATATTGGCAAGGTTTATTAACTGATGACTAAGAATAGTGCGTCGCTAAAAAATTTAGCGCTTTGCGGATGCTGCAAATATTGAGAAACATAATGTTTAACCGAGAAATGTTGCCAGCCCAATAGAGAGTTACTATGAGGCTAACGGCTTGACGTTCAGAACATCAGAGCCGGACCGCTTAAATATAGCTACCGTAGCAATCCGCTAATGCCTACTTTTGATTAACTGCTATACGTTGTATTAATGATACTAGCTCTCGGCTTAAGAGACGCCAGTATCGCAGGCACCGATACAGTCACTAATGTACTCACGTTAGCTGGTGGCGTCAGTTCAGCGCGTTAACCTATACGAGCAATTTATCCGGTAACCAGCGCTGCATAAAGGTATAAATTAAAAATTATACAGAGCACTTAAGAGTACAACCAAAGGCTTCAACCTAATCCCGCTCTACCGTACCGCTAAGTTTGCTGCAGCTAAAAAGGACAAGATTTTCCCAACTTGAAAATCTAGCAGTCTGGCACTGCCAGTCTAGCATCTAGAATTGTTTGGCTTGCTGCTAAATGCCGCACCCAGCATCGCATTGAGAGTTTTTTTTCAAGCGCGTCGCACGGTCAAATAATACCATTATCGCGTGCTATTATAGCCAATGATGGCGTTCCTTGGCTATAAGTATTTGTTTATAGGTGTGCTTGTTGGCTTAGGTGACAACAATGTCAAAGTTACACGGAGGTCCATAGATGGATTTCATCCATATTGATACGCTAAATGTGTTACTCATAGCAATCACACAAACATATAGATCATATTTGTGTAAAATTAACAATTCCTCTATATACGGGTTTTTCTTTACTTAGTATAAGCTTAATTATGGCGTAGTCAGCCGCACTATTTAACGTGCTGTAATAAGCAGCAGCCAAAGTAACCAACCTTTTTGCTTGTATATTAGTTTTAAGGCCTTACGCGTCAACCTAGACAGCTAAAACCGCCTGCTAAAATAGGCCTGCAGCGAAGCTGATACGCGCAATCCACGTGACGCCGTTTACCGCAGCTATTTCATAACTAATGGCTAAAACTTTAAGGCTACGCTGTTTTTCCTGTTACCGTTTCTCAGGCAATTAACTAACGCGCTCAGCTAACAATTCAAGTTAATTACTGTTTAATAGTGTACATGATAACCATGCAGCTTAGCTAATAATGTATATGTGCCGATTGTATACGGATAAGGCCTTGATAAAGACTTTGACTTCTTCTTATGGGTACAACTCTGATCGCCATTGATGTGGCGCTGATCTTACTAGCATCAAGCTGCTTAGATGGATAACGCTATTTTATAAATGAGTGTAATCTATAATGAGAGCTTTATGTCTACTAACAATGCTAATCACTCAGTTTTATCAGTTATACCGATAGTGATATCATCTTAGACAGGCTAGCTACTGCAAAGTATCGCAGTCAGACTTAGACTGCGGTTCAAGGTTAGTATTCACGCAGTTTTGCAAATAATGCTTTTAGTTTATTTATCTGATATAGGCGTTATTCAAAGTGCAGGTCTACAAACAAAGATTGCTTAGTCATATACAGGAGTCGCATACATGTAAACATGTGTTTTATCTACCAAGACTCGCTATTGATTAATCAGATTAACTGCTTGGTTGCGCATGTCATAATCCTATTTGAGGGAACGAGTAACTTATAGGCTTCATAGAAAAATCCTTGCGCATATAGTCAATAGGTAAGATCTATGTTCGACTAACACTAGCTAGTGCGATTTGTGAATGCATTAACTTTTAAAAATTAACAGCTTTTAGGCTATGACTAAAATATTTAACAATCTAGTCTAACACCTAGAGTAACTTATGCTTTATATATTGATTTTTCATTGAAAATGAGGCTTATATTCGCAATAACATAAGCTTATCTAAGCAATCAAATCCCAGGCACGATCACCGTTTTCATCTTTAATCCGAGTCGGTAAACCCATTACGTCTAGAGCTTTAAGGAATGGCTCGGCAGGAAGCTCTTCGACGTTAGCCATGCGCTGCACATCCCATTCGCCACGTGCTACTAACAACGCCGCAGCCACTGGTGGTACTCCTGCAGTATAGGAGATACTTTGACTGTCAGTCTCAGCAAAAGCTTTTTCATGACACGCTACGTTATAGATAAACCTCTCACGCGGCAGACCATCTTTGGTGCCTTTTACTAGATCACCAATGCATGTTTTGCCAGTGTAGCTAGGGGCTAACGAAGACGGGTCTGGCAGTACAGCCTTAACTACTTTCAATGGCACTACTTCCATGCCTTCAGCTGTTTTAACTGGCTTTTCAGAGAGCAGGCCTAGGTTTTTCAATACGGTAAACACGTTAATATAATGTTCACCGAAGCTCATCCAGAAGCGTACATTAGGTACATTGAGATTTTTCGACAACGAGTGCACTTCATCGTGACCGGTCAAATATAGGTTCTGTGAACCAACTACCGGCAGGGCGGCAGTACGTTTAATTTCAAACATAGCGTTGCTAGTCCACTGGCTGTTCTGCCAACTCCACACCTGCCCGGTAAATTCACGAAAGTTAATTTCTGGGTCAAAATTAGTAGCGAAATATTTGCCATGGGAACCAGCATTGACGTCAAAAATGTCGATTGAATCGATGCGGTCGAAATACTGTTGTTGCGCTAACGCGGCATAAGCATTAACTACACCAGGGTCAAAGCCAACGCCAAGGATGGCGGTAATATTTTTTTGCTTGCACTCTTCTAAGTGATTCCATTCATTATTACCATACCAAGGTGGCGTCTCGCAGACCTTGCTAGGCTCTTCGTGGATAGCAGTATCCAAGTAAGCAACGCCAGTATTTATACACGCGCGTAGCACTGACATGTTAAGAAATGCAGAACCTACATTAATGACGATTTGCGACTCAGTCTCGCGGATCAATACCTTGGTTGCTTCTACATTCAAGGCGTTCAGTGCGAAGACCTGAATATCGGCAGGAACCTTAAAGCTACCCTTAGCTTTAACGCTGTCAATAATGAGTTGGCATTTAGAGATATTACGTGATGCGATAGCAATGCGACCAAGTTCGTCATTGTGCTGAGCGCACTTGTGAGCCACTACCTTAGCGACACCTCCTGCACCAATGATAAGAACGTTCTTTTTCAATTACTTTATCTCTCCTTTATCTACTACCTTACGAAAGACTTGACAGGTAGTCGTCATAACTAAATTCACAAACTAACTCGACTGTACCATCTAGTTGTTTAACTACGATGGATGGCATTTTCAAGCCATTGAACCAGTTTTTTTTGACTATGGTGTAGCCTGCAGTGTCGATAAACGATAGCCGATCACCAATAGCCAGCGGACAATTAAATTGATACTCGCCAAAGATGTCCCCAGCTAAACAAGATTTACCGCATACCATGTAAGTGTATTTACCTTTGCTCTGTGCCAATACAGCGTTGAGGCGATAAATCAATAGATCCGGTAGGTGGGCTTCAATAGAGCTGTCGACCACGGCAAGATTCTTGTTATTATATAGAGTATCAAGTACAGTTACTTCTAAGGAAGCGCTGTTAGTGATCGCAGCTTCGCCTGGTTCCAGATATACCTGCACGCTATACTTTTTGGAGAACGCTTTTAAGCGAGCACAGAATGTGTCCAACGCGTAATCTTTACCGGTAAAATGGATGCCGCCACCGAGACTGACCCACTGAACTTGATACAGCAACTTACTAAAGCATTTTTCGATAGCGCTAAGCATTTTGTCGAACAAACTGAAATCACTATTCTCACAGTTATTGTGAAACATCAAGCCTGATACCTGCTCGATCACGCTTTCAATCTTTACCGGATCCCATTCGCCCAGGCGGCTAAATGGGCGCGCTGAGTCGGATAGCAGGTAGGAGGAGCTGCTAATTTGCGGGTTTACGCGCAAACCGATAGCTTTACCTTCGCTACGCTCAGTAAAGCGATGTAGCTGGTTAATAGAGTTGAAAATGATCTTGTCACAGTTATCCAAACTCTCTTCAATTTCGTCATCAGCCCAAGCTACGCTATAGGCATGTGCTTCGCCTTTAAACTTCTGATGACCAAGCTTTAATTCATATAGCGACGACGACGTAGTACCATCCATATATTGTTGCATTAGATCGAATAATGACCATGTGGCAAAGCACTTAAGCGCCAGCAAAACCTTGGCGCCAGATTGTTCGCGCAAATAAGCAATCTTCTGCATATTGACAAGAAGTTTCTGTTTATCAATGAGATAGTACGGCGTTTTGATCATTTGTGAGATCCTACGGCAATACTTACCAAAAAGACATGTATTGTGTCTGCACCTTGGCGCAAATGAAAAGGTTGGCCAACGGATATTTCGGCGTAACTTTCAATCTAACCTACAAATATAGCAAAACGTGAGTATCAAGGGCTGCCTTAGATAAACTAAGCCATCTAAAGTTATAAGCAGTGAGAATACAAGTATGTACACTACATTGACTGAAACTTTTCGTTACCATTAACAGAACATTTATCTAAATAAGGTGACAGTCAAGCATAATAGCACCGATTCAGACTGTCTTAGCTTTATGCTACAGCCTTGCATCTGTAAGTGCTGATTCAGCACCAAATAAGTTCGGTTAGCATTAGCTGTAGTTAGCTCAGCGGGCTTTATAGAAGCCATATGTTCTCAGTCATTATGCACCAAGTAATCTGCATTACTTGAAAGTTTGCACTGTGTGGTACTTTATATTCATATATTATGCATGAAGCAATGTTATTATATGTGCATAATATGTAACTGAATTACAGTTGTAACCTGGTTAAAGTATAGTAGCAGCGAAGGGTGCTTTAGACATTGTACGCTGTACTTGATTAGCGTAGAGCTGTAAACTTTAGCAAGATGTTGAGTTTTTATACACTATAACAATATAGCTCCAGTTAACTAACGTAGAATTACTGTTAAGTATTACAATACACGACGTCTATTTTTGTGTACGTAGCAAGCCTGGATAGTTAGGTTATAGACCAAGATATCAGATAGTTGAGTAGTGACGTGGTAGCAAGAGGTAAGCTGAATCCGCAAGCGCTAAGGTAGCTGCTCAAACAAAAGACGTATGATTTTGCTGGTAGTTGAAAGAGTTATCTAGCTACTCTACTGCTGGCAGTAGAAACACTGTGAATGATTTAATTAATGTAACGTGTCAATGGTAAACGATAATTAGCTGCATGCGTATCAGTTGCTACATAACATGAAGCTGTATGGATTCTAGTATCATAAGTCATTTTAATAATTGGACTAACTCAGCAATTTTGCCTGCATACTATTCTTCAATCTTAAACGGTCCGTCTTGTGAAATTTGTTCATAAACGGCAGTTAATTATAGGGTATAATACCTGATAAGTAGATCATAAGTGCATATACGATCAATGGTCAAATATTTTTTGTATGAATGCCGAACCAGCGATTTATATAACTCAACTTGAATGCGCATAACCGCTTTAGCACACGAATACTTTCGTCATAAGCATTGAGATCGCTGGTGTATTCGCCGTGCATACCGATTTAATACCAAATTGGCCAGTCGCTGACCAATCAACTTACCAGCAAGCTCTTGAACCGCATAACGACGCACTCTGCTATCGGTGTCGGTCACACCCACCAAGACATATGCTTGGCGTATGACTGAATGATTGAGTGACTGAATAAACAGTTCTCTTAAAGTGATTTATATCTGGTATATCCGTAATTTCCATGACGCACAATTTAGCGCTTTGCTTAACGAACAGTATTTCAACTATCTGTATATGCCCAAAAGCATATTACTGCTAGCTTAGCTTAATCTGCTGCGTAGCAATATAGATTGGATATAAACTTTTGCCTAGTATGGGCAAACAGCGATCAACTCAAAACTATCAAATAAGATGATCTGCACCACATGATGTTCATCATCTAAACTTATTTTAGATATTGATTTAACTCATATGAAATTATCTACTACACTAGATGGCTACTTCAAGCCAAGTAGAGCTTACATATTAACCTTTAATTGTATCCACTAGCATATGATAAATTTAATAATAACTAGAAGCCAAATGCTTAATCGTAAACAATTTGTTTCTTATATTTTTCAACTAGTAAAACGTTAGATTCTGCTTTATTGCTACGCCAATAAACTTATTACGCTGCAATATTGCGATTGGAAATTTACTTTTAGCGGAAAATGTAATTTATATATATAGACAGAGAATTTATTTCTATTAGAAACGGCCTTAGGTGTCACCACTACACTATATTCAACCACAACGTTGAGCATTAGTTTAAAGAATGAGCAAACGATTTATATATAGTGTGTAGCTTTTGTTGCATTGGCCGTTGTTGAAACCACGGCATCAACGTATTTAGGCACATAAAATACTAAATATAATTCTTGTTTTGCCTGTTGAACTGACTGCACGCTAATAGCTTTAGTGTAAGCCACTTAAAGATAATGAAAGATTTTGTATATAATCTGTGTAAGTCTATAAATTATTGTAAAGCTGAAACTGTTGAGCATTTATAGTATATTCATAAAAATATCCTCTACGCGTAAAATGATGTCAGCACAATCAAACATGTACAGAAAATTGTACTGGGTGCTAGGGTTATTTAGTCTAAAGTTTTTTGTTCATAAGTCATAAATCGAGATTTTTAGTTTGCCATCTGGTAGCAGCTTAAGCTTTTTTGATCACCACTTCCTTAATAAGCGTAAACAGGAAGTGATTAAACAAGTTGATTACGCCATACTTGGTATAGCAAGTCATCATTGGATAAGTCTATGTTTAAATACTTAGCTATATTGCTGAGTATTATTAGCTAATCTAGTGTTAGACATATTACGTATTATGCTATTACCTACATACTACACGCTAATAGATGTCGATACATTCAAACAGGCTAACAGATTACCAAGGTGGCAATCTTAGTAAGATTTACTTTGTTATAAGCGACAAGGACGTATACGTCATCCAGACCAACGTAGTCGTGACCATGCTGGTCAATGTGCTTACACAAGTCTGGAGTGGCGAGCGTGAAAGATGCCAGCACTCCGCCTTTAATCCCATAAACACCACCAAAATGTCTATCAACTAGCTTTCAGTCAAGCACCCATGAACTACTACAAATCTAAATTGCATACTAATTAATGTTTGTGCTGTTCATTTACATTAATAAAGCAATCAACTCTCATGCGGCATTACCATATATATTTTTAATAAAAGTCTTATTGATGCAGCTGCTACCAGATCTAGATCTTGGTAGGGTTTGCTAATTTAATATTATGTTATGTTTCATAAATTATAAATGATCTAAACATGAGCAGTTCTCGTGATCATCTGCAATAAAATTAGCTTGCTTCGTTGTGATGCTTTATAAACAATGAACTGTATAAACATACCTATGGAGTTGCAAATTATGGTAATCACTCACTCACTTGGGTTTCCACGTATTGGACGCGATCGAGAGTTAAAAAAAGCGCAGGAAGCTTTTTGGATAGGTGAGCTCGATGAAGCAGGTCTACGTGCCGTAGGCCATAACCTACGCAAAACCCACTGGGACTTGCAGAAAAACGCTGGTATTGAGCTGCTACCAGTAGGAGATTTTGCTTGGTATGACCAGGTACTAACTCACTCACTAATGCTTGGTGTCATTCCCGAGCGGTTCAAACCAGTTAACGAGAAAGTCAACCTACAAACCATGTTTAGCATGGCCCGTGGTATTAGTGATAGATATTGCGACATTGCCCATGCACAGGAAATGACTAAGTGGTTTGACACTAACTACCACTACTTAGTACCTGAATTCAGCGCCGACCAACAGTTCCATCTAAGTTGGGACCAACTGTTCGAAGAAGTACGGGAAGCTCGCGATTTAGGTCACAACGTTAAGCCGGTAGTGATTGGACCACTGACATACTTGTGGCTTGGCAAAACTAAAAACAAAGACGTTAATAAACTTGACTTACTTAACCGCTTACTGCCGTTATACGGACACATTTTTCAGCGCCTTGCTGATTTAGGCGTGGAGTGGGTACAGATAGATGAGCCAATCCTAGTGCTTGACCTGCCGCAAAAATGGAAAAATGCTTTTGAATGTGCCTACAACATAATTAAGCATAACCCTCTTAAAAAGCTAGTTGCTACTTATTTTGGTGGTCTAGAAGACAACCTTAGTCTAGCGGCTAACTTGCCGGTTGACGGTTTACATATCGATTTAGTGCGCGCACCTGATCAATACTTAACCATCCTCGACTACCTGCCATCCTATAAAGTGCTATCATTAGGTGTGGTTAATGGTCGCAACGTCTGGCGATGCGACCTAGAAAAAACTCTGGCTATCTTGCGATATTCTTACAAGAAACTGGAAAATCGTTTATGGGTAGCGCCGTCCTGCTCACTATTGCATAGCCCGGTTGACCTGGAGCGTGAAGATAAGCTGGATTGCGAGCTAAAAAGTTGGCTAGCGTTTGCCGTACAGAAATGTTCGGAAATAGTGTTGCTGGCTCAAGCTATTAACCAGCCTGATGCGCCTAACGTAGTTGCTGCGCTTGCCGAAAGTCGCACTACGCAAGAGGCCCGTACAAAATCTACACGTATACATAAACCGGCCGTACAAGCTCGTATCGCTGCCATTACCGCAAAAGATAGCCAACGTCACACGTTGTTTTCCCAGCGTATAAACAAACAACATATTAGCTTGAATTTACCACTGCTACCAACCACCACTATTGGTTCATTCCCGCAAACCGCTTCGATCCGTTTAACCCGTCAGTCATACAAAGCCGGTAAGTTGAGCGAAGAGGAATACGTCGAAGCTATGCACAGCGAGATAAAGCATGCTGTTGAAGTGCAAGAAAACCTTGGGCTGGATGTGCTGGTACACGGTGAAGCTGAACGTAATGACATGGTTGAATACTTTGCAGAACAACTAGATGGCTACGTGTTTACCAGCTTTGGTTGGGTGCAAAGCTATGGTTCGCGCTGTGTGAAACCAGCGATAATATTTAGTGATCTTAGCCGGCCTAAGGCCATGACCATAGAGTGGATTTGCTACGCCCAAAGCCTGACTAGCAAGGTGATGAAGGGCATGCTTACAGGTCCGGTGACTATGCTAATGTGGTCATTCCCGCGTGAAGACTTGAGCCTTGAAGTACAGGCACGGCAACTTGCCTTGGCGATTCGCGACGAAGTTCTAGATCTAGAAGCCGCCGGTATTAAGATTGTACAGATTGATGAAGCCGCCTTTCGTGAAGGCTTGCCATTACGTAAAGCGAAGTGGCAGTACTACCTGGATTGGGCAACCGAAGCGTTCCGCTTGTGCGCCTCAGGCGTGCGTGACGAAACCCAGATCCACACCCACATGTGCTATAGTGAGTTTAATGATGTTATTAAGTCTATTGCAGCAATGGACGCCGACGTCATTACTATCGAGACATCGCGCTCAGATATGGAGTTACTAGATGCGTTTAAAGCCTTCACTTATCCTAATGAAATCGGTCCTGGAGTGTATGATATTCATTCCCCGCGCGTTCCAGATGCCTCAGAAATAACTAACTTGCTGCGTAAGGCAACTAAGCGGATTCCAGTTGAGCGCCTATGGGTCAACCCAGATTGTGGTCTAAAGACTCGGGACTGGCCAGAGACGAAAGCTGCGTTGAGTCATATGGTTACTGCTGCACGGCAATTACGTTGCGAACTAACATAACTACGGATAATTATAGCAACCAGAGCAATTACTCAGATTAACCATACACCAACTCACCTAACTAACACTAAACGGCTGCTAAGACGTAGACAGCAATCAGATCACAAAGGCTCCTTCGTGACTCAACGCCAGACAAGATCAAAAGTACCAGGAGCGTTTTACCCAAAGGTAATACAACACATTATTGCTAAGCTTGAAGGCATCCTTGTTTTAATTTTATGGCTTGCGCATTATTCTAGATACCTAGAAACCTTCTATACCATTTTAGCAAAAATCTATCCTAGCCCAGACATAAGATTCGTGTTGTTACTATAACTCTTGTGATATCTGCGTAGCTTTATATTACTCGATAGAATGCAACTCTAGTTCTTGGGACTAGAGTTGCATTATAGGTAGTTTGTTATTTAAAGTCATAAACACCATAATGCGTGGTCATAAATTCATAATTAAAATTATGAAAAAGAAGCTATATCTAGCATCATATGTAAGCTAGCTAAGGCCTGTCTGAATAAAATGCACTTGAGACTACATAAAGTAAGTAGTTTTTTGATTTAGCGCTTTTCTCCAGGACTATGCATCTTAATTGGCTAATACATAAATCTGTTAGATACCTGATGCTGGCGGCTATTTGGTTATTACGTTTACGATTGAAACAATACTCTTTTATTAAAAACACTATAAATCAATGATTTTTACGTGCTATAGGCTAGTGATAGCTTAGTATAAGATTATTGCTTTATACCCTTTAATAACTTTTACCAAAGTAAACTCAGGTGACAGCTAAACTCTGATAGAGTTTAGCTCAAAACAACTATGTATTTTATCATTTCTTGCTGATTTAGACCAAAACTAAAATATATAACGTCTCTTAAAGAAGCGTACTGCTTTCCTCAACTAGGCATTTCTACTAGAAACATTAAGTTGCTGGAGTTAACAACTTCACTGATGCATTTACTGTTACTATGACGAGCATTGAGCAAGACTCACAAGTTAAGTACGTGCGATTAATGGTAAGCGCTACTGATTTAGTATCTGCTAACTTACTCAAGTTATACATTGTAACTGAACAACCTAAGCCTCGAGATATACATCGCAAATAATATAAGTAAATTCATATTTAATTAATCGCGTTTATATCTGATGTAGTTACAAGCATATTAGTCAAGAGTGCCAATTGAGAACTGTGCGTTATCTAAAAGGCATTACGTTATTGTTCTTTAAACACGAAAGGCTTGCGCTTAATGACTGAAATGACCAGATTACATCGCTGAACGAGAGCTGTCGACAGCCAGGTCTATCTAATACTACTGGACAATGATTATACGCTAATTTCTTATTCTATGAAAACCGTTACTATTAACACTAACTACAGGAATATTTGGCAGTTATGGAAAAGCATTTATTTATAGATTTATTGTGATTCAAGTTAAGTATCTGGATGTATAAACCACGCAACTTTGAAGTTAAATAACGTAAGGCTGTGCTGCATATTAACTACTAACCTATGCAAGTACAATGCGGTGTCTATTTGCATAAAAAGCAAGCAAAATGCATACTGCTGTCTGGTGTCATTATAATAGTCAATACCGCTGTATTTTTTGTTAATCTTATGGCTAAAGGTAGCGTTATCATTGTTCATAAGTATGACGCTCTGTAGTATATGGAAGTGTAGCCTATAAAGCACTATCCTAGTGTTATGAACAAGATGTTTAGCGCAAAAAAAACCATATTTACTGATCGTAGTCTGGGCAGCATAAAAAGTATCTATACAAATCCATGTACCAGCTTTAAGGGGAAACCATTTTCTTTATTTCATCGTATATATAGCTGCTACAATACATTCGGTTAAATCCATTAAATTATTCAAACCAAGCATCGTGAACAAATAACCACCACTGTATAATCTATATGATTATATAAATCATGCATATATCACCATTTTGATAAACAGACTTGTCGTTACCACCATAATTGTCATTATGATTATTGGCTTAAAAAAGTTTGCTAATGAGTGTTGCCTACCATGGAAATCAACCAGACATTTAACATAATCAAGGATCTGTTCGAACGATATGAAACTATTCGGGGGTGTCTTTGACTACAGTCAAAAACATGAGCGTTTAACCGAAATTAATCGCGAGCTTGAAGATCCAAATGTATGGAATAAACCTGAATACGCTCAGGAACTTGGGCGTGAGCGCGCTTTACTAGCGCAAATCGTTGATACCCTCGACGAATTACACATCGGTCTATGTGATTGCCGTGACTTGTTAGAAATGGCCATCACAGAAAATGATGAAGGCGCCGCCGGTGATGTTAGTACCTATTTAGCAAGTCTTGAAGAAAGTCTTGCTAAGCTTGAGTTCAACCGTATGTTTAGCCATGAAATAGACTCGAACAATGCCTACCTCAACATCCAGGCCGGTTCAGGTGGTACAGAGGCACAGGACTGGGCTAACATTTTGTTGTGCATGTACCTGCGCTGGGCTGATAAACGTGGTTTCGACGCCACTATTATGGAGTTATCGGCTGGTGAAGTCGCAGGCATCAAAGGTGTAACCGTACATATTAAGGGTGAATACGCCTTTGGTTGGCTGCGTACAGAGATCGGTGTGCACCGCTTGGTACGCAAGAGTCCGTTTGATTCTGGCAACCGTCGTCATACTTCATTCTCTGCGGTATTCGTTTCACCAGAAGTCGACGATAAAGTAGAACTAGAGATTAATCTAGCTGATCTGCGAATTGACACCTATCGTTCCTCTGGCGCTGGCGGTCAGCACGTAAACACCACAGACTCAGCTGTACGTATTACCCACGTACCTACCAATACCGTAGTAAGCTGCCAAAACGAACGTTCCCAACATGCTAATAAAGATACTGCTATGAAAATGCTACGGGCTAAGTTATACGAGCAAGAAATGCAGAAACGTAACGCAGCTTTGCAGGCACTGGAAGGCACTAAATCGGATATTGGCTGGGGTCACCAAATACGTTCTTATGTGCTTGATGCATCACGGATCAAAGATCTACGCACTAACATTGAACGTAGCGACTGTAACAAAGTGCTTGACGGTGATATTGACGAATACTTAGAAGCTAGCCTTAAATTAGGCCTTTAACAAACCTTCTAGAAGCGGAGTTGCCTGCGATATACAGGTAAAGGCCAGACAAAACTTATCATTGATGGAATTTCGAAAGACATGAGCGACCAACAACTCGACTCGCAAGACATACAGAAGGAAGAAAATTCCTTGATCGCTTTACGCAAGGAAAAGCTTGCTGCCGTGCGCGCCAAGGGCAATGTTTTTCCAAATAACTTTCGTCGTAATAACTACTGCAATACCTTACATAATCAGTATGCGGATAAAACAAAAGAAGAACTAGCAGACGCTGCTATCCAGGTTAAAGTAGCAGGTCGCATTATGCTTAACCGTGGCTCGTTTATAGTGATTCAAGATATGACTGGTCGTATTCAAATATACGTAAACCGTAAAACCTTGCCAGAAGAAACCCTGATCTCGGTAAAAAAATGGGACATAGGCGATATTATTGCAGCCGAAGGCACAATAGCACGCTCTAGAAAAGGCGACCTGTACGTTAAAATAACTAGCGTAAGCCTGCTGACTAAGTCGCTACGCCCGCTGCCGGATAAACACCACGGCCTCACTGACACCGAACAGCGCTACCGCCAGCGATACGTTGACCTGATCGTCAATGAAGACGCACGTCAAACCTTCCGCGTGCGGTCGAAAGTGATTGCATACATACGTAATTTCCTAATGCAGCGTGACTTCCTAGAAGTTGAAACGCCTATGTTGCATACCATTCCCAGTGGCGCTGCAGCTAAGCCATTCAAAACCCACCATAACGCGCTGAACATGGAAATGTCCCTACGTATCGCGCCAGAGCTGTACCTCAAGCGCCTAGTTGTTGGTGGTTTTGAAAAAGTATTCGAGATTAACCGTAACTTCCGTAACGAAGGCATTTCACCACGTCACAACCCTGAATTTACTATGTTAGAATTCTACCAGGCCTTCACTGACTATGAAGATAACATGGACCTAACCGAAGAACTTTTCCGTGAACTGGCTCAGCTGGTCCTAGGCAGTACTGATGTACCATACGGCGATAAAGTATTTCACTTTGGTGAGCCTTTCGTGCGTCTTTCAGTGTTTGACTCAATCCTAAAGTACAACCCAGACTTGACAGCAGATGACTTGACCGATATCAATAAGGCTCGCGCTATAGCTAAGAAAGTATGCACCAGTTTGTTTGGCTTCGAAAGTCTAGGCAAGTTACAGGTGATAATTTTTGAAAAGCTAGTAGAGCATAAGCTGGAACAACCGCACTTTATTACTCAGTACCCGTTTGAAGTATCGCCGCTAGCCCGTCGCAACAATGACAATCCTAACCTTACAAACCGCTTTGAGTTATTTATTGGCGGACGTGAAATTGCTAACGCTTATTCAGAGCTTAACGACGCAGAAGACCAGGCAGAGCGCTTGATGGCCCAGGTAATCGAAAAAGATGCTGGTAATGATGAAGCAATGCATTACGATGCCGACTTCATTCGCGCTTTAGAATATGGCATGCCACCAACTGCCGGTGAAGGTATTGGTATTGACCGTCTAGTGATGTTATTAACCAATTCACCATCAATTCGCGACGTAATCCTGTTCCCACATATGCGGCCACAAGCGTAACTACAGTTAAATTTGAAACCGACACCATAAAATGAACTTTTAAATGTAACGTACATCAGAGCATATTTGAAAGTTCTGCATCTATACCTATTAAGGAATGCGTGTAGTGGACTGCATAATGGCTTTTAGAATCGTATTAACCTGATTTTACTAGCATGGCCTTAGCTAACAAGCGATATAAGACAAAGCGCTAGAAAGTGATAAAGGCGAATCACGTGGATAGTCACTTAAACAGTGACCGTTCTTCTGCGCGCATATTGATAGAACCGAAATAGTGCTAGGCTAAGGTCGATTCTGATATCGCTCATCTCTATGATTAGCAATTAGTACAACAAGCTGCGTTGCTAGCTATTGGATGCAAAATTGCGCTACCTACTGTCACACACTATGCAGTGTAGTATGTAATTTAGCTAGCCAATTGAAACAATATAGCTCATAGTCCAAATACGCTTGCGTATTCGTTTGTCTAACACTTACCTCAAATATCTACACGTGCTAAAGACTGAGCTGCTTAAGCATAGGGCAACTATCTATAAAACAGATAGTCAACCGTTTATAAAACCAAGCTATACTTTTAAGCGCACCCATAACTATGATGCACGCATAGCTATAAGTAACACTAACTTTAGGCGGCTTATATAGTGCAGATTGACAATATATCTTGTCACATCTTTGATGTGTTAGAGTAGTTCAAATTTTATTTGCAGGATTCAGCTTAGCTAGACAAGTCCAATCCTCATCAATAATAAAAAATTGAGGAATATAATAGATGCGTATCATGTTGATGGGAGCTCCAGGAGCCGGTAAGGGTACTCAGGCAAAGTTTATTACTGAAAAATTTAGCATTCCACAGGTTTCCACTGGAGATATACTGCGTGCTGCGGTAACAACAGGTACAGAGATAGGTTTAACTGTTAAGAACATGATTGAAAGCGGAGGCCTGGTTTCTGATAACACAATAATCAATCTGGTTCAAGAACGTATCAGCCGAGAAGACTGTAAAAACGGTTTTCTATTTGATGGCTTCCCACGCACTGTGCCCCAGGCAAAAGCCATGATAAAAGTAGGGATAGAGTTAGATGCTATAGTTGAAATCGCAGTTGAAGATAAAGAAATTATTCAACGTATCGCTGGTCGTCGCGTTCACGAAACCTCAGGGCGCGTATATCACACGATATACAACCCGCCAAAGGTTGAAGGCAAAGACGATGTAACTGGTGAAAATCTAGTGCAGCGTAAGGATGACACAGAAAAAACGATACGTTATCGCCTATCGGTATATTATTCGCAGACTAAACCTCTGGTTGATTTCTATCATAGATTATCTGTCGCCCATGGTAAGCCAAAGTATAGCCAAATTTTAGGTGTTGGCTCGGTAGAAATCATCGCCAGTAAAATGTTACAAGCACTAAGCTAATCAAACAATCAACCGCGTGCATAAAAGCTTGTAAAGCTAACTATCACTGTGGGCCATGATACATTTTTATTTGGATAAACTAACTGATGAGTACCTTGCTGGCCATAGATACAGCGACTGAAGCCTGTTCTGTAGCCTTGCTGCAAAATGGTAAGGTAACCAGCCACTATGAAGTAGTGCCACGACTGCATTCGCAAAAGCTACTGCCTATGATTAAAAAGCTCCTAGAGGAGACTGGAACAAAACTGTCTACTGTTGACGCTATTGCTTTTGGCCGTGGCCCTGGCGCATTCACTGGCGTGCGCCTTACTATCGGCGTAGTACAGGGTTTAGCTTTTGCGCTGAAGTGCCCAGTATTGCCGGTCTCTAATCTTGCAGTGTTAGCTCAACGTGCACTGCGTGAGTACGGTGCTACGCAAGTAGCAGCAGCTATTGATGCACGAATGGATGAAGTCTATTGGGGTTGCTACCGTGAGATGGCTGGTGAAATGTGTTTAGTTGGTGCTGAAGTAGTGCAGTCACCAGAATTCTTGGTACTCTCTGATAACACTACTAGTGACTGGTTTGGAGCTGGCACTGGCTGGAGTTATAGTAAACGCATTTTAGTTAAAATATGTGGTCATGATGACGCCATGTTACCACATGCTATAGACCTACTGACACTGGCACGCTTTGCTTTTAAGCGTGGCGAAGAGATTCCAGCAGATCAAGCTGCACCAACTTATCTACGCAATAAAGTTACGCAAGCCAAACCTTCATACGAGATACTCTAATATCAAAATAACTACATTGTTAGGATATAACTCTCAAATCGTTAATCTTCTTCGAATATAAATGATATTTATAGCTATAATTAGATTAATTACGTACTAATAATTGCGTTACTGCAATGCTATTGCAAATGTTAAATTTGCATTTATACGTATATACAGCTTTTCTAACAACGCTACCTATTTCAGCATAAGCCTCTTAAGATGAAAGCCATGATAAACGAGTCCATGGAAAATTTACTAAAATTCATTGAAGTCTAGCTTCAATCGCAGTCCAGTGAACCATAGTTATTTGTATAATATGTGTATCAGCAGTAACTTGCCAAGATTAGCAATATGGCATTATTAACTTCTACTCCATAAACAAAAGTAAAAGCACTATTAACTTTACTCCATGACTACTGCTAGATTTTTAAAATAGGATATACAAGCGATTAGTCTTGATATTTAGACTTGATGTGTTACCTGACCAAAGTGATTGCCTGCAATAAAGTCAAAACACATTATCTAGAATGCCTGTATTACACTACTAATATACACTCCAGAGACTATCTAACTATATAGCTCTAAGTCTTAGAAGGCGTTGAAGATAGCATTGCTTTTATGTTAAACTTTAGTATGTAACTCTACAGTGCCCCACTGTAGTTATGCCTGAAGATTTGTATAATCTTCACTTCACTTCTAAAATCCATGCAAACATTAGTCATAGTAACAACCAAGGAAGCGAATATTTCTCTTACATTAGAACAAAGTTGCTTAAGCTTACTAAGCCAGTATACCTATAATTACAGGCAAGCTTCTCGCTGCAATATCTAGGTAAGATAGCGGATATTATGAATGGTCCTAAACATCTACCAGTAGCAGTTAACATCAGTCACCTAGAACTGCTTCAACTTGATTAACGCTAGCTATTTAGCTAAACTTTAATATTTGTAATTATGCTGTATGCTTAATTAAAAAACGCTACATTTATCACCATAACTAACACCGATAGCTAAGTTGTCCATTAGTGCCCCACCATATTAACTGTGCGTGAGTTAGAAATCTAATACTTTTTCCTTAAATTATATAAGTTGAAACAATCTCTTGCTAGCTTTAATGGTGATCTACATACACATAAGTGTTCATTTATACCTCAGTTAACTATCTGACTATATAATTAAAGTTAATTTTTCACAAAAATATTATGGAGCGCTGTTCTAGTTACCAATCATTGCCAGACCTCGCACTGAAGTCCTATTTGCAGTAAATAGGGTTCTTCTATTACTAATCAGGTGGTCAAGCATAGGCTAGATAAGGATCAGCTAGTGGTGCCTAGTAAACTAGTAAAAATTTAATTCTTTCTGTTGCGATACCAGTTTGTTTTTATATTAAAGAAGAACGACCAGTAATAGCAAATATAGTTCGAATTTATTAATCAGCAGGAATGATGACACAGATAAAATGATCTCAGTCTTTTTTTACGTCGTACTCATATCCAGCAAAGATCTACGACAGTAATCTGGCATGCTAGCTAGGTTTGACTACCTAGTACGGTAAGCGACCAATTCTTTAGCAGCAATAGCACCAGATATATCTCCGAGATATTCGACTAACTATCTGGTTAAGGCCTGTACTACAATACAGTTCACCTAAATTAGTGCTTAGATATTATGCAAGTCTTAGTATTTATGGATCAGCAATACAATCAACAGCTAGACAAGCAATACCTGATATTTTTTATTAGTTAGCGTTTAGTACTACGTAAATACCTAATTATTATTTTTTAGATGCTGTTATTTGTCTACCATTAATATTTTTAAGCGTATAGATTAATGAGCTAACTATCAATGACCAGTCGCATTCGAGTCGAAGCTTTAGTTAATGATTTTCAGGCACGCGCTGAGCACTTAGCTGCAAAACTTGGCTTACCTTTGCAACTACATGAGGCTGACTTTTCCCTGCAAGTTAGCAAAAATGGTTTGCAATTACAAAAGCTAGGCTATGAAAAGCTTGGACCGGTACACGTAGATTTTGTAAATGGTGGCGTGGCGCATAGACGTTTATATGGTGGTGGAAGTGGACAGATGATTGCTAAGGCTATCGGTGTTAATAAAATCTTACACCCACGTATACTGGATGGCACAGCAGGAATGGGCAAGGATGCATTTTTACTGGCTAGTCTAGGTTGTGAAATAATTTTAATTGAGCGTCAACCGCTGATCGGTGCATTACTCGAAGATGGCCTAGCACGCGGTGCAAGTGATTCTAAGGTAGCACCGATTATAGCACGCATGAGACTGCTTAAGTGTAACTCGATTGAGGTAATGCTCAATTGGAAAAGCGAGTTACCACAGGTGATCTACCTTGATCCAATGTTTCCGCATCGCAAAAAAACAGCCTTAATGAAGAAAGATATGCGTTTATTCCGTCCAATAGTAGGTGACGACGAGGATGCGCCAGCTTTATTAGCGGCAGCATTAGCGCTTGCAATCTACCGCGTGGTAGTGAAGCGCCCGCGTAAAGCTTCATGCATTGAAGGACCAAAACGTAGCTATGCGCTGGTTGGCAAGTCCAACCGGTATGATGTATATCATAAAAAAACACTCAAATCTTGAACCTACGCTAGGCTAAGAGCCTCATTTATAGGCAACACAAAACTGTATGGTTTATGGGCTAGTATGAACAATCTCACTACTTCATATGCATGAGCTTTCGCAAGCTTACATAATCAGTTACCAACCAAGCTATGCAGCAAACATAAAGTCGCCATGCTATTAAAGCGGGTAAAAGTTTTTTTCTACCATAAAACTTTAGATATTACAGGGTTATACTCAATAGTATTGTCTGTTCATAGTTAACCATCAAACAGTTTTGAAATATATCACCAGCAATTATTCCTAGCACTGCACCACAGCTGCTGCTATAATTAATATTCTTTATAGGTACAGTAGTCATAAATCGTTAGTTTTAATACATTAATATCATAGTTTATCGGCATCTAATGTAGCTACAGCACAAATATTGCTCAAAATTAAATTTTAATCACTTCATGATTACTTGATATTACTATCAAGTCTTTGATTTGTTAAAGGCTATTAATATTTAAAGGATTATCGTATAATAACTTTAATACAAAACTATATTTTCTAAATAGCTATTTAGCATAGCTAGCACTTTTCCTTTATATTACGTCACCTGTCATTTTTTAGTTCTCATGCTGGCGTATTATAGTTACGAAAAGAGACTTCAATCTCACTATCTACTCTCGGCCATTGCGGTATAACTGCAACCATCGGTACATAGATATGCAAAATAAAAGCCGCGCTAGCGAAAGCGTACAACTGTCATAAACTAAACTCAACTTTCATACTAGCAGTCAAATCAATAAACGCCAAATAGAGGATAATAGGCAAGTTAAAGCTAAACTCAATATTTTGAATAAAACTTAACTCGCTACACGATACTATAGTGTGACATGGATATAGTGATCGCTAAACGTACATCTCCAGCATAGTTAAAACAGGTAATTTAAGCTAGATAAACCTTATTTATCATAATGATTTATTGCAAATAGAGAGTGCTACGCAGCCTAATAAAACTAGGTTTATATTATTTTCAGATCAATCAACTAGTATTAGCAGCACTGTAGGAGTAAGCCCAAACAACGTCCTGCCTAGTTATAGTTATGAACTATTATTTATGGCTGACTAGAAATTGTATACCCTTATAGATCGAGTTGCCTTCAGCGACAGGAAAATACTTGTATTTTTATCAAACTGATAGCACTGCGTAACCGTTTTAGTGTTGTCATCTATTATAGAGGTATGCAAATAGCGCGTTGTCATTCTAGCACATATAGACTAACTATATAGCTAGTACTAGAAAACGGCCACTATTAATTTGGTGGTTTATAGCTAACATACATATACCACTACGAGGACTAGCAAGTATTATTATTGAATTAGTCTAACAAAGCGGTGCATATACATATAGTACTCAAAAAAGTAATTCTTGATGAATGTCAATTATTCTAAATAAGTGTTGCGTAATCTCTAGATTATATTGTTTCTAATAATCGAAACTAGTAGTGATTAAACTCTTTTACACCTAAAAAATGAGGCATGGCGCTACATTTCTAAAAGCATTGCAATATGTCTCACTCAGCTTACATATAAGAAGTTGATAGCAACTGGCAAGCACGAACGCATCCTCTAGTTCTTACATCCCAGTACATAACATGTCACTTTTATGGATCGTAATTCGATACGCTCCATATAAATTCTTAAGCTTTAATACTAGCTACGTAAAAGATCAGCGATATTCGCTGGATACCTTACTGCCGCAGATATTCATAGACGATTGCTTAACAATACTTTTTACACAACCTTTAGAAAAAGTTTAGTATGTACCAAGAACTATTGTATCTATATTATTCCTAAGGATTACGCCTCCAGCATTGCAATTTAGCTGCAGCTCTAGCTTGCATGACGAAAAAAAATCTAGATTAGATTGTATAACATCAAACTAGCACGCTTATAAGACATGCCATTAGAAATGGTGCAGCTGGCAGCAAAGGACGGAAAATGCTACAAGTCTCTACCGCGAGTTTTTTAAACGCTACTAGAAGCGCATACAACTTTTTTGTTCAGAGTAACCTCAAGATGACCAATAAAATACTCGAAGAGTAATTTGCACACTTGCACAAACATTTTTTATTAAAACATTAAACTATATAATATATCAGGTCAATCGGTAGCAGTAAAACCAGTGACGATAAATTAATCCAGCTACTCACCTAAGTATTAGCTATCGCGCTATTGATAAGATTCTTATTCGTATCAACATTATCTTAGTAATAGAGATAGTGATTCCAGTAGTATTAGCGATGACTTTTGCTTATCGTATGCGCTGTCTCAAAGTATTAGTCTGTAAAAAAATTTTCCTTTGCGCGCTTATATTAACCATATAAATACTATGATAACCATAGAAATAATGGTGATCATATGTAGTAGGATGACGACGGACTATAAAATAACTAGTGTTTATCTAGGTTAGTACTGAATCTCTGATAATTACACAGTAAGTATCAAGCACTACGGTTCGCTTTATACTGATTGCTACAGTATAGTCTAGCACAGGCAGATATACTCACTATATCTTTTAGGTGGCTGCTATTTGCATAGCTTACTTATATAAAAGTACCCCTACAGCATTGTATATGCTACATAGAGTGTAGAATATTTAATAAAATAAATGTTTAACGCTAGCATAAAAAATGTAATCGTGCTAGGCAGCCGATTCAAATAGAATTTTGAAATTGTAAATCAAAGCTGTTAACAATGAATTTGGCAAGCCTCACGGTTATCTGTAATTTTATTAAGTCTATGATAGGAAAGTTAGCTGACTCTGTTACTTATTGATTTGTATACTGATACAAACCACATAAACGCGTGCCAAATGTACCTTTCTTAGCTCCATGGAGAATTACCTGATAGATAGGCATAAATTCCAGTATTGCTACGAACTAGAGTACTCTGAACAATGAGTTCAGCACACTGGTTATCAATATTTATAATGCGAGAAAAGACGTAGGCTAACTAAACCATAACTGCTATATTTGCGCAGCGGCACCAACCTTGTTCGTAACGTACTTAGCGATCCGTAGAAACTTAGCGTAACTCTCTTCACATCTCTAGGGTCGCTTTGAAGGTACCGGTTACTCCACTTTTGTACAGCATTTGGTAGCTAAATAACTAATACATTACTAATCTTACACTTGTAGTTCTAACCTTATTAAGCCAAGTCAACGCAATTAGTCTATGACGACAAACAACTAAGCTGAGATAGCCTAGTAAACATTCAGTATACTACTAATATAATAAACTAAATACACTGGCATAGGTAGATAAAGTAAATGGTACCGGTCTACCAATATATTATATCATATCTTTAATTAATTAAGTTAAGCTTATAGCTTTGCAATAGTCAGCATAATTTGCTACTCCATTGTGGATATCAAGCTCCTAAACATAGGCATGCGTTATGACCTCGGTAATTTGTGTCATGTAATTTATCTTAGCCATAACAAATATCTTGGCTGTCATATCTGACGCATGCTTTGCTATCAATTTAGCAAAGCGCTTGGCAACTAGCACATAGTGCTTAACGTTAAGAAATGTTGCGGCACACCTTGTTTAACCATAACCAGCATCGTTAACTTACGCTACATCTGTTCTTGTGCTGTATCAGCAATTAATTTAGGAACTCTAGCGCATTCAGTAAAAATGACGTTTCAAGGTCAGACTAGCACACTATTACACTCTGTATTGAGAGGCAAGCTACAAATAATACAAATAAACATTAAGTAAGCAACCTAATCATGGTCTGATAATAAATTTCTGTCAGTACATCGAGGTCGCTAGCCAGAATACGCTCATTGACCTGGTGAATTGTCGCGTTAACTGGGCCAAGTTCTATAACTTGAGCACCTAGAGTCGCAATAAAGCGCCCGTCGGAAGTACCACCGCTAGTGGATATCTTAGTCTCGCGTCCGGTAATAGCTTTGATGCTGGCAGATACGGCACCGAGCAATACGCCAGGTTTTGTAAGAAATGGCAATCCAGACAGTACCCACTCTATATGCCAGTCTAGACTATGTTTGTCGAGAATTTGCGCAACACGCTTTTGCAAACCTTCCATGGTAGATTCAGTAGAAAAGCGGAAGTTGAACATCACAGTGAGGTGACCTGGGATTACATTAGTAACACAGGTACTAGAATGAAGATTAGAGATCTGCAAGCTGGTCGGCTGGAAAAAGGTGTTACCGTCATCCCAATGCTCGGCAACTAGTTCTGCAAGGGCAGGGACTGCCATATGGATTGGGTTTTTTGCTAAATGCGGATAAGCCACGTGACCTTGCACACCATGCAATGTAAGGGTGGCACTAAGAGAACCACGGCGGCCGTTCTTGACTACGTCGCCAACTAGCGTAGCGCTAGATGGTTCACCAATTATGCACCAGTCTAGACGCTTTTTACGCGCTGCTAAACGCTCAACTACGGCCTTAGTGCCGTATTGTGCAGGACCTTCCTCATCGCTGGTGATCAAAAAGGCTACCAAACCATTATGATCAGGGTAATCGGTAACAAAACGCTGTGAAGCTACTAGCATTGCTGCTAGGCTACCTTTCATGTCTGCAGCTCCACGGCCGCAAAGCATGCCATTCTCATCAATCAGCGCATTAAACGGGTCGTATTGCCAGGCTTGTACGGGGCCAGTAGGTACCACATCAGTATGTCCGGCAAAACATAGCACTGGACCGTCGTTCTGACCATGAGTAGCCCAGAAGTTATCCACAGCTTCAATACGCATTGACTCAAGCGTAAAACCAACATCGCCTAAGCGCTGCATCATCAGCTTCTGGCAATTAGCATCGATAGGAGTAATCGACGGGCGCCGGATCAGGTCGATAGCAAGTTGAATGGTCAACGAAAAAGTAGCGTGGGCCATTATCTAAGTAACTCCAGAAACATATTACAGCATAAGTTTCTAGTAAAATACAAGGCGTAGAACAGCTATTTCTATAAAATAGCTATCAATTCTTGTATAATTACACAAAAGGCAACTGTTTTATAAACATAGATGGCGCTGGTCAGCGTATTAGCGCATCACGTAAGTTTTAACTCAGCCGTTACCGGATTAACCTTAAGATAAATTTAGTAGCGACGACAGGAACGCTATAATCAGAGCGCAACTTAAAGTTGCGCTACCTAACCAGTAACTTCACGATCTAGAAGCAGGTATCACATGACTCAATAAATTATATACTAGGTAGATATTAAGTGCTGCGCTTTATACAAAACAGCAAGACGGGCATCTATTCTCAGGCTTAAGAAATTGCTATCCATAAAATCTATGATTACACCGTATTTTCAGTGTACAAACACACTAAATACTGATAGTAACACATATATCGTTTTGCCTTGATGATAGCAAAAAAAATAATACTCACCAAGTAAATAATATGTATAGCGCTTTCTAGAGATTTGCGCTGGCTACACGTGGTGGCTTACAGGAATATCATCTCACATCCTAAACATAACCAATGCCAATAATTGAATCACAAAAAAATTAATAGTAGTGGATTAGCGCTGCTATTATTGGCATAGGCCACAATAAAGCGATAACGGTACAAAAAGTTTACATAGTACCATTATCTAATACAGCTGATCCATAAAAGCATATTAATGCTAGTTGCATGATCACCTCAGTATTATTTGTTGTATATAAGACTTGTAATACTATACTTTAATAAGTACATCACGTTTGAGTTAAATTAGCTACACGTAATAATCTAAATCAATTACTCGGGTACCGCTTTTAGCGGTTGCTTGATCCGTAATAATTACGCACTATTTTTCACATAGCTGGATACTTGGCATTATTGTAGATTATTGGAAACTTAAAATTAAGGTAACCAGATGGTTAACAATAGCATTGTTGGACGGTTAACCTATATACGTTAGTTCATTATAACAATCATGCCATAGATAAACAATTTCTAGTAGAAATCTCTATATTTCTTTTCACTATCTAGAATTTGTGCCAATATTTCTTGGCTTAGAAAGTTTCTGTGAGTTCACAGGTTTTTTGTCAGCAAAATGACAAATATGCCCAAAGCGCGTCAAAGTGCTAGTAAAGTACTGACTGTCACGCTAAGCTATACGTAATAGCTGGCCGCAGTCATAGCTAATCTATACTATGACATACTTAGCACAGCAATATGATATAATCAAGGCTAAACCGATATAGTAAGCCAAGTCTAAAATAAAAGACAACTAGCACGAGTACCAATAAACATAAGCTGGCACGTATGATTGCTGAATCGCAATTTATACCAAAAAACGTCACTCGGTCGTTAAAGTTGATTTTTGCTAGAGTATCGTTATGAGCGTCACTACTAAACATCTACGAAAACTCAGTAACTGATTTTTCGTGACTGATCAAAACCTTAATCACACAATAGTTTTCTTCATTGGCAGTTCAGATTGCTTGCAATCGTATACAAGCATGTAGGTATGCAGAGTTTAGTCTAAAGTCAACATTTTGTTGCTATTCTTGATAGCTAACTATTTAGCTAGCTAACTTAAGACAGCAAGACAAATCTTTAATAAAAAAGTTTTTTCATGTCTAACCACCAATCAAGGCATTATGATCAGAACTTCAAGCGTGTTTTTTTTGCAGAGCATAACTCTGCTGTTTGACTCACATACGTAAAATGCTGAGTGCACTAGATTGTGTGTTTATACTGTTCCATGTCTAAGATAATCATGATTTATCATGGCATGCACAGGCAGAAATATCTTGCTATCTTATAGACACTATCTATAAAAATGCTATCAGTGAGTTAATGACGTATATGATCTGTACGATTTACCTCATGATCGCTAGGTTATAAGTATATCTCATCATCGGTCATGTATTAATCTTTCTACAGGAACTCATGTTATTGAAAAGTAAGCATGTAAAAATAAAAGATCTATTCAAGCTAACCAGAAGATAGCAAATAAGCGGTTAATCTATGTCTAGCAGCCAGTGCACAATGTTAATGTTACCAGTGCTCTGGCTATACAAGCAAAAGTATAAATTTATATGATGCTATAGATATTTATAAGCTCTATAAAGCGTAACACGACAAACATGATAACCTATGACAAGCGTATTACTCCTTAAAATTTACCATTCACCGAGCACATTAGAACATATAGCTAAAAACGAACACTAATCAACGAAAGTCTGTCTAAATTCTTTATTTATAGCTTAACGCTTCGAACTTGTCGCTATGTAACTTATAACGTACGCCACCTTTTAGGTGGCTAGCAAGATCTAGCTGTTTAATTTAGAATGTCTGCATACGCAAAATAACCATTAATTGCATGCACTGAACAAATCTAAAGTTGTAAACCTACAATCTATGTGATAGTTGAATATTTTCAAGTTATATACTACAATCGCACAGTACATGTGGTGACAAACTTAGTAAGTCATAACAATATGGCGTTAATAATATATCACGTAACACAGCAAGTATGATAAACCTACATCGACGAAAGCGTCGCTAAATTGTCTGTTGTCAGTTCAACAAGATCCATATCACTACCACAGGTAGCACCTACCTGTGGTAATTAACTAAGTACAAGTCAATTGTGCAAAATTTGCCGTACTAAAATTAGCTATTTGGCTTAGAGGATAGATTTGATGTCGCACTGCGATTACTAGTTTTTCCAGTATTTATAGCCTACCACAATAGCATTGCCCTATATGTTTGCTGCCGACAACCAAAATATCTTTGCATAGATATGCGATAATTGCTTGTAGAAGATCTTTGTCGACGGTAGAGAGATGAAAATAGACAGTACTAGTAGGTTTCGCGTACGACTACTTATAAGTAGCTACTTTAAAGTTTAGTGGCAAAGCAACACAAAGCTATGTCGTCAATATTATAAACCTAGGCGCACAGGCTAATCACACTGATAATTGATAGTGTACTTCTTAAAAACATAGTAACACCTAGGCTAACAACTTTATTATGGTTATATGGCATGCTATACTTCGCTAAAGAGTATAGAGCTTGTGACCAGTACAACAAACACGTAGTGGTCGCCATTCAGAATCTACACATTACAGCTGACATTAATGTCCAGCTACCAGACCAGGGTTAAGCACGTTATTATTATTTATCAGCAACACTTACCGTGTGAGTGTGTAGCTAGTTGTAGCTATGCTAGCATAGCTAATGTGCTATTGTCGAGATAGCTAGTAACAATCTAATAGCTCACATTTAATAAATGCTTAAGATTACATACTAAAAGATTCAGAATATACGCTATAGCGTAAGTAAAGATAATATATTCGCTATTACCTATACTTAGAACTCGTATAAGTTCACCGTAACCTGAAAGAGATAATCTAAGCTTTAGTGGTACCTGGTAAATACTCAGTTGTGCGCATGCAACGCTTTATTTAGTTCAATAGCCGATTTATAGGTTTTGCACTCTACAACACCAGTCTCTGAATTACGACGAAACAACAAGTCTGGTTGACCAGCTAACTCACGTGCCTTAACTACTTTGACCAGTTCATTCTGCTGATCCAACAACGCAACCTTGGTCCCAGCAGTGATATACAAACCGGATTCTACAGTATTACGGTCGCCTAGCGGGATACCGATACCAGCGTTGGCACCTATCAGGCAGCCTTCACCAACTGTAATCACAATGTTACCGCCGCCAGACAGGGTACCCATAGTAGAGCAGCCGCCGCCAAGATCTGAACCATTATGGACAAATACGCCAGCAGAAACGCGTCCCTCGATCATATTTGGACCCTCAGTGCCGGCGTTAAAGTTTACAAAACCTTCGTGCATCACGGTAGTACCTTCGCCAACATAGGCACCCAGGCGGATACGTGCAGCATCAGCGATACGTACGCCGGCCGGTACTACGTAGTCAGTCATTTTTGGAAGCTTGTCTACCGAGAACACTTCTAGCAGTTCACCACACAAGCGCGCTTCCAGTTGGCGTTCGGCTAACTCAGTGATATTTATTGCACCATGGTTAGTCCATGCTACATTCGGCAACTGTAGAAACATATCAGCCAGGCTTAAACCGTGTGGCTGAACGAGGCGATGGGAAAGCAAGTGTAGCTTGAGATATGCCTCAGGCGTAGAGGTTAACGCAGTGTCTTTGGCTAGTATAGTAGCGACCAATGGGGTACGGCTTTTAGCTAGGCGACTTAACAAGGTAGCTTGGGCTGCGTCAATGCTTTGGAGTGCTTCAGTCAACTGCAGCGACTGACTTGCACTGAAATTAATAGCCTGATTACCTTCAGTATAACCTAAAATCGGCGCTATAGCGCCAATAATTTTAGTAGATGGATTGAGTAACGGTTGTGCATAAAATACTTCTAGCCAAGCACCTTCACGATTTTGAGTGCCAATGCCAAAACCAAGGCTAAATAGAGAATTGGACATGCTATTACCTCTAAAAAATGAAATGATTGGCTTAACTGAGTGTCGACTAAATAAATATCTAGTTGAAGCAAAATCACGGTTTTTTATCAACATTGAGCAACAGCCGCTTAAGTGTCAATAGTTGTAAAGTATCAATTCAATAGCTTACGGCTGATTAAGATAGGCTACGCATTCGTCTTGAAGTTTGCGAGAAGCTGTACTGCTCCACGGTTTCAAACCACCTACCAACCTTTCTAGTTACGCGATATGGTAGAATATGTACTACTAATGCTAGCTATTTTATGGTCGTGCAGCCAGCAATGTTCGTTGCGCATTATAAGCAGCTAGTATGGCACATCAACGACTGGTTGCTACTTTATTAGTATAATTTAGTATAATAATAAACCGATTGCTCGGAAATTCGCGTTATGCAAACTACCATATTACCGCCATTACCCTCTAGACACTATTTAGTGTGTCGCATCTTATCTGGCGGTATTATTTCTCTGTCTGTATCCTTGTAGTACAGATCGACGTTGTGGTTTTTACTAGTTAGGCGTTACACTTAGGCTATAGCTATATTGTAGCGCCTAGATCCAGCACCGTCTCCATCTCTGTTTTGACCGCTATTATTTTTTTGATGATTAGCTAATGCCAAAATACGAGTTGTAACGCTTATGCAGATCGATGCCGACATTATCTATGTTGTTAGTGTTACTCACCAAAGTCAAGACTAACTACATCATTTCTTAGGATGATATTTAAACTTTAGTTTTTCTAGCTTTTACTGTAACGGGCGTCAGTCTGATTTTGATACTAGTAGCGGTTGACGATACAGTCGTTAGTGTGGAGTGATCTGGCTAGCATGGCTACTTCTGTATTTAGATAAATACGCGTAACTTGAAGCAGCATAGCAACCATATATGTTTGATGTTACTAATGCAGTATGCCTGCAGCGACATAAGTTTTTTGCTTTTGTTAAGCTAACTACCGAAATTATTATGCCCATAACAAATTTTAAAATAAACACTAGCCGCTTATATGGTAATGCTATCTGAGTGTCATGGCAATTTTTATTGTATTAGTAGTATTGCGCTTTATTTTAGATATGGAGCGTCTGGCGTGTTTCTAGCAAAACTACAATGGCTGCATAACAAAATGAGCTGACGTGAGTTCCGAAGGGCCAATTCTTACTGGCTGCTGACAGTATACGCAGAGCTATGATATTAATAGGTATTAATATTAGTATCTTGGCTGATAGCCAGCCTAACCTTTGTTTTCTCCAAACGCAACTAGCTGATATTTAGCACTACTGGCGTGATTTTGCTGTCGCTAGTAGTAACCACACGCGTTGCCTTACTGTTGCCATGAAGCAGATTTTTGAAAAAATCCTATGAAAGATAAACTACAACGCAATCAGCCAAACCTTGCAAAGGTTTCTATAGCGTTACCATATGTCCAGAAGATTGAGAAACTTTTAGAAATCTAAATCTACTTGATGTCGTTTAAGGTGCGCTAGTCAATGAGATCAAAGACGCAGTTAATAACAGAATATTAACGATCAGTTAGAGTGTGTAGCATATTCTAGCTGAAGCTCAAACATTGACACAACAAACAGACTTACTGTAGCGCAAAACGCACCTCAAGGCACAGTTGGCTGAACACTTAAAGTTATGCAGCTTTAGCCATAATTACCAGATTAGTGATTATGTTTTCGTAAGACATTTAAGGATCTTGATATGAGTGAGGCAAATTTAGATGCAACAAAATCTATTGCGCTGTTTAAGTTTAAACAATTCCAAGATGAGCTATATAGCTTTTTCTATCGCTTTATCTCGTTCCAAAATACGCTTATTAGCACTGTTTATCCGTTACTGATTACGGAATTAGAAAGTTCGTAATGCATGATAAATTTACTGTAATAAATTATAACTAACAAGTGATTACCAATTATTGGCTGCAAAACTAGTCATAGACTACCTCTTTCTAGAAGTCATCATAAGCATATACATCATAGACAGCTTTTGTCCCAATTGATATTGGGCTCAGGATTATGATATTTGGATCAATATCATAATTTTATATTGGAACTATTACAATATAATTACGCATAATTAAGTTAAATCATTATCTCTATCTAAGGGCATCGCCAGTTAGCCTTGGCGATATGTTTTATAGTATAGATCATAGATGACCAGTAACGCAATACCGCATTATAATCATGATGTAATACTGGTGAGCTGGGTTTGAAGCTATATTGTTCAGCAGTAGCCAGTGCTGCTGCAGGAGATTTTTTTAAACATGTTAGCATCGCTAGTTATGTAGTCTAAGTGCAGACTACGTAGTTAATGTGTTTGGCCTAAACCATGAGTATGGTGCCTTTAATGTATGTCATAGACCTGGTTCTAAATTACCAATAGAATATCTTTGTCACAGTTTACTAATGATCTAGCTAAGTACACAGAGTGTCTTTCGTATATTTCTAAGACTACCAGGAGATTTCTCTAAATCAAACTAGTTTTTTTACACTCTAAAACGCTATTTATGTTATTATACATATGACGTCGTGCTGAATCTAAATGTATAAGATAGTTAAACGCATAGCTACTCACTAGAGTTTAAAGTTTTTTTAAATTAGTAAACCTATGTCTAGTTTGGGGTATTATTTATAAGTATATATATACTAACATAAATGTAATAAAATGAGCTAGAATCAGTTACTGCGCAATGGCATCTTGCAAACATCAGAATAACGCTCAGTGATACTGCGTACAATTATTAGCACCAGCACCAAAGAAAATGTTTTCTACTCGCTCACCAATAGTCAACATCTTGTTATTGTGTTCCATAATAAGTAGAGCTCAAGGAAAGTCTTGCCGATACGCGCTATCAAACTAGAACGCGTCTAGCACAATGTGCTCTAGCGATATCACCTAGAGTCAGATACCATGGAAAGAATTACCTGTAACATAAACGTAAAATACTTAAGTTAGCCGAACACTAAGCGTTAGATTATAGTCGTTGGTTCTTTAAGTTTTACTGCGTAGAATCAGTAGCATTACATAACACATAAAGACAATCTAAGTAAGTTATTATCTATAATGAGTCTGCAAAATTTTGTCTTACTCGATAGCTGGATAAATATTTGCACTAGGTAGTCAGTAACAATGATTACTGCACTAACCATACAAATTTGGTAGCTGTCCACACTAACTGGTAGCGCTAGCGAAAAACTTAGGCATAAACAGCGCTGATTTCTGAGTGATCGCTATGTTGATTCCGACTAATGTCGTTAGGTTGATTATAAGTAAATTTGCTTCGGCTTAAGTAGCCTAGCCAGTAGCTTACCAGCCAAAATTTTTTTTGATACCTGGATGTATTGCAATTTACGCAGATGCTTGATTGGTTTCAGCGTATGGATGTAGTGTCGATAGTATCGATATATATGTAGAATAGGCCAGATTATATCTGCTGGACAATAAAACTAGACGCCAACAGGCAGTAGCAAATACTGATTTTGCATTTAAATAGCTCAATAGTCAGGCTATTGCTATAGATATAGTTGCAGCATATTATCATCAATTAAGTTATGGTTTTTACGTAGCTGGAAGACGGTACCTGCGCATACACTGTTTTAGTTCCTAACCGCCTAACTATGAATATTATAATTTTCAGTATCATAAGTATAAGTGCAGCGGTGTCAGGTTTTCTAGCGCCATGATCATGCTTTCAAGATACTAAATAATTAACTTGCTGAGCCGAACAATGCACATGACCACATTATAATACTATTGTATAAAACTTTCGATGCTAGTTTTATGCATCTTTGATTGCAAACCACTACAAAATAGCTTTATGGTACTGCTAATTAAACAACTGGCGTTCTTCTGAACGTTAGTCGAATATGTACAAATATAGCACAATTTTACTTAAACTCTTAAAATGAAGGTATTATAACCTTTTCTGTTTATAACCAATAGGCCTATTAACTATAGCACGTAAGTTCATAATATTGGCACCAAGCGATCTTCAGACTAGATATTACGTAGTCTGCTAAAAAACTTTTGAAGTTAAGACGCCGGATTGTATCCTAGTACTATCATACTTGTAGTATCTAACTTGTTGTTCAATATACTTAGCCAGGAAGAAATCCTTGCTAGGTCCTCAGGTATGCTCTGTGATAATAATTTACAGTATGCGCTAGCATAAGGCTTTGAAAGCTAATGTCAGTGTGGTTCACTGTTTTAGTGATAACGATATGGATGTGAGTTTTGGCGCATACCTCTTTAGTACACTTATTCGTCGAGCAAATACTCGAAAATATACTTCTAAGCTAGCATGCATAGAAACATCAGAAATACCCGATAAAGTTGTCAAAAAAATCCTATGATTAGAACTGTATAGCAAAATTAGCAGAACGATATCGTAGTAAAAAGTGTAGCTCGCTGCTAAATAAACCTAAGACCTACGATCAAGACGCTGGCAGTATCTTTACTGCAAATGAACTGAACTAGTTACTTAAGCCTTTTACAGTATATTGTCGATAAAACAGGCGCCATCTTAATCAACTGATGAACGCCTTAAACCGCTATGAAAACGTTGGTCTAGCACTATGCAAACCTGACGGACGGTCTTCTTTCAGAAAAAACTATTGAGTTTTGACTTTAGTACTAAGTTCAATATGTAATTGGCTATCATCGAAGATGATTAGCTCTACCTTAGATGCTGAGTGACTTTCTTTTTTAAGTAAATTACAGTATAGATTAGTATTATAAAGTAACTTTTTTATTACTCAGAGATACGTGAAATCGTATCGTCTGTACGCAAAGTAAAGATCTCGTAACCAGTGTCAGTGACCAGCAGCGTATGCTCCCACTGTGCTGAGAGCTTACGGTCCTTAGTGATAGCCGTCCAGCCATCACTAAGGACCCTGGTGCCTGCTTTACCCTGGTTAATCATCGGTTCGATGGTAAAGGTCATACCTGCCTTTAGCTCCATGCCGCTGCCAGCGCAGCCGTAGTGTAAAACCTGCGGATCTTCATGAAATACCTTACCAATACCATGGCCGCAGAATTCACGGACGACTGAGAAACCATTTTTTTCGGCATGACTCTGAATTACTTCACCTATATCACCAAGGCAGCAACCAGGTTTGACGATTTTAATGGCCTTATACATGCATTCCTGAGCAATCTGGGACAAACGCTCAGCCCAGATTGGCACGTTACCAACGTGAAACATACGACTAGTATCGCCGTGATAACTATCTTTAATCACAGTGATGTCGATGTTCAGAGTATCGCCATCCTTCAGCAGTTTATTGCTAGGGATCCCATGGCATACTACGTGGTTAATGGAGGTGCAAATTGACTTAGGGAAGCCCTTGTAGTTAAGTGGAGCAGGGATGGCTTGTTGTACATTGACTATATAATCGTGGCATATATGGTCGAGGGCCCCAGTAGTGATACCTGGCTTGACGTATTCGGCAATCATTTCTAGCACATCAGCGGCCAGTTTACCAGCAATACGCATGCCTAAAATATCTTTAGCTGTTTTCAAAGTAACGGTAGTCATATAAACTCTTTACTTAGCGCTACGCGCTGAAATCCGTACAGTTTACTACTGTATGACACAGGATTGTAAAGTTAACACAAGCCACCCCCGAAAAACTTAGTTTGTACTAGACGTTGGCAGCAAATCATGAGCCATCTAGCGATGGCTTTCTTCAAATAAGAATGAGTATTTCATTGTATTGCATTGCACCTATAGAAAAATTAGCGCGATTAAGTATATCAATTGTTATGGATGAATAAAGAATCTACACCAACATCCAACTATTTTTTATCACTTACTTATGCTTCACTGTATATGAGTACATAGCTCAAAGCTTTTTTATTGCCATATTATAGCTGATAAAGCTATGCCATGCAGCCAGTGATTGCAAAACTTTATTAAGCGCCACATCATACTAACTAATTCCTGCTAAGGAGAAGTATTTATCCTGTGAATGCGCAACACCAATCAATAATTATATTGCTGACAGCTTGTTAGTCAGTTCAAAATATCTGGTAAGCTTTAAGGCGCTGTTTGTATTTTTTTAAATACAAATGACATGCTTATCGATAATTTAGACAAGTAAGCCGCTAAACCATCAACACAAACCCAGTATTTACTTACAATATAAACGCAGAGTCGCTAGACTCAATGTTGAAGCTGCCAAAGCTAACCTCATCGAAAATACCCAGCGTCTTGCTCTGAAGAAAGCTAAAATTAGTACCAATTAACACTTTAAGTTAGCTGTGTTATGTACAAACCTTTTATCGAAAATTAGATATTTTCAATTTATTGTTTGCCAGGCTGTCGCTTGACTCTGCATGCAGTAATTCTTAGATATTTAGTATTCAGTGGCGAATAGCACAGCATCTCGTTATCTATCTATTTTAATAATAAAACCTTGCTCTATTACGCATATGGTTAGCAATACGCCATATTAATCTGAAATTATAGCTGATAAGCAATTACGCCATACCTAAAATAACTTGTAACTTTTAAACAGTTTTAGGATTCTTAATTGCACCGCTGACGCTAAACGCAGCAGTATACTAATTGGCGATCATCACTCGCTGCTGCTAAACAACTAATGTTGCATTATGTCCTTGAAGTATTTGTGTAGCTCATGGGTGGCTTACTAGTTTTGATATATCCAAGATGCACTTAGTGGCAACTTTATTGCTACCCCTTCGTCATATAGATCAGTGTTCTGTAGGACGTTTAGAGTGACGGCCAGTTTTGCTTCAAATTTAGACCTAACATGTAGCCTCACCTATATTATAAGTATTGTCGAATTTTAATGGCTGAAGTAGCTCCAAATACACCGCGCGATATATTTTAATGCATAATTTAAACATGACTTAATGGTTGAGCTACAACACGTGATCCAATGCCTTAACATAAAACTAATCAGACTTTGTTGTTAATGAATGTTGATTAGCTTTTTACTAGTTAGTCTATGACTGTATCCAGTAAGTCTATTGTAGTTGTGCTATCGGATATATCTTATATTAAACAAGAATAAAGATTCTTGCTGTTCATAACTGGGCGATATCGATTGCGAGAAACTGCCTACTAAACGTATAAAAAACCACATACATTTATGGCAGTTTGATGTACTACAAGATATCAATGCAGTAAATTGCTAAGACAATTAGTCTTTAAGTCAAGAAAAAATTGCGTTTAAATGGTAGAAGTATAACTCCAAGTCTAACCCAGGTTAGCAACCATAGATGGTTACCAGCAATATAAAAAATATTTTTTCGCAAAAAATTGCAGATTGATATTTTGTTTAGATTAGGCAAACCAGTAACAACCATTGTTACATTCTTGCAGTAAATTAATGTATGGATATAGGCGTTACTGAATAGATTGATTGGTGCTTTATTTGAAATCCAGCAGCAAGCTGATCAACTTTGTATATGTATTTATTCTAAACAAAACTAGTTTATGCTGGCTAACCTGCCGATAGTAGTAAAACTGTCAGGACTTTAACTTCCATGGCTACGATACTATTATCGTGACAATTAGTAATGTATTGAAGCTGTAGCAATCTTGACTAACTGGCATTTCTTGACCTCGACAATCTTTAACTGCTTGCATACCAGTGACTGGTCAGGCTTGATTTTAGTGATGCACCATAACCAACTATGCCTCATATCGACTAGAAAGTGATAGCTTGAAATTTACAACCACCTCGAATAATGTTTAGAGCTAAATTAAAATTTACATAAGAAGCAGGACTAGAACAGTGATTCTAGCTTATTGATATTGTATTGCACTTATAAAGTTATAAACCTAGTTTATAACTTTATAAGTGCAATAGTGAAAAGTATTCAAGAGCGATAAACACTATTAACTATAACACCAGGTCTTCCAATAGAAGTAAAGTTTACTAAATAAAATAAATGAATTTGGTTGACTACTTCAGCACGCCAAATTGCTTATAACTGTAGCTCTCGGCAATCATAGCATTCGCAGCAATAACTTATAACTACACTTAATTAGTGGAAAGCTATAACAGCACAAGTCAAGAATTTGATCCTTGATGAATCGAGCTTTCTTTATAATCGCCACAGCGATGAAATTATTGTGGCGGATTTAATCACTCATACTGCTTCAGCCTTGTCGCACAACTGCTTTGTTAACATATTACCACGCACTTTTTCCAACTTCATCATCAACCAGCATCATCATGGAGCTCATAAATATTCTATTTTCTACTTTATTTAAACTACTTTGCATACTTTGCCATGCGGTATGTTAGTGCTCTATCTTAGGTTGATACCATTAACCTAATGGTTACATACCAATCATAATGGTATTAGGCGATTAGATAGTTAATCATTGGCTACTGCGTTCTTCAGTATCCTCTAAAAAGACTGGCTGCTGATAAACTACAAGCGCTGCTGCTTGATACGTAGATTATCGTCCATACCGTCAAGCAATTGACATCTCCATAGCATACGTGTCCAGATGTCCTGGAATACTTGCTTAAATAAGATATTTAGATATCCAAATAAATTTTTGATTAATCCTTACATCAGTATCTAGTTATGCGCCCTAAGTTAGATTGCGCAACAAAAAATATCGATTCACAGCCTGGCGCTTGCGTCGCAAACACAACTAACATTACATGTTAAGCTGAGTATAGCAATGCGTTTTAGAGGTGCCTAAGCTCCAATTCACCATTTAGAAACTTAGTATCAGGTTATATCTGTTTAGAACTTATCTTTCCATGCCCTCAGGCTAGTAAATACCTCAACTCCAAAACGGTTATTAAAGCTGCTCCATTCGTCAGCTTTTTGTTTAACGGATATTTCTGCAGTACGTAAAAAAGGATTAGTACGTTTTTCTAGTGCCAAATTAGACGGCAGCGTCACTTTACCGCGAGCTAGTAATTTTTTGACATTTGTGACACGTTCAGCAATATCAGCATTATCTGGCTCCACTGCCTGGGCAAACTTCAGATTACTTTGTGTGTACTCATGAGCACAGTATACTAATGTATTGGCTGGCAGAGTAGCCAGTCGCTGTAACGACGAGTACATTTGTTCTGGTGTGCCTTCGAGTAGACGCCCGCAGCCGGCAGCAAATAGGGTATCGCCACAAAAAAGCACGCCTTGATGATAATAAGCAATATGACCCAGAGTATGGCCTGGTAAACTATAAATGTCGAAATCCCAGCCGAGTATGGAAATACGATCATTATTCTGTATTGCGACATCCCACGTCGGAATCTTCTCGTTTGCTGGGCAATAGACTTTAGCGCCAGTTATGATTTTAAGTTGTTCAACACCACCGACATGATCATAATGATAGTGGGTAATTAAAATATCGCGCAGCATCCAGGCTGGATTTTGCGCAAGCCATGCCAGTACTGGAGATGCAACGCCTGGGTCAACTACTGCGCAGTGTTTAGTTTTTAGGTTTTTTAATAACCAGAGGTAGTTATCGGTGAAAGCGGGTAGGGCACTGATCTGTATCATCACTTCGATTCGCTAATCTCAACATATTTATACATCTTATATCAGTAACGTCTAAGCGAGTTGGAGAATGTAATGACTGATAAAGCGTTCGCCCAGGTCAATCCTGAGTGGCTGGCTCTAATTAGCGCAGCCCATGAATGGCTGGCTGGGCCGATCGGGAAATTTTTATTAGATGAAGAGAGGCGTATGCTCGAAGATGAGTTAAGCCGATTTTTTGGTAGCTACCTAGTGCACTATGGCCCGTCCTCACAGACGCTACCTGTTACAGCGCAAGTGCAACATAACGTTTACCTGGGGGCACCATTACCTGGAGTCGAAATTGTTTGCGAGGAACAGGCCTGGCCGTTAAGGGAAAATGCTGCCGACGTAGTGCTATTGCAGCATGGCCTTGATTTCTGTATATCGCCCCATGGCTTGCTGCGTGAAGCCGCAAGCAGTGTGCGCCCTGGCGGCCATTTACTCATTATCGGCATTAACCCATGGAGCAGTTGGGGCTTACGCCATTTGTTTGCTCATGATGGTATGCGTCAAGCGCGATGCATCTCGCCGTCGCGGGTAGGCGACTGGCTGAACCTGCTGAACTTTGCGTTAGAGAAATGTCGCTTCGGGTGCTATCGTCCACCGCTTGAATCAACTAAATGGCAATACCGTTTAGTTGGCTGGGAACGCAGATTGAGCGTCTGGCAATTGTGTGGTGGCGGTTTTTATTTACTGGTGGCCAGAAAAATCGGGGGCGGGCTACGACCAGTGCATCAAGTACTGCGCCAACCAATAGCTAATCTAGTGCCAATACTGATGCCGATACCAAAGGTAAATCGCAAACAGAACTTGCTGTGAATCACATTTGATTGCTTTCAAAGTTTTTTAGCCTCCAGGATACTTTCTATCACTGATTAATATCGCGTTTTGATGGATTGTAATAAATGACCGATACCGTAAAACTTTTTACTGACGGTGCCTGCAAGGGAAACCCTGGCCCCGGTGGCTGGGGCGCCTTGCTTGTATGCAAGGGCGTGGAGATGGAACTGTGGGGTGGCGCAGTCAACACGACCAATAACCGTATGGAGCTGATGGGTACCATTCGTGGCCTAGAAAAACTCAAGCGTCGCTGTGATGTACTATTAGTGACTGACTCACAGTATGTGATGAAGGGCACTAATGAGTGGATAGCCAACTGGAAGAAACGTGGCTGGAAAACCGTAACTAAAGAGCCAGTAAAGAATGCTGACCTGTGGCAATTGCTGGATGAGCAGTGCAATCGTCATAATGTTATATGGAAATGGGTTCGTGGACACATCGGATATCTAGGCAACGAACGCGCAGATCAGTTAGCTAACCGTGGCGTGGATGAATTGCTTTGCTATAAGCAAAAATAAGCCAGTTGACGTGTTAATATCGCACCATTTGAAATACATCTACGTTAAGAGTTAAACCATGATAACTAGCCGATCTGTTGTGCTTGATACTGAAACCACTGGCATGCCGGTGACTAATGGTCACCGGATTATTGAAATAGGTTGCATAGAATTGATGGATCGCCGTCTTACTGGACGTCACTTTCACGTTTACCTGCAACCGGATCGTGATAGTGATCAGTGCGCAATTAACATTCACGGCATCACCGATAAATTTCTCAAGGGCAAGCCACGCTTTGCCGAAGTAGCCGACGAGTTTTTCAACTTTCTCAATGGAGCTCAGCTGATCATACATAACGCAGCGTTTGACGTTAGCTTTATTAATAACGAATTTGCACTGATAGGTCAGACTGACCGTGCAGATATTTCCCGGCACTGCTTGATCCTAGATACTTTGATAATGGCTCGTGAGCGCCACCCAGGCCAGGCTAACAGCCTGGATGCTTTGTGCAAACGCTATGGAGTCAATAACTCTAGCCGCGAGTTACATGGCGCTTTGCTTGACTCAGAAATCCTTGCCAACGTTTACCTAACTATGACAAGTGGGCAGACCAGCTTATCCCTCTCTGGCAATACCTCAGATAGCGACTACTCTACTAAAGGCTCAAGCAACCATCCTTCAGAAATCCAGCGGCTGCCTAAAGATCGTCTCCCAACTCCTATAATTTATGCCAGTAAGCAGGAGTTAGCCGAACATTCAGCACGACTGGAGGCAATTTCCAAGTCGGCTGGTACGATGGCGTTATGGACACAGCTAACGCAGAAATCACTTAATTAACTGTGGTTAAAAGACCTTGTGAAGTTGATAAATCAGCGCTCACAACTAGTTCTACCTATCATCAGCAAAATATTGATTCGCCAAAAGGCAGACAGCATTACTGGTTGCCTGCTTAAAAGCATGTAGCTAGAAAACTAAAACAAGATACTGAAACTATATTGTCTACATTCGGTTACGCTGAAAGCAACAATAAAATTTCACTAATACTCTATAACAGAAGATTAAATCTAGTTCAACGAACTGCGCTAGTATCCTTGGTCTATTCGAAAATACTACGTTGCCTTTCAAGGCCGTAGTTGCAGTATGATACTAAATCTAATGCCTACTGGGGCACATACCTAAGCCAATAACTGCAGTGTAGGATTATAGCACTAACTACGATATAGTAGGCATTCCAACAGTTATTATTAGCAAAAAAACACGTTGCGATTTAGATTTATTAATATCAGCGCTGAAGATGTTATCTTCGTTCTGTCACGCCAAACAATGGGCAGAAAATGAAAGCTTAACAGCAATTACGTATTCTTTGTAATGAAAAACAAGTAGACAGCTAAAAAGCTTATATAGCACTCCAAAGTATGCGCAATAACTTTAATGGATCGACACAACCATGCCATACTTGTTGCCAGGAATACAACAAGCTTGTAGGTGATCAACTAAAATCCAGGTGAACGAATTCAGCACAAGTCTATCCTTGCAAAAAAAATTAAAATAAACCATGAGCTCATAGCCGATTTTCGTAAGTGAAGATGATGATTAGCTGCTAACTCAACTTACAATAATCTGTACTACAGCAGCCTAGCTTATTAAATACTAAATAAGCACTTCATAGAACTACCGAGTTATTATATATCAACGAAGTCGTAAACTTTATTTTTTTAGCGCTTATTAGTTAGCCTACGCCAACATAGTACTACTGAGAACTGTTAATTTTTTATCTGGCAACTATTATTAGCTATTAATATTGGTTAACTGATTAAGGTGGATTAAACAATATATTTGCATGGTGTAAGGCACTGCTTTAACAGTGCAGCACATAATCTTTATATTAATCGCCAAGTCTACATACCAGTAAAACCTTCAGTGAAGGCTGGATGTTTTATATAGCAGTGAGTAGCAAGTTTTTTGTAAGAGCTCGAGCTAACGATAAAGAAGACCTAGCTCTATTCCTTTCGCTTGTACTTTTCTAAAAGATAAATGCTTGAGTAGTTTTTTGTGAATAATACCGTATCATCAAATGATGTGTTATATATTATTCCGCAATCTAACTGTTCTATGTTTATCCAGTTAAAGAATCACATAGATATAAATTCATAGTTGGCCAGTACTGGTGTAGCGCATATGTGAGCAAGCCTGGGTATGAATAATCATTCAATGTTGTCGCCTCGTGCTACTTACAATCTGTATTCGTCAATTATATTTATTAATATACCTTATATACTAATAACTAGTGGTCGTACTTATGTAGTACGGGTAACGTGTTTAATGAGGGGGACATGTTAAAATAGACTGCCTTTTTGATAAGCATTTTTGATGTTTCTTGGTTTGCTGAAAAGCAAACATGACTGCAATAATGCATATATCTTCTCATACCCCAAAACATGATCAGTCCAGGTGATTAATCACAGCGTTTTAAGTAGTTAAAATAAGGATGTTCCCTACCTTCTATGACTTATGCACATAATATGTATAATATTAAATGTAGATATACTCGAACCGACAAATGACGTGTACCTTTTGGTTTCCATGTATAGTTACAATTTAAAAGTTTAAAAAACCACTATCAGTACTCAAGATTACATCTTCACCAACAAACTAAGTAAACATGCCACATACTATAAGCATACGGCCAATTATATTTTAGTGATTACACGAAGTCATCTAAGAATGAGTAAGCTTTTTTTCGATGCATCTGTGATAAGTCTTATAATTTGAACTTAGAAGTAATACGAGATAATCTCGTTGACAGTAGTAATAATTTTCACATTAAACTAAGTGTGTAGCTTTACTTGTATATAGCCATAACACTACCGTTAAGCCGTGGGCAAAGCTGCTTGTTACACAGCTACATAAAATTTATCGCTACCATATGTAATCCATCTGAGATGCTATAGATCTTTTCAATCCATAAATAGGCGTAATATGTACAGTGTAGACACATGGTCTTACGTGTGTCTTCCGATTTTATCAATGATATATCGCTGTGAATCACTCACCAGCATTGCAAAGCCATAATTAAAACTTGCTAAGCGTATGGCACAGTTAGCCAGTATAAAGGTGGACCTACCCATGGTTAGTAGACCTGTTTAATACAGTGACTACAATTTTTTTAAATAGCTCCTACAGATGAACTGTATTCAAAATATTTTAGGCTAAAATCAGAGGAATGAATTTATGCTGCAATATTAACATTAACACATGACTGCTATAGCAGTCTGGCAAAAACGCGCAGAAGTTGTCAAGTAGTCTACAGTACATGCCTTACTGGACAATGCAAAGGTATCTGACAGATATCAGATTAAGTTAATTATCTATATTTTTCAGTTAGATTAAATACTCCTACTCAGTAAACGATCAGCTAAATTATAGCGAATATTTATATCCATTAGGTATAATTATTATATCATGCTGGTAAGTTATTTACCAAAAAACTATGATATGCCTAGATTTTAATTATTTTGCATCAAACTTAACGACGACGAAAAAGCGGCAACGGCTCATATGTAGCAGATTGGTACATTACCGAGAAATCTTTAAAGCTTTTTAGTGCTTCATATGGGTCTTTATCAGCACGCAAAGCAAAAGCATCGAAACCACAACGGTGCAAATAAAACAACTGATCACGCAGTATGTCGCCAATTGCTCGTAGCTCACCTTTAAAGGCGTAACGATCACGCAGCAGGCGTGCGTTAGAGTAGTTGCGTCCATCAGTGAAAACAGGAAAATTTAGAGCAATAACCTGGAATTGCTCCACGTCACAACTGATTACTTCAGCTTCTTCATCGGCGTCTAACCATACACCTAGACTCCCATAACGAGCCTTCAGGGTATTAGCGTATTCACACCACATAGCTAACGGCACGATAAGGTTATCGCAACTAGAAATACTATCAAAGCTAGCGCCTTTTGGCAGCAAGTGCCAGTTTTCATTGAAAACTGTGTTATTCTTAATGATTCGTTGCATAGACGCGCTCCTTGAATAAATCTATACCGATACGGCGATAGGTGTCGATAAAACGCTCATCTTCAGTGCGCTGCTCAATGTATACGTCGATTAGCTTACTGATTACCCCAGGCATGGCTTCCTGGGCAAAAGATGGACCAAGGATCTTACCCAGGCTTGCATCTCGACTAGCACTTCCACCAAGGGATACTTGGTAAAATTCTTCACCTTTTTTGTCTACGCCCAGGATACCAATGTGACCAACGTGGTGGTGACCACATGCATTCATGCAACCGGAAATATTTAAGTCCAATTCACCGATGTCAAATAGGTAGTCCAGATCATCAAAACGGCGTTGAATTGACTCAGCAATAGGTATTGATTTTGCATTGGCAAGTGAACAAAAATCGCCACCAGGGCAACATATAATATCGGTCAGTAGGCCGATATTAGGCGTGGCGAAACCACCTTCACGCAACTCGCCCCACAAAGCAAACAGTTCGCTCTGTTCAACATCTGCAAGGATGATATTTTGTTCGTGAGAAGTGCGCAGTTGGCCAAAACTATAGCGGTCAGCCAGATCAGCGGCAGCGTCTAACTGTTTATCAATGATATCGCCAGGAGCCACACCGGTAGGTTTAAGCGACATGGTTACTGCCACGTAGCCAGACTTTTTATGAGTTAGAGTGTTACGGATGCGCCAACTAGCGAAATCTGGATATTGTTTATCGATGGAGGCAAATTCCGTATCCTGATTCGTCAGTATCTTGTACTGAGGGTTGATAAAGTGCTTAGCTACTCGATGCACTTCAGCTTCGGTTAAGGTAGTATAGCCGCCACGCAAATGTTCCATTTCAGCATCGACTTTCTGAGCAAATACATTAGGCGTTAGCGCCTTAACCAAAATTTTAATCCGTGCTTTATACTTGTTGTCACGACGACCATAACGGTTATAAACCCGTAAGATAGCATCGAGATAGCTCAACAGTTCCTGCCACGGCAAGAACTCGTTGATAAATACGCCAATCACTGGAGTACGGCCTAGGCCACCACCCACTAGTACACGGAACCCAAGCTCTCCAGACGCGTTATGTACTGGCTCTAGACCAATGTCATGTACCTCTATTACTGCACGATCCGTGGTTGAGCCATTAATGGCAATTTTAAATTTACGTGGTAAGTAAGCGAATTCAGGGTGGCAGGTGGTCCACTGGCGTACAATTTCGCACCATGGCCGCGGGTCAATTAATTCATCATAGGCAACACCGGCGAATTGGTCTGTAGTTACGTTGCGCAAACAGTTACCGCTAGTTTGAATCGCATGCATTTGCACGGTAGCTAGCTCAGCTAGAATATCCGGCACGTCTTCCAGCGCAAGCCAGTTAAATTGTATGTTCTGCCTGGTGCTTATATGGACATAGCCCTTATCAAAGTCGCGGGCAATCTTAGCCATCATGCGCGTCTGGCGCGAAGTTAATTGACCATAAGGTACAGCAACCCGCAACATAGGCGCAAAGCGCTGAACGTAAAGACCATTTTGCAGGCGCAGAGGGCGAAACTCTTCCTCGCTCAATTCACCGGATAGATATCGTTTGGTCTGATCACGGAACTGCTTGACACGGTCTTCGATGAGGCGCTGATCATATTTGTCGTATACGTACATATAGGTATTTTCTCAGTAAAATCTACGCGTACGTAGACGCTAGCTCAATGGAGTTAGGATGTAATACTATTTTAAATGTATGCGTAAAAGTCATATATAAATTTATATAAATAACTAAATTGATTAATAATAATTAGTAGCACAATAATAACGTTTATCATAAAGGAAAGCATGAACTTTACTATATTTATATCTTTGTACAATCACTAATCAAACCGATCAACCTAACATCATCATTAATATTTGTACCATTATATTTTTTATCATCCTGATGGTCATGACTTACGTCCTTTAAATGACATACTATAAAAAGTTTTTTAACCTCTATTGATTATCGCGTTGTCAACATGAATAGTTGCTTAAAATTTATGTCATAAACAAACATATTAAAAGTTCTTATTACGCATATGTGCATATTGCTAAAATCAATGGCCAAAACAATGTTAGTGGTATATCTCACAGTTGAGATATACCACTAAAACTTTCTGAGCTAAACTACGCGCAATTAATATAGGCTACCGCAAAGATATCAGCTTAAAGTTATGCATGCGTTATTCCAAGTGTAACCAAAACATTAGTATTGACAAGGCTTATAAAACGATGCAAGCTAGCAATAGCTAGTGCCAAAATCACTAGGTGTTGGTCGATAATAAATACATAGCACTGTAAATTCTGAGCCTTGAGCAAGTCGCAGAATGAAGCTATTGATTGTGAACAATACGTTACTTAATGACCAGTTATCTAATACTCACTGAGCTGCTACTTAGGTATAACCACCTACAAGTTGTGCCAGACGACTTTCTTGATCTATTAAATATTTATGGCGCCAGAATACCCCCCTTAGCCACATAGAGACGCAAGCGCCGTTCAAGTGTCTTGTCTATGATTGTTAATCAACAACTTACTTAACCGTTGAGAAAGCTTTAAGTGTTCCTAGCTAATCAACGCCAGTCTGGCATAACGCTATAAGCAGTTTAGTCGCAACCGTATCCAGAGTGACCAATATACGGTTTGCGTCTGCAACTTGTTTAATTAATGATTTAATCGTGAAGAGTCGCTGCACTGGAAACTTGCAATAGCCTTAAGCTTTATACTGTATGCACATTTTTTTCACGTACAGTATATTCGCTTAGAAATTTACCCGTTATGGTCAGCACTTAACTTATAATCAGACTAGTATCAACAAAACCATCACTCCACAGACCAGGAGATACTGGACACTTATAGTAATTACTACTTACGATCTTCAGCGAATACCTTATACGTTAGCATTTCGCTGTTATGCTTATTGTGGATCAGTATTATTGGCTAGCCTAGCCAGGCTGAGGTGGATTAATTTATATGAGAGTTTGGCTAGTCTCTTGACTGAGTATGTCTGGTACGCTGGTCTAGCCATCCTGTAGACATAATAATGCTTTCTGAAAGAATTTTAAGGTTAGCTAGAGCGCGGCATTATTAACACTATCGGGAACCTGTATGGCTTATTGACAGCGCTGCCGCAATAGTTTTTTATAAAAACCTGTACCAATACAATCCATCTTTATGGATTTACTAGTAGTAAATAGCTATAGTATATCCGGTAACCTCAATCTGTTTATCCGAAAAAAACTGCTGAGTACCTATTGCTAAGGCATGTACAACCTCTCACACTAGAGCACTTTTTGTTGTTAGTCTTGAAGATTCACCTTGTAACCTGTTTAGTGTAGCTAGAGGTAAATATTTATGACTGATCGACTAATCTAGTTTATATAGACATAATTAGTTGACTAAAAACATGCCGCTACTTTTACTAGTTTAGTAAAAGTAGCGGCATGTTTTGTTTGATGTAAAACCAGATGTAAACAGAATAGATATTCTAATTAAAGCAATATTATTGCAATTCACATTTTCGCAGTAGCGAGACAACCTTATTTCAGCGTTTTACTAATAGCTCTCGCAAAAGATTTCCTATTCAATTCTAACGCTAGCAATTGTGAGCCATCTTTAATTTATAGCGCGCTGTAGATTTAGGTGCTACAAGTTGATGCCGCTAAATCATGCATTACACTTTGAACTAGAACAGCGACCCCCCCTTTAGCGAGGTTAGCGTATTTTAGGAATTACCATTCCAATATATGGTGCAGACTTCTGAACAGTCTACCATATGCCTGCGGCATTAGCAAATACTCCAACAAAGTATGCAGACATCAAGCGACATCTTTAATAGCGTTGTACTTATCTATGAGATTACAAACAAGATGATGGTATCTAAAAAGATGTGTGAACTTAACTCATCGTACAAAGCCCACACAAAATTACGTGCTTATTGTGCATGATAATGATGAAGTAGCGACAAGTCACTAAAATATTACAGTATTGCACAACTAATCAATGAATACCACTAGCTTACAAGTGATCAAATTACTAATAACGGTGCCCGTCAAATCCTGTTCTAAGCTGACAACATAACCAATCATTTCACTAAGCAGCAACATTATGGTGTTGAACACCAGGCAAGCTCATAATCTAAATTTTGCGTATCAATGGAGAGTATATTTTGGACTGATAATAATCTATTCGTTTGCTATTAAAATCTAATTTTTTATCACTTGGTTGCTAGTCGCTGATAATTTACTGATCACTGACGTAGCCTATTTACTATTGTGCATGGCTAGCGTTTAAATTTTTTTAAATGTGCAGCATTGCATTTATCTATTTTGTACTAGATGCAAAAGTTTGCACACGTATTTTAACGTTAATATCAAGCTAATTTGTACTGCAGTACATGGATTACCATAATATTAGCTATGTGACTTGCCGGCAGTTTGAGGCGTTGCACAAACTACACATTATCTTTGTAGCAGTTAATTAATCCCATAATTCTGGCTATCTGTGTTGGCTATTGACATTTTAGAGTAGATATTATAATCTATACAATTTATCAAACGGCTCAGCCGGCATATTGATGTAGTGGTAGGCAATATGTAACACTGAAGATTTGCGGTCAGCGCTGTAGCAAAATAAGCTGCAGGTTCAGTAGCGCACATATTACTTTTAATGGCTTAAAAGCAAAGAATCGTGCTTTAAATCAGTTAGTATGCTAGTGTATACTGGTCAAAAGGTATTTAGATACGCTCGCAGCGTTTGTCTATGCCAGCACAGATCAGCCTAGTATGCCAAACAAAATCACCATACCCAATTAGAAATAATTGCTACCAGCTACATAAATATTGTAAAAGTAGCCAATATTAACTAGATTTATATCTATTGACTACTTAGTCACCAATCTTGCTGAATAGCAGCAAGGCAACTTTTCCAATAACTTAGCTAGTCGATAAAAACAAGTTAGCACGTGGCCGTGCAACACAGTTTTGCCAGAATACAGCTAACTAGGTATATCATGTATATAGTGATGTTGATGTAATCAAAGGTATATGGCAAAGTAACAAAACACTTTGCGAAAGAATTTATAAAGTATATTGTGTATTAATTATGTCATTCACTATAGTCGTAAGCTTAAACAGATAAGCAGCCTTCTTTTAATATTTTTTTCATAGCAAAGTAGCACGGTCTCTGCTAGGTGGGGCAATTTCAAAAAAAGCTATATGTAGCTAGAATAATCTTCGTATTGTAGAAGACCAGCCTATATGATAGCCGAGCTTTTATATACACCACCAGTATACAAACCTAAGGTTTGTACAAGACAGTTCTTTTATAGCGCTATTCTTAGCATAATACCAACGCAGACAGGTAATGTACCGATCTTGGATATATCACTGCATTATATTAATCATCAGCACTGCTGACTTTCTTACCGAAGCCGAATATCTTTATATCCGGTAGGCTAAATAAGCTAAAGGCAGTCTAGCTCGCTCCTAACTTTGCCATACTTAATATATTCAAATATCTAGAGATATTAGCACCCAAGGTTAACTACAACCAGTTATTACAGGCTACACTGGGACACATTTTTTCTTAGCTGAGCGCTTTAGCGTACTACTGAGTAGCTGTTCAACTGCAGCAAACGCAATAGCGCTGCGCTCTTCCCAGTTGCCGCAAATCAGTACAACTGGCTGCTGATGCTGCTTGATCCAGTTCAGGCTTCCATGAAAAAATGTGCGGCGATCTGTCAGTTCAGGCTGACAGCGCTGACCGTCAGCTGTCCATTCTACATCATCAGGAGATAACAGCAGATGCAGATCATAGTACCTAGCTAGCAGCTCATCGTCCAGCCATGCTGGGTAATAGCCGAACAAGGTTTGGCCCCACAGCCTATTATTCAACAGGTGTGTATCAAGAATTAATAAAGCAGGCTGCTCAGCGCGAGCTGTATCTTCCCAACCTAATTGGCCACGCGCTATCGCCGGTACGTCTGCTAGAGTAATATCACGTTGGTAATACTCGATAAAATATCGAGCGTATTCACCGATCATTAATCCACCGAAATGAGTATGTAGCTCCTGTGCTAGCCAACTTTTACCACTTGATTCAGGGCCGACTAGTACAACTACTTTCATGCTTCTAACACCGAACCGGCACGCCACTCACGCCAACCATGCACCGCAATGAAAGTAAAAAGTGCGTACAGTGTGCTGGTCAAGTATAGGCCATTATAAAGGAACAGCCAGAAAAAGATTACGTCTACGGTAATCCATAATGGCCAACATTCCACATGTTTTTGCGCCATCCATATTTGTGCTACCAGGCTAAAACCGGTCAAAGCAGCGTCAAGCCATGGTTGCGCAGCATCAGTCCAGTTGGCCATAGCAGCGCCTAGTAGCAGGCTAAACAAGGTACTGCAGGCGAGACTGACCATAACTCCTAGCCAGCCTAGATTAGTGACTTTACGCCCTTGTTTAGCCTCACTCACACAAGTCCATTGCCACCAGCTGTATAGTTGCAGGCCAGCGTAGACTAATTGCAGCAACATATCTGAATAAAGTTTTACTTCGAAGAAGACCCAAACATAGATTAAAACCATCACCAGGCCAACTGGCCAACACCAAGGGTTTTGTTTGACCGTCAACCAAACAGAGATTACCCCAAGAGCGGCGGCGAATAATTCAAGTCCGGACATAGTGGTTCCCTGGGCAAACTAAAAAGCTGGATGATTGCAACTAAAGATAAGCAATTTTCAAACTTGGCCAGCTAGCTAGTGTAGAATAAAGCTAGCCAATCATATTACGTTCTGATTAATGTTTTTGCTATATCTCTACTTGTTGAAAAATAATTCTGACAAATGAAGTATTACAGGTCATTGGTTTCTTTAATGCTGAACCAATACTAGCCATGCCTGTACGAGCTTGACTGATTTTCCTAATGATCACTTTCAAGGCACGAAGACTGTCTATGTACGATCGTATACTGGCAACTACACTGCATTGATTACTACAGCAAAACGACTTCAGCTAGCACTAAAGTTAATGCTCAGCTTTGTGAATCATCAGCCCCAGCGCGTTAATATACACCCATAACCAGCCAACTACCTGACGCAGTGTGTTTATGGATATCAAATGTGCAAATTAATCGCTTCTATTACTTGCAAATAATGTCACTAACATGGCTATCACAACGTGATAAATACCTAGATCAATCAGTTTAGGCGCTCTACAAATGGGCTCGGCATACAGTATGCAGATACTATCTGCGTACATACTAAAGTTGATCATCCAGTCTTATGATACTTTGAATGTAAATCCTCGATAGTTAGTAATGCCAGTGCTCTTAGTTTTAGCAAGGATCAAGAGTGTTTCTTGAAAACAGCAGAATAGTCCATGTTAAGGATAACTGAGAGGTCTTAGCTCTCAAGTTTAAAATTAGCCACTTACATGATCACCATAGGGATCAATTAGTTCTCATTCTATGCTTGTATATAATTATGTGCCGCATCAATAGCTCTGATTGACCAGATAAACTATTAGTCTATACTCAAAAAAATCTGAGCGTTACTTGATTTTTTAATATTTTTTTGAGCACAGATTGTACAACAATTAATATTATGTCTTCGGCATATTCGCTTAAGTGCGCCACCCAAAAAGATGGGCAAAGACCATGCCACAGCGCATAATCTTTTGAGGATAACATGAATTTTTGGGTCATCATACAGGCATTAATTCTTGGTGTAGTGGAGGGGCTAACAGAGTTCCTACCAATCTCAAGCACCGGACACCAAATTATCATTGCCGAACTGATCGGTTTTGAAGACAAACACTTCAAACTGTTCAATATTATTATTCAACTAGGCGCAATCTTAGCTGTTATATGGGAGTTTCGACGTAAGATCCTAAATGTAATACTTAGTTTACCAAACCAACGCAATTCTCAACGTTTGACAGTTAACTTGATCGTTGCGCTATTACCAGCAGTCGCACTTGGAATGATTGTTATCGACCTAATGAAGCATGACCCATTCAGTCCTATTATCGTAGCAATTACACTTGTGGTAGGTGGTATGATCATGTTATGGGTCGAGAGCCGCCAACATTTAGTTCACGCTAAAACGGTGTATGATATCACTTGGAAAGATGCGCTCAAAGTCGGCGTAGCGCAATGCTTTTCTATAATTCCTGGTACCTCGCGTTCTGGTGCCACTATTATCTGCGGCTTACTGAGTGGCCTGTCACGTACAGCTGCCACCGAGTTTTCTTTCTTTTTAGCCATACCGACTATGATCGGTGCAGCTGTGTATTCGTGTTACAAATACCGTGACCTATGTCAACAGGATGCTTTGCCATTGTTCGCCATAGGATTTGTCGCCTCATTTATCTTTGCGATGATGACGGTCAAAGCCTTACTCAAGTTTATTGCTAGCCATAGCTACGCGGCGTTTGCATGGTATAGGATTGCGTTTGGTTTGATAATCTTGACTACTTGGCATTTTGGATGGATTAACTGGACAACTGTTTTACCATAAATATTCAGTCGTCTTTGAGTGGTTGTGAAACGTAGATATGCTTTGGTCAGCACTGATAGGATATTGCGGTCAAAGCTAAAATTCATTAATTACCAGGCAAATACTTTATGACAAAGTATATAGTTATTATGTTAGACAATAATTTAGGCAATCATGTTACTGCATCAAATATAATGCTAAATATTTATAGATTGACCATCGTTTAGTCAAGAAAAATTTCTATATACATTTGCACTCTCACAGCATATTCTTGACCGCATCACAATGCAAATATATAGGTGGTATAAAATATAGATTTTATACAAAAACTATCCGTTTGGCGGAACATGATACCATGACCTATTCATTAAGTGATAAGCTACCTACTTACATAACTAGATACTACCTGACATTAAATTATTTTATTTCACTAGGCTATAATTTACTCGCGCAACATTAACAGCCACACCTTTTACCTATGCTGCTCCTTTTGATCACCTTAAAGCTTGTAGTCTTATGCGCTTTATCTGCAGTTAACCATCAGCCAACCACATTATTGGAGTATAGATCTTGTCCAGACTAGCCGAATTTCGTGCAGTAAAAAAAGCCCTTCAAGAACAGTTGGCCAAGCTTGAATCATTGAAGAAAGATGCTGGCTTGCAGAAAGAAATTGAATTCGAAGAAAAACTACAAGACTTAATGAAATATTACAGCAAAAACCTGTGCGATATTATTTCTATCCTTGAGCCTAGTTATGGCAAAGCCAGTACCGCTACCATCGCATCAAAACAGCGCAACATACGTGTTGTTAAAGTGTACCACAACCAGCATACAGGTGATCTAATTGAGACTAAAGATACAAACCATCGCGGCCTGCAAGCATGGAAAGAACAGTATGGCGCTGCCATTGTAGATTCTTGGTTGTGTGGCTGATCAAAAGGTAATGTACATTATAAAATGTACTGTTCCATTTTCGATAATGACATAAATAATTTTTTACCGGCATCAGAATAGTTAAATATAGTAGTGTGCTCTAATGGGGCATATATGCTCATTCATAACTAATATAAAATTATTGTAGTATGCATGTTTTGTGATGCCTATTTCGTGATTTTTTTGATTGAAAGCGTTTAGCACGTGGCTTATTGATTACTAATTTTGTATAGGATACATGCAAACCATGTCTGAAGCTTACAACAAAAAGCTACACGCATCATTGCCATAAGTGTTCAGGTCTGCTCTGTATAATAGACTGCCTATGGTCCTGCAAAAAAGTATTTCCTAAGACCTTACATCGTCATCAAGAAATATGCAGACATTAATAAGCTGGGCAGGATCACTGATGCCAAGTATCACTTTGACTAAGCTTTTAGATTAGCACCTCACATACGGGAAAGTTTTCTATCCATCCAGTTTAGCACATAAAAAAGCCATAGCAAATCCTGCTATGGCATCTTGAGGAAAAATCATAGATTAATGAGTATTATGGCATATAGCCTTAATTAAAGTCTTTGCATACTTAAATCTTGCCGACTAGGTCTAGAGACGGAGCTAGAGTAGCTTCACCTTCTTTCCACCTGGCTGGGCACACCTCGCCGGGGTGTGCAGCTACGTACTGCACAGCTTTTATTTTACGTAGCAGCTCAGACGTGTCACGGCCAACACCGCCGTCACTCAACTCTACAGTCTTGATCTGACCTTCTGGGTTAATGACGAAAGTACCACGTTCTGCTAGACCAGTTTCTTCTATTAGTACGTCAAAGCTACGGGAAATGGTTAGAGTTGGATCACCGATCATGGTGTACTGAATTTTGCCGATAGCTTGTGAAGTTTTGTGCCAAGCAGCATGGGCAAAATGGGTATCAGTAGAAATACTATAAATTTCAACACCAAGTTTTTGGAATCCGGCATAGTTATCAGCTAAGTCCTCTAGTTCAGTTGGGCACACGAAGGTAAAATCAGCCGGATAGAAGAAAACTACAGACCACTTACCTTTCAGGTTAACATCAGTTACTTCTACGAAGCTGCCATTTTTAAATGCAGTAGCCTTAAACGGTTTAACTTGGCTATTGATAAGAGACATCGTTGACTCTCCGTTATTGGTTGATAAATTCATATTTTGAATTATACTTGTTTTTTAATCTTTTAGTCTATGACTCATTGATAAGTCTGATATTAATGATTTATTTTGCATATAAAAGCTAGGTTAAATAGAAAAAAGGCTAAGATCGATAGCCAGGTTGCTATGCTTATCTTAATAAAAAATATCTCTTAAACATAGCACATAGTAGATTTTATGTTGTTTCAATCAAGTTAACCAATTAGTAATCTTTAATTATAGACAGTGAAGTTTCTTCCAGTCCAGATCGCTACAGCAGTCAACTGCACGGAATACAAGACTGCATAACAAGCTACTAAGGATAGCAGCTCTTTTTGATGTGATCCTGATAGCTTTGGATGTACGATAAATGTCAGATGATGCTAGCGCCGATATAACCTGCTACATAATTTATATGTAGGATACGAAAAGAATCACAGAGAAAGTCACGCCAAAATCCAATAAACCCAGGACATAGCGTCTATCTTATATAGAGTATAGCAATCGCTATTTATTGTAAGCTATAATTTAATATCCTGGCCGCTTATGCTAGCTAAAAATTGGCTAGCATTTAAGAATAACCTCACAGTAAATCTGGTATTACAGCAAAAATTAAGTAAATAAACTACACCTGGGAACACCTATAGGTTACTCTGCTATTAAAATTAATGACGACTGGTAAATAATCACTAGCAGCAATATTAGTTTACTGATCAGGCAACCATAGGCGTACGCATGGTAACGAACTCTTCCGCTGCAGTTGGGTGTACACCAATAGTTTCATCAAAATGTTGCTTTGTTGCGCCAGACTTCAGCGCGATCGCTAAGCCTTGAATGATCTCTCCAGCATTTGGCCCAACCATATGGCAGCCCAAAACTTTGTCTGTATCGGCGTTAACTACTAGTTTCATCAAGGTTTTTTCTTGGCAATTAGTTAAAGTAAGATTCATAGGCCGAAAGCGGCTTTCGAATATATGCACTTTATGACCACTATTTTTCACCTCTTCCTCAGTCTGACCAACAGCGCTAATATTTGGCTGGCTAAATATTACAGTCGGAATCATCGCATAATTCACTGGACGGTACTGCTTGGGCCTAAATAGACGGCGCGCTACCGCCATGCCTTCAGCCAAAGCCACCGGCGTTAGTTGCACACGACCAATGACATCACCAATGGCTGAGATCGATGTTTCAGTAGTCTGGTACATGTTATCCACCTGTACAAAACCACGCTGATCTAGTTTAATACTAGTATTTTCCAGGCCCAGATTATCCAGCATCGGACGACGTCCGGTAGCGTAGAGCACACAATCAACTTCTAGTATACGGCCGTCTTTTAGTGTAGTTACTAGACTGCCATTCGCTTGCTTGTTGATGCGCTCAACATCAACGTTGAATTTTAGGTCGAGACCACGCCTGGTCAACTCTTCCCTCAGGTGCATACATACCGAGTTATCAAAACCACGCAGGAAAAGGTCACCTCGATACAGTAGGGTAGTTTGTGCGCCTAAACCATGGAAGATGCCTGCAAACTCAACGGCAATATAACCACCGCCTACTACTAATACGCGTTTAGGTAATTCTTTAAGAAAGAACACATCATTAGAATTAATGACGTATTCACATCCTGGAATTCTTGGAATATTTGGCCAGCTACCAGTCGCGATCAAGATGTGTTTAGTGGTAAAAAGTTTGCCATTCAACTCTACCTGATGCGGATTCATCAAGCGTGCATGACCTTTATGTAGGATAACACCACTATTAGTCAATAAGTTGCGGTAGATACCATGCAAGCGGTTAATTTCACGGTTTTTGTTTGTGATCAAAGTTGCCCAATTGAAATTTACTTCATCTAAAGACCAACCAAAACTGCTAGCCAACTCAAAGTATTCAGCAAAATATGCACTATAAACTAATAGTTTTTTTGGTATGCAGCCAACGTTTACGCAAGTACCACCTAAATAGTGGCTTTCTGCTATCGCTACCCTAGCGCCAAAACCTGCAGCAAAACGCGCTGCACGAATACCGCCAGAACCGGCACCAATTACATACAAATCAAAATCATAAGCCATGTTACTTTCCTGCGTAAAAATATCAAGATACTAACTTGCTGGACTTAAAAATAAAAAAATCACAAGAAGACTAGACTTTGAAGCAAGTCAAGCACGTGCATCAGTAAGCTTGGTTAGCTTTATAAAAGTATTTATAACAAAAGTTAATTGCTTCAATATATCCTTCGGCACCGCCGCAGTCAAAACGGCGGCCTTTAAATTTATAAGCAATTACGCAGCCGTTTTTTGCTTGCCTCAGCAACGCATCAGTGATCTGAATCTCACCGCTTTTGTCTGGCTTAGTTTCTTCGATTAATTTAAAGATATCCGGCGTTAGAATATAGCGACCAATGATTGCTAAATTCGAAGGAGCATCTTCTAGTGCTGGTTTTTCGGCCATGTGACGCACGCGAATCAGGCCATCGCTGATGTAATCGCCAGCAATAATACCGTACTTATTGATTTCCTGCGGGTTAACCTCTTGAATCGCAACGATGGTACAGCGGTACTTTTGGTACAAGTTAACCATCTGGGTTAGTACGCCTTCACCTGTTACGTTAACACATAAATCATCAGTCAAAACTACGGCAAATAGTTCGTTGCCGATCAGTGGTCGGCCAGTTAGGATCGCATGACCAAGTCCTTTTATCTGAGTTTGACGGATATATGAAAACGAACACTTGTTGAGTAGCTTGCGGATACCGGTCAGGTATTTTTCCTGATCAGTGCCCTTGATCTGGTTTTCTAGCTCATAGCTAATATCAAAGTGATCTTCCAATGCATGCTTACCACGACCAGTAACAATAGAAATTTCGCTCAAGCCGGCATCGAATGCTTCTTCAACGCCATATTGAATTAGTGGCTTGTTTACCATGGATAGCATTTCTTTAGGTATAGCCTTAGTGACTGGCAAGAAGCGAGTGCCGTAACCGGCTGCTGGAAACAAGCATTTCTTAATCATCAGAGTCTTGACAAAAGGATACATGTACGTAATATAGCGCAGTTGAATAAAGCTCACCTAAGCCTATAATGCGCTTTATACCTAATAGGCGCTGCGATATTATTGTAAATAATATGTAAGTAGGTTCCGCAAAAAAAACTAATAGTTCACATTACCAATGTGAACAATAAAGCACTTTAAAACCATGAATAATTATAGTGAGCTTTTCGCTTCTAGGCGCTGATTAGTAACAACTTACCTTCCCTTTACTCATTTATCTTTACCATGTATTAAGTGCTTCAATGTACACTACGTGATTAATAAATATTGAAACTACAATAACTGCACCGCCACCTACTTTGCACAGTATACAAAGGGCTATCAATTAATCAATTTCTACAGCGACACTACCATCAGTAGTAACTATCAGATTATTTTCTGCTAATATGTGAGCTCAAGCATACAATTTATGCTGATCGTTATGCTGATTGTCTATCATACACAAGATACAAAAATAAGTCAACATCTTTGAGATGTATATCAAACCCAGATCATGATGAGTTTTTATGCGTTAACGTATGCTAAAATATGAGCGCTAAATTATAAGTTTATGGTTCACTTAAAAAGTATTGTTTTGTATAATGACAATACTTTTTAAGTGAGCTTTATACACATATTATAATATTTATTATTCATGAGTCGTGTCATTTAATTCCTAAAGCTGATATTCAAATATAATTATCCTTATGACTCACGATATTATATAAATACATAACTAAACTAACTAATTAACTAACTACATCAACTATGACTATAGTTTAAATGCTATCTCTAGTTGCAATATAAATAGACATAACTATTCTTTTTAGATCTGTCTACTCACATGCTTATTTGATCAAGCTAAACTTTGGCAAACAGACCATTTGTGATATTATTCAGAGTAATTTTAATATTGTAACTAATGTCGATTCACCTTATAGGTATACCTTCGTCAGTTACTTTCGACTGGTAATCCAGCTTGAGGACGAGAATATTCTCGAACATAATCGCATTACCTTTGATTTGTGTAATATTATATGTGACTTCATTCAATAACTTTAGTTGGAATTAACTAGCAAAACCTACAAAGCAAGCTAAAACGCAGCCAGCTACTGATTAGTGTAAACATAGAAGAATGCACAATATTTGCAAAACTGATGCTGATGCAGTCAATCCATAATCATGACATTCCTGCAAGCAAACATTCATGGTTTATTTTCGGCGGTGGTAGCAATGATTCACTTGCGCTGCAAGATGCCTGCATAAATCTACATGTTAACAACAATACTAATATCGCCAATGAATTGGTTGGCATCATCTTTCTAAAAAACAACTTAATAGTTTTGTAAAGAAGGCGTACTCAAGAATTGAGCAATATCATAAAGTACCTAAATATTATCATTAGTTTTAACCTTTAAAACACGCCTTTAGCGTTGATAACCAGTGCATTTATCTAGTTTACGCCAATATCGATGCATCTGCCGCTATAAAGCCTGATGCAGCATATCTCCTAGCTAGATATGCTGCAAAACACTATAGACAAGAAATACCTAGCCAGACCACGCAAACTGAATGCGAAAAAATATCAACCTCTTCAAACAGTAGTATTGATTGCTCTAGCTAAAGGACATCGCAAGAGATGTTAACTATGCGCTTACCGATATATGAGTTGCCATTACGGTAAAACCAAAAAAAGTCCATAAACATGCTAAACGCTTGGCATAGATTGTGCCAGTTACAAATATTGATTCACTTGAGCAACTCATGCCTCAGCAGTGATATGAAGAATATTGGCAAGGAAAAATACTATAAATATAGCTTGTTGCCATATTTCATTAGCAAAACTATGTTAAATAGGAAGAAGATCAACGAAACTATTTCATAGTCATTAGTCATCCAACTTAACATACTCATCGCCTTACCAGTAGTAACTACGCCTCGACACTGGCCTGATAAGCCACAGCAAATAACATTTTAATGCCAGCCATAGCAAACTGCTTATGCAGGTTAGGGATATAATTCGCAAAAACAAACTCTACATGTACCCAGACTGGATTGACAAATACTATGGCTAGTCTGTTATTATGCGAATGCATTAAGCCAAGCATTGTTGCTTGCCAAGACTACGCTATCAAAGTAAATATACGTGAACTGATCAGCATGGTGTAGCAGCTCTATTAACAAGAAGCTTTGATGTGACCAAAAAACATTACTTTTACTAATCGGTAACGCGACAAGCTGGGGTGAAGCTGATGGGGTAATCTAAGTTAAAAGTGGAAGCACGCTCTAAATGCATAATACCAGTTTCTGATAAAAGCGATTTGGCGCCAACAAAGAACCTTAAGACTCAGCTAGGGCTTTTGTTTATATAGCCTATTTAACAAGTTATTTTAGCTCTATTTTAATGCTAAAATAGCAGCTATTGAACTTGCATCCCAATATATAAATCTATATACTCTAACCCCAGTTTACTGCTCTACCGCCCGAATGGCGAAACTGGTAGACGCATGGGACTTAAAATCCCCCGCCCCAAAAGGCGTCCCGGTTCAATTCCGGGTTCGGGCACTATGAATTTACTATAAATCTATACCTGGGAGCCAGTTACGCTCGACCTTAATAACAGATTCTCTTGCAGACATCTAACGTACCTGTTATTAATACGCATAAGAGCTTCTTGCCAATCTTTTCTATAAAGCTAATGGCCAACACATATTGTGAACGTTGATATTGAACTGTAAGGTATTTACCATTTGAAGGTAGCGTTACATTTACCCTTGTCGCCGCATTTTCTAACCTAGAACAACCTAACCGAAATCACTGCACGCGTGTCCTCATTAAGGTAGCAAGGTTGCAATAACTATAAGCATACAATAATTTATTAGCTAATATTATCGCTATAATATCAAGCATAGCTGATTTTACGCTTGATCGCGCGGCTAATCAGCCACTAAAGCTATTAAGCTCCTATGGTATTACTAAGATTTAGATTGTACAAATCTTTTGTCCTGGCTGGATTGTGCGCTCAAGCAAGCCAGATCTATATACTTTAATAGTCAACATACGACGTACTAGTTACCTTTAATGTTGGCGATAAATCCACTGCACACAGCAAGATTATAGGCTCGACTTCAGCATAGTCTAAATACATTAGATAGCTGCTTACTAGACAATTATAAATCTAGTCAATTACTTAAACCACCATGACACATGAATTGTTAGGGATTACTCTGTTAACTATAATAGAGTGTAGTAACAGATATCAGTAGCAAACAATAGCTGCTAATGATTTTATGCTCATATACTCGGCTAACGTTCCGACTCGTACCGCTCAATGGCTGCTGCAGTGAGGAGTCGTTTGGCTGCGTAGTTTTTTGTGCTGACAGTAACAATAAACTTACCAAACAGCTTCTGTAGCTAATCTGACCTAGCGTTAACCTGACGAATCAATGCTACTGCATTTAATGCAGCCCGTTACCCACAACTACCAGTGTTTATTACAACTAACTACTCAAAGTAGTTAACGTAGTTGTGCTTGCAGCAATACATATTACTATTGGTAGACCATCCGTGCTAACTCTAGAAATTTTATGAATCATAATTTAAACTTTCCTTGCAGCTCACCAATATCATATTTTAGTTTGATTTAAATCTGATTGGCGCGTGGCTATTTCAGCGCAATTAAAACGACCTCAACTCTAGCAATTATCTAAATTTGATATGCAACATTATTACCCTAGAAATACTAAATTTGTCATGTAAATGTAGCAGATCAGCAGGACAAAGTACGCTAAGAGAATTAGCGATCGTCTAGGTATATGCCGTAGCTATTAGTAGCGATAGCAGTACTTCCATGACCTGCCACTAGAATTGAACATTCTAGACATCAACTGCTGCAAAATTATTAGTTATCCTCTAGATGTATGTAAAAGTCATAAACTTTACGTAGGTTACGTTAAGAAAAAGTAGTGCACGCTATTGTCTTAGTGCTGCACGCCGTTCATTGCACCAGCTGATTTGATTCTGCGCTCTACCAAAAATAGACACGGCTGACGATAGGTGCTAGGTTAATATTGGATTATAGTAGATGTGACTACCAATATATCAATGTGCTAATGTAACTATTGTTTATAACTTCAGAAAATCCTGACAGGTACAAAGTATATCATACATTTAATGTCGATTGAGCCATAAACTGCGGTATGCGATTTTAACTACTGCTTGCCTTAAACTATCTTTATTATGTTGGCAGTTGCTGCTGTATCTTAATAGCTAGACCAAGCAAAAATTATAGCTACTACAGCTTAGATTTTCCGGAACTTTACTAAAGATTTATTATTTATTGGTATAACCGTATACTTTTCTAGAACTTGCCAAGTATGATGTTACTAGCAGTAGTATATGTGGCACTGGAGTGATTCTTTGCAAAACACTTTTATTCAAAGTACTCAGTGAGCATTTGTACTCAGTATACGTACTGCACTTAGTAGTGTTTTTAGCTAATAGCTATACTTACCAAGCACTTACGATAATAACCATTATACTGTACTGGCCGTGTTATGTGATGACCGTTTGTCCGTGTAATATAGACAGCTACTGATGACTAGAGCATAGTAGCTATGCTATTAATCAAAGACTAGTTTGATCAATAGAATAATGATTAGATGTTAATCTAATAAAAAACACACAGATTGTGCACCTTCATAGTAAATTAGCACAAAATTTTAGGAAGCCTCTGAGGAGTTTTCATGACTGCCATAACCATTACTGACGCGGCCCATGATTACCTGGCTGACCTATTGTCTAAGCAGAATACCCCAGGTATAGGAATCCGCATTTTTATTACCCAGCCAGGCACTCAATATGCCGAAACTTGCATTACTTATTGTAAACCTGGCGAAGAAAAATCTAAAGATATCGCTCTTAAGCTTAAAAGCTTCACGGTGTACATAGATTACTTCAGTAAAGTTTTTCTTAAGGAGGCGGTTGTTAACTATACTATAGATCGCATTGGTGGTCAGCTAACTATTAAAGCACCTAACGCTAAGGTACCCAGCATTACTGTCGACAGCCCTATCAACGATCGTATTAACTATTACTTGCAAACCGAGATAAACCCAGGGCTAGCTAATCACGGTGGCCAGATCAGCTTGATTGATGTAGTCGAAGACAGTATTGCCGTACTTAGATTTGGTGGCGGTTGCCAGGGCTGTGGCCAGGCTGATAAGACTTTGCGTGAAGGTATAGAGCGCACTCTAATAGAGCGTATTCCAGAGCTTAAGGGCGTCCGCGACATAACTGACCATGCACAGAAAGAAAATGCTTATTACTGAGCAAGATACTTATGGTGAATACGAACAGCGCCCACACTAGAAACGTCTTTACTGAAACAAGGCTATATTAATTTATAGCAGCTAGTGTATTACGCACATGCGCAGTATTTCTGGTCAATATATCCACTTCTGAATTGCGCAGTATATCGTTGACCGGCTGATTCAGCTGGTCAACTTAAACAGTCTTCATCTAGTTTAAGTTGACCGATTGCCCGTAAGCAATCGGGTAGTCTGTACCATAGTACGGCGACAAGCTCAACTGTGGTTTTCTTTGAGAAATGTACAGCAGAGCTATTTTAATCGCCAGCAATTATAGTGCAAGCAGACACCGTTGGCACGCTTTAAAACGATATTTACATAAAATCTAGACATAATCTAAATCTGCACAGGTTTGCTGCATTTTATAAAACTCAAAATTCTTAATTAGAGTTAAGCCTAATGTTAAATTATAAAGCTCTTATGCCCAACCACACAGATTCTTAAGGAACGCATCCTAGTTCTTCATAATAGGTATGGGCACCATAATTTATTGCTATCAGCTAGATAATAAGATTCATCGTAGTGTAGCAAGCATTTCGTTGACTAGCTAAGTAACATCAAAATCAACAACGACTAATTAATATTCATCCTATCCGTACATGCCTGGATACTAGCACCAATATTTTATATATTAACATGTTCAACACTACGCGTATTTTACGATTAATACTATACACATAGTTGACAAGCATGGCTCATGAATGTAACGTTAGAAACGTGTACGATTAGCGCGCAGGTTATCGATAAATTGCACTTCCAGCTGCTTATATATTTTCCAGTAAAGATCTAGCTAATTACTGGAGTAAGGTCAACAGTGACAGTAATAACCGTCAGAAGTGGTTAGAAGAGTTTCTCAATGAGATAATAACCTTGTGCCTTTACCTGATGCCTGTAATATAAGCCAACTACGACAATTGTATTGACTTACTAGCGCTAGCATAAATCATGGCCGCTCATTTTATAAAAAATATATAAGAAGCGTTAGCGTTATTTAACCATAAGTGCCATCACGCTCATGACTTAGGCTGGATACTTTATTATGTAAATGGCAAAAATAGACGTAAATATACTATATCGCTATTATAATTAGCATAACTCGCGATTGACGTGCATCACAACTAAAAATGGCTTAAGTAAATAAGCTCTTCATCTAGCGCTAATATATATTAGCAAAATGCTTTTATAGGTAGCGTGAACCTCGGTAATGCGCTCACGATTAACCAGTCAACGCGGCAAATCTAAAGTACCGACATGCATAATTAGAATCAACCCAATCTTAACAATTAGAGGCGCGAGTATCTTGCGCCGGATGTCATCATCAAGCTAAGCGAAACAGAAACCACCAAAAGACAGACTGATCAATGCTAATTAAGCCTTGCTAGAAAACATTATTACTTTTAACGGATCAATATAAACTAAACATTGCTTATACATTGGATGGTCGGTGCTTGGAATACCGTAATTACAAGATTCTTATCGAAAAGCATCTAATTTATAGGTAATTATACAAGGTCGTACTTTGAGCCTTAACATACATGTTTAACTTTTTGCTGCATCTAAAAAATAAGCATTCAGTAAAGATAATTTTTTTGTTTATACTGAAGATATGTTTTAGGTCTAATACCTTAGTCTATATCACAACTGCATAAATAAGTGGACACATTAAACAACATATTATTAGCAAGTTTTAATATTTCGGTTTTCATTCCTTAAACGGATGTATATGCCAACTAAACTGAATATATTCCAGCATGTCACCATGAAGCTCGATTCAGGATAGTCGGTTAGTCGAACATGTCGCTCTATGCATGGAGAAATACAGCCTTCAAGTGGTTTTATGCCAAATATAGCTACGGCATCAATAGAAAAAATATTGAAGTCTCTCAGCTAGTATACCAGCTTAATCAGCCCAGAACTACGTCAGATATATACATGCCAACAGCTTGGCTCATTTCCTAAAATAGTTGAAAGATCAGTTTGCAAGACAAGCTAGCATGTCTTCTTCATTAAACCATTCAAGAAAGCGCTTCATGTAAATTACTTCCCATGATAGCCTTAGCCATGGACTTAGCTCTATTCTAGGCTTAAGTAGTTAACTATGTCCTGTTAGCTGCTAACGCAGGTTAACTTACTAAGCAGCAACACGTTACGCATTAATGATTAGCGTACCATGAGTATTAACTGAATACGCTGTCAATAAGCCTCATGCTGGGTTATTAATTATCGATATAGTCGACTAGTATAAATTAGCTAGATCATAGCCATGTCCTTATTGAGGTTAAAACAGTCTAGGCTCTCAGATAAACCTAGCATAAGATGCGTTTAACGGCTGTATAACAGTTAAACTATACCCACTCCACGCCAAAGTATTTACGTTCTAACTTATGTGCAGTGTTTAGTTAGGTATTGAAAGACTGCTCATGCACTGTTAGACTGTTTAAAGTTATCAATTGCCTATCAACATTACATCGAAACCAGGATAGTTTGCTATTTATGCTTAGTTAAGATATATTTGAGACTTACTACAGATAGGCACTAAATAATTGCACTTATGCGCCATAAAAGAATTTATCTTCTAGGATGCTTAAAAAATTTTTTTAGACTGTGTTTTTTGCCAGATTGTTACGACTTAAGTATTTTTTTTGCAGGAGCTACATGTATTTATGCATTTGCATTACTGTCTTGACGCTCCTACCGTGCATGCTAGCATTAAAGTAATGCAGCATAAATACATCTGCATAATTCATGCCTAGACAGCTCAATAATATTTTCATACCATCAATTTTGTATACATACAAATAGTCGCAAGCGTTGACGCTACTGCCGATACCGTAATTAACTTTGATTGATGATTGTAATTTCTTTACACGGCGCTATGCACTTAATGGCGCCAATCAGATTACTTTGCTTTTCATAGAAAATTTTTTAGTTTTCAGCCTAGAGCGATTTATATTCTTTGTATCTAAAGTTCACGAGTGAACCTGCCGTCAAGCTATTATAGCGGATATACTCGAAGCTGTAATTAGCCTGTATAGGTTTTTTCTACGGAACCTTTATGCACACTATGTGGATAGTGTGGACCGCTTCCAGTATAGCTGATCAAATTAGTATTTTTTAATGCCATGAAAATCTTATCGATCGTCAATTAACTCCAACTTTTATAGCTTTATGAGTGCTAAACATCAATGCAAGACACATATATACCGTATGTTGACTTGCCTGGCTATGCACTATATATTGTGCTATTAAAAATAAATAGCACAATATATAGTGCACATATTATACTGATATCTACCAACTATTACTGTGCTCAGTATTTCAATACCATAAAGTTTGCAAAAAACTTTTTTGGGCATTTAAGAAGGAAAAATCTTATGTTGAATTGGGATGAAGTCGACAGCGCAACTACTGATGCGTTAGCTATCAAAGGCACTAACACTGGCTATACAAGCAAAGACAGCACATCTCACCTCGACAACGCAGGTATCTCTGCCGCCTGGGAAGCACGCAACGTGACTGACAGCGACTCTGCTGCGGTTGTTCGCGCAAAAGCAGCACTGGAAAAACTTGACGTCGATAAAGGCCTTGCTGAGCGAGAAAGTTCCGCAGCCCGTGTCACCGTTGATGAAAAGCGCATGATTAACTGTCGCGCAGATCTCAACCAACTTGTACCGTTCAAATACGACTGGGCTTGGCAGAAGTACCTTGACAGCTGTGCCAACCACTGGATGCCGCAAGAAGTTAACATGACTGCCGACATTGCTCTATGGAAAAACTCCACAGGATTGACCGATGACGAGCGCCGCATCGTCATGCGCAACTTAGGCTTTTTTTCGACCGCTGACTCCCTAGTTGCAAACAACCTAGTACTAGTTTTGTATCGTTTAATTACTAACCCAGAGTGCCGCCAGTATATCCTACGCCAGGCTTTTGAAGAAGCAATCCATACCCATGCCTACCAGTACTGCATCGAATCATTATCAATGGATGAAGGCGAGATCTTCAACATGTACCACGAAATTCCGTCAGTCGCTAAGAAGGCTGCCTGGAGCCTCAAATACACTCGTTCAATCTCCGAACCAAAGTTCGAAACAGGCACCCTAAAGAATGACAAAGCACTGCTACGCAACTTGATTGCCTATTACTGCGTCCTGGAAGGAATTTTTTTCTACTGTGGCTTCACTCAAATCCTATCCATGGGCCGCCGTAATAAAATGACCGGTGTGGCTGAGCAATTCCAATACATTTTACGCGACGAGTCAATGCACTTGAACTTTGGTATTGATGTTATCAACCAGATTAAAATTGAAAACCCACATTTGTGGGACGCTAAAATCAAGGAAGAAACGACCCAAATGATCCTGCAGGGCACTCAGTTAGAAATTGAATATGCTCGTGACACTATGCCTCGTGGTGTGTTAGGCATGAATGCAGCGATAATGGAGGATTACCTCAAGTTTATCGCAAACCGTCGTCTATCGCAAATTGGTTTAAAGCAAGAATATCCAGGGACCACCAACCCATTCCCATGGATGAGTGAAATTATGGACTTGAAGAAAGAAAAGAACTTCTTTGAGACTCGGGTTATCGAATATCAGACTGGTGGAGCATTAAGCTGGGATTAGTCAATAATATATTTAGAAATATATAAGGGAACTTACCTACGTAAGTTAACATCTGCTACATATTCACGAGCAAACTAATTTATAATATGAAATATTTTTTCCGTATATTGACTGATAAAGATGTATATATAATCAAACTATTATAATACCTTGCGTCAGTCTAAACTGTACCTTTTATGGAGGCTTAGTATACCGTGGCTGCAAGCGTTATCACTATGAAATCATCTAGTGGAACAGTTCAAGTGCTACCAAAAAACAAAAAAAAGTATAGCTGCGCCTAAAGCTGCGCTTTCAATAGTTGCCAGCAGGTAATGGTCGTCAAGGTATCAATACCTGATAAACGCCTCTTGCATCAGCAACTTGAATCTCGTAAGATTTACTTTATATTGTACCGGTCACCAATTAATGCTAGACATACTAGCTAATTTACGAGGCGCGCGGTTAATTTTTTAGATTGGATACGCATATATTAGCGTTATTGCCGAATTTACGCGAGTACTATATAGTAATAGTGGATTTACGAGATGCGATTAACTGTGGTTTTTTACTATCCTAGACACACTGTAAACAAGCATGTCGTATCTTAGCTTCCTAAAAACGTATTGATCAATGCTACTCATGGATCTTCTAATAAACAGCACAAAGTAGTGCTGGAGGTTGTTTATATGCTTCCATATTAAATTTTTGTTACCATGGAGCCTTGTGTAAGCTTTACAATCTGCTAGCAAGCCATCCAGCCCCAATGCTTAACCTACAATACTTGTATCTTCAGAATTATCATTCTGCACTTGCACTGTCAGCGCAATCAATATAAAGCTATACTAACAGGCTAGTAATATACACCATATAGCGACCCATCTACTAAACAACGGTAGCGTGTTTAGTTAATTATATAAGTTCATCATGTTAAACTACTCTACATGACATTTCTTTGATTAGGAATTGTGCGCTTTGAGTTCACAAAAGACTGTGACTGTTACACCACCTAAATCACCTATAAATGGCAAAGTATTACTCCCAGGTTCAAAATCTATTACTAATCGTGTTTTATTATTAGCAGCTCTAGCGAAAGGCACTAGTCGTCTAAGCGGTGCGCTAAAAAGCGATGATACTAACTACATGTCAATAGCTCTACGCCAGATGGGAGTAACTATAGATGAGCCAGATAACACTACATTCGTCGTAACCGGTTCCGGCAAACTACAAATGCCTACGCAGCCACTGTTTTTAGGTAATGCCGGTACCGCGATGCGTTTTCTTACAGCTGCATCGGTATTAGTTGAAGGCATTGTTGTACAGAACGGTGATAACAACATGCATACACGTCCGATAAGCCCGCTGCTAGCAGCTCTTAGCCAGAATGGAATTCGTGTCGATAGCCAAACCGGTTACCCACCAGTGATTGTGCATGGCGTAGGTAAAATGCATGCTAAGCGTTTTGAAATCGATGGGAGTTTGTCTAGCCAGTACGTGTCAGCACTACTAATGCTCGCAGCATGTGGCGAAGCACCGGCCGAGATAGTGCTGACCGGTAAGGATATCAGCGCCAATGGCTATATAGATCTGACGCTCAACTGTATGCGGGCCTTTGGCGCGAAAATTAAAACAGTAAATGATACCACTTGGCATGTGGCTCCAACTGGTTACACTGCACGCAACTACCTTATCGAACCAGATGCCTCTGCTGCTACCTATCTGTGGGCCGCTGAAGTGCTAACTGGTGGGCGTATTGATATCGGCATAGATGCGCCAGACTTTACCCAACCAGACGCCAAAGCCAAGGCCATCATCACCCAATTTCCGAACATACAGACAATTGTAGTTGGTTCAAAAATACAGGATGCAATCCCAACTCTAGCGGTGCTAGCTGCGTTCAACAACACTCCAGTACGCTTTACTGAATTGACAAACTTACGCATAAAGGAATGCGATCGAGTGCAGGCATTATACAACGGTCTCAATAAGATCTGCCATGGCTTGGCCAGCATCGATGGGGACGACCTGCTAATTGCCAGTGATCCGACATTAGCTAACATATCGAGTAACGCTCTAATAGATACTCAAACTGACCACCGCATTGCCATGTGCTTTGCGCTTGCTGGGTTAAAAATAACTGGAATCCGCATTCAGAACCCAGGCTGCGTGGCCAAGACCTACCCTGAATACTGGAAGACCTTAGTTAGTCTTGGAGTTGTACTGTGCTACTGAATCTAAGTTAAAATCTAGGCACATACAGACCATGAACATGATAAATTGCCAACTTATATACTCAACCCCCTAGCCAGTTATTAGTGTCTGCGATCGCTAATAACTAATATAGGCGCAAATAGATTACTCCATTGTACGCGCCTTTAGCTTGATACGTCAGGTAGGTAACAATTTACTCGGGCACTTTAACAGTCCTCTAAAACCTAAACAACTGTAAATACACATAACACAAAAGCCAGTGTATATGCATCTTATTTAGTATTTATATGCATATTACGCTGCAGCATATCAGCATTGATGCATGCTCCCAGACATGCACTATACGGACATGCAAGCAATTCCAACATGCATCTTTGTAGATGCATATAAAAAGCCAGGAATGATCTATTGCTAATCTTGAATAGTCATGATCTATTTCGCAACAGATCACTCGTTCTGTAACTGCTTCATTTTTGTGAAGCTGGCCTTACCTTGTGGTGCTACCATGTACTAATGCATCGGTTTAATAAAAATGGCTGGTATAATACCAAGTCACCAATGATGGCGCATAAGTTAGTTATGGCAGTGTAAGTGAAGTTATGTTAGCAGAAAGCTAAAGGTCAGGAATATTATAGAAATAAATCAAACATCGACATACCGTGAACAGTATAAACTTCACATAAGTATTATTTTACTAGTACTAAAAATCACTTGCAATTCGCCTCAAGTTCTTTCCTTGTGCTACCTGTATAGCAGTCAAACTATAAAACGTGTCAAGCTTGCGTCTCACCTTTTGACTACCTTATAGAATCTGCGCAATGATTGTACTCGATACAAATATCATTGTCGCTAGATTTACTGCAAGCAATAACTGACCTAATTTACTTAGGTATTTTATACTTTGCTTTTGGCTGTACTAAATTATATTAACTTAATTGTTTAAGGCAATTTATAGCCCAACCAAAGATATTGGCACAGCTTTACTGCTAACATCAGCGCTCGGTATTAGTAACCCACACCTTTGACGATGAAGTTGAGCATGCCAAAGCCTAAGAGTTCCATAGCACCCATATGCGTATCGCAATAATGACGGTACTTACCTTAAGTAATTTCATTACCTATACTTCGTTGGTTGCTGACGCTAGCTTTTACCTCAACTGCTACCAATTATTTTAACGATTGCCGTGATTGGTTAGTTAGTGCTAACTAGACTTTATAACAATACACAGAAAAATATTTCTGGCCTACGTGCCAGGTGACCGTGTAGGATCATTTTTTAAAAAATGCTCAATATATTGATATTAGCAAAATCATACTAGCTATACACAAGTCTATATAAGACATTATTAAGTAAATATAGCTACTGTGGACAAATATAGGTACATAACAAACTTTATAGTAATTGACTTACACCATGCGTATTGGCACGTTGCATGAAAAGCAACCTTGAGGAACTTATTATCAGCTGTAAATAGACAACGTCTGGTCTTATAGATTAAGTGCAAGTTGAGCGCTTAAGTAGTGTAGTTATTATTAGTATGGAAGTCTGCTGGTAGCACTATCGTATCATTACCAGAACCTACGCTGGGTCAATCGACGCCACCAGGTTAGCAATACACGATCTACTGCACTGCTAGCAGCTAGGCCTATACGCTCCTTTAAACTTTTATGCTCAGCATAGTGCAGGTGAAACACTTCAGCTGTCTCAGCCTTAATAGATAGGTATTCATCACTGGTTTGCAGCTTATCAACAAGCTGTTTATCTAGGGCTGCAGTACCTAGCCACACTTCACCAGTGGCTACTTCATCGATTGCTAACTGTGGACGATAACGTGCCACGAAATTCTTGAACAGTTGGTGGGTGATATTTAGGTCTTGCTGTAGTTTCTCACGATCCTTCTCAGTGTTTTCGCCAAAAACTGTGATGGTACGTTTATATTCACCGGCAGTCAGTACTTCAAAATCAATATCATGCTTTTTCAGCAGGCGGTTAATATTGGGCAACTGCGTGATTACGCCAATAGAGCCAAGAATGGCAAATGGTGCGCTAATGATCTTTTTACCAATACACGCCATCATATAGCCGCCGCTAGCTGCCACTTTATCAATACAAACAGTTAATGGCACACCAGCCTGGTGGAGACGCGCAAGTTGCGACGCGGCCAGACCATAATTATGTACCATGCCGCCGCCGCTTTCAAGGAGCAGTACTACTTCGTCTTTCGGCGTGGCCATACTCAGCAATGCTGTGATTTCATGACGCAAATTATTGGTGGCTGAGGCCTTGATGTCACCGTCAAAATTTAATACAAACACACGTTGCTTAGCTTCTATCTTCTTCTTGCATTTCTTCTTTTCAGATTTTCTTTCAGATTTACGCAGCGCCTGGAGTTGGTTCTTGTCAAGCAAGCTCAACTCTAGGCTCTCACGTAGGCCTTTATAAAAATCATTGAGTTTATTTATCTGCAATTGGCCAATGGATTTACGACGACCCTTGCTACGCAACGTGACGCAACTGATCAGTATTACTAAAATAGCTATTACTATAGTAAAAGTCTTTGCTAGAAAGCGAGCATATTCAGCCAAAAAATCCATATTTTTCCTTAATAAAGACACTACGCTAAGCGTGCATCACTCGATGCATATCGATGATATCGCCTTTGTGTTACAGTGCTCAAACTGTTAGTAGCCAGCCAACTCAGCTCAAGCGAGCTTGTTTGTAAACAAGTATATACCTATCATTGATAGCTCGCAGGCATATTTATAATACAGCTAAACCTTATGACTTACCCAGAACAAAACGCGTAGGCAGTATTGATTTTATTTAATATATTTTAGCCTCTTTGGGTATAGACTAGTATCTAGTGTAAGCGGCGATCACGATGCCTGAATTGTTTGTCAATATAGAAGTATAATAAGCGCAAGTACTTAACAAGTTATTGAACGGAACCTAACTTCACACTTGACCTAGCCAGCGCCTTTATACGTATAGTTATGCTACTGCACCTTGATGGATACATACACCGATACAGCTACATTTAATCAATACGACGTTTATAGACGACCGGTCTTATCTTTAGAAATAGATACCGTCATCAACTAAGTTAAGAGCAGAGTAATTATTCTTCGCTATTACTTTACGACCTGTTTGCAACTTAGTGCAATGCCGTGGATATTTTGCACAACAAAACGCCGAGCATCAGTGAGTGCCGATCATTTCACCCTAATTATCAGTCGCTAATTAGTTGGCACTAATGCCATACCTTGATTATAAATCTATTTTTAGCTTATGGAGCGTATAAAAAGTGGTTTATAACACATTCTTAAGTCCGCCTAAGCAAGAACCTACAAGATCATCGTATTTAACCTCTGGTAGCACTACAGTTGTACCAAATCATCCAAATGACTGACGTCTAGGCTTTTGAACTGAATTGGCAAATTACTAAAAACTAGCCAAGTAAGCCACAATTTTACAATTGTGAGTTGTCTCCTAGCTTATATTCGATAATCATGTCTATTGACAATAATTAAGGTAGCTAGAGCTCATGAGCTTCTAATAAATTGATGCCAACCGTAACCACTAGGTCAGCCGCAACATACAGAGCAATAAGCCATATCAACATCATTACCAGTAATTTCACAAAGAAAGCTAACGGCCCAACCTAGTTGGGTAGCAATCATAGGAAACAATTAGTAAACACCAAAGCAGGATGCATAAAACATGCAGAAGAGCAGAACTAAATAAACTCTAACCACGCAGCAAATTATATATAATTATTGTATTTAAGGCTAAAATACAACACATGAAATCGGGCATTAGTCGCATTTACTCTCCAAGCTGCTACCCCAGCCTAATTTAGTGCGACATACTTCGTAGTAGTTATGGTCCAACGGATGGATTAACTGCAACTGCTGTGCTTTTTTGCTCACGGTAATGGTATCACCTGGAGCGCAGCTGAAATGGTTCTGCCCGTCACAGGATGTTTGTGGATAAATATGCATGTCTTTCGATACTACGATTTTTAACTCGCTATTACCATCGACCACAATCGGTCGACTAGACAACATATGTGGGTACATCGGCACGATTACAATAGCATCTAGCTTTGGATGCATAATCGGGCCACCAGCTGAAAGCGCATAGGCAGTAGAGCCAGTCGGTGTTGCGACGATTAGGCCGTCAGCCTTCTGACTACATACAAACTGTTCATCTATATACAGTTCGAATTCGATCATTCGCGTGGATTTACCAGGATGCAGCACAACATCATTGAGCGCATCACCATGGCCAATAGCTTCACCATAGCGGCACACTTCAACCTGCAGTAAGAAGCGGTTTCCTACTAAATAATAGCCATCAAGAACTTTAGCTACTTCGACCTCAAGATCATTTGGGAGGATATCAGTAAGAAAACCTAGACTACCACGATTAATCCCCAATACTGGCACGTTGTGCTGCACAAGAGCACGGGCTGCATCTAGCAGACTACCGTCACCGCCGACTACAATTACCATGTCACAGACCTCACCAAGCATTTTACGTGACGAAGTTTGCAGGCCGTGACCTGGAAGAATTTCAGCAATGTTATCCTCAAGAATCACACAAAGATGGCGTGTTAACAAAAACTTCTTCAACCGGTGAACAGTGTTGAGCACCTGGATACTGCCTAAACGACCAATAATGCCGATATTGCGAAATTGCTCCATTTGGTTCCTGTGGAATTATGGTGTAGCAATGATACGATCATTGGCTAAATATAGCGTTAGGTAAAACCATTCACTGCCGTCATACTATTAGTAACAATGGTGTGCAACCATATATGCAGCCGATAAAAAACGATATGCTATCCTATAACTATGCTCAATAACTTTCTCAACTTGTCTGGCTATTTCGTAGCAACCTTCAAGCAATGCGCAATCTGATATGAGTGATATTTACTATCCAATGTTAGCGTAAACACCATAGATGTACACTATCTACATTTTGCTACAAACATAATCTGCATCAATAACTTTAATGGTATCTAGTTCCAGCTATAGATTGTAGATTTATACTTAACACATTTTAGCAAATTATTTGATGCCAGTGATTTCAAACTAGAAGATATCGTCTGAAATAAACTATTCGTAGACATAAAACTGATTCACGATGCGACCGTTACTCTAAACATCAGAGTACCAGGTTACCTGGTAACATATAAAATATAATTGGTTACTAAGACGGTTGCTTTCCGTTATATATTTAGACATATTACATTCCTGGTCATGGCAATGCTCTGAAGCAATCATCTAAAATAAGATAGGCTGAGTTAAGATTTATGCACCAACATCTTCATAACATAGATGTTGGTAGTTAATAAAACGGTTATGTCCATAATGTGCGCTATAGTCATGTAGAATGGTTGAGATAGTAAATTTAATTACTTTATGTGACTAATGCTCGGCATTACTAAAAATTGGCTTGAACTTCATCAGTTTTTATTTTGTACTCACAAATTTAGATGCTACGTAAAAGTTTACCTAATACTGTACGGACGGTGCTAACTAAGATCTAGTATAATTTTTGTCAAACGTGATTAAGAATTTTTTTTACGCATCAGCTTACAGTAAACATAAAAAGGCTATAGAGCCACAGGTGCAAAATTTGTGATAAAATCACGTAGAGAGGAAGATTATTCCTCTACTTTAAGAAACGGTTTAATTAGGACTAGAATGTTGTAAACTTAAATAAATTTAATATGCTCATGTATTCTAGAATGGCACATAACCTTTATAATTTAAGTACATATTACCTACACTCTAGCAGGACTTAAAGTGCCAACTATAGCATGGCTAGCTTTGCTTCTTATTTAGCTATCAGCAACACCGACCTACTGGGTAATAAACCCGTAATTAAACCTGCAAACAACACGCGGTAGCTAATGTTAGACTTTGGTTATATCATCAATAAACGCTTGTGTTAAATAAGTGCACCAGCTGTTTTTGCAGTAATCTAGCAATATTCTTAAAGGATGATCGGAGATCAGACAAGTAAGTGACCAATCGTCTCGGTAACCTAGAACAAACTCAACGACCTGTACGCATATTTTAATTTGCTGTCTCCGCTTAACTTAGGCGTATTAATAAGATGCAACGATAACATCGTTGGGTATTATTAATATACTACAAGAGTTGCATGATGTATAGACAAAAAATTTAAGCCTCCCTCCCTCAAGGAGGGAGGTGTAATCGACACTACAGTGCAATCTGATGATTACCATCAAGATATACGCAGGCGTCTAAATACTAAGCGTTCAGACGTAACAGTACTTTGAAGTTCAATATTCACGTCTTCACTAATCCATAAAAACATTGCATCTATGTGTTAGTAATAATATTTAGTTAGTAGGTTACTGATAATATATTTAAGTTCCATGTTGCACTGATTAGTTAATAGCAATTAAATAATGCGATTATTAAATAATAACATAATAATTAATATTATTACTGAACACTAAAATATGCGTAGTCATTCGTGATATATTATATTCTATAATCAGCAAAAACATTAGCAACTAGTGTGACTTTTTCATTGATATAATGAGTAATTAACTTGTGCCTTAAATTAAGGAGATAAGGAAAATTACACAAGATAAACATTAAAAAATTTATGAATACTGCATAGACTTTTTAAATTACAATTACAATTACAATTACCATTGTTTGCTTTATAACAAGCACATCACACTATCGTATAATAATATCCTTATGTTTACACGACAGGATAAATATCACCTCGCTTCTGTTTAAGAATTAATTTTTTATTCAGCACAAGATATGTGAAATCACCTGCTAATCAGATAAAGTATTTAAGAAACTTAATCTGATTAGCAGTTATAGATTACTATATTATTTATGCTGTACCATATATTAAAAAAGTTTTTTGTCGCTAATAGTGATATATTCGAAATTAAATTGCTTATCAATGTAACAAGATATACTTAATTATTAATATCCGTTCATAAATAATTTAATATGCATGAAGGCAACTTATGCGAAATATATAAATAGCTAGTTTGTTTCATTTTAAAGAAAGTGTTACATGGTGAATCTTTTCTTTAGCGGTAACAGCTAAAGGTACTCGCTCAATAAGTGCTTGTCATATGATATCTTCCTAATTGAAACACCAGGCAAACTAAAAGCATTAAAACTAACTACCTCTAACTAGAGCTTACTCGGCGCAGGAAATACTAAAAATCTGAATAGGTGTAACCTAGATAAGGTAGTCATATGTTTTATTATGTATTACGCTCTTATTAGTTTTGAGTAATTCAATATAACCGTATGCGAACTTTAGATTTAAAGCTAAACTTATAATTAATTCACTACAACGTAATTGAGTTTTCTAAAAAAATAAATATTTGCGATACAAATATCGGTTTTATTTACCTTGTAAATCGACTTACGCTCCTAGCAAAGTAGTGATTTACAGACAAACCTCAGCGTCAAAATATCATCAGTATACGAATTTACTAATACGCAAAGCAGCTTTGCTGACTGTACAATCAGCCATCTACCAGTAGATCGATCCAAAGACATTTTGGTGTGACGAAGTAAATAAAATAAAGCTACAGATAGTCAACTATATAGTGCGCATTTACTCAATACTCATCTCTTTACTTAAGTAAAGTATATTGACATGACCAGACAAACGCAACAGCTTCAGTTGACTACTAAGTAGTAATAAAATAAACCAATGACTTATGATTATGAGAATAATGCTTGCTCGTAGCGCATAATTTTTCCTATCTGCGTCCATGGTTTAAGCTAAACAGCAACTAATGCAGCAATTAAATTGTACATTTTAATGTGAATACTGTATTCTGCAGTATCTTCTATATGCGTAACTATTCAGTACTTGAAACCTTATCATATCACTCGGTTTTATATAAAACTACAAGATTTTGTAAAAGTCTTACTAATAGTATTGACAAGAAACCTTAAGTTATATTTAATATAACTTTTTTATCTGAGGCTAATCTAGACAGATTAGTTCAAACAAAGCTTAAGCAATAATTTATAATAGTGCAGGTTTTACTATACTTCAGTAGATGTGTTCTGTTACTTAAATTACTCTTTTCATCTAAATTTAGATAATATTACTGCATGAATAAAATCATGCTTACAAAATTTTAATATAAGACTACTGTAAATCTACGAGCATGTAAGCAGCCATATCATCAAACATATCGGATCTACACCAAACATCTTAACAAGTTTATCATAGATAAGAAATTTCTATTACCTTGATTAGGTAAGGCTAATACATGAGAGCAAAACAAAAAACATACGACCATCACAATAAAATTAGCTAGTTTTAATTCCGTGAAGCTCAACCTTAGGCGACTAGACATCATTACACATTGCAGACATAGGTTTATTGCGGATTTACTAGAGGGTTAATGCGACAGCTACATAATCAAAATTAGTAAGCTTACTGAGTTGTTGACCAAAAGTTCAGAAATTCTGTTCTTTATTAAACTTTCCAGACTAAATTATAAAAACGCAAAATCTTTGCTTTCTATAGGATCCAACATTTAAGTTGACGGGAAATCAGGGATTTGAACCCTGGAGACGCTATTAACGTCAGCCGGTTTTCAAGACCGGTGCAATTGACCACTCTGCCAATTTCCCTTTTGTGTTAATAGTTTTAATGGTAAACGCATATTATATTACAGGATGCCATAACACCTTCACTTCTGAATAAAACACACTAACAAGATCTCATGATAGCCTATTATAAATTTTGAATTTATGTATATAATAACTGAATATTTCAATAGTATTATTATATGTACACAGAATTACACAGTCAACAGCTTGTATAATAACACGTACAACTTATTCATTATTATTGATCTTCCGTTTATCGCTATAAAAGAATACACGGCGAAAAACATGTATCAACCATGTCACATTGATAGTGAAAACAGGATTTTCCTGTAGCAAATTAGATATCAGCACAAATTTTATGCTGACCTTCACTACATGTGCATTTAATTTTAGACTAGCGTATATTATTCTAGGTAGTGAGCGACATTACATCGATGTGACTATTATCGTATGTGCATCAATCTAAAGCTTGTTTACAAGCTAGTCTTTGGAATAATAAGTGCAAAGAGAAGATTGTTAACGCAATAAATACCAAATTTTATGGCTTGGTTTCATGGTTCAATGATGGTTGGTTCCATTTCTAGATGGACCTTAAAACGCTTAGCAATATCACTCTGAATACGCTTCGCTAAACTGACAATATCACGCCCAGTAGCAGCTCCATAGTTGACGAGCACTAGTGCCTGCATCTTGTATACGCCAGCATCGCCATCACGAAAGCCTTTCCAACCAGATTTATCAATCAACCAGCCAGCAGCAAGCTTTATCTGCCCGTCAGGCTGCTGGTGCGTTACCAAATCAGGATACTGACACTTTAGCTCAGCCGCTAGAACTTCGGAAACCAGCGGGTTTTTAAAAAAGCTTCCAGCATTGCCTAATTTTACTGGATCAGGCAGTGTTTCGCGGCGAATACTGCAAATAGCTCGACTAATGTCAATTGGCGTCGCCTCGGTAATACCTTGCTTGACTAAACACTGTTGCAATGAGCCGTAGTCAAGTTTCTTGTTACTGATGCGACTTAACATAAAGCGCACGCGTAAAACTAACCAACGCCCGATATCATGCTTAAGCAGGCTATCGCGGTAGGCAAATTGACATTCTTGCAAGCTAAAATCCCGTAACTCGCCAGTCTGGCAATCTAAAGCTGTTAAGCCGGCAAAGACATCTTTAATCTCTACACCATAGGCGCCGATATTTTGCATTGGCGCAGCACCTACGGTGCCTGGAATGAGACTAAGGTTTTCCAGACCGTACAAACCATGATCTAAGGTCCATAATACAAAAGGATGCCAAGCTTCACCAGCTTCAGCCTCAATTACTACATGCACACTATCATCTTGTAATACACGAATACCTTGAGTTGCCATTCTCAACACTAACGCATGGATATCCTGAGTTAACAGTAAATTGCTGCCGCCACCAATTATAAACAACGGCAATGCATGTATTACTGCATAGGAGATAGCTTCATGCACATCAGAGTCATCATAGGCCTCAGCAAATAACTGGGCGCACACATCGATACCGAAGCTATTGAATGGTTTCAATGATATTTGCGCAAACACTTGCAAGATTATAACCACCTATTTAATTTGATCACCAATCAATCACAGGCTAGCCAGGATCACATCCTGGAAAAGTTTAAAGCTTTGCTTTACCTCGTACTAAGAATCTGATCACTTCCTATATTATGCATCATGGCGGCACAGGCAAGATTCTCTACTCTACCTTGATCAATGTGCAACTCCTTGAGGTTTACGCCGATTATTGTAATCCCATGATTAAAATCAAACTAGCATGTGCGACACGCAAGCACGCATCGGGGACGTTAGCGAGAAATGGTGTTAATAAACCTCACCTAGCCTGCCATAGCAGGCATCTAATGCGCTCAAGATCTTCCTTGGTGTCAACACCAGCTGGTAATGTTTCCAGCGCATCATCAACATGAATGCGCACGCCATACCATAAGGCGCGTAATTGCTCCAAGGACTCGGTCTTTTCTAGCCAACACGGAGACCAGTTAATAAAGTCATACAGGAAGCCTGCACGATAAGCATAGATGCCAATATGGCGACGGTACAGCACCCCCTTAGGCAATACGTCAAGGTTTTTGATAAAACAATCCCGAGACCAAGGTAATATTGAACGACTAAAGGTAAGCGCAAGACCATTGGTGTCACTAACCACTTTTACTACGTTAGGGCTAAAAAGGGTATCGATGTCTTTAATTGGTTCCGCTAGAGTCGCTATTCGTGCTTCGCCGTAGGCCTCCAGGTTAGCGGCGACTTGGTCAATTAAGCAAGGTGGGATCAATGGCTCGTCAACTTGCACATTTACTACAATCGCATCGGCAGCTAGACCGAGCTGTACAGCGACTTCAGCTAGACGATCAGTGCCAGAATTGTGATCTTCAAGAGTTAGCACGGCTTCAGCACCAAAACCCTTGCAGACTTCGATGATACGCTGGTCATCAGTGGCAACCAAGATCCGTTCTGCGCCACTCTTGCAAGTCTGTTCCCATACTAGCTGGATCATTGGTTTATTGCCAATAAATCGTAGTGGCTTGCCAGGCAGGCGCGTAGATGCATAGCGTGAAGGAATGATAACAGTAAACGCAGTGGTCATTTATCCAGGCGCTCATCAACAGTTAGGGTGCGAGCTTCACTTTCCAGCATCACAGGGATACCATCACGAATTGGGTAAGCTAGACCAGCATCTTTACTGATTAATTCGGTCTTGTCAGCGCTGAGCTTAAGCAGATTTTTACAGATCGGACAAGCGAGGATGTCGAGAAGCTTAGTATCCATGAATATTTCCCAAAAAAAGCAGTTTTAAGGTAAACAGCTAGCAGCTATCAAGCGTATCAATTGCGTGTCAAACCAGGATACAAAAGCTGGTGACGGCAGCGCATCGACCACAAGATACCACCAGTCCGACTTAGCAAAAGCGCGGCACTTTACAGCGTCTTTTTCGGTCATAACTAAAGGTAATGACGGTATAAAATTTAGGATCTCTGCAGTATATGTGGTATGGTTAGTAAACGCATGTGGAATTGGATTCCAATGTAACATTTTAAGGGTATTAAAGAAACGTTGCGGGTTACCGATACCGGCAACAGCATGAACCTGCTGGTCAATCGGCAAATAATCAACTGGTTGTCGCTTACCGGTTTTTAAGTTGATTAGCACCGTGGGTAATAGGCGAAAAGCAAAACCATCCTCGCAATCAGCATTGGCACCGTTATAGAGTAAAGCATCAACACTGTTCAAACGCTCAATTGGTTCGCGCAAAGGCCCTGCAGGCAGACAACGCTGGTTACCCAGACCGCGGACATAGTCAACTAATACCAACTCCAAGTCACGTGCTAGACCATAATGCTGCAATCCATCGTCAGAGAGGATGAGGTCAGTTGGCTTGTTGGCTAACAATGCTTTAACAGCACGACCACGGTCCGGATCAATCATCAAAGGTACACCGCAACGCTGCACGATTAACAATGGCTCATCGCCGACCATCTCGGCGCTATGACAGGCCTCAACCTGCCATGGCAACTGCGGCGGCTTAGCACCATAACCGCGACTAACCACACTTACCCGCAAACCACTGCGACGACAGTGTTCGATTAGCCACAGAATCAAAGGCGTCTTACCGGTGCCGCCTACGGTGATATTACCAACGATCACGACAGGCACTGGTGCTTTATAGATCTCAAGCTTGCCAGAGAGAAAATGCGCGCGCTTACGCTGTACTACGTAGCGGTACAAGGACTCCAGCGGCTTAAGTAGCATAAGTGCAGAATGGCCCTCGTACCAAGCCTTGAGCAAACGTTCGATGGCTATCAGAGTTTGGTCGCCGCCTCTATAGGTATCATGCGCAGATAGCTAAAACCTAACTTGCCGAAAACATCGGCGATGATCACAGCTGAATGCTGGGTTTTGCTATTAGCGCTGATCAATAATAACATTGCAGTATCACTCTGGACTTTTTCTCCAAATTGCTCATGAGGTTAGCCAAATTTGCTTTCTTGGCATTTGGTCGTTTACTGAAAATACTCTATCGGTGCTAATTGAAATATCTAGTTGCTTGATTTCCTCGCTATTGGCTAGCAAGTTGCTCATCGCTGCAGACAAGTCAACACATGGCTTAGCTTTTCTAGTAAATGTAATAGTAACGATAAAAAGCAGCAACATGGTAAGTATTACATAAATCAGCGATGCTGGGCTTATGTCAACATGCTCTAGTTGATTAAGGTAAAATTTCACGATCAATTTCTGATGTAATCAACATTTAGATCGTCTTGCGCTATTTTATTAGTTTAATAGCTTCGTTAGCGTACACGCTAAAACCCATAGACGAATTGAAAATATTTATTTTGCCTTATACTGCAGCAAGAGCATGATAAATACAAATGGTGTTGAGTGCATTCAAAAAAATTACAGCAAACAGGCAGCGTACTTTTAGATAAAGTCATCACCACAAGACAGCTAGATAATAAACTCATGTATTTTAGCTGTAAATGTCATCACTACTTCACTCAAAGTAAGCATAAGAAACAAACACAAATAGCCTCAGCAAACAATGCATTAATGTTGTAACGCTGTGTTATTGAAAATCTACCTGCAGCGCTATTTTAAGCGCGTTTTTCTGTTTCAGTTTAGTTTCAGTTTAATTTGGTTAGCAGACCTTATGCTACTAACGACAAGCACTACAAAGCCACGTAAAACTGATACGTTGATGGCGATTATCTTAGCTACCAACTGCTATTTAACACCAATCACGAGTCCAGTAATCATCGTAAACACTATCGCTGTTAAACATAAGTTATTCTAACTCTGCTTTGACCACGCAGGACAGGCATAATATATTAGTCATAGTGTTCAGGCTAAATGCGAACTCCGTCATGCTCACATTTATATACTAAGCTAGCGAAACTATGTTGCTAGGTTGTAATAAAGACCTCAAGCAAACTTACTACTGTGTGCAGCTAACTACAGCTGACATATACCATTGAGATAGTGATTGATACATAAATCAACTTGTAGCTCATTGCATTCAACGCTAGCCTCATAACCTAGATCTAGGCGCTTCATAACTCCATAGCAACACTTAAGAAGATGCGGTAATATTCCTGGACTGATTTCACGCAAAATCTTCAAACACCTAAACCCCTATTTGATAGCTAGCGGCTAGCTAGCACTTATTGCGATTGAAGTAAATAGCTAGCCGATTCATATTGATCATGAGGTATAAATACCAGTAACCAGTTAGTGTGTATTGGCCATTCAATACGCAGTACCGCAGATGTTTATATCCATCAGTATCAAAGATGTAACTCGACTAGACCATAGAAAAATCTAGCACTTTTGGGCACTATATTTAAATTTGAAATGCCAACATTTCAGAGCTGCATTATGCCTAGCGGCAATCGTCAGAACAATTAATAAGAGTGATAGTTTTAAGCACATTAAGTGTTTTCGTTGCAGCGGCTTTATTGTTTAACCAACGTTTACTTGCGGAGTGTTTAATGAAGTTTGTAATTGCTGTGTTTTCTGCTGCTCATATGCCATCCTCACGTCGTGCCTTGCTGTTTGCCCAAGCTCTTCTTGCTAATAGGCACGAGATTATACGGCTGTTTTTTTATCAAGATGGCGCATATAATGCCTCCAATAACATTGTGGTGCCAAAAAATGAACAAGATACTGCCCTCCAGTGGCGTGAATTTGTAAGCGCACATCAGCTTGATGGCGTTGTATGCATTACTGCCGCCTTGCGCCGTGGTATGCTTAATACAGAGGAAGCTACACGATATCAACGTAGAGCAGTTAATCTAGACACAACGTGGATATTATCTGGCCTTGGGCAACTACATGACGCAGTCCAGACCGCCGACCGCCTCATTTGTTTTAGAGGATCGTGATATGCAATCATTATTGGTGATTAGCCGTCAAGCGCCATGGTCTGGATTAGGTGCACTGGACGCCTTGGATATCGTACTGGCTGGCGGCGTATTTGATTTACCAATCGGTCTGCTATTTATGGATGACGGCGTATTTCAGCTAGCACCAGACCAGAACGCTGCAGCCGTGCAACAAAGAGACCTCTGCGCCAATCTGCAAGTACTGAACCTATTCGGTATCGATGATATATTCGTCTGCAGTCACAGCCTTGCTGAGCGCCAACTAGTATCGCCAACCAGCGTTCAAGTGCTTAGTAATAACGCTATTTACCAGCTCATTGACCAGTACAACCAAATAATTACCATCTAATGTCGACTTTACATGTGGTATCTTATTCCCCATTTACTAATAGTTGCTTAGCTAGTTGCCTACGAGTGTGTAGTGCCGAAAACGCGATCCTACTGTGTGGTGATGGTACCTATGGCTTGTATAACGCCACCCTGCAAACACATGGCGTCAAGGTCTTTGTGCTGGCCGAGGACATACAGGCGCGTAACCTGCTACTGCCAGACTGGGCCTATGACGTTGATTACCCAGGTTTTGTGCAGCTGTCAATCGACTATGACAAAGTCAATATCTGGCTATGAATAGCCAGAATATAGGCAAGCTCACGCTAAAACTGGATAAAGACGGTTATCTTATCGACCCAAATGACTGGTCTAATGACATAGTAAACGTACTCGCCAACGCTGAAAACCTTAAGCTGACTGCTGATCACTGGGAAATTATCAACCTTGTGCGCGATTTTTATGTTGAATACCAATTATCCCCAGCTATGCGCCCACTGATCAAGTATATTGCCTTGAAGATTGGCCATAGAAAGGGCAATAGTCTATACCTTAATAAACTATTCAACGGCACCCCTGCTAAACTCGCCGCTAAGCTAGCAGGTTTACCAAGGCCAACGAATTGCTTCTGACCTACTTTTATTACGCTACTTCCTTTAATGCCTATACAAACACCTGTTTGCGCAATGCTTACGCATCATATACAAGACAAGCGCGGTAAGCGCAACTTCACACTAGCGAAGAAGTCTGTCAAACCATGGCTATGCTTATTAGTGATACAGCTAAGGGTACCCAGCATAACACTTTCTTGATAAGTAACCGTACCATAAGAAAGAAAAAATCTAGAAGAAGCTTGCTAGAATTACTGAGGTCGTGCATAGGTGTTTAAGAATGCTAACGTTGAATATAATTCATTTACTAAGACGCCTAATACCAGTAAGAAACGCTAACTGCACTAGCATTTACTCACAAGCCAAGCGCTTGATACAAGACGGTATGCACATACCGATACACAGCAATAGTATTGCATACGGAAAGCTAATTATACACCGAAGAATTTACTAGAAAGTCAGTAAATTTAACCATGCCATAACCAGTATCACGCTGAAGAAACATTCAAATAAAGCAACTTTATACTTATATCGCTAGGCAACTGGAAGCCGCACTTACAACGCATGATTGACATATGTAGAAAGGCCTACGCTAGCCGATTTATTCCATAGAATGCTTACAAGCAACTAGATATGCTTTTACGGTTTACACAGTATTATGTGTCATAATTATCAAAGCGTACACTGATGATATCAGTGGACCGCTTAACGAAAATATAAGTGTCATCAAAGTATTGATGGCAAAGTAGAGGTTAATCTAGATTTAGATATCTAAATCTAGTATCACTGATAACGAAAGTTAAAACGAAAAAGCAATGCAGACTTTCTGATCAACACCGCAATGCCATGTTAGGTCTACAACTATGTAACCTGAGCAGTTAAAGGTACTTTTGCATAAGTGTGACCGCAAGAATAACTATCCGCAACTAGCAATGAACGCTACTATGATATCAGCTTTATGTGGTATCTTCTGCTAAAGAAGACAGGCGTTTAATGTTGCCTCTAAAATTGTTTAATTAAACAGAATTCAACAATTTAATTTGTTAATCCATAGTTATGTACGCTTTGATTAGGTCAAGCAGAAAACGCTTAGTTAGCCGAAAAAAGTAGCCATAGGTTTGATGATCGCAGGATGCTATGGAGATTAAAAATACGAAACAGCACGAAAAAGCACGACACCGCAAACAGACGATACATAAAGCTATAATGATGTTATCTCTACTTTATAACTTCTAAAATCATCACATGCTAATTCATACCAGTGCTCATGAGCATGGGCATGAAAAGTCTGATTTTATGTATCTGTATATGTCTGTGATTAGTAGACTTACTGGTGGCAAACTGCTAAACCTTTAGCGGGATATATGGTTATAACGGTTGGTAGAGCTCAGTGAGCTTTCACTTTATACTCTATCGCCAAGCAGAGTATAGCGAACACTATAGTGCCGTGCAGTGGTTAAAACTAGCACTAATGGACAAAAGCTCGAGCTTGTTTAATAAATTCTGACCAACAATGCTATTAATTTTTACCATGAAATATTGTGCTCGACTATTTTTACGTTGAAAAAACAGTATCGATCTAACTATGCATAGTTAGCATATACTGAATAAATTTCATAACTTTATAGAGCAACGCGTATACAAAATACGCTCAATAATATATTTTCCAAGACGGATTATCTTGAATAAGATTCGAGCAAAAACATTCATTAGCAAGTAAATACCTAGCTGAAATCGATGCGCGTCTATTTGCTACGCTATATTTAAATATAGCTCTATAATATAGGCTATTTCAAATAGAGCCTATAGTAAATAACCAATATCTCAATTTATCAAACTAGATAAAAAGATGTATTAATGACCGAAACAGTGGATGTTACGTATATAAATTAGTAATGCCATGCCACACATAATAGAGTAGAACTAAACCATAAAAGGGTTTATAGATAATATCTAATATTATGTTTTGTATTAAAAATCATAATAGCAGGTAAGCTCGAGATACCTTTAAAGCTCATACCCTGGACCAAATGGTTTAAAACCACTTAAGCTTCTCTCGCAAAACTACTACCTCACCAACAATCACCAATGTTGGTGCATGCACTTCATGCTTCGCTACTATACACGGCAAGTCTGCTAATGTTCCGGTAAATACACGCTGGTTTGACGTGGAGCCCTGCTGAATCAGCGCTGCTGGCGTATCTGCTGCACGACCGTGCTTAATCAACTGCTCACAGATAATTGGCAGGCTAATTAAACCCATGTAAAACACTAATGTTTGCGATAGGCCAATAAGCTCACCCCAAGGTAAATCTGACGTCCCATCTTTTAGATGTCCAGTAATAAAACGCACTGACTGAGCATAGTCACGATGAGTCAGCGGAATACCAGCATACGCTGCACAACCACTAGCCGCCGTAATGCCAGGTACCACTTGGAATGGGATTCCATGGATCGCTAGCTCTGCAATCTCTTCACCGCCACGCCCAAAGATAAACGGATCACCGCCTTTAAGGCGTAGCACGCGCTTGCCTTGCTTGGCTAACTCAACTAATTGCTGATTGATCTGATCCTGTGGCACCGTATGATCAGCGCGACATTTGCCAACATAGATACGCTCTGCATCACGGCGGCACAATTCGAGAATTGTTGGCGCTACTAAACGGTCATATAACACTACGTCGGCTTGCTGCATTAGGCGCATAGCTCGGAAAGTAAGCAGGTCTGGACAGCCAGGACCAGCCCCTACCAGGTACACTTCACCCTGCGCATGCAACGACTTACCGTGAACTTTCTCAATCAGTAAACGTTCAGCTTCATCACTCTGTCCAGCCAATTGTCGATCAGCAATTGGACCCTGGAAAACTTCTTCCCAAAACGCTAGACGTTGCTGCGCGTCAGGATACAAGCCTTTAACTTGGGTGCGAAAACGTGCCGCCAATCTAGCTAACTGACCGTAGGTAGATGGGATCCAAGTTTCTAGTTTAGCACGGATTAGACGTGCTAATACTGGTGCAACACCACTGCTAGACACTGCAATCACTAACGGCGAACGGTCAACAATTGCCGGAAAAATTACGCTGCATAAAGCCGGTGCATCTACGACATTGACTGGTAAGCAACGACACTGAGCGTCATGAGATACTTGTGCGTTCAGTGGCGCGTTGTCAGTAGCCACGATAATTAGATTATGACCATCGAGATCAGACTCCTGATAACCACGCAAGATCAGTTCTCCACCACTACCCAGTACTAATTCTCGTAAATGATCTTCAATCCGAGGAGCAACTACCCGTAGTAATGCACCAGCAGCAGCCAGCAATCGCGATTTTCGCAAAGAAATCTTCCCACCACCGACGACCAACACACGGCTACCGCGTAGATTATGAAACAACGGTAGAAATTCCATATTAACCGATGACCTCAACGCCTGCCATATACGGCTTAAGAACTTCGGGTACACGAATTGAACCGTCAGCCTGCTGATAGTTTTCTAACACAGCCACTAATGTACGTCCTACAGCCAGACCAGAACCATTGATGGTATACACTAATTCTAGCTTACCACTTTCAGGGTTACGAAAACGCGCATGCATACGACGTGCCTGGAAGTCACCGCAGTTAGAGCACGACGAAACCTCGCGATATTTATCTTGACTTGGTATCCATACTTCGAGGTCATAAGTCTTTAATGCACTAAAGCCCATATCACCAGTGCAAAGTGCTAATACGCGGTATGGCAGATTTAGTAATTGCAAGACCCGCTCAGCATTAACAGTCAGGTCTTCGAGGGCTTGCATGGAAGTCGATGGCTCAACCACTTGCACTATCTCAACTTTATCGAACTGATGCTGGCGCATCATACCATGAGTATCACGACCAGATGCACCAGCTTCACTGCGAAAACACGGACTATGAGTCACAAACTTAATCGGTAGTAGCCTAATGTCAAGGATCTCGTGCGCCACGATATTAGTTAGCGACACCTCAGCAGTCGGAATTAGGTACAAATCGGATGCCCCATCGCGACTGATCTTGAATAGATCATCTTTAAACTTCGGTAACTGGCTAGTGCCTAGCAATGCTGAAGCATTTACTAAATAAGGCGTATAGGCTTCTTCATAACCGTGTTCGTTAGTGTGTAAGTTGATCATGAACTGTGCCAGAGCGCGATGCATACGTGCAATTGGGCCGCGTAACAAAGCAAAGCGTGCACCTGACATCTTAGCGGCAGTTTCACAATCAAGATCACCAGTCAGTTTACCAATGGCTACGTGATCACGAATCTCAAAATCAAAAGATTTTGGAATACCCCAACGACGAACTTCGACGTTTCCGTCTTTGTCTTTGCCAATTGGCGCAGATTCGTGCGGAATATTAGGGATGCCTAGCAGAATCGAGTGTAGCTCAGAATGAATCTTTTCTAGCTTGACTTTACTGTTAGATAGCTCTGAACCTATGCGCTCAACGTCAACCATCAGCGATGCAATGTCTTCACCACGTTGCTTGGCTTGACCAATATATTTAGAGCACGCATTACGTTGGGCTTGCAGTGCTTCAGTGTGAACTTGGACAGATTTACGCTGTTCTTCCAAAACCTTGAAGCGCTCAACACCTAAGGCAAAGCCACGAGATGCCAGGCGATCTGCTGCATTATACAGGTTATTGCGTAACCATTTTAAATCTAGCATGTTTGTCTCTTGTTTGTAAACGTTTGATCAAGGATAAGTCTCGTCAGGGTAGAGAGCAGCTAGCTGATATGGCTTGCTAGCTTTCCAGTAAGCGCATCGTATCTAATAAAAAAGAATGAAAAGTCACTAGGTTATATAACCTGACAATCAAATTAGTCAGAATTTTAATTGTTATGTCATGGAACACTGGAAACCAACTGTACAAGAATCTCATTCTTGATCAATCCACCAATTGAACCGCTAAGATTGCTATATAAAATGCTTCAGCTAATCAGCGCCTGCCTAAACACCGATAACAAAACTCAATAATGTATCGGCGATACTAGCTATGGATACGGCAAGAATTTTCTTTAGCGTTACTTGCTCCGATGTTTAAAACTAAGGAGTTTGAGTTAAGTGAAGTAATTTAAGATTTTTATACATCTTCTACTCCATGACAAATAGTGCATTCTAGTAAAATAGCTATAATTGAAACTCATTAGAAGAATTGTCTTAACTGATGGCCGTAGTCGTTCTGGTAGTTATGGGCATAACGGTATTCGTCATTACAACCAAGCTACTTTATTAGTTTAGTTGGTGCACCACTAAAATACAGCAGCGCTTCCATTGAGATGTATTTCAACAGAGACGCACAACGCGAACTTGAATTCTATGTACACTGAGTTTCTGTTTATTGCACTAGCAAAATCAGTAATGACTTGAACAATGGCCAACTAACTTTCCGAGCTACCAAAATATTTCTATATTTCCTATGCTGCGAAGCACAGACTAAAGATCACGTGGGATTTTACGTTACTGATAGCTTCACTAGCTGTATACGTTATGCGACACGTTACTTAAAGCTAGCCGCAATCACTGTGCATACATGTAAACTAGTGCAACGCACTGTTATATAGTAAGCGCTGCGTACAGATTTATATAGCACGAGTATCGAGTCATACAAGCTGCAGCCGCTTTTGTCAGAATAACGGCCTATCGCCAAGCATGGCTTATAATGGTGGCAACAGTAATTTCATTGCTATCTTTAGCGAAGTTGAAAATTTTTTCAGCACATAAAGAATATGGCAATCGTCAATATCAGTGACACCAACCCTGCACACTCTTAAAATCTTTATCGCTAAGACTAAGCTAGCACCAATTTAGGCTATTATCTTAACTCAAAGTAAAACTCAAGAACTTCCGTGTAACTATTTTATTAAGCCTTTTAAACATATGGACGCTTGCTTGCGAGAGCAAGGCGTTATTAATTTCAATAAAAGATTTTCAGTGATCATGCTAATAAAAAATCAATGCACCATGTTAGATGGCTAGCAAAAGCATTCTGCTGCTACCGTTTAAAGCGTTGAAACTACAAACTTTTTCTATATTAAGCATAATACACTTGCCTTATTACCCAGTCTTTTATTTAGCGACTTCAACTGATTAACAAGATATTTTTTTGACTCTAGCCAGCACCGCTAAAACTATCTTAAAATGTGCATAAAACTTTTATAGCATCATCGAAACAGTGATTTGTTTACCATGCTAATGTCCCAATATACTCATCAAATTCAACGCGTCATACTTTTGACTTAACGTACTGAGCTGCCACAAGCTAGTTAATATTGTAAACCTTACCACTTACTTGAGTTAGTTGAACGAATCAATACTATAGACTAAACAACTAATTCGCCTCGACGTAAATCCATAAACAACATTTTAAGCCTCTAGGCAGGTTATTCCTGAATCACATCGGCATTATTTGGTATGATGAAATTGAGCTTGGATGCATCAATAGCGCCGTTGACTTTGACGTTTGAGAAAAGAATATCCGTAAAATGACCGACGCTGTCGATCAGGCGCATATTATTGATTACACCATTGTTGAATGAAAGCTGCACACTATCAAAAAGTGTATCCTTAGATTTTGGCGTAAGGGTAAACTCGATCACGTTACTGGTTTGCTTAGAAGTAATATCGAAGCTGTCTTTAATTTTTGATACACCTCCATATAGTAATAATGCTGGTGTCTGGTTCAAACGTGAATCTAATTTCTTAATAGTTGCCTGCTCTAAATCAGGGTCCCACAGCATAACCTTCTGGCCATCATAAACTATAGTCTGCTCAGCCTTACCTTCGGTATGCCAGTAAAGTAACCCATAACGTTGTACGACTATTTCGCCTTTAGTTTGTTGTAAACTAGTACCGCTAGCATCTAGTGTCAACTGAGAGAAACATGCAGTTATAGTTTTTGATTTCTCTAATAGGTTGCTCAGGCTAGCCACTGAAGCTAAATCAGCGTGAGCAGACACAGCAGTCACAACTAGCACTGATAACAAAAACATGCGGATAAGGTACATGAAGTCCTCATTTAAGGCGTTAAGAAATACCATATGCTACTTATGCAACGTTGTAGCTGGTCGTGCTTTACCCGTGAGCGATAACTTCACGCGAACCATTAGTGTTCATTGAAGTAATAAGGTTAGCCTTTCCATAGTCTTGATCATGCTGGCAGCACGGTTGTAACCAATTTTTAATTTACGCTGCACCGCAGAGATAGAGGCGCGGCGACTTGTAAGCACGAAGGCAACGGCTACCTCGTAGAGGACATCTATTTTAGTATCCTTGTCACTAACTACCGCTATCACCATCAAAGCCATTATCAGTCTCTCTAATGCTAGCAAGAATATCATCGTTGTATTCTGGCGCACCGCGTAGTTTCCAGGCCTCTACTACACGATGCACTTCTTCATCAGAAACGAAGGCACCGTGAACCCGAATTGGCAGACTAGCACCAGGTGACATGTAGAGCATATCGCCGTGGCCTAATAATTGCTCAGCGCCACCCTGGTCAATTATAATACGCGAGTCAATTTTACTAGAGACCTGGAACGCTATCCGCATCGGGATATTAGCTTTAATTAGACCAGTGATCACATTCACAGACGGCCGTTGAGTTGCCAGGATTAAATGAATACCGGCAGCACGAGCTTTCTGGGCAAGACGTGCAATCAGCTCTTCAACTTTCTTGCCAACAATCATCATCATGTCAGCAAATTCGTCTACTACTACCACAATAATAGGCATCTTAGTTAGCAACGGCACTGTATCGTGGATGCTTTCGCATTTGTGCAGCGGATCAGTCAACGGTGTGCCAGCGCCTTTGGCTGCTTTAACTTTAGCATTAAAACCTGAGATATTTCGTACACCCATTTTTGCCATAAGTTTGTAACGACGCTCCATCTCAATCACGCTCCAGCGCAGGACATTAATGGCGTCCTTCATATCCGTCACTACCGGACAAAGCAAATGAGGAATCCCTTCATAGATCGATAATTCCAACATTTTCGGGTCGATCATTATTATCTTAGCGTCATCTGGACCAGACTTAAACAAGATCGATAAAATCATTGCGTTAACGCCTACCGATTTACCAGAACCAGTAGTACCAGCAACTAATAAATGCGGCATTTTTGCTAAATCAGCGATTACTGGTTTACCGCCGATATCATGGCCGAGAGCAAGGGTAACAGGTGATTGAAAATTATTATATTCCGGCGTCAGCAACACTTCAGAAAAACGCACGATCTGGCGGTTTTCGTTTGGAATTTCTATGCCCACAGTAGTTTTGCTGGGAATCACTTCTACTACACGCACACTAGTAACAGCTAGAGAGCGAGCCAAGTCTTTGGTTAGGATAGAGATGCGGCTAACCTTGACGCCGGCAGCAGGTTGAATTTCGTAACTGGTGACCACCGGGCCAGGATGTATCGAGTCAATAGACACTTCAATACCAAACTCTTTTAGCTTGCTTTCTAGTAGATGACCGAGAGTCACTAAAGACTTGGGTGAATAGTTAAGTGTTTGCTTTTCAGCAAAATCAAGAATTGAGAGCGATGGTAATGTACTTTCAACAGCTTTAACTATGGATAATGGTGTCTGTTTCTCTTTTTGCACGTGGCAGTTCGGCTTAAGCATCTTAGTTGGTGCCTGGACGATCACTGGTGGTAAATACTTTTTGCGATCTAGCATATACTTGCTTATTTCTTGTTCAGACTCGATAAAGCGCTTTTTCAGCTTGGCGTGCATGCATCTTTCGAGCATGCTCTTAGCTAAAACTTCATTAAAACTAGTATCCGCTTCACGCAGTTGTGCGACTATGCGCTTGCTATTAACACGGTGTAACCACCAACAGTTAGTAGCGCTTTGAAATATCTTGAGCAGATCAAAGATAATTTTACCTATCATGTCCATCACCTTGAACCACGACAGATCAATAAACAGCGTAAAGCCAAACATCAATATAGCGATAAACATCAAGGTGCTGCCATAGATGTTCAGCGTCCTGCATGCCAGGTCTCCTAGACTTTTGCCTAGTGCTCCGCCTACGCCTGCTGGCAGACTGGTATATCCATGGAAATGAATATGCGCAAGCGCTGTACCAGATAACACTAAAAATGCTAAGCCGATTAGGCGCCAACACAACAACCAGCTGCTCCACTGCCATGACTTATAACGCTGACTAAATATCTGCTTAGTCTTGATCGATAACAGCAGCGGTACAATATAAGCAAAGTAACCTAGTGCCATAAACAGAATATCGGCGCTATAAGAGCCAGCTAAGCCGCAGAAGTTCTGTACGTATTCAATTTTACTGTTGCGGCTCCAGCCAGGATCATCTTTACCGTAAGTTAGTAAGGCCATCATCAGGAACAAACATAAGGCGCTAATTGCGATCAGCGCACCTTCTTTCAGTCGATCATTCAAGTGCTGACGCCAGCTAGGCGTAACTGCTGCTCTAGGTGTTGTTGCGACGGCTTTCTTCAAAACAAGTCTATTCCTACACTTTAAGTACGCTTATTAATTGCATGACCACACTACTCAATATAAGCAGCTGAAAAAATAAATAAATATTGTTAAATTTATTTTTCATGCTTCTGTAATAAGCAAGTAAAATAACGATAACGCAACAATAAAAGCTGTACTGTAAGAGTTTTTATGCGCTATGCTATGCACTAGACTAATTAATAAGCACTCTAGACAATTAATTAAAGTGTTTATGATATACGTTAAATTTGATTACGTATTATGTGTACCGACAAACGCTGCAGAGCTATTTTAATGACTTTAACGATTTTAGCAGATAACCCGCAAAAACCCAAACTCGATTACAATTTCGCTTGAGAGATTGCATTGCAAAAGTCTTCGTTATCGCTGTTGCTTGCCGATACTCAATTCGAGCTGTCCACACGATGTCGTTTAATCACCCAGCTCTAAGCTAGGATGCCGTGCTGACTTTCCTGCAAAACAACTATATTTTACCACCACCTTACTGACCAAAGGCCATGCACAAATCTAATTGCCTGCCTACTAGCCGGTGCTAACCTGCCAGCTAGCAATTAATGCATGCCTATCGTCATTAATGTTTCCCATTGTTCGCCGCAAGCCAATTAATACTTTAGGGGACATAGAGACCCATGCACAGTGTATTCTAGAAGAATACCACACGTGTCACGCAGCCTAGAAAAACTATTTGCAAGAACGTTATAATAATAGTAAACTTTGGCTAAGACTTAAATGCAGTTACTCTTGCCTGTGTAGCGCCCGGCGCTTACTCTCTGAGTAAGCTTAAATTACCAAAAATATCCACAGAGCATACAAAGTATGTACTGTACGCTATAAAAGCACAGATACACACACTCCATGAAGGTCTAAAGCAAATAGCAAGCTAGCCGGTAGCCTGTATGGCTTAACCATAAGTTAATTATTCCTTGGTGAATCCAACTTTAGCCGCTTTAATCATACCTCCAAATGTATCTTTGTTAAGTTAACCAACTATCTACAAATCTTGAGGTTTTATGATAATCATCTGCCAGACGATCAATAAGCATCTGCACAGCTTCAGTGCTTGCACTATATCAAGCAGTAAATTCGCTAATTTACTGCATAATTATTTAGATTAATTAATCTCTTAATTATAGATTTCTCAGGTAACTTACGCATGCTTAGCATGCACTCATTAGAAGGCTTATCCAGAAAAATAACTATAACTAAACTAGCGCGCCTGAAGTTTTATTCTGCTCAAATAAACTTTTGCAAATATTTGCCACACGAGCAGATTACAATATGTTAACTTTACATTAACTATGAACCAGCCAGCCAATAGATATGAAAAGTATACCGAACATTTTATAGAAGAGCGTTCAATTCGGTGGTGACTTGAAGATCATTGCTACTAGCTTTCAATACAGCTAAAATATTGGGATCTTGACTAGCGCTACATTAAACAGCACCAAGCTGAATAGTGACATATTCACGCTCATCCGCTATCAGTTTTTGACGTTCCTGGTGCGCAACCAATTTTTCTCGCACTACGATAAGTTTCACCTAGGCTGTTTAGCCTGCCGGCAAATAGCCGTAATGAATCTACTAGCCTAACGGTTAGGCCTTCTATGAGCCGACAAAAACGCCGCAACTTTCAACTACTATGTAATTCCTTAAAAAAATTAATGAAACGTCATACTTGAAACTTGAGGCAGATATCTTAGGCTGATAAATCAAGAACTACAACAAAATACACTTTACGAATAAACTTAAAGACTCAATATTAATTAGTTCAATAAAAAATTAGTAACGCTTCAATAAAACCACTTGGCTTAAATACTGTTTTCAAGCATAATACACATCGCTTTATGCTTGAAGCGGTTGCTCTGAATCATATCACTGAATAGCGAGGACTTTACTTCATGTCGAAAGAAGACAGCTTCGAAATGGAAGGTACTGTCGTCGACACTCTACCAAACACCATGTTTCGTGTGGAGTTAGAAAATGGGCACGTCGTAACTGCGCATATCTCCGGTAAGATGCGCAAGAACTATATTCGTATTCTTACCGGTGACAAAGTACGCGTTGAGCTGACGCCTTATGATTTAAGCAAAGGGCGCATTACTTATCGCGCCCGTTAAGCCGGTTAATACAAAACACCAAGTATAACTAAAATGTTGTATGCTAGATTTATCCAAGCAAACGAAATTAGGTTAATCTTAAATATACAGTGGTTTCGAGATCGCAAAATTCTTTTCTCAACAAGTCTGACTTTGTTGAGATAATGCCTCAGACTATTTCAGTTATGACTGCAAATTAAAAGGTTAAGTAGCTATCCTTTAGGTCGACATGCATTACGTCACCACTGATCTACAAGCCTACTAAATAACATGTCTTACACTAGTAGCCGCTTAATCTTATTCTGTATTACGCGACATATTGGGCGAACGCTAATTGCTAGGTTATAATTGTCTTGTGATAGCCAGTTACGTACCGCATCTGTGGTATCCAGCTGCACACGTTTGTCTTCCAGCTACACTTGAAGCTCGATAAAAAATTTATCTACGATAACTTTAGTAGACTCATGGCTGAGGCTACTAAACTGGATGATAGCATCCAGACAGTTGCGGAACTCCTGCATAAAACTTTGCTTGGTTACTTCTGTCGCATCAAATAAGTAATCTTTATAAGTACAGCCAATAGAGGCCAGCGCAGCGATTTCAGCACCAGCATTAGTAGTCATTATTACGATAATGTTACGGAAATTTACCTTACGCCAATTATTATCGGTAAAGGGTAATTTGATCGATAATCTGCAATAGTAGATTGAAAACTTCAGGATAGGCCCTTTATATTTCGTCAAACAATAGTGCGCAATGTAGTTGCTTGGTGATTGCTTCAGTTAACAGACTGCCTGGTTAAACTAGATATAACCAAGCGGCGCACCAAATCAAATGCGATACGGTTGGTGCTCTGTGTGTTCGGACATGTCGAAACGTGCTAACTTGATGCTAATAGCCGCGGCTAATTGCTGCGCTGCTTCAGTCTTAACGACACCGGTTAGGCCTAAGAATAAGAAAGAACCAACCGTTTTATCCGGTTACTTAAGGCCTGCACACGAAAGCTTGATCGCAGTAGACAGCGAATCGTCAGTCTAGCATCTTAACCGAACACAGCTAAGATCAAGGTAACGCTCAAGATTACGCAACAGCTCCTTATTTGAGCTATTGACATGTTTCAGCGGAACCATTGATATTTCCGCCACGATATACTACTCTACCTAAAGAACATAAATACGCTTCATACGTTTCTCTGTCGACTATAAGCACTGATAAGAGTCAGCCTCATCGATCATGTCGATGACTGTTTCTGGCATATTGCCATCATTAATGTAATGTGCTGTCAACTTAGCAGCTACACGTAGAACCTAATCGATATACTCTATGTCATGGTATGTCTAGAAGCACCCCTTGAGGCCGTAGAAGTATTCCACATGGTGTCTACAATCAAAAGTTCAGGCATATTAACTTTCTGGAAACGGCGCACTAGGGCATGATCGTTCTCAAAAAACCACATAAAATTTCTAAAACGCAGTCGAGTCCATGCAGATGATGTCACCAGATGACAGTAACAGCTCGAGCAAGTTAAAAGCGTTCATGATTCCACCGAGCGCCGCATCAACACCAATGATCGTATGGATTTCATCGATGAACAAACAGCCCGCAGAAGCTTTTTTAGTTTACCTAGCAGTACTTTAAAACTCTTCTAAAAATTGCCACAGTACTTAGTGCCAGTAAGCACAGCGCCAAGATCTAACGAATAAACTACACTATTAGCCAACAGATCAGACATTTGATTGTCAACAATACAATTAGCTAGGCCTTTGGCAATCACGGTTTTACCCAAACCAGCATCGCCTACAAACAATAAATTGCTATTTACACTACCGCGCAAGGATCAGCATCACACACTCAACCTCGAGTTCACTCCATATCAGCTGATCAACCAGCACCTAGAGGAGAGGCATGCTAGTTCATTAAGTCTGCTGGCATAAACATACAATGGATTGCTAAAGGAAAACTCACTGCCCTCATCGTCTTGCATATCTAGCTCACTCTAGGCATAATCTCTGTGCCTTGTTATTTTAAATATACCATGCACGGTCATGCACCGTATAGTTGACGACATCAATACAGACAATGCTTTGCTGTGTACGCAAAAAACACTGCCTGGCTTTCCTGTTCGCTAAACAATTACTGCAAGCACGTTAGCACCTGCTAACTTCACGTTTGCCAGAGCTCCGCATATAAAAACAGCACGCTACAAGACTCGCTGAAGGCCTGTGGTTAGCCTGTTTTCAGGGTCTTCATTATAGCATTGAAATCAATGGCGTAATGAAGTCTAGAAACTCCCGAAGATCAGGTTTAAATTTGTCAAAATTAGCACCGCATGCACGCAAAACAGTAGTGGCAGCTTTATTATACGGTAGCGCTAACAGCAAGTGTTAGATGATCATAAACTCATGACGCTTTATAATGTGTCTCTTGGAAAGCAAGATCAATCGTTACATAAAGCCCTCGGTTCAACATAGTTTTACCTCATACCAAAATGAGTGGAATTAAACGTTCTACTCAACTTCACAGAATAGCGAATACTGGCTTGCTCTAGCGTAATAGTTGACTTATAGGCTTTGCTGCAGCGATTTCGTGGGTAAACACACATACTGCCAGTCTTTCTACATGAATAACCAGAATTACCTTGATTGCTAGCTTTCGGTTCAGGCTGCAGGACACCCCTAGCACTTCGACAATAAAATTCCATAGGCGTGTAATCATTATTAAATAACAATTTTGTACATCGGCGACACCTATAGAGCAAGGCTTTGCGTCCTAGGCAACAATATCTGCAGAATCGTAATCATCATATTTCTTATCTCGGCAATACTGATTGAAGATTAATCAATTTATAGCTACTTAAGTGTGCATAAAATAAAAAAATTAATTAGTAGTGCAAGTACAGTGATCTTAAGCATCATATTAGATTTTTAATCTCTAATAACACGGTTATTTCGACGATTAGCGAATCTCTACAATTAATAGAGCTAACAGTGAGTAAAAGGATATATGTAGTCAACCTAATTGATTCAGGTTAGGACGAATAAATTAGGCTGATATTTAGTGATGAAGTGTAGTACAAGTGTACAAGTGGGGGTTGAATAATTAAACATTACAGTCAAGTAACTTAACAATACCAAACTAGCCAACTCAAATTAAAAAAAGCAAATAGCCTACTAGTTTTTCTAAATTTAATATTTAGCAGGCTAACCAGTTTTTATGGTTTACAGCTTGACATATATACAATTACTGCACTACTAATGCTAAAAGATAAAACTAATTTTACAACATCTATCAAGTGTTAAAAAATATAGGTCACAGTCTGAACTGAAACCAACACTGTCTGTTGGTGCAGTTTGAATAATCAAGTGAGCTGCTTTTAATCTAACCAATTATCTACTTTTATTAGGTAAAATGCCGTGAATGTCATCGAGCACCGCTGCGGTCTCAAAGAAATTACCGATTCGACATAATATCCCACTGTCATAGCTAAAGAGTCGAACAGATAAGCGGCCTATCTACGTTGCAATAAGTTAAGCGCAATAGCATTTACCGGAATAGCTGGTAAGTATCATTGGTCGTAAATTCTGGTCACCTTTTCACTGGCATATACCTATATATAAAATATTATGCGTTTGCTGCCATAAGTTTTTGTTCACAATTGCATCGACCATTCTGGTTATTACTGAACTGATGCCGCATCAGGGCAGATCATTTTTTTAATAGTAAAGATAATTAATAAGTCAAAAATATTGAAAGAATAAACATAAATCGGCGGTTATTTTGCTGCAAACTGCTAGAAACTAATTTTTTAGTAGTAGAATGCTGAACCATTGAACCCCATCAATTGATTGAACACCTAACTACATTCTTAGCTCAATCTAAATACATAGCAACTTAAATCTCACTGCCCAACATCTTTATATTAAAAACAGCATAATTCGCTACGAGGCGAGCAAAACAGGCAAGGCAGCTCATCTTAAACACATCGTACAGTGTTGATTACAATTAAGTCCTGTGACCGTTTGCATGAATACCTAATATATAAATATTAGACCTATGCATATAATCACCACGACGCTAACCTAAAGCCCATAATAGTAGACTGCTTTATAGCTATATCTTCCGTTAGAAAGAGTTAGCTATTATAATAGCTAACCAGCGTAGCGTTTAACTAATCCAACTAAACATGATCGCAAAACCTTAATATTTTGCTTATAAATGACTTTACATGAGTGCGTCTTACCCAATGTATTTAGAACTTCTACGCACTCTTTCAGAAAAGAACAGGTTAACCAAAATATGTCCATTAGCACAAAAATTATCTACACATTCACCGATGAAGCCCCAGCTCTAGCCACTTATTCACTCTTACCTATAGTCAAGGCCTTTACTGCTTCTATTGGTATCGATGTACAAACCCGTAATATCTCTCTCGCCTGGCGCATCCTCTCAAATTTTCCGGAGCAACTGAGTTCAAAAACTATCCTGGAAGACCACCTTGCCGAACTTAGCGACCTAACTGTCACACCTGAAGCTAACATTATCAAGCTACCTAATATTAGTGCCTCGACCCCGCAGCTACAAGCTGCGATTAAGGAACTACAGGCGCAGGGCTACGCTTTGCCGGACTACCCAGAAATAGTAATAACAGAAACACAAAAAGAAATTCGCGCACGTTACGACAAAATTAAGGGTAGCGCTGTGAATCATATATTGCGCGAAGGTAACTCTGACCGCTACATACCGCTCTCAGTCAAAAATTACGCACGCAAGCACCCGCATAAAATGGGTACTTGGATTGCTAAATCAAAATCGCATATTGCTCACATGAGCCATGGCGACTTCTATGGCAGCGAAAAAGCCTTAACAATTGAAGCAACCGACACTATAAAGATCGAGTTGATCACTAAAGATGGCACTACTACCGTTCTAAAAGAAAAAACTTTTGTACAATCTGGTGAGATTATCGACACCGCAGTGTTAAGCAAAAAAGCTCTGCGTGCATTCATCGCTAGCGAAATCGAAGACGCAAAAAAACAAGGTATACTGTTGTCGGTGCATTTAAAAGCCACTATGATGAAGATTTCCGACCCAATCATATTCGGGCAAATTGTTACCGAGTTCTATAAAGACGTCATCACTAAACACACTACCGTGCTGAAACAGATTGGCTTTAACCAGAATAATGGCATTGGCGACCTGTATGCTCGTATCAAGACTCTGTCAGCTGCCGAGCAAGCACAGATAGAATCCGATATTCAGACGATATACGCCGTGCGCCCTTCTCTGGCGATGGTTGACTTCGATAAAGGCATTACTAACCTACACATGCCAAACAATGTAATTATTGACTCCTCAATGCCAACCATGATCCGTAACTCGGGCAAAATGTATGATATCGATGGCGAACTGCGCGACACTAAAGCCATAATTCCAGATCGTTGTTACGCCACTATCTATCAGGCAATTATTGAAGACTGCAAGTCTAATGGCGCGTTCGACCCAACTACTATGGGCAGCGTGCGGAACATTGGCCTTATGGCCAAGAGAGCCGAAGAGTACGGTTCCCATGACAAGACCTTCCAAGTTGGGGCTGAAGGCGTAGTCCAAGTTACTGATAGTAAAGGTAATGTACTAATGGAACAGAATGTTGGGACTGGTGACATTTTTCGTATGTGCCAGACCAAAGACGAACCAATCCAAGATTGGGTCAAACTGGCTGTTGACCGTACCCGCACCAGCAGTACCCCAGCTATCTTTTGGCTAGATCCACGACGATCTCACGATAGCATGCTAGCTCAGAAAGTGCAAGTTTACCTAAAAAACCACAATACCGAATACTTGGATATTCGCATCATGTCGCCGGTCGATGCAATGAAGCTCACCCTGGAGCGTACTCGCAAAGGTCTAAATACTATCTCGGTGACAGGCAATGTACTTCGCGATTACCTGACTGACTTGTTTCCAATTATGGAGCTTGGCTCCAGCTCCAAAATACTATCAATCATACCGCTACTCAATGATGGTAGAGTATTCGAAACTGGCGCTGGTGGTTCAGCACCAAAACACATGCAACAACTAATAGAAGAGAACTTCTTACGCTGGGATTCCTTGGGCGAGTTCATGGCTCTAGCCGCTTCCCTAGAGCATTTTAGTATTTATAATCATAATCCAGAAGCCCTGGTCTTGTCTAAAACCCTAGATCAAGCTAACAGTCAGTTACTCGATAACAACAAATCGCCGGCGCGCAAGGTCGGCAATATAGATAACCGTGGTAGCCACTTTTATCTAGCGCTTTACTGGGCTCAAGCCTTAGCCACCCAGACTGAAGACATTTCACTGCAAGCACAGTTCGCTAGGCTAGCTAAAACCCTGAGCGACAACGAAGTGACTATTGTTGCAGAGCTGAACGCTGTGCATGGCAAACCATTGAATCTCGGTGGTTACTATGCGCCTAACCCAGAGCTAACCAGCAAAGCCATGCGCCCAAGTAATACCCTCAATACAGCAATTGCCAAGTTAAAGTAAAGCTCTAGATGGCTAGAAACCAGATTCCGGTCTAGCTTTCTTCAATCACCGACAAATTTGAAGCAGTTTATAACTTGACAACCAAGCACATTGCTTAAGCCGCTATTGTTGAATAGTAACTGCCACTTTCTGATGTGTTACATAGCAGAAAGGCAGTTGCGCCTTATGCAATCAGTCATGAACTACCTGTCACTAGCTTTAACTCCTAACTTGAAGCTGCCACGCACGAAAACCTTACAAACTAGCGCTAACGTAGAAGCTGCTGGCGTTATCGATATCCATTTATATAAACTACTACCCAGCAATGGCGTACTCTGTAAACATGTGCGTTTTACCACCAAAACCTTATACACTATCATGAATGATAGTGTGCAGATTCAGACAGTTAAAGATACCTACTAGCCAGTATTGTGACTAGCTGATGGCTGCTATGCAAAAATTACGAAGTGAAATTAATGATCTATGATATCAGTGATTGTTTAAATAATTAAGTACTACAGCCTCAAAACTTCATTTTTGTCTTTTTGTTTTGCTAACGCCAATCTGCTAAAATTGTATTTTGTTCAAAACAAAAGTTGAAACCATATGCCTGATCCAGCCTTTTCTGACGTAAACAAAAAGCGTGTCATTGTCGCTATGTCTGGCGGCGTAGATTCTTCCGTTGCTGCCGTTCTTCTTGTAGAACAAGGTTATAAAGTAGAAGGCCTGTTCATGAAAAACTGGGAAGAAGATGATGGAACAAAATATTGCACCACCATGAATGACCTGGCGGACGCCCAAGCTGTATGTGACAAAATCGGCATAAAACTGCACACAGCTAACTTTGCTGCAGAGTACTGGGATAACGTATTTGAGCATTTCCTGACTGAATATCAGGCTGGCCGTACACCAAACCCAGATATTTGGTGTAACCGCGAGATCAAGTTTAAGGTGTTCCTTAAGTACACAATGATGCTAGGCACCGATTTGATCGCTACTGGCCACTATGTACGACGTCGCGAAGTAGATGGCCGCACCGAATTGCTGAAAGGCCTAGATCCGAATAAAGACCAGAGCTACTTTCTGCACGCTGTTGGCGTAGAACAGATCGCTAAAACACTGTTTCCAGTGGGTAAACTCAATAAATCCACAGTGCGTAAAATCGCAGAGAAGCACGGTCTAGTTACAGCTAAGAAAAAGAATTCCACCGGGATCTGTTTTATTGGTAAACGTCGATTCAGCGACTTTCTCAAGCAATACCTACCAGCCCAGCCTGGTAAAATCAAAACTATCGACGGTAAAATAATTGGCCGCCACCATGGCTTGATGTACCATACTATTGGCCAGCGCCATGGCCTAGGTATTGGTGGTTTAAATGACGCCGGTAAAGAACCGTGGTACGTAATATCTAAAGAACTGCAACACAATACGCTAATCGTGGGTCAAGGCAATCAACACTCACTGTTATTCTCCAGCACCTTGCTTGCCTCAGAAATATATTGGATCAACCCAATGGACCTGAAAACACCACGTCGACTGACCGCTACAGTACGTTATCGACAGAGCCAACAGCCATGCACCATAAGTAAAATTGCGAGCGGCTATCGTACCACATTCGATAATCCACAGCGTGCAGTAGCACCTGGCCAATCTGTAGTATTTTATGATGGTGAAATATGTTTGGGTGGTGGTGTAATTGAAGTGGCTGAACCATGGAGTAACGCAACATAAGCTACACTTAATAGTAATGAACTGGCATTCCGGTAGTTCCTGGTAGCTGTATTAGTAAGTAGGTTTGTTAGAACTTAACCAAGTTACTGGAGCTGACTATTACTTGTATAATAGACAGCCTATTAATCTGCAATTCCAATGATTACCTAGAAGTATATAAATAGTGGTGATGACTTGATGCTGCAGAATGTTATCACACCCTAATGTACCGTCTTAGAACGCAAACCAGGGCCATTTGCAACGCGTGCAACTGTATGATGTGCCATGCTAATTGCTTAACCAAGTGGTCTTGTTCACTGGTTAAGCAATTAGCATGGCATAACCAAAGCTACTAGTAAGCGACTGTCGTCGATTAAATCTTAAATCGAATGCTTCAGCCTGACTCACGACAACGTAATTGTTGCCCATAGTGCGCTGCATCAAAATACCTTAAACACTTTATATCCGCGCATTCATGTGTACAACGATATGCGTAACTTGCAGAATTTTAACAGCGTATTAAAATACGCGTCATGCTCATAGGCTAGTATTCGGCCTATACTCTTGTAGCGGCAGTTAGGGTAGATATTGTTGGCAGTTAGTAATTAGCCAGTGCACACTACTTGAAAGAAGTTTACCAATATATATTGCAGCTAATCAGTTGCAGTATCTAGCTTTTATCGTCCTACGCGTAATTATATCGTTTAGTTATCAACTGACCGTAAGATTTTTCATTTATAATGCATGCCATGTTTCGTTACTAGACTGTTTGAGAATTACCCTATGCAAATCTCTTCACTCACTGCAATTTCCCCTATTGACGGTCGCTATGCTAATAAAACTCAGGCTTTACGCTATATATTCAGCGAATACGGCTTGATTCGTGCTCGTATTCTAGTTGAAGTACGCTGGCTTCAACGCCTAGCTGCTCACCCGGCAATAAGTGAAGTGCTAGTATTTTCAGACAAAGCTAATGCTATCTTGAGCGCCCTTACGGAAAACTTTTCTCTTAAATATGCCGAACGCGTGAAAGAGATCGAGTGTAGCACCAATCATGATGTCAAGGCAGTCGAATACTTGCTCAAAGAGCAAGCAGCCACAGTGCCAGAATTAGCCAAAGTCAGCGAATTTATCCACTTTGCCTGTACTAGCGAGGACATCAATAACCTTGCCTACGCTATGATGCTAAAAGAAGGACGTCATGACATAATACTGCCATTAATGCGTCAGACCGCCGAAGCCATTCGCGAACTAGCAATAAACTTCGCTACAGTGTCAATGCTATCGCGTACCCATGGTCAGCCAGCATCGCCGACTACTTTGGGTAAAGAACTAGCCAACGTGGTGTACCGCCTAGAGCGCCAAATCGCTCAAACTGCTGCCGTGCCGCTTATGGGCAAGATCAACGGCGCAGTTGGCAACTACAACGCCCACTTATCTGCCTATCCGGATATTGATTGGGAAGCTAACTCTCGTATTTTTATTGAAGATGAGCTAGGTCTATGTTTTAACCCATATACTACGCAGATCGAACCGCACGACTACATTGCCGAGCTTTGTAACGCCATTGCACGCTTCAACATTATCCTGATTGACTTCAATCGCGATATCTGGGGCTATATATCCTTAGGCTATTTTAAACTACACATCATTACTAGTGAAAGTGGTTCGTCGACCATGCCACACAAGATCAACCCGATCAACTTTGAAAACTCCGAAGGCAATCTAGGCATGGCTAATGCTGTACTCCACCACCTTGCTAGCAATTTACCTATTTCTCGATGGCAGCGCGACCTGACTGGCTCAACTGTACTACGAAATTTAGGTGTAGGCTTAGCCTATTGTGTGATCGCGTACAAAGCGAGTTTAAAAGGCATCAGCCAACTTGAACTAAACGAGCAGAAGATTGCTGCCGATCTAAATTCCTTTTGGGAAGTCTTAGCTGAGCCGATTCAAACTGTAATGCGCCGCTACAACATTGAAAACCCATACGAAAAGCTGAAAGAATTAACGCGTGGTAAGGTTATTAGCCCTGACGCCTTACAAACTTTTATCGATAATTTAGACATACCAGTCTCAGCTAAGATTAAACTCAAACTCCTTACCCCAGCCAATTACATTGGTAATGCGGTGACTCAAGCTAAGCGTATTTAATATTTAATTAGCATCACCTAACGACACGAGAGTCTTTATACGACTATTGGCAAACGAAACATTGCCATTATGGCAGACTATTTATAATGTCCAAAAACTGATTGATGTTGATAGACTGCGCGTCTTGAACTCCAGGAGAAAAGATTATACTGTAACCGATGGTTAAGCGCAACTAATGATAATTGGAACTGCACGACATTTAGTTAGTTCACTAAACATATCTACGGCTCTACGTCAAATGGTAAGTGTATATTTTTTAACAAAACGGACAGCCAGTTTTATGCTATAAATTGTCGCATTGTAGTAGTACTTTATGTCTTATCAAAAGAGTACACCTGATGTTAGCGAAAGCTGGCTAACATGTCTATAATTAAAACGTGCTCCTGCTTGTATGCTTAAAATGAGCGCAATTAGCAAGCAGGCTAATATATGCACTTTCTAAAACCAGCTGCTACAACATACCAAACATACACATCCTGGCTGAACTTTAAAGAGAGCTCTAAGTGAATCTTAGAGTTAAATAGACATGCTTTAATTACTAGCGCTGCTACTCATGCTTGAGCATGACTCAGTATAATTACATGACAATATTTAATCTGTTTCTGTACACCGAGCATAGCTGATATCATCTGTTAGACAGCTACGCGAACCAAGGAAAACAGTGTACCCGGCTGAGGCACCGGATGTATAGAGAAATCGGTCGTATCTTAGAACTCAAGAACTAGCGTAGACTATAGGTCAGCGATAAATTGATCTAAATTGTTTTAGCTTGATCGAACAAAAAAATAGCTAGACTAAACAGATACTAAAGTTTACCAGTTTACGTCTGCAACGAGTATGATCACCTACGTGATGCTATAACATTAGTGGCTTGCTAACGCCACCACGTAAGTTCAACATTCGTAGCGCATTATGTGCCTTGCGAAAGATCTGCTAGCAATTTAGAGAATATTGTTGACTACAATAATACTGATATATAAATACCATTAATTCAAATATGGTAGGTTTCTAACCTACGTTTAGTAGCTAGTGGTAAGTTATATGAATCAAATAGGTTAAAAGACTTATCTAAATCACTAACAGAGCTCTAGCAAGCAACGATAATCTTCTCCGTAACACGAGAAATCTTTGCTTAAATTTCAAGTGAACAATATTCGTAACCATGTAAAGTACGGAAATTTCCGTGACAGTTAAAATCAAACTAAATTAGTTAAACGTCTGCACTATTAAAAACTACAGTTATACAAACGTATACTCTTCTTATTTATTTAAATAATTTCGATATGGTAATTTTACTTTGCATATATTTAGCTGATAAAATATATAATATCATATAGCAATGCTATTTTGCTAAGGGTTGACAGCATGAACGAAGCGACAGAGCTCATAGCCCATGACTGGGGCTTTGCAATTTTTATCCTCAGTGCCATTAGTTTTTGTATCTTAATCATTAGTATATCCAGTCTCCTCGGGTCAAAAGCCTTTGGTCGCAGCAAAAATGAACCGTTCGAGTCTGGCATGCTACCTACAGGTAGTGCCCGCTTAAGGCTTTCAGCAAAATTTTATCTAGTCGCAATGCTGTTTGTAATCTTTGATATCGAAACCATATTTTTACTTATCTGGTCTGTATCGGTCCGTGAAAGTGGTTGGACAGGCTTCGTTGAAGCTCTTGTTTTTATAGCAATTCTGTTAGCAGGCCTTATCTACCTAATTCGAGTTGGCGCCCTTGACTGGACTACAAAGGTGCGCCGCTAGCGGCAAGCAAAGCCGAAACAATGAGACTTTAGCAATGCAATACAATCTTACTAAAATCGACTCGAATGCTCTTAACAATAAGCATCCAATTGACAAAAATGAGACTATTTCCGATCCACTAAAAGATCAAATCTATAAAAATATTTATATGGGCAAGCTGAAAGATGCGCTGAGTAACGCAGTTAACTGGGGGCGTAAAAACTCCATATGGCCATACAACTTTGGGCTTTCATGCTGCTATGTAGAAATGACCACCGCCTTCACAGCGCCTCACGACATAGCACGATTTGGTGCAGAGGTTATACGGGCATCACCGCGTCAGGCGGATCTCATGGTGATAGCTGGAACTTGCTTTATCAAGATGGCCCCGATCATTCAGCGTCTCTATGAGCAAATGCTCGAACCAAAGTGGGTGATATCTATGGGTTCGTGCGCTAATTCCGGTGGTATGTACGATATTTACTCCGTAGTTCAAGGGGTAGATAAATTTCTGCCCGTAGACGTATACGTACCTGGCTGTCCACCACGACCTGAAGCTTTTTTGCAAGGCTTAATACTATTGCAGGAATCGATTAGCAAGGAATGCCGTCAACTTTCCTGGATTGTTGGAGATCAAGGTGTTTATCGTGCCAAGATGCCGTCACAAAAAGAACAGTACCGTGAACAACGCATTCAGGTTACAAACCTGCGCAATCCAGACGAAGTCTGATCCAGCACTGCTTCTATAATACAGAACAAAACACTGGCTTCATTCTTTGTGTTGACTAACAGCGATAAAAAACTATGACCACTATAGGCAGTGCTCTGTACATTCCACCTTACAAGATCGACGACCAGGATGTAGTCGTCGAACTTAACGACTATTTTAGCCCTGACACCTTCACAGTCCAAACCACACGCACTGGTATGCCAGTCCTATGGGTAGCGCGGACTAAACTTATCGAAGTCCTGACTTTCCTGCGCAATTTACCTAAGCCATACATTATGCTATATGATTTACATGGAGTTGACGAGCGTCTACGTACTAAGCGTCAGGCGTTGCCGAGCAACGCTGATTTTACTGTATTTTATCACCTGATGTCACTAGAACGTAATAGTGATGTGATGATCAAAGTTGCATTATTAGAAAGCGAACTGAGCATTCCGACCGTCACCGGTATCTGGCCTAACGCTAACTGGTACGAACGTGAAGTTTGGGACATGTTTGGTATCGATGTGCATGGACACCCACACCTCACGCGCATCATAATGCCGCCGACCTGGGATGGTCACCCGCTACGCAAGGACTTCCCTGCGCGCGCAACAGAATTTGACCCATTCAGTTTTAACCTTGCGAAGCAACAGGCTGAAGAAGAAGCTGCACGCTTCTGTCCGGAAGACTGGGGCATGAAACGTTCCAGCGCTAACGAAGACTACATGTTTCTGAATTTAGGTCCTAACCACCCTTCAGCTCACGGCGCCTTCCGTATTGTCCTACAATTAGACGGTGAAGAAATTATCGATTGCGTGCCAGACATAGGCTACCACCACCGTGGTGCCGAGAAGATGGCCGAGCGTCAGTCGTGGCATAGCTTCATTCCATATACTGACCGCATCGACTACCTTGGCGGCGTGATGAACAACTTGCCATACGTGCTCTCAGTAGAGAAGCTAGCCGGCATTATAGTACCAGATCGCGTTAATACCATCCGCATTATGATGGCTGAATTCTTTAGGATCACGAGCCACCTACTATTTTTAGGTACCTATATCCAGGACGTTGGTGCCATGACAACGGTATTCTTCACCTTTACCGATCGTCAACGTGCCTACAAAGTAATCGAAGCTATCACCGGTTTCCGGTTACATCCTTCCTGGTACCGCATTGGTGGCGTAGCACACGACCTGCCAAATGGCTGGAATTGCCTGGTTAAAGAGTTTATCGACTGGATGCCTAAGCGTCTGGATGAATACCAAAAAGCTGCGCTAGGTAACAGCATTCTTAAGGGCCGCACCATTGGGGTTGCTAAAAACAACACCAAAGAGGCTTTAGCATGGGGCGTAACTGGTGCTGGCCTACGTTCTACTGGTTGCAACTTTGACCTGCGTAAAGCGCGCCCGTACTCTGGATACGAGAACTTCGAATTTGAAGTCCCACTGACAGCTAACGGTGATTCTTACGATCGCTGTATTGTTCATATAGAAGAAATGCGCCAAAGTCTAAAGATTATTGAACAGTGCATGCGTAACATGCCAGCTGGTCAATACAAAGCGGACCACCCATTAACCACACCACCGCTTAAAGAAAGAACGCTGCAGCATATTGAAACACTAATCACGCACTTCCTACAAGTTTCGTGGGGACCAGTGATGCCGGCCAATGAATCTTTCCAGATGATCGAAGCAACAAAAGGTATTAACAGTTATTACCTAATAAGTGATGGCGGCACTATGAGTTATCGTACACGGATTCGCACACCAAGCTTTGCCCACTTACAACAAATCCCCTCGGTGATCAAAGGTGGGATGATCGCAGACTTGATTGTATATCTTGGTAGTATCAATTTCGTTATGGCCGATGTGGACCGTTAAGCATGAATAGCACGCTTTTTCAAACAAATAATTTTATTTTAAGAAAAACTGAGCGCTCAGCTATTGAGCATATACTCAATCACTATGATGATTATCGCGCAGCGTCAATCGAAGCCTTAAAGATTATCCAAAAAGAACGTGGTTGGGTGCCAGACGGTGCGCTTTATGCCATCTCTAAGATCCTCAGCATCACGACCAGCGACGTTGAAGGTGTGGCTACATTCTACAGTCAGATCTTTCGACAGCCTGTCGGTCGCCACATTATTCGCGTGTGCGACAGCATAACATGCTACATCGGAGGTTACGAATCAGTGATTAGCGAGATAAAGAACAAGCACGATATAGACCTCGGACAAACCACCCAGGATAACCGCTTTACACTACTGCCTGTGTGTTGCCTTGGCAACTGCGACAAGGCGCCAGCGTTAATGATTGACGATGATACGTTCGGTGATATGCGGCCGGCTGGGGTAATCCAATTGCTTGAGAGCTACCTATGACCATGACGTCTTTCGGTCCAGCCAACCTGCTAAAGCGTTCGCCTGAGACCCATCCGCTGACCTGGCGCTTGCGTTATGATGCTGAGCCAGTATGGCTAGATGAGTACCAGGCAAAGAACGGTTATTCAGCTGCGCGCAAAGCCTTAGCCGATATGAGCCCAGATGATATCGTCAAGACTGTGCAAAACGCAGGCCTGAAGGGCCGTGGCGGTGCAGGTTTTCCTACTGGGGTAAAGTGGAGCCTAATGCCTAAGGATACATTTATTAATATCAGCTACCTACTGTGTAACGCGGATGAAATGGAGCCGAATACATGGAAAGATCGTATGTTAATGGAACAACTGCCACACCTTCTAATAGAAGGCATGCTGATCAGTGCGCGCGCAATAAACACCTGCCGTGGCTACATCTTCTTGCGTGGTGAATACATAACCGCCGCTAAACACATTAATCGCGCCCTAGAAGAAGCAAAGACAGCAAGTCTACTGGGTCAAAACATTCTTGGCTCTGGTTTTGATTTTGAACTATTTGTACATACCGGCGCAGGGCGTTATATCTGTGGCGAAGAAACCGCACTAATTAATTGCCTCGAAGGACAACGTGCCAACCCGCGCTCTAAACCGCCATTCCCTGCTGCCGTAGGTCTATGGGGTAAACCAACGTGCGTGAACAATGTCGAAACACTATGCAACGTGCCGTCGATCATTGCTAACGGTGTAAACTGGTACAAATCGTTAGCTCGCAAAGATAGTGAAGACATGGGCACTAAACTCATGGGTTTTTCTGGTAAGGTCAAGAACCCGGGTCTATGGGAAATGCCATTTGGCGTAACCGCACGAGAACTGTTCGAGGATTACGCCGGCGGTATGCGCGATGGCTACACTTTGAAAACCTGGCAGCCAGGCGGTGCTGGTACCGGTTTTCTAATGCCCAAACACCTCGATGCACAAATGTATACTGGCGGTATTGCTAAGGTTGGTACACGTATGGGTACCGGTCTAGCATTGGCGGTAGACAACACCGTCAACATGGTGTCATTGCTGCGCAACATAGAACAATTCTTTGCCCGTGAATCGTGTGGCTTTTGCACGCCGTGTCGTGATGGTTTGCCATGGAGCGTACAGCTCTTGATGGCGATTGAAAAAGGTGAAGGCCAACCTGGCGATATCGAGATCCTGCTTGATCTAGTCGGTCTCCTTGGCCAAGGCAAAACTTTCTGTGCTCATGCACCTGGCGCTGCAGAGCCATTGGGTAGCGCAATCAAATACTTCTGTTCGGAATTCGAAGCCGGTATCGCACCTAAAAAAGCTTCGAAATGCGAAGAGTCTGTTCACTTGCTCATGTGTTAATGTCTACAAGACTGTATATAGAAAAGAACAAGATTCTTATTAATTACCCCCCCGTTGACAACGGGTCACCGAAGAGCTTTAAATTATGGCCACTATCCACGTAGACGGTAAAGCACTTGAAGTCGATGGGGCAAGCAACCTATTACAAGCGTGTCTCTCGCTAAGCCTCGACATCCCTTATTTCTGCTGGCACCCAGCGCTTGGTAGTGTTGGTGCCTGCCGTCAGTGCGCTGTTAAGCGGTTCGCTAACGAAAACGACACTAGTGGTTTTATAGTCATGTCCTGTATGACTCCTGCTACAGATAACACTTGGATCTCTATCGAGGACGAAGAATCTAAAGTATTTCGCGCAAGTGTTATCGAATGGCTAATGACTAACCACCCGCACGACTGCCCAGTCTGCGAGGAAGGCGGTCACTGCCACCTACAAGATATGACAGTGATGACCGGCCACAATAAGCGCCGTTATCGTTTTAATAAGCGCACCCACCAAAACCAAGACCTAGGCCCATTTATCTCCCACGAAATGAACCGCTGCATAGCCTGCTACCGTTGCGTACGTTTTTATAAAGACTATGCTGGCGGCACTGATCTAGGAGTATTTGGTGCACATAACAATGTGTACTTCGGGCGTATTGAAGATGGTGTACTTGAAAGCGAATTCTCAGGTAACCTTATCGAGATCTGTCCTACTGGCGTATTCACCGACAAAACTCACTCTAATCGCTATAATCGTAAGTGGGATATGCAGTTTTCACCAAGTATCTGTCACGGCTGTTCCAGCGGTTGCAACATCTCTCCTGGAGAACGCTATGGTGAACTGCGTCGCATCGAAAACCGCTTTAACGGTTCGGTTAACCAATACTTCCTGTGCGACCGCGGCCGTTTCGGTTATGGTTACGTTAATCGGGAAGATCGCCCTCGCCAACCACTGCTGGCTATTGGCGTAAAACTTAGCCTGAATGACGCACTAGATAAAGCCGCTGAATTACTGCGCGGGCGTAACATCGTCGGTATCGGTTCGCCACGCGCCAGCCTCGAAAGTAACTATGCGTTACGCGAACTAGTAGGTGCTAAACACTTTTATTCCGGCATTGAAGCCACAGAACTAGAACACATCCGTCTAGTGCTCAGAGTACTGAATAGTAGTCCATTGCCTATACCGAACATGCGTGAAATTGAAGAACATGACGCAATATTTATTCTTGGTGAAGACATAACCCAGACAGCAGCGCGTATTGCGCTGTCACTGCGTCAATCGGTCCAAGGCAAGGCCAAAGAGATGGCTAACGCCATGCATGTACCACATTGGTTAAATGCTGCAGTAAAAAATATAGGCCAGCATGCACTGTACCCACTATTTATTGCTAGCTTAGCTGAAACTAAACTTGACGATATTGCCAAAGAGTGTATACATGCTGCTCCAGATAACCTGGCCCGTATCGGTTTCGCCGTAGCCCACATTATCGACGATAATGCACCTAATGTCGAAGACTTAGATTCTAAAACCGTTGAGCTGGCACAGCGTATAGCTGACGCTCTTCTGGCAGCCAAGCATCCTCTAATTATTTCCGGCACATCGCTAGGCTCCAGGGCGCTGATCGAAGCTACTGCCAACATTGCTAAAGCATTAAAACTGCGTGACAAGAACGGTTCCATTAGTCTGATTGTGCCGGAAGCCAATAGTCTTGGCTTAGCTATACTCGGTGGCGAATCCATTGATGTTGCCCTGCAAACTGTGATTGATGGCAATGCCGATGCTATCATAGTGTTAGAAAATGATCTGTACACCCGCACGGATTCGCTCCAAATTAATGCGGCTCTGGATGCAGCCAAAGTACTAATCGTTGTCGACCACCAGAAAACTGCTACGAGCGAGCGTGCTGATCTAATACTACCAGCTGCGACTTTTGCCGAAGGCAATGGTACTTTAGTTAGTCAAGAAGGCCGCGCTCAGCGCTTTTTCCAAGTATTTGATCCAAAATATATGGATGCCGGTATCCTCATTCACGAAAGCTGGCGCTGGCTGCATGCCATACGTGCCACTTTGCTGAATAAACCAATTGAATGGACTGAACTAGACCACGTAACTGCTGCTACCGCCGCAAGTACTATGCAACTAACGCGTATTGTAGATGCTGCACCATCTGCCTTATTCCGTATCAAAGGCATGAAACTAGCCCGTGAACCTTTGCGTTACTCAGGTCGTACAGCCATGCATGCTGACATAAGTGTGCACGAACCTTGTATACCACAAGACCAAGACACTGCATTTACCTTTTCTATGGAAGGTTACTCAGGCTCAGTTGAACCACGTCAGCAAGTGCCATTTGCCTGGTCGCCAGGCTGGAACTCTCCGCAAGCCTGGAATAAGTTCCAGGACGAGGTAGGTGGTCATATACGGTCAGGCGATCCAGGTACCCGCCTGATCGAAAGCACTGGTGATTCGCTAAACTGGTTCACCGCCATACCACGTCCATTTAACCCGGCTAAAGGCACTTGGCAGGTTGTACCGTTCTTCCATCTTTTTGGCAGTGAAGAAACTTCCTCAAAAGCCGTACCAATACAAGCACGTACTATAACCACCTACGTATCCGTAAACAAGTCCGAAGCTGACTGTCTAGGCATAAGCAATGGTGCCCTTCTTAGGCTGAATGTAGCTGGCCGGACTCTACGTCTACCGCTATGTATTAGCGATGAATTAAGTGCTGGCCTGATCGCGCTACCAAAAGGTTTTACTGGTGTCCCACCTACAATATTTGGCAAAACCATTGATTGTCTACAGGAAATAGTGCAATGACTTGGCTAACTATAGAAGTTGTCGACGTTATTGTCTCTGTTGTCAAAGCTATCGTAATTCTATTTACTGTAATCATAGCTAGCGCCATGCTTAGTTTTGTTGAGCGTCGACTACTGGGCTTATGGCAGGACCGTTACGGTCCTAACCGTGTAGGCCCATTTGGCATGTTTCAAATTGCCGCTGATATGTTGAAAATATTATTCAAGGAAGATTGGATCCCGCCGTTTGCTGACAAAGTCATTTTTACTCTAGCACCGTTGGTAGCCATGAGCACCTTGCTGATTGCTTTTGCAATCATACCAATCACCCCTATCTGGGGTGTAGCAAACTTGAATGTTGGCTTGCTATTATTCTTCGCCATGGCCAGCCTATCAGTCTACGCAGTCCTGTTCGCCGGCTGGTCGAGTAACAACAAGTTTGCCCTGTTGGGAAGCTTACGTGGTGCAGCGCAGACTATATCTTACGAAGTATTTATGGGTATTGCCCTAATGGGCGTTATAGTCCAAGTTGGCTCGTTTAACATGCGCGACATCGTAGAATACCAAGCGCAGCACTCGTGGTTTATCATTCCGCAGTTTTTTGGCTTCTGCACCTTCTTTATCGCTGGCATAGCTGTGACTCACCGTCATCCCTTTGATCTTCCGGAAGCAGAACAGGAACTGGCTGACGGTTACCACATTGAATACTCTGGCATGAAATGGGGAATGTTTTTCATTGGTGAGTATATAGGCATTATTTTGATCTCGGCAATGTTAGTTACACTGTTCTGCGGCGGCTGGCATTGTCCATTTAACATCCTGCCACAACTAACTTTCTTCTGGTTTTGCTTGAAAACTGCGCTCTTTATCATGTTGTTTATCTTAGTGCGCGCTTCTATCCCACGCCCGCGCTATGACCAAGTGATGGGTTTTAGCTGGAGATTTTGCCTGCCACTAACCCTGATTAATTTACTAGTAACAGCTACTATTGTATTATTAAACACGCCCGCGCTATGACCAAGTGATGGATAAGCTCATGTTTAAATATATTAGCGACATCGTTAAGGGTACCGGCACTCAGTTGCGTAGCCTGTTGATGGTGTTTAGTCACAGCTTCCATAAACGCGATACCTTGCAATACCCAGAAGAAGCGGTATACCTACCACCGCGCTATCGCGGCCGCATCGTGCTGACTCGTGATCCGAATGGCGAAGAGCGTTGCGTAGCCTGTAACCTGTGCGCTGTAGCGTGCCCAGTAGATTGCATCTCTCTGCAAAAGGCTGAAACGGAAGACGGTCGCTGGTATCCAGACTTCTTCCGCATTAACTTCTCACGCTGTATTTTCTGCGGCCTTTGCGAAGAAGCCTGCCCAACCACCGCGATTCAGCTAACACCAGATTTTGAAATGGCAGAGTTCGACCGTCAGGACTTGGTGTACGAGAAAAAAGATTTACTGATCTCTGGTCCAGGTAAAAACCCTAATTATAACTTTTATCATGTTACAGGTATGGCTATTTCTGGTAAGTCGAAAGGTAACGCACAAAACGAAGCTGAGCCGATCAACGTGAAGAGCTTGTTACCTTAAGGGGAAAAGATGACATTCGCTTTTTATTTATCGTCGAGTATTGCAGTAGCGTCTGCGTTTCGCGTGATCACCAATACCAACCCAGTACACGCTTTGTTATACCTGATTATTTCATTGATCTCCGTAGCTATGATTTTCTTTAGCCTTGGTGCGCCGTTTGCCGGTATGCTGGAAATGATTGCATACGCTGGCGCCATAATGGTGCTATTCGTGTTTGTGGTGATGATACTTAACCTGGGACCAACTTCAGTTGTTCAAGAACGCGCTTGGCTCAAGCCAAACATCTGGCTCGGCCCAGTAATACTCACAGCATTGCTGCTTTCTGAGCTACTATATATGCTATTCGCTTACCAGAGCGGCCAAACCATTAGCAACACTAAAATAGACGCAAAAGCCATAGGTGGCAGCTTATTCGGCCCATACCTGCTGGTAGTTGAACTGACTTCCATGTTACTACTCGCTGCAGCCGTAACCACCTTCCATTTAGGCCGTAATGAAGCAAATGAGTAATAACAATGCATGCTGTCCCTCTGGAACATGGTTTAGTGGTCTCCAGTATTATATTCTGCCTTGGCTTGGCCGGCCTGATGGTTCGCCGTAATATTTTGTTCGTATTAATGAGCTTAGAAATTATGATGAACTCCACAGCACTAGCCTTTATCGTTGCTGGTGCACGTTGGGGCCAGCCAGATGGACAAATCATGTTTATTCTGGTGATCAGCCTAGCTGCTGCTGAAACCAGTATAGGTCTGGCTATTTTGCTGCAACTGTATCGTCGTTTTCATACACTTGATATCGACGCTGTCAGTAAAATGCACGGATGAATATGATATTTCTGACTTTCATATTCCCCTTAATCGGTTTTCTGCTACTATCGTTTTCTCGTGGACGCTGGTCAGAAAACATATCTGCTTTAATAGGTGTAGGGTCTATTAGCCTGTCGGCGCTTGTTGCCACCTACGTCATTTGGAAGTTTAATGTGATGCCACCGGCAGGCGGCCACTACACCATCGTACTATGGCAGTGGATGTCAGTAGCAGGCTTCAAGCCTGACTTTACACTGTACTTAGACGGCTTATCGATTACCATGATTGGCGTAGTAGTCGGTGTGGGTCTCCTAATCCACCTGTTTGCGTCCTGGTACATGCGCGGTGAAACCGGTTACTCACGGTTTTTCTCGTATACCAACCTATTTGTTGCCGAGATGCTATTCCTAGTACTCGGCGATAACCTTTTATTCCTATACTTCGGTTGGGAAGGTGTTGGCTTGTGCTCATACCTGCTGATCGGTTTCTACTATAAAAACAATAATAACTGTAACGCAGCACTCAAAGCCTTTGTCATCACCCGTATAGGCGACGTATTTATGGCCATTAGTCTTTTCATTCTATTTCAACAAGTAGGCACACTAAATATACAGGAACTGTTGATACTGGCACCGCATAAATTCCAGGTCAGCGACTTCTGGATTACTTTAGCGACTCTAATGCTACTGGGTGGCGCCGTAGGTAAATCAGCACAGGTACCACTACAAACCTGGTTAGTGGATGCTATGGTCAGCCCTGCTCCAGTTTCGGCGCTGATCCATGCCGCAACCATGGTTACTGCCGGTGTATACCTGATCGCACGTACTCATGGCCTATTCATACTTGCGCCGGAAATCCTGCACCTCGCAGGACTGATAGGCGGTTTAACTATAGTGCTAACCAGCTTCGCTGCGCTAGTGCAGACCGACATTAAGCGTATCCTCGCCTACTCTACTATGAGTCAGATAGGCTACATGTTTATTGCCTTAGGTGTCGGCGCCTGGGACGCTGCAATTTTTCATTTAATGACTCATGCTTTTTTCAAGGCTTTATTATTCCTTGCTTCCGGTGCGGTGATTATCGCTTGTCACCATGAGCAAAACATCTTCAGGATGGGCGGATTGTGGAATAAACTACCATTAGCATACGCTAGCTTTATCGTCGGTGGTGCTGCCCTCGCAGCATTGCCATTAGTAACAGCAGGCTTTTACTCAAAAGACAAAATACTTTGGGAGGCCTTTGCTAGTGGTAATCACAGCCTACTGTATGCAGGCTTAATTGGTGCCTTCATAACTTCTTTGTATACATTCCGCCTAATCTTTATCGCTTTCCACGGTGAAGCCAAAACTAAAGTGCATGCTGAACACGATATCTTTTACTGGTTGCCGCTATCGGTGCTAATCATTTTATCGACTTTTATTGGCGCCATGATCACACCGCCACTAATAGGCGCGCTACCAGAAAGTACCGGCCATGCTGGTGGCGTTGCCAAACACAGTCTGGAACTTGCTTCTGGTGCTATCGCCATTACAGGCATCCTGCTAGCAGCAATGCTATTCCTCGGCAAACGTCGCTTCGTGACTGCCATAGCTAACAGTAGCGCTGGTCGTTTCCTATCTGCCTGGTGGTTTGCCGCCTGGGGCTTCGATTGGATCTACGACAAACTGTTCATTAAACCATACCTTGCAATCAGCTATGTTATACGCAATGACCCAATCGACCAAATCGTTGGCCTAATCCAGTATGCTACTAAAGCTAGCCATAAGACCCTGAGCTACAGCGAAACTGGTCAATTACGCTGGTATGCGGCCTCCATAGCCATCGGTGCAACACTAGTAATCGGCGCTATCGTTATGGTTGCAGTCTGATATAAGTATTGCAGATTTGTAAAAGGAAATGAACCAATCATGATTCTGCCTTGGCTAATTCTGATCCCGTTTATTGGCGGCCAACTCTGCTGGATTAGTGCACACTTTAGGGCCACTCTCCCACGCTGGATTGCTTTACTGACAATGTCTGTGGAGCTTTCTCTCAGCCTCTGGCTATGGGTCCATAGCGACTATTCATTTATACCAATACCTGGTGCCGATCCAGCCTTTGTATTTGAATTCAAACAAATATGGATCCAACGCTTCGGCATCAATATGCATCTGGCTATTGATGGCCTGTCGCTATTAATGATCCTACTGACCGGCTTACTAGGAATCCTATCAGTACTTTGCGCTTGGAAAGAAATTCAACGTTACATAGGTTTCTTTTACTTTAATTTAATGTGGATTTTGGGTAGCGTCGTCGGAGTATTCCTTGCCCTAGACCTGTTCATGTTCTTCTTCTTCTGGGAGATGACACTGGTACCGATGTATTTCCTCATCGCACTATGGGGTCATGATTCTTCGGATGGCAAGAAAACCCGTATCTATGCGGCGACAAAGTTTTTCATCTTCACTCAAACTTCTGGCTTAATTATGTTAGTAGCCATACTGGGGCTAGTATTAGTCAACTTTAATAATACTGGCATAATTACCTTCAACTACGTTGACTTATTGAAAACTAAAATATCTCTGACTACTGAATATATCCTAATGCTAGGCTTCTTCATCGCTTTTGCGGTGAAGCTGCCAGCAGTGCCGTTTCACTCTTGGATGCCTGATACGCACGCCCAAGCACCGATCGCAGGTTCCGTTGACCTGGCTGGCATTTTGCTGAAAACTGCTGCGTACGGCTTACTGCGTTTTGCTCTACCGCTATTCCCAAATGCATCAGCAAAGTTTGCACCAATTGCTATGACTATGGGTTTAGTAGGAATTTTTTACGGTGCGTTCCTGGCCTTTGCACAAACCGACATCAAGCGCCTAATAGCTTTCTCGTCCATCTCCCATATGGGTTTTGTGCTAATCGGCATCTACTCTAACAACCAAATAGCACTGCAAGGTGCTATAATTCAAATGTTGGCCCATGGTATTTCGACTGCTGCATTATTTATTCTCACTGGTCAATTATACGAACGGCTACATACCTTTGACATGCGTGAAATGGGTGGCCTGTGGGCGCGTATCACGTATTTACCAGCAATTAATCTATTTTTCTGTGCCGCGTCTCTAGGTTTGCCTGGCACTGGTAATTTTATTGGCGAATTCTTAATTTTAATGGGTGCGTTTGTGCGCACACCATGGATTAGTGCTATCGCTACATCCGGCCTCGTGCTCAATGCAATATACTTGCTGATCATGATACACCGCATCTACTTCGGTTACGCTAAGTCTGATATTCTTCTGCAAGGAATGGATGCTCGCGAACTAATCATGACCCTTAGCCTTGCATTACTAATACTTTATATCGGCATATACCCACAACCGTTCTTAGACATTTCTGCTACAACGATATATGGCATACAGCATAGGCTTAGCATTGCCTTTTCTCAACTTGCTTCAGTCCGGTAAAAGCGCTATGGAATTAACGATCCAACACTTAAGCGCGCTTGCGCCGCTGCTGATTACTAATCTCACGATTGTAGTAGTAATGCTAACGATCGCCTGGAACCGCAATCATTTACAAACATTCATGCTGTCTTGTGCAGGTTTAAACCTAGCCTTGCTATCGATTATCCAAGCCCTTAAGGTCGCACCGTTAGTGGTGACCAAACTGATGATTATTGATAACTTCGCACTATTATACATCGCGTTAATTCTTATCGCTACTATAGCCTGTATCATTCTAGCTCATGCTCATATAGGTGAAGGTAGCACTGGTTACCCAGGCAATAAGGAAGAACTATACCTGTTGCTCTTGCTAGCTGCGGCTGGTGGTATCGTATTAGTTAGTTCTCAACACTTAGCCGAACTGTTGATAGGTCTAGAACTATTGTCAATCCCAACCTATGGCTTAGTGACCTATGCATTTTTCAATAAACGCTCCTTGGAGGCCGGTATCAAGTACATGGTACTGTCAACCGCTAGCTCTGCATTCCTATTGTTTGGTATGGCGCTGCTTTACGCAGAAGCAGGAAGTCTCAGTTTTACTGGTATCGGCCATGCCATAGCGGCCACTAAAATGCCTGCACCAAGCGCTCAACTAGGCTTAACAATAATGTTAATAGGCCTGTCATTTAAGCTTTCCCTGGTACCGTTCCATCTGTGGACTCCTGACGTATACGAAGGCGCCCCAGCGCCAGTAGCAGCATTTTTAGCTACGGTGTCGAAGGTAGCAGTTTTTGCGGTGATGGTGCGTCTGTTCCAGATTTCCCCTGCTGCCAACACCGGCGTACTGAGTAACGTGCTGACCGTAATAGCCATTGCGTCAATTCTATTCGGTAATCTACTAGCCCTCACCCAAAGCAACCTAAAACGTCTGCTTAGCTACTCATCTATTGCGCACTTTGGCTACTTGCTAATAGCTCTAGTGGCAAGCAAGGGACTGGCAGTAGAAGCAATATGCGTATATTTGGTCACCTACGTACTTAATAGTCTCGGTGCATTCGGCGTAATTACACTAATGTCTGCGCCTTTTCAGGACTGTGATACCGATACTCTACATACATACCGCGGTCTATTTTGGCGACGTCCATACCTGACTATAGTGCTAACCTTAATAATGCTGTCGCTTGCTGGTATCCCTTTAACTGCAGGCTTTATTGGCAAGTTCTATATCGTTGCAACTGGCGTTGAGGCCCATGAATGGTGGCTAGTTACATCTTTAGTACTGGGCAACGCCATCAGCTTATTTTATTATTTGCGCGTTATGATTACTCTGTACATGATCGGGCCAAGCCTGCGCTATGTGGATACCGAGCTGCACTGGGAACAAAAAGCTGGCGGTGTAATGCTACTGGCTATCGCCATATTTGTATTTTTACTTGGTGTATACCCACAACCATTGCTCACCATTGTGCGATATACGACGCTTGGCGCTTAATTGCTCACTTAGATTGACGCAGTGTTTCAGCGAACCTTTGTATCTGAGTGAAAAGGTATATTTAAAAGCGTACTTATAATGCCTATAGAGTAATTACGGCTCTAATCACAATATAAGATCATTGATTAGTGTATATTAAATTTACGCATAATAATTACTCAACTAAAATCAGGTCAATAAATCAAGTATAATAACCTAATGCATTTGCTAGCAATATTTGCATGCAGATTGCTCATCTAGCTCACTACTTAATTATCTTTGTAGCTAGTCGCAAGTCAGGATGACAGAAAATTTCTGAACAGATACCACAAACAAATTTTAAAAAATAGCACTTAACTATTCTGTGATCACTAGCAACCAAGCATGCCACAACCTGTAAGACATAGCGCACAGTAATAAACTACTAAAATATACAACAACAACTATGATGAAATAGTAAGAACTGTAGAATAGAGTGCGGTGTAAACTAATTACAAATTATTACCAACCATACTGAGCTATCAGCGCGTGTAGCAAGACCAGCCCAGGAGATAATTATCCAAGCAGACCTCGAAGCAAGCTTATGAACCATGAGTAACAGCATAATACCCAAGGCCTATATTTAGTATCAAGAATCTCTCTTTGCATTTTAAATGTGATAATACTAATGCAGTCAACATAGCTGATAACCAGATGGCAGGCAATCAAGGTTAGATACTCTTAATGCTATGTTGATTTACTAACTTTTATATGAACGCCTATATGATATAATGGCGCCGACAAACTCAATTACTAAACGTCCAGCACAAACCATTTTATTAATGGCATTAATAATTTTACTAGTGTGTACAGTCATCTTCTCTATTTATTTATTTATATATCTATGCATATATCTAGATAGCTAACCATATTATAATAAAAACCTACTGATCTAGATATACGATATAAAAAGTTGCAAAATAATAGTTAAAGTTAGCGCTAAACTATCAATATCGCATAACAAGTCTACTACCTTATATAATCAATGGCTAAAAGATAACTTAAAGATAAACCCAGCATACATTAGGCACGCTACGCTATTTAGTAAGTAACAGTTTGCAAATGTTAAGTTACAAAGTATTTAGTCATGGTGTATAGATCATGATGATCATCATTAATTATAAGCGTCACTCTTGCTAGCTTATCGTTCAACGTTTAACATTGCCAATGTTTTTTCATAAAAAATACTCTATAGATATAAATAGTACCAAATACAGTAATTTACATTATAGTCAATGGTCTTTAAGCTGCTGGAGCTCTAGCTGATACTCTAGCCATTCATCAATTAACAAGTCACTGGCCTATAGCATTGATTGTTTACTACACAAGCTAACAAGCTAGCTAGATCGACTCTGAATCGTTACACAAAGGCAACAATTCTATAAGATATATGGTTGGCTACTTTCATATTCGGTGGTAAGACCACACAAATCAAATTGCACTATGCAAGCAGTGCATCAGAGCTAAGACTAAGCAGTTTAGCGCTAATTGTCCACTTCTAATGGCATACAGCCATATATTATACTCTTTAATATATGCTAGAACTGTTTTCTTTGCCTTATTGATCTGTAGTTTTAACTCTTTTGTTGTGCAGTAAACTAATACATTTATCAGTGTTAAGTACCATTGATGATGGCAAACCTTTTAATCATTCCGATGTAACCATATCATCAAATTTTAGCTAAAACACTCTGGTGCCAGGCAAACTAGTCACCAGTGCAGTTACTAATTATTTAGTTATTCGTACTGCTTAGACATTGCTACTCAAGACTTACGTAATAGTTTTACTTGAACGTAGTGTGACAGCAATGTTTTCATTGCTAATATAATTAGCCTTATTATATAATTAATAAGTTTGAAAAATAAATGCGTGAAATGAGCAAATGCTTAAAACTCTAATGCCTTGCTAGCAGCTACATGCTGGTAGAATCATCTATGGATTCGATGATGACTTTCACTGGCAGACTACTTTCTTTAGCTATAAAGTAGCTATAGGGGAAGTTTTAGTGTATGGGAATTAACATAAGAATAGTTAGTTATTCGCTATTTAGTGAATAGCTAATTTATACTAATTATGTAAAATATATTATATAGAGAGAAAAGTCTTGCGGTAACTCAATAAAGGTCTTATTGATCAACTGCTATATTGATAGCAACAGAAACTGCACTAGACTTATTGTTTCAATGGTGTATTAATAAATACACAAGAGATCAATAGTCTCTCATACACCTTCATCGCTATTGATAGAGTTACATAACACTTGGAGGACCGTACTTTACAGTATATCTAGCTAGCAATAGCTGCCATATTATACACTATCTATATAAACAGTAAATAATAGCAACGTAATAGATACAGTGTCTAAGATGACAAGCCTTAGACTACTGTAGCAATAAGCGCCAAAAGATAAATGATTGCTTCTATCAAGTATAGAAGGTTGATTCTCAAATAATCTAAGATGACTGCACTTTAGCTTAATAGGCTATACCAGAAATACACATAAAAATAAGTCATGCAAATGTAGGTTAGAAAAAAACCGTAGACAGACAAGCAAAATAGTAGTCTGCTTTATCGGTAGCAAAATAAGTATGGGCTATTTTTATCGTCAGCCGCATCACTGAATAACGAAATGCATAATACTGCATTGTAAGCTATCAGGAACTAGATAGAACATACAACCAGTACAAGCCTCCCTATACAATAGGCAACTATCAACCAATTAAACTCAGTGAGTCAAATTTAACAACGCATCTGTAAGGCTGCTCAAATTTATAGTTCTTTTACAGCAATAAATTACTTTAAAAAATTATTCATGAGCAATGATATTATTCGCTAACATGTATTTATATCTCTTGTTATGTCGATTAGTTTTTACTCTCTAATTCATAAGCTTATAGGCCGAAGCAGCTGGCTAGCTAACTAGCGTAGGTAAACTATTGTAGTTACCATGATACATCCATTAGTAATATGGATTAGTGTGGAATAAAAAACTTTCAAACAATTGCATAATACTATGTTGCACGTGTACTGGTATAAAGATACTCTTGAATTATAATATTTCTACAGCTATATATAGCTTATATACTTTACTGTGTGTTTTATTGTTTTCTTGCCGCAACTATTAGGATTGCCATACTAAGCACAAGTATGAGCTATAAAAATAAGCCGCTATTCAGCGCATATACTAGAGCTCTTGAATTCATAGATTCACATCTTAATTTTCGACATTAAAATGTCTAGTCCTTTGCGTATAGGCTAGCATTTCAAGTGCATAGTCACTATCGGTGACCAAAACATACTCAACCTAGAGCACTGACATAATATATCAACAAATTATTCAAGCAATAAAAAATGCCCAATGTCCAGCTTATAAAGGAAATCATTCATATACCATATTTACTAATAATCACCATTATAAATGGATACTTGTGTATATGTTAGACCATAAATATTTTTTAATTTATCGAAAAGCAAACCACTGTTTGCCATTTTAGAAAATCTATCAGAAGCAATAAAATGCTCTAGACTAGTGCCTCCATAGAGTTACTGGTAGTGACTACGCCGCTCCACAGCACTGCGCTACGCAAAATAAACTCTAGCCTACATCTATCTAGCATTTGAATGCTAGTCAAAAATTACATACTTAGCTATAACTAATTTTCTTAGTAATGCATTTAAGTAATAAATTTAGATTACCTCTAACTGACTTATGGCCATGCGGACACAATAAACCTATTGCAGAAACGTAAAGATCAGCTTATGCTCAGTCAAGCGTCAGCGCAGAGTATAACCACTTAATAGCCAATCCACCTAGTATTTTCTTCCGATAACTTTACATAGCAGATCTCTTAAAAAGAACGTATTTAAGCAGCTTAGATCAAATCAATATTCTGATATAACTTTAACGCTCTCCAGCGCTATCAGTTACAAAGCGTGGTGTCGTACCATGGCATAATGGTAAGTCAGAAGTTTATGCAGTTAATGTAAGTAAGCCTTGTACCAAATGACTTAGTTGGTTACTCAAGCATAGACTAGCGCTATATAGCCATATGGAAGTACATATTAACGTCGTTTAATAGCAATATTGGTATTTGCAATAGTATTGCATACTCACAATTGGCGAGCGCACTACGCAAGGTTGTGCATAGGTGGGTAATTACATGACTGAGCAAACTATAAGTTGCTTGTCACGTTCTGGTAATAAGGTCAAGGGCTGCTTACACTCTAATCCATTCTTAATAGAATTAAATACCACCTCAGTATTCATCATGCATATAGAATATAGAAAAAACTTAACCTTGATTACCACGGTGAACATTATCCTTCCCATAGAAACATGCGATGCTTCGCATCCGACAAACATTAATAATAACTTCTACGCTTGTAAGGCTATTGGTTTTCAACAAACAACATACCCAACGAACATACCAAACTATCATATAAGAATATTGATAGCTTTAATAAAGCAAATTGTGAAATTGACTACAGCTAAGGCAAGATTTTTTATTTAAATGATTTAGCTATCTACAAAGCAACCAATAATCCTAGAACAAAACGGCAATATTTATTACTTTAAGTATGCTAATAATAGTGATAATGATAATTATCATGAGCAGTACTAGCATATTACAGTCAATATCTACAAAAAAGATATGAATCATAATGTACATATGCAAAACATTTATGTTTTATTTTTTTAAAAATGCTAACAAAGAGGTACACTAGGCTATGGGGTTTGATATGTAAAATAGACTGATAGCTGTTATAAGCTACTTTAATGATTTAATGTGCCTCGTGAATTGGCTAGGTTAGGAGTACATATTCATTATGTACTCCTAACCTAGCCACCGAACTAAATTAACACAGTCCAGATAGCAAACCATGCATACCATAACACTGCTGCACGAAGCAGCAGTGCCCACAAACGATCAAGGCTGTTAATACTGTCAACTTCCGTTAGTGGAGATTGAATCTCAATTGCTACTAGGCCAACTTTCTCTATCAGTTGTGCAGCACAAATATCCAAATTCAGCAATTCATGCTGCATCACACGACTAACCGCAACAAAATTACCAACCAAGGCAAAACTTACCGACAGCATGCGCACTGGTAGCCAGTCAAATACATGGCGCAATTGTTTAGTGCGCTCGGTAAGCAGAGAATTCTGGCTATGCTCACTGATTAATGCTAGTAAGCGATAAGCTAAAACCGTAACCGGCCCAAACAAAAAAAACCAGAAAATTACTGCAAAAAAACTTTGGTAAGCTTGCCATAACAAATAGCCTTGCACTAGTTTTAGTAATTGCTCACTACTAGTAGATGCCACCTTAAAGTCATATTTAGCCACATTTTCAAAAGCCTGAAAATCGCCACAGTAAAAAGCATTACGGAACTGTCTCAAGTCGGCTAACAGATCACCACGCCCCAGACTATAGATAACTACCAACAAGTGCACTGGAAACACCAATAATCCGTAAGCCATAGGCTCTAACATCGACAGCAACAAAGCCAGCAAGATCACCGGTAACAATACTAACAATATTAGAATCAGCCAAGGTTGCTTGACCATGCGCGTACTCAATTCTAGCTTAGTCAGCTCACGCAACCAAAGACCATCGCGTTGTAACCACAGACGTAAAATTAAACATTTTTTCATCCAAACTGCTAGTATTAGCACTAAAAAAGGCATATTGCATGTCCTCTATAATATATAGCGCCTCGAAAGCGTATCTCATTACAATACAAACCTAGATATGTCTTTTGTACAAACGCAATATCACTTTAACCACAAATGTACTACGTGATTAATGCTCTGGTGGTAATTAACATTTGTTGTATCAGGTTAATCTGCAACACATTTGGACATCAGTAAACGTTAGTGCGTATATTCTTTCTAGTTCAACCCTAAAAAGTCATGGCACGCTCCATGTCGATAAACCCTAAAGCTATAACCCAGACATACTATAAATACCTATATAAATAGTATTACTAAACCTATGTACTTAATCAAAATATGCGCAGCTATTATTGTTGGTAGCAATACCTTCAAGTAAGTAGATTCTGTGAAATTTAGGTAGTTCTGGAAAAACTTATGCGCCTTGCCAGTCTTCAGCTACGCGAGCATGATCTAGCTGCATATTGATTACTTTAAGCAGTGTGCTAATTATCGACATCATGTGAGCGACATTATAGTCTATGGCTTCGAATCTAATAAAGATTATAAAATAGGTATTAACTAGCACTAAAAATTGCTTTTGGCTAACAGCGCAAAGAGGATCACGTCGTCTTGCCAAAACCTAAACCAGTTGCTGATCGACTACTGCTATGTCTTGAACAAGACATAAATCATTATTCAGCAGACTTACGATAAGGTCAGGTAAATCCGCGCCTTCAACTTTGAAAAAACTGAATATGCATCGCCTATAAAAACACAAAAAACTCTTAAACAAATAAGGGCTGGATTAAACACTGCTCTGGTTACAAGCCTTACGTAAAACCTTAAGCAATAGCTAAAGATTTACCCCGGCAAGTGTTCGGACAAAATTTAATGCATTATAATGATATAATATTGTATATCAACTTATCTATAATGCACACTACCACTAGCTCTTGCATTTGAGTGCATGCTATATTAGATAATAGGCAATTTTTAATTATAATTTAAAAGATACTATACTAGTAGTATATGTAGTAATATACGGCCTAATACTGTCGATTGAGTGTTTTATCTAGCCATTAATACGTAACTGCAGCTTGTACACACTTATTTAGCGTTTATAAGGTGTGTGTTCTAATAATGTGCAACAGTGCTGCTTATTCTACGGTCAAGACGCTACATTGTATTAATATATGTATAGCATTGCTAAACTTTCAGCAAGCTCATTTAACAGATGTTGCATCATCTACCAAGTGCGTAAATATAGGATATCGTTATAATATAGTCATCACGTAGGCTTTATTTTGTAGTGCGACAGTAATCTTACTGAACAATCACTATATCGCATGGTTAGGCACGGCTAAAAAACTTATGCTAATACTGTCAACTTGAACATCGGAATCAATAAACGTGCAATTTATGTATTAAATACGTTAAACACGCTGACCTTACTAAAGGTGCACTCAAAAAAATCGTGTTACTAAAATTAGCCGCGTCATCATCAACAGCTTTTACTGCATTAGATTGATTAATATAAATACTAACACAGATTAGTAGTTATCGAGGTCTACTTAATTAATTAGCATCGTTGATGCATATGCCTTTTGAAAAGCTTGAGTATGTTATCGGCTTAATATAAATCTTCACCATAGGGCCTAATCTAGTCCTATACACAAAAAAACTAGCATAGCAGTACTTATTAAAAGATCTGGTTAGTTATTGCGCTGATCTATAGGTAGTTACCAAGCAAGCGCTTATGCCTACATTCAGCTACTGTATATCGATAAAATATCTAGATGCTACATATAATCGTCTAAAAAACGACTATCTTTAAAACAAGCTACGAATTTTCAGCTAGTCACTAGACGTATAAAGCATCTACTCATGGAGTATCATGGAGTAAACTACAGGCGCTAAATACAACTCGCCATGTTAGTCCTAGACCAAGATCGACAAAAGCTGTATTCAACTGCCGCATGAATATATACTATGATTCTTAGGATTAAAACGCAAGTCAAGTATAACTTATAGCTAATATGATAATTAGCGTTGCTACAAGCTATGGCGACTGTTTTAACATGATACGGTTAGCGTTTATCGCATAAGTTCATGCATACCTTGCTGAAACTATTGCGCTCTGTCTCGTTATAAGCCTGTATCAATATCAACGGCTAGCTTATACGCAACCATGGAGTAAGAAACATACTTGATTTTTTCAAATAGCGGTATTAGTTTCGTGGATTGATTGGCTTAACGCCACCCGTATAACCGCAAAATCCATGATCTAAAAAACGCCAAAGCTGTGACATCATTTACAAGTCAATAAATCATCTTGTAAATGATTGTAGCTATACTAGGAAGCTCTGTAGCTATGTTCTAAACGATAAAAAAATCTAGATGAACTGCAAGAATCATTGAAAAAAATAGCCAGTTAGGCTAATATTACCATGCTCATTAAAATGATTTATATAAATCTGTACTACTTAATATTGGCTAAAACTAGCCTAGCAATAAACAATGAAGTGAAAAATCTGCGCTACTAATCGCGTCAATCAAGTTAAATATGTTTCCATAAGCGCTATAAACTAAAATGTAAATTAGGTGAATTAGTTAATATGACTCAGCATCGAAGCCGAGATCATGGAACCTGTTGCCAAACTAAAATAAATCGGTGGATTGGATGGTATCAATCAGGCGATACTCGTTTCAATCAACGCCAAGCTTTGCTGCCACCACAAAGCTTGGCGTTTAGCCTCGAATTTTTCTGGTGGTTAAGGTAACCATTCATAATACCTAATGATCTCTATCTATGAGCTTCGTTTTTATTTGTGACTAGTAATTGAATTTAGTCCTTTTTCGATTATCCGCACTCAGATGCATTATTGTACCTAGTAATTTCAGGGGCTCCATAGGATACTCTTGAAGACTAATTAGTGCAACTATTACTAGATTATTACTTATGTGTTAATATTGTTTTCTTGTATTAGGGAATAAATATATCTGAATCATTAAAGTAACGCAGATATGATTAAGTAAGACATAAATATATAACTCGTTTGATCTTATAACTATTCTTGAGTAACCTAAAAACTGTCCGTAAAACAGTGATATCTAATTGCCCGAGACAGGAGTCGAACCTGCAACCTTCGCGTTACGAATGCGCTGCTCTACCAACTGAGCTACACGGGCGGTACACTAAGGCTAGCACTGCATGAGGCAAACAGCAACAAACTAGCTAACCATTACAAACAATTACACTCAGTCGGTAAAGTAATCGTTGACGACGTATTATCAATCAACCGTCAAAATATGTCTAATCCATAGTAGCGCTACACATCAATGTGATGGTTTTTACTTAACACTATCGCATTCGCATGAGATGGAACCTTGCATGGGCAGAGCAATATTGCCTGCCACATCAATTTTGCAATTTACAGCATGGCTGGCACTATTAATTAGATATAACTTCAGTGCAGCGCTTTAATTAAGCGTATATTAAAAACTGATTTTCAACGAAAAATTTACACTATAAACTTAGCCTGAACCTGAGCATGATGCTTAGTATACACAGGCAGACCATGAGTATTCGCTATCTTGTTGATTACCGCAATCATTAATAGCTTCATCTGAAGTAGATGTTTATAAAAAAAATCACTGTCGTTCCCTATGATAAATATCATCTCAAAATACGTCTTACAGCTCAACATTTTACAGCTTCGTTTAGTTTGTTGGTCAGCAAACGGCCAAAAGCACACAAGACGCATATTTTAGCAATTTTATCGCGCACTACAAGAGCTACCAAAATCTATGTCATTACCAAGCTATAAACCTAAAACTACCTACGTGTAAGCAGATCACATGACTCACCTTTTAATGATCGGCGCTTGATAATTTATTAACCTTTAAGCGCGTATGGTGTTTAGATAACTACTCATTATATCATCTGAAAAGTACTAGCAGCTTAAGGCGTGAATAAAACAGGTTATAATCTATACACTATTGCGACCATCCTAATTGCCTATTTAGTTTATTGTAGCAATGTTAGGCTATGTTATGCTGCAGTTCAAGGACCTGGTTACTGGATTAACAGCAAACTGCCAGGCTTAAACATTATAAAGTATAATACACGTACCCCAATTCCTCTAACGCGCTCAGTAAATGAGCGTATCAGACCTAGCAAATAGCCTGACTATACCACAGAACATCTAACTTCCTTAGTCTTTAATTGCTGGCTAAATTCAAGTTATTGAATGCGCTAACGGCGTGAATACTTCTTAAGGGGTCCACTATTGCACGTAAAATAAGTATACGTAATTTTTGAGCTAAACAATTTTTTGCAGCTTGGCATATCATTAATCTAAGCTATGGATTCTGTGGAGAACGCGGCAGATCATAGCATGATCAAATTGACTATTAAGCGTGTGCGGCACGATATATAAATTAGAATAAAATTGAATTAATATATAAATTGTAGTTGGCTTTACCATCCAGTTATAGAGATTTATATGACCATAGTTAGCGAAAAATCCATATCTCTAGACCATATGACAGAGAAAAGTTTCTGATCATTATGCCGTGAATACGGATAATATTATCGATATGTTTGCTATCGCCATGTATCTGCATGTATTTTATGGTATAGATAACACTTTAGGCTTACTGCTTAGCGAGTAATCACATGAAGTTATTAGATTTAGCGCTGATAATATAGTTGATCATTGGAAACTTATTCAGTTTATTAGTATAGCATCTGCTAAAAATGCTTAAACATAAATTGGAGCCAGAAATAAAAAACTTATCATTTCATCATCTGACAATCTTGTCAGATGATGTTGACAACCTAATACGGTCTACTATCTTTATAAGTATTATGAACTAACCGACTTGCCTATTATGAGAAAATATCCAGAGACTAAACTCTCTGATACTTAAGAGCAGATGCGCTAGCTACAGCGTACTTAATTATTACTCACTGCTTCTTCAACAAAATAGCCACTGCACTCAACTCGGCTACTATCTTTTAGTATTTTCGTGGCGACCAGCAAGCTATCATGGCAATACTTCTAAGTTATGTGACCACCGATAACGAACTTAATCAATATCAACTATTAACTTTACTAAACATGCTAGTATTAGCTCTTCTATGTCTATATTTAATTACATCAATAGCGACAACCGGTTGGCAACATAAGCGGTAACCATGTGAGATACATGTCGTAAGATATATAAGCCCTATTGACAATATCCAGCCTTTGTTTGAACTGATTACTAGTAAAATATGCATAAACTATAGCGTCTTCAAGCTACTTATCTTAGCTTAGTGTCAGTGGTGGTTAGTAGATCTTGCTATGATGCTGTTTGCTTTGGGTGCTTACCTGGTAAATCCTGATGAGTTTGTGTACGCCTAAAGCGTTCACACTCACACCATATTGACCCATACTAAGCAATTGTCAGCTAGAATGCAGAAGATATGGTAGTCAAATAGCTGACTTTTACTTGTAATCAGTCTGTTTCAGATGACCATTTCTATCGTAATACCATGGATTCTTGGCCTCACCGGCGGCATCGGTAGCGGTAAAAGCGCGGCAGCACAGCACTTTCTTAGCCTAGGTATTGATCATGTCGACGCTGACCATGCCGCACGCTGGGTAGTTAAGCCAGGCCAACCAGCATTGACGAGCATTGCCGCTTATTTTGGTGATGACGTATTACTACCGGACGGCCAGCTGAATCGCGCTGCCTTGCGCACACTAATCTTTGGAGCACCAGAAAAGCGCCGCTGGCTAGAAGCACTGCTACACCCATTAATTAGCGAAGAAATTCGCAGTCACCTAGCACGCGCTCAATCACCCTACGTAATACTTGTATCGCCACTACTAATCGAGTTAGGCCAGTATAAAATGACTCAGAGAATTCTAGTGATCGACGCGCCACAATCGCTGCAAATTCAACGTACCATGCAGCGTGACGGCGCTAGCGAACAGCAGGTACATGAAATCTTACAAGCTCAGTCCAGCCGCAAAGATCGCCTGAATCATGCCGATGACGTACTCGTAAATGACCAAGACCTCTCCTGGTTACATGGTGAGGTCGAGCGACTACACTACTTCTACCTTACTTTACGTAGAGACTAATAATGAACCAACTTTTAACTATTAACTGCCCAACCTGCGGCATATTCGTAAAATGGACGACGACTAACCATAACCAGCCATTCTGCTCAGACCGTTGCAAACTAATAGATCTTGGCGCATGGGCATCAGAAAAATATAAAATTCAAGTAAAATCGGATATTAAAGACGAAATATTTCCCGAAGACCTGCCGCTACGCAACTGAGGCCAGCATAAAGACATGCTGGAGCTTAGTCTATCGAATTTCTCTGCAAAGTATTACAATGCTGTCTATATATAGCGCATAAAATAAGGCGCTATATATAGTCTGATTAGAAATGCTGCATTGTTTGTTTCTTAGCAATTCTTGCCGTGCCTACCAATATACACATAGTCAGTACTTCCACCTTGTTTATTTAAACTTTATATAATATTGACCTATCAAGCTAATATGGAATTAAACGTCTCCAGTATATTTTGATATAGCGACATAGCATTTAAACTACTGCAGTCCTAAGCTATAAAAAACAAAGCAACGTTAAGAGAATATCGGAAAAACTCTAAAATATAAGATATAAATAAAAAGATTTTCTCGATTGTAATTTCTAGACTAGTAAGACGCATAACTCAGTGACTAGTACCTAGCAACACAGTTAGTAGCTTTGCCATTCACCTCATCGCAAGCTAAGCTCTGACGCCAGAATAGCACAAATCAAAACAGTGAGGCTAAACCATCGATAGTCGCCAATAATAAATCAGATATTCTATGCTGATAAATGCTGATATAAAATATATCAGCATTTATTACGACGGCAACTACTCTCACTACTACATAACGAAAAGGATAAACAGTAGTGTTGTTGCGCAATTAATGCGCCATTATCCAGTTACAATTACAACCTTTTATATATAGATGCTAAATAACTAAGAAAAAATTCGTATGTCTCAATTAAGAATTATACGGTAACGGTATACCTGCATTACTATTAATGTAAATATCTTAGCGGGTATCTATACTGAACGCCGCTAATAGTATTTCAACAAAGTCATCAAGCGTATAAACTCTGATCGAACTAATTGAATAAAGTCTAGGCGCTATACGCTCACTAACCGCAACAGTCTTAGCTAATACTAGCACAAGGCCTAACAAAAGCATCCTTAAAACTTTACTACAGACTATTTTGATTTAGATAAGGAATCACGTGAATAATCTATAGCAACTTTTTCAAGCAAAATTTCTTATACTCATCATTTAGATGATAAAATCGTTAGTATGGATGACTAAAATCACCTACACCTACTTACCTTGCTGGCATAAGAAGCTAACATGCCACTATCCAATATCACGCAAAATAAAAATATAAGCGTTATATCTATCAAACACCTAATACAAGATTTCAACTGGCTATACCAGTCTAGAGTATGTTATCTAGACTGGTAAAAACTAACTGACGTGCTGTTTCACAACACTAGTTTTCGTATTATTTTTTTATCGTACTTAATAAAAAGTAGCACCTAGACGATATATAAGTGCGATAAATTTCTACTACATCTCACACTAATGCTAAACAAAAGCATATAAACACAAAGAACATGGTATAGAACCTTGATGAACTATATCTAATTACCTTTACTAACCTCAAAAAACTTATCATGCAAGTACAGGCTATAATTAATGTAGTACTCGTAGTAGGTAGTTTGACTTAGTCGGCTCCACTACTTTTTCGGTTACCTGGCACTATACATTGCCTAATATTTGCACAGGTAAATTCTTCAATGTTGGCATCTTGACGAAATATCCCATAAACTATCATATAATTAATAATCGTGAACGTTGGTTACTCCGCCTGAATAATACTTTTAGCTATCGTAGCATTGATAGCATCATGCTATAATACACTCTCGGCATCTATACATAAAATCTATGCTACACGAAGTGACTGTTAGTTTTCTAAACTTATCGCTATATAAACGACAACAGAACTACTTTGAGTTCTAGTTAATCTACATTGGCTCAGCTAGTCATGCACAGAAGAAGATTTAACTGGCTACCACTATTTGATAAAAAGAATTCTGAGCTTCAGCATATATGCATAACTATGACAGCCTATTGCTTGTGGTCTATAGAATCCCAAAATTATGGGAGAACTGTCGCAGTCGTAGCACCGCCTACTTATCTATACCTATAAATAGGCTAAGCACTTCTACCAACATTTACTCAACTAATATTTATTCATATATACAGGGTAAACTTATATGGAATAAAAAATCATTGTCACCATTATTATCACTGATCTGGCGATACTAAGCTAAATCCCACGCTGCATAGCGTGGCTTATTAGCTATCAGCTTGTAGCCTATAATATAGAAAGAGCAAACCAGAAAGCATGTATATTATTCACCTATACAATCAATTTCTGATCATTGGTGCTGATAAAGAGGCCTTAAGCTTATTAACAGACATATGCGTATAACCCTGGAGAAGCTCTGTCATGGCTGTACTGGCTAACTCAGTAGTTAAAAACTACACGTTAATATTTTTTTATCACGAATAGCCGCTAGACTATTCTTTTGCTAATATGAAGATGTAGAGTGTAAATATTTTTTAAGGATGGCATTTATAGGCTAGAAATTAACCACATAGCTGTACATTATATATTAATATATAGCTATGCATCTTAGCGGCTTATCGACAAACATGATTACTGGTTAAGTCGCTGAAACTACGCTCTATAGCAGATAGACGTGTGCTCTATTAAAGCACATTTACTCAGGTTTACCTGTATCGCTATTACGCTTCTCTACTTCTACTACAAGTAAATAGACTAAAACCTTAACTTGCCGGCATAGTGTGATTCAACAGCTAACAAGTACATATTACTAACTGTGCTCTAAATGCCACCTGTATTACGGATATCGCACTGGATAACTTCTTCCGTACGGCGACGCCGATGATAATATTTAAAGCAGCAAGACTTAACGGATACTTAAATTTTACTAAAAACACGATTACAGATAAAACTTGGCCGCTGATATAGCAGCGAGATTTCTTGCCCAAGTAAATAATTTTTTACATTAGGTGTACTGGCTAATAGCTTGCTTGTCACTGACAAATAAGCTACTAATATTATTTAGGTTAAATTTAGATTTGACTTTTATAAGTAATTTTTGCATCTTTCGATATGAGAATTTATGATGTGATCGGGGTAAGGGGATTCGAACTCCTGACATCCTGCTCCCAAAGCAGGCGCGCTACCTAACTGCGCTATACCCCGGCTTTAAAATTGGCTCCGTGACCAGGGCTCGAACCTGGGACCAAATGATTAACAGTCATTTGCTCTACCGACTGAGCTATCACGGAACTATACATGTAATATTGCGCAAGTTTTTTGTTTTTTTGTGTTGATACACTTATTGTTTCCTAAAGACGCTATTATATAATATAAATAATTTTTGTCAACTATTTAAATTTTTTAAGACAAGAGTGTATGTTTTTACTTTCTTCTTAGAAAAAAACTTATGAGCTAAACGTACATTCTGGCGATGCTTAACAAGCCTTTTATTTAGAACATAACACCATATTAAATAGTACTATTATGATGCAGAGACTTTCTTTTATATTCATGCAGAACCTAGGCTTGGTGGAAGACGATTTCATCGTTGCTCATAGTCGCGATGACGCTGGTCCCAGACATAAATCTACCAGATAGAATCAGCTGCGCTAGTGGACTCTCAATCCAGCGTTGAATTGCACGTTTTAACGGCCGTGCACCATACACCTGGTCATAGCCGACAGCGATAAGCTTATCTAATACTGCGCCAGTTAACTCTAGGTTAAGCTCACGCTCAGCCAGTCGACTACGTAGACGACCTAACTGAATCTCAGTAATACCTGCAATCTGATCCCGCGCTAGAGGTTCGAAAATTACCAGTTCGTCGATCCGATTAATAAATTCTGGACGGAAGTGCGAGGTTAGCGCATCTATCACTGCAGTACGCATGGCTGCACGGTTGCTCACTAGTTCCTGAACCTGAATCTGCGCTGAACCGAGATTGGAAGTCATCACAATTACCGTATTGCGGAAGCTCACTGTACGTCCATGGCTATCCGTCAAACGGCCATCTTCAAGCACCTGCAACAAGATGTTAAATACGTCATGGTGGGCCTTTTCTACTTCATCGAGAAGAATTACCGAGTAAGGTTTACGCCGCACAGCTTCGGTCAAATAACCACCCTCCTCATAACCCACATAACCTGGTGGGGCACCGATTAGGCGAGCTACCGAGTGTTTCTCCATAAATTCAGACATATCAATCCGCACCATGGCCTCCTCAGTGTCGAAGAGGAAATCGGCTAAAGCTTTACACAGCTCAGTTTTACCGACACCAGTCGGGCCAAGAAACATAAATGAGCCACTTGGTCGATTAGGGTCAGACAAACCGGCACGAGAACGGCGTACCGCATTGGATACCGCAACCACTGCATCTTTCTGGCCGATAACGCGCTGGTGCAGCAGACTCTCCATATTAAGAAGTTTATCACGCTCACCTTCAAGCATTTTCGATATCGGAATACCGGTCCACTTCGAGACTACTTCAGCAATTTCTTCTTCAGTTACTTTACTGCGCAACAACTGGTTCTCAGGCTTGCCATGTTGATCAACTATATGTAAATTACGCTCAAGATCAGGAATCACACCATATTGCAATTCAGCCATACGGTTCAGATCGCCTTTACGGCGTGCCGCTTCTAGCTCCTGACGAGAACGCTCAATCTGTTGCTGGAGTTGCGCAGAACCATGTACATCAGCTTTTTCTGATATCCAGATTGCTTCTAAATTCGAATATTCACCTTCCAAGCGCACAATTTCTTCCTGAAGTTTTCCTAGACGTTTCTTCGCGGCGGCATCTTCTTCTTTTTTTAGCGCCTGAGATTCAACTTTTAATTGAATCAGACGCCGATCAAGTCGATCAAGCACTTCTGGTTTGGAATCAATTTCCACACGAATACGGCTAGCTGCTTCATCAACCAAATCAATAGCCTTGTCTGGCAACTGACGATCAGTAATATAGCGCCGGCTCAACCTAGCTGCTGCAATGATTGCGCCGTCAGTAATAGAAACTTTATGGTGTACTTCATAACGTTCTTTGAGGCCGCGCAATATCGCGATAGCGTCTTCTTCGCTTGGCTCTTCTACCAGTACTTTTTGGAAACGACGCTCAAGGGCCGCATCTTTTTCAATGTATTGGCGATACTCGTTGAGCGTAGTGGCACCGATGCAATGCAACTCTCCACGCGCTAAGGCTGGCTTCAGCATATTGCCGGCGTCCATAGAGCTGTCACTTTTACCAGTGCCGACCATGGTGTGCAGTTCGTCAATAAATAGAATGATTTGACCTTCTTGCTTCGATAGCTCGTTAAGAAGTGTTTTCAGACGCTCTTCGAACTCACCACGAAACTTAGCACCAGCAATCATAGAGCCAATATCTAGAGATAGCAGACGCTTACCCTGAAGGCCATCCGGCACCTCGCTATTAATAATCCGCTGGGCCAGACCTTCGACAATTGCAGTTTTACCAACCCCAGGCTCACCGATCAACACTGGGTTATTCTTGGTACGACGCTGCAATACCTGAATAGTACGACGAATTTCATCATCACGACCAATCACCGGGTCAAGTCTACCATCTTCAGCACGCCTGGTAAGATCGACGGTATATTTATCTAAAGCTTGGCGTAATTCTTCATGATTGGAGTCATTTACTACCTCACCACCACGCAGGTTGTTGATAGCATTCTCTAAGGCTTGTTTACTTACGCCATGGCCTAGTAACAATTTACCAAGCTTGCTATTGCCATCCATAGCGGCTAGCAGTACCAACTCACTAGAAATAAACTGATCACCTTTTTGCTGGGCAAGTCTATCCGTTTGATTAAACAGGCGCGCCAAGTCCTGTGATAGATTTACATCACCTGTAGGATTTTGGATTGTTGGTAGCTGATTGAGCTCTTTGCTTAACTCCTTGCGAAAACCATTGATGTCAAAGCCTACCTGCATTAGCAATGGTTTAATAGAACCACCTTGTTGATCAAGGAGTGTTTGCATCAAGTGCACAGGCTCAATGGCCGGATGGTCAAGGCCTACTGCTAAAGATTGAGCATCCGATAGAGCAAGCTGTAATTTGTTAGTTAAACGATCAATACGCATTGATAGCATTCCCTTAATGTAAGCAAGTCAGAGTTATAAATACAAAATTTTATATAAAACACTTAATTAGATATCCGTATAAATAAGGATAAATGCTGGCAAGTTCAAGTAGTTCATCGTTACAGTAAAAACTGTATTAATTATCAATAGAACCTAATAGTAAAAAGATAAACAACATAATCTAGACAAATTAACCGGTGTAAAAGCTTACCCGGTAAACAAGAAGTGCTGGTCTTGGGTTGAGACGCAAAAACCACCGCCATAGGTAACTATGATGCTACATTGTAGCCTGGTGCAAGCGAACCAATCTAAGGGTTTATTAGCATGTTACTTACACGAGTGATCACTTCGCCTAAATTCTTCAGCAGTGCTTAACAGATTAGCTGCGACCACGGTTATCATGCAGTAAACTTGGCGTAGTTAAACAGGATAAATATCAAAAAAACACAAGTAAAACCATCGATGATTTTTAAGAATAGCGCAAAGTCGCTCTTGACGTAATTGCTAAAATTTAGGCTTGTCGAAAAATGTTCGATTAACGCAGCCATAAATAACGAGGCAATGTAAGTTTTAACCTAAGATGGCACAGGATAGCTAAGGGCAAGTTAGTAACTCATCCGATACATGCCTTCGCAATCCTTCTTAAATAGAGACAACAACCAGACTAAATCATCTGACAGCGGCGATTCCCAGCTCATCCGCTTACCACTCGTAGGATGATCAAACTCCAGGAAGCGCGCATGTAGTGCCTGACGCTGGAAGGTTTTCAGCGACTCAACCATAGTCTGACTAGCTGCTGACGGAATACGGCAGCGACCACCATAGACCTGGTCTCCGACTAACGGAAAATTAATATGTGCCATATGTACACGAATCTGATGTGTACGACCAGTTTCTAGCTTAACCAGTACATGAGTGTGGGCGCGGAAACGCTCTAGCACACGATAGTGGCTGATAGCTGGCTTACCACTTTCTATTACCACCATACGCTTACGCTTCTTGCCGTGGCGGCCTATCGGAGCATTAATTTTGCCACCAGCCACCACTACGCCGATCACAATGCATTCGTATATCCGACTGACACTACGAGCCTGCAATTGCATGATTAACTGCATCTGGGCCTGGATGGTCTTGGCTACAACAATTAAACCAGTGGTATCTTTATCTAGGCGATGCACTATACCGCATCGCCGTACATTGATGATATCCGGTACATGGTGCAAAAGGGCATTAAGTAAGGTGCCATCAGCATGCTGAATCGTTGGGTGAACTACAAGGCCTGCTGGTTTATTTATAACAAGGATGTCATCATCTTCATAAACTATGTCTAGCTTAATGTTCTGGGCAACCCATGTTTCCTTGGCTTTATGCTTAGCGTTCAGCTCAAGAATCGCACCGCCATGAACTATATCTCGTGCCCGGATAACTACACCACTAACAGTCAGGCAACCATTTTTGATCCAGACAGACAGGCTCGAGCGTGAGTATTCAGAGAATAATTGTGCAGCGACTTGATCAAGGCGTTGGCCGCTTAATTTTCGCGGTACCTCTGCACGAAGTTCAATTGTATCTGACATGCTCAGACCAGGTGTAACGCAGTCTTTGGTTTCAGCTACGCACTTGTGGTTAAATACGGTATCTCGTTCCCGAAGCTTTCAACGGAACGTTTATCATAACAAGACTGCCCTGTTCAGAACAGGTGGTTATCATTCAGGACGTAAGCTGCTATGCAATTAAAACATATTTTGCTTGTCGCTAGTCTTACCATGACTTCTGCTTGCTCGTCAACAAAAACAGTTGTTGATGAAAGCCTGAGGGAAATTGAGTTATATCAAGTAGTCCAAAAAGACTTAAATAATAATAACTACATTAGTGCTATAGCTACGCTTAAGACTATGGAATCGCGCTATCCGTTCGGGCGCTACGCCACCCAAGCACAGCTTGACTTAATCTACGCAAACTACAAAAACGCTGAGCCTGAAGCAGCTAAATCTGCTGCTGATCGTTTTATCCATCTACACCAACAGCACCCAAACGTGGATTATGCGTACTATATGAAGGGCTTGGCCTCGTTCAATCAGGATATAGGCCTGCTAGCGCGCTTTTTACCGCTAGATATGACTAAACGTGACCCAGGTGCTGCCCGTAACTCCTACAACGAGTTCGCACAACTAACTAGTCGCTACCCCAATAGTATTTACGCGTCGGACGCTAAGAAGCACATGATCTACCTACGTAACCTGCTTGCTTCCTACGAAATCCACGTGGCACACTACTATTTGACCCGTCAGGCCTACATAGCTGCCGCTAACCGTGGCCGCTATGTAATAGAAAAATTCCAGGAAACTCCATCTGTAGGTGATGGCCTAGCAGTAATGATTGAGGCATACCAGTACCTGCATTTAAATGCTCTAGCGACAACTAGCCTAAAAACTTTGCAGCTCAACTACCCAGACCACCCAAGCTTACAAAACAATAAGTTCACATCAGAAATTACGAAGGCAACCAACCGTTCTTGGCTAAATCAACATAGCCTAAGCCCAATTGAATCTATTCCACCGCTGCCGCCAAGTCATACTGAAGGATACTTGATGGAGCAGCTTTAAAATACTATGAACGCTATTAATTTAACTATTAAGCAACATGATACATGCGGTTATCTATTCAAAGAACAGGCGCCATACTGGATTTTGGTCACTATTAGAATCATTCGTAGTTTAGATATATAGTTTATGGCGCCTTCAGCTAAACACATCACTCTGACGCAGAAAGATAGCTATATAGAATTGTTTTATTCATTAGCGGCAGGTATCAAAAGTTATTATGTTTAGCACTTACCATACATCTAGCTAAGCTTGCATATTCTTGAGGAGCTGCCCGTAATGGTTAGCCTACTGTTTTGGATTGCTGTTATTACTGCTGCGGTATCATTCTGGCGTAAATTTATACACCAGGCAGCCAAACAACAAAACCCTAATAAATTTAATACAGTATTAATGGTGCGCTGTGCTAACTGTGGTCTGCACCTTCCGCAGGACTGTGCACTCAATTCAAGACAAGAGTGGTATTGTAACCAGGCGCACCTAGAGCAAGGACCAAAGTCTATCCAGCATTAGCTAGACTAGCTGGCTCCTGCGCGCGTATAGTTCATGTTCAATGAACACCTGAACAGCAATTCCGCAAACAATTAGCGATATGCTGATGCTCGTACTAACTTATCGTGATAATGCTTATAATTAAGTTAAAAATTTTTAGAATTGAGTCGCTCACCAATGGTCATAAACACCATTATTATGGTAGACCGTAAAGCAAACCTAACCATTGACCTAGACCTGGTTTGAGAGAAAACATTAGACATATTTTTATATACAAAATTATCTAGTTTTTTTGACTGATTTTAATAGCAGTGATATAAACACGGCTTTGACTAGTATTTGGCTAATTTCGGCTCACACCTTTGCTGCATTTAACTAAATATATGTTTCGTACATTAATCAATATATATAACATATAGTACGACTAATACTAACCACCAAGCAAAGATACTACAATATTATGTGCAATAAATACATCTACTTTACATAATAGACTGCTCTTACAAGCAGCTGACGTTATAGTACATGACTCTGGATCAGCCAATGATAGTGACAAATATCTATTGAGTTAACTTAACTAATATGAGCTAATGTGGTGACTGTCTAGCATTAACACTACGGATACAGTGGTATAAAGAATATCCGTGTAACGGAAGACCTTAAAAATTAGACTATGCAAAAATAAGTTTCATAAACATATAATAAGTATGGTACAGACTATAACTTGACGTGGTTATCATTCCATCGATGATCTACTTAAACTCAAGGTTTGCCATGCTGATAAAAGTAACTATAATGATTATAACCTGTGACGTTAAAAGTTTAAACTGAACTGCAGAGAAAATTCTGCAGCATATCTTTCGGTGACTTAGCTTATTGATTGGCTAAAATTGAGTATGACCGGTAAAATTAAGAAAAGCGCATTACGCTATATATTTCTCCAATGTACTTGTCTTAAGAGACACTCCAAGTGCATCGCGCGTATTGATATACGCGATAAGTACTAATTAAACTAATACATCACATACGTCATTCGTGATGATATAGTAAACGACAGACACAACCATCAAGATCAAATACTTTGAAAGTCAATGTAGTGCTGATTTTATAGTAATCATTACTTATACCCACGCCACTATATCAATAAAACCTAGCTTAGGTAAGTGTAAAAATTTAGGTACTGAACATGCTCATTTAGCAACAAGATGATTTTTACTCGATAGGCTTGTACGTGGTGTACGTGTAACTGGGATACGTGATTTCACGCTGTAACTTTGATAATAGTGACAGCTATATAATACTTCAATAAGAATAAAATTCTTAATAACTTCCACATTGATACGTTCTTTATTGAAATTACTACCATAAAAACAGACAAAATCTTAGGCTTTACTCTCACTTCGTACTCATATTAATCACCTTGATCAAGGTGTTCGCCTTAGTTGCTAAAACTTCAACCGCTATCACGCAATAAACGACCCATTCTTCCAAAGACCAAATGATATTAAGTAAATCATTTAAGGTGATCCATGTGACTATTAATATATAATGTATATTGCATCAATATTACCCACCAGATAACTCCACCGGCATCGTACATATTTTGATCTGACACATAGGTAGAAGGCGTCCGCTTATGTGTCAGATCACAGATCCGCACAACCTCAGGCTACTTTTTTATGCATCAACATAATGAGTTTCAATATTATATTATTAATACTAATATTGTACTTGGAAATTGTCCCTTGTATTGATACTGGACTAATTAATAATTTTTACTAATATAAACATGAGGCTAATCAGTAAAACTATAATAATCTGCAGTAAGAAACTCTTGAATTACTGAACATATTAAAATATCCAAACTAATTACGCAGCGTTAATACGATATCTTAAACCTAATATTTTAAGCTCCAGGCGAGCATGCATAGAAGTATGATACAAATCAGCAATTGATTGGCTGGACTAATATGATAATGCGCTTATTGAGTTAAATCTAGTTTGAGTTACTACGTTAAAACTAATATCAAACATTGGTGTATTACCCACTGACAATATGGTATATCAGTACCACAAGCATAAGGCGCTCCATTCATTATAACTACCTGAAAGATGCAGATGAGCTAGCTGCAGCGCAGCACACTGGTTTACTAAAGACCTAAGTTTTTTTATGCACGCCGTAACTAGCGTACGCAATAATGCAATAATCATTCTGTTCGCTAACAAATAAATATAGCTAGAAATAACAAGTCATCAATATACATTGAGTAGGCATGAACAGTCAGCGTTTGACTATTGCAGATAATTAGATAGTTAAGAGCCAGGTTTGTTTTTATATATTAAATGCACCGACAGTGCTGCACATATGCACAATATAAATCAGGCACAAAGTTTTTATTAATTTGGTCGTGCTAGTTGCACCATAGTAGGACCACCAACGCTCTCTATGATATTCAAAGCCGCTAACAAACTAATAGTTCCTTGGGTATCGAGAACGTGATGGTCTCTTTACGACCAGCTAATTCATCGATATAGGTAGCGCCCCATAATTGCAGTTGTTGGATTGCAACTTGCAACAGCACTTCAGGAGCTGAAGCCCCTGCAGTAATGCCAATACGTTCAGCACCCTCAAGCCAGCAGTATTGCATATCTTCAGTACTATCAATCAGGTAAGCTGGCGTTGTCTTGCGTTCAGCTAGTTCACGCAAGCGATTTGAGTTGGAGCTGTTCTGACTCCCAAATACTAAGACTACGTCGCATTCATCAGCCAGTTTCCTCACCGCGTCTTGACGATTTTGAGTAGCATAACAGATATTATCCTTGCTGGGGCCACGAATTGCCTGGAATCTATTGCGCAGAGCGCCAACTACGCGACTAGTGTCGTCTATCGATAACGTAGTTTGCGTCACAAAGGCTAAACGATCAGGATTTTTTACCTGTAATTTAGCGACGTCTTCTTCTTCTTCTACTAAATAAATGGCGCCGCCATTGCTAGCGTCATATTGACCTATAGTTCCTTTTACCTCAGGATGACCAGCATGACCGATCAAAATACATTCACGGCTGTCGCGGCTGTAACGTTTCACTGCGGTGTGTACTTTAGTTACTAGCGGACAAGTAGCATCAAATACTGTTAAACCACGGCTGACAGCTTGAGTACGCACCGCCCTGGAAACACCATGAGCGCTGAAGATAACAATAAAATTGTTCGGTACCTGGTCTAGTTCCTCAACAAAAATTGCCCCACGTGTATGCAGATCTTCGACCACAAATTTATTGTGAACAACTTCATGGTGCACATAAATCGGTGGTCCAAAGACTGTCAAGGCACGATTGACGATTTCAATCGCTCTATCTACACCGGCACAAAAACCACGTGGGTTGGCTAGTTTGATTTGCATGCTACACTTCGTATTTTGCTCGGCAAAAATTGGATTTTTTGTGGTAAGCTGGCTTCTGCGATATTATTATAGTATAACAGAAGCCAACTTACCACTATAGCAACAAAAAAACCCATAGATTCACTTATTTAGTAAATTAGAGCGCCTTAGCATCAACAATTTTAACCTCAAACAACAAAGCCGCACTAACCAAAAGATAATTAAGGTTTATGGTCACTGACACATTATTGAAAGTGCTATAAACCATATTACTATTCTCTGAACGCACCATTTGGATAATAAACGTTAGGTTTATGATTTAAATGGTGCATCTGCTTAGCTAATACTTAACGAGTCATTGACAACCTCTCTAGTTTTCTTGCGTTTACGAATATCTAACAACAATATGATTGCACCTACAGTAATAGTGATGTCAGCAAAATTGAACGCCGGGAAATAATAACGATTATGCCAATGCAATAGAATAAAGTCGATTACATAACCTATAGTAATGCGGTCATATAGATTGCCCTGCGCACCACCTAGCACTAATGCTAGTGCAATCGCGAGCCAAGTATCATGACGACCTAATCTTTTAAGCCAGACTACAAGTACAGCACTCACTATCATAGTGATGACTACAAAAAACCAACGCTGCCAGCCATCGCTATCGGCGAGAAGGCTGAATGCAGCTCCGGTATTATATGTTAAGGTCCAACTTAAGTAATCAGGAACAACCACGATCCGTTGGTACATATGTAAAGTATTGTTGACACTAGTTTTGCTGAAGTGATCAATGACTAATACTAGTACACTTAGTACGAGCCAGCCTAAGCATCCAAAACGGCTAGAAGCATTAGACATAATATCGAACTTCACCAGCGCCATAGATATTATCTATACAACGACTACAAATTTCTGGATGCTCAGAGTTTGCACCAACATCTTCGCGGCAGTGCCAACAACGGGCACACTTTGAAAAAAGTGACTTAACTACTTTCAGCTTAAGTCCTTTTATGTCAGTAGTAACTGCATCAACTGGCGCCTGAACAAAGCGCGCTAAGCTGGCGGTCGAGGTTATCAGCACAAAGCGCAGTTCGTCACTTAGTTTCATTAGGTCAGTGGTTAGATTTTTCTCAGCAAACAGAGTAACTTCGGCTTGTAGGGTACTACCTACGGTCTTAGCTGCACGCTGAACTTCTAGCTCCTTGTTTACTGCTACCTTCACAGCCATCACGCCGTCCCAGTATTTACGACTTAGTTCAAAGTCAGCAGGCAACTCAGTCAGGCCTTCATACCAAGTATTGAGCATTACGGACTCATTACGCTCGCCAGGTAGATACTCCCACAACTCATCAGAGGTAAATGCCAGAATGGGCGCAATCCAGCGAACTAGCGCCTCACTCATATGATACAGTGCAGTCTGCGCTGAACGTCGAGCCTTACTATTAGCGCCGGTAGTATATTGACGGTCCTTGATAATATCAAGGTAAAAACTACCAAGTTCCTGTACACAAAAGTTGTAAATTTTCAAGTATACGTTCCAAAAACGGTATTTAGCATAGTGTTCCTGCAATTCGCGCTGCAGTAATAGAGTACGATCCACGATCCAACGGTCAATGGCTAGCATATTTTCAGCCGGCAGGATGTCAGTAGACGGTTTAAAACCAGTCAGATTGGATAACAAGAAGCGTGCGGTATTACGGATACGGCGGTAAGCATCGGCGCTACGTGCAAGAATCTGATCTGACAAAGTAATTTCACTAGAATAATCGGTCGAGGCGACCCACAAACGCATAATATCAGCACCAAAAGTATTATTGATCTGTTTTGGTTCAATCACGTTTTGTAACGACTTAGACATTTTACGACCCATCTCATCGACGACAAAACCATGGGTTAGCAGTTCACGGTATGGGGCATGATTATCTATAGCGCAGCCAGTCAACAAAGACGAATGAAACCATCCACGGTGTTGATCCGAGCCTTCCAAGTATAAGTCAGCATGCGGGCCAGTTTCACAAACTATCGGGTGCGAACCACGCAATACATGCCAATGAGTGGTGCCTGAATCAAACCATACATCGAGGGTGTCACTAATTTTGTCATATAGCGGTGCTTCATCGCCCAGCAGTTCAGAAGAGTCTAACTTAGACCAGGCTTCAATACCTTCCCGTTCAACGCATAAAGCCACTGCTTCCATTAGCTCAACCGTACGCGGATGCAGCTTACCACTTTCCTTATTAAGGAAGAATGGAATCGGTACGCCCCAAATGCGCTGACGGGAGATGCACCAATCAGGACGGTTAACAACCATCGAGTGCAGGCGAGCTTGACTACTGGCTGGGGTAAATTTAGTATTTTTAATGGCTTTTAGCGAACGTATACGCAGGGTGTCACCGGTGGTCATCTCTTGATCTATACCGATAAACCACTGCGAGGTTACACGATAGATTAATGGAGTCTTGTGGCGCCAGCAGTGCATATAACTATGCTGGATAGTGTCAGTGTGCAGCAATGCACTAGCTTGCGATAATTTGTCAATGATCTGCGCGTTAGCTTTGAAGATAAACTGGCCGCCAAAAAACTCCAACGATGACGTATATACGCCATCGCTCTGCACAGGATTCAGGATATCATCGTTAGCTATGCCGTAGGTTTTACAAGTCACAAAATCGTCTACACCATAAGCTGGCGCAGAGTGAACTACACCGGTGCCAAAACCCAATTCCAAAAATTCAGCCAAGTATATTGGCGACAGACGGTCATATAATGGGTGACGAAAGTTGATTAATTCTAATGCAGCACCAATAGTGGTTGCGATCACTAAACCTTGCAATTCATAACGAACTAGGCAAGACTCTACCATGTATTCAGCTAGCACCAGCAATCGATCACCAACATCTACCATGGCGTAGGTAAATTCCGGGTGTACGCTAAGCGCTTGATTAGCGGGAATAGTCCATGGGGTCGTGGTCCAGATTACAATAGCGGCCGGCTTAGCCAGGCAAGCCAGACCAAAGGCCTCAGCCAGTTTAGCACCATCGACGACCGAGAAGGCCACGTCGATGGTAGGTGATTTCTTGTCTTTGTACTCAACTTCCGCTTCAGCTAAAGCCGAAGCGCAATCGAAGCACCAGTTTACTGGCTTTAAGCCCTTATATACAAAACCACCTTTGACGATTTCGGCTAAAGCACGAATTTCACTAGCCTCATTCTTAAAATTCATAGTTTTGTACGGGTTGTCCCACTCGCCTAATACACCAAGGCGGATAAATTCAGACTTTTGCTCTTCTATCTGCTCAGTAATATAAGCACGACACAGTTCGCTGGTTTTATCCGCACCTAAGTTCTTGCCATATGTAACTTCAATTTTATGCTCAATCGGTAAGCCATGGCAATCCCACCCGGGGATATAAGGTGCATCAAAACCTGAAAGGGTTTTTGAACGCAGGATAATGTCTTTAAGAATTTTATTTAACGCATGACCAATATGAATTGTGCCATTAGCATAAGGAGGGCCGTCGTGCAGGATAAATTTTGGACGATCCTTACCAATTTCACGCAACTTTCGGTATAAGCCAATACTGTCCCAGTACCGCAAAATCTGAGGTTCACGCTGTGGCAGGCTAGCCTTCATTGGAAAAGTAGTATCCGGAAGGTTTAACGTAGTTTTATAGTTAGTCATTTAAAGCTCTAAAGTTGATAATGGGCACTAGATGCAGCTTAGTATACGAGCGGTAGCGACATCCGCATTTATCATTATTTTTAATGCCTCAAGAGAGGCAAAACACTGCTCTTCACGCAGTTTATGGTGAAAAACTACTGTTAAATGTCGATCATACAGATCACCGACAAAATCCAAAAGATGGACCTCTAGATGGGCTGCGCCATCACTGATAACTGTTGGCCTGACACCTATATTGGCAACTCCCGGCCACGATTGGCCATCAATATCGACGCTGACTAGGTAAACCCCAGCCAGAGGCACACGACGACGCTTGAGTTGTACGTTAGCGGTTGGCGCGCCAAGTTGGCGCGCCAACTTCTGGCCGCGTAGCACCCTTCCAGCAATGCTGAACTGACGACCAAGCAAACGCTTAGCCATAGCAAAATCGGCAGCACCTAGGGCGTTACGCACCTGAGTGCTGCTAATGCGTACACCATCCAGTTTCACTGTTTGCGCAGCTTCAACGGTAAAACCTTGACTCATACCAGCATTCTGTAGGAAATTAAAGTCCCCATCGCGGTCATACCCGAAACGAAAGTCATCGCCGACCTCTAGATGCTTTACGCCTAAACCATGCACTAAAATACGATCGATAAATTCGACTGCACTGAAGCTTTGCAAAAGCTGGTTGAAGGCCAGGCAAAGCACGTGACTTACTCCTTCTTCGGTCAGCAGCTGCTGCTTGTCCCGCAAGCAGGCTAAACGCGCTGGTGCCATTGAAGGAATAAAAAATTCCTGTGGCTGTGGCTCAAAAATCACAACACAGCTAGGCACGCCTAACTCTACAGCACGTTTACGGAGTCGGCCCAGAAGGGCCTGGTGACCACGGTGAACACCATCAAAGTTACCAATAGTAGCTACACAGCCACGATGCTCAGGACGCAGGTTATGGAGACCTCGAACCAGTTGCATAAAACGCTTCTTGCTCATAAAATGACTGAGTATAATTAGACTTAACCACTGACAAAAGGCAATAGTCTTAGCCTGGACCAATTAGCATAATTAACAAGACAATTATCTTGCTTCTTCATGACAAGACTGTTGGCCAAATGAATTACGATAGAAATCGCGTAAATAAAAGCCTTGCAACAATAGTACCCCAAAATACACCACTGCACCGGTTACGACTAAAGCGCCAAGGCGCATACAGCGCTCTAGCATATGACCTTTATCCCAAGCTGACATAAAGTGCATCAAACCGAACAAAACGACCGACATCACTCCTGCCGCCATAAGCAGTTTGAAAGCAAACATGCCCCAGCCAGGTCGTGGCTGATACATCTGCTTCTTACGCAGTTGATAAAATAACAACCCAGCATTAATACAAGCACTAGCGCTAATCGCCAGCGCTAGACCAGCGTGAGCGAACGGCCCTAAAAATACCAGATTAAGAAGTTGCGTGACGATTAGGGTAAAAATTGCAATTTTAACTGGCGTGCGGATATTTTGCTGAGCATAGAATCCAGTCGCCAATACCTTAATCACGATAATACCAGGCAAGCCAACAGAGTAAGCAACTAGCGCACGTTGAGTCATTGACGCATCAAAAGCGCTAAACTGGCCATATTGAAATAACGACACTGTAATCGGCTTGGCTAAGATAGCTAAAGCCAGAGAACATGGCAACACTAGCATAAAGCACAAACGTAAGCTCCAATCGAGAATGCGTGAATACTCTTGGTAGTCCTTGCTACCACAGGTGCGCGATAAGGTTGGCAGCAAAATTGTACTTAACGCTACACCTAGCACACCGGACGGTAATTCCATCAGACGATCAGCGTAATACATCCATGATACTGAGCCAGAGACTAATAGCGAAGCAAACGCAGTATTGATGATCAGTGAAATCTGGCTAACTGACACACCAAGGATCGCTGGCAACATACTACGCATTACGCGCCAAACACCGGTATCCTGGAAGTTTAGGCGCGGTAATGCTAGCATGCTGATTTTTTTTAAATGCGGCAACTGATAAAGTAACTGCACTAGACCGCCTGCCAATACAGCCCAGCCCATAGCCATAATTGGTGGATCAAAGTATGGCGTAAAAAACAGTGCGAAAATAATCATGCTGACGTTTAGTAGCGTCGGTACAAAAGCCGGTACCGAGAAACGGTTCCAGGTATTGAGAATTGCTCCTGCTAGGGAAGACAGCGAAATCAATAATATATAAGGAAAAATCAATCGCAGAAGGTCTTTGGTTAGTGCAGACTTTTCCGCAGTACTAGTAAAACCTGGAGCTGTAGCCCAGATTACCCATGGCGTAGTAAATATGCCGGCAATAGTCACTATCATCAACACTATGGTTAGCGCGCCGGAAACATAAGCAATAAAAGAACGTGTGGCCTCTTCACTATGCTGAGTTTTATATTCAACCAAGATTGGCACAAAAGCCTGTGAAAATGCGCCCTCAGCAAATATCCGCCGCAGTAGGTTAGATAACTTAAAGGCAATAAAAAACGCATCTGTAGCCATGCTGACGCCAAAAATGCGTGCTAGTAGGGTATCACGCAAGAATCCTAAAATCCGAGAAATCATCGTGATAGAACTAACAGCAAATAACGATTTAAACAGATTCATTGAATGGGTTTGCGCTTTACAAATAAAGAGAACACAATATAGAGTGTACATTTATAGATTATAGATACTGTACTTCTAAGAAAGCACAGAGCTAAAACTTACTGGTTTTCAAGTCAAGCGCTGGAAATAAATCATCATCCTATTTAAAAAACTATTCCAGAGTTAACCTCAGTTACCTTTGACAAGCAAGCAAGTTTTTGGTATATGTTTAAGTATATTTTGTTTTTTAAAAAGTATCTAAAGGATTTATACGGTGGCTAACACACCTTCCGCAAAAAAACGTACAAAACAAATTGAAAAACGTCGTAACCACAATGCCAGCCTGCGTTCTATGGTTCGTACCTATATAAAGAGTGTAGCTAAAGCTATCGATACCAAAAACGCTAAAACAGCTCAAGCAGCTTACATTATAGCTGTGCCAATTATCGATCGTATGGCGGATAAAGGCATTATACACAAGAACAAAGCTGCTCGCCATAAAAGCCGCTTGAATAGTCATATTAAGGCTTTGAGTGTTTTTGCTGTTACGCAACAACAATGAATGCTCACTCTAATGAGTTAGCATGACTTACAGTCAGCTGCTTTGAACTTACTTATCAACTAAAAACTTAATAACACTGACAAGCGTTCTAATGAGTCGGTGAAATGCGCCATATATAGCACAGCCTCAATAACCGCTGAGTGGCCCAGCCTAACATTAGTTCTATATATACTTAGAGGTTGGTAAGCCAAACAAACTGCTCGAAGAAATCATCTTCACCATCAGCCTGAATGAGATCAATAATCTGACCATCTTGGTTTGGGTACCAAGATGGTTCATGCATCATAGATTTCTGTAATGTCAGCCTTCTAGGCTGAGCAGCAAACGCTGTTGGTGGCATTAACTTCTTACAGTTAAGAAGAATCAAACTCAACAGTTTGAATTTAAAGAGACCACTATTGAAGATTTGCGAGCTGGCGGAAATTATCACCGAATGTTTTATTGGCTACCTTGATACACGCTGTGTATACCAATAATGTAGTATGTTACGTGAGATATGTTTATAGTAGCTCTGCTACTAATTAACTAAACAGGTGCTAAGGCTATCAAGAAACGTATTTTTTATACATATATCAGGTGTAAAGAGCAATTACCAACTGCGTTTAATAACCAAAACCTGTAGACGTGAAACCAGCAATAACGCTTAAGGCATAGAACTGCTAAAAAAACCCAGAAGATTATAGACTATAATCTAATCTGTCAGCATTATGTCAAATACATGCTGAAACCACACACTAGCAAGAACCTTCATGTACCGATAAGAGAAAGTAAACTACATGTTTATGTCATCAGTATTATGCGTGCTACCCCCAAGCAGGTTCTGTTATATAAACGTGCTATATCATGAGTCAACACTAAAGCGCGACTCATTGAGCCTAAATTGCACTGATAATAGCTAATTTAACCAACCACTTTACAATATCGCCAGACTGGTATGGATAGATCACATCAGATAATTTTATTATTCACCTGATCAGCAGTAAAGAAGTGCAGATAGTCCATGAAGCTAAGCGGTTTGCATATTGAACAACAAAGCTCTCTGCTATTCAATAAATAGCTGCAATGTGACTTCTATCCTTAAGAAGGATAACCCCTGACAGTTGGCGTCTAACAAGCTTGATGACGACCAGTCAGATAATGCATTTATGTGTCAACGCCTTAAACGCCTACGCACCACTAAAAAAGCTATACAATACAGTATAGATTACGTGAATCTTAAGATAAATGTTGTGTAAGCTTGCACAGGTCGGCAAATAATTTTACCGCGTTCCTCTTAGGCGGATGACATAAATACACCACCACCATGAAAGCACTTCAAACCATTAACTAATATACGAATATTTAAATGTTAGATTTTCTACCTACCACCGTACGCGGGATAATTGCTTTACTATTGTTAGCGCTTAACACAATTTTACTATGCTCATTTTTATTTATCATAGCGCTATTTAAGGCGCTACCATTTGCGAAGCACTTTAGCGAATGGCTGATTAACTGCACCCATGAAGCCTGGATTACTAATAACAAGGGATGGATGAACCTGGTACAGCGTACACGTTGGCACCTGAGCGGCCTTGAAGGCCTAAACTATCAGCACTCCTATCTAGTAACTAGTAACCACCAGAGCTCGGTCGATATCATGGTGTTACAATACGTGCTCAATCGGCGAATTCGCCCGTTAAAGTTTTTTTTAAAGCAAGAACTTATATGGGTGCCAATAATTGGATTGGCATGGTGGGCGCTGGATTTTCCTTTTATGAAACGATACAGTAAAGCCTATCTAGAAAAGCATCCAGAGAAACAAGGTAAAGACCTAAAAACTACCCATAAAAATTGCGTAAAGTTTCGTGATAAACCGGTAGGCATCTTCAATTTTTCTGAAGGCACACGGTTTACATTTAGCAAACATACACAACAAAAATCGCCATTTCGCTATTTACTGAAGCCTAAAGCTGGAGGTATTGCGTTTGTGCTAGATGCTATGGGTGGGCAGCTAAAATCACTGGTCAATGTAACTATTCACTACCCTGCAGGGTGCCCAGGGTATTGGGATTTGCTCTGTGGGAAAGTTAAAGATGTTGTGGTGCACTTTGAAGAAGTGCAGATTCTTACAGAATTTATTGGAAAAAATTATACACGAGATAGAGAGTATCGGTTAGCACTTCATAGCTGGATCAACGAGTTGTGGAAACAAAAGGATGCACTGCTAGAGAGGCAACACAAAGATTTTTTCGGTAGTCGCTGATAATACTGCCATGGTAGCTCAAGTATAGAAATTAGTTTACTTTGCGATTTCACTAAAGTTGAATAGTATTTATTACTAAAATGCAATAAACTTGCCGTCAAGTAATAGGTAATTAGCTTATTAGACCTATAACCATTTAGATTGAGCCATGCCTACGCAACAGCTCAAAGACCTGTTTAACACTATCCTCCAATGATAAGGTCTGAGTATCGATCACTAGATCGGCGTTCAACGGTACATTGTACAAGAATGATCCGTAAGGAATGTTGTGCTCATGAGCAATGTAGAGGCCTTTTAATTTATGCTCAGTGCACGCTGACAGTGATGCCTGTACATAAACAGTGATGAGGCGATCCGCACCGATCAGCAACCTGGCTTGCTCACGGCACTCAGCATCCGGAGCAATAAACGCTGCTAGAGTCAATAAGCCTGCTTCGTTTAACTGAAACGCTACATAAGCAGCACGACACCAGTTTTCAGTACACCTAACAAAATCCTGAAATAGACTGTTGTTAGGATCAAAACGCAAGTTTTGACTGTCCAGTACAAACACTGCACGCCCCATATCGAACAGTTTGCGCTCTACTGCATAAGCTAAGGCACTCTTGCCTACACCAGGTAAACCGCTAAACAGCACAGTTACTGGTTGCTGGCCAAAGCGTACGGCTCTCTCTTTAGTAGAGACATTGACGATGTTACCATGTTGCATAAAACAGCTATGACTGATCGGCTGCGCAATAATCATACCAGCCGCAACAGTGCCATTAGTTAACCTATCGATGAAGATAAATGCACCAGTAGTGCGATTAATGTCGTAGCTGTCCAACGCGATTTCAGTATCAAGGCTCACCTTGATTCGGCCAATTTCGTTTAGCTGTAGCGAATTTGCCGGGACTTCAGCTAAAGTGTTCACATCTACACGGTGTAAGATGCTAGTAACGGAACCCGGTACATAACTGGTAGCACGCTTGATGTCATACTTCTTGCCAGGTAGCATCGGTTCTTCTGCCATCCACACTAACATGGCATCAAAAGTGTCGGTTACTTGCGGTGCATTCTCAACATGTATCAATAGATCACCACGGGAGATGTCTATCTCGTCCTTCATAATTATAGTTATGGCCTGGCCTGGACCGGCACGCTCCAACTCACCATCAAAAGTGATAATAGACTTAACGCGACTACTCTTACCAGATGGTAACACCACAACCTCATCGTCTTTATGCACAATGCCGCTAGCTACAGTACCGGTAAAACCACGAAAGTTTAAGTTCGGACGGTTAACGTACTGTACTGGGAAGCGCAGGTCAGTATAATTGCAGTCATAAGCGATTTCGACGTTTTCAAGAATCTCCATTAGCGACTGGCCGGTATACCAAGGCGAAAGTTCACTCTTGTTTACCACATTATCGCCATTTAGTGCTGACATTGGTACAAACGCCATAGTTCTCGGTTTAGAGGCAATACCTTCAATAAATTTTAGGTAATCCATCTTAATTGCTTCGAATACGCGTTGGTCAAAGCAATTAATATCCATCTTATTGATAGCAACAACGATGTGCTTAATGCCTAGTAACGAAGCAATATAACTGTGGCGACGGGTCTGAGTCTGTACGCCATAGCGGGCGTCGATTAGGATGATCGCTAATTCGCACGTAGACGCACCAGTAGCCATATTGCGGGTATACTGCTCATGGCCAGGGGTATCGGCGATGATAAATTTACGCTTAGCAGTAGAGAAGTAACGATAGGCAACATCAATAGTGATACCCTGCTCACGCTCAGCTTGCAGGCCATCAACAAGCAAGGCCAAATCAATATCACCATCGGTAGTACCAGATTTTTTTGAATCACGATTTAGGCTTTCTAGATGATCTTCATAGATCATTTTAGAATCGTGAAGCAGACGTCCAATCATAGTACTCTTACCGTCATCAACGTTGCCGCAAGTTATAAAGCGTAATATTTCCTTAAGCTCATGCTGGTCAAGATATGCGAGAATGTCTTTGCGTATCAAATCAGATTGATGCGACATTGGTAATAAGTCCTTTAGAAATAACCCTGACGTTTTTTATTTTCCATTGAACCTGCACCATCGTGATCGATGGCCCGACCCTGGCGCTCGGAAGTACGCGTCAGGAGCATTTCATGAATTATGTCAGTCAGTGTTTCAGCTTCAGACTCCACCGCGCCAGTCAATGGGTAGCATCCAAGAGTACGGAAACGTACTTTCTTTTTTACGATTCTGGCTTTGTCGTTGTTAGACAAGTACTTGAGAATACGGTCATCGTCGATCATAATCAACATGCCGTTTTTTTCTATTACATCGCGTTCAGCAGCAAAGTATAACGGAACGATCGGGATATTATCTAGATAGATATACTGCCAAATATCTAGTTCGGTCCAATTAGATAGTGGAAATACACGAATCGACTCACCATTGTTAATATTACCGTTATAGATATTCCAAAGCTCAGGCCGCTGATTTTTTGGATCCCAGCGATGCTTTTTGTCTCGGAACGAGTACACGCGCTCTTTGGCACGAGATTTTTCTTCATCTCGACGGGCACCACCAAACGCTGCGTCGAAACCATGTTTGTTCATAGCCTGCTTGAGACTCTGAGTCTTCATAATGTCGGTATGCTTACCGCTGCCATGGGTAAACGGGCTAATTCCCTGCGCTACACCCTCACAGTTGACGTAAGTGATCAAGTTAAGGTCTAACTCTTTGACCATTTTATCGCGGAACTTATACATATCTTGAAACTTCCAACAGGTGTCAACGTGCATCACTGGGAACGGCAACTTACCTGGGTAGAACGATTTACGCGCTAGATGCAACATTACCGCAGAATCTTTACCAATCGAATAGAGCATAACCGGGTTGTCAAACTCGGCAACGACTTCACGAATAATATGGATGCTTTCTGCCTCCAGCTGTTTCAGATGTGTCATTTTGTCAACCATGGCTGCTCACGAAAAAACTATCTTATTGCGGCCAAATGGCCATGTTAGCGCTAGGTATATTAGCACAACGCCTTCTTCATATCTCAGAGAACTATATAAATCGAAACAGTATATGAATATATTGCTAGATTTGATCTAGATGTTAGTTAGATCTAGTTTGGAAAAATCACTTAAAAATACTTTCAGACAAAACGCTACGCTAAATAATTGCTTAGAACCTAAACAGCGTAACATTTAGCCATGACGAACTAAATCGCGTAGTAATAAAGACCAAACTAGAGAGTTGACTAGCTTAATGCTTTTAGTGGTTGCTCGGATTCAGCTTATCATCAATAATTACGCATAATTAGCAGACAATGTACACGTTATCACTGGCATCTGCATGCAAATCTCGTGGCAGATAGTAAATTAACAGGTTTATGTCGTATTATTCAGTAGCACTGTCAGACAGTGCTATTATATGCTGAAGATACATAAATTTATGTCCTTCTAGAAATTATATTGATGCACTCATACCAAATTAACCTGAGCTTTAACGACTGTATCCGTCACAGCAGGCTAAGCCTGCTGTGACGTTACTTAATCATGCGCAACCTGATAAAGCGCTCGACATGACAGTTACCAAAATAATAGTCAGCATTTTTTTGCGTTGCTGAAAGGCAAGCAATGTACTTTAGGCCAAACTGCTAAGTGTAGCTTAGCTATAAACTCTTAAATATTACCTCCAGTTTTGGAACAATATAAGAAGCATGTAATACGCTACACTATAAATCAAAGGCTCTTGATCTTGTCGTCTGTCAATATCTCAAGAACCACTTTGTAGATAGCTATGATTAGCTGACATGTCGATAGCAATGCTGATCATTTATCGTCAATTTCACTAATTGAACATACCTTGTATAGATATAAAGCTGCAGTAGGCAGCACTAACCAGCTATATAGTGTTAGTCAAGTATGGCTTATACTGACTCTACAGTCAATCTATACACTGCTATGGTAATCAACAAAGAGCACAGTTTTTATTTAAATACCATCAATTGCAATGCAATTTCGATAACAATGGACCTTACACAGCATCGTATGAGATACACCTGGTCTTACTGCTAATCATAGTTATATAATGGCATGGCTGCTAGATGGCTACAAAATTTTTGTAAGTAAAATTTTGTAGCTAACTAGAAATCGACCTTGCGGCACTAAAGATCAATTTAAAACGCTTGCCATCCATCACATTTGGTCGCCCCAAAATTGACACACGTAAGTGGCTGTTATGCTTGCTTATCAGCAACTATATTGATGGTATACCAAGGTAACTATAGGCAACCATTAGCTATATTTACAGTAACTAGTTACGGCTCAATAACTAAAAAATTTTTTTGGACATGATAGCCATCAAAACCTAAATAACTCAAGTGATGTATTGTTGCTACTTAGCAACCTAACTAGCATTAACATAGCAATTTTCTCAAAGTCTGGAAGTTCCCCAGGCATCTACTTTATGACCACTTCTCCGGTAAAAACTAGCGATAGAAGTTATAAAATCGATCATTAAGCGCGGCTAAGTTATTAGCGATCAATTAGGTGTTAACGTGTAGTAGTTGACTAAGAAGCTGATTGAATGTGCAAGCTTAACTAGGCGCTTAGATATCATGTTTACCTGGATCCTCAGCAAAGACTAAGCATGAAAAGACACTCTGTAATCTGGCTATATGATTTTAAGTATCGATAGCTAGCTAGCTGATGATAGCTGAAATTCAATAAACCATGTGACGCAGATCAAGCCAATTGGCAAAGTTAACAATCCAGGTTGTGTTTAACGGCAAAGAAATTTAGTTTCTGGCAGAAATAGATCAGTGTGTGCCACCTGTGCTGATGCAAAAGCAGAATAACTTTGTTAAAGTCTGCGCATTAGCTTCCTTTAAGCTAATATCTTTAAAAGATTTTGTATCAGTATCAATAATATACTACTCTAGTACTGCTACCTGAATACTCTGTCATGTTGTCTTGAACAATTTACCACTATAATTGGCTGTGCCTATAAGCTTGTTACTCGATTTCGCCTGCACCGAACTTACTAAAGGTGATATAACTGCTTATACCTAAATATAGATGCTTAACATAGATCAGCTGAGCGACAACTTGTTGAGTGCGCTTAAATTGCAAGATGGCGTATTGTGCATCTAAAACCTCAAGGCGACATTCATACCTACGTAGGCGATTGCTATAGTGATGGTCAGACAAAAGTACTACGAGTGTTCCTACAGCAAATACTAATAATACGTGATGAGCTAACGCAACTTTATCGTCAGTCTGTCATAAGATGTAACCATGCAATCCTTAAAATCCATGGCTGTCAATAAAATTGACGGCATTTTAAAAGTATATAATACTAGCGGCAAGATAATTTCGGTCGCTATCGAGAGCGCCCACCCAGACCATACACGTATGAAGCCACTCAAATCACTAGCCGTATTAACCACCATAGCCATGGCTAAATAAATATAACTGCGTAGAAGATGAAAAAAAGTAGATGAATCAAGGCGGAACTAGGTGCTAGTACTGCCTTATACGTAATAAAAGAGCTGATGTGATCGCTATACAGCTTCAGCGTCACTCAAGCATAATGCCAGATATAGCGATACACAGACTATTTACTTCATTGACATTTGTTATTGAACTTACATCATAAGTCAGCACTAAAAAATCATCCACAACCAAGATAAGCATATCGCAAACAAGCCGGCCAACCTCCACGTAATCTTCATTTAGCTTTATTGTGATATAGTTGTGGCTCTTTCACATAACGTATTAAGCGCTACTGCCCACTGAATGTTATCATTGAGGCACGGCACTAATATTAACTCTTCACCACCTGCCTCGCGAAACTGCTCTAAGCCACGATTGCCAATCTCTTCTAGAGTCTCAATGCAATCAGCAACAAATGCTGGGCACATCACCAGCAATTTTTTTACGCCTTGGCAGGCTAAAGCCTCAAGGCTATCTTTAGTGTTTGGCTCGATCCATTTGGCACGTCCTATGCGTGATTGGAATGCCACCGACCACGTTCCCTCCGATAACCCTATACGCGAGGCAAGATTACGCGCCACACTGAAGCATTGAGCGCGATAACAAGTAGTGAGCACTTTAAGCGAAGCGCTTTTACAGCAGTCAACATTCTTAAAGCAATGCCCGCTATTTGCGTAGAATTTTCTTAGGTGATGCTTTGGTAACCCATGAAAACTCAACAACAAGTGATCAAAATCTTGCTTCATATACGGCTTGACACTGGCAACCAAAACATCAAGGTATTCTGGTTGATCGTAAAATGAATGTACAATAGAAAATTGTACATTCAGCTTCTTATCTCTGACCACACGCCTGGCTTTTTCAATCACCGTAGTCACAGTGCTATTAGCAAATTGCGGATATAATGGCACTAGAGTAACTTTTTGCATACCTTGAGCCACAAGACGCATCAAGGCCGCTTCAATGGAAGGCTTGCCATAACGCATCGCTAACTCTACTGGGCCATGAGTCCACTGCTTAGTCATTTGTTGTTGCAAGCGGTGGCCCAGGACTACCAGCGGCGACCCTTCATCCCACCAAATCGACGCGTAAGCATGCGCCGACTGGTGCTGGCGCTTAATGATGATTAAAGAAACCAGCAAGCGCCGTAACGGCCACGGTAAATCTATTACATAAGGATCCATTAAGAATTGATTAAGGTAACTGCGCACATCAGTAACTGAAGCAGATGCTGGTGAACCAAGGTTAACTAATAACAACGATTGATTAATCATGCAAGATTATATCTCTAGATATGCGATCAAAAAGGCTTTTCAGGGTTACATAGAACTTATTTAAGTAAAATAGTCACATCAACGGCAAGCTAACCATTCCATGCTTAGATAATAACCAGAACAACCCTGCCAGGAGCAACCTAACCAAAATAAACCTTAATACTGCAATACTATTATTAGACGACAGTTACTAACTTACGACTCTATGCTTTTAGGGATATCTTTAGGCAAACTAGTGCTATAAAAGTTAACTACCGATTAAACCAGTACCATTAGTCAGCATAATATATGTTAGATTTTCTAATGTAACGTTTGCCACCTATCGCTAATCTAGCTATAAAATATATGAATTTATATCCTTATTGACCGTGCAGTGGATTGAAATTCTACATTAAGCCTTTTAATTAATGCGTCGCACAGATATAAAGAAATGAATACATAAATTCATAATGTAGCAATTACTAATATTGGTATATCATACCTCGTAACTTATCGTAGATCCGAGATCTACGATAAGTTACGAGGTATGATAACATATTGTACGGCTCCTGGATAAAAGCAAAATAGCAAAAACTACAAATGCAACATTTCCAATACAACTACCTGATACTCTTTATAGAAAAATAAATTCGCTATGTTTGCATGCCGCGCATAAGTGTGGAAAACAACGCATTACGTAACTATTTGCTAATAAAATTCAGTTACTAAATGTATGCAAGACTACTTTGCACAAGATGACTTGATCGATTGGCTTATACATTATGGGCAACATACATCATTCTAAATACTAGGACGCTGCATGCTTATCGCCTACAGCAAGATACACTAGGGCTAGCCTTACAAGAACCTATATGGCGCTTTACTAAACTGCTTTATAGCGTGATGCTAGAACTATCCTTCAGCCTATTTTATCGATAACTCTGTACACAACTTTCTGAATAACGTGTATTTAGCGTATTAACTGACGTTGATTTAGGTCTGTACGTATATGGTGATTGATATTTATTTGGACCGCGCCAAAGATGCTCAGTTGAACAGAAAGCGCATACTATCAGCCGGAAGTTAATAATGGATTATTAATAGGCAAAGCTGACAATGAATCGTATTAAAGAATCTGCAACTGCACGCCATACTATGATGTTTGAGCAAAGCCGTTCACTTGTCGGAACACGTGAAACCTGTATTCAGCGTCAGCTGTTTAAACTTGACTGCTAAATTAACGGTATGTATCTGCTAGCCAGAACCAGTCATATTCACCTGTGACAACTTTACACTGTTTAAAGCTAAAGACTAGTTGTCGACCCACTACATCAGTAATATAAACGAGAATTTTTTAAATGCATTTAATATGGTTACGTACTGACTTGCGGCTACACGACAATACTGCGCTAGCGGCCGCCTGCCAGAGCGGTAAAGTTGCAGCCCTGTATCTGATCACACCACAGCAATGGTTAATCCACAATGATGCGCCATGCAAAGTTGACTTCTGGCTACGCAACCTTAAGCACCTGCGCCAAACACTTGGCGAACTTAACATTCCTTTGCTGATCCGTACCGCGACGACCTGGCATCAAGCGCCAACCGTGCTCAGCAAACTATGCCATGAATTATCAATAGAGTCGGTACACATCAATGAAGAATATGGTATTCATGAGAACCAGCGTGATGCTGCCGTAGCCAAAACACTAAAAGCAAATGGCGTAACGTTACATAGCTATCTAGACCAAATATTTTTCCAACCAGGCACCGTGCTAACTAAAACCGGTACCTACTTTCAGGTATTTAGCCAGTTCCGTAAAGCTTGCTATAACCTCTTAAGTAACACTCTACCGCACCTAGTGGCAACTCCAAAAGCTCAGACTGTAATCAAGCTAAAAAGCGATCCAATACCTGAACAAGTCGTAGGATTCATACCACCTAGCAAAACCTTACAGGCCATTTGGCCTGCAGGTGAAAAAGAAGCGCACGAACGTCTCAACGCTTTTGTTGACCAACAAATTAAGCGTTACAAAGATGAGCGCAATTTTCCAGCTAAAACAGGTACTAGCCAGCTTTCTGCTTACCTGGCGGCAGGCATGATTTCACCACGCCAATGCCTGCACGCCGCACTACAAACCAACGATGGTGAACTCGAAAATAATAATATTGGCGCCATCACCTGGATTAATGAGCTGCTATGGCGTGAATTCTACAAACACATTTTAGTCGGCTACCCAAGAGTGTCGCGCCACCTTGCTTTTCGCCGTGAAACTGAAGCCGTAGTATGGCGTCAGGCGCCAAATGATCTAGCTGCCTGGCAAGAAGCTCGCACAGGCTTACCAATCATCGATGCAGCCATGCGTCAGTTACTTGAGATCGGCTGGATGCATAACAGGCTACGAATGATAGTAGCAATGTTCCTAACTAAAAACCTCTTGATTGACTGGCGTGAAGGTGAGCGCTTTTTTATGCGCCACTTGATTGACGGCGATCTAGCTGCCAATAACGGCGGCTGGCAATGGAGTGCCTCTACCGGTACTGATGCTGTACCATATTTCCGAATTTTTAACCCGTTAAAACAGTCAAAAAAGTTTGATAGCGAAGGGATGTTTATTAAGCACTGGCTACCAGAGCTAACTACACTTAACAAAAAGGAAGTGCACAACCCAGAAGAAGCTACCAAGCTATTCGGCGTAGTGAATTATCCACGCTCAATTATTGATTTAAAACAATCTCGCAAACGCGCAATTGCTGCTTTTCATAACCTGCCTTCATACCAAGGAGGCCGCTAAACTTTAGTGACTTCCTGCGCTAGTTCACTCAAGCCTTATTACGCTAAATAAACATAACTTACACCTACTAGAAAGCTTGCGTAGTTAAGGTAACACCTTTATTAATTTACTGCATGAAGTTCATGGTTTACCCATAATACACCACTATTGCACCACACTATATATCAAAATATTAACCAGCCACATACTGACTTCGGTGGTTTTAACTAAATGATTAAGGGTCGATCTTTGCGAAAAAATTAGTTTTGTCGTTTAAGCCAATGAGAAACCGCAAGGAATGAGAAGGAATAAGGGCTTTGTTTTGATTATTGACTAACCTACGCTAGCATAGTCAGAAATGATTTAATAGCTAGCCATACAAACAATCAGCTAGAACATAGGCGAATATATTACTTACAAATAAAATATCACTAAATACAGTAACTTTCAACAAAACACTTACTTAAATATATCAATGCTAGTTAATTTAAACTATCCATTGTTAAGCATGTAATACACACAAACACAATTGCGAACATCTATTACATAGATGCTGCGTTAATACTTTTTATAAACTAGCTACTAATGCTAGCGATAGGCATTACCAGTACCGTTACCTACCTATTAATTTTATGCGTGAAAACATATAGTGTGACCTTGGCTAAACTATGTTAGCAATTTAAATTGCTATGCGTCTTAAGTCTTTTACCTAAAATATTTACATCACGACGATCATGTCATACTTTATAAGTACACCATTGACCAAATTTAATAACTGCCTCATAGCTTCTGGCTAATTCGCCATCAAAACCGCGATGCATAATCTTCCTAAACCTAGATAAGATCTTCTGGAATCATCTTACTAACCATGTTTAATGCCACTATATATAAGTGTTGCTCAAACAGCTAAGATAGGTTCAGTCAATTGAAATTGATGACATCAATAAATGCAAACTGCTAGTTTTGCCAAATAACCCAAACTAGTTAAAATTAACTAGTTTGACATTGTTCAGACCTTGGCCAATGCTATCATATAACAGCAATATTTTGCATTGCATCAACAACTTTACTATCTTTTTTACGCTAGCCTCAACCAGACACTAATGATCAGCCTGCTGAAGATCTTGACACATTACATCTAACGCCAATCTACAGTCAAACCTGATAGTAGCTACACAAAATAACAGGAAAAAGCCATATGACGCCGCAATACATTTTATTGTAGCTGCCTACTCATTAAACTTAGCTGATTTCATGACGACGGCGCAATTTACACATTACATGTAAGCTCAATCATTTAGATCACATAAACAAGCGCTCTGTATAGCCATCTAAATCACTAACCAGTATTGGCCTGCTATAACTTTAATCTAAGCGAATAAAGCCGAATTGCTCTATGGAGGGTCTATTAATACTAGACAGACTAAAATCTGTCTGACGCTATTTTGTTGTCGCCAATCAAACTATCAGCGTGAATTCAAGAACTATAGCGTGCATTTTAACAAAATCGTATAACACCAAAAAAAGTTGGTGAGTCAAATGAAGCATAAAGTTTATGACTGAATTTGATTACACACTAAACTCATAGTCGAGACCTGACTGTGAATCTTAATAAAATTCCTATACTATTTTGATACCTATGGCTAGCTAACTGTAATCTTATATACAGCAACTAACACTGCATAGTACAAGAACACTACTACCCAGATATAAACCTTGATATATGGTTTAACAAATACTACAACAAATTTATATATCAACACTTACGATAACGATGGCTGCTACGGCTAGTAGATCATCATAAAATTAATTATTCTTTTAAAAGTGAATTAAGGACTTACGCTTGAACTAAGCCAGGCTTGTTAACACCGTAGTTACATATACGGCAATATAAAACAATAGGTTTACAAGAAATAAAATTTTAAAAACGAAGTTTTGTGACCCTGTATAAGATAGTGTACAAGAGCAACGGACACATTACTAGAAGTTTTGCTTCTATCAGGGATATTCAATATTTTTTATAAGTTAAAACTATTCAAAACACCAGGAGACTTCCACAAGATCGGTAATATGTTTCTTAGATGATCAACATTGCCACTGGTCCAAAACTGTACAGACTTAGGATTGCCAGACGCCAACAGCAAGTCATGTTCATTTAGTAAATGCTTAAGTTGAAGCGCAACTGCGGGGCCGGTATCTATTATTATGATATCTCGTGGCAGTATTTGGGCCAGAAGTGGCTTAAGGAAAAAGTAATGAGTACAACCCAGAATAATAGTGTCACAGCCCTCGCTAAGCAGCGGCCTAAGATAACCATGTAACATCTGGAGCAGGGTGGCACTGTTTAGATCACCGGTTTCAATTAACTCTACCAGACCTGGACACGGTTGGGTAATGACCCGCATATCTGTAGCAAAGCGATTAAGCAATGTGGTGAACTTAGCACTTTGCAGTGTGCTGGTAGTGGCAAGTATACCAACTACGCAACTACGGGTAGCGGCAGCAGCAGGTTTAATAGCTGGCTCCATACCTACCAAGGGCCACTTTGGATAGTCCTGACGCAAATCACTAACAGCAGCGATAGTCGCCGTATTGCAAGCAATTACAAAAACCTTAGCATTTTGTTTACGAAAAAACTCAGCAGCTAAACGGCTGCGCTTCAGTATAAACGCCGATGATTTCTCGCCATAAGGGATATATCTGCAGTCAGCTAAATACAGCAGTGACTCATGAGGTAGTAATTGCTGGATTTCATAGAGCACTGACAAACCGCCAATACCAGAATCAAATACCCCAATTGGCAAGTTCTTAAACATATGAAAACCCGCATACCCTGAAACAGGGGTTACTATTGACATATAATTTGCTGGAATGAGTATTCAAGGCGTAGCTCAATGACAAGTTAGCTTAATAGTACTTCACTACAGCCTACCATAAGCTTTATGGGTTGTATCGCTTACTAGATAACAACTATAAGGCTAGAGCAGTGCTAACTTAGCTACAGATAAATTCGGTATTGCTGCCATACCCCATACTAAATCATAATAATAGCATATGATCATCGGCGTAGCGATAGTTACGCACCGACAATTGCTATTATGAGCGAATTGCTGCATCGCTTATAAATATAGCTTGATAGTTAAGTTGAGCAGATGACCTATATGTCCACAAGAGCAAGTAAAACGTATCACTACTGCTGTTATTAATCAAACATAACCGATACATTTACCCATATGATGTACGGATTCATAGGTATCAGAGCAGTACACTACCAAATCAGCTTTCGTGTGCTACGATGCTGTCGATATAATCGATTATTTTGCACTGCAAGTTAGCAGGAGTAACTAACAGTCTTACTGTATTAAAGTCCATCAGCGCTACTGACTTACGTCAGTAGCTACAAAATACAACATACTCTTGGCGTACTGGCTAGCAGATGCCAACGATTGGTGCGTATATATTTTTTATACGCACCTAAATATTTTTTACGATCAACCACACAAACAAATCAATTAGCACGATAGCTCATGATCAGTCAATACGGCCTACGGCCTAATGTAATACGCTCGTGACCGCCAAGATCCATACGACTATGTACATCTTCAAAACCTTCACTAAGTAATAAATCACGAACAATTACAGCCTGGTTGTAACCATGTTCAAGCAGCAGCCAACCATCAACATTTAAGTATACTACAGACTTGGTGATGATCACTCGTAGGTCTTCTAAACCATCATGGCCAGCTACCAAAGCACTAGCTGGCTCAAAACGCACATCACCAGATAATAAGTGTGGATCATTACCGGCAATGTAAGGCGGATTACTGACAATCAGATCAAAAGTGTGGCCTTGTAGGGCGCTAAACCAATAGCTGTTAAGCACCGTAGCGTTCTTTAAATGCAGACGTTGACGATTGCGTTCAGCAAGGGCTACTGCTTCCAGCACTCGATCAACGGCGGTAACATGCCAAGCCTGTCGTTCGCTAGCTAGAGCTAAAGCGATAGCGCCACTGCCAGTACCCAAGTCAAGCAATTTAACTGGATCTAATAGCGGCAATTCCAGGGCAGCGTCTACTAAGAGCTCAGTTTCTGGACGAGGGATAAGCGTGTGCGGTGTAACTTCCAAGTCAAGCTTCCAAAAAAATTGTTGACCGAGAATGTAAGCTACCGGCTCGCCGGTGCGACGACGTTGCAAGTTATTCGTAAATGTCTCCACGTCTTCGCCACAGACAATTTTTTCTGGCCAAGTATGCAGGTAACTACGCGATTTACCTAAGATAGCAGAAAGCAACAACTCCACATCTAGACGCGCAGTGGGTGAATGAAGCGTGTTAGCTGCACGCAAGAGACTAGCAATAATAGTCATTTATTCACCTTGAGCTACCAATTGATTGGCCTGGTATTCAGCAAGCAATGGCTCGATCACTGCGTCAACACCACCGGCAAGAATCTCGTCAAGAGCATAAATGGTTAGATTAATACGATGATCGGTAACCCGGCCACGGGCAAAATGATAAGTACGGATACGCTCAGAGCGATCACCAGAGCCTACTAGTAGTTTACGCTCACTAGCTATCGCATTAGTGGCTGCGCTGACCTGCTGGTCGTTTAGCTTGGCTAATAGCCAGGACATGGCCCTAACTCGGTTTTTATGCTGGGAACGCTCTTCTTGGCACCCGACCACAATACCGGACGGTAAATGCGTAATACGAATCGCCGAGTCAGTCATGTTCACGTGCTGACCACCTGCGCCAGAAGAGCGGTAAGTATCGATACGCAAGTCAGCCTGATTAATCTTGATAGCTTCCTGTTCGTCCAGTTCAGGCAATACGGCTACAGTACACGTAGAGGTATGAATACGACCCTGTGACTCTGTCGCCGGAACCCGCTGCACACGGTGCACACCGGACTCAAATTTCAGCTTGCTGTAGACGTTGTCACCTTCAACTCGAGCGATCACTTCTTTATAGCCGCCTTGCTCACCTTCATTCTCGGATAATATCTTAATACTCCATCCACATCGCTCAGCATAACGTGAATACATGCGAAACAAATCGCCAGAAAAAAGCGCAGCTTCATCACCACCAGTACCGGCACGTATTTCAAGAAAAACGTTACGCCAATCATCTGGATCTTTAGGCAACAGCATAAGCTTTAGATAACCTTCCAGCGTAGTCAGTTTTTCTTTAGTTTCACGAACTTCTTCCATAGCCATTTCACGTATGTCAGGATCGCAGTCCTTAAGAAGTTCCTGAGCTCCATCCAGCCTGGTCAGTACTTTCATTAAGCTTTTGTAGGTCTCTACAATTGGCTTAACTTCGGTATATTTCTTGGAGTAGGCACGGAACTTAGTTTGATCGGAAATTACTGCACTGTCGCTTAGTAAAGCAGTCAGTTCTTCAAAACGATCTTGGAGTACTTCAAGTTTATTGAGCAGCGATGCTTTCATTGAGATTTTTTATCCGAAGAGCTATCTGACACACTATCACCGAGGGCAAAGAGTTCCTGGGCCATAGCCAATGCATCAAGGCGACCTTTAGCGGTAAGCTTTTTTAACTGAACACTGGGCGCATGAAGCAATTTATTAGTCAAGCTACGCGCTAGTTGCATTAATACCTCTTCAGCGCTACCACCATTAGCTAGCAAGCGCCGGGCCTTTGTTAATTCTTTATCACGCAGGCGCTCGCCATGCTGGCGGTACTCCTTGAGCACATCGATGGCAGCTAGTTCACGCAGACGTACCATAAAGTCTGCGGCGCCAGTGCTTACCATTTCCTCTGCGGCCTGGGCGGCGCCATAACGATCTTTAAGGTTTTCAGCAACCACTGCATATAAATCATCGATGCTGTAAAGGTAAACGTCATCCAGTTCACCGACTTCTGGTTTAATATCTCGCGGAACAGCAATATCTACCATAAAGATTGGCTTATGCTTACGAAGTTGCAACGCACTCTCAACTGCACCCTTACCCAAAATTGGCAATTGGCTGGCAGTAGAAGCGATAACAATATCGCTATGCACCAGTTCGGCCGGAATATCTGACAGCAATACTACATGCGCACCGAACTGCTCAGCCAAAATGTTCGCATGTTCCATGGTGCGGTTGGCAACCACGATACGTTTCATACCTAGATTGTGCAGATAACGCGCTACCAAGGTAATAGTTTCACCTGCACCAATCAAAAGCGCCTGACTGCATTGCAAGTTGCTAAAAATCTGTTTAGCTAGGCTAACAGCGGCGAACGCCACGGAAACTGGATTTTTACCAATAGCAGTATCGGTACGTACTTGCTTTGCTGAATTGAACGTGGCTTGAAATAGCCGACCAAGCAAAGGTCCTATGGTACCAGCTTTACAAGCTACAGCATAGGCAGATTTCATCTGCCCTAAAATCTGTGGCTCACCTAACACTAGCGAATCCAGACCAGAAGCCACGCGCATCATATGACGAACTGCCGCATCATTTTCGTGCACGTAAGCGCTAGCATGCAAAGCCTCAAGGCTCAAATGGTGGTAATCAGCCAACCAACGCAGTATAACATCAGCTGAGAGCTGTTTCTGTTCTATATAAAGCTCGCTGCGATTGCAAGTTGAAAGAATTGCAGCTTCACGGCTATCAGTAAGCCGGCAGAGCTGCTGTAAGGCTCCAACCAACTGCTCTGGCATAAACGCCACACGCTCGCGTACGTCTAGAGAAGCAGTCTTGTGATTAATACCAAGTGCGAGGAAAGCCATGCAATATCGCTGATGATGTATATAAGCCAATAATTGTCCTACTTCAAATGATTCAGAACAACTACCGTAGTTATTGCTTTAATACCTTGTGTTTATCCAGGATACCATCTAAAGATTGGCTATGCTTATGGAAATGCTTATGTAATAATTGTGTATTAGTGGGTTAGCTATCCTTTTCATATACAAATAAATCTTTTGCATTAATTTTTACTTATATCTTTTTAGTCGCTACCAGGTCTTAGTTACCATGCCATTTGAAAATATGCTACCAGCCGCAGACAACAATACCGCCCATAAATTTTATGGTTTACTTCTCGTTCACTAAAAAACACAATCTGCAGTCTTTTTACAATAGAATTCGCCAACCAGCAATAATCGTTATGATATTTCTCCGGTTAACTACGTAACCCACAGTCACTAGTACTCATCACCATAGCATTTTAGAACGCACTTTCCACATAATCGAATACCTAAATACTGACCTAGACACACTAGATATATCGCTTAGCTGGGCAAAAAGCGCTAGATAAGCTGGAGGCACAACACTTAGACATCGTGCAGCTAGCAAGTAACCAGTTACTGTTATAAAGCCCACCAACTTATGGTCTACATAGAAAAAGAAGGTGGGCTATAAGGCAAAAGCAATATAAATTTCGGTGTCTTTACTCTATCAGCTGTTGACACTGATCAGGACGCACACAATTGTCTTATGAAAATCTTGCAGCGCTTACTATAAACATATCCCAATAATAGCAAACTGCTTTTTTTAGTAAAGCTAATTACTATTGCAACAGATAACAAAGCGTAAGGAGCAGCACTGGAGTTGCTAGAGCAAAATCTACCGAAAGACGGCAAAATCGTCTCAAATTTTATTTAGGCGTCGGCGTGTTACAAAATATCAATCAAAGAAAAGGCAGCATTTGCATTAACAGAAGAAAGCATCAAAAAAAATACCAAACGACAAATATCTACGCCTAACCTGTACGGTCTTGCTATAATGCAAGACCGTATACAAAATGCGAAAATGCAGTTCGCTAGCTAATATAGCCATGCTACTTGACAACGAAAAACTGAGCTGCTAATTGACATTAGCGTACACAGAAATTAAAGATTGAAACGAGGTTGATGGCTAAATAAAAGCCCTAAATCGTACAGGCAAGTTATGTTGATTCAGCAAACTTAAATTTAGGCAGAATCGCTGAAAAATATAAAAATCCGCAGGCGACGCTCCCTAAAATACACTTAGGTTTGCTCTAACCTGGGTTTGCTTAATAATGACTACCTGATGGCCTAATTGTGGTTAAACTGATAACTGATAAGCAAAATTGCATCGATAAAGCGGAAAAACGTTTAGCTGCAGCGCAAAATGCAGAACCGTATATGATCCAACTATACTGAAATCAGGCTGAAGCCATCTCGACCAATCACCATAGCGAACACGCTTGGAGATTGCTATAACAAGCGTTATTGCAATACTCTAGCAATCTAAATATATTATATATCATCCACACCATACAGATAGGTAACCATAACTATTCAGCCTAAAATAGAAAGGATTGACAGTTAGCCATTAAGTATTACCCGATAACGCCATTGCACTACATACTCGTGGCTTACAACCTTGTTTAAGCGCACGACGCGTTACACCGAAGCTTACGGTGCTAATCTAGAAAGCATAGTACACGCCATTAGAAAACCCAACTGAGATTGATAATCTCAGTTGGGTAAATTGCTACTTGGGGTAACCTGGACAAGACCAAATACTTATTGCGTGAGGCACTAAGAGCGTTTATACAACCAAGAAGTGGACGCTTACCGGTGAGAGATACTCTAGGTTAGTTTAATGGCGCGCAGCATGGAACAGATTAAACCTAGGAAAAATTTTTTAAGAAACAACCAGAAAGCTACATCATGTATAATACCATGAAACGCCTGACAGAATTAACCTCGCACCCTTTAAACTTATGTTATTGCGACAAATTATTGCTTTTAGTTTGATTACCTTGCTGGTTGGTTGCGCTAGCCATAACGCACTTAAGTATGGCACAGGCGCAGATAACCAAACACAATGGAAGCAGCACAAAGATCAGCTAAGTAATATCAACTACTGGCAAATCGACGGGAAAATTGGAGTGCACACACCGAAAGCATCTGGCAGCGGCACCTTATCCTGGCTGCAACGCCAGGATTACTACGATATCCGTCTGTCCGGACCACTAAGTTTAGGCACTAGTCACCTAACTGGTCGTAATGGGCATGAAAGCTTAGCAATAACCAATAATGGTTACCTAGCAACAGTCTCTCTAGAGACACTACTAGAACAGCAAACAGGCTGGAAGCTGCCAGTTTCAAATCTAGTCTGGTGGATACGAGGCCTGCCCGCGCCAGACAGCAATAGCCGTATACACCTCAACGGCGACAGCCGACCTGCCATGATTGAGCAGGATGGCTGGCAGATTGAATACCGGAGCTACGTAAAACAGAATGGATATTTACTGCCAGAACGTATTCAACTACATAGTACAGATCTTAACGTCAAACTAGTGATTAAGGAATGGCAACCGCATAAGGTTAAATAATAAACATGCCAGCTGCAAGGATAACGCTACCGTCCCCAGCCAAAATTAATTTGATGCTACACATTCTTGGCCGTCGTGAAGACGGCTACCACGAATTACAGACTCTGTTTCAATTTCTCGATTACGGCGATGAACTTACCTTCGCTGTGCGCAAAGATGGCATTATTCGACTACACACTAAATTCAAAAGTGTGACACACAATAGCAACCTGATCGTTAGGGCCGCAAAAAAAATTCAGGAGCAATCCGGTTGTTTACTCGGAATAGACATCTGGGTCGATAAGATTTTGCCCATAGGTGGTGGTATGGGTGGTGGCAGCTCAAATGCCGCTACAACACTGTTAGGTCTCAATTACTTGTGGAAATTAGATTGGAACTATGATTGTTTGGCTACTTTAGGTCTGACGCTAGGTGCAGACGTGCCAGTTTTTGTGCGCGGGCATGCTGCTTTTGGTGATGGCGTGGGCGAGAAACTCACCCCGGAATACCCAGAAGAGTTATGGTATGTCGTGCTGATTCCGCAAGTATCTGTAAGTACAGTGGAAGTTTTTTCAGATCCACTGTTGACACGCAACTCTCCTCCCATTAAATTGCACCACCTTATAAAGGTAAATAATAGAAATGATTGCCTACCAGTTGTAGCAAGGCGATATCCAGAAGTACACGACGCTCTGAATTTATTAGGTAAATTTACTGAAGCAAAATTAACCGGAACTGGAAGTTGTGTAGTTGGTGGCTTCCACAGTAAAGCTGAAGCTGATAAAGTCCTGAATTGTATTATAAAAACTTTTGCAGGGTTTGTAGCAAAGGGAAGCAATGTTTCTTTGTTGCATCGTACGCTGCAACATTTACTCTAAAAAACTGAGTAATGAGTACTCATTGTAAACAGATACAGGGGCGTAGCCAAGCGGTAAGGCAGCAGGTTTTGATCCTGCCATACGTTGGTTCGAATCCAGCCGCCCCTGCCATTTTTAACACTCATCCAGGTTGCCCTCAGCTTTAATAGGTACTGCGCGTGTCTAAGATGATGGTTTTTACGGGAAATGCTAACCCCGATCTGGTTCGACGTGTCGTACGTCATCTGCATATTCCTCTAGGGGATATTTCTGTCGGTAAATTCTCCGACGGCGAAATTACGGCCGAAATTAATGAAAACGTTCGCGGTAAAGATGTTTTTATTATTCAACCAACTTGCGCTCCGACAAATGATAACTTAATGGAACTCGTTGTTATGGCAGATTCCTTCCGCCGCTCATCAGCAACCCGAATTACAGCTGTAATTCCTTACTTTGGTTATGCACGTCAGGATCGTCGACCACGCTCTGCACGTGTAGCTATCAGCGCGAAAGTCGTGGCTGACATGCTAACTGTGGTAGGCATAGATCGCGTCCTGACGGTTGACCTACACGCTGATCAAATCCAGGGCTTTTTTGATATTCCCGTAGATAACATTTATGGCTCCCCAGTATTGATGGATGATATTGAAGGTCAGCGCTTCGAAAACCTGATGATTATATCACCGGATATTGGTGGAGTGGTGCGTGCACGTGCTGTTGCTAAATCCTTGAGCGTAGACCTCGGAATCATTGATAAACGCCGTGAAAAAGCTAATCAATCTGAAGTCATGCATATTATTGGAGATGTTGAAGGGCGTATCTGTATTCTAATTGATGATATGGTCGATACATCTGGCACTTTATGTCATGCGGCGACAGCCTTGAAAAAACACGGTGCAGAAAAGGTCTTCGCTTACTGCACACACCCTGTGCTATCGGGCCAAGCAATTTCGAACATCGAAAACTCGATGCTGGATGAACTGATTGTAACTAACACCATACCGTTGTCTACAGCAGCTCAAGCCTGTTCACGTATCCGTCAACTGGATATCGCACCAATAGTTGCCGAAGCGGTTCGTCGCATCAGCAATGAAGAATCGATCAGCGCAATGTTTCGTTAAAGATCAAATCTTTAAAAAGATCACATGAACAAAAGCACTTACACTCCAATATTTTGTTAAAATAAAGCTTTTGCCGATCTCGCCTTCAGCGCTTATCGTAAACGTTGGTATGAATATGGTTATATTGGAGATACAACATGAACGATTTTAATCTAAATGCTGAAGCGCGTTTTAATCTAGGAAAAGGTGCAAGCCGCCGCATGCGTCGTCTTGCAAACCTAGTGCCAGCTGTAGTTTACGGTGGTAATAAAGCCTCTAAATCTATTAGTATTCCAACTAAAGAAATCACTAAACTACTCATAAATCATGCTGCTTACAGCCACGTTATCGAACTGAATATTGGTGGTATTAAGCAAACTGTGATCATCAAAGCCTTGCAGCGTCACCCAGCCAAAGATCAAGTGCTACATGTTGACTTTGTACGTGTTATTGCTGATCAAAAACTTACCGCTATCGTTCTAGTTCGCTTTATTGGCGAAGCTACTATAATTAAAAAAGGTGGTGAAATATCGCACGTTACTTCTGAAATAGAAGTTTCTTGTCTACCAAAAGACTTACCTGAGTTTATTGAGGTCGACCTAACTAACGCTAAAATTGGCGATATTATCCATCTGTCCGATCTTACAGTCCCTAGAGGCATTGAGTTTGTTGCACTAGCTCATGGTGACGATAAAGCCATCGTAAATATTCACGCTCCACGCGTCGTGACACTAGAGGCTACAGAAGGAGCTACAGAATAATTCACGTTAAATTACCTGAGTTTAATGAAATATTACAGATATAAACTTGGCAAAAAGCTGACTGCAACATGACATTCACTCTTTAAATAATTTTTTATCATCCACTTATGCTACATACAGGTTATTGCAGACGTTCTCTGCAACTACTAAAAAGAGCTAATATTATTGACTACAATTAAATTGATCGTTGGCCTTGGAAATCCAGGTAGCGAATATAAGAAAACTAGGCATAACGCTGGGGCTCTTTTTGTTGAGCGTACCTCACGTACACAAAGTGTCAACCTAGTAGCAGATTGCAAATATTTTGGCCTGACTGGGCGATTTATACACCAAGGACAAGATGTTCACCTGCTGATTCCCACTACGTACATGAACCGAAGCGGCCAAGCTGTTGTAGCGCTTGCAGGCTTCTTCCGGATCAAACCAGAAGAAATCATAGTTGCCCATGACGAAATGAACTTGCCACCAGGCACCGCCAAACTTAAATTTAGCGGTGGCCATGGTGGACATAATGGTTTGCGCGACATTATCACGCAGCTTGGCTGTCAGAATAATTTTTACCGTCTACAGTTAGGTATTGGTCACCCAGGTGCTGCTAGTATAGTTTCAAATTTCGTCCTGAGCCGTGCTGGATATGACGAACAGAAAAAACTTGATGTTAGCATCGACTTTGCTCTTAGTGTACTACCAAAAATTTTAGCCGGTAAATGGAACTGCGCGATGCAAGATCTAAACAACCAAAAAGCCTAAATCTTACTGAAGGAAAGCGCCATGGGATTTAATTGCGGTATAGTCGGACTACCAAACGCTGGCAAATCTACACTATTTAATGCCTTGACTAAGTCCGGCATTGCGGCAGAAAACTTCCCATTTTGCACTATTGAACCAAACATTGGCATAGTACCAATGCCTGATCTACGCTTAAAAGCATTAGCAGCAATTGTTAACCCTAAACGTATAATAACAACTTCTATGGAATTTGTCGACATTGCAGGCCTCGTAGCTGGCGCGTCGAAAGGTGCAGGTTTAGGTAATAAATTTTTGGCTCATATCCGTGAAACTGATGCTATTGCGCATGTAGTACGCTGCTTTGAGGACGAGAACGTTATGCATGTCTCTAATAGCATTGATCCAAAACACGATATTGAGATTATTAATCTAGAATTAATCTTTGCCGATCTCGATAGTTGTAAAAAACAGCTGCATAAAGTTGCGCGTAACGCTAAAAGCGGTGATAAAAAGATAGTAATCCAAAAAAGTCTATTGGAGCAGTTAATCACACACCTCGCTAAAAACAAGCCAGCACGTAGTTTGATAAAAAACATGGATGCATACGAGAAAATTATTTTTAAAAACTTCCATCTGCTAACCACGAAGCCAGTTATGTACATTGCTAACGTAACAGAAGACGGTTTTGAAAAAAACCCGCTACTAGATATAGTGAAGGCTATCTCCGCTACAGAAGATGTAATTACGATTCCTGTATGCAACAAGATCGAAGCAGAAATTGCCTCATTTGAGGAAGGAGAAGATAAAAAAATATACCTTGAGGCTTTAGGCCTTCAAGAATTTGGCTTGAACCGCTTAATCAGCGCCGGTTATAAACTTCTTAATCTACAAACCTACTTTACTGTAGGTATCAAAGAAGTACGCGCCTGGACTGTCAAAGTCGGCACAACTGCACCACAAGCCGCTAGCGTAATCCACACAGATTTCGAAAAAGGTTTTATCCGCGCTGAAGTTATCGCCTACAACGACTTCATTCAGTGTAATGGCGAAACTGGCGCTAAGGAAGCCGGTAAATGGCGTTTAGAAGGTAAAGAATATATTGTTAGAGACGGTGACATAATGCGCTTCCGTTTTAACGTATGAGCACCTGCTATTTATAGTTGCTCAGATCAGAGCTATGACGCATAAGTACAATAAAGTATTTATTTATTTAATGTTCCATCAATTATCCTTATAAATTTTACTTTAAGCCACCTACGCAAAACTGATTATTTATGCACTACTAACTAGTCATTACTTTCTTAATAATACAAAGATATTAAGCTTAGGTAGTGGCAGCCATTAAGTAGCACTATCGGCTACAGAATAACGCATTTCAATATATTAAGTTGGCGCAGTCTAGCAAAAATAATTTTTAAATTATACCACTGTATTAAAAATAGAGTGCTTTGCTTGTTATATGTCTTATAAGATTTAAACAACTTTACAGTCCATTAACATATATTTATATCTAATTTTTCACGATTACTTTTTACTCTAAACTCTAAAAGTATTTTATAAATAGTATCTCCAGCATTAGTGAAAATGATGCTAACTAAACACAATTAAATATAATTAGCGCAAACAAAGAAAATTTTTTTAAAACTACTCAGCAGACACTGATTGCGACCATGGTGAGTCACTTTACATATTTGCTATTTATTTAAATAAATTAAACTTCTTTACCATATAAAACAGGGAAATTTTAATGTTACTAAAAGTATAATTTTTTATAGAACCCATTGAAGTTTATATATCGATATTGCCAATATATAGTTTCAAAAAACGCATACATTAATCTTTTAACTAATATACTAAAGTTGACTAACCAGGATTCGAACATTAATTTTTTAATACCCAGCTAAGCTATATTAAATAGACCAAGAGAAACATTTAAGACAAGAAAATTAGTAGTGCAAACAAGTTTGTTAAAGCTTTTTTAAAATCTACATCAAAATCACATGACATGCAGCAAATAGTATGTACAATTACAAAAAATATCAAAAAATATTTTTATGAAATTGCATATATACTACGACACTATCTCAAATTAATTTTTATACTTGACGCAGCATCATAATATCGCATATAAGTAAAATATTATGCTTGAATATATACACATTCAATGATATCAGATACCACACTTAATACGCGCTGATACTCCACTATAGATACTAAATATTAGTAGTTTAGGTATGGGGAGGGTACAGCATTATTTGCCAATGTATACTGATAACAACACTACTATATAGTAGTGCAATAGACATATAAAAATTTACATACTTATAGGTTTTTACTGAAACGATTAGCCGCATTTAAAACTAGCGACAATTGATATTAGACTGCCTGATAACTATTTTGCTATCGATAAACAACCTAACAATATAGCAGGCTGGCCTATAATTTTAAGCATTAAATTAACCAGCTCAAACAATGCAAGTAATTAACGTCAGACATCCAAAAAACAAAGCGTACTCAACTGTCACGCTGGAATTTGTAATTATAAACGATCAGCTAGATAAATTGCTGCGACGAAACATAAATACCTAAGACATGGTTGTTATTCTACATAAACTATTTGAGTTTCTAGACAACTTCAATCTCTGGACCACGAATATACGTTTCTCTGCATTATAGACCCCTCCTTATCAAGCCAACTTTTTATAGCTAAACCAACCATGTTTTAGAGTAAACGCTCAGCTATAAGCCATGATCTATAAAAAGTTTACATAGGCACAACACCAACGTCCTAAGTATCTAATATATATAGCAATTTTTTGCTGTATGATCTTATGGAAATCGTAAACTGTTTGCTACAAACGAATTACTAAGTTTGACGTAGCATGTAAAATTATAAGCAGTCAATACAACTAGATAGCAATATTTTCAGTAGCAAGATGCAGTTAGCATAAAAAACTTTTTAGCTGTGGCTTACAAAGCATGACTATTTTTCATCAATATACACGCACCTAAATAATTTAGTCTAACAATTATAATAGCTAAGCTATCATTCTCTACTCTTACAAATAAACTATCAATGATTAATTTCAATAATACTAAATACTTGATGGTAGGCGTAGAGGTAATAACCTTGCTAACCATTACCTGTAAGTATTAGCTTACAGGTCATACCCAGAGAGTGATTACTACGCATAGCGCATATCAAGTATTTTTTTCAGATATGATCTACGATATTGAAAATACTGACAGACGTAACTAAAAATCATTATTTAGGAGTATATAATTACTAGATAAGGAATTATTTTTATCCAACGAACGCAAGAATAATTGTAGCGCACACATAGCTTACCTGACTCTGTGTATCATCCGGCAAACATACTAACTCTTTAAGTGATTTACTGCAGAACGACCAGGTAAAATTGCATGCCTATGCTCAGGCCACTAAATTAAGCATCATGCAAAATACGAAACTACGATCAAATATAGTAGCATTACTAAAATCTTGACTAACATTGTGATTAGCTAGAAGTAGCTACCAATCCACAATAAGCATCATAAGCTTACCTTATGATATTGAGCCAAATACTTTGTGCAACACTTATAATTAATTAGCAATCGACACCAAGCATACTTGCACAAGTATTGCTTAAGAAGTCACCCCCCAAGAATATTCACTAGTGTCTAATATAAGCAAAACATAAATATTATTATGTATAACCTTAGCGTATCTCCTTGGCAACTAACATTAATGTATGCTTTAATTAATAAAGAACTAGTAAAAACTCAGATGTTTTATTCGCAATAATTTACACTAAGCTACTCCAAAGATGCAGACTATATCATGTATATGAATACACCTGGTAGACTAAGCGCAACAGGTAACAGTTTAGCGGCTAGGTAATTTTTTAGAACTTAGATGTATGATATTATGCACCACCTAGTCTCTAATTATTTCAAGTGCTTATATATTAAGCTAGTCATTTATAACTTAGATAAATCACTCTGACGCAACCAGAAAAACAATACTCTAAATTTAGAACCATAAAGTTAACCATTGAGTATAGAAATCTCTAACCATAGATACTGCTGACATATTAATCATCTACATTAGCATGTTATGTTTAAGTCTGTCATGTAGATGTGAATATCTCACATGCGTAACGCGTAACTTACTACAATTATAAATTTATCTAAATAGCAAGCATTGAATAGCATGAATATATACATAATTGACTGACATTGTTTGATACAAAATAACAATATCGCTCACAACAATAAACAATACTCTGGCAAGAATTCTCAGATAGCCATACACCATAACTTGCAGCGCCTCAGCCACTACATAATCATGCTACTTAACCAATCATACAAAATTAATAGAAATGGCTTGCTCCAGTAAAAAAATTAGTTTCAGTGATAGATGCTGAACTAATACGCCGCAATCGTAAACAGGTTTTCTCTAACATTGATATCTTTACCGCTAACAAGTAGGCGCCCAGTCAAACCAATTATCGTTATTTAGCCTATTTTTATAGGACAGTTAAAAACTTAGATAAAAATTAAAAATAAACGCTTGACGCATTCCAGTTCTACAAGAATAATGCGCGCCACTTGGCTACGTAGCTCAGCTGGTTAGAGCATAGCATTCATAATGCTACGGTCCGGGGTTCAAATCCCTGCGTAGCCACCAAATCTGCTTACAGATGCCCTACCATGTAAGCATGGAGTCAATGTTAAGAAAACTTATATAGTGTAAATCTTCTTGTTTATAGCCATATCTATTTGTCTTTCCTAATATCTTCTTACCGCTGACCATCACATCACATATATATCTAAATAAAAAAATTAAATTAGTAAACAAAAAATCTACTAAACTCTACACAATCAAACACTGATTAGTATTTGATAATATTAAGCTGACCTTGGAACTTAACAATTTAAGAGTACTAAAATAAAATTTTAGCGTCCAATGCTTTCGCGTAAAGCCTGAAGATTAAAGACCTTGGCAATTGCATTATAAAAAACTTATAGGCAAGTAGAATTAGCTAAAATTATATAAGACTAGGTAGTCTCTAGAGGTAAATAGTACGCTAAACAGATACAATATTTATAACCACTTGTTTTACTTTAAGCTATCCGTTCATCCTTTTACGATAGGAATATACAACTTGTTTGACGCTGACCAAGCCTAATATTTATCTACTCAAGTTAGTTACGCTCAGTATTCTAGAAAGAATTTACCGTCGATAAAAACTTTTAGCAATTCATATTAAATATAACAAAGCACAAGAAGAGACTTGAATACTTGGTACTATTTTTAGCCGCTAGGTAATTACAATAATCAAAAAACTGCGAAGCCTGACAGGCTGCTTATTTGTGACTATTTTTAGTCAAAGCGGCAATGCCAAAGCACAGAGTAATACTGTGTTTATTTATTGTTTTATATCTCCGTAGCTATAAAGCAAGGCAAATTAGCACTGCTTTTAACATATCTCTAGCACTATCTTAAATAATACATGAGATTGATAAAGACCACATTAACATGTGGTGTAGCCACACAACACTTAGTATTTATTGCACTTACAACCAGACGAGGTAACCTAGCATAATGCATAACAATAATACGATAGCAAGCAAATTATTTTAATAGCATCAGCAATGAAAAATATTATATTTTCTCTAATAAATTACTGCTTAACTGCCTGTACTGGTACATGAGCATAATAACACTAAAAGAAATTGAGTACCTAAAAGTTAGATGAGCGACAGTGACTAAATTAGTGTATTGCAGACTATCTACGCTATAGCTAATATAATAAATAACTAAAACATAGCAATCTATACTATATAGCTAATTATCAACTATCAAGATATAGACTTTAACTATATAAAAATAATGTACCTGTTTATAACTTATGCTTTGATAAAGCAGAATAGCTAAGCTTTATATTAAGCTTGACATTTAAGAGATAAATTATTTGAAATAACCATTGGTATCTCTAAACTACTTTAAAATATGTGCACGACTAAGAGCTATCTAGTTACCTGCAAAAGTTCTACATAATTTATGGATTTTCAGTTGCAGACAATGATAAGCAAAGCAAAGAAAATAATACGTACCTAAAAAACCAACAACACAATAATTAACAAAGTCAATGGCTTATAAATAGCCAGCAGAATTTTACTACGATAAAAAAGTAATTGTTAAACTAATTTAGTTTAACAGAAAAGTAATACATGCGTACTCGAGACGCTCTCTTTGATACTATTAGCGTAAAAGTACGCTAATAGTATAAATAGTTTCTACTTAGCTGTGCTAATAAGATACTTTTCAAAGTAATAAATTTATTACTGTGAAACAGTAATTCTAGGGCACATTAAAGCCGATAAAAAACTACAAGTAAATAACTACACCATATTGTCATCAAGTATACTAGCGATGGAATATTCCGCAGAATATAAAAAAATATTTTAAAACGTAGAACAGCCTAATAGCATCTAACTCTCCGTGGACACATGACAATCAGTGGAGAAAATATAAACACTAATAATCTATATCTAACTTATAAGCTCAGCATATTATAAATGTAATCAGTTATAGTTCTATAATAGCCAATTGAGCTATCCATGTCAGAAGAGATCCACTATAACTAAATCTACTAAACTAAGCCCTACACATTTTTGTGGCGCTTCCAAGACTGCAGTCTGTAACTTATAAAGAGGCGCTCCAATATATGGAGTACTATTTTTGCGGAATGCGATTAAATAATATATCAATTTAACTTGCTAAATTACCCAATAATTTGGAAATTAACTTTCTTTATTTTTCTATAATTCTTAATTATATAGCTGTAGATTAATAACATTATCATAATTATAAATATCCCAATAGACGCTATTGTAACTAATAGTACAAGTAAAACACAGAACTACATTAAGATATAACTAACTGCAGTATGTAACTTAAGCATGACATTCTTGCTTAGAATGCACACCTAAATCCATAGATTTAATCTAACTTAACTAGGTTTGTTATATATAAAACGCAAAAGTAAGATTGTAGTTTTTTGAAACTACAAAAACTAAGCTACATCTCTACCTGAGATGATCATATTAACATCTGCACCCAATAAAGCTCAAGGCTTGACTCAAAGGTAGCATTAGTATATATAGCAAATATTAAGAATGACAATTAATAATTATTCCATGGAGTAAATCTAATTTAGAAATTGCGTATTTTGTTGTTTTAATATAGAGCAAAATAGATAAAAACTGACCAGTGATTTATAAAGTCATGCGCACTAGTATTTCTTAGTATCATACTGACATTGAAACAAACAGCATAATTTATCTAAAAATAAATCGACCTCTGAATTGCTAAAAAAATGATTGAACGCAATAAGACCCTAAAGACAGCGGCATTAATATCAAAGTAACTTTATAGCCAGTAGTTAGCTCTTAACTTAAATAATATTTAATATTATTGGCATAGCTGCTGGGCTACAGAAGAAAATTATTTGACAACTAGGCTGCTACACAGCATCCTTAGGGCTGCCTGTATTTGCTTTAAAAAACTCATACTCAATTAGAAGATACAAGCATCTCACGTATTTAAAACATCGATACTGAGCAAGCTTAAAAAGCTATTAATATAGCTTAAAAACAAAGTAAAATGACTCAGCCTACAAATCAATTAATACTAATACTGCAAACACTTGCACTGAGCAAGAATTTTAAACATACTGTGCGCGATGCTGTCATCCTTAAGCAATATCACTAAACAAACAAGGCATATAACTATAAACTCTACGTACTAGAGTTTACACCACTAGCCTCAGTACACTCATAGCTAGTTCAAGCACCAGTAAAATTTACTAGACTAAATAGCTGCAAATAATGCCATTATACAAAAATAGCCAAACTGATCGACTGAAAGCTTTAGTACTCAGCAAGATTGCCTAAAAAAGCTAAAATATCTGCTAGTCGTCAATTATAATATTGATGTCATAATATACCCCATAACAGAGCCGTCACAACTAAATTATGGTGCAGTCTTTTACTAATCACTGCACTGACAGCAAAGTTACCAATAGTCAGCACTGATCAAGGTAGGTAAATTATGCTACAAGAAGACTATTTACACTATACCTAGTATGCTCAAATCTTACTATAGCGGACGACATAAAGCTAAGTAATGCAGCCGTATATAGCCTCCAATATACGGTTAGTACTAGAAATAATATTAATATAATATGCTTAGCAAGTTACTAAAATGTAAATACCATAGTAAATCATGCATATGGATAAATCCTTAAGATTGTTATAGTTACCACCTGACAATACTGGTAATATTAGCGTTTAAGGCAACAGAGCAGGTACCTCTAAGGCTACTGCTGCATTAGATGTCGAAAACTAGGACAACTAAAATAACATGCCAGATATCCTCCAAGACATTGATAAAAAGACTATAATATAGGTTATATCTAACGTAGCTTATTTAATACGAGCATTGCAAACTAACATACTGATACTAGTTTTTCATACCTTAATGCGATTCATTAAAACTAACTAGGTTTAAGGTATGAAAGGTAGTTGCAGTGATTTTGACGGTACTGAAAATCGAATTGCTGCAATACAAGACGACTACTTAAAGGTAATATACCTATGCTTTATATTGCCTTTGAGGGCAGTTCAATAGAACTCTGCAATCAACACAGCAGTAGACATTATTATTAATAATTTCTTAGCCTTAATGATTACCATAAAAAATTCTTACTATGAGCTTAGCTAAAATCCTTAAGCTAACAATGACCTTATACTTTTTTATTAGCACATACTAAAAATTAGTACTCCATTGGATTCAGTTAGTTAATACCCACTATAGTGAGTTATATACACTATATGAAAACAGCTCAGACGAGCCTCGATGAACTTATTATCAATAAAATTATAAATTTGACATTTTTAATTAAACTATATTTTTAGTAAAACCTAGGGTAGCTGTATGCAATTACAAAAAAAATTTGTATAAAAAACAATCAAAAAGGTTTGATAGAAAGCACCCACCCCAACAATTAAGATGCGAATTACTTAATTTTATTGATAGACAAATTCAGGATAGCCGCTCAATAAAATATAAAATATTATTTAGAGTTACATGCATTAAAAACAATATAAAGAATAATAACAGGCAACTAAAGATTGCCTGTCGTAATCAAAATCCATGCTTCGCTTAAACTTTGATTTTTCGTTAGTAAAAACTGTACTTGATGTATAGTGTTCACTAGATAAAATAAGACTGCTATAAATACGCTTATGCTGCCAAAACTAAATACAACACAAAAATTGCACTTTTTACCATATGTCATATGGTTAGAATTTTAAGTAACTAGCTTAACCTGATAATCGTTAAGCACTATAAATGCATCAACTGCATTGCGCTGCTAGATTAGCAAAGCCGCATTAGCAGCACAATTGTGACTGCATATATTTTAAGTATATAGTATTTTTATACGTTACCAATGATAACGTAGAATACTACAATAGTTTATACCAACTAGATATTGTTGCATGGTAAACTGGTAACATCTAATCTTAAGTGAGCTAATCTTCCAGCAATGTATTCATACGCGCCATTATAGCTTACATAGATTAAATTCATGCACTCGCAATAAATTCGCTTTACAATAATTAGCCAGCTACTATATCCTACTAGACCACATCAGTAGGATCGCCAATGATTATCACAGATAGTCAAAAATAACTGCTATTAGTTTATTCAGCACACACTAGGCTGGAATATACACGCTTTATCTAGCGTGCTTGATCATGATAAAAAACGATGTACTAAAGAACATGTCTTTACTGTCTTCTCTTCCTTTTACTAGACTCACACAAGTATGACAGGTATACACAGCAGACTAAGCCAGAGTTTTTTTGATTTTAATGACTAAACTTTTAGTATAACTAGCTATGAAAAGCCATCCCAGTCAATCACTAAATTTGCATATCGTTATACATTAAAACTAAAACAGTCAATTTAGAAGATAACAGCATTGGCAGACTGTTGATCTTACATGACAATGGTTAGTATATTACAATATTCTTAACTATAACATTTGTTACTAATTTACACAATCGTAAATAGCACAAACAAAATTACTATGGCTAGGAAACATACTGGTTAGGAGAAATTGACTAGGCGCACTGGCCTCCTTTTCTAACAGAAAAAGCCGTTGTACAACCACACTTCTATTGTGTAGCACACTGTAGTACAATATACACAAATGTAGGCACTAGAACTGACCGCAAATTGCATGTTTATATATCATAGCACGCTATGACAAAAATCTTTAAAGTATCCAAAATAAAATTATTATACTATATTTATATATAGAACATCTTGGCTGCACACCTATGGAAGCACTGATAGTGCAGACAGAAAAACTGTATAACGTATAATTGCTATTTTTTAAAATTTGCTTTATTTATATGGCTTTACTTGAATGAAGTAGTTGCTTTTTACCTAGTATTGCTATGACTTAAAATGTCAGCTAACACAAAATTAGTAAAGAGTTAAATAAAAAGTATAAACTACAAATTATGGATATTGTATAGCTAAACGCCATCAGTTGTTATCATACTTCTAGGCGACGCTAAATTTATTGAGTTTTATCATTTTTTGTTAAATTTATAAACTGCCTAACTGCTATATTACTGCTAATTATCTAAATAATAATACCAGACCTGCTAAGACAATAGTTTATCTACAACATGATGGATTATTGCATTTAATAGCTAGCTTAAAATGTTTAGTTCTTAGCTATGAATATTTATTTTAAAGAGTTTTTTAGTAAATGCTTATGCCTAAGTATTAATATTTTAGCGCTAGTTAGCAGCGCTCTGAATACTATTCGTTTATATACTAAAATCCTGTAATGTTTACGAAACTAAATATGCGCAACCAGATAGTCTAGTACATCTCTATTCTAGATGGGTTACGCTGTGTTAAATAGTTAGTGATACTGCGCTTGTATTGCAAGCTAATCACATAAAAATACAATATTTATAACATCATGACTATATATATTCTTATTGGATTCGCTTTATGGAGGACTGCAATGAACTTTTTCCTAAAAAAACTAAATAACCAGATTTGGTTTAGGCAACACCTAATAATCTAGAAAAAGTAATCAATATCTACTGATGAATTAGATAATAATTTACTTGCCTATGCGACTGATTAGTTAACTGTAACTGGCATCTATTATTAATAATAGAAACACTGCCATTAAGACATAACCGCTATTCTTATACTGCAGCCATAGTCACATCAAAGATGTAGGTAATATCCTGATCTTCAATATTTGGTAGTCGAAAGCGATGCGTTTAGTCGCTGCCTATTCAGAGTTTTTAAGACTTGCTACTGGCTACCATTAGCCTTGATTACGCTATCGTTAGTAATTCTGGTAATATCAATCGCTATCATTTGATACTATAAGCGCCAAATATTGCTTCGCAAGCATTGCTGCAAATTGCAATAATAATAAGATTATTATGTTAAGCCACGTTCAATCTTCAGAAATCAGAGTAACTACACTACTAGACAAATAGCCAGCTCACGCTCTTAGGCCATATCATGCGCAAGATTAGCATTCATAATGCTGCCGTAATTATTCAATGTGCTACCGGACAGAATATCTTGATTGGCTAATCACCAGCATATTATATCAACTAAAACTACCAGTATCCAGCTATTAATCTATAGCGCTAACTTTAATATTCAACTGCAAAGGTGATAAGTTATCTGGCATAGTCTTGTTTAGCTATGAATTGAAGAAGACGCTGTAGAACAGTATAGTATAGCAAGAACCAACTCAATACTGTTGCCTAAGAACGGTCACTACCTCAACAGAACTGCAACTATTAAGATACTAGCTGCGAGATAAATTTAACTGATGTACGATATATATCACACACGATTACCGTCTTATGAATTAGCTCCACTGACTATCTCAATATTAGCATATTTGATGGTTTTAGGCTATATATTCGCTAGGTTGTTAGCAATGACGACAGCAAGGATAATGACTATGCAAAAGTTGCTTGACATATTAACTGTATCTATATAAAATGTTAGTTTTACCTAACTATCAAGCGGATGCGTCAGCATATTATGCGATTTCAACATAGGTAAGTATCTATGATCAACAAGAAATTTACTTCTAAAAATAAACTTTGCCTGTTCTAGCGCTAATAGTATTAGCCAACTGTAATACGCCAGCACTTATTTTCTAGCCAACTAACAAAGACGTCGAAAACAACAAACACTGTTATCAATTAGCCAACACAGTTATCGCCATTAACAAAACGTATCCACGTTGATAACTAGAAGCACAACTATTGAAATGCTGATAACTAAAAGCGTTTAGCGTCAACACTATATATTGAGCTAATACACGTACACGTGTGCAACTTCACGGTAAGATCAACTAATTGTTCCTGGAGTAGATCATGATCAAAAAACGCTAGCCTCCGTCAACCTTAATTATCGATTTGAATAACAAACTTATATCGATGCATAGTTGACTACTAGTCACAATTAATAATAATTAAGCATACTATAAATTGGTGATGAGTTGCGGCACTCAAATGTAGTATTCGTGCTAAAATATAACGTAAGCGATTATCTCTAAGGCTTGTAAACCTAAAAGAACCCTGGCTACTCATGTGCAATATGAGTAATCTTATGCCTTAACCTGTGCAGCTATGGGAGCATACTTTTGCTCGCTGCTTAACTTAAGCACTGACTTAGTCAAAGTCAGTGAAATGTTTTTTATTGCATATATTCCAACTTCGCTCGCTCTAGTAAGAAAACAAATAATCTCTGTGAGAAAGACGAAGAAATTGAGATATTCGCAGATTTATTGCAGATTATAATCGCAAGCACCGCATTATGCAACAAAATAACGCATCACAGAATTAACATTAGTGCTGAATTAATTTTAGCGACCAATCTTCAACTCCATACATCTAGCATGCCGCTCTAGAGCTAGCTCAATCAACCGACTCACAAGTTCACTATAGCTCATCCCTGCCGCATGCCAAAGCTTTGGGTACATACTAATATTAGTGAAGCCTGGCAGTGAGTTGATTTCGTTAATCAATACTTCATTATCGCTTGTAAGGAAGCAATCAACACGCGCCAACCCTGCACAACCTAACACCTCAAACGCTTTGATAGATAAATAGCGAATATGTTCGCTGACTGCAACGCTGATATTGGCCGGCACTATCATTTGGGCTGCATGGTTATTGGTGTATTTGTTGTCGTAAGAATAAAACCCATTGCTTACTACAATCTCGCCACAACCGCTAGCGATTGGCTTTTCATTACCAAGTATAGCGCACTCGATTTCACGATTCTGCACAGCAGACTCTATTAACACTTTTTCATCAAAACCCATGGCTAGCTTAACTGCAGCGTAGTACTCTAATTGATTAATGACTTTACTCACGCCTACTGAAGAACCTTGATTAGCAGGTTTGACGAACAGTGGTAAACCAAGCTTATTTACTACTTTCTTAAAAGATATGCTCGCTATATTGCGACTGGTCACAGTAATAAATGGGGTTACGGCAATACCGGCATCACGTAGCAGGCGTTTGCTAATGTCTTTATCCATACATACAGCTGAGCCTAGTACATCAGAACCAATAAAAGGCAGACCAGCCATACGCAGCAGACCTTGTAGGCAGCCATCTTCACCAAAAGTGCCATGAACGATTGGGAAAACTATATCAATGTGTTTCAGCAGGCTTTGCCAGCAAGCTTCCTTCGCTTGCCGGTTAGTCTTACTAAACACCACTGCCAGCTTATTGCTTGAACGATTGATTAGGAAATCAAACGTATCATTAAAGTACCAGTGGCCAGCCTTATCTATACCGATTAGGATTGGTTTAAAGCGTGAGAGGTCCAGTGCATTAACAATGTTGTACGCTGACTGTAGCGAGACTTCATGTTCTGCCGAACGGCCACCAAAAATAATACCTACTCGCATTTTACTCATGATTTAACCAACCTACTACTATAAAGTAAGGCTTTTTACTATGAGTAGTCAGCTACTAGCAAAACAATACAAATTATTTTTTGTACAATTGGAGTTGAGGGTAATCATGCACTCGCTGGAAGCAATAAAGCTATATCTATAGCCTGACTAAACAACAAAGTATTTGTATTAATGACCATTAGATTTAACAACTCAGGAAGTGACTGTGGAATAACAGAGAAGACTAATAAACACGGTCGTACAATCTTTATAAGCTGCACAATAACTAGAAACGCTAGACGGAGCATAATAAACGCTATAGCTTGTCAGGAAGTATTGTTTCCCTTATAGATAAAGCAAACACTGAACTAGTTTCAACCCCAAAGAGATAGTCAAGACGCTGAAATGCAATATGCCTAGATATCCGTTTATACTCTTGACTTGCTTAAAACAAAATAAGTTTTATTCGATTATTATAATAGCCACTACTAGGTTTTTTAGATTTAACCATGCGCCAAGCAAGCATAACATCCAGCGCAATGGCAATAGGTATAGTGATTGCGCATAAAAGTGCATCTGTCATACTTAACTTACTAGCTAGCTAATGGATATTTGTGATTACCACGAACACAGTAAGTAATAACACGACCAAACTTAACAGAATAAGAATGAAGCTAAAACTAGCTAAGCCGATATGCAGGTTCATGAAGACTGATATATCTAGTAATGACTCGCATAAAAAGTCCAATAGTATCCATGCAATACAATTGCATGGATAACTGTATCCTGTAGTGGCACTTCCTTGCTAACATATTGCCTATCACAGATATAATTGTGAAACGAATAGTGTAGAGCGTTTTAGTTTAAGATTAAGACTAAAAATAATATTAGAAAGCACTATAAACATAGTATAGTGCTACTATTAAGGCAATGCATGGATATGACTGAAAAAGAATAGATTTATTACCATAAACAATCATATTTAATAATTAACTACACTAAAAGCCAGCCTTTATCCAAGAGGCAACACGCACAATTATTCGAGACTAGGACAGACAAATTGCGGCAAACTTAATTAATATATTTCCACCCAAAGCACTATTTATAATGGATCGCTTGAAGTCAAATCTATTTTTTTGCCATTAAATCGTTGCGCCATGCTACTTACGCATGGCGGCATACTGTATATTTTGCCTAGTAAGCTTGCCATATAATCTTTAATCCAAATAAAGCCTGCAATAGTAGCGCTAGCAGTAAAAAGACTTTTTAAATTACGTGCTTTATATGAAACTAGTGCTAATAAAACAGATTCCCTGCTACTGTCCATTACCATTTATCCATACAGGTCTATTGGCTAACTAGTGACTTATTTCACATTCTCGCTAAATAAATATTTTTTTGCAAAATCTAGACTGCTACAATTTGCCTAAAAGACATGATTCATGACGCTTTATTCGACTTAATGTATACTGAGTAAGATAATTTGCGCAATCCATATCATTGCTCAAAGCGATGTTAAAGCCTTAAGTAAATCATTACTGCACCTAATACGCACGAAAACATTAGCCATAGACTATGGCAGCATGCACTCAACAAGTTCAAGCAGCTATTCGAGTAAAACTATTCACATAAACTCCTTATAGTGCGTAAACAGACTCATTTATCACTATTAAGGTCTAGCTTCGCAACACTTTGTTTGCACTTCTTTTTATATAGGAGCCCCATGACGACGATAGAAGTCATGGGGCTCAAGGATAACAAAGTATTCGTGTAGAAAGGTTTTTCTAATGTGGGGGCAAACTCGTAGTTTTTTTGTGATTTAGGTAAACTCTATAACGACTTTAACCAACTCGCTCAGGTCATTGTACTACCTCTGGTAAGCTTAGCGTAATTCACACTATTACTGCACTAGTTAATGCGCCGTACTATGGCCAAATACTCATCCAAAGACTGAAATGCAGTTCGCCAACTAAAGCAGTACTATTGTTGCATAGTGCTACTTCGTCGTCAACATTTAGCAGACATCACATAAACCATCTTAATTAGTTCTGGCGCTAAGTTGACTTGTATTTCCCTACAAATTATACCAACTTGGTATCTATTATTACTACTGCGCTTGCGTGCAGCAGATATAACTAAACTAATAACAGCAGTTGGTACGGCCTTCCTCAGAAGAATGTTTAATACCTAAACCATGCCTAAAGTTTTTAGGCGCACTACGCTTAGTTAGCTTAAGTGCGATCATTTCTTATTATACGTAAACGCAAGCGCTAAAAAACAAAAGACTCAGCTAACCTAAAATATATCGCTAAGTTTACTACCTTCAATCACTTCTCTCTACCACCCACCACATGCTTACAACGTATAAACCAGTGAAACATCAACTAGATTGCAACTACAGTTACTCGAAACTACCGATTATGATATGCAAGCGTTTAGCAACTAATTTTGTATATCGTACATTTAGCTGTAGCCGCAACAAGCTTTACCTGCAACACTATGGTGCTTGTAAAATACCTATCTGGTCCACGTTAACGATTTGTTAGATTACATTTAGCCGTACAGAGACAGTCATGCGCTCTTCTTTGATAACCAGCTAAATGGTATATTGAAATTTTTTGTATAAAGAAATCTCGAATAGCAAAGTAACCAAAATCATGAATTAAATAAGACCAGCAATCTTATATTTAAGTACACATACTATAGTAGTCAATGCTCAGGACATACTTCAACCTTGAGCACGTCTACTGCGAACTACTGTCACCGACAGGCAGTTGAGGTTAGCGCACAAAACTACATTGCTACGATTTTGGTAGTTGACACACGAAAAATCATCGCAGTCAATCTATAAGTATTGCTAGGTTTACTAGTTATTAAGATTAACTAATCAGTATTGATCTTGATGTTTGATTGCGTCTACTTTTCGTTCTCCATTATTAAACTTATTTTACTAGCAGATGTAAATATATACATGTATAGGTGAGATTCAGGTCATTTTTTGCAAGGAAGTCTGATTCTACATGGCTTTTGCCTACACATTTATTTATGTATTCAATCAACTATAGTATAAGCCATGACAACTGCGTCCTCACGTCCACCTATAGCTGGGTAGTAATCATGGCGATAGCCGATCCTATTGAAGCCGTAACGCTCGTAAAGACGGAGAGCATTAGTGTTGCTGTCGCGCACCTCTAGGAAGCACTCCCGCACATTTGAAGCATGAGCACTAGACATCAAATATTCCAACAATGCTAAACCAAGGCCGCAGCCTTGGTTTTCCGGTTTGATGGCAATATTTAGCAGATGCGCCTCATCGAAGATAATTTGCATCACACCGTGACCTACTTGCTGCGTACCTTTAAACATCAGCCAACTCTGATGCTTGTCCAGCTTACTAAGAAAGATCTTGCTATTCCAGGGGAAGCTAAACGCCGCGTATTCAATCTTTAGTACAGCGTCAAGGTTTACCTCAGTCAGCGGGCAGAAGGACAAAGCTTCACTCATCGATACTTTCCAATACACCACAGCCTTATGCTATGCTTTTACATTAATAACTCCAGATTCTGGATAGCTTATGCAAAACCCAGACACTTGACATGCAGTTTGCAGCACTATGCTGCAGCATTTTACTTTACTTGCGAAACGAATAGAGGCATAGTGATCAGCAATAAATACACGCATAGTTCGCCTGTTAGGTAGGCAGCACGCTAAGATAAAACTCTATGCTAAATTTTATTTAGTTTCTAGGTGAAAGTCTAAAGCATTAGGCGTCATTAGCAATTAATGTGCCGGATAACATGGTAATGACATGGAGACACGCAGTAGAAGTGATTACTAGAACAGTAATCACAGCGGCTAGAAGCTAGGCTGCTACGGATTTTACCACAGCTGATATAATATCACTGTTGGTTTGATGAACAATAAAGCTTCGTAGTACTTAAAAGCCAGTATTAACTCGTGGCGCGACAGATGGCTGTAAACGGTAATTTTACTGCTAAACAGTTAATTGACTACCTGCATGTAAGGCCAATAATTAAGGCTGCATATCTTAGATAAAGGCAACCTTGATACAGTATCATTAAACTTTGAATAGTTAACGCTAGCTAGCATTTCTTTTATAGCATCAAAGTGCATTATATACGCTTTCACTAAAACACTGGGCTTTACTCAAATATGTACTGTGTAACAACTACTACTAAGGCAACATATAACCTTGGTAAGCAACATATGTAACTGGCCGCCCAATAGCTAAGTAGCACGTTGTAGTATATCATTATTCTAGTATACACTTAGATATATCTGAACATCACAGCCTGCCCGTGCTACCTAGAACGCCTAGCTTTTATCACTCTTATCTTACAACAAAACTAAGCCTTACCAATTTATTACAACCTGACCTAAAACTTCAATATAATATTATGAAAAAAGTTTTTAGTCAAAAACTAACTAACTCAAAGCTCATCGCTATAAACATTTTTATAGCTTGCTGTGTTATAAGTACAAAAAGTACCGTAAAATCAGCATCAGAGACAAATCACACAGCTATAAAATTAGTAATAGCATATGAAAACAATAAATATAAACAGCACAAGGTTAAAGAAGCAGTATACCATGCAATTTTTTAGTATTTAAACAAACTAACGTAAACGCAAGTAAATATTATTTATAATTGAGTATTATGCACAGATAAGTTTAATTAAAACTAAAAATACTAAAACTACTTCTAAGCAGTACCGCATCTAGCGCAAAATATTATCAAAAAAATGGGTGGTGAGTTTTCTTTCAGATATGTCAACACCATTAATAATAAATATTGCTTCATAATAAAAAACGCATAATAGCTTTTGCATAGACATGAACAGGATTTAAAATTGAAGACAACTATGCTAATCCACCTCTTGACTCTGTTGTGCGTTAATCAAGAAAAGAGCCTATGTTACGTCAGTAAACATAGGCTACTAGAATTTTATCTAAACGAGACATTGCTCTGACATACATAAGTATTAAACTCTTATCGGCAATATATTATTTCACTACTAAGTTTAGGATGAGATCCAGTTGGTTCCAATGTTCTATAGTCGTTAAAATTAGATTTAAGTGGTACTAGGAATCAAGATGATCCGCTTAATTGTTTGCTTAACCGAGCACATATACAATAGATACATATTTACCAAAAATTAACATTACAGCCTACCGAAACTCAACTATATTTTAAATAATTTGTTTATGCATCAGCCTAATAACGCTGCAGTCAAAATAAAATAGACATTTATTTATGATATTAAAGGCTCGTAGAATGCTTCTAATAACCATCGCTTTCATGGTGTTAATCTAAAACAAAGGTCTTCCGATTTAATTGATCGCATACCATTAAAAAGATATTATTTAATATACATAGTAATACTCATGAAATTCAGTATTACTGATGATAATATCCGTCAGTACCCATTATATAAAATATAGCGAGAGAGATTGATAAATTTACGAGTAACATCCAGTGCGTAGCAATCAAAAACTTGATAAATTTTAATGAATATCGCAAATTCAAAGAATGAGATAGTTGATGCAGTAATATGCTGCGGAGTATAACGAACACTAAATTAAGACAATGTTTTACTACGACGTAGATGCAGCAAGTACTGAATCGGTCCAGAAGTAGCATAGATCAAGAATGCCAGCAGTAAAATACGCGGTGGATCACTAAAGACAACCGCGAACACTAGCACTACCACGAGAATCGCCACGAAAGGCACGCGCCCTTTAAGGTCGAACTGCTTAAAACTACTATACTTAATGTTGCTGACCATCAGCATACCAGCAGCTGCAACCACTAAGGCCACTAGGAAAGACATCCTGGAACCCTGTATACCATAGTCGCTAAATGCCCAGACAACACCGTCTAGCACGCCAGCCGCCGCAGGGGTAGCTAAACCAATAAAATAACGCTTATCAGCAGTGCTGACCTGGGTATTGAAGCGCGCTAGACGTAATGCAGCACCGGCGACATAAATGAATGCGACCATCCAGCCAACCCTACCCATATCACCCAATGCCCAGGCAAATGTCAGCAGTGCAGGCGCAACTCCAAATGCAACCATATCTGAAAGCGAATCGTACTCAGCACCAAAGGTGCTCTGTGTATTAGTCATACGAGCGACACGACCATCCAGAACATCAAGCACCATAGCTATAAAAATTGCAATAGCAGCAAAGAAAAAATACTTGCTAGCACTTGCGACATCACCAGCTGCTAATGAACCCTGAGCATTCATGGAGTTGATAATAGAATAAAACCCAGCAAACAGATTTGCTGTAGTAAATAGATTGGGTAAAAGATAAATGCCACGATACCTTACCTTGTGGCCTTCTGCGTCATGCCCTTCCTCTACATGTTCATCAATCGGGAGTAAACTTGCGGCGTCAGAAACCTGGTTTCGCTCTTCGAAACGTTCTCTCATGAATTTTACCTTAAAAATACGTAAACACTTTAACAAATACTATTTATAAGTATTCCGTCAATAAATGATATAGATTTATGCTAGAAGCAGCCCACCAGAAACAAGAAAGCGTTGCTTCAGCCAGTTTTTTCTCTTGAAGCGTACGACTTATGTTTTAGTTTTATCGACAATTTTATTGGTATCAATCCACGGCATTATTGAGCGCAGTTGCTCGCCAATGAGTTCGATACCGTTAGCGTCATTGTTATGACGCATAGCTATCATTGAAGAGTAGCCAGCAGCCAACCCCACTTCACTAAGAAATATTTTAGTGTATTCGCCGTCCTGAATACGTTTGATGGCATTACGCATAGCCTGGCGCAACTCGACATTAATTACTTCGGGACCAGTCACATACTCACCGTATTCAGCGTTATTGGAAATTGAGTAATTTAAGTTGGCGATACCGCCCTCATATGTAAGATCAATAACCAGCTTAATTTCGTGCAAACATTCTAGGTAAGCCATTTCTAGAGCATAAGCCAACTTCGACTAGCGTTTTAAAACCGGTCTTTATCAGCTTAACTGTTCCACCACACAGAACGGCTTGCTTACCAAACAAGTCAATTTCAGTCTAATCCTTAAAGGTAGTTTCAATAATACCGGTACGACCGCAAACGATACCAGTTGCATAAGACATTGCAACATTTTGAGCGTTATAAGAAGCATCCTGTGTAGATGGCGATCAAGTCAGGAATACCACCACCTTTGATAAATTCAGAACACATAGTGTGACCAGGTGCCTTCGGTGCAATCATAATCACGCCAAGGTCAGCGCGTAGTACTACCTGATTATAATGGATTGTAAAGCAGTGGGAAAAGACCAGGGTAACGCTTGCTTCTGATATTCGGCTCGATTTCGTTCTTATACAGTATAGACTAGAATTCGTCAGGAGTTAAAATCATTATGAGATCAACAGCAGTAACGACAGAAGTAATGTCAGTCACTTTCAAGTCATGTGATTTAACTTTAGCAGCGGTAGATGAGCCTTTGCACAGACCAACATTCACGTCAATACCGGAATCTTTTAGGTTGCACGCTTGGGCGTGACCTTGAGAAACCATGGCCGTTAATAGTTACTTTCTTGCTTTGGATAATAGACAGACAACAATCTTTGTTGTAATAAACTTTCATGAGGTTCTTATATAATATATCCAGGTTTTAAGGTCATGCGCTAATTTTGGTTAGATGCCGAGTAATTTGCGCTACGGGTAAATCCCGGTGACGCCACTACGTATCGTTTCTAAAATTAAAAACGTCCTAATTGACTGAATGAAGCTATCTAGCTTGTAACTTTTACCAGTTAGTTGAACTATATAAACGCTAGCGCCTACATCTGTAGTTTGCCCAAGATAAATATTAGTAGTACGTTTAATCTCAGCACGCTGAGCACTAATTAATTTAACTTGTACCAAATATCAGTCCACGATCTATGTGGACACTTTCAGATAAATTGACTAACTTAACTACTTTGATTGGCTTGTTGACGTTCTTAATGATCTGCTCAATAAATTTATCATGCCAAATAGTAGTTAAAATCAGACGAGATAGAAGTCGGATCTTCGGTAGGTTAGCTATGGTCAATCTCTCAATATTATAGTTTCGCTGTGAAAACAGGCTAGCAACACGAGACAAAGCACCAAGTTCATTCTCTAGACGCAAGGAGATAATATGCCGCATTGTTAAGTATGCTCATTTTTATTCAGCCACATATCACGCATAGAACCATCTTTAATCTGCATCGGGTAGACGTGCTCGCTAGCATCCACTTGAATATCGAGGAACACCAAGCGATTTTTCATCGCGAACGCTTCTTCTATCTTAGGTTTTAGATCTTTTAAATCAGTGATGCGAATACCGACGTGACCATAAACCTCAGCTAATTTAACAAAGTCCGGTAGCGACTCCATGTAAGAATGGGAGTAACGACTGTTGTAACTCATGTCCTGCCACTGACGAACCATACCAAGCACGCCATTGTTCAGACAAACAATCTTCACTGGAAGATCATACTGTAGGCACGTTGAAAGTTCTTGGATGTTCATCTGAATACTACCTTCACCGGTGACGCACGCGACGTCATTACTAGGGAAGTTTAATTTAACGCCCATTGCTGCAGGGAAACCGAAGCCCATCGTGCCGAGACCACCAGAGTTAATCCAACGATTAGGTTTATCAAACTTGTAGTACTGCGCAGCAAACATTTGGTGTTGACCTACGTCAGAGGTCACAAAAGCATCGCCATTTGTCACTTCACATAGAGTTTCGATAACGGTTTGTGGTTTGATGATTCTGCCGTCGCCTTTATCATAAGGAAATAAGCCGCGGTCACTGCGCCACTCGTCGATTTGCTTCCACCAACCGACAATAGATTCCTTGTTAAGCGTTTTACCAATACCCTTCAGCACAGTAACTATTTCGGTCAACACACGCTCTACAGAACCAACGATAGGTACATCTGCTTTGATAGTTTTCGAGATAGACTTTGGATCAATATCAATATGAGTAATCTTGGCGTGTGGGCAGAACTTACTTGCGTTATTAATCACGCGATCATCAAACCGTACACCTACAGCCAGAATCATATCGGAATGATGCATAACGAGGTTAGCAGTGTAACTACCGTGCATGCCGAGCATACCAATAAACTGGCGGTCCGTACCAGGGAATGCACCGAGGCCCATCAAGGTATTAGTAACTGGTAGGTTAAGCAGCTTAGCCAATTCGGTTAAAGGTGCAGAACCGCTGCCAAGAATTACGCCACCGCCCGAGTACAATACAGGACGCTTAGCTATTAGGAGCATCTCTACTGCCTTGCGAATTTGCCCAGAATGCCCACGCACAGCTGGGCTATAGGAACGCAGCTTAATTTGCTTTGGAAAAATATATTCAAATTTATCAGCAGGGTTGGTCATATCTTTCGGAACATCGACTACCACAGGACCAGGACGACCTGACTGTGCGAGGTAGAACGCCTTTTTCATAACATCTGGAATTTCCGATACATGCTTGATCATAAAACCGTGTTTTACGATTGGACGGGAGATACCAATCATGTCAGTTTCTTGGAATGCATTAGTACCAACCATGGTGCTTGCGACCTGGCCAGAAATAATCACCATTGGGATAGAGTCCATATACGCAGTCGCGATGCCGGTAATAGTGTTGGTTGCACCTGGACCAGACGTTACCAATACTACACCAGCCTTACCAGTAGCACGGGCATAACCATCAGCCATATGAGTTGCGGCCTGTTCGTGACGAACTAGGATATGGGTAACGGCCGGCTCCTTGAACAATGCGTCATAAACATGCAGAAGAGCACCACCTGGGTACCCGTAAATATAGTCTACACCTTCGTCACGTAAAAAACGGACAAGCATCTCACCGCCAGATAAAAGCTCCACGTTGTTTACCTCTAAAACGGCAGAACACCTTCCACTCAAACCGACAGATATTAATAAGTTTACTTATCACAGAACATAGAAAATGTTAGTCACTAACTACATCAGCACTGACTGAATTTAGTATTGCGGTACCCTCAAGTGTTACGAGTTTTTCTCGTCTAGCACGAGGTCACGCATTACAGATATTACAAGTCTGCATGGATATGTACCTCTTAATCTATTGAGGTAGCCCACCTCTAATAGCCAATACAAAGAAACCTCGATTTTTTTGTTGCAACTCTTTCAAGTAAAAAATATATGGATTGTTCTTTTTTAGAACTAAGCGCATGAAAATTAGATTAAATAGGCTTAAAGAATGATAAAGATTCGTATAAATCTTATCAAAAAGCAGCAATACGCACATAAAGTTTGCCTCAAAAAACTTGACAAATGGAGGTAATTAACAAACATCAATAATTGACTACTAAAACTTTTTAGTGAGTCGCGTAAACTAAAGCTTCTTTAGCTTACAATCAGCATAAGCAATGTCCATTATCTATATAATAATTAATGTATTAGGCGGTGACAGATTTTTACATGAAGATTTTCCTCATGTGGCGCGTACTGAAAAAAATTCATTACATACACTAGCTAAAATCTAATGCATCTACAGAAAATAAATAAACACTATTGAGCACTTTGATACTGAAAAATAGTTAGTACAAACCAACTCTGTACGCATAATTTATGCTCTATCCAGAGCTTGACTTTCCTCTATGTTCATATGGCAAATACTTTACTAATGAAAGTCTAATAGGTTAGTTTGCATATTATGACGATAATTAATCTAAAAACTAAAGGCTCAGACAATAAAACTATATATTCCTACTCTGGTAAGCTCTAAGTACTGCCGATACTTATAGATCTTGATAGGCTACATATTTGGCGCACTTAAGCTGTAGCAATACGTTACGTTCACATCGCCACAGCTTGCTTATTGGTGCTAAGATTTAATCTGCAATATAAATATTGCGATAGAAATCAATCAGCTTCGAAGTGCTTAGCATGAGCATCATGCAACATCAGCGCTGATTAGCGCTGCATTCAAATTTTATGGTATATCCTGATGGGGGTGGTGGGATGTCGTTTATGTAATAGGTTTAATCACGGTCTTATAGAAACAACAGGTAACCGAAAATGCGGTCGTTATTATAAAAAGATTGACGCTGAAATCTACAGCAAGAATTAAATGATGCTATACGCTAAATAACTTATAGACAAAACCATAACAATAATAACTTGGATCCACAACTAATTTACCAAAACTCTACTTGTTTACTGCATCCAGCCCTTAACCCAATCCATCACCGAATCCGTATTAGTATGTACTTTATTGCTATCGCATACAGTACCGGTTGGTGGCTCACTACCGCGAATATATGGTATCTGTACTACACCCGGACAGCCTGCATTAGAACCTTGCCCTGTGTGCGGATCAATCCAGGCTTGCACAATATTGTCTGGCTGTGACATGCTTAACGGAAGCGGACCGGCCTTGCGCATGAAGCTGGCCCATACTTGCAGGGCACCGGTCGCGCCAGTAAACGGTGTCTTGCGATTATCATCATACCCCAGCCAGACTACAGCTAACACATCTTGACCAAAACCCGCAAACCAGCTGTCACGCGAATCATTACTGGTGCCGGTCTTGCCGGCTAACGTCAAACTTTCAGGCAGTATGCTGTAAACTGAACGACCGGTGCCTTCATGCATAACGCGTTGCATGGCACTCTGGATAAGATAAATAGAACCAGCGTCAAAGCGCTGCTGAGCTTGGAAAGGATAACGCTTGAGCGGCTCGCTATCGGCAGTCAGAACACTACGAATCCCACGCATAGGTGTATTGAAACCACCATTGGCAATAGTTTGATACATTGTTGCTACTTCTATTGGGGTCATGGCGCCAGCACCGAGTAGCATCGATGGAAACACGGGGAATTCACGAGAAATACCCAAACGCCTCAAGGTTTTTAATACGTTAAGCACGCCAACTTCAAGCCCAAGGCGTGAGGTAGAAATGTTGTAGGAATTTACTAGGCCTTGATATAAGAACACTGTACCATGGGAACGATGATCAAAGTTCTGTGGCGTCCACACTTGGCCATTAGCACCAGTCACTGATAGTGGGTCATCTGACAGCCAACTAGTCAAGGTATATTTGCTTGGTTTTTCTAAGGCTGTTAAGTAAATAGCCGGCTTGACGAGCGAACCAATTGGTCGCACGGCATCTAATGCACGATTGAAGCCAGCAAAACTGGCTTGTCTGCTACCGATCATTGCCTGGACCTCGCCTGTTTCTGGGCTGGTCACGACCATGGCAGCTTCGACTTCATCTGCGTTTTTACGACCGGTCAAAAGTTTAAAGGTGTCATTTACCGATGCTGCGGCTTTCATCTGTAGAATCGGATCAAAACTAGTAAATATCCGTAGACCTGCTTTGGTCAAGTCTTCATCGCGGTAATCTTCACGCACCTGACGTTTCACTAAATCAATAAAGCCTGACAAAGAACTATTGACTAGCTTACCACTGGTAGTGACACCCAATGGCATTTTCTTCGCTGCAGCGACTTGTTCTGTGGTGGCCACACATTTTTGTTCGAGCATATCCAATACCAAATTGCGGCGTTCAAGTGCGCGCAGCTGGCTACGACGAGGATTGTAATAGGATGGCCCCTTAACCATGCCTACCAGTAACGCAACTTGGTGTAATTTTAATTCAGACAATGGCAGGCCAAAAAAAAACTGGCTGGCTAAGCCAAAACCGTGCACGGCACGCTGGCCATCCTGGCCGATGAATACTTCGTTGAGGTACGCTTCGAGGATATCCTGCTTACTGTAATGCAGCTCTAAAAGCATAGCCATCATGACTTCAGTGAGTTTACGATTCAAGCTGCGTTTATTGGTTAAGTAAAAGTTTTTTACTAATTGCTGCGTCAGTGTACTACCACCTTGAGTCATCTTACCGCCAGATGCATTGATCCAAATTGCACGAGCAATTGACTTCAGTGAAACACCGATATGGCTATAGAAATCGCGATCTTCTACAGTGATTAGGGTATTGAGCAAATATGGCGGTGCCTGATCAAGTTTAATTAGGATACGATCCTCGAGATTCTTTGGGTAAATACCACCTATTAACAGTGGCTCCAGGCGTACCACTGGCAACTTCAAGCCATCGAAAAACGACAGCTCAGTGACGTAATCGCCAGAGAAGCGCACTCGTACTGGCTGGGCTTTTTCAAAGCCCTCGTAGAACTGAAAGCCACGAGTACTCAAATCTACGGTATTGCCAATAACGTCAACAGTACCAGGGCCATTGCCAATTGGTTCACGGCGGTAGCCCAAAGCATCAAGTTCGGTGAGGAAGTCTTCCTTACTAAGCTTCTGACCGGTAAATAATTCTAATGGGCGTGCATACACCTTGGCTGGAATAGTCCAGCGCTTACCAGAAAATTTTTCTTGAACTACGGCATCTAGGTATACCGCAAAACCTGCAAACACTACAAGACCCACAAGATTTAATTTAAGCATCCAACTCAACCAGAGATACAGGACACATAAAAGTTTTTTACAAGAACTGAGAAATCTAGTTTGAGTCATGGTGACGCCATTATACGCACTTTATTGATAGTCAACATGAGTTGGGCAGTGGTATGCACCACAGACTATAATTGCCATAATGTGGACTATAATTTCTCCTAAATTTTGAAGGATCACCCATGAGCCAGCCCCTAATCGCTGCCATGCAAAACCCAGCTATATATCCACATCCAGTTGAAATATTGCAAGTTATTGAAACCCATATTTCCTGGGTTATCCTGACTGGGCTATTCGCTTATAAACTTAAAAAACCGATAAATCTAGGCTTTTTAGATTTTACCCAACTGGAAGATCGTGGCCACTTCTGTCGCGAAGAGCTGCGCCTTAACCAGCGTTTTACTCAAAATTTATATCTTGAGGTATTGCCAATCACCGGCGCTGCCGAAGCTCCGCAACTGAATGGTACCGGACCAGTGATTGAATATACACTAAAAATGCGCCAATTCCCGCAAAACAAACTGCTTAGTACTTTACAGGCCAAAGGCGAACTAACTAGCGCTCATATTGATAAAATGGCTAAACAGATAGCACACTTTCACCTAACTGCACCTACAGTACCGCAAGAAGACCCTGCCGGCACGCCGGATAAGGTAATAACTTTAGTACGTCAGAACTTCCAGCAAATCCTCCCATTTCTTAATAAAAAAGACGACCTGGCTAAGTTTTTAGCCCTGCAAGCATGGACTGAAAATAGTTTCGAATGTCTCAAGCTATTGCTTGCTAAGCGTAAAATGGATGGCTTTACCCGTGAATGCCACGGCGATATACATCTAGGCAACACTACTTTGATTGCTGAACAAGTGGTAATTTTCGACTGCATCGAGTTTAATGAGCTGCTCCGCTTGACAGATATAAACGCTGACATCAGTTTTTTAGCGATGGACCTAGAAAACCACGGCCTCAAATCCCTAGCTAATCGTTTTATCAGCCAATATCTAGAGCTGACTAGTGACTACCAAGGCCTTGAAGTGCTGAACTTCTATAAAACCTACCGCGCACTAGTGCGTGGTAAGGTAGCATTGCTCAGCATGCCGGACACGGCCAGCCCAATACAACGCGTCGCTACCATGCGACAATACCGTCATTATGCTAACCTAGCGGAGAGCTACATTTCTATTCCATCACGCTTTCTGGCGATTACCCACGGCGTATCGGCCGCCGGTAAAAGCCACTTAGCCATGCGCTTAGTGGAATCCTTGGGTGCTATATGCCTACGTTCAGATGTAGAGCGCAAGCGCATATTTAGCGAGCAAAAGACCGAGAACAAGCAAGGGTCTTATATTTACACAGCAGATGCTAGCGCCGCTACATATACCCGTTTAAATGAAATTGCTAATATCGTCTTGCATGCTGGTTATCCAGTAGTACTGGATGCTACTTTCCTAAAAAGCAAGCAACGTATTGCAGCCGCCAAGGTCGCCGAAGCGATCGGCGCACCATTCTTAATCCTGGATTGCTACGCATCACTAGCTGTTATTACTAGTCGGCTAACACAACGTCAGACAGACAAAAATGACCCATCCGAAGCGACATTGACCGTCATCCAAGAACAGCAGGCAAATCGCGACCCATTAACACCCGCAGAGCTATTACTAAGCAAACGCGTAGAGACTAATGATAACGGTACGCTGGATGCACTAGTAACGTATATTCATCAACAACTGTTGGGCCTGTAATAAATACTTCTTAGTCGTACCAATAATATTAAGTGTACTATTAAGTAATAATAACACTTACTAGTGTCGGTATTTCACTATAATTTACCATCATAAATTATGATAATAATTGTTATTACTTCAGTAACAAAATATCTTCATAGACTACAGTGATTACATTACTAAGTTTAGATCATGAAGCACGAACAGCACTTGCCGCACTAAAAGTTAGCGAAGGCTCGCTTGGCCTGCAAGGTTATGCGATGGCATTATGGTAAGCTGACTTATAATGTCAACTTATCTGAAATATCTGCTGTCTTGCTTGCTGCAATAATAATTACGCTAATACTTTCAGTCAAATCCATACATGAGCACTCTACGCCTTAAGCAAAACAGATTAAGTTATGATCGTGTCTAAATGCCCGAAATCCAGCGCATACAGCGCCGCACGGCTAATTATATCATCACGACACGCACTAAGTGTTATATGGTAAGCAGCGTATACGTATTGCTTCAAAAAAACTCTTAACCCAAAATGCAAAGCTGTAAGCTTTACTGCAACACCGCTAATCGCTAAACTATGTTACAAGCTTGCTCTAATCTTTCCGGGCTTTCTAAATCTAGCCACACCATATCTATAATATAACTAAAGCATGTGCCACACAGTAACCAAGAAATATAGTTCACATAATTAAGCGCTTTTACACACCAAACACTTCACACGACCACAAGTCTATAGTGGCATTTTACAGCGCAGTTTTTTGCGACTGCTATAGATCTGGCAACGCCTCTTCTAAGCGACATCAACCGCAGCGCCAGTTCCTACAGTAAGGACCACAACTACAAATAGCTTGCCATATTAAGAGCTTGGCCACTTCAAATTACAGAGTATAATGATGCGTCACTTAGAGCCATACATCACATAGGTAAAAGCCGCCGATGGTGACAAGATTAGCACCTAAACGCTACAGCACTGGAAGCACTCATTAACCAAAAATCGGCTAGTAGGTTACAAAGTAATCTCTGTATCAATAAGCATACCGATACCAAAATGTTATTGTCCTACCAAGGCAGGACACAAGCTTGTACAAAAAAAGAATTTTTCGTAGAGTTAGCTCTACTACGTTCCAAACCTTAAGTTTTTATCAGTATACTCATTAATCGCAAGGCTACTTTGAGTGTATTCAGCAAAAAAAACCACTGGTTAGCACTAAAACTAAGTTACCAAAAACATAATAGCACTAGCCCAATAAACAGTATTTTCAGTTAAACTAAACTTAGTCATCAAATCATAACAGCATGGCTGAATCAAACCACGTAGACGGCCTTATTAGACATTTAGGCAGGAAAGGCCTGAGTCAGTTTAGCCTGGACTGGCTAACTCACAAATTAGTTTATCTTTAGCAAACTAGAGTGGACACTAAAATTAGTGTTTCATGGAACAATGCCGCCTTCACTACTTTATCGGTGAGAACACAATCAGTGCACATCAGTACATCAGAGCTAAAGCCTCTAACGATTACACCAAAAAAACAGTTAGTATAACTGACATAGGTCAAGCCTAAGTTATGCCTTACTAAGCAGGCTACAATATCCAATCGACGTTCGTGCAATTAGCGAGAACCTAGTGGTGTATCACTAGCATGACCAAGTAACAACATAAACGGCATTTTTTCAATATAAGCCTTTACTAATTAAACGCCTGCTCATATCTAATAAATAGTTCACTAACCCCTTACCCTCAAGCAACACATTACCAGCTGTTGTACGCTAAATGTACCATTTAATAAAAATGTTAGTGTTACTCGATATAATAGTATCGATCACTGAAATAAGAATATGATAGCCTTACATTATATAATTAGGCATTAAATTAATACTCAGACAGTATCTAATGAACGGCTTAGATAATGACAAAAAATTCAGCTCTAGCATAAACGCTACGTGCTGAGTGTTGAGACAATTACAGCATACGTTATGACGGCACCGCCAAAAGTAATGATATAGACATGCAAGTAGAATGTTTATTCAGACTATACCGGTAATACTAAAACTAAGCTCACACAAGGCTAACAGCAAGAAGTCACGATAATACTAGAATTCAATATAGCGATCGTTCAGAATATTCTGGTTTTACTGGATCAAATAGGCCAACGGCATGTATGTGTCTATGATTAGGACGCTAGTGTATATATTTTACGCCAGCTATTCTAGCTTACCTTGCTAATATTAGTAATACTACCAATCAAATCATGCAGCCAGCCAACCATAGCAAAATACTTCGAAGAACTATCTTAAAATAAGAGCGCTACCGTATACTTCTAGTATACTAACAACATCTATACTATAAATGTTAAAGATCGTGATATATCTTATCGATTACTAAATGGCTGCCGAGAGCCTTCACTGCACTCAACAACCTCGGAAATTTATTTTTTGTAAGGATAGATCTTTCATGGTTAGCATGCGATGTAAACAATTCGCTTACACTGTATGCATTCTAATGCCTCACCACAGGATAGACAGTCAAAATTATTTGACGCACATTTATACTAATCAGTACAAAATTACACTGCGCTCTCTACTAGACGCAAGAAATGTTGATTACACGTAGTAACTAGGCTGGCTAGTAGGTCAGTATTTACTAAGATCAGTAAGTAGGTAGCACGCCAATACAAAGCGACGAGTTAGCCCATTCGTGGTAAACGCTGATTCAGCGATTTATTAAAAAATAAGATTCAATGTTATTGCTTATCTGACCATCTATAGCTCATTAACTAGCCAACCACACAACACGGCTATGATATGGACTAATTCTATAGTGCAACTGCATACACCAATTGTCAGCGCTAAAATATTAACCATGTTGGATTAAAGGTAAGGACAGCATTCAGATTCTGCTGAACAAGCATAGCTTAATATGTTCTATGGCCTGTCCGACTATATATGATGAAATAAGCAAGCGCTTACATACAGACCAAATAAATATTTAAGACAAGCCATCCAAAGCCATAGCAGACTACAGCATTTATATCTATCCAAAGTTCAACTTCGACAACCAGCAGTGGCACACCAAGAATCTATCTGGTAAGTTCGCCAACCTACAAATAAGTAAGGACGACAGGTGTTGGTGACGTTATAATTCTATGCAATGGATGAAAATAGTGAGAGGCGGTCTATTCATGTCCACCCAAACAAAGCAACAGCAGCAGAGCCTCAGTGGCTTCATACCTTACGTAGAAACGGAGGGGGAGAAGTATATGAGCAACCCCATGCGCCAACACTTCACTAGGATCCTGCAAAAATGGAAGCAGAACTTAATGCAAGAAGTTGACCGTACAGTTGACCATATGAAGGACGAGGCAGCTAATTTTCCAGACCCGGCTGATCGCGCTAGCCAGGAAGAAGAATTCGCCCTTGAGCTGCGCGCCCGTGATCGTGAACGAAAGCTCATCAAAAAAATTGATAAAACACTGCAACTCATCGAAAATGAAGAATACGGTTGGTGCGAATCCTGTGATGTAGAGATTGGTATTCGCCGCTTAGAAGCACGTCCCACTGCAGACCTATGCGTAGACTGTAAAACCTTGGCTGAAATTAAGGAAAAACAGGTTGGCAAGTAATGCAACCGAACTGAACGGATGTGAAGTGCAAACGCTAAATCTTGTTTTTTAATATTTAGCAAATATTTAACAGTGCCTAACCAACTATAGACTATATATTTTATTTCTATATCAATGCCGGTTATACCAGTGAGATTATACACCTGGAGGTCTTAGTTAGCACCTTAAGGGTTAGACACTTGGGCAGTAATCTTGCATGCTTTAAAAAGCTACGACTTTAAGTGTGACTGTGGAATTAGTCCTATAAAGCGAGCGACATAATATATACGCTAAAGCATTGAGCAACATATTCATTAGGAGCCCAAGTATAGCCTTGGCCTACTCAAGTAAATAGCTAAATTTTCAAATACGATATTTGTCTATGATAATGGCGTAACGCCAAGTCGTTCAGAAGACAGCAGTCATACCTTGACGTGTCATTGAGCTGAATGTTACCTTGTAGATTACTGTATAAGGCAAATCCTGATCATGCTGCGGACAAAATATAAACACTGGCATTATCAGTTACTACAACAACATAATACGCATCAAATATCGACAATCATCAATTGATATCCTGGTAGGTGTATCGATGCTGTACGCTGCACTCATATACTCCAGTACATGCCACACTAGTTATATTTATAAGAACTATTTAACCTACGTTAACTATACTATTTGCATACAATACTGACAATGCGATCGGATGGTCAAAAAACCTTAGAACGATCTTATTGTTTAAGATCTATGATACAAGACCTGTGGCTACATTTTACTATGAATAGCGCTGTACGCTCTCGATTAACAACCTAGGGCAGCGAACTTGTTTAGTTGCAGGCTATAATAGCCTGCTGATTTAGGATATTAAACACAAGTATAACATCAGGATTTCGCATACACTAGTACTGACTAAAGCGCAATTGAATGGAAAATTCTTATAGCTCGCCTGCATCTACTACTTTAGCTAAAGTATTTTTTAATAAAAACTAATATATTAATTAGCCTTGCTACTGATCAGAACCGCTTACCTGAAAACTGTTTTGGCATCATTGTGATCAGTAAATGCGGAATAATGCCTCAGGCAATTATTTTATATTTGCTAACCTATACCTCACCCAGCAACATGTAAGCTAGTACCATGGCGTTTACAGCACGGTAGATTTAGCCATGTTTTAGTCTTATCAGCATGACTAAGAGTTTCTATCTAACTGCTACGGCATACTGCTCAGCTTAATGTTTTGCTAGCTTTATAGATCCAGGCAGCAGTAAACTCCATTAGTAAATATAACCTAATTACAAAAGCTAAGTAACAGCATCGCATTGCCATGACCACCCCAGCACACAGGACAAGATTTATAGAGTAAGATTAGCAAGGTAAGTGCATGACCCACTTTCAATTAATACATTGAAAGTGGGTCATGCACCAATAAAAAACTAGCAACTAACACCATGAATAATTTGTTTACACACACTAAAGTAGCAATAATTTTAGTTAACTACATCTTAATATTGATCCTTAAATCATTTATCGAATCTAAACCTGTCCACCATAACAAAGAAGCTTTTGCTAGCACTAACTTATAACGTGCAAAATTAGTCAAAGCGGTAGAATGCCGCACCTTATTCTTCAATGCACTCGATAAACTGTTTTTAACTGCTAGTCTACAATTATTGCTTATGTCACAGAAAATTGATATGCGCCAAATTACCGCAACCAACTGCAAATTAAAAGTTTAACTACAATCAACTAATTCCGTAAAAACTTATATTGCCGCCTAAATATGATTACCTTCAAGCTATAAAATGCATTTGGCTGTATAAAGTCAATGAAATCATTGGCGCGTTCCTACTGCGTTAGAACTAGTCTATCAACCGTATTGACACTAAAGTTTGCACCAGATAATGAATAGAATAGCCAGCGCCACTTATAACTATGTATAATGGAAAATACGGCCACAAAAGTACGGTTATTCTATTGGAAACCCTGGAGTGTGCCGCTAAGCTATTTAAAATTAACATCAAGCTCAGCGACATGAAAAACGATAACTGACTTATTCAGAATCAGCAGTAATATAGGCAGCAGTAGTAATACAAACTATAAAATAATAATTTATTATTAGAAAACTTCTGTCAACACTTTGTGTTTGCACATTAAAACTACATGACAAAGACCTGACTAAGCTAGCAAGTTTAGTGTAAACTGCAAGCGTCTGTGGAAGCTGTACCAATAGCCTGGGCGCATCCTCCCTAGCTGGAAACTTAGGTTATTAACACAAGTTATAACTACGCGCTAACTGGTAATATACTAAAATGCAAAGAAACTATTACTAAAACTTTTTACGCAACATAAACAGGAGTTTATGGTAATAAAACCATGCCATCAAACCCGTAAAAGACACACATAACCTTACTCAATTTTTTGCTAAATGGCAAAAGTTACCACCTTTATTTTGCTGCTGTTACATGTTTAATATAAAGCTAATAACAAGATTTATATAAGTTTTAATATTAAAACGAATTAACTTATGTATAACAAAAAAATAAAATATTTTAAATACAACTAACTAATTTTTTTAAAAAACGCCATATCTAAAACTAAGCCTTACAACTAGATTAACAACAACAAGATCATCCCAATGAAAAATCTACACTATTGTATTATCGGTTATTAATGTAACAGCTCACGCAATCTATTTGCTCTAGACTTACGATTAGAATGGGTATAAATATGGATAATCATAACAAATAGCAATTAATAAAAATTAAAAAATAAGAATACAGCATTGAAATAATTATGAGATAGTTTTAGATCTTTTGCTAGGGTCTGTAATTTTACATCGTCCATCCACTAAATGCTATAATTTACGTTCATCATAACGGTCATGCTTCATTATGACCGAACATCCCTTTAAACAGTGCACCCAATGCTGAAGAAGTTGTTCCAGTCATTTCGTTATCCCTTGCGTTACACACAACACATTCAAGGCACGCCTAAAGTGCTTAACAGCGATCAGCATTCACTAGAGCGAGCTAAATTCAGCCGCTATGCTGTGAACATAATTGAGCGTTTACAGAATGCTGGTTACCAGGCATACCTAGTCGGCGGCTGCGTACGTGATATGCTTCTCAATATCACGCCTAAAGACTTCGATGTCGCCACCAGTGCCACGCCTGAACAAATACGCAACGAATTTCGCAATGCACGAATTATCGGCCGCCGCTTTAAGTTAGTACATATCCACTTCGGTCGCGAAATCATTGAAGTAGCAACATTTCGCGCTCACCATCCACAAAATTATGAAGCAGCTAATACTAACCAGTCTTCTCGTAACGAGAGTGGTCGTATCCTGCGCGATAATGTTTATGGTACCTTGGAAGAAGATGCGCAACGCCGTGATTTTACTATTAACGCCCTATATTACGACCCGGTCAGCAACCATATCCTTGATTACGACAATGGTATACATGACATCCGCAATAACTTGATCTGCCTAATCGGCGACCCAATGCAACGCTACCAAGAAGACCCGGTACGCATGCTACGCGCTGTGCGTTTTGCCGCCAAGCTAAACTTCGGCATCGAAAAACATACCGCCGCACCAATTCATAATTTAGCGCCAATGCTACGGGAAATTCCTTCAGCGCGTTTATTTGAAGAAGTACTTAAAATGTTTCTCTCTGGCTATGCAGCTAACACATTCAAAATACTTGTTGACTTGCAACTATTTGACCCATTATTCCGGGCTAGCGCCGAAGCGCTAAAATACAACCCAATATATACTCATACTCTAATCAGCGAAGCTTTAATTAGAACTGATTTGCGGATTAAACAAAATAAATCAGTGACACCGGCCTTCCTATTTGCTGCACTGTTGTGGCCAGCATTGCTAATGCGCGCCTTACGCCTACAAGAACGTGGCATGCTACCAAAACTAGCCATGCAGGAAGCTGCCCACAAGCTCATCATTGAGCAATGTCAACACATCACTATTCCTAAACGCTTTACTATGCTGATCCGTGAGATATGGAATATACAGGAGCGCATGCTATACCGCAGCGGGAAACGCGCTGACCTGCTGCTCAACAACCCACGCTTCCGTGCTAGCTACGATTTCCTTTTGCTGCGCGAAAGCGCCGGCGAACAGACTGGTGGCCTTGGTGAGTGGTGGACCAATTACCAGAACGCGAATGATAGCCAACGCAGAAACATGATTCACAACCTCGATAGCAAACGTGATAGAGTTGGTGATGATCTGAAAAAACGTTGCAGCAACAATACCAAGCGCAGACACAGTTCAATTAATGCTGCAGGCGCTGCTAGCGAATAAATATGGAACGCATCTACATTGGCATGGGTAGCAATATCGCTGCTCCAAACCAACAATTGTGCAATGCTATCGAGGCACTAGCATTAGTGCCAAACACTACTGTTGCCTGCGTGTCAACGTTCTATCAAAGTGACTCCCTGCTTCCAGGTCAACCACGCTACACAAATGCAGTCGCAGCCATAGACAGTAACCTAGCGCCGCTAGATTTGCTTGATGCGCTACAAGCTATCGAGAATAACCAAGGCCGCGAACGTCTTGAGCGCTGGGGTCCACGTACTCTTGATCTCGATATCCTGCTATTTGGTGAACACCTAATCGACAAACCGCGCCTTAAAGTACCGCACTACCAAATGCAGCTACGCGCTTTTGTAATATACCCACTGGCAGAACTTGCGCCAGCTGATCTACAGCTGCCCAATGGCCCAATACTGCGCGTACTATTGACAACGTGCCCATTTATGAACCTTGAACGTATTCGCTTTACTTAATGCGATACCCTTAGAAACACATCAGTAATAGTGGTGATATTCCAGCTTATCACAATACTATTGTGCATTTAATTGACTTTCCATGTACCCATCACGACTATAAATATCTCAATGCTGTAGACCTTGCGCTATACTGATATAAGCCAGATTTTATAGATATAATTTTATAGATAATGTGCCAGCATAAACGAAAAAAACTCATACACATTGCTTAACTATTTGTACGCGCCTGTAATGAGAACCTATTTCATGCCAAATATTAACCTCACAACTTGAATAACCTAAAGCTAAAAGGTGACAGCATTACCATGCTGACCTGTTATGACGCCACTTTCGCTCATGCTAGCTATCAAGCTGGCGTCGAAGTACTGTTGGTAGGCGACTACCTTAGTATAGTTATACATGGACATGATAGTTACACTACTAGTCACTACTGATACACTGGCCTTACCAAACTGCTAGCGTCAAACTAAATATCACAGTGCCATCTCATGGCCGACTTGCTTTTCATGAGTTTCACCATTATGAAGCAAACCTTTCAGGACGCCGGTAAATTAATACAAGCTAGTGCACATATGATAAAAGTTGAAAGACGCTAGATGGCTAACCAAATCGATTCTGCTATTGGCTGAGCCGCAGCCGTACATGTGTCACATAAGTCTGACACTGCGGTCGGTAAACATCCTCGGTGGCTTACAAGGTTCAAGGGTCGCAATGCAACATGAGTACGCTAAATGCGTACAGATGTAATCGAGCTATAATAAACTGGCGCCGCGATGATCCATGCTGAAGTGTATGCCAAGTAAACCAGCGGAAGAAATCGCTCAAGGCAGTCAAAATACCGGTGATCAGTATTGGCGCAGGCTTTGCCACTGATGGCAGCTACTAGTATTTTTCGACATGCTTGGTCTATCGCTAACTAACCGTACGCTAAAATTCGTAAAAAAACTTTATGATAAGCAAAGACAGCATCCAAGCTGCGTTGAGCGCTTACGTAGCAGAAGTCAAAGCTGTTATTTTCCCTTGCGATAAACATAGATTGTCTACATAAAAACCGTTAAAACCGTAAAAGAATTGCGCGCTGGCATTGCGCGTATGCGCGATGCCAGTAAACGCATCAGTTTTGTACCCACAAAATGAACAACCTACACAGCGGCTAAACTAGCCTAAGTCATAAGGGCTGCTAGCAATCGAATTTCGTGGTAGCGAATTATTTTGTCAACTAGCTACAGTTCGGCATTAACGAAGACCTCAATAAGTATCCGCATACGCTAGCTGTCGACTAGAAAAAAACTACTGCAAGCAGACTGCCACCTACTGTTCGCACCGGATGTAGAGAAAATATACCAGAATGGTATAAATAGCGATACCAGTGTGAGTGTCCATTAATTATCCGACGGTTTATGTAGCATCAACCGTCCTGGTAACTTTGAAGAAGTTACCACAGTGATGTGCAAACTATTACATATAGTCCAACCAGACCTGGTTGTATTTGGTAAAAAAGATTACCAGCAACTAGCAGTTATCCATGCTATGATACATGAACTACACATGCCAACCTAAATCATCGCTGAGCCAACTGTCCGTGATAACGACAGACTCGCACTATCATTGCGCAACAATTATCTTAATAATACGCAACTTGCTGTTGAGCCGCCGCTATGCCGAAGCTTACACCAAATTGCTACCACCATCAAAGATGGCGACCACGATCTTGCTAGGCTTGTACGCTGAACAGATTAAGCAGATTGAAGCCACAGTGTACATATTGATTATCTAGAAGTACGCCAAGGCATACACATGCAGCCAGCTACGGCTGAAGATAATAATATCGTTATCCTATTAGCTACTTACCTAGGGACGAGACACCTTATCGATAACCTACATATCGGCCTTAACTGACTTCTTCCAGATACTTTATCTATTGCTAATACCAGCTAAAAATATTTATTGCGCTAGGTTTAATGTAACCGCCATGCACACTTGTTAGTGCTACTCTGAACCAGATCCACATAAAAGACTTGACATTATAAATTTATAGGTATCCTAAAATAAGTCCACGTAACAAAAGGAACACGATAATAATGGCATATTACCGCACTCCGCATGACGTTACTACTCTATCAGCTTGGTTAGCGCTTAAGCAACATCGTCAAGCTATGCAAGATTTTAATATGCGTAAAGCGTTTGATGCTGATCCCAAACGCTTTTCACGGCTAACCCTGAACAGCTGTGGGCTTTTTCTTGATTACTCAAAAAATCTAATCGCTGCTAAAACGCGTACTATACTCGTTGAGCTAGCTCACGAAGTAGGCCTTAAAGACGCAATTAACGCGCTGTATGCCGGAGAACCAGTCAACTCATCTGAGGGACGCCCAGCACTACATACTGCCTTGCGCCGCCCAGTTGGAGACAAGTTGTCAGTCAATGGTGTAAACATCATAACTGATATACACAAAGTGCTAAACCAGATCACTAATTTAGTTCATCGCATCCACGATGGATTATGGCTTGGCTACACAGAGAAGCCCATCACTGACGTAGTAAATATAGGTATTGGCGGCTCGTTCCTCGGCCCTGAATTGATCTCTGAAGCTTTATTATCCTATGCCCATAAAGACGTGCAATGTCACTACCTAGCAAATATTGATGGTAGTGAGTTTCACGAACTGATCAAGAAGATCAGCGCTGAGACTACGCTATTTATCGTTTTGTCGAAATCTTTCAACACCCTTGAAACTCTGAAAAATGCTCAGGCCGCACGTGCCTGGTACTTAGCTAAGGGCGGACCGAAAGGAAAGCTATACCGCCATTTTATCGCCGTATCAAGCAATAAAGTAGCTGCCATAGCCTTTGGTATAAGCGAAGAAAATATTTTCCCAATATGGGATTGGGTTGGTGGTCGTTACTCGCTATGGTCAGCTATTAGCCTGTCAAGTGCTCTGGCTATCGGTATGTCTAACGTTAAAGAAATATTGTCAGGTGCATACACCATGGATCAGCATTTCCAGAACGCGCCATTCGAAGTCAACATGCCGGTACTTTTAGGTCTACTAAGCGTGTGGTACGGCAACTTCTGGGGTTCCCATAGCCATGCTATCCTGCCGTATGATCACTATCTGCGTAACATTACCAAGCATTTACAACAACTAGACATGGAATCTAACGGAAAAAGCGTGCGACACGATGGTACGCCAGTATCCACGTATACTGGCTCAGTTATCTGGGGAGGCGTAGGTTGCAATGGCCAACATGCTTACCACCAGTTACTGCACCAAGGGACCCAGCTGATCCCGGCTGACTTTATTGTGCCGATCGTTAGCTTTAACCCGGTGACAGATCACCATCAGTGGTTGTTTGCTAACTGCTTGTCGCAAAGCCAAGCACTGATGCTTGGCAAAACCCGTAACGAAGTTGAAGCTGAATTGCGTGATAAAGGTATGCCAGAATCAGAAGTACAGAGGCTAGCCCCACATAAGGTGATCTCTGGTAACCGTCCTAGCAATACAATTGTAGTAGAAAAAATTAGCCCACGTTGCCTAGGTGCATTAATAGCCATGTATGAACATAAAGTGTTTGTAAAAAGTGTCGTTTGGGGTATAAACGCCTTTGATCAATGGGGTGTAGAACTTGGCAAAGAGCTCGGCAAAGGCGTTTACAATCGATTGACTGGCGTCGAAGCATCCTCGGCCGAGGATGCTTCGACGCAGGGCCTGATTAACTACTTCCGTAGTCATCACCGCGGCTGAATCAGATAAACTAATTAGCAGTTATCTACTGCAAATGGCAATAGCCTTCAAATATGTACTCAAATCATACAACAACGAAACTCCTAGCAAACTGCTAATCTAGCCTAGGATAGCCTTGTCACAACTAACTAATCTACAGATTGCCAATCTAAAAGGTAATTAATAAGCACCTCGTATAAATTTTTTCTGAACTATACCAACCGTGTTACGAACCATAATGCTTGAAAGCTGCCGACCTCTAAAAACACGATCTACCTGGTAATGCCCTTACTTCATACTGTATTTTATGGCAAACGAGCATAACAAATAGTGCAACAAACAATACGATCTATAACGGCGTAATAGCCATAACAGTTGGCTAGCCTAGCTAAATTCATAGTTTATTATTAGAGTTTGTAGCCCTATTCGTTTAGTTAGCAAATACACTTTATTATTTCTAGTGCTACTTTAAATTCATGCTAAAATAATACATCATTAATTAAAAAAATGCACCATCTACCTATAATCAGTCAATAGTCAAGCATGTACCTATTTTTGGTAAAAATAGCTATAGCCACAGAACTAGATGACCCATACTGGAATAACTAAACGATCACGTTAGATGGTTATACACCAATACAGTGTAAGAATACCTATCAGCAAATATAGTTAATGTATGCATAAAATCTATTGCTATTAGATTTTATGCTTTATTATGGCAAGGCCATACGATATAACTTTCTAAAATCAAGTACCACGTATTTACACTTACCCATTAGTTAAAACTTAATTTACTGTATACTACATACTCCATAGCTAAGACCTTTATCGGCATGCCTCTTAAATGCGTGTCACACCTTTAGATGGATTAAAGACCATAGCGTTAGTCGCCATCCAACATACAGACCATAATAGCCTGTAACTAAACTTGTTAATTAACAAGTCAGATTAACTAAATCTGATGCAACCATTTAAGCTACTACCATTATAATAAACTATTGTTAGCTGACTATAACGACAAAAGATTCTCACTAAGAATTGACAGCCTTAAACCAGCATACTGATTACGTGTATTTTTTCGAATCTACTCTCTAAAAAGCTTTAGTCCGTTAGCAAAAGATAATGCAAATACTATCATGGTGAAAAATGACTAAAAATCAGGTAAGTATATAAAAAGACTGCCACAGTCCAGTGCTATTTTAGTTTTAAGAAACCCTGAAAGTCAACCAATAGCCAGATATAAGCCTTGCGCTTTATTGCGTAAAGAGCTTATTATTGGCGCGCTTAGCGCGCCAAGATATTAGTAATACTACATGTAGATTTAGCTAAGCAATAAGCGGTAGTCGCAATTTTCATTGCAATCAGTTTGAAATTTAGTCTATCTGTAAAATCGATGGATAACTGTAAAACCACTAGGCATTCCAGACTAACTATATTAGCTAAACTAGCTATAACATTCAAGCTAGAATAAATAAATGTTAACATTTAGAAATGCAATAGTTGAAACTAGAGCTTCTTTAAATATTTACGATTAGCTCTAATCTGAATAAAGATAGTAAAATGTCAACCGACTGAGAAATGAATTAACTTCAAGCACTGTGTACAAGCTTCACAATCAAAAACGACCACACTAATAATACTGATAAACATGTTGCTTCTATAGTTAGCCTAAAATAACACTAGTTGGTAACTAACTAGTGTCAAACAAGAGAAGAGCTGCTAGGCATCTATATTAATTAGATTGCTATTAATAATAGCCAGGTTAACGCTACTTACTTCTGCCTCATATTTAGCTTAGTTATTACTATCCAGTAATTTTACAGGTTAGATTAACATTAGCTACACTCATACCAAATAAACGTCGACATTAACAGTAAAGTTAAATAGCTATGCACATATAACTATCAATAGTAGCGTGAACAAGTTTTGATTAGATAGTAACGTTATATACCGATATTAACTTTAAAACGTATCTAGATAATCATACTATTATAGTATAATAGTAATTATACGAGCTTTAGTATCTACAGAATATATCTCAACATCCATTTGCACTATATGATCATAAACCATTAAATAATGAATGCAAATAATAATGTTTTGCAAGCAACTATAATTAAATAAGAAGCATCTATAATGCTAATGATGTAGAAATATTCACTAGAAATATCGAACCGCTTAAGGATTCTGATAGTTATATATTTATCAAATCTCTTAGTGAGAGATAATTAAAACAACAGAGAATTTAGTTTGATGCTAATTATGTATTACATGCTTATGTAATCTAGTCGTGCTCGTAATAACAGCTCTGTGCAAGCTTATTAGAAGACTGTCTACCTGTGACGATGATTGGAAGATTTCAACAAGTACACTCTTTACCGCTTACTGCAAAGACATGAGCAAATATATTGAAAGCTACTATAAGTAAACTTTATTTGTAGCAGTGCTGAAAGCACTTCTTACTTTTTTCTTAAAAAACAATGGCATTGATCAAGGCTAATAACGAGAACCAATCAATCGTCGTAGATTGCTCTGAACATGAATATCAATAGAATCACTATGAAATATTCCAACGCTATAGCGACAAAAATCAGACTCAGGCATTATTGCTAGTCATACTAAAGACGTAAAAGACGCTATTACTTCAAGGCATTTATCTCGCTTACCTTACATAAAAACAATTTGATAAATAGAAAAACTTCTATATGGATACTTACACTGCAAAACTGCATGATAGCTTAATAGAGCTCTAGGGTACTAAATTAATATATTTACTACGCTAACTAGCGTTAGCAAACTGTACCAGTACTATCAAAAAACTGCTTCTGGTAAGCAAAGATAAACTAGAAGCAGGTTAAATATATATCATCTATACCTACACGTGGCAAGCAAAGAACAGTAACAGGGGTGAAAGACTGCTAGGACATTTAAATAATAAGCATTGTACAAACAATAAAGATTTATAATAAAAATATGAAGATCATCTAAGTGCATTTAAACAATATATTCAGTTACCCATAAATAATCATGCCTACTTGGCCTGTTACATGCATGTTAAATAGTGTGCCAGGTGAATTATTAATTAATTATAAACTTGCTTTAATCTAGTTGAGACAGTTTTTTAATGATAACCATCCATTTATCATTTTTTTAGGCTTTAGTCAATACTTTAATGGACCCTAGTAACAATGCTTTTCTCGATATTTAAATTGAATTTAATTTCAGACGTAATACGTATAGTGTAAAACAATGAACTATTTAGTTAGCCTTCACTTCACAGGCTGTTATAGTTATGGCAAACAACATACTAACTCACTATATAAAATTAACTTCTTATAAATCATTTATAAAAATTATGCAGTTTACATTAAATCGACCCTGCCTGCATTTAAATTACGATTTTTTAACTTACCAAACAGGTGATAATTAAACACTCAAAGCCTTCACTGCCGCTACATCCTTGATAGACAGTTTAATGCGACCACGGCTATCTACATCTAGTACCAGTACTTCTACTTCTTGGCCTTCTTTAAGTATATCGGTTACTTTTTCAACACGAGCATCGCTGAGCATGGAAATGTGAACTAAACCATCTTTACCAGGCAAGATATTAACAAATGCACCGAAGTCAACTATACGCTCTACCCTACCAAGGTAAATCATGCCTATCTCAGCTTTAGCGGTAATACTCAGAACACGCTGACGTGCAGCTTCTGCTGCTTCCTTAGTTTCGCCAAAGATCTTGATTGCGCCGTCATCTTCGATATCAATCGAAGCCTTAGTCTCTTCATAGATCGCACGGATAGTCGCGCCACCTTTACCGATAACATCGCGAATTTTATCGATATCAATTTTCATCGCTATTATAGTCGGGGCATTTTCCGACAGTGTAGTACGGGATTGATCAATAATCTGATTCATCTGACCAAGGATATTCAAGCGCGCTTCAAGCGCTTGGCTCAGAGCGACCTCTATAATTTCTTCAGTTATGCCTTTAATTTTGATATCCATCTGTAGCGCGGTAATACCTTTTGCGGTACCAGCTACTTTGAAGTCCATGTCACCGAAATAGTCTTCGTCACCTAGGATATCTGTCAGAATAACAAACTTTTCACCTTCTTTAATAAGACCCATGGCGATACCTGCAACTGGTGCATGAATAGGCACACCTGCGTCCATCAGTGCAAGGGAAGCACCGCAAACAGAAGCCATAGAACTAGAACCATTAGACTCAGTAATTTCCGATACAACACGAATGCTATACGGAAAGACATCAGAAGCAGGCAGCATAGCCTGAATCGAACGACGGACTAGACGGCCGTGACCAATTTCGCGACGACTAGCGGCACCTAGGCGACCACACTCGCCAACTGAGAATGGGGGGAAATTGTAGTGCAGCATAAAAGGATCTCTTTTCTCACCTTCCAAAGTGTCAAGTAACTGTGCATCACGCGAAATACCCAGCGTTGCGACTACTAAAGCTTGGGTTTCACCACGAGTGAATAGTGCTGAACCGTGAGTTTGCGGCAGAACGCCAACCTCAATATTTAGCGGGCGTAAAGCGCGAATATCACGACCATCAATACGTGGCTTACCGTTAATAACGTTATCACGAACAGTGCTATATTCAATTTTACCGAAGGCAGCTTTGACTTCAGCAGCGGAAGGTTGACTTTCTTTTCCAGAAAGTATTGCCACAACCTGATCCTTCAGTTTGCCCAGACAAGCATAGCGGTCGGCCTTAATAGTAATAGTGTAGGCATCAGAAATAGCAGCACCAAACTCAGAGCGGATAACATCCAACAGCTCAGTCGCTTCAATTTGTGGAATCCATGACCAAGCAGGCTGGGCAATTTCGGCAGCCAGCTCTGTTATGATATTGACCACAGACTGAAACTCTTCATGAGCAAATAGTACAGCACCTAGCATCTGGTCTTCAGTCAGTTCCTTAGCTTCTGATTCAACCATTAATACGGCTTCTGAGGTACCGGCAACTACCATATCTAGACTGGAAGCTTTCAGTTGCTCGTAAGTTGGATTAAGTAAATAGCCGGTACATTCATTAAATGCAACACGAGCTGCACCAATTGGACCATTGAAAGGAATACCGGAGATAGCTATAGCTGCCGAAGTCCCAATCATTGCAGCGATATCTGGATCAGTTTTCTTACTAGTTGAAACGACAGTACAAACAACTTGCACTTCGTTCATAAAACCTTTTGGAAAAAGCGGACGAATCGGTCGATCAATAAGTCTAGAAGTCAGGATTTCTTTCTCAGAAGGACGACCTTCGCGCTTAAAAAAACCACCAGGAATCTTACCAGCAGCATAAGTTTTTTCTTGGTAATGGACGGAAAGAGGGAAGAAGCTTTTGCTTTGATCAGCAGTCTTAGCGCCAACAACGGTAACCAATACCGTAATGTCATCGTCAATGGTAACTAGTATTGCACCAGAGGCTTGACGAGCAATACGGCCCGTTTCGAGAGTAACGTTTGACTGACCGAACTGAAATTTTTTGATAACCTGGTTCAAGGTGTTCTACCTTCTTTGTGGCGCTTAGGAAGATTTGTCTTTTTTATAAAAATGCTCGGGTAATACCTAGAATTAGCCTGGTACTAGCTTGGGGTAAAATGTGTATTAAATAAAACTTAAGGCTGTTGACTGCCGTAGCCAGCATGAATCTTACTGACAAGTAACAAACAACTAACTTACTAACAACAGTATTTCTTAGCGACGTAAACCAAGGCGACCGATCAGGACCTGATAACGACTAAGGTCCTTGCCTTTTAAGTAATCTAGTAACTTACGGCGCTGATTTACCATACAAATTAGACCACGACGGGAGTGGTGATCTTTACAGTTGACTCGAAAGTGACCTTGCAGTTTATTGATATTATAGGTCAGCAGTGATACTTGCACTTCTGGTGAACCAGTGTCATTCACAGCTTGCCGATAGTCAGCAATAATTTGTGCTTTTTCTTGAACATCTAAAACCATGAGGCAATCCTTTTTCAGGAAACTACCCAAAAGGTAGCTTCAATAGACTAGAGACGAATCCCTGTATTTAAAAAAAGTGCTGACCATGCCCGTTAACAGTCACACTTGTTAGATAATTTTGACCGAATTAGTCGACGCGGTGCAATGCGCCCATCTTCACTCACTTCACCGATACCGATAAGGCAATTATTATAGTCATATACCCGCACCATACCGAATTTTGGAGCGCCAGGGACACGTACTGGCTGGCCGTTTAGCCAATAGAACGCGCTGTGTTTAGAGAAACGTAATAATGGCCAATCTAATAAACCGCTATCTGATGGCATTAGATAGCGGTCAGTAGATTCATTGCCACCTTCGGCATGTACTGCTTCTAGCTCTTCTAGTTTAACTGTCTGGGCTAAGGTAAAAGGTCCTGCTTGAGTACGTCGTAACTCTGCAACATATGCACCACAGCCCAGCTGTTCACCAATATCTTCCACAAGAGTACGAATATAGGTGCCTTTACTACAGTGCACCGATAATCGAGCGGTATCGCCTTCACTGGAAAGCAACTCAAGCCGTGCAATATTAACAAGACGCGACTTACGCTCCACTACCTCGCCAGTACGGGCCAGCTTATAAAGAGGCTGGCAATCACGCTTGAGCGCTGAGTACATAGGCGGTATCTGACTAATTTGTCCACGAAAAGCTGGTAATACAGCTTTAATGTCAGCATGGCTAACAGTTACAGCGCGAACCCGTAGGACAGCACCTTCGACATCAGCCGTAGTTGTAGTTTTACCTAATTGCATAATAGTTTCATAATTTTTATCGGAATTAAGCAAGTATTGTGAGAATTTGGTAGCTTCACCAAAGCACAAAGGCAACACGCCGGTAGCCATTGGGTCAAGGCTACCTGTATGCCCAGCTTTCTCAGCATTAAGCAGCCAACGCACCTTCTGTAATGCAGAATTGGAGGTAAGGCCAATGGGCTTATCAAGCAAAATAATACCACTGACATTACGACGAATACGTTTAACCTGGGCCACCCATTTACTCCTTGGTGTCTTTAGGTATATATGGATGCTGGCTATCTACAGCTACGGCACACTCTATAAGTGCCGATAAACGTGCGCCACGCGCGATACTTTCATCGTATTGAAAATGTAATTGCGGAACACTACGCAGATTTATTTCACGGGCTAACTGCATACGCAGAAAGCCTACTGCCGAGTTGAGCGCCTTGATGTTCTGCGCAATCTCCTTATTATTGTTCTGCCCCATCACGGTGATAAAAATCTTGGCGTAGCCAACATCGCGGCTAACTTCAACGGTGGTGATAGTAACTAATCCAATGCGTGGATCTTTGACTTCTCGATAGATCAGTTGAGCTAGCTCACACTGTATCTGATAACCAATACGCTGGGTACGATTGTATTCTTTTGCCATATCTTGTTACCTGCTACTTACCACATCATCAAACCGGTATGAGTCTAAAGCAGCAAACGCTAGACCCAGCAACAGCTGAACCTAGACGTAGACGTTACGTGTGGAGTCTAGGTATAACGAGCAGCATCTACATGCTCACACGCAATATGGCTCATGAGGTATGCGCGTTAGAGGCTACGAGCAACCTTAATTTTTTCATAAACTTCAATCTTATCGCCAGTTTTCACGTCATTGTAACTCTTGACACCAATACCGCATTCTATGCCGGCACGTACCTCAGAAACGTCATCCTTAAAACGGCGCAAAGATTCTAGCTCCCCTTCAAAAACTACTATATTGTCACGCAACACACGGATTGGACAATTACGGTATACGGTACCTTCAATAACCATGCAACCGGCGATCGCACCCAATTTTGGCGAACGAAATACATCACGAACCTCGGCAGTACCTAGAATATTTTCCCGAACTTCACTGCCAAGCATACCGACTAGGGCTTTCTTGACGTCTTCAATAATGTCGTAGATGACGTTGTAGTAACGCATATCTAGGCCTTCTTGCTCAACAATCTTACGAGCGCCAGCATCAGCGCGCACATTGAAGCCGAACAGTACAGCATTAGAGGCGAGCGCTAGGTTAGCGTCGGACTCGGTAATACCACCGATACCACCACCGACAATACACACTTGCACTTCGTCGTTACCAAGATTATTTAAAGCACCACTCAAAGCGCTATTTAGCGCTTCAAGAGAACCTCGTACATCAGATTTCAGAACGATGTTAAGCGTCTTCTTCTCTTCCTGGCCCATGTTCTCAAACATATTATCTAGCTTACCAGCTTGAGCACGGGCTAGTTTAACTTCACGGAACTTGCCTTGACGGAATAACGCTACTTCACGCGCTTTCTTCTCATCAATAACTACACTCATTTCGTGACCAGCATCTGGAGCGCCATCCAATCCGAGGATCTCGACTGGAATAGCTGGACCTGCTTCTTTAATTAGCTTGCCGTTCTCGTCAAGCATAGCGCGTACACGTCCGTAATTCGAACCGATTAGCACCATGTCGCCTTGGCGTAAGGTACCATCTTGCACTAGAATAGTCGCAACTGGACCGCGGCCTTTATCGAGACGCGACTCAACCACAACTCCACGACCAGGAGCCGACGGAGTAGCAGTAAGCTCCAACACTTCGGCCTGTAATAGAACGGCTTCGAGCAGTTCGTCAACACCAGTACCCATCTTAGCCGAGACTGGTACAAATGGAGTATCGCCACCCCATTCTTCGGCAGTCACGCCATGAATTGATAATTCACTACGGATACGATCAAGATCCGCGCCAGACTTGTCTATTTTATTTACTGCAACTACAAGCGGTACACCAGCTGCCTTGGCATGCTGAACAGCTTCAATAGTTTGCGGCATTACGCCGTCATCAGCTGCAACCACTAGAATCACAATATCAGTCGCCCGGGCACCACGAGCGCGCATTGCAGTAAACGCGGCATGACCTGGAGTATCAAGAAACGTTACCATACCAAGATCAGTTTGAACGTGATAAGCGCCGATGTGCTGGGTAATACCACCTGCTTCACTTGCAGCAACCTTAGCACGACGAATATAGTCGAGCAGAGAAGTTTTACCGTGGTCAACATGACCCATCACAGTTACAACTGGTGCACGGAAAACTGTCTCACCTTCAAACTTAAGGGACTCGGCTAGGGAATCTTCCAGGGCGGTGTCACTAATCAGTGTCACTTTATGGCCAAGCTCTTCAGCAACCAGTTGAGCAGTTTCCTGATCTAATACTTGGTTAATTGTAGCTAGAGTACCCAATTTAAATATAAACTTTATGATTTCGGCAGCTTTAACCGACATCTGCTGGGCAAGATCACCAACAGTGATGGTCTCACCAATCTTCACTTCACGCACGACAGGACCGGCTGGACTCTGAAAACCGTGAACGTTACGTTTTTTTAGTTTAGCTTTGCTACGACCACTACGACGAAAGACATCATTTTCTTCATCAGTAGAATGTGGGGCAATTCGTACAGCATATGCTTTTTCTTTAACTAAGGCACGATGGGGAGCATTTTTACGCTCATTATTATTGTTATCGCCACGACGATTGTTGTCTTCGGTAAGTGATTTGTATGGACGATAAAGTGTATCTTGCTTACGAGTAATAACTGCAGAAGCTGGTATAGCGACAACCGTGGTAGCCTCACGCGCAGGTTTTGCTGACGCGCTAGACAATACCACCGCTTCTTCAGCCTGCTGGCGCGCAGCATTTTCTACTGCGCGACGCTTAGCTTCTTCTTCAGCCTGCTGGCGCGCAGCATTTTCTACTGCGCGACGCTTAGCTTCTTCTTCAGCCTGCTGGCGCGCAGCATTTTCTACTGCGCGACATTTTTCCAGTTCACATTGACGCTCGGCTTCGATTTCTTCAGGTGGACGCTGTACAAAAACTTTTTTCTTTCGTACCTCAACACTGATACTCTTGCTACCAGTAACACGTAAGGTGCTAGTGGTTTTGCGCTGTAATATAATCTTGCGCAGTTCTTCCACTTTCACTTTATGGCTACTCTTCAAGTGCAGGAGTAAAGATTGTTTCTCGCTATCACTCACATTTTCATCGGCGGCAGTGTGCGGCAGACCAGCCTCACGCATTTGCTGTAACAGGCGCTCTACTGGTGTTTTGACCTCATCGGCCAGTTGTTTCACCGTAACTTGCGTCATGCACTTCTCTCCTCGAATCATGTGCCTAGCTACTCAAACCAATGAGCTCTAGCAGCCATGATCAACTTACCTGCACGATTATTATCAATGCCGTCGATGTTAAGCAAATCGTCAATAGACTGCTCAGCCAGGTCTTCACGGGTAATAATACCGCGCACTGCTAGCTCCATCGCTAAACTCTTATCCATACCATCAAGCGTAAGCAGGTCTTCGGCTAAATCGGTATCTGCAAGCTTTTCTTCAGTAGCGATGGCTTTAGTTAATAATCGATCCTTAGCTCTGACGCGAAGCTCATTGACGGTATCTTCATCAATGCCGTCGATGTCAAGCAGTTCTTCTAACGGTACATAGGCAATCTCTTCTAGGCTAGTAAAGCCTTCATCTACCAGCACCTGAGCTAAGTCTTCATCAACTTCTAGCTCGTTAATAAAGTTGCACAAGATGTCACTTGTTTCAGCTTGCTGTTTAGCCTGAATATCCAATTCAGTCATTACATTTAGGGACCAGCCTGTCAATTGGCTGGCCAACCGTACATTCTGACCACCACGGCCAATAGCTTGGGCTAAATTGTCCGCGCTAACAGCAATATCCATTGCATGAGTATCTTCATCAACAATAATTGATGCAACTTCAGCTGGCGACATAGCATTAATCACGAACTGCGCCGAGTTATCGTCCCACAGGACGATATCCATACGTTCACCGTCTAATTCACTAGACACTGCCTGGACACGTGAACCGCGCATGCCAATGCAAGCACCCTGTGGATCAATGCGTTTGTCTTTAGAGCGGACTGCAATTTTCGCACGTGAACCAGGATCGCGTGATGCAGCCATAATTTCGATTAAACCTTCAGCAATTTCAGGTACTTCAATACGAAAGAGTTCGATTAGCATTTCCGGTGCGGTGCGCGACAAAATTAATTGTGGGCCACGACTTTCAATGCGAATTTCCTTTAGCAGTGCTCGCAGACGTAAGCCAACACGGATAGTTTCGCGCGAGATAATGTCTTCGCGGGCCAGCAATGCTTCAGCGTTATTGCCTAGGTCGACGATCACGTTATCACGAGTTACTTTTTTCACGATACCGGAGATAATTTCACCCAAGCGTTCACGATAAGCATTAACAACCTGAGCGCGCTCAGCTTCACGAACCTTCTGCACGATAACTTGCTTAGCAGTCTGTGCAGCAATACGACCAAATTCAATTGATTCGATCTTTTCTTCAACGACATCACCAACCTTGGCTCCAGGGTGTGTTTTCACAACCTTATTCGGCCAAATTTCGATAGCCGCATTATTAAAATCAGCTTCCTCGACGACTATCCATCGACGAAAGGTCTCATAAGCACCGGTATGGCGGTTAATTTCCACACGTAGATCAACGTTATCCTCAAAACGCTTTTTAGTAGCAGTGGTCAGAGCCAGCTCTAGCGCCTCAAAAATTACAATTGCCGGTACGCCCTTTTCATTAGATACAGACTCAACAACCAGCAGTACTTCTTTGCTCATCGTACGCCTCGCCTTTCGCAAGCCATTGGATCCGCGGGATCCGCGTCTCAGTCAAAACTAGGAACAATGTTGGCCTTGTCGATTATATCGATCGGCAACAGGAGCTCATGGTCATATACCTGAACCACAATATCCTGCTCTTCTACACCACACAAAAGGCCCTGAAAGTTACGTCGACCATCAAACTTAGAGCGCAACCTAATCTTCACTTGTTTACCGATAAATTTTATAAACTGCTCAATAGTAAACAATGGGCGTTCCAAGCCTGGCGAGGAAACTTCGAGGGTATATTTAACTGAAATTAGATCTTCAACATCCATAACACCACTAATATGGCGACTGACAGTGACGCAATTGTCCACTAGCACGCCGCCCTCTTTATCAATATATATACGCAATATTACGTGTCGCCTTTGAGCTGAAAACTCAATACCCCAGTATTCATAACCTAGAGCCACAATCACTGGAGCTAACAAGGCCTGCAACTGTTTTAGCTTGCTCGACACCTACCCTCTCCATAGTGCATATGTTGTACAAAATAAAATGAACGCAGCACTAATTCTTAAGATGCTGTCGAACAGCGACACTGAAAGCATCTGGCTAATAAAAAGCCCCTTAAAAGGGGCTACGTTAAAATTGGTTGCGGGGACCGGATTTGAACCGACGACCTTCGGGTTATGAGCCCGACGAGCTACCAGGCTGCTCCACCCCGCGATACAACTGTGGCGATATTGTATGACCAATCCCTTTATGTGGTCAATATAATCTGTCTACCTACAAAAACTTACAATAGACTAGTTGCCACCTAGTTTAAATTAGTACCGAGAAGGGGGCTCGAACCCCTATACCATATAGGCACAACCACCTCAAGGTTGCGTGTCTACCAATTCCACCACCTCGGCAATACAAATTTTATAACTATTTGGATTTTTTACTGATGAGCTGAAAGTATATCAGTCGCTGAAGTAGCTGCTTTACGCTATTTAGACGCTTGCGCTTCATCAGAAACTGGTTTTGTTTTTTGTATATCCAGCACTATTTGGCTGGGAAGACCTATTTGGGCAAGCGCATCGGCTTTCTTTTTAGCAAAGTAGTTTAATCCTAAGCTAGTTATAAATAACCCAGCGGCGAGTACAGCAGTAATCTTACTGAGAAAGGTGGATGAACCTTGACTTCTAAATATGGAATTTGAAGCACTTATGCCAAAGGACATACCAGTATCAGCACTGTTACCATGCTGCAACAAGACCAATGCAACTATGCCTATAGAAGTCAACATATGAAAGATGACTACGACTGTTTCCAGCATTTTTCAGTTTCCTGCAGCACGGCAAATCTCGCCGAACTCATTTGCATTCAGAGAGGCCCCACCAATAAGCCCCCCATCGATATCAGGCATGCTGAATAACTCAGCCGCATTTGCCGCTTTTACACTGCCTCCATATAGAAGCCGGATACCTTGTGCAATTTCAGAAGTCTCTTCTGATAACTGAGTACGGATAGCTGCGTGCACATCCTGTGCTTGTTGTGGTGTGGCAGTCAGCCCAGTGCCAATTCCCCAGATTGGCTCGTAAGCAATTACCGCATTTGCAAATACGCTCATACCTAGTTCCTTGATGAGGCTTCCTAACTGATACGAGACAACTTTAAGAGTATTGCCAGACTCACGTTGCTCGAGGGCTTCCCCTATGCACAAAACTGGAATCAAACCACAAGCCTGTGCTGCCGCAAACTTACGATTGACTATTCCATCATGCTCACCCATCATTCGACGGCGCTCAGAATGCCCTACAATAACATAAGAGCAACCAGCATCTGCTAGCTGACTAGGTGAGATCTCACCGGTCAGTGCGCCTTGCGTGGGCTCTACCGCAGAATTTTGCGCACCAACCTGGATCAGGTTACCTTTTAAGCCATCAACAACCTGCTTAATATATAAGCAGGGAGGGAATACCGCAATATCAACACTGCTGGGTAGAGCTAAGCACCTAAGACTATTGATCAACTCAGCAATGCTGGAGCGGGTACCGTGCATTTTCCAGTTTCCAGCTACCATAGTTCGACGCATATTGTGTCTCGTCGATTAAATTTAACGAAAATATTACCTAATCACACTATCATTTGCAAGCTATATTCAGATATAAATTTCAGTTACTAGTTTTGCTAGCTCTTCAGCATGAAGGCGAACTTGTGCTGCATCCTCACCTTCAACCATGACGCGGACTAGAGGCTCTGTACCGGATTTACGAAGCAACACACGCCCATGCCCAGCCATTGCGAGAGTTATACGTTCATGAGCGTTTTTAATAACAGAATGTTCAATAGGATTTTCCGTACTAGCAAAATGTACATTAAGCAGAACCTGAGGATACTTACATAAAGCCTGACACGCCTGGGCAAGACTCTCTTCACGACGAAACAAAGAGAGTAAAACCTGCAGTGCAGCGATAATTGCATCACCTGTAGTGGTATGCTGAAAGCATACCACATGCCCTGAACTCTCACCACCAACCAACCAATTACGTTCTAACAGCTCAGCGATGACATAACGGTCACCAACATTAGCGCGTACAAATGGAATACCCATCGATGCCATAGCCAGTTCAAGTCCCAAGTTACTCATCATAGTGCCCACTACACCGCCTTGCAGTTTGTTACACTCATATAAGTCGCGAGCAATAATAAACAGAAGCTCATCACCATCAACTACAACACCCGCGTGATCGACCATAAGTACACGGTCACCATCACCATCAAAAGCAATACCGAGATCCGCATGCTTAGCTAGTACAGCAGTCTGTAGTTGTTCCATATGAGTAGAGCCGCAGTTATGGTTAATATTTAAACCATTAGGCTGTGCTGATAGCAACGTCACATCAGCACCTAATTCCCTAAATACACTAGGTGCGACCTTATATGTCGCACCGTGAGCACAATCGATAACTATCTTGAGGCCAGTAAAATTAATGCTAGCCGGCACACTGCTTTTGCAAAACTCGATGTAGCGCCCTGGAGCATCGTTTATGCGCGAAACTTTGCCCAACTGACTCGACTTAACTGCCGTCATCGGCGTATCTAGTAATTTTTCTATTATTAGTTCAATCTCATCCAGCAACTTAGTGCCATCGCCAGAAAAAAACTTAATACCGTTGTCATCATAAGGATTGTGCGAAGCGCTTATCACAATACCAGCTTCAGCATGTAAAGTGCGTGTTAGGTAAGCAATCGCTGGTGTTGGCATTGGTCCCAAAAGCATCACATCTGCACCTGCTGCCGACAAACCAGCCTCTAGGGCAGACTCCAACATGTAACCAGAGATACGGGTATCTTTGCCTACTAAGATGCGGCAAGCGCCCATGCTGCGAAACGCCATACCTGCTGCCCACCCCAGCTTAAGCATAAACTCAGCAGTAATAGGAAATATTCCGACTCGGCCACGAATACCATCGGTGCCAAAATATTTTTTAGTCATAACACTCCATTATTTTTTAGTCGGCTGACTCTACTGCGGTCAACATGCGCACAATATCCACCGTTTCAGCGACATCATGTACACGCAAAATACGCGCCCCTCTAATCACAGCAAGCGCCGCCAATGCTAAACTACCATACAACCGTTCACTAATAGGGTGATTTAACGTAAACCCTGTCATGCTCTTGCGCGATACACCTACTAATAGAGGTCTACCTAAGTAACACAAAGATTCCATGTGTTTGAGTAAGCTAAAATTGTGTTGTCTTGTCTTGGCGAAGCCAAACCCTGGATCAAGGATAATCTTTTCAGGAGAAATACCAGCATTGATACACTGCGCCATTCTTTCAGCAAGAAAACCACTAACCTCACCAATAAGATCATAGTAATGCGGGTTATCTTGCATATTGCCTGGCTCTCCTAGCATATGCATCAAACACACGGGTAAGCCAGTTGCCACCGCAGCATCCATAGCACCATCGCGCTGAAGAGAGCGCACATCATTGATCAACCCCGCACCTAAGCTTGCTGCCTCTCGCATCACGGCAGGATTCGATGTATCAACAGAGATAATTACATCTAGCTCATGGGCAATTAATTCGACTATTGACGACACTCGTTCGAGTTCTTCCAGAGAGGAAACTACTCGAGCGCCAGGCCTGGTTGACTCACCGCCAACATCAATTAAGGCTGTACCAGCCGCCACCATTGCTTCAGCATGACGCAACGCAGCATCTAGTTGACTGAAGCGACTACTGTCAAAAAAAGAATCTGGGGTTACATTCAAGATACCCATGACATGGGTATGGTCTAAATCAAGAACCCGATTGCCACAAGGCAATCGGGTTGAGGACAAGACAGAAGTCATAATAAACCTTAATTATCAGCTGCCTGACCACCTATAGGAGCTTCGTGGCGCTCATTTTGTACTACCGGCAGTTTATTATCTGAAGTACCTGAAGAGTCTTCCCAGTCTCGAGGTTCACGAGGTATGCGACCAGCCATAATGTCGTCGATCTGATCTACATCAATAGTTTCATACCTAATCAGCGCATCAGCCATAACATCAAGCTTATCGCGGTTATCAGTAAGAATTTGCTTCGCTATACCATAGCAGTGGTCAATAATACTGCGTACCTCAGAGTCAATCAGCTTGATTGTTTCACTGGAGAAGTGTGCACTTTGACCTCCACAGCTACGACCAAGGAATACTCCACCTTCTTCTTCGGCATACATTAAAGGTCCAAGTTTTTCTGATAAACCCCACTTGGTCACCATATTCCGTGCTATTTGACTGGCACGAATAATATCATTAGAAGCACCAGTAGTGACACCATCAAAGCCTAGCGTCATCTCTTCAGCAATTCGGCCACCATATAACGAGCAAATCTGGCTTATCAAGGCACGCTTAGAAAGACTGTAACGATCTTCTTCAGGAAGAAACATCGTAACACCAAGCGCACGACCACGAGGAATTATTGACACCTTGTATACTGGGTCATGCTCAGGCACAACGCGGCCAACAATTGTATGTCCGGCTTCATGATAAGCGGTGTTTTGTTTTTCTTTATCTGACATGACCATAGATTTACGCTCAGGGCCCATCATAATCTTATCTTTCGCTAGTTCGAACTCTTTCATTTCAACAATACGCTTACTGGTACGAGCTGCAAACAACGAAGCCTCGTTTACTAAATTAGCTAAGTCAGCACCAGAAAAACCTGGAGTACCGCGTGCGATCACAGCTGGAGCTACATCGTCACCTATGGGTACTTTGCGCATATGCACTTTCAGTATCTGTTCGCGACCACGAATGTCAGGCAGACCGACAACAACCTGACGGTCGAAACGGCCTGGACGCAACAGCGCAGGATCTAAAACATCTGGACGGTTAGTCGCGGCAATGACAATAATGCCGTCATTCATTTCAAAGCCATCCATCTCAACCAGCAATTGATTAAGGGTTTGCTCACGCTCATCATGACCGCCCCCCATACCAACACCACGGTGGCGACCGACGGCGTCTATTTCGTCAATAAAGATAATACATGGAGCGTGCTTCTTAGCCTGCTCAAACATATCACGAACGCGACTAGCACCTACACCAACGAACATCTCAACAAAGTCAGAGCCAGAAATGGTAAAAAACGCTACTTTAGCTTCGCCAGCAATTGCCTTAGCTATCAATGTTTTACCTGTACCCGGAGGACCAACCATTAATACACCGCGAGGAATACGTCCGCCTAGGCGCTGAAATTTACCCGGATCACGTAAAAATTCCACTAACTCACCGACTTCTTCTTTAGCTTCATCGCAGCCTGCGACGTCAGCCAGGGTAGTTTTCACTTGATCTTCAGGGAGAAGACGCGCCTTACTCTTACCGAAACTCATAGGGCCGCCCCTGCCACCAGCACTACCTTGCATATGACGCATAAAAAACATAAACGCAGCGATAATTACCAGTATCGGAAAACTAGCTACCAGAAGCTGAACCCAAATACTCTGCTGCTCAGGCTGTTTACCTTCAATCACCACATGGTTGTTTACTAAGTCCCCTATAAGGCCGTTATCCTGGATTGCCGGACGAATAGTTTTAAAGCTGTTACCATCGTTACGCTTGCCGGTAATCACGTAACCGTCAACCGCTACGTGCTCCACCTTGCCATCTTTAACCTGTTGTATAAAGTCAGAATAGTTGATATTCTGTGGCTCATGAGTGCTAGAAAAATTATTCATCACCATCACTAGGACGGCCGCGATAATCAACCATAGGATCAAATTTTTTGCCATATCGTTCAATTAACTATCCCCTGTGGCCTTATATGAGTACATGCTTCGCATTAAATTTTTTAATTTAACTTACTACATAACCTAAAACTCTGTCAGGTGTTGTCTATAATCTTTTATAAAAATCTATATGTACAATATTCGTAAAACCTTGTAACGATAGCGTTATAAATCAAGCCCATCATAAATTCCTTAAAAACGCTCTTCACTCGCTAAAATACCTAAAAAACCGCGACACAATAGGTACTGCTCTCTAGACTTGTTCCGTGAAGCGGCAGGTTTACGCGTCTGTACTTTGTCAAACAGTTTGTTTATATTTTTATAATACCGATCAAAACCTTCACCATGAAAGATTTTTACTAGAAAATCACCACCAGGGCGCAATACCTGACTGGCTAAACTTAGCGCCAGATCACAAAGGCACATCACTCTTGGCATATCGACTGTAGATAAGCCAACCAAGTTAGGAGCCATGTCGGAAATTATAAGGTCTACCTGCGAATTTCCTACTGCTTTAAAAATCTGTGCAAGTAAGATATTCTGAGTAAAGTCACCATGAACAAAGGTCACATAAGGAATACTGTCCATCTCCAGTATGTCAGAAGCAATTAAACGACCACGCTCACCAATTAGACAACTTACCACTTGGGACCAGCCGCCTGGGGCTGCGCCAAGATCAATAACGCTCATACCTGGGCGAATCAATTTGTCCTTATTCTGAATTTCTAATAGCTTGTAGCTAGCCCTAGAGCGATAACCGTTTTTTTGCGCTTTTTTAACGTAAGGATCATTGAAATGCTCTTGAAGCCACTGATGACTAGTTTTAGAACGGGCCACCGACTAAACCTCGAAAATTTGGTGTCATTAACCAGGCGAGCCATATAGTGACTCGTGGTACATTAAAATATCACTCTTTAAAAATCAGACACAGAGAAATAAGTTATACCATTTACTCAGGAACAAAAGACACAATAATAGTCATTGTTTAAGTATATATTAGCAAGTCTTAAAAGCGCATTCAGCGCTAACAAATAAATCAGAATTAAGGTCCAATTATCCTTGACCGCGTAACACGCTTAGCTGCTATTGCAATGACTATAATTAAACTAGCAAAGCTGATATAGCGTAAGGTACTTACGATATATTCAGTATTATGTCATCGCAAGAACTTTAACATCAACTAACAGCAGTTAGTCGCAAATATATCGAGCTATTCACTAATTTTCCCAAAACTTTTAGTTTTTACTCATACTAATACCCTAGGGAGAGCATCACACGCATCATCATCAAGCTCATTAACAGTGCACTTAATATTGATTAAGCTCATAAATCAGTAGCATGACCAAACCAATCAAACCATGGATCAGCAGTGTGCTAACACATAATGTGCATATGACAAGCCAGCCAAAAGCGTGCACCATCTTTCAGATGTGATTAACTTCAATGATTTCGTACTCGATTAAGCCGCCTGGCGTTTTAACGACTACTACATCACCTTCTGCTCTAGCAATCAAAGCACTGGCAAGTGGTGAACTACTAGAAATCTTCCCTAGCTTAAAGTCAGCTTCGTCTTCACCTACTATATGATAGACTACAATTTCATCAGTTTTAACATTGATAATCTTCACGGTAGTGCCGAAAAGCACCTTACCAGTCTTCGGAATGGTTTTAATATCAATAACAACTGAATTATGCAGACGGCCTTCGATATTGCGAATACGTGCCTCAACCATACCCTGCTGCTCACGAGCAGCATGGTATTCAGCATTTTCTTTCAGATCACCTAACGCGCGAGCCGCACCGATATCTTGACTTAGCTTTGGACGTACGACTTTGATCAGGTAGGCGTGTTCTTTTTTTAGGGCATTGAAACCCTCGACAGTCATTGGGTATTTAATCATGCATTCAATCCTGAGTGTAGATCCTGTAATCGACGCACGGTTTTTTCCGGACCAAACTTAAGCGCTTCGCAAATAGCTTCGCCAGCAGCAATAGTAGTAGTGCAATAGATCTTATGCTGCAATGCATTACGACGTATGGAATAGGAGTCCGCGATCGACTGGCGACCTTCGGTGGTGTTGATAATCAGCGTAACTTCGTCATTCTTTATCATATCGACAATATGCGGACGGCCTTCCATTACCTTATTCACGCGACACACTTGAAGGTTCGCTGCTTCAATAAGCTTAGCGGTTCCAACAGTCGCCACAATTTTAAATCCCAAGTTAATCAGATCACGGGCTACACCTGCAACTAATGATTTGTCATCATCGCGCACGCTAAGAAACGCAGTGCCACCAGTTGGCAGCACTTCACTGGCGCCCATCTGGGCTTTAGAAAATGCTTCACCAAAAGTATCACCTACGCCCATAACTTCACCAGTAGACTTCATTTCTGGACCTAGGATCGGATCTACACCAGGAAATTTAGCAAACGGAAACACCGCCTCTTTTACACTATAGAAGTTCGGAATTATTTCTCTAGTAAAACCGATTTCTTTTAGGGTCTTACCAGCCATCACGCGAGCAGAGATCATTGCTAGGGACACACCTATACACTTAGAAACAAATGGCACGGTACGCGAAGCACGTGGGTTGACTTCGATGATGTAAATATCTTCACCTTGCAACGCCAGCTGAACATTCATGAGGCCAATAACACCAAGCTCTAAGGCCATTTTCTTAACTTGTTCACGCATCTCGTCTTGGATGTGCGCTGTCAGAGAGTAAGGAGGCAGCGAACACGCTGAATCACCGGAGTGCACGCCAGCCTGTTCGATATGCTGCATAATTGCACCGATTACTACATCACTACCGTCGCAAACCGCGTCTATGTCTATTTCAATAGCGCAGTTAAGGAAATGGTCTAACAGTACTGGACTGTCGCTAGAGACTTTTACCGTATCACGCAGATAACGCTTCAGCTCTTCTTCTTCGTAAACTATTTCCATTGCCTGTCCGCCCAATACATAGGATGGACGCACTACCAGTGGGTAACCGATCTTACTGGCTGCACGGATAGCTCCGTCTTCGCTACGAACGGTAGCGTTTAATGGTTGACGCAGGTTCAAACGCTCAACCATTTGCTGGAAACGCTCACGGTCTTCGGCGCGGTCAATAGCGTCAGGGCTAGTGCCAATAATTGGTACGCCAGCGGCCTCTAGAGAACGAGCTAATCTTAACGGAGTTTGACCACCATACTGTACGATTACACCTTTTGGCTTCTCAACACGCACGATTTCCAGCACGTCTTCTAGAGTTACCGGTTCAAAGTATAAGCGATCAGAAGTATCGTAGTCGGTAGACACCGTTGCTGGATTACAGTTGACCATAATAGTCTCGTACCCATCTTCACGCAGAGCAAGAGCAGCGTGCACACAACAGTAATCGAACTCTATGCCCTGACCAATACGATTTGGTCCACCGCCCAGGATCATTATCTTGTCGCGACTTGACGGCGCTGACTCGCACTCCTCCTCATAGGTTGAGTATAAGTAGGCGGTGTCAGTTGCAAACTCAGCAGCGCAGGTGTCAACACGCTTATAGACAGGAAAAATCTCTAACTTATGACGATGCATGCGCAGGTTTTTTTCAGTTATACCAATTAACTTAGCTAGGCGTTGGTCGGAAAAGCCTTTTCGTTTGAGGCTGAACATCATACTGCGGTCGATATTAGCTAAACCCAAGATCTTAACCTGCTCTTCTGTTTTTATCAGGTCTTCGATCTGCACTAAGAACCACGGGTCGATCATATTCATATCAAAGATATCTGTGACAGTCATGCCTATACGAAACGCATCAGCGATGTACCAAATACGCTCAGCGCCAGGTACAGTCAACTCACGCCTGAGTACACTCATGCTTTCTGGATTGCTCAAATCAAGCTTTTCGTCTAAACCACAAACACCCACCTCTAAGCTGCGCAAGGCTTTCTGTAGGGATTCCTGGAAAGAACGGCCGATAGCCATCACTTCACCAACTGACTTCATTTGAGTAATCAGACGCGCATCAGCATTGGTGAATTTTTCAAAAGCAAAACGTGGCAGTTTGATTACAACATAATCGATAGACGGCTCAAAGGACACTGGGGTTTTACCGCCAGTGATGTCGTTCGACAGCTCGTCTAAGGTATAACCCACCGCCAGCTTAGCTGCGACCTTAGCAATTGGGAAACCGGTAGCTTTCGAAGCCAATGCTGAAGAGCGGGATACGCGTGGATTCATCTCAATCACAACCATACGACCAGAATCTGGGCAGATACCAAACTGAACATTAGAACCACCAGTTTCAACACCAATCTCGCGCAATACCGCAATTGACGCGTTACGCAGAATCTGATATTCTTTATCGGTTAAGGTTTGTGCGGGAGCCATAGTAATCGAGTCACCAGTATGCACACCCATCGGGTCAATGTTTTCAATGGAGCAGACAATAATGCAATTGTCTTTTTTATCACGAACAACCTCCATCTCATATTCTTTCCATCCAATTAAGGATTCATCGATTAGCAGTTCTTTAGTCGGAGATAAATCTAAACCACGAGCACATATTTCCTCGAACTCTTCACGATTATAAGCGATACCACCACCCGTACCACCCATAGTGAAAGATGGACGGATGATGCATGGAAAGCCTAAGGTTTCGAGAACCACATTAGCTTCTGCCATACTATGAGCAATACCTGAACGCGGGCATGCTAAGCCAATAGATTTCATGGCTTTGTCGAAACGCGATCGATCTTCAGCTTTATCGATTGTATCAGCATTGGCACCGATCATCTCTACGCTAAATTTTTCTAGACAGCCTTTACGCTCAAGGTCCAGAGCACAGTTCAGAGCAGTCTGGCCACCCATAGTCGGCAGCAATGCATCAGGGCGCTCTTTTTCGATAATCTTGGCAACGGTTTGCCATTTAATTGGTTCAATATAAGTAGCATCGGCCATTATTGGATCAGTCATAATGGTAGCTGGGTTAGAGTTTACCAAAATGACTCGGTAACCTTCCTCGCGCAGCGCTTTACAAGCCTGGGTGCCGGAATAGTCAAATTCGCAGGCTTGACCGATCACGATAGGGCCTGCGCCGAGAATCAGGATACTTTGTATATCTATACGTTTTGGCATGCGCTTATCACTTAAATCAGCAGGTTCAGTTGGTAATCCGTCTTGAACAATTTTTACAGAGTTTATGATGGTAGCAACGATATTAGTTGCCACATAGCACAAACCATTCACTCAGCGTCGCCTAGCCATTTCATTAATAAAACGGCTAAACAGCGAAGCTACGTCACTCGGGCCTGGGCTAGCTTCAGGATGACCCTGGAAGCTAAACGCACTTTTATCTGTGCGCTCAATACCTTGCAAAGAACCATCAAACAGCGATTTGTAGATCACGCGAACATTGGCTGGCAAAGTCGCTTCGTCTACGGTAAAACCGTGGTTCTGACTAGAAATCATAACAACTCCAGTGTCTAGATTTTGTACTGGGTGATTGACGCCATGATGGCCGTGACCCATTTTTAAAGTCTTGGCGCCGGAAGCTAAAGCTAATAGCTGATGACCCAAACAAATACCGAATACTGGAATTTCGGTTTCCAGCACTTGCTTGATTGCCCTAATAGCGTAATCACAAGGTTCTGGATCACCAGGGCCATTGGACAAAAACATACCGTCTGGCTGTAGAGCTAGCACATCACTGGCCTTTGTTTGTGCTGGCACCACAGTTACACGGCAACCGCACTCAACCAAAATACGCAGAATGTTGTACTTGATGCCATAATCATAAGCAACTACATGGTATTGCAAGTCTGCAGAAGCAATGGTTTCGTGGCTATCGGTCTTCAAATCCCATACAGTGGAACGCCACTCGTACTGCTTTTTAGTGCTAACGACTTGCACCAGATCCATGCCTTTAAGGCCAGGGAAACCTTGCGCTGCAACGATCGCCACATCTTCAGAAATACTATTTCCAGCCATAATACAACCGTTTTGTGAACCTTTTTCGCGCAGAATACGCGTTAGGCGGCGCGTATCAATACCAGCGATCGCTACAACGTGATTAGCTTTTAGGTAATCAGACAGTGACATCGTGTTACGCCAGTTGCTTGCAACTAATGGCAGGTCGCTAATCACTAACCCGGCCGGCCAGACTCGACTAGACTCGACGTCTTCCGGTGTTGTGCCGGTATTGCCGATATGCGGATAAGTCAGAGTAACAATTTGTTTAGCGTAGGATGGATCAGTAAGAATTTCTTGATAACCGGTCATGGCGGTATTAAACACTATCTCTCCAACGGTTTGACCGTCGACCCCAATAGCTTTGCCGCGAAAAATACCGCCATCAGCAAGGGCAAGTATTGCTGGCTGAGTCAAGAAGGTCTCCCGTAAATAAAGCCTGAAGAGGTAATAACAGGTTATAAAAATTGGAGCGATGCATTAACCCGTCATTAAGATTCTTTATCAAAGGCACGTTTTTAGTAAAAAAACTAAGCTACAATGTATATAACAAGCTTTTAGTCCGCCTCTACTACTCAGTCTGATACAGCAATAGGTTTCGATAAAGTGCTGCTTATAAGTGAAGCAGCAAAACCTTGCATCACAAAATCTTAACACTATGTTCTAATTACTTATTTAGTGTAAATCCAGCACATTGCTCATATCATACAAACCAGGTTTGCGACTTTCTAACCAAAGAGCAGCACGTACCGCACCACTAGCGAATGTCATACGGCTAGAAGCTTTATGCGTAATCTCTAAGCGCTCGCCTTCAGTAGCAAATAAAACTGTATGATCACCGATCACATCACCACCGCGAACGACAGCAAAGCCGATAGTTTCACGCGCACGTGTACCTGTGCGGCTTTCATGGCCGTAAACAGCAACTTTCGATAAGTCACGACCCAAGGCATCGGCAATCGTTTCACCCATGCGTAACGCAGTACCCGACGGCATGTCAAGCTTGTGACGATGATGAGTCTCAATAATTTCGATATCCGCCTCATCACCTAGCACATGTGCTGCTAGGTCTAGCAACTTAAGCGACAAGTTTACACCGACACTGAAGTTAGCAGCAAAAACGATTGGGATATCCGTGCTCGCCTCCACTAGTAAATGTTTCTGATCTTGACTCAAACCTGTAGTGCCGATCACCATAGCCTTACCTGCCTTACGGCAAAAAATCAGATTTTTTATCATCACATCAGGCAAAGTGAAATCAATTAACACATCGAATTCATTAGCTACATGCTCTAGACTACCAGACAACAAAATACCAATGCGACCTAGCGAAACTAGCTCACCAGCATCCATACCAATTAATGTGCTGTCAGGGCGAATAATCGCCGCCGTCAGCCTAGAAACCAGCGAGCGCTGATGTACTTCTTTGATTAACTTCTTACCCATACGCCCAGCAGCGCCAATTACAGCTATACGTCGCATATTCACTCTCTCAGAGATCGCCGAAAAAGCGCTTCACGCCATCAAAAAAGCCAGTAGTTTTTGGCGAATGGGAGTCATCACTTTTTAGGGAGTTACGAAACTCTTCTAGAAGTTCACGCTGACGACGTCCTAGATTAACTGGAGTTTCTACCACTACACGACACATTAAGTCACCGGTATCGCCACCGCGCACAGGTGCAACGCCTTTGCCACGAATACGAAACTGTTTTCCAGTCTGTGTACCTTCGGGGATCTTAAGTTTGACCCGACCATCAAGGGTGGGAATCTCAAGCTCACCGCCTAAAGCTGCATCGACAAAATTAATCGGAACTTCGCAGGCAAGATGCTTGCCGTCACGCCGGAAGATCGAGTGCTCACGTACATTAATCATTACGTACAAGTCGCCCATAGGACCACCCTGAATGCCTGCTTCGCCTTCGCCAGATAGACGAATGCGATCGCCAGTATCTACACCTGTCGGTATACTCACAGAGAGAGTCTTATATTCTTCTGTGCGGCCTTCGCCATGGCAAGAATTACATGGATCAGAAATAATTTTACCCTGGCCATGACAGCGCGGGCATGTCTGCTGCACTGAGAAAAAACCCTGTTGCATACGAACCTGACCAATTCCGCCACAGGTTGAACAGGTTATTGGTGAGGAGCCTTTCTTCGCACCTAAACCATTGCACGTATTACAACTTACCAACGTAGGGACACGAATATTAACCGTAGTGCCGCGCACAGCCTCTTCGAGGTTTAGCTCTAGCGTGTAGCGCAGGTCGTTGCCACGCTGGGCGCCGCCACGCTGGGCACTACGACCACTATTAAAGAAGTCGCTAAATACGTCGCCGAAGATATCGGAGAAGTTTTGACCACTAAAACCTGTACCGCCACCGCCCATGCTTGGGTCTACACCGACGTGGCCATACTGATCGTAGGCCGCTCGCTTTTTAGGGTCAGATAGGCACTCATAAGCCTCATTAACTTCTTTGAACAGTTCTTCGGACTCCTTGCTATCCGGATTACGGTCCGGATGGTGCTTCATCGCTAGACGACGATAGGCCTTTTTTAGGTCCGCCTCACTAGAGCCGCGTTCTACACCCAACACTTCGTAATAGTCACGCTTTGCCATAAGTCTTTGCACTCTTAAGGACGTTTAGCTAGACCCTCCTGAGCCTTACCAAACTAGTTGAGCTATATACAGATTAAGACCCAACTCACGTCAATTTAACAATCTTAATTGTAACTACTTTTGCCATAGATAAGGCTAAAACGCAGCATTTATTAATTGCAAATTAAAATAATTCTTGATCACACCAAACAGCACTATAACTTTGTCACATAATATAAAACTTGCATACCCATATACACCAACGCGGGAGCAAGCTCCCGCGCGGCAACATCCTAACTGGACACCACTTAATAGCGGTTAACTTGGTAGTTAACTTACTGCTGGTCTTTAACTTCTTCAAATTCAGCATCGACAACATCGTTGTGTTTGGCTTCAGGCGTTGCCTGATGTGCAGCGCTTTTTGTCGACTTGGTTTGCTCAGCATATATTTTTTGAGCAACTGGTGCAGAGACTGTAGATAACGCATCGCGCTTAGCTTCGATAGCAGCCTTATCATCGCATTTTATGGCTGCCTCCAAAGCAACCACAGCCGACTCAATTGAGGTTTTTTCGTCTTCTGTAACTTTATCGCCAGCTTCATAAACCATTTTACGCGTCGAGTGTACTAGGGCATCACCTTGATTGCGTGCGCTAGCCAACTCTGCAAACTTAATATCAGCATCAGCGTTAGCTTCAGCATCACGAATCATCTGTTGAATTTCTTTATCCGACAAACCAGAGTTAGCCTTGATAGTAATTTTTTGTTCTTTGCCAGTAGCCTTATCTTTAGCGCCAACGTGCAGGATACCATTGGCGTCAATATCAAAAGTCACTTCAATTTGTGGAACTCCACGTGGCGCTGGTGGAATTTCAGCCAGATCAAACTTACCTAGTGACTTATTTTGAGCAGCTTTTTTACGCTCACCTTGCAGAACGTGAATGGTCACGGCACTTTGGTTGTCATCAGCAGTCGAAAATACTTGCGATTTTTTGGTAGGAATCGTAGTATTCTTCTCGATCAATGCAGTCATCACGCCGCCCATGGTTTCGATACCCAAAGTTAGCGGGCTGACGTCTAGCAGTAAAACATCTTTTACATCGCCAGTTAGTACTGCACCCTGAATAGCAGCACCCATAGCAACAGCTTCATCTGGGTTAACATCTTTGCGGGCATCTTTACCAAAAAACTCAGTTACTAGCTTTTGAACTAACGGCATGCGAGTCTGCCCACCAACTAAAATCACATCGTTGATCGAAGCAACGTCGATACCAGAGTCTTTTAGCGCTATACGGCAAGGCTCGATAGTGCGCTGAACCAGGTCTTCAACCAGAGCTTCTAGCTTAGAACGTGAAATCTTTACATTTAAATGCTTAGGACCGGTAGCATCTGCAGTGATATAAGGCAGATTTACCTCAGTTGACTGAGCAGAGGATAGCTCGATCTTAGCTTTTTCAGCAGATTCTTTTAAGCGCTGCATAGCTAGCGGGTCACCTTTGAGATTCATGCCGCTTTCTTTTTTAAATTCCTCAACCAAATAGTCGATAAGACGAATGTCAAAGTCTTCACCACCCAAAAATGTATCACCGTTGGTAGCCAGTACTTCAAACTGGTGCTCGCTGTCAACTTCAGCTATCTCGATCACAGAAACATCAAAAGTACCGCCACCAAGATCATAAACAATTACAGTGTGGTCACCCTTAGCTTTGTCCATACCATAGGCCAAAGCAGCTGCAGTTGGCTCGTTAATAATACGCTTCACATCCAGACCAGAGATGCGGCCAGCATCTTTCGTTGCTTGACGCTGACTATCATTGAAATAAGCCGGAACAGTGATGACCGCTTCAGTCACTGCTTCGCCGAGATAATCTTCGGCTGTTTTCTTCATTTTTTTTAAGATTTCAGCCGAGATCTGCGGCGGTGACATCTTTTTGCTATTTACCTCAACCCAAGCATCACCATTATTAGCCTTGGCAATTTTATAAGGGACAATTTTGATGTCTTTTTGTACAACTTCTTCGTTGAACTTACGACCGATCAGACGCTTAATAGCGTACAGAGTGTTGTGCGGATTGGTGACAGCTTGACGCTTAGCCGACTGGCCCACGAGGATTTCGCCATCATTAGCGTAAGCAATGATAGACGGCGTGGTACGTGCACCCTCAGCGCTTTCGATAACCTTCGCAGTGCCATTTTCCAATACAGAAACACAAGAGTTAGTAGTCCCTAGGTCGATACCGATAATTTTGCCCATAATTTGCTCTCCAGAAACTTTTACTTAGTTGCCGCAGCAGTGGGTATAACTGCGGTAGCACTTAAACGCTTGAATTTATAAGTGGGGTCGTTACAACTGATTTCAAGCCTACTCATCAATAGATGGTGCAACATGTGCAGGGGCCTTGCTCACTACCACCATTGCTGGACGCAGCAAACGACCATTTAGCTGGTAACCCTTCTGAAAAACTTTCAATATGCTGTTAGGCTCTAGGTCATTACTTTCCTGCATTGCCATAGCTTGGTGATGCTCAGCATTAAACGGTTCACCACCTTGTAAATCAATAGCTTCCAATTGATAACGTTTCATGGTGTCCTGAAACATTTTTAGGGTTAACTCAATTCCTTCACGCATGGGGCGAATATTTTCGTCATCTGGATTTGATAACTCAAGGCCACGCTCTAGGCTATCAATGATTGGCAGCAGATCATGAGCAAATTTTTCTAGTGAGAATTTGTGAGCCTTTTCGACATCCTGTTCAGCTCGGCGACGAACGTTCTGCAGATCAGCAGCAATACGTAAAGACTGATCTTGTGCAGCGGCCAATTGCTCTTCAAGCAATTGCACGCGAGTTACCAATGCATCATCAGTAACTAAATTAGCGTCTAAAATTTGCGTATCCTGCGTCTGTTCCTCAGCCATAAATTTCTCCTTTAAAAATTTAACATCATACACGAACTAAGGTCGCACTTTATATGGCATAAGTGGAGCCATAATTTTTAGGTTAAAGGGCAGTTAGTGTTACCAAAAATCTTTAGCTACCCATGATTCATTTCTACTCATTTAATATTTAGTTAGTCAATGTTGTTTGAAACAACTTAATCTACTTAAGCAAGTCAAGCTAAACATTAGGCGTGTCAATTTTAAAAAGATTCTATGATTTATCATTATATTTCAGTTTTAAAACAACTGGCATACTGGTACGACATGGTAATAGATGAAACTGATACACTTTAGACACTTGTAGACCTGACCAGCATTCCAGAATCAGAAGCTTAACCGGCTACACAAGATATATTAATCTACTGCATAAACAATGAAGACAAATACGTATTTTTGCGTTTTGGTCGTCACGAAACAAGCTTTTATACGACTACAGCAAATATACGCCACACCTTCTTAGCAATCTAAGATTGGTAATCTAAGAATACTTAGCAAGCCACTAATTTAATACCCATACAGTTAGCGCGAACATTAATAACCATAACCGTTGAAAAACAATACCTATTGTGACCAACTCAGCCAATCAAGTTTGCTCCACTAGCTTAGCCTGTCAAGTATCATTTGACGTTTTTTGTTAGAGGCATACACACTAGATAGTGAAAGTAATTAAGCGACGGCAATTCCTATAGTTTGCTGAATATGCTGTGACTACTAAATATCAATATTTTAGCTAACATGAAAAGCTTTGCTCGCTCATTAGAGGATAATACATCCTGGCTTACTCCTTAATGAGTAGCACAAAATCTAATTTGAGAAACCGTAGCAGCAAGCTGTTGTAGGTCAAGCCTAGCGATCCAAGTAATCATCATATAGACCTCACAAGCACTTACTTTTGTATTTGGTATTCGAGTAAGTCAACATTTAGATTAGCTAGCTTAGCTACTAAGATTTTAACTAACCACTGCACTGCCTGAATGAACATTATCCTAAGTGCTACTAATAATTCACTTGTCACACACTAACTGTACAATGTACATCAAAATGTACTTTTACTTATGCATAAGTATACGATTACCATGCAACGCACACGGCTACATCTTAACCGCATTAACCAAAACGAATGGAAGAATTGCTGAGTATATTTGGCGTCATCGATATAACTATAGAATCACTAAATGTATGCGAAGTAAATAATAGTAACTATCAAATCCTAATTCAGGTATCTTTACTTATATTTGCTTTCTTTATATAGAAAGCACAGAAGCGACCACATGGCTGCCCTCTATCTATCCCTTTCAATTTCATAGAACAAATCTACGTTGTTTTTTGCTTTTGCTTACGAATGTACAAAACTAAATTATGGTTGGCTAAATCGAATCCATACCACTAAACGATTTAGTGCTGGAGCTTTTCAATTTCCGAACTTGCAAACTTGATAATCTTACTGGTATCCAGGTTAACCATATGGTCATGATACTAACCGTCAACTAAGCTAATTTAAACACTGCATGACCCACATCAAAATTATGATAAACTACCAGCCCTGCTGCTTTAAACTGAGTCAGCACACGGTGTGCTATATCAGCCAACTTCATCGTTAGAGTCTATCAGCGCCTTATAAATACCATCAGCACTAATGTGGAGCTGCTCAGCAGAATCGAGCATCTGTGAAATTTTAATTCATGACAGAGTAACTTTAAGACCGACGTTCCGTAGCTAGATATTTTTAACCATAGTTAGCTGTCTCGCGTATACTGCTTCTTCTTTCTTTTTTAACATAAGTATTGTAAACATTTTTTATTGTTGTAGCCGAAATAATGGAAGTTGCCAACTAATGCAAAACATTCACATCTTGTTAACTAGTGTCACTATTATAGTGGTGCTCGCGCTTACCAGTTGTTCATTCCCTAAGGCTTACAAAAACGACATACAGCAAGGAAACGTCATTACGCAAGACATGATAAATCAGTTACGCCCTGGAATGACTAGACGGCAAGTACAATTTATTATGGGCACCCCACTGCTAACTAACACTTTTGATGCCAACTGCTGGGATTATCTTTACAGCATGCAGTCTAATGGCAGTGGACATCAGCAAAAACGAGTTAGCCTCATCTTTAATGTAAATGACCAACTTGTCAGCCTGTCCGGTGATTTCATGCCTGACATAAGCCACGATAAAGCATTGCTAGGCAAAGAGAATATAACGAATATGACCGCTAATGTACGGAAAACAGAGAAAGCGCAGCCAGAAGTATCGGTCAAGTCACACTCCTTGCTGGATCAGATCCAAAAAGATATCGACGGAGCGAAAACCGTTCCGGTACCGGCACCACAAAATCTAGATACCAGCGCACAGTAATTTTGTGCAATAGATCCACATCGGTGGCAACCATACTGAGTATAAATAACAAGGCAATTAGCCAAGATGCTAAATCTGGAGATCAAGCAAATTACTTACGCATACACTGCTACCATTGGGCTACGCTCTCCGGAAGCGCCGCTGCAACTAAATAACCGAAGCCATTGGCGGGGGGGTCATGTACTACTACAATCTCCCCTATGCAATTGCATTGGTCGCTGACAGAATGCATCCACCAAGGTGTTTGCCACATAATGAAACAAAGGCCTTAATATTACCCGTACAATAGGGCCAGAGTAATCAAAAGACAGATCTAGGCTAATCTTGCAAGCCTTGTCAGTCAAAGATTTAAATACCCAAACTCCATGCAACTGAGTACACGGCCCTTCCTGTAAATTCATTTCAATAGATTTACCAAACACCAGCACATTACGCGTAACAAAGTGCTGACTAAAGCCACCATTAACTATCCCTACACTGGCAACCATATACTCATCACTACCTTCTAACACTTCGGCAGTTGAACACCACGGCAAGAATTCTGGATAGCGCGCTACGTCGTTAACCAGCTCATAGAGCGCTTGTGCCGAATAAGGCAGTACAGCCGAACGCTTAATATGCATCGTCATGTAAACACCACTTTCACTGCCTTAAGACCTAAGTTAAATATCGTTAAATAACGGTTTGATACGCGAAAGAGAAAAAACAGAGGATCGCCTATATTGGCTGGGATTCATCTAATCACACTTAAACACGCAAGTTAACCGTAGCCGACAAGCTCGCAACTCCATATAATGTTAAATCTTATGGCTAAACAAACAAAATACCCCACAGGAACAATCGCGCAAAATAAAAAGGCAAGATACGATTACTTTATTGAACATAGGTTTGAGGCTGGTCTAGTCCTAGCTGGATGGGAAGTAAAGAGTCTGCGCGCCAACAAACTACAATTGATCGACAGCTACGTACAGTTCAAGGATGGAGGGGCATGGCTACTAGGAACTCATATCACCCCACTACCAACTGCTAGCACCCATGTAATTACTGAATCGATGCGTACGCGCAAACTATTGCTCAATGCTCGCGAACTTACAAGGCTCGCCGCTGCCGTACAGCAGAAAGGCTATGCCTGCATCTGCCAATCCTGGTATTGGAGCAGGCACCTAGTGAAATGCGAGATTGCTCTAGGTAGAGGTAAAAAAGAATACGACAAGCGCGACACTGAGCGCAAACAAGATGCTAACCGTGAATTAAATCGCGCCATGCGTCACATTGGCTGGAAAAAGTAATTCTTGTAACGATACAGTTACGAATGATCCCACCAGCCACACTGGGCATATGCCTTAATATCTTTTTTGCCAGTATTGCACGCTGGATTTCTGGACAGTATTTTTTCGAACACTGCCTATAAATACAGCAAGTAATGTATTGAAACTTAAAAGTTTGATACTACTGCCATGGCGGCTAACATCACAGCAGATCTAATGAGGGTATTAGCTTTTAGATTGCTTCGCGCAATAGCTAGTCGCCTCTATCTATTGATAGAGCACTCGGTATAAACTGAAGAGCGACTGAAGAGTTCTCGATATAGCTAGTGCACTGAGATAGTGTATGCGATAATATCAAAATCAATGCCGTATAATTATAGCTATTTCTGGCAAAACAATGGGCTTATCTACTGTTTTTTATAAGCAGAACTATATCATTGATTTTAAAAAACATCACTTCGATAATCAACTTTACAAGCAATACCTTAAGCACTAGCGTTAGCTTTTACTAACTAATCTTGCAATTAGTATTTCGCGTATAGTCGGAAGGTAAAGCATGGGCAGCACCACTAGAGCTGGTCACGAATTATCACGTAGCCATCACATTTTGTGCAGTTAATACCAGCCTCTCCGATCAAGTTCTCAACAACTAAACAACTAAGAGGCTATACACTAATTGAAAATTACAGTATTTACCGGCAAGGGATACAGATCAACATAATTGATAGTCATGACCATATGCGGCTCGCACTATTCAAGTGCAAGTTTAGACCATACACTAAGAGTTAATCAATACCAATAAGTAGCGGCATAACCGTTAATAAAACCTGCCAGCATATACTGTGATACCGTACAAAACACCTGTTACAATCTGATTGTAATCTACTTAGCGCTAACTGATTAATCACAGAGAAGATCTAGCTCTAGCTTCGCTGAATTTCATAAACTGCACAAAGCATAGTTTTTTGCCATAACGAACGAAACTAGGCCGTCAAAAAATAAGCAAACACTGAATTAGCAAGCAATCATAATCTACTATCAATACCGCTTGCAAAAACCATTGATACAAAAACCATTAATATATGGTTGCATGCCATAGCAAAAAATTTATGAACCAGTCAATATTCAATCTATCTACTGATAAACTTCAAAGACGCTATCGTCAGATAGGACTATAAGATCTACTGTAATGCATCAATAGTACTGAAAACGCATACCGTTCCAACCGTTTAGTTGTTTGACTAAACGCAGCTTGCTTTAAGTACATAACAAACTAAGAGATTTAGCTTTTGTACAATAGTGATCAAAAGTACCTGCACGCTGCTAATCAAATCCAACGCAATACCTGCAGTTATTACTGCAAGAACAACTATTTTACCTACTGTTATAATTATAATACTTTCCTCTAAGAAAAAAATAGATAGACATCACCAATGTTGGAAACAACATACAACTAATTGCATATCAAAACCTATGCTGTTGTTTCCCAAACTAAAGTCACGCATGCGATCAGTGATGACAAGCAGCGCATCAAGATCTCTTCCAAAGCCACATTGCAAAAAACTTATAGAGCAATTATTTGCTGATAGCTTAATTTTTTAATTAGCTTTCTGTAAACGTTTAATGTATACTGCGTGATCTTGTAGTACGCTGCAAAAAAACAAGCTACAAGCATGGGGCCGTTTAGGATTCGACGTCGGTTGCAAACCTTGAGGTGCATGCCGAGTTGGTAACAGAACTCGTAAATCTACTGTTGCAACTTATAGTTGCCAATGACGAAAACTATGGCCAGGAATTCTCTATCGCTGCATAAGCAGCCTGAGACCTGAGCTTCTGGTACCTTCTGGTCCAGCAATCATCAGGGGATGTCTGTAAACCCAAAGTGATTGTCATATAGAACAGAATCGCCGTGCAGTTACGTTATGGACAAAGCGGCTAAAACTTACATAACTCACTCAAAACATCCTGCCTTTCGGGTCGCTGAGAGTTAACTGAAATAGAAATGGCTACGCATGTAATACCGATAGCAGAGTACTGGCGGACGGGGGTTCAAATCCCCCCGGCTCCACCAATTTAAAACATTACAAAACCTGACTAGTACGTATTTTATTATTTCCGAATGTAATAACTTTGCTTAACCTTTGTTAAAAATTGGAGTCAATTCATGAAAAGTTTAACAGATTATTAGTGGCATTCTGACTTGTTTCTGTCAACTAAACACAATTTTACTAGATCATCAAATCTATAATGTAGCGCCTGAAATAGACCATTCTGACGCGTCTGTAGGTTGTTATCTGCTTCTTAGCCATTGCCTGTTAGTTGACGCAACAGGAACTGCGTTTGTTATAGTGAAGGAATTTTCTATACCATAGATTATAGGATAACAACAGAATCATAACTGTGCTGCGCATTAACTGGAGACCAGTAATCGCTAGATTAGATAAATCAGTTTTTATCTATTATTTTAACTGGATATTATGTCATTTTTTTGGTAAAACGTGCATATAACAAACATGTTATACTGGCGAGTACAATAGTAAATGTATATTTTTTGCTAAAACATTGAAGGCAAATCCCCAGGAGACCAAATAGTGAATTTTATTTTCACATTAAAGTTCTTGCTTGAATTAACCTATTAAGACTGCTGACTTTACTATAGTCAAGCAAACTATTGGAATCGCAAATACAAGTTTATAGCTAAAGGCGTTCCCATTATTACACACTTAATGGTCACAAAAGCACTGATAAATTTTATATTAGTCTTTGCTCACTCAAAACTAAATTTGACGCTACAACAAACCTCTGTGCAGGTTATTCTCACCAAAAAAACAATCTTCGAGCCCCAAAAGAAAATTCATATATTTCCCCATTAAAAACTTGGCTATGATTTTAGCTAGTCATGACGCACTATAATACTATGCTAATATCTATAAATTGATGCGTGACATCCTCAAAGAGTCATATTCCCCCGATAGTTATTACAAAACAACATATAGCTGTATCGTCTTCACTATCATTTACGGCCAACAATATTTTTAACGGTCCTCTAAGATACGTATCGATTCACAAAAGAGCAGCATTATTGAATTACGCGAAGCGTTGCTGCTATCGCAGCCTCGGCTCATTTTTTTCAAGTCTACAACCATCAAAAAACTAATGCCCTCACACTAAAATCATACATAATATATTTACGCCCATTCAGCACGATCAGCAGTTTTGAAATAAAGTACCTAAGTCAGCTTATAAAAAATGATGGTAATAGACAAAAGTCTCGTTTCTAGATATACATTTGCAGCAAGTAGCTATATATTTATATAGTAAGCTGGATAAGACATACACAAGCAAGTAGCCCAACTAGATGACTACCTCATGAGCCAGAGCAATGGCAAACAAAAGCAATCATTATTTAATAATGATAACCGTTTATAGGTAATGTAAGCAACCTTAGGTAAATAGGTAGAAAAAATGGTAAAATAGCCACACCCACGATGTATTTAAGCGAATTTTTCACATTATCCTTAATAAGCTAATTTCGTTACGGTCCAAATAGGTTTATTCAGTAAAAACATAGTTACTGGATAAATATTCAGACGTAACTCACCAAGATGTTAAGCTGGTACTTTCTTCTAGCATATGCAACAACACATCAAAATCCTGCATACATAATTTTTGTAGATAGCTTGATAAGTGCGCCAAGCTAGCTACAGATCTTTTGCCTCCCCCCCCCTTAAGCAACAACAGCTTTAAAGAAAACTACTCAAGAACTCAAAGACAAACTTTACGCAAGTTTACGCTAACCTAACTGACCTTAGAAAACTGTAATATTGCAGGTGTAGGCAGGTAATACAGAACTTTAAAATCTAAATAAACCTTACCGCACTACTCTTACTAGGTACCTTGAATAAAATTCAAGATAGTAAATTATTACCGCTAACCTTAAAATGCATCAACATAGTACGGTTACTAACTATAGTGTATGTCTACACACCCATGGAAGACATTTATGTAACGACACTATCTGGGACCGTATGCTTAGTGTGGTAGCGTTTTGTTTAGCTTGTGTAAAGCAGTCTTCTTGTACACGACACGGCGCAATTTCTGGCATGTAATAACAATTGTTGTTGTATACAGCACTCATCAATGGCTACAGTAGTCAGCTACTGATGACAATGCACGTAATATAAGTGAGAAATTTATGGCTTAGCGATGTTCTAATGATAGAGCTGCTGGTATTCTATTAAATAGTACAAGCTAGATTGCGAAGATTCAGGTACTGTTTATTGGTGGTGGTAGCTTAGCATTGCTAACCTTAAACATAATCATTACCGCTTTAAGTAAAAACTTGCCGTTATATTTGTCCGTAATGCAGCTACTAATAGCTAATCTGATAACGCTAATGCCTAGTTACTGCAATATTAGTTAGCGTAATATGCAAGCTTGATACTGAAGTAGTTGCAAGCCAAAAAACTAGCTAGTTATTATTGCTACCAACGCTTAATCGGTACTATTTTACCTTGGTGATCACCTATTATTTAGCAACTGCGCTTTGGTTTGCACCCAAGGTCTAACTCTCAACATGGTTTTATGTTGCTGATTAACTAGATTCTAACCTCATCAGGCGCAAGACAAACGTCAGTTAAAATGTTAACTGCAACAAAACGAATGTATCGCTTAAATTAGTGTGTTTGATCTGCAAACGTATTTACTAATTCTGCAAACAGAAAGCTGAGCCGTATTAAGATTCAATGACTCAGCCAGTCCAAGAAACGCTGCCGGACCTCACTAAGTAACTTAGTGAGGTGATTTTAAGAATATTAGCAATCAATCGTCAGTCTTACTGCTTTGCTGCAAAGTAAAACTAGTATAAGGACGTCAGTGTTTAGTGACTTTGTCTAGGTAACCCATGGCAAATGCTGAAATTACAAAGGTGATGTGGATAATCACGTACCACATCAAATGCTGTGGGTCGACGTTTTTGGCATCCATAAAGATACGCAATAAGTGAATGGATGAAATAGCTACAATCGAGGCGGCTACCTTCATCTTCAGCGAAGAAGAATCCATGGTACCTAACCAGTTAAGCCTTTCCTTGTCCTCATAAATGTCTAGCTGTGAGACAAAGTTCTCGTAGCCAGAGATCATTACCATCACTAGCAAGCCGCCTACTAAGGCCATATCTATCAACGATAACAGCACTAAGATTAGTTCTGACTCAGTCATCGAGAACACACTTGGCAGCAGGTGAATCGCTTCCTGGAAGAATTTAAGCGCTAGCGCTAACAACCCTAAGGACAAACCAAAATAGATTGGTGCAAGCAGCCAACGCGAGGCATACATAGCATTTTCGATAAAACGTTCCATTGAATTTCACACAGCTAGACCAAAATGGCAACAATTATACTAGCCACCACTGATACACATGTATACATGTAATAGTGAGAAGACTGATCTGAGCGGTATCTATAAGAGATTTTCTTTACTAATGTTAAGTTTGCTAGCTTGTTTCAATTATGCAGGACATAAAAATGTTGTGTATAGAGATGAAATCTTCTTAAACCACTAATTGACCTGATTATAGAACTGCTGACTGCTTACTGCTGCTCCTCTGTAGTACAGCAGCGGCAAAGTTAACTGTTGAAGAAAAAACCACGAAGTTTAAACAATCGTTGGACGCTATTCTAAGCTCTACACTTAGAGACACCATCGCTAACCTCAGTAACTTACTGTTGTTGCTAAAACTAGCGCTGATCAAGTTTTCGAAAAATCACATTAGGGCATTCATACAGTGAATGCATATAGTATTGATTGGATAATAATAATACCCACCAAGCCATCTATATTAGTAGACACCGTATTACGCAATACATGATATGACAACTACCTAACTAATTCATATCAGGTGTTTTAGTTGAACTATCAATATAATGCCCGACTAATTCGCTATTCCGTATAACCAGGAATATCCATCAGTTACCTTGCGCAACAATAAAAGTCATCTCTTTTTAGCGAAAAAATAATAGTCCATAAGCTAATTTTTTATATTTTTGGTTAAACCCAAGCAGTTCCCGTCTAAACACCTAGAGCAGTCAACGATAGTGATATGCTCGATTATCGAAAACATAAAAAATGACAAGCAAGAGCTGGCCACAACAGCATTTAAAAATCAACGAACAGGCTAGCAAAAACCTTTGAGCGCAAATATAACTGTTATTGCAATAAATTAAATTTATTAGCCTGATTGAGAGAACCGACGGCTCGATATAACGAGCCAATCACCCATCATAAAACCAGGTTCATCCATAAACACTATAACTTACAAAGGCAATCTTTGCAACAAAAAAGAGTCTACAGAACACCGTACAAAACTTGCTGAGGTTGGTTACCGGTATGATAACCATCATAAAAGGTTTCGTCTAACCACTTCTTCAAAGTCAATCATGACTTATTCAGTACTAATCGCAACAATAGCAAAAGAGTTTATTACCTATTTTAAAGCAGACGACAATACGTATATAGTGACACACTATCTGTAAACCAGAACCTTGTAGCTAAGTACTGAAAGCGGCACACGTACTTACGTACTTTAATTTGTTCGCGTCACACTAGATCTTGATAGTTCACTCAATAACCACTATTCCTAGTCACTTTCGAGTAAAACTCGATAGGCATAGCTCAATTGCATAAAAGCCTGTCACTTAGGGGGAATATACTATATCATCAATCAAAAAATAATTCACTTACAACTAGCAATTGATTTAGATAAATATATTATGCTAATCTTTTGATACGTTCTTCATTACCTTATGCCAGGTAACCATAACAATGGTTGTAGTCACCTATTACTCAACAGCTAGCGCAGTACTCCTAAGCCTAAGTCTGCGCTTACATTATAAATAACACCTCAGCTAATACAGCATACGGCATAGCTTCATATACTAACAGCTGCAGATTAACAGAGATCATGACCTTTAATTGTCATGCATGGCATGATGAGCAAACTGCCTAAGGACATTACCAAGAAATAGCGAAGAACCGACTAACCACATAGTAGTATGTGGCCTGACACAAAAGGAGTGCAACCTACACAACAGTGTATGCCAAATAAGCAAGATGACAGTATCTTGCTTACCTACGTCAAAGGCGATACCTAGCAAGTTGCTAATTATAGGCTCAGCTTCACCCTCAATTGAAGTACGATTGAACAAAAGCGTAAAGCAATGTTAAAGGTGTTTTAACTGCTGCTAGCGTTATCAGGATATTTTTATGATAATTAACTTAACCCCATGCGTACTAGATCTATCGTGACACAAAGAATTTTTTCGGCAATACCAAAATGCACACGCGTAAACATTAGAAGCCATAATTGCAAGATGACACTGAAATGAATATCGCTTATAATTACTATAAGTATTGCGTATTGCTACAGTCAATCAGGTAGCCTTGCGCTTACTGAGATACAGGCTCTTGCGAAAAAACCTAAAAAACACTTAATCGAAAATTGCCAACTCAGCGCTAACCTTCTTGATTACCAAGTAACAAGAGACGGTGCTAACTAGACAACATACGACAACTTTAAGGCAATAATCCTTGGCATTTAGGACATCATTAGCTAAAAGCCAAATGCATGGTTGTTAGTAAAATCTAAGAATTTTTTAATCAAAAAGTGATGCACGCTATACTAGATCATATATATATCTAAGACATAACATGGCAGTACATGATTTTCAGTCATTATTATTGTAATAATACCATCTCTCATAAGATTTATTTTAATCTCAAAAAAACTCCAAGTGCTACTTCCACCTATATCTACAGAAATATATTAACCATACTACTCAACCACAATATCAACTAAAGCTTTCATTATATCATTAGTTAGTAGTAGCGTTTAACTATCTATAAGCAAGTCGAAGCTCTACACAAGACGGCAATTATTACATAAATTATTTACCTAGTTGCAGGGTAAACGGTTACCAGCCTATAAACCTCAAACTGAACATTGCTACCAATGACTTTAGTACCAGTTATGAATTGCTTCATCACCTCAAGTAATTCTATATCGACGTATTGAATATTGACCATCAACTTCATCGATTCGCTGCAGTCTAGTTAGCAAAACGTAAGGATTGCCCATTTAATATGATTTGTTTTAGCAAATCATATTAGCAAATCAGTTTGAGGTATATCCAGTGAGTTAGCTCTGAATATTTAACTGAAATTTTACAGTTGGGCTAATACCCCCCCATCATACGCATTGCTCATAGCTAAGTGAATTTTACTTATCCGCCATATGATGTCTTTTCATGTGCCATTTTAAACCTATTGGATTAAAATATTTTTTATACTATTTTTTATACTTATAATTGCTAAGGATAGCTATGTTTAGCCGTAATTTAACTATTGCTGAGTACGATGCAGATCTCTGTACCGCCATGAAGCAAGAAGCCACGCGCCAAGAAGAACACATTGAGCTGATTGCTTCAGAAAATTACACTAGTCCAGCAGTCATGGAAGCTCAAGGTTCAACTCTGACTAATAAGTATGCCGAAGGCTATCCAGGAAAACGCTACTACGGTGGTTGCGAATACATTGACGCGGTTGAGCAATTAGCTATCAACCGCGCCAAGAAACTGTTTGACGCCGATTATGTCAACGTCCAGCCGCACGCTGGCTCCCAAGCTAATGGTTCCGTTTATCTAGCCTTATTGCAAGGTGGCGATACCATTCTCGGCATGAGCCTAGCCCATGGCGGTCACCTAACTCACGGCGCTAGCGTGTCCTCCTCAGGTAAACTATATAACGCCATTCAATACGGTATTGACGCCAATGGCCTGATCGACTATAATGCTGTCGAATACCTGGCAGTAAAGCATAAGCCGAAAATAATTGTAGCCGGCTTCTCTGCCTATTCACAGATCCTTGACTTCCAGCATTTCCGGACTATTGCTGACAAAGTAGGTGCTTACCTTTTTGTTGATATGGCTCATGTAGCCGGTCTAGTCGCTGCAGGTGTTTACCCAAACCCTGTACCTTATGCTGATGTTGTAACCACTACTACCCATAAAACCCTGCGCGGCCCGCGTGGCGGCCTCATTCTGGCTCGCGCCAATACTGAAATAGAAAAAAAACTAAATTCTGCTGTATTCCCAGGCACCCAAGGTGGTCCAATGGAACACGTGATTGCCGCTAAAGCGGTCTGCTTTAAGGAAGCACTGCAACCTGAGTTTAAGACTTACCAGCAACAAGTAGTGAAGAACGCCAAGACCATGGCGAAAGTGTTCATTGAGCGCGGCTTTGAAGTGGTATCCGGCGGTACTAAAAACCATTTGTTCCTGCTATCATTAATCAAACAAAATATTTCTGGTAAAGATGCTGACGCTGCTTTGGGCAAAGCTTTTATTACTGCAAACAAAAACTCCGTGCCGAACGACCCACGTTCACCATTCATTACCTCAGGCCTACGCTTCGGCACCCCGGCTATAACTACTCGATGCTTTAAAGAAGCAGAATGCACTGAACTAGCTGCATGGATCTGTGATATTTTGTCTGACTTGCACAATGAATCAGTAATTGACGAAGTCCGTGAGAAAGTTAAAGTTATCTGCAAAAAATTACCGGTGTACGGCGCTTGATTGTGGTTTCTTGAATAGAAAATCCAGCGCTAAGACTAAGTGCTTGATGCCTGAGACGCTCTCCTTAAAATGCAATTAGTTATGAAACCTAGCTCACCCACGATAGTATCATGACTCAGTCAATGCAACTGTAAGCAGCTAACTTCAATACACCAACTAAAATTTAATTTTAAATTAAGTTACCTTCATCAACACTTCACGAATTCTTGTATCTCGGTAACTTGCAGCAATAAATGCGATGACAGTAACTCGCAGCTTATTTTAAATGCACTTGGTGCCCTAATCAAAACCATAGTTCTTAGCGTATGTATTAGAACACTATGTACCATTGTTTTGCGGAAATATTAAGCACATCTTAGTAGCATACCAATTAATTGCTATGCTCTTCTGGTAGTTTTGTTCATTAATTCGCTAAGTTTATTGATATTCAGCTGTTGCTTGGTGTATAATGGTTTATGCTGACATTAAAGTTCGAACTGTGTTCGCTATTAGGTTTAGCGCAGTTGATAGCAACTGTAATCTGGATAACACAGATTAAAGCACGATACCGGAACAAGTCAAGCGATAACTTATCGCATTAAAAGGTAGCATCATAAACTTAGTTGTATTTACTTACTGGTAGGTAATCAGTGAAATAGATTGTATAGTTAATATAGAACACTTTGATAACATCTACGGTCAGAGTATAGATAAGCAGCCAAAACGCTAGATATAAGCACTAGCGCTTTTTTAATTAGCGCAACTGCTGCAAGCATCAGCACTATAACTGCAGTCAAGATAAAAGCACTTCAAATCACATTGTAAAGTGACACTAGAACGATATGGTATTTTGCTCTGCACACTGCCGTAGAGACTACAAGAATAACATTTAAAATTCTATACTGCTGATATCTTACACTAATTATTATTAAATATACGCCGTCTACTGCGCCTTGAATATTGATGGCAAAATAAGCTAAACTTATATCACATAAACGACAACTATCGTCATTATCACTACAAACGATTCCATTAATATGGTACAGCAATCAATGTAATTTAGTGCTAACTTTTTTAGCCGGTCAATTGGCAATATAATGCCAGCAAAAACAGTACATGTAAACTAAAATCACGCTATAAGCAAAAATGATAAACATGAACAAGGCTGCCTCATATTAATATATGGTCAAGTAATGTTAATAAATTTACTCACGGCAACCACAGCGCTAATTATTTTTAATAAAGTGATTATAATACTTTTATAGAAAGTAAAATAGGTATGGATTTAATGCCAGAATAAGTCACACCAATAGTGACACTGCAACAAAGCCATCATCAATTAGCATCTAAGTAGTCTACCATATATCAACAAATAAAACGGCCTTAGTTTAGACTAAGTCGCCGACGATTTGCTAACCAAATAAGCTTGAGCTAAGCAATAATAATACGCCGATAATCAAAAATTTAATCGATACGGTCATGGTAATTATGGCGCATATACAAGCCTTTTAATATTTACATTAAAAATGTTCAAGTATCACTGTGAGAATACATGATAAAATTTTAGCCATAACCTTAAACAGGGTGCACACTAAAACAGCACCACGAGGATGGCGATCCTGATCGTGACGCAACTCAACAGCGCGACAGTCTTCAAAATACAGCCTATTTTTTGCGCAAAAAATCTCCCAGAAAACTGCTGCTATAACTAGCAAACAGGAACAACGCTATGAAGTTTTGTGCTGCACTAGCTAGGACTACCACTATAAATTCATGACTAAATGATGTGTTTATTGGTCTGTACATAGTTTGGATTGTCATGATTAAATAATGCTAGTGGCTAGCCGTGAATCAACTTACATCACGTTGTTAGCTATAAGCAGACTCGTAATAATAGTATAAACTAAATAGCTACAACAACGACCTTAATCCATAAGGCTATTGATTGCTTCGCATAAATACACAATGATATTGCAACACAAATAAGCATTCCTATAATTGTTTGCACCAGCTATGATATATAGTAAAACGATCGGCCTCAGTTTTGTACTGTTAGATTTATAAGTTACTCGTTATGTATTAGCTATAAAGCTTTACAAGTGTAAAAATAATAATCAGAACCAATGGCATGCATCTACCGAAGCTTTAATACGCATATAAAAATACATATAAAAACAAGTTTGTATTAATCATAGTAAATTAGAGTGTATGCAGGCATATTGATATGCAAAATTGATAGATTATATGTGATAACTAATCGAATTTAACCTTAGCTACAAGAATAATATGGCTAGCAATTCTAAAGAATATAAGTTCCTGAGCATGTAGCATGCCGTTCAGCTGCTTATAACATAGTGCTGACGTATATAAGCTCTATCTAGTTAGTATTTACTTGCCATAAAGTAAACTGAGACCAACTATAGCGGTAGTGTCTGCAGCCGATGGATATACTTATTTTGCATTGGCTACAAGATTGATTACAGGCGTCTCACATAAACATTTAATATACACTAGCTCGTCAACATACAGAGATATTTCTAGATTGTAGGCAAATTTTATAATTTGCACACCAGCTATACCATTCCATATACGACTGAGCTTTTACTGCATCACAGCGAAACAAATGCCCAAGGTATGCGTAGTTTACACGGATACTGATTAATGCCGAGAGCTGAGCATGGCATAGATAAAGTTTAAGCTAGTGTATATCTGACAACTGTTACCTGGTTCACACTTATGATAAGACATACCATGTATTATAGATATTAGCAAAAAATAAGTACACTACAATAACAGATTGTCACGTATTAAGATAGTCGCGACCTAATTATGCAGATAGCTAATCTTGATCAGCTAGCACTTAGGGGTAGATCGGCTTTGCTCACTAAAGCGCCAATCACTACATAATTACTATTGATTTGCTTTATACCTTGCAGCGGTAAGCATGTAATATTGATTAAATGTTTAGAGTAGCTGATGTTTTCTTTAATAAAATCTAACAGATTTTGTACCGCTAGCAATCAACCATAACTCAGAATTGTTTAAATGCATAGCCATCTGGCACAGATGACAACATTCTGCACTAAAAGGTTTAATTTGCCACTTACAGGCTCGACGTCTGCAATCGCAACATAAATTTTACTATCATTACTAAGTGACACAAGTTGTCTTCTATAGGCTATTTAACTTACACACCATCATATTAGCAAGACCACTTTATTAGCGCAGCTAACAGCATTAATTAATGAGCCCGTAATGCGCTCACATTTAGGCGGTATCACTTTCTTAATGATGAGCTGCTGGTGATGCGGATGCAACTAAATTACCGTAAGCCATGCCTTCAATAGCGGTCGAATTAACACCGTCAAACATCCCTATAAGATACAAAAGCAGGTGTTTTTAAGTTTACCGTTGAGCAATACGGTGCTAGCACCGTATTGCTCATGATCTTAATCTAATCTTGCTGCTAACTAGATTAGACTATCTGCATATGAAATCTGGCAATGTAATTGAAGGCAACAGCCTCTCAATGGAAGCCGTTGCTGTTACTGTTGCCTTAAATAATGAAGAGTATAGAACGACTGATACGCTGTCATGTCGTGACACAATTGGGAGATGCACTCATACACACTTCAAAACTTAGTGTAAATCCGCAGCTTTCAAGAAAGCCACTATCTTAAGAGTACGACGTCAAAATATACAAAACTTTAAAAGGAAAAGTTGATTAGTAAAATTTGAGTAGCATCGTCAAAGTTGTTTGCAGGTCATGAGGTTGTGAGTTGCTGTACTAATTAGCCTAAGACTGAGATATTCAAGTTAAACACATTGGTGTAGCCCATAACGTTACCACTCTATTACAGACTTTACTGATGTTACCTGCTTAGTACACTGACGGTGTTGCTAAATCCGCTTGACATCCTTCAGGCAGCCTATCGAGGCTTAACAGAAGCGATTTACATATCATGAAGTGTTGTTTATACGGTCTATATAGTTTCCGCGCAATTCACTGAATGTGATTTCAAATCACATCGCGCACCCTATAATAGTAGCTATAGTGACGCCGTGCGTTTTAAACTACTCGCCCCTTGCTAAGAAAGTCGAATGGAGCCAAACTAGCCGTGCAATAAGTTTAACTTTTACAATTTCCTATAAAACCATAACTAAACTGCTCAGTTTGTACTCCCAATATAAAGCTCAATAAATAACGACGCAAGATAGCGTCCAAAGGAGTTTGCATGCTGGAAAAACTATTTCTGCTTAAAGCACACCGCACCAATGTGCGCACAGAGATTCTTGCAGGTCTCACAACCTTTCTGGCTATGGCATACATTCTGTTCGTAAACCCGAGCATACTCAGTGAGTCCGGCATGGACAAGGGCGCAGTATTTGTCGCGACCTGCCTAGCTGCCGCCATCGGTTCGACTATGATGGGTCTTATTGCTAACTACCCAATCGCACTAGCGCCAGGTATGGGTCTTAATGCATTTTTTACCTATACTGTAGTCTTGCACATGCATCATACCTGGCAGGTCGCGCTAGGCGCAGTATTTATTTCGGCGACATTGTTCTTCCTGCTGTCGATCTTTCATACCCGTGAGTGGATTATAAACAGTATCCCGCCGCCTCTGCGTTCAGCGATTGCTGCTGGTATTGGTCTATTCCTAGCGCTAATCGCCTTACACAATGCCGGTATTGTGGTTAGCAACCAAGCTACCATGATCGGCTTAGGTGACCTAAAACAGCCAGCAGCAATCCTTGCTGCTCTTGGCTTTGCGCTGATTGTTGCGCTGGAGGCCTTAGCTATACGCGGTGCTATACTAATCGGTATTCTAGCTATTACTATTACCTCAATAACCATGGGATTTACCGCATTCATTGGCGTGACTTCAATGCCACCGCCCCTAACCCCAACTTTCATGCAGTTGGATATAAGGGGGGCGCTTGATATCGGTATGATTAGCGTGATATTTGCCTTCCTATTTGTTGATCTATTCGACAACTCTGGCACACTAATCGGCGTGGCTCAACGTACTGATTTAATAAGTCAAGATGGTTATATACCAAAAATAAGCCGGGTACTAATCGCTGATAGTGCTGCAGCAATGGCTGGATCTCTCCTGGGCACTTCGACTACTACTAGCTACATTGAGTCTGCTGCAGGTGTAAGCGTTGGTGGGCGTACTGGTTTAACAGCTATTGTAGTTGCGATCTTGTTTTTATTGGCTCTGTTTTTTTCACCCCTAGCTGCCAGCATTCCAGCTTTCGCTTCAGCGCCGGCGTTGCTTTTTGTAGCAGTACTGATGACTTCTGGATTAGCTGAAATAGATTGGAATGATATTACTGTCGCGGCACCAGTAACGATTACTGCCTTAGCTATGCCATTCACTTACTCTATTGCTAACGGCATCGCCTTTGGTTTCATCGTCTGGACTACTACTAAGTTGCTTGCTGGTCGCTACTATGAGTTAAACTCAGCACTAGTTATCTTGTCAATTTTGTTTGTCATCAAGCTAGGTTGGTTCAACGCATAATTTTTTGAAGCAAAAGATATACAGGTAAATCGCAAGACAAGCTGATATGCTTGCGTAATTAACAGGTACTGTTCGATTAACTAAAACCATAAATCCTGAATTCGCTACGCGCAGAATTTCTGCGCGCCAGGGCGTTACGCCTCAGCTTATCATAATGCTGGTATTCTCCTAAAACGATAATGCATGTTAATCTTGATCGAAGAAGTGCTATATTTGATTGCTAGTTAATAGGCGCACCTAAGATCGCCAGCAAATCAGCACAAGCCAATGCTCCCTGTCAACACCAGGAATTGATACGCTAAATCAAACCAAGGGCATTCAAGCTATTTATCTTTATGGCACGCTCAATCATTGAACGCAGGTAGTACAGCACAAAACATAATGGCAAACTAAGTATTTGGTGGTGACAGTTAAAACATTATTCAACTACAAGCTAGTCATAACTATAATACAGCACAGTTAGACTGATAAGCGCACTGGTACCCATAAGACGCTATAAGGCAAAAAATCAGAATTACATCCAGTTACAATAACTGCTAATCTAATAAATTAATCATGCTAGTTCAGCGCACATAAGCAAATAAGCAAAAAATTTTATTTAAGCGCTATTTTGCTATTAGTGCAGCATCATGTATGAACATTTCTAATGCTATTACAAGCTTTACAGGTTCATCTCCATGATTATATATTTTGATAAGATCTTTAGAAGATCCAGTCAAAAAATGTATGCTCATGATATTCATCTAAACCATAACTACAGTAAATAGTTTTGGACATTTTACCAGCTTTTTTATAGATAAGTTTGCCTATTTAAGCGCATACCTTATTAGGTAGTGGCCTAATTTATAGGCTTAATTATTGTATCACACGATGCCCAACCACAAGAAATTCTATCTATTGCTCATGCATGAAGCTGAGCGTATCTAACTTTATATAATCAGTGGGTGTTTTAAAGAATACCCGTGATGCCTTACCATTGCCCCCCCAAAAAACTAAACACTAAACTTAACGCCATCATGCCTATTTATTCTTCGACGACTGAGATGTATCATGGTGTCATCAGTTACATCACTTGGCGTAAACGTTCTATATGGATGATATCTTAACTACCTCAAGCTGACAGATAGAAGTATCGCTGCCCATGATGAAAACGTAATATGCCCATCATCAGCAGTAGCTACAGCAAAGATTGATATAGCCAGGCCTCAACTATAACAGCACCCACATAATTACAATATAAAGTTGATATAAATAATCTTGGGTTGTCCTTGAGGCACAGGTATCATACAAAATGTTTATGAAATAACTTATAGTGCATTTGAACGTAAGAACCTGAAAGTAAGAAGCAGTGTAGCCTACAAAAAATATATGTGCTGATATAATTAAGTTATTATACAAATACAATACTGTATCTATTCAATAAACTGTAGCTATAACCATATTATCTCAGCTCAACTTCATAACATGTCACAATTATAAGCGGCTACTCGGTAGACTATTGGTCGCTTAGCTCTTAAAACAAGGTACGTACAGCATATAAACGTAAAAACTTTGTGTAAATAGATTCATTGGCTAGCATTTAAACTTGTATTAAAACTACTAAACTAATCTTTCCTGATGAAAGAAAATGAACAGTCTTGGCTGCACATGGCACAAGCACATGTACGGCTAAGACATTGCTATCTGCACTAAATATCATTGGTTATGCTAGTAATGCTGACTGTGACTTACTAACCTGCTATTAAATATTGAAATATCAACCATGCCAATGTTAATTACATTGGCTTTAGATAGATTGCTGTGCTATTCCAACCTCAATTTTAAATGCCTATGACTTGCAACTTTTCTACCAGTGGATTGATACCATTATGAGTCTTAATAAAAACAAGAATATTGTTTTGGCAACCTTTGCATATCAAACTAATAAACAGTTTTAACTTACGCTTCTTGTCTAACGGCATCATTTATTGCCTGATAATAATGGCGGCAACATTACAGGAGCACAATTCAATATTTAGATGGTTAGTAGTCATGTGCTTAAACAGCTAATTGAATATCAATACGTTCTAGTAGGATAATTTAATTAAACAGCTAGACGTAACAACCAGCATATCGATACCATTGTCTAGTTTCATGATCTGCTAGTTATGCTCACATCTGCTATAAACCATCTATACATTTTATAGCAGGTTATAACGCATCAGGCAACGTTATTATGAATCTGTCTGGCTAACACAAGTTAAATAACTTACGTGCGCACTTAGTGTTTAAGGGCTAGCAGCTAATCTTGTTAAGAGTGTACAGCAATGGCTTGATTGAACTAAGCATAGTTAAGCCATCTTATTTACCATAAGATCAATTTAGTACATAGTCTTCATGCGTTGCATGCTTAATGTATGTCTGACTTGGGTTTTCGCCACTGAGGCAGACTAATCAATAGTACTGCGCTAATGATAACTAACATCGCCAATACTTCTTCCATGCCGATTGTCTCGCCTACAAATATAATCCCCAATAATACAGCGGCAGCTGGATTAATATAAGCATAGCTAGTTGCTGCCGCTAGACGCACGTGCTTAAGCAGATACATATACGCATTAAATGCTATGATTGAACCAAACACGATTAGGTAGGCTAACGCAAACCAACCTTCAATGGGCGGCATTGCGTACAAGCGCTCACCGGTCAGCGCGCTACCAGCTAATAGCAATGCGCTAGCGATTATCATTTCCAAGGCACTAGCCATAGCACCAGCAGGCAGTGGCAAGTGTTTGCTCCACACTGAACCAAATGCCCATGCTGCGGCAGCAAACACTAACAACAGCGCACCAGTCTGACTTGACTGCAAGTTGGAGCCTATATTAAGCATAACTATACCGATAATCCCCAGCACTACTCCAGCCCACTCTAGACGCGTATTACGCGCCCCCCAGAAATAGCCAAACAATAGGGTAAATAACGGTACAGTAGCTACCGCTAGTGCAGCAACACCAGAAGCGACGCCAATGTATTCAGCCACTGTCACCGCGCCATTACCAAAGGTAAGCAACAAAATGCCAATTTTAGCTGCAGCCTTCCACTGCAACCACGTCGGCGTGGGCGCCCCACGCCAGCGCAAAAAACTATACATTGCTAAGCCAGCCACTAAAAAACGAATCCCGGCAAGCATTAACGGTGGCCAATATTCAACACCAATTCGAATGGCTAGATAAGTAGAACCCCAGATTACATACAGTGAAAAAAAAGCGGCGATCAGCGACGCTGGAAAGCGATGTAGGCCAAGCATTAGGTAGCTCTACTGAAAAAACGAGAGATTCATTTTAGAAAAACAGAACACTAAACGTAAGTGACGCAACCTGTTTAAATAGCCCGTACACTTTTCAAAATATGATCTTTAAATCTATAAACCATGTATTGCGATAGCAGAGCTCTATTCATAATTTTCATTATGAATAGATAAGTATGGCAGCTTACCTTGCGGTATCCTTACATAAAATGTCCACGTTTTTACACTAAACTGAGACTAGCCAAGTACATTTCTCAGGGCATGCTACAGTAAAGCATGTCATTAAAAACCAGCGAAACACCAATCAAGTATAAGATCAAGGCAGATCTGTCCACGCTCAAACTTATCAATCCAATATAAAACCAAACTACGATGGACAAATAAATACGGATATAAAGTGTCCTACGCAATGGCTGAGATCTTCCAGAAATAACTAAATACACATAGTGACGGGACAACTCTGCATAATTATGCAGGCAGCGGTTGGCTAAACGCCTGAGCTAAAGAATTATATTAATCAAATAGCGAAATTTTAGTTTTACAAGACTTAGATTATTCTATAGTATGCAATCTTATTGCTGATATCATTAAGACAACAAGTAAATAATATTTTTAGCAATCAATTGGTATCATTGACAAATCTGCTCGCTATAATTAGCCATACAGTTGTGCTAGCATAGCATTTGCGCTAGATTTAAAGCTAGCGATATTTTTTCGAAACACTTATGTATCTTAGTTTTGAGCATCTTCCGCAAAGTACACAGCAGGTGTCAAAAAATTTCACATAAACCATAGGTGTGCAGACAATTTTTTTATAGGCTAGCGCAATACAGATTAGGCCAAGTCAATCCTCCCAAAACCTTTAGTCAAGCACGGTATTATACGTACTGCAGTAATGCAGTAGTAATGCAGTACTGGCGAAGTCATTAGCTTTGGTCGTGATGTACTCGGCCGACAGTGCACTGTATGGTATCAAGTTAAAGATACTAATAAATGTTTAATGAGACTCAGCATACGTAATAAAATAGCATTTATCAAGCTTAAATAGCAGCCCGTAATCTGACTGCATACAAGGATGACTACAATAATTTTAGTGGCTCTGCAGTAACTGCTCTGGGTAATGTCAGTGGCCTCTAAAACTGATGATTACTATAAACCCAAAACTTATTTTTAGCTATATCTAAAAATCTATTTAAGCAGTAGCGCGCCTTCAATCGGCACATAGCGACTAGCAGCGCGTACTAGTGAGCTAGCCGTTAGCCCAGGTACTCCATAGGCAACAGCTTCAACTCCGTGCTTATAGGTGATACGTTCGAGAAGCATGTTAAAATCACCGTCACCAGAGGCCAGTACGACTTCGTCGACGTGGTCGATGGTATCCATGATATCGAGGGTAATACCTACATCCCAATCACCCTTAGCAGAACCATCAGCACGCTGGATATAAGGCTTGAGTTTGACCATAAAACCCAGGTTACGCAGGATCTGCTGGAATTGCTGTTGCTTACTATCGCCCCTGTCAATAGCATACGCATATGCCTCGACAATTTGCCCACGCATACTGATATCAGCCCACAAAGCAGCATAGTTAAAGTGGCAGCCATAAGCCTGACGCACGGTGTAGTAAAGGTTTTGTACATCAGCAAACACCGCAATTTTCTTCACTGCACTTCCTCGTGATAACCGGGCACTAACACCAGAAAACACCAATATGCTAGACACGGAAACGTTTCTAAGCCAATTAATCTTTGGCAATAAAGCATTGTAGTTATAGCTGATCAGATGAAGGTGATTGTCCTCGCTATTTAAGAAGAAAAAAATCATAGCAATAGTCGTTATAAAAACCATTAATAGAATTATTGCTGTTCAAGCTATTATTGCTGGCAAGATTGTAGTCCTAATCGCTTATAGTTACTGCTGTCAATAACTAGTTAGTGACGATTTTTTACGAATAATTTTTCACTACTTGTATCTGTTGCTGGTTACAATTGCACAGTCTGCTAAGACTTTAGTTGAATTACACCATCAGACAATACCCTTATAAAGTAAGTCAGAGCGCTTTACGTGGACCGTCACATCACAAAAAATTGCCATTATCTACACAGTGGTCTGGAAATAGTTTGTTGTAACTTGTCCTGTAATTAGTAAATATGCTGCCCGTTCTGAGCGTCTAAGCTCTTAATCGTGTGTTCCTGCTGCTCGCTTAAGCTGTGAACTATCTAGTAGAACTGAATACATTTTGGCTTATTAAGGCCCTAAAAAGTCTTTTGATCAGGGTTTGTTCTTCGCTGCTCATAGCGACTTTACAAAATTATTTTTAGAACAACAAGGTCGCCTTATGATCAGGATGGCCACTCACTAAATTATAAAACTACTATAAAACGCGTTAATAGTTTTTATACAAAGTTTACATTTGTGTACCTATCGTCATAATCAGCTAGATTATTAGCCTTGCTTTTAGCCTGTGATGAACTTAATGAATCCATTAGATATATTACGCGACTCTTTCCGTTTTACCCAACTAAACTTGGGTGCCATTATCCAGCTGTGCCTACCACTAGTCATCCCAGAAGCCCTTCTGCAACAAGTGCTCAACCACATTCTAGGCCAGGATGCTTTCCCAGGCTACAACGTGGTGGCAGGACTGTTAGTGTACCCATTATACACTGGCGCATTAATTATGTTTCTAGATGCGCGCACTCATGGCAAGTCACCAAACACTAAAGATATATGGACAATTGCACTAAACTTGTGGCCGCGTTTCGCTCTGCTTACCGCTATTAGCACATTGCTGATCCTGTTAGGCTTGTCGCTGTATGTTCTACCAGGCCTGTGTCTAATGGTTATACTGGCATTTGCCGAGTACCTGCTAGTATTACGCAGTATGTCGGTACTAGAAGCGATGAAAGAAAGTGTCCGCCTAACTCATAGGCGATTCTGGCTAATTCTAGTGTGCCTATTATGCGTCATGACACCGTTATGGCTGCTGAAGGGAGCTAGCGAAGTTACGTATCCCAACCCTACGTTGTTACTTGGAGTTCTGATCGACAGCACCTACAGCTTCTTGCAACTATTTGCTAGCGTAGTGTTATTCCGTTTATTTATGCTAATTGACGACGATGCATAATACATGGTAATATGCGCTCCGTGCTACTTTTAATGCACAATACTATCAGCCAAACCAATGACTCGTTTATTGCGTATTAACTCTTGACTATCTTGATTATAACCGATTTATTTACAGCTAGAATCTATAGCATAACAACATAATCTGGCGCCCTACCGATATAAAAATCCTCATATCGTGATAAGCGTTAGCTATAACCCACATATTTTCTGTATAACTATCCTTACTTAAACAATACTAGTTGGCTTAGTTGGCTAGCCATTCAATGCCAATCTGGATGACGATACACTTTGACTTAGAACGTTAAAGAAACAGGCAAAACTATGGCGGAGACCACCAAGAATATTAATGGTATGCCATCATTTGCTCACTATGGGAAATGTTAAATTACTGCCACTGAAGATTCCTGCGTCTTAGATACTGACAAACGCGAATAGTAATCGTCGAATGGTAAATAATGTCTATTATTAGACAAATATTTGGTAATGCAGCATAAGCAATACTAAATCCAGCATGGTTAATAGCGAGCACAAGTTTCCCTCAGTTTACAACTAGCCGCTTAAGGATTCAATTAATTTATAACTAGCCATCTTGAATACGCTCAGTTCAGAGTTTTACCGCTAACGCTTCAGCAGGTATAGACTGTACAAAGAAATGGATGGTGACCAATTGCCCCCTTAAGTTTTTTGTCCTAACTCAACGTTTGTGACATTGACTAATTTTGTATTATCTTGTAAACTATGCGCCAAACAACTGAAGATAGGTTCAACCATGCTCGGTTGGTTATTGCAGCTAACCTTATTAGGTTAGCTGAATAGACTGTTCTCTAAGCGGCGATTTTTAGCAATTATACTAGCTAGCTTTCTGATAGAAAGTCACAAAGATTGTGTTAAAAGCATTACTTGCGCAATTTTCATTCTTTATAAATAATATGTCGCAATAGTTACGATAAAGTTATGCTTAATGAACAAGCCTGACCAATACGACCTAAGTATTTTGGCGGAGCCGCAGTGCTCATGTCGCATTAAGCAGTTAGAAAAAAAGAATACATCGCACGGCAGATTGCCATGCCTAATCGTAAGATGCTAGGCCTTAACCTTGCAGTATATGTGCTAATTGGCACAAACATGTATACATTTGAAATTTTTTTGCAAATTTCGAAGCGACGATCCACATAATACTGCAGGTAGTTATAGTGCAGTTTAGTAACATAGGTGGATGCAAACTATTAGTTGCGTTGAAAGCAGTAGTACAAGATATAGATCACTACTAAAATTACTGCTGGAGCATTTAACTCTCATTGACGGTGCAACTAACGTAAGATCGAGCTTTGTGTTAAATCAGGTTCTGGATAGCACTGAATTACCATTAACACACCTAATGACTTGAATTAGCTAACTATAAATAATAGTACTGCAGATAAACTATCCAACACATTAACCGCATTACAATTTAAAGTTCGTATTGTATCTGTAGCATTATATCTTATTTTTTCCAGGTGCCCTTGCCCTATTGGATCAACATTGAACTCAACTAACTTATGCCCTGTTTAAAGAATGGATAATAATCACCTTAATCATCTCTATCGATTGTATTATTTAGGACCTAATGAAGCAATCTAAGGTCATGCTTTTGATTTACTTATTTTTGTTTTTTTCGTGCCCAGTCTGAAGCATAGCTACGCATATTATTACGAGCATAATGAGCAGTCTCATCGAGCTTAGAACACCTTATGAGCGCACCAGCAATTCTTTTCAGTCACCTTGCGCTTCTAATGAGCCATCAAATTAACCAAACAATAATTATTTCTCATACCAAACGCACCGTTGCTGTTATGCGTCGTACCTGAATAGGTATACCTTTCACAAATCACCAGATCAAGCCAATGCATATATACACTTTTGTAAAACTACACAAGCGTATTATAGCTTACAGCTATTTTGTAGCAGCATAAATGCTGCTACAAGGTTATATTATCGTTGAAAATCACACCATTATGAAAGTGTTTTAGTTGCTATTCAGAAGGCTAGCCTGAGACCTTTACTCAGCAGAGTCTAGCTGGCTTATACTTGAAATCTACGTTACACTCACCTATAACTAGTGATCGACAGTCAATAGCAACATGGTAACTTCTCTATACCTGGTCTAGATGTCTAGATGGACTACCGAGTAGACGGTAGGTGGTACCAATACACTCCTTGAGTGTCACTTGTCAGCGTTTAACGCTGAACCATGCATAAATATCTAACAGCTTACTGAACAGAATTAACTTTGGCTCGATTGGTAGCACCTTCAAGACATGTTGAATGGCTAACTACATTAGTTTACGTCAAGGCAGCATGAATTATGGCAAGCTAAACAACACATGAAAAAAGTATTTTTTGTAGATTATGATGGCTAATGCTAATCGCCTGACCGCTAAATAAGCCATCCGCATCAATTAGTGGAAAAGCGGTTGATCGGACATATGCTACTTGCGCGAATGCAATAAATTGAGTTCAGTGCGCAGCAAGTTAATAAATGCAATGCCGATATTTAAGTCTAACTTATCGCACAGATCATAGAAACCAGCCGTCTAATCCTAATAGTGTTCTATGCCTAAAGCCACAGTACACAGTACATGGAATAATCTAATTAATAGCTATTCCTTAATCATAAATATAACTCTACATTATATTTATGATAGATAAAATATACGAACCGTTGATGTAATCAATTATCTTAATTTGCGTTGGACGGTCTGACGCTTGATGAAGGCTGAATAATAGCTATATAGAAAAAGTAAAATTCACCTCAATCGATAGCCACGTAAAAGCATTTAGTGATAGACTACGTACTATGAATAAATAATAGCTCTCGTATCATTGTCTTTTTTTGACTCTACAGATGCTAACCACTTGATAGTGCCAGCAATGAAGATCGATACTGAAACAGTACTTATCTAAAAGCTTCCATAGGAGGTTACAGTAATCATCGCTTTGACTAAATAGAATACTCTGTTGCATCAGCGATTTCCGATTGCCATACAACAAATTAGTGATTACCCAGACTCACATACGCCTATTAAAGGCTGACCTACATGATTGATGACTACCACTAGATAGTGGATACCGAACCGCTAATAGCAACACAATACCGACCATGTTCGCTAGGTATATGGCCTATTTATCATTAATAATATCCAGAAAGTCACGCACTGCAGCTCTAGATTGCAATGATTTTCCTAGGATTTCAGCTTTAGAGAACATCATTCATGTCGCGCTCTACAACCTTGTTTGCCAATGCCCAGAAACATATTCCTGGCGGTGTGAACTCCCCAGTGCGTGCATTTAAGAGCGTCGGTGGCACACCACTATTCTTTAAGCATGCCGAAGGCGCCTACATCACTGATGAAGATGACAAACGCTACGTAGATTATGTAGGTTCATGGGGCCAGATGATTCTCGGTCACAGTCACCCAAACGTATTGGATGCCGTGCGCCAGCAGTTACAGCACGGCTTATCTTATGGTGCGCCAACAGCTATAGAAACTGAGATGGCTGACATACTGTGCTCGATTGTTCCGTCAATGGAAATGGTACGAATGGTTAGTTCTGGCACCGAAGCAACTATGAGTGCGATTCGTTTAGCCCGTGGCTTCACTGGCCGTGACAACATAATTAAGTTCGAAGGTTGTTACCACGGCCACTCTGATAGCCTGCTAGTAAAAACTGGTTCAAGTGCCATGACCATTGGCATGCCTAATTCAGCCGGTGTACCACGAGCATTTGCTAAACATACCTTAAACCTACCGTTTAACGACATTACCTTTGTCAAGCAGATATTAAACGAGGTTAACCAAAATATAGCATGCATCATCGTCGAGCCAGTGGCAGGCAACATGAACTGCGTTCCACCGATACCTGGCTTCCTTGAAGGTTTGCGTGAGCAGTGTGATAAGTACGGCATAGTGCTAATTTTTGACGAAGTAATGACCGGTTTTCGTGTCGCTCTCGGCGGCGCTCAAGCATACTATAGCGTAATGCCGGACCTAAGCACTTTCGGCAAGATCATAGGTGGCGGTATGCCAGTCGGATGCTTTGGCGGCAAGCGCGAGATCATGCAGCAAATCGCACCACTTGGACCTGTATACCAGGCAGGTACCTTATCAGGAAACCCTCTAGCTATGGCCGCTGGCCTGACCACCATATGTTTACTTAACCAACCTGGCTTTTATGGTGAGCTAACCAATTACACTATGAACTTGCTAGACGGCCTACAGCAACGTGCCGACACTGCCGGTATCCCCTTCATAACTACACAAGCTGGTGGTATGTTTGGCCTTTACTTCAGCGATGCTGACAAAATCAGCAATTTCAATGACGTGATGGACAGTAATCTCAACCTATTTAAACGATTTTTCCACCTAATGTTAGAAGATGGCGTTTACTTAGCACCTAGCGCCTTTGAGGCTAGTTTCACTTCAATCGCACATGGCAGTACAGAGTTAAAATTAACCCTCAATGCTGCTGAGCGCGCTTTCAAAGCTCTGAATAAGCAAGCAGCACCATAATATTATCTTGAGTAAAGTCAATATTTGCTACTTTGCTTGTAGCAATTTCCTTAATTTTTTTTGCGATAAATCACCTCTAATTTTGCAAATCACTTACCTGCGTAGCAAAAAACTAGTAAATACCTATGCACACAAGAGTATACGCACATAATCATGCGTGCTTGTTTAGACCTATCGATAGTCTGCATACCATGTTATAAATAAGCGCGATTTCTATAAATGCCACTAGGCAGTACCCTGAATTTTGAGTTACCTATTGCTCATTCTGACTCTACTAGTGTATGCCCAGGTAGGCGGTAACTTGTTGTTAATGTTATAGATAAATCATTGTGCTTTAAGATGTAGCTAGAAAGCTAGGCAAAAGCTTGAAACACATACTAAAACACAAGCTGTGTGGTATGTGGATGCACAAGCGTAGTACAAGCTTAGCTCCATATCTTTATACGGTAAAGGCGCACTGACCAGTAATATCCAGGAGTATATCATGTTGCAATAGCGGTAATTCATAGCGCTGAAAGCATCTAGACAAGACCGACAAGGTCAGTCAAATATATTAAGCATGGTGAACTAAAAATAGTAACCAACCATAGCACTTTGGCTGTATCTTCCAAAATCACATACAAAAATTTCAGAATGCTATTCTGACGCTCTAACCTTATTCAAATAACATGCACCGCAGATCAATAAAACAATCCCACGCAGAGCTTAAGAAGGTTTATACAGCTTACTTTTCAGGCATAGGTATCGGAGGAAATGGCATCACATTGCTCATGCTACATTTTTCACTGATTTTAGGCGTGCCCAGACGCTCTACTTCATCGATACGTATAATCGAATGCATGGGCACAAAACTGCGCACCACACCTTCAAACTGCGCCTTGAGTTTTTCTTCACCAGGATCCACAACTAAATGAGTGCGTTCACCAAAGATAAACCCTTCTACTTCCAGGAAACCCCACAGATCGCTTTGATAGATCTGTTTAGCATAGATTTCAAATACCTGGCCTTGGTTAAGGAAAATCACCTTGTAGATTTGAACTTCACGTTTAATCATGGTTGACGAATAGCGCATCGTGGATATAAAAAGGGCGCGAACTATAGCATGGCACTAGATGTACAAAGCTAGGAACCAATAGGCATATCCACTATACTGCTAAGTTACTTATCACTAATTAGCTATTTATATGGCCCAGCATTGCACATCAAAACTTAAGATTCTTAGATAAATAAATACAGCAGATCACGCCAGTTAATCTACTAAATGAACGCCAGGCCTAAGAAGTCATTGCTTATATAGAAGATTACAACGTAATTTAATTTAATATCTGCTCAATTCATAAGCGAACTAATGACCATATATCATCACAGTTAAATAAATAACACGAATTGAAAATAGTTAACCATGAAAATCGTGATCACTGTTAGTACTTTGTTGTTAACTACCAATGGCGTGCCAATTGGTATCGCGCAATCAAAATATTCGCGCTAATTACGAATAGCCTGCACACTGGACGCTTTTCTAATCCAGCTGAACTGATCCACATAGCAGCGTCTAATGGATAAGTAAGCGAACACTTTTGCTACAACACATCGCGCTATCTAGTTGCTTTTGACAACTTGATCAAGATCTATACCGAAGTGCTAGAACTAGTCACGCACCTGCGCTTACCAATGTAATCTTGCTCAGATCACATACAGCTAGCTGCACAGCTTAATTGCACTGCTTTAAGTAGGGCTGGCTAGGAATATCAATGAAGCTACACAAACTACTCATGTTAGTGCCTGGTTGTTTATATTAGCTTCAACTTTAATGACCAACGATCCCAAATAAGATCGATAAAATTTTCCAGCATGCAATGAAGCCTGTAGCTAACCCACCTATCAGCACGAAATCGGCCAACTTAGCGTACGCTGCGCTGAAGGCGATAAAACAGAACACCTCAAATCAGTAAGGTTTCAAGATCAACTGACACATGACAAATTTTATTAAACGCATTCTGGTGACTAAATACTTAAATAAAAGACCACGGCCGATTAGAAATCAGCACTGAGCACAACTAAATCATCAATTTCCAATGTGATGCTATAACACTGATTAGCTAATTATCTATTGCACGAATCATTGGTTAGTTACAATGCAATACTAGGAGAAGTAAAATTTATTATTCTTGAGAACTCATGTAATGCATATAAGTGCTTTCACCTACTGGTTACTGACGTTATTCTAACTTTAATCTCAACAACCAAAGGGCGACATAAGCAATCTTGAACGCCCACATAAAATCTCATAATTTCCATTGTAAGCCATCTGAGGCTTGCTATTTTACCAACTTGTGCAAACAGTTTAACGGGCACATGTGTTTGACTGAACAATGCTTAAATCTCAAGGTTCACAACCGCGGCAATCATTACAAGCTCATTGCTGGCCACCAGCACACCTTTTTTACAAAAAATCTGCTCTGCTGCCTTTACCGCACAACTAAGGCTAGTGAGTTATCGCTCAAGACCGTACGCCTGTACCTACAGCAGTTTACCTTAAAAAATTTAACTAGCAAACAGGTAACTAAAGTCAGCGTGAACCCATCTAAGAGCACTAACTCTGGGCCTGTGCAAAATGATCGCAAGACCCAAGAACGCACGAGGTATCAGCGTCATGCGCTCCATGCCTAAAAACGTAACCCAATACTTGCTGGTGCAGTGTATTTTTGAAGCCTACAAACGCTTAGAGCATCGCAAGAACGTACCTGCCAAGAATGTTTACTACGATGCTTGAACTAGATCTGCAGTTGGCCACAAACACGCCAGCTCCCAATAAGGAACAGTTCCATAAATGGTGCAGTATAGCCCTACGCCAGCGCATAGCTAGCTCAGAATTAACAATTCGCCTGGTAGACGAACTCGAAGGCCGTGCACTAAATCAAACTTGGCGTCAAAAGAATTACGCAACCAACGTGCTGTCCTTTCCAGCCGAAGTACCAGCTGAATTACTTGATATTCCATTACTAGGCGATCTAGTGATCTGTATCGAAGTAGTCATTCGTGAAGCAAAGGCACAAGACAAGGAACTTGAGGCTCATTGGGCACATATAGTCATCCATGGATGCTTACATCTTTTGGGTTATGACCATATAAATGATGACGAAGCCAGAGAAATGGAAGCACTAGAACAAAAATTACTTGCAGAGTTAGATTATCCAGACCCTTACACAGATGATAAAGCTTAAAAAATACTTAACTGTAATCAAAAAGGATTCAGAGTAAGCGCTATGAGCGAAGACCGATCGAGCAACGAACAGAAGTCATGGCTAGGTAAACTAACCCAAGTTTTTGCCCACGAGCCAAAAAACCGCCAGGAGCTGCTGGGACTGCTGCGCGAGGCCCATCAGAACAAGCTGCTAGACAGCGAAGCTCTAGCTATTGTCGAAGGCGCTATCCAGGTAGCAGATTTGCAGGTTAGAGATATTATGGTCCCGCGTTCGCAAATGATCAGCATCAAAGCTACTCAAACCCCACGGGAATTCCTTCCAGCCGTAATAGACTCGGCGCACTCGCGCTACCCGGTTACCAGTGAAAGCCATGACGATGTCATTGGTATCCTGCTAGCCAAAGACTTACTGCCGCTTATTCTGAAAGAAAACGGCGATAATGTTCGCATCAAGAATCTGCTGCGTCCAGCTACCTTCATACCTGAATCAAAGCGACTCAATGTGCTGCTGCGCGAATTCCGCGCTAACCACAATCACATGGCTATTGTGATCGATGAATACGGTGGTGTAGCAGGCCTTGTTACCATTGAAGATGTGCTAGAACAGATCGTCGGCGACATCGAAGACGAGCACGACGTAGAAGATGATAGCTACATCAAGCCACTGCCCAGTGGTGATTTCCTAGTCAAGGCGCTGACACCAATAGAAAACTTCAACGAATTCTTCGGTAGCGAATTCTCTGACAATGAATTCTACACTGTTGGCGGGCTAGTGATGAGTGCATTTGGGCACTTACCAAAACGTAATGAAACTACTGAAATTGGAGCTTATCGCTTTCGAATCTTAAATGCTGACAGCCGTCGAGTCCACTTGATTCGACTTACTCCGGTTGCCCTATAAGGACTGATATGCAATATCTTATCACACCAGGCTGGCGCGGTAATCTGATAGCTGTAGTAGTTGGCGCTACTACCACTCTAGCACTAGCACCATTTAATTTATGGCCGTTTGCATTAGTGGTGGTTGGATTATTTTATATCAGTTTACGCGAGCTGTCACCATACCAGGCTATAGGTCGCGGCTGGTGTTTTGGCTGTGGCCTTTTTGGAGCTGGCACTAGCTGGATTTACTACAGCATCCACCACTTTGGTGGCGCTTCAGTATTACTGGCTGGCTTTTTTATGCTGCTGTTTACTGCTGCGATTGCTTGTTTTTTTGCCATACCTGCCTGGTTGTGGGCGCGTTGGTTGCGTTGCAATGAATCACCACTAATTGATACGCTAACGTTTTCTGCATTGTGGGTTAGCCAAGAAGCCTTTCAAGGGTGGTTTCTGACCGGCTTCCCGTGGCTATATTCTGGTTATAGTCAGCTTGATGGACCACTAACCGGTCTAGCGCCATTAGGCGGTATGTGGCTTATTTCCTTTGTTATAGCTCTGACAGCGGTAGGGCTTTGCAACCTATTACTCCTGCTAGAAAAAAAACGCAACAGGTTTGTTGGAGTATGGCTAGTGCTGTTAGGTATACCATGGACCATCAGCCTAGCACTCAAGCATTACACCTGGACTTCACCTTCTGGCGCACCACTGACAGTAGCTGCGATCCAGGGTAACATCGAACAAAGTATGAAGTGGGCCCCAGAGCAGCTAAATGCTCAATTATCGCTATACCGCGACATGAGCTTTAGCTCTAAGCCAGTTGACCTGTTAGTTTGGCCGGAAACCGCCGTACCAATATTCAAGGAATCAGTTGAAGATTACTTCAGTATGATGGACAAGTTTGCTGCTAACCGGCATACCGCATTAATCACTGGTGTACCGATCCGTCAAGATATGCTTCACCAAAAGCATCACTTTAACGGAGTTACCGTGGTTGGCGAAGGTAGAGGCACTTACCTTAAACAGAAGCTAGTACCTTTTGGTGAATACGTACCACTGCAAGACATACTACGCGGGCTGATTACCTTATTTGACCTGCCGATGTCGGACTTTACTAGTGGACCATCTGACCAGTTAATGCTAGAAGCAAAGGGTTATCAGATTGCTCCATCAATTTGTTATGAGGTGGTATACCCAGAGCTAGCTGCTAATCTGTCAGCCAAGAGCGATCTGTTATTAACTATTAGCAATGACACCTGGTTTGGCCGTTCTATTGGCCCACTGCAACACCTACAAATGGCACAAATGCGTGCGTTAGAGTCTGGCCGCTGGATGATCCGCTCTACCAATAATGGGGTCACTAGCCTGATTAACCCATTTGGGCAGATTACCGTGCAAATACCACAATTTAAACGCGGGATTTTGTATGGTGAAGTAGTACCAATGCACAAACTTACACCATATTTACAATGGCGCTCTTGGCCATTGATTATTTTATGCCTGAGCTTATTTAGCTCAGCGTTACTAATAAGTCGGTTGTCAAAAAAAACGACTTCACCAACATATACTTATTATAAGAGCTAGCCCTAAACATTAATCCACAACTACACGCTACTGCCTTGAAGTGATAGAATGTTGACGCTTATAGACGCATGTTTTCAAGTAGCACAAGCTACGCTTTTATTTATAACGCACAGTGACACCTAAATTATCCTGCATCAGATCAGACAATTAGCTAAAACTAACTAGACAGCGTGCCGTCAATAAGCTACTTGTCGATCAACATATGGTAGGTAGGACACATTAGGTGGAGCAAACCGCAAGAGTTATAACCACACCACATCACCTACCTGCAAGACAAGCAACTACATCCACCTAAACTAAATGACTTAACTAACCAATCTCATAGCGCAAGCATTTTTATAAAACCGCTAAACGCGCGCAAGCGGACAAATAAATACTAAACAATAAAAACAATTTTTTAATGAAAAAACAGTATCTGAATTTAGTAAAAACCTTTACTAGAATATGCTTAGAAAGATAACAGAAAACATGCTATGTCAGCTTCAAAATACAGTCTAACAATCAGTCCAGCTGACTATTAGTATCACAACTAATATACAAGTTTTTTTAGCTAGATCAACATTAGTTGAACGTCCAGGCCTCAAGTAGGCATAGCACTGTGCTTTTAAGAGGCATGAAGGCTATTCAATTCAAGTGGCGCTAATTAATTTAAACCTCACCTTGACTCAAACTACGTAGTTTTGATTCTAAAAGCTATACATTTAGTATTAAGCCTGTGATGCTTACGGCATCAAATACCTGAACAAAAAGTAAATTAGTGTTTTATAAAACTACTAGTTTATAATAATGTGTTAAGATTTACCCACCAACCTACACACTTAATTCTAGATAAGACTCACTTCTTAACCAACTACGACATATCCTCCGTTGATATACCTGTCTCTAGCACCGCGACAGACAACTATAACTATACGATCAGGAGTTCCCTCACTGCATGGTGATAATATATGCTGCAGTATTTTATATAATTTAATTTATTGTAACTTTCTAATACAGATTCAGTGCTTTTTAGCAGCACACAACATAATATGCTATATAATAATTGTACAACTTTTATTTACTGCAAAAGTAACTATGCAAGAACAATATCAGCCACGTGAAATAGAAAATGCTGCACAAACATTTTGGGAAGAGCAAAAGTCTTTTGAGGTTAGTGAACAGCTAGGCAAAGAGCCTTACTACTGTCTATCAATGTTTCCTTACCCTAGCGGCAAATTACACATGGGACACGTGCGTAACTACACCATTGGTGATGTGATCTCCCGTTACCAGCGCATGCTCGGTAAAAATGTTCTGCAACCTATTGGTTGGGACGCTTTCGGAATGCCAGCGGAGAACGCTGCGATTAAAAATAATGTGGCACCAGCGAAGTGGACATATGAAAACATTAACTACATGAAAGACCAGCTGCGTAGCCTTGGCCTAGCAGTAGACTGGTCTCGCGAAGTAACTACATGCAAGCCTGATTACTACCGTTGGGAGCAATGGCTGTTCATACACTTGTTTAAAAACGGTATCATCTACAAAAAAAGTAGCACCGTAAACTGGGACCCAATTGACCAGACCGTACTGGCTAACGAACAGGTTATCGACGGTCGCGGCTGGCGCTCTGGCGCATTGATCGAAAAGCGTAAAATTCCAATGTACTACTTTAAGATCACCGCCTACGCGGATGAACTTTTATCGAGCCTTGACGATTTACCAGGCTGGCCTGAACAAGTCAAAACTATGCAACGTAACTGGATTGGTAAATCCACAGGTATGGAGGTACAATTTCCATACAACGTCGATTCGATTGGCGCAGCTGGCGTACTTAAAGTTTTCACTAATCGTCCAGATACTTTAATGGGTGTGACTTACGTTGCTGTAGCTGCCGAACACCCGTTAGCTACCCAAGCCGCACAGAACAATCATGAGCTGCAAGCCTTTATCGCCACATGCAAATACGGTAGTGTAGCCGAAGCCGACGTTGCCACTCAAGAGAAAAAAGGCCTGCCGACTGGCTTATTTGTTGAGCATCCACTGACCTGTGAAAAATTGCCAGTGTGGGTTACTAATTACGTACTCATGCACTATGGTAATGGTGCAGTAATGGCTGTGCCAACCCACGACGAACGTGACTTAGAGTTCGCTACTAAGTACAACCTACCAATCGACTCTATAGTACGCACCAACTCCAGTGATACCAGCCAAGCTTTACGGCAAGACACCTATGATATACGTAGCAAATTAATCAACTCTACCGAGTTTGATGGACTAAACTTCGACGGCAGTTTAGGCTCTATCAAAGATACTCTAATCAAGAAAAATCTAGGTACTTCACGCACCCAGTTCCGCCTACGTGATTGGGGGATTAGCCGCCAACGCTACTGGGGTTGCCCGATTCCGATTATTCACTGCAAAACCTGTGGTGATGTGACAGTTCCGGAAGACCAATTACCGGTAGTACTACCAGAAGATGTAATGCCTAATGGCGCTGGCTCACCATTGACTCGCATGCCTGAATTCTACGAGTGCCACTGCCCTCAATGTGGACAGTCTGCTAAACGCGAAACTGATACTATGGATACATTTGTAGAGTCTTCATGGTACTATGCCCGCTATGTCTCGCCGCATTATGAAGGCGGCTTACTGGAAAAAAATCTAGCCGACTATTGGTTACCAGTAGATCAATACATAGGCGGTATCGAACATGCGACTCTCCATTTACTCTACGCGCGATTCTTCCATAAGCTTATGCGCGACAAAGGTTTGGTGAGCTCTGACGAACCGTTTAAGAACCTACTTACTCAAGGTATGGTAGTTACTGAAACCTATTATCGACGTCAAGCTAATGGTGACTATACTTGGTTCAACCCGTCGGATATCGAGCTTGAGCGTGACAGCAAAGCTAAGGTAATCAATGCTAAATTAAAATTCGACGGCTTGCCAGTAAAAATTGGCGGTTCCGAGAAAATGGCTAAATCAAAGAATAATGGCGTTGATCCTCAGTTGATGATCGACCGGTTTGGCGCCGATACCTGTCGACTATTCATGATGTTTGCCTCTCCACCTGACATGAGCGCAGAATGGTCTGACTCCGGCATCAAAGGTTCACACCGTTTCCTTAAACGAGTCTGGCGTTTAGCACATGCCCATGTTAGCCATGGTCTACCAGGCACACTAGATGTGAAAGCCTTAAGCGATGAACAAAAAGCTATTCGCCGTAGAACACACCTAACCATACGCCAAGCCAGTCAAGACCTAGGACAAAACCACAAATTTAACACAGCAATCGCTCAGATAATGATACTGATGAATGTATTGGAAAAAGCCCCACAAGACAGCGAACAGGACCGCGCGCTAGTGCAAGAAGGCCTGGAAACTGTCGTATTGCTGCTGGCTCCGATTACACCGCACATCAGCCATAAACTGTGGAACCACTTAGGCCATATCAATGCTATTATTGATGCTAGCTGGCCAGTACAGGATGATAGCATCCTAACACAAGACACAATGCAGCTAATTATTCAGGTTAACGGTAAATTGCGTGACAAGATAGACATACCAGCTATCGCCAGCCGTGAAGACGTGGAAACAGCAGCACGCGTTAATAAAAACGTGCTGCATTTTACTAAAGGCTTGATAATTCATAAAGTTATCGTAGTGCCAGGTAAATTAGTCAACATTGTCGCTAGCTAATAACACAACATAATACGGAGCTTAGACTGAATATTAAACTAAATCTTATTAAGATCTTAATAATACTTACTTGAATTCAAGTATCACAACAAAATGATAAAACGCAATTTGATGGTGATAGGCCTTACTGTGCTGCTGGATGCTTGCGGTTTCCAGCTGCGTAGTAGCACTGCAATCAATGCACTGAATATAAAGAAACTAGACGTTAGCGCTAGCAATGCCTACGGCGATACCGTAACTCAGCTACGCCAGACTCTAGTAAACAACGGTGTGCATGTCGTTACTGGTGCGATCTATAAACTAAACCTGATAGACGAGAAAGAAACCCAGCGTAACCTTAGCTATGCCAGCGTCGGTCGTACACCAGATATTGAGCTGAGCTCCGTAATTATCTATGAACTACAAGACCAAGACCACTTAACTTTAATAAATGATAAAATCACATTAAAAAAAGTAGTAAGCTATAACGGTAATAACCTAATAGGTTTAGACTCTATAATCACCCAAGTTCGCAAAGAAATACGTCATGAGCTAGTACAACGCATAATAATGCGGCTGCAGCAGATTACGCCGGAAAAAATAGCAATGTTACAACAAAAAGTCAACAACAAGACCAAGGCTAGTACCTTGAAAAACACACAAAAGTATGAAGACAATACGTCAAAATAACTGCCTGCCACAGTCCTTATTGACTAAACTAGACTTAGTTACTGTAAAGCTACGCTGGCTAAGTTAATGAAACTCGCCAACGCACAGCTCGCCAAACATCTGCAAGGCAATCTTGCACCTGTCTATATCGTTAGCGGTAACGACCACCTACTATGCCAGGAAGCAGCAGACGCTATTCGTACGGCTACTCGCCAACAAGGTTTCGATGAACGCCAAGTATTCAGTGCTGATAATAGTTTCGATTGGGGCTTGCTGCTGCAAGCTAGCGCTAATATATCAATGTTTAGCAAAAAACGCATGTTAGAATTACGCTTGCCTATAAATAAACTAAGTGAAAAAGGTATGGCAGTATTAATGGAATACTGCTCGCGACCAGCCAAAGAAACGTTGTTACTAATCAGATTACCTAAGCTTGACGGTGGCACGCCAAAGACCAAGTGGGGCAAAACGCTTATTGAAAGTCCGCAAACCAGATTTATTCAGATTTGGCCAGTAAGCAACAACCAGCTGCCACAGTGGATTCGTCAACGTTTGTTACAGTCTGGACTGTCAGCTACGCAAGATGCCATTGAACTGATCGCTACTCTAGTCGAAGGTAATTTGCTTGCAGCTACCCAGGAAATCGAAAAGCTTAAGCTAATATCCGAAGATGGAAAGATCACTGTCGAAACAGTCCGCAGCGTAGTAGCTAACAGTGCGCGTTTTGATTTATTCAGACTAATAGATGTGATTCTTAAAGGCGAACCAGTCCGCGTCTTGCGGGTGCTGGAAGGGTTGAGAGACACAGGCGTAGAGCCACCAATCATTCTCTGGATTTTAACTCGAGAGCTAAGGATATTAGCTGATATTGCTTTTAAATATTATTATGGCACACCTCTTAGCAAATGCTTTAGTCAGGCATACCCTCAGATGTTGAACACACATAAGCCGTTGATAAGTAAAGCTTTGCAACGGTACCCGGCACAAAGCTGGATGCGGCTATTGCTGGATGCTCAGCGCATCGATGCACAGATAAAAGGCCTGGCATTAGGCTCACCATGGATCAGCCTGAGTCGTTTATCATTATTAATGTCTGGCCAAAATCTGATATTGCCTCCTGAATAATGTCTTTCTAGACATCTAGTAAGAGTATTAATATAATTAAAAGTTATGCAAGCATACTATACACGCCAACAAAGCAAACCCATGAACAACTAGCTACTTGTTCTGTATCCATCAAAATTTACGAGTAACAGTAAAGACAGCTACCGCAGCTAAATCTTTGGCTATAATAAAGTTTGCAAGATTTTTGTTACTTTTGTTGCTTGCTGATAAGCGTACTCCTGAGGTATAGTTATATTATATAACTAATTTATCATCCTTAAATTTATAATTGTAAAACTTATATATCCTATAGTCTCCACCATCATTAGTATAATTGCTAATCAATTAGTCGTGTCTAGCTTGTGTTTGCTACCGCCTATACGGAAGCAATCAACTACTGTAGTCGTTCAATTCTCTATTATTTTTCACAAAACTACAAAGAAAACTATGGCCGGCAAGGATTTGCAGGTGCATTCACTTTTAGCGTGCTTAAATTACGTTTTAGTAAATAGTGGTATCCATAATACTTTTAGCGAATAGATAAAACTGAGTATCTAGCTGCTACCTTATAGCGCAATAATTTATGATGTTGGATAACTAACTTACGCAAGATCTGTAAGTAGAACAGCACATTATTTTATGTGCTAACAGTATGCTAGCTGTTGAAGCGGAGATTTATTTGTCTTTCATGGTTATAGATAGCCAACAGAACAGCTATTTCAGTAATTGTCAGTTGATAAGATCAAGCTAATAATGATTATTATCGTCGATGCTAAGCTAGTTTTAGCAAGAAAATACATTCCAAATGTATAAACTGACTTATCCTGTTTGTAACATTACCACAATAGCGGTATAATACACAATGAATAACTTTAACTTTATGACTATATAAAGGTTTATATAACCAGATTGTTTCCCTGTATCGAAAAAACGCGCCACAGCACCTACTGGAAATGCCATGTACTTTTTTGTAATACATGTAAAAATTACTTTTACCTAGTACGTAACGCTAACTCAGTGGGGTTACTGTTGATTATCGAGTATATAATCATTGAGTTATTAGTATATGTCAGGCTATATAACCTAACTAGCGGTTAGTAGTTAAGTGCAATGCAAGACAACCACTATACCATACAAAGCTTATGGTCGGCCTGAATCAGCTCAAAGTTTAGTTGATTCAGTAAACATAGTGTGCTGTAGCCAGCCGAGCATACAAAAGATATGCATTGATTTCTAGATCATGACAGGCAAAAATACAGATCATGCTAGCATTACATTATAACTGCTAGCAGCATAGCCGTCACGCTAAATAAGTGCAAAAAATACCCATAGCTAATAACAAGAGCACGCATCTATTGATTTATTTTTTAGTATCTAATACGCTGAATCAGCTAGAATCATAATGCCATGCATGTCGAGAGCCATACATGGCATGATATACAAGTCATGCGTCTAAGTATCTATTTGCATTATAATTATCTATACACTATCAAGAGCCGTTAGAGCCAGCTTAGTTATAAAACTAAGCTTGCCGAACCAGGTTGACTTGCTTGTCAGCGTGGTAAGAGGAGCGCACTAACGGGCCTGATGCTACGTTTTTGAAGCCCATTTTGTAACCTTCTTCAGCAAAGTAGACGAAAGTGCTCGGATGAACAAAACGCTGTACCGGCAAGTGACTGCGCGATGGCTGCAGGTATTGACCAAGGGTCAACATATCGATATCATGTTCTCGCATACACTTCATTACTGAGATCACTTCTTCATCTGTTTCGCCTAAGCCAAGCATCAGACCAGATTTAGTCGGAATGTGAGGCATCATCTGCTTGAATTTTTGCAGCATAGTCAGAGACCACTGGTAGTCAGAACCTGGACGTACAGCCTTATATAAGCGTGGCACGGTTTCTAGGTTATGGTTGAACACATCCGGTGGCTCGCTCACAGTAATTGCTAACGCTACGTCCATGCGACCACGATAATCAGGCACTAGGGTTTCTAACATAATGTGCGGCGATAATTTGCGAATTTCGCGAATACAGTCAGCAAAGTGCTGAGCACCACCATCACGCAGGTCATCACGGTTTACTGAAGTTATTACTACATACTTGAGTTTCAGATTAGTAATAGCAATAGCTAAGCTTTCTGGCTCTTGGACGTCCAGTGGCTTCGGCCGGCCATGACTAACGTCGCAGAATGGACAACGACGGGTACAGATGTTACCCATAATCATAAAAGTAGCAGTACCACTAGAAAAACATTCACCTAGGTTTGGACAAGACGCTTCTTCGCACACACTGTACAGATTATACTTGCGCAGTAATGCCTTAACATGGTCAACTGCTGGCGAAGCTGAGATGCGCACACAGATCCAGGTAGGCTTCTTAAGTAGTTCGGTGGCCTGAATAACCTTAATCGGGATACGTGCAACCTTTGCGGCACCGCGTAACTGGACGCCGACTTCTGCTGTGTCACGTAACGCTGGGCGCTCGGTAATATCCAGTGTCATGATAATGTTTTGCGCTGAATCAGTAGTCATAATCAGTCGATTCCGTCCGTAAGAGTTATCTGCTCAGCATAGTTAAGGTGCTTGACAAGCTGTGCACGCAGCCTAGCACTTACCTCAGCAAATTTAATAGAGGTAACATGATCGCGCAGTTGAGTCATCGCTAACCCAGCGTAACCACACGGATTAATGCGCAGAAATGGCCTCAAATCCATGTCAATATTTAGAGCTAACCCATGAAAAGAACATCCGTGGCGAATGCGCAAACCGAGTGAGGCAATTTTCGCATCATCTACGTACACACCAGGTGCATCAGGCTTAGTTACAACGCTCACACCATAATTTGCTAATAGCTCAATCAGGCAAGCTTCTATACGACTGACAAGATCGCGTACCCCCAAACCTAGTTTACGCACGTCTATTAATAAATAAGCAACAAGCTGGCCAGGACCATGATAAGTAACTTGACCGCCTCGATCGACCTGAATTACCGGAATATTACCGGGCAGCAACAGATGCTCAGCCTTACCAGACTGGCCCTGAGTGAAGACTGGCTGGTGCTCTACTAGCCAGACCTCATCCTGGGCTGAGGTGCCTCGTTCGTTGGTAAAACGTTGCATGGCATGCCAGACCGGCGTGTAAATCATCTGGCCAAGCTCGCGAAAACCTAAAACCTGTAGCATCACAATACCATGCAGGCAAGGTTGGTAGCTGGCACACTATTCAGCCTATATGACTGGTATTGAACTGTCGCAGCGATATGCAACTGGACTATGGTATAATGTTCATCTGCTAGATTGTCATTAATCTTCACGTATTTACGCACGATACTAAGAATTTTATCTTTGTTATCCTTATTAGGATTACTCATAGCCTTGCTGGAATGGTCTATATTTAAAAATCCAATATTCGACACCATTACTTTTACTTCTACTGCTGTATTGATCATGACTGAACTGCCTCATAAGTGAAAAACTTATAACTACAAACAAAGCTTAGCGGCTAATAAATCATATGCTTTGCAAGTATATCTATCAGTTAAACAAGTCATAAAATAATAGATTAATTTTATTCCACACGCAGCGGAAAATACTGCCTTTGTCTATGGCGTCTAATGCTATTAAGTCTACACTATGCACTACCTTATTGTTCGATATTACTTCAACTTTACCAATAACGTCACCCTTAGCGATTGGTGCAATCAATTGCGAATTCATGGTTATGCTAGTAACAAGATTGTTGAGCTGGCCTTTTGGCATAGTTAAAATCAGGTTATCAGCTAGGCCTGCTGTGACTTGATTGGGAGCACCATTCCATACCTTAGCCCGAGACAGCACAGTAGCCTTATGATAGAATGTATGGGCTTCAAAAAAATGGAAGCCATAAGTCAGCAGCTTTTGCGTCTCAACTGCACGGGCCTGCTCGCTATTGGCACCAAATACTACAGCAATCAGACGCTGGCCATCATGTATAGCGGAAGACGCTATACAATAACCAGCTTCGTCAGTATAACCAGTTTTCAAACCGTCAACAGCTTTATCACGCCACAGCAGCAGATTACGATTAAGCTGCTTGATATTATTCCAAAAAAATTCTTTCTGGGAGTAGATTGTGTAGCGCACCGGGTCATCATAGATGATAGCACGAGCTAGTATTGCTATATCGTGAGCTGATGAGTAGTGATCTTGGCTAGGCAGACCGGTCGTATTTATAAAGTTACTATTGTTCATACCTAAATCGCCTGCGGTATCATTCATCAAATCGACAAATGCGTCTTCACTGCCGGCAATATGCTCAGATAGGGCTACGCTGGCATCGTTACCCGACTGAATGATAATGCCGTGTAGTAAATCACTCACTGTTACTTGCGAGCCAATTTTGATGAACATTCGCGAACCAACAGTACGCCAAGCATTTTCGCTAACAGTGACCTTGTCGTTTTCGCCTATTTGGCCACGAATAATTTCCATAGTCGCAATATAAGCCGTCATCAGCTTAGTTAGGCTAGCAGGCGGTAAGCGCTGATCGCTATTGCCTTCAACCAGTACATTGCCACTGACAGCATCCATTAAAATCCAAGATTTTGCAGCAAGTTGCGGAAAAGTTGGCACCATTTCAGCCGCCCAAGTTAACTGGGTAATCATAAGCGAACAAAGCATGCATATGTGTTTAGCTAAAGTAGTGATATTCATCTGTCTCTCAAAATCGCTTATGGAAAATTACCCTCACGGGTAAAACTATTTAGATAGTCAGCAGATAGATTGTCGCGTGTTTAGTTGCCAGTTTACGAACTTTGTACCTAATTTTTTTATTTTTAACTAGCTATATAGTCACAGCTAAAGCGCACTAGAACTATCAATCTTATTACTTATTTAGCAGTAACTATGCTTGGTTGCCTAAGGCTAATTAGGCGTATACTATTTTGTATGCTGACCACTTCGCTCGGTGAACTAATCGGCCCTATGCGTACACAGTACAGAATCTGCTGATTGCGCATAATAGGGCCGATAAACACTGGCGCATTAACTATGCCACTGAGCTTAAACCTCAATAATTTTGCTGCATCCTGATTGGCGAAAGCACCAACTTGTAGATATTGACTATGCGTCTTTAAAGCACCTCGCATAGTATGCGGTACAACTACCGTACTAAATGCTACAAATCGTGGTGTACGCTGCTCGATTTTGTCGGCTGATGCCGTTACTTGCAGCTGTAAGGTTTGTTGCTCGTTGCGTATCAGTGGTACTAATTTGTTACTCTGAGCCAAATATTGTATAGGGTTAATACTTTCGACCTTTACGCGCGCAGTCCCAATTTCAGCATAACCAAGTTTCTTCGCCGCCGCATAAGACAAATCGATAATTCGGTCAGAATAGAACGGTCCACGATCATTAACCCGCAAAATAACCGAACGATTATTGTCTAGGTTAGTGACACGCACATAACTAGGCAGTGGCAGGGTCTTATGGGCTGCACTCATGCCGTACAGGTCATACACTTCGCCGTTGGCGGTATTTCGACCGTTAAACTTAGTACCATACCAAGATGCTATGCCTGACTGTACATAGTTTTTAGATTCTTTCAATGGGAAGTAATTTTTCCCCAACACGGTATACGGGCTAACCTTGTATGACCCAGAATGCAAAGTCGGCGTAGCATCCTGAATTTTGGAGATGTCTACATCCCACCATGGTGCGCCATCTTTTTGGATGTGGTTGCTATCCTGGCTCGACTGAGCGTTAAAAACGCTGTCACTAAACTTATACGCTTGGATGAATCTAGTGGTGGAGCAACTAACAACCAGCAAAAACAGCAAGATAAATACTACCAACTTAAGCATTTTTTGGAACAACAATAACTGCATTATTTATTGCCACGTGTTTTGACTAACATGTCTGACAACTGATACACGGCCATGGCGTACATCACGCTACGGTTATAACGCGTAATTGCATAAAAATTCTTCAGACCCATCCAGTATTCTGGGCCATTGATACCTTCCAAGCAGAACGCCGTAACCAGCACGGCATCGCGTAGCGCATTCTGACTTGACCAACCAAGCGTTCGCAACTCCCCGACAGTTTTAACTGGCTCAATTCCTTTGGTTAGCCCTTCGTAAACATGACGACCAGTTACGTCAGCGCTAATTACTACTGGTTCACCAGCTACCCAACCATGACGCTTGAAGTAGCTAGCTACGCTACCGATAGCGTCACCGTGGTTACTCCAGATATTAATATGACCATCACCATCAAAATCCACCGCATAGGCCCGAACACTGCTAGGTATAAATTGCGGTAGACCCATCGCACCAGCATAAGAGCCCTTGAGAGTCAGTGAGTCAACCTGCTCTTCACGGGCCAACAATAGGAATTCACGCAGCTCATTGCGGAAAAACTCAGCACGCGGCGGATAGTCAAAACTCAGGGTTGACAAAGCATCAATCACCCGATAACTACCAGTATTGAGCCCGTAAAAGGTTTCTATGCCAATGATTGCTACAATAATTTGGGCAGGCACACCATATTTCTGTTCAGCGCGATTCAACACATCTTCGTGCTGGCTCCAAAATTCTACACCCATAGCTACACGGACGTCAGTTAGAAACATTGTGCGGTACTCTTTCCATTGTTTAACGCGCTCGGCAGGACGCGAAATTGCGTCAAGTATTGCCTGCTGGCGCTGGGTTTCACGGAATACACCCATCAGCTGTTCACCGGTAAAACCATAGTCACGAGTCATTTCTCTGATAAATTCTACAACCTGTGGTGAACTATCATAGTCACCGGCCTGCATCTCTTGCGTCGTACCTAGCAAACCAATCAGGCCAATCCAAAACACGTATCGTGCTACCCAATTACACATTATTTGTATTGATATATTCACCCTATTCAAACCTGTACGATCAACTTGCGATGCGTATGAATCGACATTAAAATTCCAAACGCCGATAGCAATGTCACCAGTGAAGTTCCTCCGTAACTAATTAATGGTAACGGCACCCCAACTACTGGCAATAAGCCACTAACCATACCGATATTGACGAACACATAAACAAAAAAAGTCATAGTTAAGCTTCCGGCAAGCAACTTGCCGAATAGTGTTTGAGCCTTAGCCGTGATAACCAGCCCGCGACTAATTAACAATAAATAAATTAGCAATAACGTACAAATGCCAAAAAAACCAAACTCTTCACCCATTACCGCAATAATGAAGTCAGTGTGACTTTCTGGCAAAAAATTAAGGTGCGACTGGGTGCCTAGCAACCAACCCTTACCAAAGACACCACCTGAACCAATCGCCACTTTAGATTGAATAATGTTCCAGCCAGTGCCAAGTGGGTCACTTTCAGGGTTAAGAAAAGTTAAAATACGTTGCTTTTGGTATTCATGCATAAAGAAAAACCACATGACTATCGCCACTAGGATCGACACAGCTAGCACGCTAAGAATCCAGCACCAGCGTAAACCACCCATAAACAGTACAAAGACACCGCCTGTAAAGATTAGAAGCGATGTGCCAAGATCTGGTTGACACAAGATTAGGGTAAACGGCACGCTGATCAATATCAGGCTGATGCCGACATGTTTGAGCTGCGGCGGCAAAGTGCGATCAGACAAATACCAGGCTATAATTGCTGGCATCAAAATTTTCATAAATTCTGACGGCTGGAAACGAATTATACCAGGAATATTGATCCAGCGAGTCGCACCCATAGTGCGATAGCCCATTACGTCTACCATTACCAACAAAAATACTCCGATAATATAACCAAGTGGTACCCAGCGCGCCATAAAGCGCGGCTCAAGCTGAGCAATCACCACCATCGACAACAAACCAAGGCCGAAAGACAATGCCTGTTTGATTAGTAAATTCCAATTTTTACCACTGGCAGAATAAAGAACAAAAAGGCTAATAGCCGCTAGAGTCAATAGCAAGATTAGCAATGGACCATCAATGTGCATACGCTGCAGTAACGTAGCACGGCGACGCATCAAATCTTCACTGGAGAGGATGCGGTCAAAATTACTCTTCATCAGCTTACAACCTCGATGCTTAAGAGGTGAATGCCATATTTATTTAAGCCTGCCATCGTCAGTTAACAGCCAGGCATCCATCACTTGGCGCACCACAGGAGCCGCAACTCTAGAACCTGATTCACCGTTCTCAACCATTACTGCTACCGCAATTTTAGGGTCGTCAGCTGGGGCAAAGCCGACAAACAAGGCATGATCAAGGTGACGCCCATGAACCTTAGAGCGGTCGTACTTTTCGCCTTGTTTGATCGCAACCACTTGAGCCGTGCCACTCTTGCCAGCGATACGGTATTGCGCGCCAACCGCTGCCTTACGCGCAGTTCCACGAGCGCCATGCATCACTTGCTGCATACCATTGTTGACAATAGTCCAGTCAGATGGGTTACGAAGAACAATGTCTGGAATCGGATTTTTATCCAGAGGCTTCTCTCCTTCAATAGTTTTAACCAAATGCGGACGGTTCCACACGCCCTTATTAGCCACTAGCGCAGTAGCCTGGGCCAATTGCAGCGGTGTAGTCTGCATATAACCTTGGCCAATACCAAGAATCAGGGTCTCACCTGGAAACCATGCCTGACGAATGGTCGTACGTTTCCATTCACGCGATGGCATCAGGCCAGGCGATTCTTCAAACATATCCATAGAGACTTTCCGACCGAGGCCAAACTTAGACATATAGACAGAAAGACGATCAATTCCAAGCTTATTAGCTAACTCGTAAAAATAAGTATCGTTAGAACGCATAAGCGCAGTCTCTAGGTCGACATAACCATCACCAGTGCGGTTCCAATTACGGTATTTGTGATTATAGTTTGGCAGCATATAGTAGCCTGGATCAAATACTCGGTCTGATGAGGTGATCACACCTGAATCCAGACCAGCAATTGCTACCGCTGGCTTGATAGTTGAGCCAGGAGGATATAGCCCGCGCAGTACACGGTTGAGTAACGGTCGGTCGATGGAATCACGTAGCTCAGCGTAAGCCTTGAAGCTGATACCGGTTACAAATAAGTTTGGATCAAAACTTGGTTGACTGACCATCGCTAATACTTCGCCAGACCGTGGATCCAATGCTACAACAGCGCCACGTCGCCCACCTAAGGCTATCTCCGCAGCTTCCTGTAACTTAATATCCAGGCTGAGCACAATATCTTTACCTGGAATTGGATCAGTACGTTTAAGCACCCTTAATACGCGTCCACGGGCGTTAGTCTCGACTTCTTCGTAACCTACCTGGCCATGCAGCTCTGGCTCGTAAAAACGCTCAATACCAGCTTTACCAATATGGTGAGTACCGCTGTAATTTACCGGTTCGAGAGTTTTAAGCTCTTTCTCGTTAATACGCCCCATGTAGCCGACAGAATGAGCAAAGTGCATACCTTGAGGATAATGCCGCACTAACTGTGCCACCACTTCTACACCAGGCAAACGAAACTGGTTTACCGCGATCCATGCGATCTGCTCTTCGTTTAGATCAAACAGGATTGGCACTGGCTCAAATGGCCGCCTCCCATGCTTCATGCGTTTTTCAAAAAGCATACGGTCTTCCGGCGTCAATTGCAGCACATTAACAATTACATCAAGTATTTGCCGCCAGTCGCCAGAACGCTCACTGGTCATGCTCAAACTAAAGCTTGGCCGGTTATCTACTACCATTACACCAGTGCGGTCAAAAATCAGCCCACGAGTCGGTGGAATTGGCTGCACATGTACCCGATTGCTTTCTGATAGAGTTGAGTGATAATCGTACTGGATGACCTGCAAGTAATACAGACGAGCAATGAGTATAGCAATCAAACCCACAACAAGAAAAACGCTACAAACTAAGCGCACGCGGACTAGACGTGCATCTTTCTCGTGGTCCTTGATACGGATAGAATGGCTCATCTGGAATAATGCGGATTATTTATAGTAAAAGTGCCAGGATAAAGCTGTCCAGGCGAAATATCATTGCTCACCGATCAAAAATTCTTACTAACTATATGCAACAATATCAGTATCAGCAAAAAACTATTGCTGATCTGCTCGGATATAGAATTCTGGTGCTATCATGTGAGAACGTCGACCATAAAGTTATAGGTGCACAAATCTGGGTGCCAGCGGTTTAATTCTGCTACTAACCAACTCAGCGCTCCAGAGTTTGTTATGCACTTCAGTGGGTGATAATGCGCTCATTGAGGCAGCCCTTGGCTCAATAGCTTTACCTTTTTAACGGATAAAATGCGCTACGTTGATACCCTTACTGCAGGTTATTTAGCGGTATTTTCACTAGCTCTAGCGACAGCTTTGCGAGCTAACGTTTAGCATACTGATGTCAGCCTTTACCAAGCCACTGAGACATATTGAAAAAGACAGCAACCAGGACACAATCGAGCAAGTCATTGCTTGTTTTTTAGTCTTTATTTAAGCCTGTCAAAATATGCGTGATCTACTTCATTGGTAGTAGTCTTTAACATCAACTGCACAACTCTTTTCAGCACTGTTCCACAAACCTTCCAGGTCGTAGAACTGACGAGCGATAGAGGTCATCATGTGAATAATTACGTTGTCTACATCTAATAGCACCCAGTCGCTATTATCCTTTCCCTCTTCACCTAACGGCTGCACGCCTTGGGCTTTAACGGCTTCACTAACCTTATCAAGCATCGCGCAGAGCTGGCGGTTAGAGGTACCAGTAGCGATAATCATAAAGTCGATAATGCCTTGTTTATCGCGTATATCCAATATCTCAATATTTTTAGCTTTAACTTCTTCTAAAGCAGTAACTGCCACTTTTACTAGCGCTTCACTAGGCAACTCATAATCAGCATATCTTTTAACTGGCAGAATGGCACTTTTAAAAATGCTCTTGCGCATAACTTTACTTACGTCTTTGTTCTTCATATCAGACTCATTTTGCTCGTATGTTTATGCGTTGAAGCGCATTTTTCAGTGTAACGCACAGTACAACCCATGCGCATTGATATAGGCTAGAACCGCATCAGGAACTAGGAACCGTACTGATTTCCCTCTAGCCAGCAGCTGACGGATCTGGGTAGCAGACACAGCAAGTTGAGTCTGCCAGACAAATGCAATACTTCCGTTCGGGCCGGTCATGGCCGATGGATCATTTACCGACTGCGTAGCCAACAAACTACATAAAGCATCTGGCAGTTTGTTATCGACATCCTGTCGTTGCAAAACTAGGATGTGGCAATAATGGAGGAGTTCTTGCCAGCGATACCAGGAAGGCAGAACGCAAAATGCATCCCAGCCAAGCAGCAGAAATAATTGGTCATCTTCAGCTAACTCGGTCCGTATCAGTTCTAGGATATCAATAGTGTAAGATGGTTGATCACGTGTAAGCTCACGGGCATCTGCTACCAGTAGCGGTATACCTTCTACGGCAAGGTGCACCATTTCAAAGCGTTGCCGCGCTGACACTTGCGGCTTATCACGATGCAGTGGCTGTGCGCAAGGCATTAAACGCAACTCATCCAGCGCGAGGACATCCACAACTTCCAGGACACTGCGCATATGGCCGATATGCACTGGATCAAAAGTTCCGCCTAGCAACCCAATACGTTTAGCCATCAAATGTGTACATAATCATAGCTAAACGCCATGTGTTGTTTGTTGTTTGGACTCTTAAAGCCAACCAGACCACATGCGTGTAGCTTATCAATAAAAATACCAATCTCAACTTCTAGACCATACACCTATAACTATCAGCAAACAGCATAGAGACAATGACCATGGCCGATCCGTAATTCTCTTCAGTAAGCGTACACTGGATGCTGCTATAATAATACTTAGAAGCAATAGCTTCAGTATGCGGAAAGCTATCCTTGTTGATATCTTCAATCACATCACTTAGGTTATCAACGATGTTGATAGGCAGAATCAACACTTGTTCTCAAGTTTACCAGTATTCTTCCTGCATTTCTATTCAGTCCATATTTAACAGTGCATGGATATATGCCCGCAAACATGAAATTTCACATCTTTGTCACAATAAACAGAAACCAGCAGCAGCTGCATATAATTAGCGATACCTGCGTTATTACCAAGTAGAGTTTTTGGTGTCGCCGAAGACCTTAGCAGTAGTCTGTAGCGCTGTTAATCGATGTAAACATGGCATTTCCACTGTCCAGGTGGATGGTCACTGGCACTTTAACATAATGGCTACAACACTCAATCAAGCTTTGACTACTTATATAGCATGATTACATCATATATCGCATATAAAGCTAGTTGCGTTGTTGGTATACACTAAATATTATACCCCCATAAGCTTATATGTTATAATAACATGCATATCCGTGATGCAGTTAATCAGACGCAGTGTCAATACCATTAAATTAGCACCTTATTTATTATTACCTAAATGGCACTCACCCCAACACGACAGCATATCCTGGGGAATATTGAGCAGGTTCAAAACTCGCGCCACCACAAAATCCACTAGATCATCGATAGTCTGCGGCTGATGATAAAAGCCAGGCGAAGCCGACAAAATAGTTACCCCTATGTTCGATAGCTTGAGCATATGTTCCAGGTGAATACTTGAATACGGCGCTTCGCGTGGCACTAGGATCAACTGACGACGCTCTTTCAACGTTACATCTGCCGCCCGCTCTATTAAGTTATTACAGGCACCAGTGGCGATCGCCGACAGGGCACCTGTGGAACAGGGCACAACCACCATCGGTGATGGTGTGCTAGAACCGGAAGATACTGGAGACATCCAATCTTCTGTACCATAAATTTTAATCTGTCCTACCGCTGCGCCAGTATACTCAGTAAGAAAAGCCTGCATCATATGCACTTTTGACGGTAGTTGCACATCTGTCTCAATGGCCATCACTAGTTGTGCAGCATTAGAAATTAGAAAGCGCACTTCGCGATCTTCACGCACTAGACAGTCTAGCAAACGCAGGCCATACGGAGCACCAGATGCGCCAGTCATTGCTAAAGTGACACTTTCTGGGCTGCTCATTTTAGCTCCTTAGCTAATTTGCCATACAGATCGCCAAAGATAACTTTACTTATAATATACATACTAATTTTGACCTAGTGTTTAACATATTCATTAATGGCATTAATGAATATGTAGATAACGAATATCACCGTGTGTAACGCGATGATATGTATGTTGATTATATGCTGTAACGCCAGCTCAGTAGTCAGGTTAATCAGCAGCATTAAGCTCTGAATAGAGCTTACTCAATAGTAAAATTGATGCTCTATGGCTAGCAGATTGAGAAAGCTTTCTGGGTAATCAGACTCAATGTTCTTCAGAATTACTATACGCGAGCGGTAATAAACAAACTTAGAGTTCATCATATCGAAAAGAGCGCTATCATATTTATCAGTTTTAATAACAAAGAACGGTATTTAGCTTAGACATATCAACACCTAGAAGTTCTGCAGACATAATTTTGATTAGAAAATCAGCGTTATGTCTGCATTTTTTGATATTTAGACCAATATACTGCTAAATAGCAGTCTTGCTGCGGGTGCTAACGCTAGCGAAAACACAGTTGCTTTATGATACACAGTCCCACTAGACACTAGAAGTCAGACACATTAAGACAAACCCTTGTTGAGCATGTAATCGATCATCAGGTTTCTTCACACTATGACATGGCTACTGCTACTAACTCTGCAATAGAGTTAAATTGCAACGAATCATAGCTATAGGACCAACTCAATAACCACTAGCCTGCAATTAAGTGTTCGTCAGCAGCAAAATATCGTTGTTGTAGTTGATAACGTGATAGCCTAGATCTTTTAATAAAGATATCATCAAACCCATGAAAGTACTGTAAATACCAAGAATGCGCATACACATGGCTAACCTCATAACATATCGAAACAAATTAGCATGTAGCAGAGTGCATCACATTTTATTTTATACGACCTGAAGGCCGAGTAAAGCATGTTAATGCACTACAAAACGACTACCGACCACCGGATAGCTTAGATCAAGTTCCAGAATTGATCAGCAAAGCTGACATTGAATCTAGCTATAAACCAAAATAAGCACAAATTAGTGTTATCATAAAAATGATGGGATTTCACTGCTGCCTAAAAAAGCGTTTAGAATATTTCTTGCCTGTGCAGTAACAACTTAATTTACTTTAGTCAACTAGTCTCAATAGCTGTCAATTGATGAAAGACTATAGTATGGCAAAGCAAGATAAAAAATTTAAGATATAACGATTAAAAAAGAAGCCTTGTATTTATGCCTTTGCTTGAGCATGTCTATCTAAAACGTCTAGTTAAGCTTATACAAGACTCAAAAGTTCGTAAATGTTAGCGAGCCATACCTTCTAGTATGGCCTTACTGTCTTTCTACGAAAAAGTTATACACTTTGCTAGTTTTTATCTGTTACGGCCTAACCTGAAGCGACTGTATGCGAGTAACATATATTAGCTCAATAATGCCAATATTAATTTTATAATATTAGTTTAGCTCTAACTCAAAGATCTTAATGTTTAGTACCAAAATATCCTGCAGAGGATTTGTGGTTTTTTAGTTCTGCACTGGAAACCACTTCACCTTAATAAACCTCAAAACATTAACGAACCACTTAGTCTAGTCTGCAAAGCAGATATGCCACTTTATTAAAAATAAAGTATTATTAATTTAATAAAATTAATAAATAAATAAGCAAATAAAACCTATTACAATTTTACCTTTAATCAAAGGTCTTCATGGCATTATACAATGCATTACATTTAACAAAATAACTTTAAGTCTTTTTTTATCTCTCTAAATATGGAGCTTCTGATTAGTTTCGATTGTGACCTAAACTTTAATGTCATGCAACTAATAGCTGTAAGGAGCACTTATAATTTTGTTGGACTGCCTAAGAAATAGCGTCTCTAATGAATTTAGATAGATAAATAGACATAGCGGCAAAAAATTAATTTTATGTTTTGTTTGCGACCAAATAACAAGCGATTAACTAGAGGATAGTCGCCGTATCTTTGTGGCTAATTGTGGTATACAAGAATACTGCATGGATAAATCTAGGCGCAATAACGAAAAATGTCACTATATACTAAAAAATGAATAAGTAGAATACATTATAGATGGATGATTAGAATACGACAGCGTTTTATTATAACGGTCAATCATTAAACATCAACATTGACAGTTAGTTTTAAGCGCTTTTTTAATTTGTCATTATAAGTATTATACTATGCTACAAAAAATAGTTTCTTATACACTCGACAGCTTAATAGAAGCTTTTTTGAAATATGGCTGTTAGACAAAGCGTAGCGAAAAGATGCAACTATAAATTATGGCAGTCACCAAACATATAAATACCAAGCAACAAGTTAATCTATTCTTTTTTTAAAACCAAAAAAGTTTACTGCACAAACGTTTTGTCTTTAAAAAAAGTACCACCTACTTTCCGCACAGTACGCTCGCCTGACAATTAGCCAGCGCTAACTCTTTAAACATTTAGATTAGCACTACCAGAGCATCCACAGCCTTGATCACACTATAAGCCTCTTCCTTTAAAGCGTATCTACAGGCTAACTCACTATGCTTACGCTATATTCAGCATGAATTCTATCAAAGATACCATTCATGATACCCTAGATAAATAATCGATTTTATCGCAACGAATTCACTTTGCTCTGATATATTTCCGTCATAAGATCTAGAGCATCGTATTGCACGATCTAATCATAAGCCCTCCAAACCCTTCCTGCAACGAAGACTATCTAGCTATTCATATAATATAATATCGTTAAACGATGCCACTTTATAGCAGCTAAAATATAAAAAAATATTTTTTTGACAAAAAACTTTTATGAAGTATCTTTCCGTTTTTTATTACAAAATTGATAATCATCAATAGATTGAGAATTTAAAATAATTAAGCGATTCCGTAAATCTATTTAACAATTTTTTACTATTCACTTGCCTGACCTTAAGTATTAAGGCGTTGACTATTCTCATGAATTACTTAATTATTTTGATTAAGCAACCTGTTACGCTTATTGATACTATGACCTTATAATTAACCTCTATACCATGCAAATGGTAATATAAGCATTTGCTAAAGCTAGTAAACTGCACGCACTCTAAATAAGTTACGGCCTGATAATAAGCTGGCGAGTCTTCTATCTATAGCCTCTAAGATCTCAATGAATGAGCACGATTATGCTATCTTCCAGTGCTCGTAAAGACTAGCCTGCAACACGCATCATATATTACTGATTTCGTTGAAAGAAATGATATACTGACGTCAGTCTCTTATACTTTACTGCATATGTCTTCCTTATGCGTACCAATAAAACTGCACGCAATAAGAGTCAAACAACTTGCTTTGTCATTATGTTTTCCTAAATATTTGCAAAATTTAACACTACACAAATTTTATCAGTAAGCTAGTTTAGCTTGATCAATAACATTGACAAAGATTTCTTTATCGCATCCGGTTTTTTATTGATCAGTAGAGGTGTGTAGTGCTCAAAAATCTTGCGTTCGAATAACATTCTGATACAGTAGTATAGCTGCCAGCCTTAGCCCAGCTCAGTACTTAAATACCGATTACCTGCCTGAAATTGCAACTGCTTGTAGTAATTGCTGTACATCTTTCTAGAAGAAAGATAAATAGTTAGCATCATTGGCTTTCAGGCAGGTAATCGGTATTTAAGTACTGAGCTGGGCTAAGGCTGGCACATTTTTGCAGTGATAATCTTCCATGTGGCAGCGCAGCGCTGAACTTGTCATTGGTGCGCCCCTCTCAGCCAAATAGCACACCTATAAATTACGGTGATAACTTTGCCAGGCAAAGCAAGATAGAATAATTAGATGCATATTTTTATTACTCTTCCTACGCAAAATGCAGCACCTAACAGCTATCTAACAATTAAAATCTGTAGCCCAACCTAACTATTACAAGTTTAACTGGTTATGTTATATACTGTTACCTTGCTTACACTAACTATAACATGACAACTTGTGCCAAAAACTGTTAACTATTTAGATGCTTAAGCCTGCAAATTTACGACTGATATTTGCTCTACGCTTTATTAAAAGCATAGTATAAGTGTACTAAAAGCAAGAAATAACCACAATGAATTACGCACATACAGCTGTCTACTAGCTACCTTTACTAATTCAGTAGTTGCATTTTAGACTAGTAAAAATAGTGCCGCAATCAAAGATCTAATCTTTTCTGATATTTTTCTACTAGATATCGAATAATATTAAGACGAACATTATTACGCCCACCGTTTACACTAAAAAAGCAAGCAGCCAAACATTATCTTCAACGACATAATAAAAGCCGACCCGTTCTTACTAAAACGCCGCCGGAGAACTAGTGCAGACGTTCTACAACTATTGAAAATAGTATATATCTGTACTTCCTGCGCACCAAGCAGCAGCGTCGATCTATGACTACTTTATAAAAAATAGTAATAAAAAAATCAAGCAAATTACATGCAACAACTAGCTAGTTGCTAATACAATTAGTTAATACTCAAACATCTTGATACCAGCTTAATAAACCATGTCATACCTAGAAGCCACCAATGGCAAAGATATGCAGGTATGCATTAAAGTAACAAAATCGACAAGCCAATGGACAATAACAGCTAACGCTATTACATTGAGTAAACCAAACTCAAGGATACCAATAAAGATATACGCGTCCTGGAAATAATTTTTTTAGTGCGATAGCAAGTATTATTACTATTATCAAGAATAACGCCAACACCTAGCGATTACCAATCGATACTAGATTTAGCTTGAGTACCGCTATGTTAGATAGCGATATTAAGCACTTTTATCATATAAGCTACGCGATAAAAGCGAGCTATATATAAATTACCTGATATTATCTATTATCCGGTAGTACATACCGTATTTAGTAGTTAGAAAAAATCTTGAATTGGCTGTAAAAAATACACAATATGCTACCAAACCATTACTAGCAAAACTACAACACTACTGATCAATTACCACATTGATCTACTCGGCTATTTTGATTAATCTATAAATAGCCAGTAAATATTAATAACATTTGATGTTAATACCATTAATACACGCAATCTAAACACATACATTAAATTTTAGCAAAAATATGTAACATAACATTCAGTAGTATTTACCGTAGTTCAAACAACAAGAATAAGCGGTGCTTTTGTTTAATACGCCATTGGCCCAGCCGCCATTGCGGTATTTACCTAAACCTGGTTTAGGTAAATATTTAACATTATATCATTACTAACCATTGAGATTATTGCTTTGAATCTGGTTTATAGTGTCAATAGTGCTTCGTACTTCAACGTTACTAACTAATTTTATATCAGATTAACCGAGACTCAAGCTGCCAGCAACTTTTTACTGTTTGTCTATATTTGCGCATTAGTAGTAATTTTCTATGTCATCAAATTTTCTACGCTATCGTAGGCATATTCTTGGCCTACAAAACAACCCAGAACTATAGGCACAATTTACCTGACAGTTTGATTCAAGCCATTGTACTACATGTATATTCTGTCTTGTTAATTTTAGCTATTAAGCTTTGCGTTAAATAGACCTGCATACTGATTAAGTCAGAGAAATTTATTGGTTGAAATGATAGCCATATTATACATAGGTTTGACCTGACTCGACGAGCTTTATTTAAAAAGTCGCCTTGATTAGGTTAAGTATAAACTTTTTCTAGATTATCTATAATTATTGACGGCAAAATTATTTGCTCAGCCATATGCTAATTACCTGCCGTGTAAACTATTACGGACCAACAAAAGCAAGTCTTAGACCTATTATTATGATGATGCAGATTTTAATAGCCGTGCTTAACGCAAATATTTCCTGTACACCAAGATAGCAATACGTATTGTCCTACGTATGCATCTCTGCAAAATATACAGCCTTTTATACATAAGCCTAGCAGTATTTTCATTTCTAACATCACACTAGTGCTGATCTGAGTATTTATAGCAGCAGGTTTGCTGTTGAGTATATAGATAAGTACAGCATTGCAATTATCTATAAAATAGAGCGTGCTTTTACAGCACGGTGGGTGCATTGCATAAAACTACTGATTCAAAAAACCTCCAGGACATAAATGCTGAGGATATGAATACAATATACTAGCGATGCATAAAAGGCAGTTCATAGTTGCAGGCGTAAGATAGCGCAGACAAAATATTAAGCTGAAATATTCATTCAAATATAAAGCATTAAAAACCTATGCGATCACTAAGTTATCCTGCTAATCATAAATTGCCTACTGTATACAAACTGCTAGTACAGCAAATAATTTAGCTATTGGTAGCTAGTATGCCGAGCACTTTATAGTACTGTTAGAATTAAATTCTATGTGCTATAGCTAGCTAAAGCTGAAAAAAGAAATGACTGATACTATTCTTTTGGAATTTTACACATACAAGATTAATCGCAGCATAAAAATCTACATAGTCACATAGTTTCATTAAACTATAAGTTTACGTGGTATATGTAAACCAGCCTACAACCCAATAATTTTACTAATAAACCTAAACTGGCAGACATCGCTACGATGCATTCGAGTTGATTGACTATATAACTATAGCAACAGCACCGCTATAATCAAAATTAACTAAGCCACTGACCAGTATCACTTCTATTGACACTATGCTAGAATATTTAACAGATTAACTAATACTATAAAATCTTTATCACCAATTTCTTACTCACTGATCAGATTAATGATCTTTTATCGAAAATATTAATTAAATTATGCTGTGAAATTCAGTGTCTTAGTTGATAGTTAGCGTTAAGGCCAGCCAACACCAGGTGTTGGCATGAACCTCAACCTTCCGCAGGAAAACTGTTAGATAGTTTTGAAGCCTGCATCAAGACACATTGATGCCAAAACCAAACATATCTAAAAACCAACCAAGGTACACTTACGTCTGACACGACGTAATTTAGTCTTGACTAACCAGTAAACCTATGAACCGAAAGGTTGCGAATATAGTTCGGCATTACAAACTATTTTTAATAAACATCATTTTTTAGGCTTTATTGGCATCAAGTGCCTATAAAGACTACTTTTACAGCAAATTACTCGACGTGACCATTAGTTACGACTCTGCCACACCAGACATAACGAAGCTAACTACAGCGTTATCCTGAATATCCTAAACTCAGAAGATATAATAATAAATGCCTAGATTACCTTGTTCAAAAATATTTTGTGCACCAGACAAAAAAATCGGAGACAAAGCCGGCTCTGAAATTTAGGCAATAGCTGCTGAATAGGTAGCCTAGTAAGGCTATAGCGAAAATAAACTTTAGTGATAAGCTTCCCAATGGTGTTTTGCTACGCTTTAAAATAATTAAAAGTATCCACCCATAAAATCAAAGTGTACCTAAGAAGATAGTGAAGGCTTATAATACCTGACACCTGCACGCATTGCTCTGAAGCGCATCTTAGCCGTTTATATATACCCTCTTATCATGTAAAGAATTTGAGATAGTTGCCTGAGCGTTCGGCTGTGCGACTATATGCTGAAGATAACACTAACAAGATAAACTTGGTTATAATAGGCGCACGCTGAAATAGCGTGCTATTATTGTTAGTAACTATTATAGCATGATAAAGTTGCGCAATACTAGCTGATAAGATCAACTATTTACTATATTATAGTAATAAATATAATAGCATTCCTGATCAACGAATGATCGTAGGTTTGCTGGTCAACCAATGTTTACTGTATTTAACCTATAAACCTCGAGTCAATTTCACCATAGCATATTGCCACTATACTTCCAGTATGTGCCTTAAGTGCATGCGTTATAGTCTAGCGTGGCATCGCTTGTTTTTTGATGAAGATAGCATATTGCTAACTACAAGAAGTCAACCTTCAAGAACACGGCGTAGGTTTGGATAATAAAGCCACAATAATTTCTATCTAATAAAAAATAATTTTTTACTAAATACACTGTTTGATACAGAGAAACATATAAGTTATCTAGTTACTTCTAGCGGATGAAGACGACAATAAGTTTTCGGGAGCTTTAAGAGATTACAAGGCTTAATAACTACGCACTGCCAATCAGCAGTGGATATTGCAAAATAATGCTGATCACATGTAATGGTGGGCATACCGTGACCTAAAGATAGGTCATGCCTTAAATAATCAGGATATTACCGCTATAAAACTAGCACGCTTTTTACATCTTAATACATATAATGTAACTATTTTCGGGTATGCGAAAAGACGAGCTTACCATTTTTAATATTACTTACTAAAGCTTTGACGTAGGCCTGCATGAGCTAACCTGTTCATGCAGATGCTTAAGAGCGTAGATTTATACCATTTTACTCCTAGTTATTTTTTGCAAAACTCATTATGAGGTCAAGCTAGCTGTGCTAAGCTATTCTCTTATGTTTATTACTAGCGCTATCAAAGACAGGCTTGGTAGCATTACTAATTTGTTCAGTAGTGTAATGATACTCATAGTTACTACACGCTGACAGTACTGACTAATTACGTTAATAGACGTACAACAGAGGATTACTTGTTTAACAAGCTAGCACTAGAAGATGCAATCACATTGCAGCTACCTATAAAACTCACAATATTTACTTAAAAGCACGGCGTGCAAACACAACCTTAGCGCTTTTCCTACCTATTCTACGCACCTTTAAGCTTCTCAAGACAGGTGCTACTAATTAGTGGCATATCATTTATTTTTTAAGAAAAACTTGTCACCGCTACAGCCTGGCAACCTCGACTTGATATTATAGCTTTCATGATATTACACTTTATTTAGACAATATTCTACGCCCTCATCAATATTATGATGCATTACATATGACAATAACATAAGGTGATATGTATCATTGCTACTACTTTTGTTCAGCTAATCTATATACGCTATAAGGCTAACTATGGGAGCAACGTCTAATGAGCTACAGTGCAATTCCAGCTGGTAAAGACCTGCCGAACGACATTTACGTCATTATTGAAATTCCTGCTAATCAAGCACCGATCAAATATGAAGTTGACAAAGACAGTAGCTGCCTGTTCGTTGACCGTTTTGTAGCCACTCCAATGTTTTACCCAGTTAACTATGGTTTTATCCCAAATACTCTAGCTGACGATGGTGATCCACTCGACGTACTGGTTGTAACCCCTTATCCAGTTGTTCCAGGTTCAGTTATTCGCGCTCGACCAGTCGGTATTCTGCACATGACCGACGGCAGCGACATCACTAATATTACCGCTAGCGATGCTAAAGTTATCGCAGTGCCACACGATACTGTGTCCCAGTTATATGTAAATATAAAGGAGTATACCGATCTGCCCCCACTACTACTAGAACAGATCCAGCACTTCTTCGAAAACTACAAAGATCTAGAAAAAGGTAAACTGGTAAAGATTAACGGTTGGGGTAACGCTGATGTCGCTCACGCTGAGATCCTAAAATCCATCGCAGCCTACAAAGATTAATATTTGTCCACCCCCTTAATCGCCCCCTAATCACTTAAGAAATCAAAAAAAATGATAGCTATATGAGTTTGTTACTGAGCACAGCTACAGGCTAACCTTTATGATTCGATAAAGTATGATATATTCCAATTATAAAAACGTTACTCTAGAAAGTTCAAATGTCCTTCTTTGACTTTTCTATGAACTATGGTGTTGCACCACCACGCTCCCCAACATGAAAACAACTAGTTTTAGTATTGTTATGGCACTTACCAGCCAATATACTAAGCTCAAATAGCTCACAGAACTTCTTTGCGTCGACAGCTCGTAGCCTTTAGCTACGACAAAGACTTCCAAATAATTACTAGTCAACCACCTACTGAAAGTCTAAAGTACATCTCAAGGAGAGTGAGCACCAACAAAGATAGCAACAAAGTACTTCGCGATTAACTTCTTTCTACTGAATTAAACTAACATAAAAAGATTTAGCCTTGCCTTTAATATTTGCTTCCAAGGCAAGCTTCAAGGAGATTGGTACATGTATCATGTACCAAGGTAACAGCTCAAAGAGTGAAATGCCTTTTCAGTTATAGTACACATAGCTTCTGAATAATATTGATGCCTCTCAAAATGCGAAAATACTTTGAAATTTATTAGTATGACCTACAAAGATACCCACAAGACAACTAGCAGATATCACGCTAAACCATGCGTACAGCGTTAGTCTGTCTAATTTTACTCTTAATACACTAATAGGGCCGTCAGGAACCACCATGAACTAATTGCTCTAGTCGATAGTTCATACTTGTCTTTAGACAGCGACAACGATATCATTTTTGACTTAACTTATAGCTATTAATAAGCAATGCACTCACCTACAATACAACATTGTATTTTTAGAAATTACTCAAGATACATGACCTTTAGCGTAGTCTAACTTGTATGTAGCTGATATAGCTAAATAAACAAATATTACATAATAAACTTAATAGATATAGCGGTCAATTGCTAATAAGTGTAGATGGCCTGCTGGCTTGGCGCTATGCCTAACTGCGAGCTCTAGATATGCAGTACGCAATAAGAATTAAATAATCTTTTAGCTCGCTCATCCAAACAACACTCTATAGGCCAATCCTTACGGCTGGCTATTCAGTTAATATAAAAAATGCTTTAAAACACGTTATGTATTTGCTATAATCAATTATATCTATCAATGTCGCTCTAGTTTAGTTTTATTACTATAAATAGCTGCCGTGACCAGCAAAAGTTGCACTTGATTTTAAATCCGCCTGTTACCGACCAGCAAAACTATTGAGTTGGTAAAATAAATTAGTTATTGCTAGAAGACTTATTGACAGCACTTAAGTGAGGCATCAGCCTTACTATAAACTACTGAAGCAAAGTGACGTAGGTAAAGCAGAATATTAAAGTTCTGCCAAAACGTGACGGGGAGTCAACCAAAGAAACCTTTGATGCGGAACATTTTAAATGATCGACGCGTATCAAGCTAGCAGCCAGGCTCGAGTAAATGCAGCTCTTGAACCACTGTTTGTTGCGCCAAGCCCAGAAATGAATCGCCTGTATGAAATAATGCGATACAGTGTGATGAATGGCGGTAAGCGTATACGTCCATCACTGGCTTATGCAGCATGTGAGGCCTTGGGTGCGCCAGCTGAGCTTGCTAACGGCGCAGCTTGTGCGGTAGAGTTGATTCACGCCTATTCCTTGGTACATGACGATTTGCCAGCAATGGATGACGATGATTTACGTCGTGGCCAACCTACCCCTCATAAAGCTTTTGATGAAGCATATGCAATCTTGGCCGGTGACGGCTTGCAGAGCCTAGCTTTCAGCGCCTTGCTAGATCCGCGCTTAAATAGTGCAAATGCCGAGATTAGCATGCGCATGGTTACGACACTAGCACTGGCTGCAGGGCCAGCCGGCATGGTTGGCGGGCAAGCAATTGATATGAATTCAATAAACCTTAAGCCAGATCGACAAGCCTTAGAACATATGCACCGCCATAAAACTGGCGCGCTAATTGAAGCTACTACGCATTTAGGAGCCCTGGCTAGTGGCTGTGCTGAAACTACGCAATTAATGGCTTTACAAGCTTACTCCCAAGCTATTGGCCTAGCGTTCCAGGTACAAGACGACATTCTTGATATAGAAAGTCACACCGCGATCCTTGGCAAACGCCAAGGCGCTGATATAGCACGAAATAAACTTACTTATCCTATGCTGCTTGGACTAGAAGCTGCGAAAGTGTATGTCCTAGAACTGCGCGATCAAGCCTTGGATGCGCTAATATCTTTCGACGCAGCTGCCGAATCATTACGCTCCTTGGCACGGTATATCGTTGCACGCCGATACTGATAATCCTAGCTTACCTACTATATATCAGTCAAGCGCAGTGCTTATGGGCGGCTTGCTACCGTTTAAGGTAGACTACTGATTCTATATACCTTATAATGACTAGCTAATGCCTACAACGTTTCAAGAAATTCCCCGTAAGCGACCATATACGCCACTGCTTAATCGTGCGAGCACATTGAGCAGCCTGCGTCGACTAAGCGAAACAAAATTGGCAATCCTAGCCGATGAATTACGCCTGGAATTACTCTATACGGTCGGCCAGACCGGTGGGCATTTTGGTGCTGGGCTTGGCGTTATCGAGTTAACTATTGCTTTGCACTACGTATTTGACACCCCAGATGATCGGCTAGTGTGGGATGTTGGCCATCAGGCGTACCCACATAAAATCCTCACTGGCCGTCGTGAACGCATGGTTAGTCTGCGCCAGAAGGATGGCTTAGCTGCCTTTCCGCGTCGCTCTGAAAGTGAGTATGACACTTTTGGTGTTGGCCACTCTAGTACCTCTATTAGCGCCGCGTTAGGTATGGCTATTGCTGCCCGCCTGCAAGGTATTGATCGCAAAGCTATTGCAGTTATTGGAGATGGTGCACTGACTGCTGGTATAGCCTTTGAAGCGCTAAATCATGCACCAGAAGTAAACGCTAACCTATTAGTGATCCTCAATGACAACGATATGTCAATTTCACGTAATGTTGGTGGATTATCTAATTACCTAGCAAAAATACTTTCCAGTCGTACATATGCCAGCATGCGCGAAGGTAGCAAAAAGATACTTTCGCGCCTGCCAGGCGCGTGGGAAATTGCTAGACGTACTGAAGAATATGCAAAAGGTATGCTAGTGCCAGGCACCTTGTTTGAAGAGCTTGGGTGGAACTACATTGGACCTATAGACGGCCATGATCTGCCTACTCTGATCGCCACACTGCGTAATATGCGCAACCTCCAAGGCCTGCAGTTCTTACATATTGTTACTAAAAAAGGTAAAGGCTTCGCCCCGGCAGAAGTCGATCCGATTGGTTACCACTCAATAAACAAACTAGAACCTGTAAACGCTCTCGCTGCATTGCCAAAAAAAGTTAGCATACCAAAGTATTCTAATGTATTTGGTGCATGGCTATGCGACATGGCTGCCGCCGACCAGCGTCTGGTTGGTATTACCCCTGCAATGAAGGAAGGCTCTGATCTAGTAGCGTTCAGCAAGCGCTACCCGCAACGTTACTTCGACGTAGCGATTGCTGAACAACATGCAGTGACTTTTGCTGCTGGAATGGCCTGCGAAGGCGCTAAGCCAGTTGTAGCAATCTACTCCACGTTCTTGCAGCGCGGTTATGACCAGCTAGTGCATGACGTGGCAGTGCAAAATCTCGATGTACTATTTGCTATAGATCGCGCAGGTTTAGTCGGAGAAGACGGTCCAACTCATGCTGGTAGCTTTGACATATCATATTTACGCTGTATTCCTGGCATGCTAGTAATGACACCGAGCGACGAAAATGAACTACGCAAGATGCTTAGCACTGGCTACTTATACAGCGGCCCAGCTGCTGTACGCTATCCACGTGGTAATGGCCCAAATACGCTTATAGAAAAAAACTTAAAGCCGATAGAAATCGGCAAAGGCATCGTACGTCGTTATGGCAGTAAAATCGCATTCCTAGTGTTTGGTGTGCAGTTGAATAAGGCTATGAAAGTAGCCAAGAAAATTGGCGCCACAGTAGTTGATATGCGCTTCGTTAAACCACTAGATGAAAACCTTGTCCGTCAGATTGCAACCAACCATAAACTACTGGTAACTGTCGAAGAAAATACGATTATGGGTGGTGCTGGTACGGCAATCAGTGAGTTTATAGCGCGGGAAAATATCCTTAAGTCTGTGCTACACCTAGGTTTGCCAGATATGTATGTAGAGCACGCCAAGCCAGCACAAATGCTGGCCGAGTGTGGCTTAGATGAAGCAGGCATTGAGGCGTCGGTACGTGAGCGTATGCTGTTGCTCGGTTTATTAGCCAAACCAATCTAGAAGTATGATTACTTAAATTATACTTTCATCAATAACTATGACATAAATGTAAACGTGTTGGATGAACATAGCATAAACGCATTTAAAAACTATTCATATGATTAAAATTTAACTGCCAATGAAAGTTTTTAACAGAAACTCTACACCTACTGCAAAGTAAAAAAGATCAATATCTATATTGATGCACATATTAACGATGAATATTAATATTCACGAAAAAATTTTAACTATGGCGCAAGTTGCAAAATAACCATAGATTAACTCAACAACTAACGCAGCGTATTTAACAAATATAGTAATATTATGATCTGGCAGAATGATGCACTTCTCAAGAATTAGAATAATATAACTATAATCCTAGATAATGATTGGATTAATAAAAAGCTTAGTGAATGGCTACACGATATTAACTAAAAACAGCTGCCTGGCGCGATAACTCGACGGGGGCAATATTTACGATGCAATTATGTTCAATATTGATGCCTACAAAGCGTTAGTTTTGCTAGCATCAATACTTTTTTTAAAAACAGCACTTAAGCAATAGCTTATATACACTGGCCTAGTACGCTAGGCATATAGCGTACCTAGATCTGAGTCACTACCTCAATTACTTTGGCGTTAGTACTAGCTGGCTAGCAACAAGACAAAATCTACACAAAATCTAAATAAATAATGACTATTAAAAATATTACGTATTTTGTAGGTTATGCGCTTATTCTGTAATAAATTGATCAAAGATCGCACTTAATATAAAAATTAAGACTAGTTTCCATAAAGACTATAGTCTGACTTTACATTAGTGTTAACGCATAGTCATAAATTGCTACAGAAAAGACAAGTCTTAGCAATAACTATTAGAAGTAATCTTGGATTATACAACTGCAACATTGGTAACCAAAATACTAATTGATATTTCCGCTGAACCAGTTCCCCAGCAACAATGGTGCATTAATAGTAGAAAAATATAATCCAGACCATTAACTCTTTTGTCGTATCAAGTAATTTAGAAGCAGCGCTCAGCGCGTATTCATAGCTTGCAAATAGCGCAGGTTTAAAAATATTAAAGCTAGTCTAGCGATAAAATAGTATAACTAACATAAAAGCATGAATTTAACTTGCTCGAACACTAATCAAAAAAATAATTACCGTTTTACGCAGCTACAAATTAAGCGCGATCAACTTCACCGTGAAAATCATTGCCCATCATGTGGTCGAGCTTTCTGGCTTTAGTAGCCAAATAAAGCTTGTTATACTGGTTTTGCCCAGTTTGCAATGGCACGCGCTCAGTCACAGTAATGCCCATCTCGCTCAAAGCTTTAACTTTGCGCGGGTTATTAGTCATCAGGCGTATAGATTTGACGCCTAAATATTCTAGCATCGGTAGGCAGATCGCGTAGTTACGCTGATCAGCAGCAAAACCTAAGAGCTCATTAGCCTCGACGGTATCGGCACCGCCGTCTTGTAGTTTGTAGGCGCGAATCTTATTCATCAGGCCAATACCACGGCCTTCTTGGCGCAAGTATAATAACACACCACGGCATTCACTGGCGATAGCACGCATGGCAGCTTCTAGTTGTGAACCGCAGTCACAACGCTGGCTAAACAAGGCATCGCCGGTTAAACACTCAGAGTGTACGCGGCTAAGTACTGGCGCGCCATCAGCGATGCTGCCAAGACTCAGAACAACGTGTTCACGGCCAGTGGCTTGTTCTAGAAAACCATTCATAGTAAATGTGGCAAATGTGGTTGGCAGCTTGGAAGCTGCGACGAAAACAGTGGGCACTATGCGCTCCTGATTTCAGATTTTACATAGGGGGTCATTGTAACAGCATGTTCTTATAGATGTTTAAGAGGAATGCTCATTTGTAAAGATTAGTTGGTTTGATTAGCCTTTGTCATGGTTGTATGTAAATCCGAATATATCAGACTGCTTCCAGTATTCAAAAAATCTATTTTATTTACTAATTTTGGTCAGGATAGTCATGCGCTAATCGTATGTAGCCAGTAATCGCCAGACCATACTCACTAGTATTTTACCAGTAAGTATGGTCTGGCGATTACACTGTGGTAAATACTACTATCCTGTAGCATTGGTAAAGATGCCATCCTAGCGGCCGATATTTAGTTGAAGCTCCACATCTAAAGATAAGCGGTAATTATCCAGCACAGTCATTACTAGTGATGTAGGCGTAGCAGCATAACTAAATAGTGTAAATATAATTAAATTCAAAATTACAGTAGGAGTATTATAACATATAATAGACTTAATCACGACAGAAATCATATTTGGCTATTCGGTTAATCAAGCTGATTTGCAGTAAACAAACCAATATAAATTTCAGCTAAAGCACAGATCTAGCGCAAGACGCCTAAAGGCCTGGCGGCTGTTATGTTTATTGGTGTACTTGTTCTATAGCGTACTAGCTAACATAATGTTAGCTAGGAACCAGAAAGCTTTATTTATGTTAGCTATCAATGGACAGTACTCAGCACAATCAGTAACTAAGTATCGCATAGCTGTAGTGATATCTCCTGCAACTTAAAAGACGTATATAGATTATCACAAGCTTATAATTTACGACGTCTCACAAAAATGTTGATAGCCACGCACGGCTGGAGTAATGTCTTGCCCAATCGCGTCGAGTAATGTCACGCCTCCATGGCCAACCTCAACCCGACCAATTACGTAAACCGGCCAGCCGCTAGCTAACAATGCCACCAACTCTACTGGTGGCACGGTAAACACTAACACGTAATCGTCACCACCATTTAGCGCTGCCATATAAGCCTTGTCATCACCGGCAAAAGCAATCAAAGCGTAAGATAAAGGCAGTTTTTGACGCTCCACTACCAAGCTAACAGCAGATGCTTTAGCGATATGCTCACAATCAGCCAATAGCCCATCAGAGATATCTATAGCCGATGTCGCTTTGCCCCGAAGAGCCAAGCCTAACGCTAACTGTGGTTGCGGTGACCAATAATGAGCAAGCAGCGGCTGTGCAATAGCGATATCAGCCGTACGTTGCCCAAGAACCAGCGGTAAGGCACCGGAAGCATCGCCTAGAGTACCGCCAACACATAGCAGATCACCAGGTCGCGCACCACTACGTGTCAACTCCTGCCCGGTCGGTACGCGACCAAAAACAGTTATAGTTAGACTTAAAGATCCGCGCGTAGTATCACCACCTACCAAGCCTACATTACAACTTTTCGCCATGACGTTCAAACCATGGACATAACCTTGTAACCAATCGATATTGGCAGTTGGTATAGTAAGCGCAAGGGTAAAAGCAAGAGGATAGGCGCCCATTGCGGCTAAATCGCTTACTGCTACGGCTAACGAGCGTTGGCCTAGTAAAAACGAATCACACGGGTCAGCAAAATGCACGCCAGCTACTAATGTTTCGGTGGAGATTGCTAGTTGCTCCCCGGCAGGGAGCGCCAGTAAGGCGCAGTCATCACCGATCCCTAAGGTAATGCCTTCACCTCTCTGCGCACATGGTGCAGCAGTGAAGTATTTGCGGATCAGATCAAACTCACTCATCACTATGCTTTACCTTACCATGGCAGCTCTTTATTAATAGCACTTACTGCTACCATAGCACTATGCGTTATTCCTCTCTATAAATGGTTTCAGTGAACTTTAGCGCTTACGTTCCTTGAATTCAGCTTTCCGTAAGCGCGTAGCCATATTATTTAGTACACCATTAACAAACTTATGACTATCGGTCGACCCGTAGACTTTTGCTAGTTCAATACCTTCGTTGATAATTACACGATAAGGCACGTCAATACAGTAAAGTAGCTCCCAGGTAGACAAACGCATCACGCATAATTCAACTGGGTCTAGTCTTTTAATATGTAGGTCTAGGCATGGCGCCAGCGCCGTGTCAATCTTAGTCAGATTAGTATGCACACCGTATAAAATATCGTGGAAGTAGTTTTGGTCAGCGTACGTAAAGTCGTTATCGACGCAAAACTGCGCTTCAATTTCGTTTAGCGAAGCGCCAGATATATGGCGCTGATACAGCGCCTGGGTTGCTAACTGACGCGCAGCGCTACGCTTATCACTCTTAGAGAGCTTACTGGCGGTAAGATATGGGTCGCGCGGGTTAAAACGATCGCTTTCATCATAAATCATTTCGCCACCAACTGCGACAATAGGCTAACTATGTACGAAGCAGACAAAACAGCTTCAGCACTTTTATTACTCGCCTTAGTACCATCATAATACTTGATAGAATATACGAGCAAACTAACAACAACTATTATACTAAACTTTATAGAAATTTGAACCAAACTTTTAATGTATCCGCTAATTATGCGTTCAAAGCACAAAATATTGCTATATATAACCGTGCCAATAGCAATAGTACTGAGTATTTACCATTCTATACAACTTTTTGTGCAACCAGTTGCACTTCTAAAGTGCTTTGAGCGCTGATAATAGTAATATCTCTTTTGCTCACACCATAGTGAGCAAAAGCATAAACAGTATTTCTCGCAAGACTCTTTAGCTGCGAAACTATAACAGTAGTTTATCGTCATAGCATAAAAATTTTTAAGAGCAACAAAAGTACCCTTAATTATTTCAAGGTCATTATATAAATCTCTTAAATAGCCAAAACGCGACAGCGCGTTTCTATATGCCAATAGAACCGCAACAAGTAGCAAAAAACAATAATCTTTATTCATATTTAAAAGGCACGCATTTTACAACTGATATGTCTAAAAAGAATATCGCATTAAATTTTATTAATGCACATTATCGGAAATATTTGACTCATGCCCAGATAACTAAGGATATGCAAACTAGCATAGACGATGATGCGGGCAATAAGTTTGTGACCAATATATAATCGGCAGCTTTGCATATATGCGTCCACAATGTCTCTCGCTATCTAATGGGTGACTGAACAATAGCGCTTTGCCGCTACTGGCAGCAAATATAAACAGCTGTAACACATATAGTCACCTCAATCAATACGGTAAGCTTGATGCCAAGACCCAGCTATTTGCGTAATGAGTATTGACGACAACTTGAGCAACCTATAACACTTGTAGTTGATAGGCATGTAGATTGCCCAACAGGCACAACTAATTATAAAGTTAATTTATTTAACCTTGCATGGCCTATAAGCTATGCAAGTGTCACCTTCATTTCATAGTCTTAATTATCTATCAGGATAATAATTTTATTAGCTTATCAGATACTTTTAAACAATTTTTTTATGCTATTAAGCATTATGCCACCATTAATCAGGATTTCAGGTAGTCATGAGCAGCCAAAAAAATTTTCAGTAATATTCTCCGTTGTAAGGCTCTGCAGCCTTTTCGCCAAGCAATAGACGCTCTAGATAACGAGCAAATAAATCTACCTCCAAGTTTACCCTACAACCTGCCCAATAAAACGCCATGATAGTTTTGCTCAAAGTATATGGAATGATAGTCAATTCAAATTCAGGACCATTTACGGCGTTCACGGTTAAACTAATGCCATCAACAGTGATGGAGCCTTTATTGGCAATATATTTAGCTAGTACATTAGGTGCACGAATGCGGAATTTCACAGCTCGCGCATTTTCGCTGCGTGCTACCACCTCACCAACGCCATCTACATGGCCACTGACTAAATGGCCGCCCAAACGTGTAGTCGGCATTATAGATTTTTCTAGGTTCACTAGACTGCCGATTTTAAAATCACTTATTACAGTGCGATCTAATGTTTCCTGGCTAACATCAGCAACAAAGCTATTGCCAAGCAAATCGATGACGGTCAAGCATGCTCCGCTCACGGCAATACTGTCACCAAGTTTGACGTCACCAAGATAGAGCTTGCCAGCTTCAACTAATAAGCGGATATCGCCATCTTTTGGGGTTATTAGACGGATGCTACCAATGGATTCAATAATACCAGTAAACATATTAGCCCCCCCATAAAAACAATTGGTTGCGCTCAGACGTAAGCAGGAAATTATATACTCACTATTCGCACAGGCATGGCGGTTATCCTCCAATCATCGCCTATAGCACGCACTCTGGTAATCTTGAGCCGTGGAGCATCAGCCAGTTTCTCAAGCGGCCAATCCAGCAAAGGCCTGGCAGTGGAGCCTAGGAACTTACCAGCAATAAATATAACGTACTCGTCCACTAAATCCTGCTGAGCAAATGCACCAGCTAGGCTTGCCCCAGCTTCCACCAACACTTCATTAACGTCACGGGCAGCCAGTGCTACTAAGGCTGAATGCAGATCAACATACCCGTTGAGACAAGGAACTACTAGGTATTCATGATCACCGCGTAGGAACTGGTTTTCCGACGGTACACAGGTGACAACCAAAGCTGGTCCAGCTTTAAAAAACGGCGCGTTAAGCGGCACCCGCAAACGCCCGTCGATCAATACGCGTATTGGTAGACGTGACATTGCAAGTGCAGTAGTGGCTTCGTCAAGGCCTAACTCTGTAGCACATACAACCAAGCGAGCTCCATCGACAAGCACCGTGTCGGCACCGGTCAACACTACACTAGCCTCTGCGCGCAAACGCTGCACTGCAGATCTGGTAGCGGGGCCGGTAATCCATTGGCTTTTGCCGTTAGCCATCGCGGTGCGACCATCTAAACTCATCGCTAACTTGACCCGTACAAATGGCAGGCCGTATTTCATGCGCTTAAAAAAACCAGGGTTCAGCGCGCGCGCTTCTTTTTCCAGTACACCGCTATGGATGTCAATACCTGCTTTAGCTAATCGCTGTAGCCCGCGACCAGCCACTTTCGGATTTGGGTCGAGCGTACCAGCTACCACTCGCGCGACACCAGCAGTAACTAGCGCATGAACACATGGCGGGGTGTGCCCATGATAGCTACACGGTTCAAGAGTTACGTACACTGTAGATCCGCATGCCTTATCACCAGTAGTGCGTAAGGCATGCATTTCAGCATGTGGTTCACCGGTACGTTCATGCCAACCTTCGCCGATAATATGTCCATCATGTACAATGATACAGCCCACCCGTGGGTTTGGATGGGTGGTATATAAGCCTTTACGTGCTAACTCGAGAGCACGAGCCATATAATGGGAGTCGATGACGCTTTGTTCGGTAGTCGGTAGATTCATTCTTTAATTGATTCAGAAGATAGACGGTTGATCTCTTCGCGGAATTCATTGAGATTTTGGAAGCATAGATACACTGAGGCAAAACGGATATAGGCGACTTCATCAAGCTTATGCAGCTCGCCTATCACCAGATCTCCAACTACCATGCTCTTGATTTCACGCTCGCCAGAAGAACGCAGTTTATGCTTGATACGTACTAACGCAGCCTCTATCTGCTGCATACTTACCGGGCGTTTTTCTAAAGCGCGTTGCATACCGACACGCAGCTTACCTTCGTCAAATAACTGGCAGCTACCATCTGACTTGATCAGACGTGGCAATATCAGTGCAGCAGTTTCGAAGGTGCTAAAACGTTCACCGCAGGCTAGGCATGCGCGCCGTCTACGCACTTGGCTACCATCAGCAACCAGACGCGAATTAATAACCTTAGTGTCGTTGGCGCCGCAAAAAGAACAATGCATGATTGACAAATAACAAACAATTGGAGGATAATAGTATCCTATCCTTATGGTAAGACAAACTATAGCGTCTATAATATATAGATTGACTATTATTACATTTTTTAAACCAAATATTTAGCATTTTCTAGAGCCATATATTATGCAGTGATAACCACCTATTTGCTCACCATATTTGATTTTCTGTTAATCTATAACAGTAAGACCTAAATCGTCGACACTTTAATTGTTTTAGCACAAGAGCAAATTTTTAACATTGAAAACCTAATGCTTTTACCTGCTTATTAGCTGTGCAATAAGCTAGCATCTTGAATAACTACTGACTAACGCAAAACTGAATCAGCCATGTCAGTGACAAATAAGCACAACCGCTATATCTTGGATGAATCAAACTCATTGGTTACATAAACTGATGCCTCGTCTGCAGTGTCCAGCACCTGGCTATTGTTTTAGCTACTAGCTTATATACAATGCACAATGTGCATCCAATATAAACCACTATACTAAATTTTAGTAGACTGTTATTTGTAATATAATACTCTATTTAGAGACACATCTAAAGCAGGTTATCGATAAACGTGTGCCAAATTTAGCGTTGATCGCTAGTGTAAGCAGCAAATACGCTAACGCCTACACTAGCGTATGAAAAGTAGTAGACATCAACCTTAATCGATTAACTTTAGTATACTGTTGACAAATACCCAACTAAACGGTGCTGAATCCATACTACTAGACAGGGTATTAATCACCGCTCTAGCTGTATAGCTATCATACTGCTACTACTGGCTGCTTTGCCGCCTTAATTGTATCGTTATCACATAGGATAGCCAGCCTAATCTTCTAATTAATTAAGCAATTTCTACCTGTTGAATTTATTTAATCTTGTATGGCAAACCTTGAGCGCGCTCATACAGCTTACAGTGCTACTTGACTTAAACTGGACAATTTTTTTGCGTTAGGCATCTTATATAGCTTGTGGCTGCGTACTACCTAGGCCTACCTAATTACTACCATCCAGACATCAGGATGAAAATTACAGACCAGCATACCATCATATAACTTAATATCACGCACTATTTCTTCTAAAGTTTAGTGCTATTTATTGCTTCACTGACCGTTTAACCTATTGCTACTAGCCATCTCTTATGCGGCGGACGAATATACTCATAAATATGAATGCGGCGACCAGATACTTAAGCGAGAATCTATTAAATTTAGTATTAACCTTACGGCCTTGTACTGCAAGGCTCTAGCACCTCAGCCAATAAAACAAAAATTTACTGCTGAGTATAAATAGCTAGACAATCTATTAATCTCATTTAACTTCCCAAAAAAACCGTAAGGTACCCGATTAGCACCAATAAACAAAAGAAACCATTTAAACGATAATAAACCGGAAGACAACCATAACAGCTATGCCACTGACAGCAAATCATAGTTACTAACGAACATCATCTACGACTACAGCTAAACCTATGTCTGCTATCAGCTCACCTGCGCTACGCCAACTGTATTAAGCAACCTAAACTTAACTTAGATATTTAAGACCGTTTATATTACCCAAAATATTTAGGTAAAGCCAATCAGTTTAAGCGACCAACAATGTATAACAGCAAAAACAGCAGCAAGCTATCCTGAAAGCTTGAATTTGCAAACTATATCACTATAGGAGAAGGTGCACTAGTTTTCATATTGGATAGACATCATTTTTTATAACTAAGCAACCATGGTTGCTTATAACTCAAGTATACATCGAGCTATTTAATTTATATTTAGCCTGGCTAAGCCACATAAAATTACTAAATATTTATATATTCTACTTAAAAACGCCGCAAACTATATTAAGTTAAAAATTAACAGCGGCATTAGAGTTACTAGACTCTACTTACTAAGCGACGCCTAGAAACCAAAATGGCTTAACATGTATATGTTAAGCCAGAAGCTAACTGAAATATCATACTGCGTTCGCAACTGTGCGTAGCTTAACTAGACTAAACATATTCTTCAGTCATTTGATGTAATATCATTTCTATCGGTACCCCAAAAAAAATAGTAAATTACTCTATTACTTTTAAGCTATACACATAGCCAGCTATTCTATAGTACCTATCTTATAGTCGGTGCCTAATTTAGTTCTATTAAACTGCTACTGCACTCCATGTTCCGCACAAGTCTTACCAAGATAGCTGTACATTAAACCTAAAATAGTTAACGGTAACTTACTCACTATCAATTCAATCGAAAATAGTATACTCGATACTAAAGTAGCTAATTTCTTTGCACTATAAACAGGAGCGCAAACAGTCACTAACGCATAGTGCTGCGACAATCACCAAAATATCGAACAATGACAAACTCTTCACACTGATTAGTATGCTTTACAGCGCACCAACATGCTATGTTGCGCACCAAAACCTAGTTGGCATGGAAGCAATCCGTATCACCTAACATAATAATGCATGCTTACTTATAACACAAACTGCATCATTGTTGATTTAGACAACCAGTAATAGCAATGAAGTTGTCAATAATCACCACGTTTTATGCTTGATCTAGAACAACAATATTTCTACCTGCGCTCTACAAACACAAGACTAATATACTCAATACTAAGAATCAAAATTATGTAGACGATTCTGCTATATGTAAGCTATTACTACTGATAACAACGCTAACCTTGACAGGCGAGTAACTTCAGGATGTATGCTGGCAATAGATAATCCTGGCAGTCATGCTATTTGAGCATGACATGAAGATTAAGAATGCTGCCCTCTTTAGGCGCTTAAACAGTAAGCTTTATACTTGAAAATATTGCTGATAATCGTAAGCATCATGTGCTGCTAGCTGGATAATGAGTCATCACTCTAAACCTTACGTAGACAACCAGTATCAAATATACCTGAATATATGGCGCAACACATCAACAACTACGCCTAGCAAGCCCGTTATAGCAGCTTCATGGCTAAAAAACTCATAGAGTTAAGCAACATAAATTAACACCTGCTACACAATCAACACATTCACTATTATAGATGTCAGAATTAATATAACCATATATAATATATGTATATAGTCAAAATACATGCGCAAAAGCTAGCACAAACATTAACTAGATAGTTAACATCAGATGTTATAAATTCAGAGTACTTAGTAAGTTTTACTAAGACTGCCTAAATAATGTGGAAAAGAATTGCGTAAAAATCCTGGTTTTCACGCAATATAGACGCCTCTTGGCTAGCTTGATGATACGTGCCACCCTCATAAATAGCGTCACACAATTGAATTACTTAAGCGCCTCACTAATTACACGCACTACATTTTCTGCTGATGTTGGATTACTATGCTGGTTATCGACCATCAATAACTCATGCGTTTTTGGCTCAGGCGAGAAATCAGATAAGAATGCCATTAACGCTTTCATCCAGCAACTAGCTACACTGCAGCAGTACAATGTTGTAGACAGGTAGTGCTTACGCTCTGTCCAATACGCTATAGCGCTTAAATCATAGCACACCTAATGGTACTTCATTAGTATTTTTCGCTGTAAGTAATAACGCAGAGTTATCAAACACGTAGTCATTAAACCAGTTGCAGCAAAATACTGTTATAGTGCTGTCGTAATTCGGCCAAGCGTCTCATAACTAACCACTTGGACAACTAAGCTAATTTTGTTGACGGCGTTAATTTGAAAACAATAGAAATAAGAATAGTCATCAAGATTGATCAACGCATCAGAACAAGTATCGTTAAATACCTAAGTAAGATGTAGCCACCTCTAGAATGCTTTTGGGTAGTTTTGATATGAGAAAACTAATGTCTTTCTCTGCACTAAGACGAATCAGTACCTGCCAGAGGATATTTTCGACGCTTCATAACATAAAATACATTCGCATAAATTGAGCAGATCCAATCTATTTAAAACGATAGTTATTATCAACAAGTGCAGAAGCTTTACCGTAAAGTTGTTGCTATAATTATAGTATTTTGCTAGTATATAATATAACAATCACATGTAAAACACATGTTTATAATTTAGACTAATCAGTTATATCTAAGATATAAAAACTTTTCCTGAGCAACCGATATGCCATTGGATAATTTTCCACCACCACACTGTCAGCTGACTAAAGTAGTCATACTTTTTCTTAGTAACCTGCGTTTAGGATTGACTAACTGATTAGCTTACTCCGTTAAGTATTCATCTCTGAATCTACTAACTTTTAATAAATTTTAGCCGCATTCTTGATGATGCCACAGTAGCCGCTACGGCAGCTACTTATGGGTATAATGAAAGAATTATAACAGTGCTGCAAAGTAATAATATAATATTGAATTGAATTGAGCTTATCCTTATCAATAATTTTGTAGAAGCTGAACTAGTTTATAATATAAGTTGTGCCACATAGTTTGCACATCCTTATATGCAAGATAAATACTATATGTCGATCCATGATGTGTTCTGCACAAGCAAAACTAAGACACTGTGTTCATGATTGAAATACATAGAAGTTGAGCTGTGCCTATTGCCTTAGTAAGCTGATATTTAGCGCTTTTTCCATCATGACGACCGAGTTCTTCACGATAACCTATAACTACTACCGTATAGATACAGACCTAGGTATCGACCTGCTGCTTATTGGCTAGAGAATTACTATCTACACCTTGAGCGCTGTGATTAATATCGCTAGTATTTACTGCTTTGATCGGAACAAATGCTGTGTAAACTTTGCCTGACATAGTGTATGGTGCTGTTTACCATTGGTAATTTACTAGCTCAGCTAGGCACCAACTATAAACCATAAGTAATAAGTTTAGATCATAATTGGTTAGGCTATAGAGTATTGTCAACTAGGCTGATAGCCCCTAATAGCCTTGTATCCAAAGAAAAAGCTAGATGGGTAATCAAACCTTGCCAAGGTTAATAAATTAACCGTTGCGCTGGTCACCAGCATACCACTAGAAGCTTATATCACTAGCGCTTCAGCGAGTGTAAAAACTTTTATTACTGTTTTCACGTTGAGCATAGATCTAATTTATTAACACCCATAATCTATATGGGCTATACAACATTATATATAGCAAAACAGTATTGTTGCTACTGGAGCGGCAGGCCCTCACGCAGCCTTATTTACTGATGGCTTTGGGGTTCATGACAACGATCCCTCAGGATATTATTAGTTTTGATGTTAACACCATGAATTAAATATTTTTTCGTGTACGGAATATCTCAGTAATAATATAGGGGATATTTTTTAGTTCATTCACACTGCATTAAGTAGTTGATTAAATCAGTTGAGACAGATATATATATATCAAATATTAATTTACTCATACTATAAACAAAATTTTATAGTATGAGTTACTACAATATAGCAGCAGAATAATTGATACATAACATGTATGACATACTGTAACCATAAAAGCAAACCTCTACCGCATTACATTCAACCTATCACTACTCGAAGCTTTCTTTAACTCAATTGCCTGCATAGCTCAACAAATTTCGTCAGGCTAATGTGTAGCACAGATTATTAATATAAGTACTTCTGCAGTAAATCCACATTAATGCGATACAAAAAAATTTTAAATCATCCAATACGATGACTTTTAACATTTCGTAGAGCAACCACGAAAGCAGTATCACTGATACATTGCGTACCACATTTATCATCTACCAAGTTATATCGCCAGTAACAATTGCGCTTGCTAGAGTAACATACCGGGCTAGATTATGACTAACGCGGCGCTAATCATCGCTAGTGATTTAAAACATTTACACTAAAAAATGCTGCATTAAGCCAAGGCTAGCCTAAAAAAATATTTATCAAAGCCTATAGGAAATAGGCCATTACTACCGCTAAATCAAATTTACTCGTACAACTAAAAAATTAATCACTTAGTCTTTACGTCTTAAACCATAGCCATATTTATCAGACTACAAGTTTTTTATCGATACATAGTATAAACATAAATGCAGAGCAATATTATACCCAACTAGCCACTATATAACGCTATTGTCTGAGTTGCTAGATTTAGCTGGTAGCTAAGCAAACACATACAGCTACTTTAGTGCAAAAGTGTATTTTCTTAATTTTTTGGCGCGATGCGCAAAAGCATAGTGGGAGATTTTACTGGAAACTTTTTTATCTTTAAATACAGGGTCGACCATAAACTATAAACATTTTAATTAATGCAGACATGCTTAGTATACATATACTTATCAGTGTCAATTAATTTAGTTACAGCAAACTGAGCTTAGCCTTTAATAGACTAACTAAGGCTGTGATAATAGTGCAAAACATTTAACTTAGTATCGTAAATACTATAGTTAGTACCAACTGATTTTTCTCTACACTGCAAGATTATAATGAAGGAGTTACTACAGAATTTATTGACTAAATTAATTTTTATACCGACTTATTGGGTAGTTGGTACCCAGAAGCCAAGTAAGATTATACGATATCAAATAAGCAATTTAGTCATGGTAAGCTTGCGTTATTTCGCTTAGACTAAAAGTAGCTGCCTGATACGTATGCAGTGCAAACAGCAATGGTCGTCGCTTTAGTAAATAGCTTAAAAGCTAAACACATTTAATTTAACCTTATCAAGGTGATACACCGCAACAATATGAAGGATGCATACATCCACGTTTTTAGCAAAATATAAAAACGCATAGTAAACACTGATTTTAACTTTTTACCAGATTATCGCAACCTGAAGAGTAAGTAAGCAATACCGCATGGCATAATATCAATTAATAAGGCTAGTCTGAATTACGTGCTAACTAAACCTGAGCTATCTGACGGTGTATTAATTTTTTAAAAAACGTGTATAGGTACAATGATGGGCATTACGATAAACTTATTATCATTATGTGTAGATTGTTTATAATTAGCACCTAGAAGGTAGGATTTAGTTTTTGATAAAAATGTTGATCTTTCCATGGTAGCAGACTAAATCTGGCTAACCACTAATAGTGATACGCACTCGCATTACTAATAAGCGCAATTTGGCAGTATAATAAGTGATGTCCAGGTCAGACTATACATACTGGAAACTGTATTTATTACTATTATAAAGAATAAGGTATCAGGCGACAGCCTTTCCGTATGACTGATTTTCTACTGAGCAATCTACATTTTCTTTGTTGCTGATGAAAGTAGCTGTTACCTCACCACCGAGCTAACAGCCAGAACATTACAGTTTAATAAATACTAAGCTTACAGTATTTCTAATGTCTCATTATCATCGAAGTGATACACTATATTAAGATTAAAATGTCAAGGCTGTTAGAAAACTAAATTGCTCAAAAAGCAGTCAACATCATCGATATTGATGTACCTAAATAAATTGGTGTATTAGCACGGTACCAGGTACATCATAATAGTATTTAATACTACAAAGACTGCGGTGTGGATAGTGGTAACTGTTCAGGCTCTTGATAATATCGTAGTTATTCTGTCAAGCCTAGAAATTAGGATCAGCCTCATCATTAGTTCCGTTGAAACCATGGGGTTGTTCTATGGATTAATGCATGATTTGTATTATCGTGAGCTTAAAAATATTCATAACAATATAGCGCAACTAACAGTTTAAATTATCGCAGACCTTTAACATTATGCATCTCCAGTGATATATAACTCACTATAGTAGTTACATAAATAATCACTAATAAAACTCTAGCTAACATTATCGGCAAAATCAAGAGCTACAGGTATTGAGAGCTACTGGATAACTAAGTCAAGACTTAAGTAACCTAGAAATAAGATAGTTTTTATCTAGAGTTAAGCATAAATTTCCAATTTATGCAGTATCAGTATGCTAGCCTGCAACCAAAAAAATTTATCATTTTGATATAAAGCAAATGTCAAAAACATATAATAAGCAAAATATTAGCATTCGTGCGCCATATTGAACTCGGTTGGCTGCTTAACACATAATTGATATGGATTATGTTAATAGAGACTCTACTTAAATCTAAAGATAACTTAGTGGCGTAGCAACTTAACTTGTTTAACAACTTAATTAGCTTGAAGCAAAGTTAATTCTTTTAATAGTCAGTTATCACTCATTTTAGAGCTCTAATAATCGCATAGATCAAAGATTTGCTTAAAAACTTGCGCCTTAGCTAGCTATTATTAAAAAGTATGTAATACTAACGGCTACGACTGCTAAGTCATTAAATGTACAAATTTACAGAAAAATGTTGCACCTAAACACTTTAAATCTTCTAAAGCTATTCAAATAGCGCTCAATGAGGCTGGAGGGATAACCAGGATATTATTAATGGATATTTATTATATTGATAATATAGAATTCTTTAACTACTTCAACAGCAAGTAATGTCAGTGATGATCTAGCTAAGCGTAGTTAGACTAAAATATAATCAATAATTGTTTATAATAAATTATAACTTAACTACACTAGATATAATAGTGTATTAATTACCAAGCAACTTTATGCGCTACAATATAGAATTTACTGCAATTGCTTAAAATTTTAAGTATTAGAAATACTCTAGTTGCACCAGGTTAAGAAATTATAACATTTAAAAATTGACTAACTGAGTAGAGCTTTATTACTATCTACCTAAAATTAGAAAATAGTTGAAAAAACTTCAAGCATGCATAATGTGAAATATTGATTAAAAGTAATAAGTGCCACACGTTATAGGCAATTTAACTTATCGGGGATAAGTATTATAGTACTACTAGAATAGCTAAACCTTTGATCCAACATACAGAATATAGAATTCTATCTAGCTTATTAGGTAAACGCATCTAAACTGGAGTAGGTATGATTCATTAGACTACTGAATGATAAATCTCATCATACAACATTTTATATAAACTAATATACTTAAAAAATAACCAGGAACTATAATAATAAAAACTTAGTCTTGACAGATTTACTTAGATGGATCCGCCTTTTCTTCAAACAAACTTTGTATCTAAGAGGAACAGAGTATCAAGTAAGCATAATATACAAAGACGTTATTAGTGTTGGCTTTTATCTTTAGGTACAATTGATAGAAGCTATTGTGGATCTAGATGCTAGATTTGTCAAGCCTGTCACTAAAATGCGCTTAGCTATAAATAAGCATATATTTTAAGATTAATATTAATTAAAACTATACAAACGCTAGCATACAAAGCGTTCCTCCTTAGTTGTAAGGAGAATGCTATATTAGCTGGACTAGATTTATCAAAACTGAGCTTATTGTAAAGTGCTAAACGCCTTTCAGTTTGGTAACATCGACAGTTTAGAGAACAGATATCCTGATATACTTTGATCAAGAAATTAGTAATTTAACTATACAGCGCAGTATAACTTTATAGTCGAAAGACAGTTCTTTACTTACATGAAAACTTATATAATGATATTATCTTTAAAATAAATTGATCGTAGTACTTTACAGTGGTGTTACCTATTTAAATAATATGAACATAAATTAAAATTTATTGTTACTCTGAGCAAAACCTATAGCATATATAACAATATGATTCTATTATAAATCTACCTAAGCTGATATATTAGCCATATAATATATTTATTAGATATACTGATTATATAATCAAATATAATTTTATTATAGCATTTAATTAAACACTCATCTTTCTAGTATTGAAAATACCTTTATTGACAGCTATTAAAACTTTTGTTTAAATTACTTTAATACGTTAAATAAGGTATTTTATATTGAGCATATATTACAGAACACGATGTGGCTGATTCAAGTAATGCTATTTATTTTCTACAGTAATTTGTCTATATACAGCAAACATGATTAATAATCAATACATCTCTCTAGTTTAAAACAATATATATATTGTTTTAAACTAGAGAGATGTATTGATCTGTCTTTGAACAAAAAACAGGCAGTGAATAGTTAACAGGCAAATCTTATAACTAAATCAAAAATAAAGCTGTAAATATTTTTTATTCTAAGGTTTATGATTAGAGACTATATAAATAGTCATTTATATAGATAAGTAACTAAATAAAATTTATAGATATAACTCTTTTGAACATAAATTTAGTCATTGTAGTCATATATGTTATCTGTAATGATTTCTCATATTGACTCTTCTTTTACAAAAAAGACAGCATACTAAGAAAATAATTACAATAACTTTAATATAAACACTAAAAAGTAGCTTACAGCTGAGAGCTATGCTTATAAGCAGCATAAATACTGAGTTATTTAAAACAACTCAAAAATTAATAGCGCAGACAAAATTTATGCCATTTATTACACCTTAAACTACCTTAGTAAGCTTATCAATATTTAGTATTAACAAGTATGTATCTAGTTTTGGTAGCCAGAATCGTTGAAGTGATAAGCAATGAAATATCTATATTTCGTAAATATCTCTAACACAGTACTACATAAACACTAAACCTGATACATATTAAGCGCTGCTTAGCTTCAATACAAATCAGGACAAACTATCAAAACTTTTATATTAAACTAAATATTTTAATCTGCTAGGGATAGTTTGCTTTGTGGTCGCATATAGATCCTATTTGACATCCTATACAGTTTAATGTTCGTGGTACACTAATGCGGTATTTTCGATAAAAGACATAAAGCAATACTAATAAAATTACTATATCGTCTAATTTAATTATAGTCGATCGACTGACTTATTATTAATATATAACCACTATTTATAACTACACATATAGATTTAAATTAGAGTAACTGCTAATCATACTGCATTTTAAACAAAAACTTTTAATTAGGGTAGCTTGCTAGGCAAATCTCTTCTGCACATGCACCTTAATCTAAGCTTTGCTTTTTTCAGTTTAATTAATATATCTTTTACAAGTAAAAGCAACCTTAGTTATAACAGGCAATACTATAAATATATCGCTAGCCACCAAGTACCACATTAGGTTTCAGACACTTAAATAATACCCTAAAATTTAGTACGACTTGCTGTGACGGCAGACAGGCTTTACGCTGCCATTGTTCTAGGTAGGCTATAAACATAGTAATACAGAGGTAATACAATAGCTATAACTAAGAACAATACTCACAAAAAACTCTATTAATACCTTGAAAATTGACTCTACCTGAATGCTATGAGTCACTTTTTGACAATCCTAAAATTGTCAAGCTTATAGCCAGATATTCATCATCCATGATGAAGTCATCACCTGCCCGTAAAGTATAGCATTAATGATTCACTTGATATATACTTATGCTAACTAAACTCTCAAGCAATTTAGTTTACTAAATTCTGCTGCCTATAGGTTTTATTTTCGGTATGAAGCTATTAGATTATAGCAGCTTATTTTATTTTAAATTACTGCAGTTAATTATCCTAACAAAATAACTTTATTAAAAAATAAAAATCAAAATAGCTATGATTTCACAATAAATGTGTAGATGTTATCTAGACAAATAATTAATCTTGCATACTAATTTCTTCCATAACACTCTATTGCCGGCATAAATTATTTAAACCATATGGCGAAATTAGTGCACTGATAGAATAATTAGTAATTATATTAAAGACAAAAAATTAAATCTATCTGCGCTATAAAATTTAAAAGTAGTTTATTTAAACTAAACAGTTTAGATTTAAAACAGGTGACTATTATTCATTTGTTTTAAACGCCAATATGGCGACGCGCATCTAACTTATATCAGGTTTAAGCGCAATGAATGCTAATATCATTAACCTCTACTGGGCTTTATATACTTAATTAAGCTAAATAAGCGCTCAAGACATACAAGTATGTCTGGCCGCCTAAATGCTGTTAGGGTAAAATCAGACTAAGCTATAGTATAACTTTATTCAAGATATGGGATTTTAATATCCTAGATAAAATCTTTTGGATTACCTAACGCATCATAGATACCTTTTTCCCGTCAAATAATTACAGCTATTAAAATTCTATCCATATGCGTCAGTAAACTGCATTGCGAAGTGCTGCTGACAGCATATACATACTATGCGCCAGCATCGATATCAGAATATTATTCATCTAATGAATTATAAAGTGTGGATGCAAATAACTACTGCTTAGGATTAAGCGAATAGATAGGATCTATAGCATAGATAGAGATTTTAATACATCAAGCTTAAAAAGCATAGATATCACAAAAGTCTGGCTCTAGCTAATATTGAGCGCACTATAGATAACAGCACATAAAATGGTAAATATTTCGTAGCCAGCATCTGATTGTACGCCATAAACATGTATACATTACATACATTTAACTATAATAGAATAGAGCAGTTTTGTACTGATGCATACGACTGCTTTCTTAACAAGCATCACATTTCTTGAGTTGTAAATAAACAAAATTTACGTAACTAATTATATAAACCAATAAAGTTACCATACCAGAGTCAATTATATCTTAAACTATTAGCTATTGCAAAATTAACGATCTAAAAAATTAAAATTTACCATGCTTGCTCACGTATTACAGAGCAAAAAATTATTTTTTAAATTCTAAAAAATATCAAGAGCAACGAACTCTTCTGAAGTCTTTTACTAAGCTATTCCTTGAAGTTAGATATTATAATGAAAGGCTTCTACTAAAATGAACAGTATAAAATTCCATCTACTGGCAAACTGCATCTAAAACATGCTGTAGCTTCTTTTGTCCAAGCTTTGGTCAATGTAGATTGACTGAGACTTTAATAGTCTGCCATAAGCTATATTAGGTGCTTAACGACAAGTTACTTATTGTGGTAAGTACCCTATTTTAAACGTATTCACTTTCTTTGGATACCTCCAGAAACTAATAGACATTTATTAATTCTTTAGTAATTTTAATGCATCGTCATTAATTAAATTACAAATTACTTTACTGGAATTAGAATTAGCTATCCATGCATTTATACGCTACAGAAAATACTGTAGTATTATATTCAAAAGCCTATAATAGGCTGTTGAATTAACAGTAAGCTTTGCAACTTTATTAAGGTTAACAGTGGTGATTAGAGGAATCACTCATATGATTGCAGAATTGGACAGTTATAATTATTGAATTACATAACAAATAGACTGTCAACAAATAAAAAATAACTGACTCTACTCAAACAATGACGCTTTTATTTTTTATGTTTTAGTTCGGCACGTTTTCTTGTAATAAAACACTTACCTAGTTTACTGGTTTTTTGCTTTATACGTTAACAAAAGCCTATAAGTTTTTTGTAAAAAACTTATAGGCTTATAAGCTAAAAACGATGACTAAATCCAGTAATTTATATTAATGCTGTTTGCATGAATAACTTTTATCTAGGTTAAAATGGAATATCGTCATCAAAACTATCAAAACTAGTGGCCGTTTGTGACGTAACCGGCTGTAGCGTTGGTGTTGGCGTTAGACGCGACTCACGCTGTGCCTGCTGGTGACGCGGCACTGAGGCAGACACATTACTACCATGGCCATGCTGATCGCCTTGTGAGCGGCTACCTAGCAGTTGCATAGTACCTTGCATATCGACAACAATTTCAGTTGTGTAACGCTTAATGCCATCTTTTTCCCACTCACGAGTTTGTAGTTTGCCTTCAATATAGACCTGCGAACCTTTGCGCAAATACTCGCCTGCAATCTCTGCAACCTTGCCAAACATCGCAACACGGTGCCATTCAGTTTTTTCGATCTTTTGGCTAGTCTGTTTATCGATCCACTGTTCGTTAGTCGCTAGACTTAGATTTATTACAGCATTACCATTAGGTAAGTAGCGAACTTCTGGATCTTGACCGCAAGTACCAATTAATATAACTTTATTAACTCCACGGGCCATAACATCCTCCTAAGCTAGACGCACTACTGGCGATTGGTTCACCAGTTGCTCAAGCGTTGCACGATCTAATAATTCGGTATCCAATTTAATGTAAATGGCTGCTTCTTCAGCAACCACAAATGCATCAACTATCCCAGCTACAGTTTCCAGGCGCTCAACTAAGCCAGCTTCACAAATTGCTTCAGGCGACAACGGCAGGCGTATACTTATGACGTATGGTGGCTCATGCATGATAACAGCAAAGGCCAGCCAAAATGCAGCCAGACCAGCACTTCCAAGAAAGACAACAGACAAACCACCATGCTGGGATATCCAGCCACCCATAACACCGCCTAGCGCAGAACCAAGAAATTGACTAGTAGCATATACCCCTATAGCTGTACCTTTGCTACCAGCCGGTGAAACTTTACTGACCAACGAAGGCAATAGTGCCTCCAATAGATTGAATGCAGTAAAAAATACTATTGTACCGATTACTAGCGTCCATAGACTATCGCCGAATCGCCAGAAAAATAACTCAATTAACATCAAAGTTACTATAGCGCTAAGAAAAACTCGTTTAATTTTGCGTTTCTTCTCGCTATAGTTAATAAACGGAATCATAACAAATAGCGAAATCAATAAGGCAGTGAGATAAACCCACCAGTGTTGCTCTTTAGGCAGGCCAGCTTTTTCAATCAATGCTAAAGGCAAAGCAACGAAGCTGCACATCAGTATTGCATGCAACACGCAAATACCTAGATCCAGACATAGCAGGGCTGGATGCTTGAGTATCGGCAATAATGCTCGACGCACTAAACTTGACTCACGATGCGCTAACGTACTAGTGCTACGAGGCACTATAAAAGCTACGATCATAATACCTAGTAACGCCATGCCGCCGGCAGTTAGGAATAACCCACGCAAACCAGAGACACGTGTCAATAATGGGCCGATTACCATAGCTGCCGAAAAAGATAGCCCGATGGTAATACCAATTATGGCCATAGCTTTAGTACGGTGTTGTTCGCGAGTGAAATCCGACAGTAACGCTATGACAGCAGCAGAAATCGCACCAGCGCCCTGCAAGACTCGACCAGCTATGACACCCCAGATAGTATTAGACTGAGCTGCAAGCACACTGCCAAGAGCAAATAAAATCAGCCCGAGGTAAATTACCGGACGACGGCCAATACGGTCGGAAATGATCCCGAACGGAATCTGAAAAAACGCTTGTGTCAAGCCATAAGCACCAATGGCTAGACCAATCAGTGCAGGAGTTGCTCCTGCGAGATCCATTCCATATGTAGCCAGCACTGGTAATACCATAAACATGCCAAGCATACGAAAGGCAAACACTAAGGCTAGACCGCTTGCCGCTCTAGTCTCACTGCTACTCATACGTTCGCTGCAATGGTCATGCATGGAAAAAACCTCATGTAAACTGGCAATTATTTTATTGGTCTTACCTATTAAGTAAGGTGGCATATATGGTACTTTGATAGTGTATACCTATATAAGCTTGAACCGCATACCCCTACATTAAATTGATGCCTATATATGAGGCTATCTTGGATAAGATTTTTATTTGTGGGGCTAGAACTCACAACCTAAAGAATATTAACTTAACCCTGCCACGAGATAAACTGATCGTTATTACTGGATTATCAGGATCTGGCAAATCTTCCTTGGCTTTTGACACTATATACGCAGAAGGTCAGCGCCGTTATGTAGAATCTCAATCAGCATATGCCAGGCAGTTTTTCCCGCCAATGCAGAAACCGGATGTAGACACTATTGAAGGCTTATCACCGACTATTTATATAGAACAGAAGTCAACTTCTCATAATCCACGCTCTACCGTTGGCACCATCACTGAAATCTATGATTACCTTCGTCTACTGTACGCAAAAGTAGGTGTTCCGCATTGTCAAGATCACGACATCCCCCTGAAAACCCAAACAATCAGTCAGATGGTCGATATGGTATTAGCCCAGCAGGAAGGTATTCAGCTGATGCTGTTGGCGCCAGTAATCCGCGAGCGCAAGGGCGAGCACTTTGCAGTACTTAAAGAACTGTGTGCCCAGGGTTTTATACGTGCACGAATTAATGGTAAACTGTACGAACTAGATCAAGCACCAAAGCTCGACAAGCATAAAAAACATTCAATTGATGTCGTTGTAGACCGCTTCAAAGTGCGAGCCGACCTACAGCAGCGTTTAACTGAATCGTTCGAGATAGCGCTGAGGCTGGCGGATGGCATTGCCGTAATCACACCGATGAATGATCAATCGGAAGAAGAAATCATCTTTTCTGCACGTTTTGCTTGTCCAATCTGTGGTTACAAAATCCGTGAACTGACACCTAAAATATTTTCCTTCAACAGCCAGACTGGAGCCTGCCCGTCATGCGATGGTCTTGGGGTTAAACAGTTTTGCGACATCAAGCGTTTGATCAATAGCGACCTGACATTAGCAAATGGTGCAATACACGGATGGAACAGACAAAACTCCTACTGCTACCAGATGCTCAAATCCTTAGCATTACACTATAAATTTAGCCTAGCAGTACCGTTCAGCAAACTACTAGCTGAGCAGCAGCACATTATCCTATATGGCAGCGGCTCCCAGAACGTCAACTTTAAGTACCTAAACGACCGTGGCGAAATCGTTAAACACTTTCATCCATTCGAAGGCATCGTGCCAAATCTAGAGTGCCGCTACCGCGAGACCAAAGCAGCTAGTGTGCGTAAAGATCTAGTTAAGTTCTTCAGCATTCAGCCTTGTTTAGATTGCCTTGGTACTCGCCTACATCCTGAAGCACGGCATATATGGGTCGGCGAGAAGACTTTGCCAGCAGTAACTAACCTACCAATTATCGATGCCTGCAAATACTTCAATCTGCTAAACTTAACTGGTCATCGTGGAAAAATTGCTGAAAAAATTCTCAAAGAAATTCGCGAACGCCTGCAGTTCCTAGTCAACGTTGGCTTGGAATATCTATCTTTGGATCGCAGCGCCAACACTTTATCAGGTGGCGAAATACAGCGAATTCGACTAGCTAACCAGATTGGCTCAGGCCTTGTTGGCGTGTTATACATCTTAGACGAGCCTTCAATTGGCTTGCACAAGCGCGACAACATTTGCATGCTTAACGCTTTGAAACACCTGCAAGGCATAGGCAATACGGTAATCGTGGTTGAGCATGATGAGGATGCAATTCGCATAGCAGACTATGTGGTTGACATCGGACCTGGCGCTGGCGTAAACGGTGGGTATGTTGTTGCAGAAGGCACTCTTATAGAAGTAATGGCCCACCCTGACTCTTTAACTGGTAAGTACCTGTCTGGTCGTGTAAAAATCGAAGTACCAACAAAACGTAAACAGTACAACAAAAACATGGTGTTATACCTCAAAGGTGCACGCGGTCATAACCTGCGTAATGTAGACCTAGAAATTCCTGTAGGCTTGCTGACCTGCGTGACTGGCGTGTCTGGTTCCGGCAAATCAACTCTAATCAGCAACACTTTACTACCACTGAGTGCCACTATCCTAAACGGTGCAACCACCTTTAATGCTGCCGCATACGATAGCATTAAAGGTCTGGAGCATTTAGAGAATATGGTCAATATAAATCAAAGCCCAATTAGCCATACACTACACTCTAATCCGGCAACCTATACTGGGTTATATACAACTATACGCAAGTTATTTGCTGGCGTACTAAAGTCTCGCTCTCGCGGCTACGGACCTAGGCGGTTCTCATTTAACGTTAAAGGTGGTCGCTGCGAAGCGTGCCATGGCGATGGTCTTATCAAGGTAAAAATGCATTTTTTACCAGATACCTACGTGTTGTGCGATGTATGTCAGGGCAAGCGCTATAACCGCGAAACTCTAGAAATCAAATACAAGGGCAAGAACATTCACGAAACTATGGAAATGACTATCGAAGAAGCATTAGCATTTTTTAATACAATTCCAATATTGTCGCGTAAGCTACAGATATTGATAGATGTTGGCTTGTCATACATTAAACTAGGACAGTCGGTAACCACATTATCAGGTGGTGAGATACAGCGAGTGAAGCTATCACGCGAGTTATCTAAGCGTGATACTGGTAAGACCCTATATATTCTTGATGAACCGACGATGGGTCTACACTTTGCAGATATCCAGCAATTGCTGGATATACTTCATCGCTTACGTGATCACGGCAACACTGTGGTCGTGATAGAACATAACCTGGAAATAATTAAAACTGCTGACTGGCTGATAGACCTCGGCCCAGAGGGCGGTTCTAAAGGTGGCCAGATCATTGCGGTAGGCACTCCTGAGCAAATATCTGAGATGCCACAATCACACACTGGTTACTATTTAAAACCATTATTATCGCGTTGATAATAATGCCAGCAATCATAATTGCGATTGCATGTAATTTTCAAGACCGATCAGCTTGATTAAACTTAATTGTTTTTCCAGCCAATAGGTATGATCTATTTCAGTATCATTCAACTGCACCTGTAGCATTGCACTGGTAACATAGTCATTGTGCTGCTCGCATAGCTCGATCCCTTTACGGAGGGCGGCACACGCTTTATACTCAAGACGAAGATCAGCTGCGAGCATATCAGGCACTGTAATACCCACATATACGTCCTCTGAACGTACACGTAGCGTGCCTTCTAACACTAGAATACGACATATCAATGCGTCAACATGCAGAGATTCTTCATTCATTTCATGATTTATACGTTTATATAGCTCATTAAAGCCCCAGCCTTCATACATACGCGAATGAATAAAATATTGGTTGCGCGCTACTAGTTCGCTTATGAGTAACGTGTTCAAGTAATCAATTACGTCTGGATGACCTTGCATCGCCCTATATTTCCTTAGCTAAAAAAGCTTTAGTCCAAATTATCATGGTTATAAACATATACTAAAATAATGCAAAATAGACAAAATAAAGAAAGTTATGCTTATCATTTAGAGCAAAACTAGCCATCATACTACATGCTGTAGCAATGCGTTAGCAGGAATCAATATTAACTTAATAAAGCGCCACCGTTAACGCTTAACTACATTACTGGTCACCACAACCATTGCACAGGTAATATTATTGATTAGTAAAACTTTTAACTATTAATTATTAATTAATACAATGTATAAGATTGTAGTAGTTAGTATCTACACGCTAATTTTAACTATTTATATACGTAGTACTGCTTAGTACAACAAAGCGGCCAAGTGCAAAAGCCAAAAGACATACTGCTATTACAGTAATTGATATCAATCAATAATAATAGCGCATTTAATAGCAAGTACTAGTAGCTGATTTAGCAAAAAACTAATAGCTAGTGTCACAATGAGTGGATGCGCATCTTTGATGTATGCGGTCTAATGACAGACTAATACAATGAACTATGTATACTTAAATCAAGGTATATACCATTATAAATTCAGCAATCAAGAAAGCTCCTGATGCAACTATATTTTAGTCACATTAAAGTATTGCTCATTACAGGCAAAGACCAAAGCCCCCATCATGATCTAAATCATGATGGGGGCTTTGGAAAGACTTAGATTTTAATAATACCAAGGAAGTATAGTGGCTAAGTACGATGAGAGTTAATAGTAACAGTACCAATACGTATTTGCAGGTATTAAGGTTTTTAACTCGTTACTTAGCTTTACGGTGCCAATTAATTAAATAGTACTTAACTTTGGTATTGATCACAGTTGTAGATATGACTCCTGAAGCTAAGTATATGATGGTCATAGTTTGGATAGCATCACAATTAGAGAAAACATTGTTACTTAGTACGAAACCTCTATGGAGAACCATCATATTTACTAGACTATTTATGTACTGTTGAGGTTTTTATGGGACATAATTTTGGATGCAAATAAAATCTAAAAAAACTTTAGTTGTTAAGAATCAAAATACCTATATATTCATTGCTTAATGATAGTCACAGTTATTGTTTTAGATATAAAACTCAAAAGCAAAACATTACAAATTACAAACTAGGTATATGTCGAATGGTGCTTGAAGTTTGCAGTATCTAGGACACGCAGGAAGTTTAGTATCTTATTTGCAAAAGATTTTAAACAGCTTGATATTGTCATACTGGATACTATAACCGGCTATGGTAAATGCAATAGAGACTTTAAAATACTTAGTATATACATGGCGTATAGTAATATTTTCACAATTAAAATATGTAAGCTTCTCGATTAGATAAAAAATTATCAAAAAGCAAAGGTCACATGGACCCTAGCAGTAGAGATATTTTCGTTATCCGCAATAGGCAAAATTTTACTGATACTAATATTTTTATCTTTACTTAAGAAGTAATAGATCATTAGCTTAAAAAATATTATCTATCAAGATTGCACTATCAAATGTATTACATGGTAGCTATGATAGAAACGAACTAGATAAACTTTTAGTAAATAACGTTTATTTTTTAAGCGAATCTATGGTAATTACATAGACATTAATAGCTTTTATCACATAAAAACATAGGCGCTAATGGCCTTACATGGCACGATCAACTAACTCGACGTACGCCATAGGAGCGTTGTCGCCAGAGCGAAATCCGCACTTAAGTATGCGTAAATAACCACCATGACGACTAATATAACGTTTACCAAGGTAGTTAAAGAGCTTACCAACAATAGCCTTAGAACGAGTACGGTCGAAGGCTAGGCGTCGGTTAGCCAAGCTGTCTATCTTAGCTAACGTGATCAATGGCTCAGCAATGCGACGTAGTTCTTTGGCTTTTGGCAGTGTAGTTTTGATTAACTCGTGTTCAAAAAGAGATACTGCCATATTTTGAAACATGGCTTTACGGTGCGAACTGGTACGGCTTAGATGAAGACCACTTTTACGATGACGCATAGTGTATCCTTACCGAAACTCACGTTTCAGTGATTAATAATAATTAAGAAATCAACTTATCGTCTTTTTTAAGACTTGTAGGCGGCCAGTTATCAAGGAGCATACCCAGAGACAAACCGCGGGAAGCTAAAACATCTTTGATTTCAGTCAAGGATTTTTTACCTAAGTTTGGAGTCTTCAATAGTTCTCCTTCGGTACGCTGAATTAAGTCTCCAATGTAGTATATATTTTCGGCCTTAAGGCAGTTAGCTGAGCGTACAGTCAATTCTAAATCATCAATCGGACGAAGCAGGAGCGGATCAATTTGGTCTTCTTGCTCAATTACCACTAGTTCACTATCACATTTTAGATCGACAAATGCAGCCAACTGCTGCTGCAAAATAGTTGCAGCGCGGCGGATAGCCTCTTCAGGATCGAGGGTACCGTTAGTTTCTAGATCAATAACTAGTTTATCTAAATTAGTACGCTGCTCAACACGGGTATTTTCCACCACATATGCAATACGGCGAACCGGGCTAAACGAAGAGTCAAGCTGTAGTCTGCCAATTTTACGGCTCTCGTCTTCATCACTCTGGCGCAAGTCGGCTGGCTCATAACCGCGGCCACGAGCTATGGTGAGCTTCATGTTTAAGGCGCCATTAGACGCTAAGTTAGCAATTACGTGATCCGGATTAACAATCTCAACATCATGATCCAGCTGGATATCAGCTGCGGTAACTACTCCGGCTCCTTTCTTTGATAGGGTCAATGTAACTTCGTTACGGCCGTGACATTTAATAGCTAAACCTTTAAGATTCAACAGGATTTCAATTACGTCTTCCTGTACACCTTCAATAGCGCTGTACTCATGGAGTACACCGTCAATCTCTGCCTCAACTACTGCAGAGCCAGGCATTGAGGATAGCAGGATGCGGCGTAAAGCGTTTCCCAGGGTATGACCAAAGCCACGCTCAAGAGGCTCGAGCGTGATTTTAGCGCGGGTTAAGCTAACAACCTGCACATCAATGTGGCGAGGTGTTAGGAATTCATTTACCGAAATCTGCATGGATGTACCTATTTTCTAGCCCTTACTTGGAGTAGAGCTCGACAATCAGGCTTTCGTTGATGTCGGCAGACAGATCACTGCGAGCAGGAACGTTCTTAAAAACGCCTGACTTTTTCTCAGAATCTACTGCTACCCACTCTACACGGCCACGTTGAGCACGCAAATCCAAAGCTTGGACAATGCGAAGTTGGTTTTTTGCTTTCTCGCGAATCGCAACTACATCATTAGCGCCAACCAGGTAAGACGGAACGTTAACAGTCTGGCTGTTTACACTAACAGATTTATGCGATACTAACTGACGGGATTCTGCGCGAGTCGAACCGAAACCCATACGGTACACAACATTATCTAGACGGCACTCAAGCAGCTGCAATAAGTTTTCACCAGTTGCACCTTTTTTACTGGCAGCTTTTTTATAATAGCCGCGAAACTGACATTCGAGAATACCGTAAATACGGCGAACTTTCTGCTTTTCACGCAATTGAATACCATAATCTGATTGGCGCCCGCGTCGTTGGCCATGAATACCTGGTACTGCTTCAATGTTACATTTTGATTCAATAGCGCGAGCGCCGCTCTTCAGAAAGAGATCAGTGCCTTCACGACGAGCAAGTTTGCATTTTGGACCAGTATAACGAGCCATTTTATACAATCTCCCAGATTACACTCGACGTTTTTTTGGTGGCCGGCACCCGTTATGCGGAATTGGTGTTACGTCAGTAATACTGGCGATCTTATAACTACAGCCATTTAAAGCGCGGACAGCAGACTCACGACCTGGACCTGGACCTTTAACATTAACATCGAGGTTTTTTAAACCATATTCTAGTGCAGCCTGACCCGCACGTTCAGCAGCAACTTGAGCAGCAAATGGTGTGGACTTACGAGAACCACGGAAACCAGAGCCACCAGAAGTAGCCCAAGATAATGCATTGCCTTGACGATCAGTGATAGTTACGATGGTATTATTAAAAGAAGCATGAATATGGGCGATGCCATCTACCACTATCTTCTTAACTTTTTTACGAGGACTAGCAGCAGGTTTTGTCATGATAATTTTCCTGTAGATTCGCTATAAAAAATTATTTACGTATTGGCTTACGAGGACCTTTACGGGTACGCGCATTAGTCTTGGTACGCTGACCACGTACTGGGAGACCACGACGATGGCGCAGGCCACGATAGCAACCGAGATCCATTAAACGCTTGATTTTCATGTTAATTTCGCGACGCAGATCACCTTCAGTAGTGAATTTCGCTACTTCGCCACGCAGTACTTCGATATGTTCATCGCTCAGATCTTTGATTTGAACTATATAGTTCACCCCAGCAACCGCGCAAATTTTCTGCGCAGTAGTGCGGCCAATACCATAGATATAAGTAAGCGAGATAACAGTGTGCTTGTTATCTGGAATATTAACGCCTGCAATACGGGCCATTCAGTACAACTCCAATTTGCAGCTATCTGCACCCTATGAGCCAAGAAATAGGGCGTAAAATAATAATTGCTGTAATAACAAATAGTTTGCTCGGCAGATAACCATCTACACGACCGTCAAACAGATCTAATTCAGCCTTGACGTTGTTTGTGGCGCGGTTCCATGCCACAGATTACTCGAACAACATTTTTGCGGCGAATAATCTTACAGTTACGGCATAGCTTTTTCACTGACGCACGGACTTTCATTGCTAGCTCCTCGAATCTTATTGGTACTCAGTAAAACATACTACTGCTACAACTTTTCAGGTTCGCTTTCTTAATCAGAGATTCATACTGATGCGAAAAAAGGTGCGATTGTACTTGGGACATAAAATCCATAACAACCACGACCACAATTAACAACGAAGTTCCACCGAGGTAGAACGGAACGTTCGCTGCAACTACTAGGAACTGTGGCAACAAGCATACAACCATTATGTATAATGCACCAAACAAGGTTAAACGAGTCAAGACAACATTAATATAGCGCGCAGACTGCTCACCTGGACGGATACCAGGAATAAAAGCACCGGACTTCTTTAGATTTTCCGCTACATCTTTTGGATTGAATATCAGCGCAGTATAAAAAAAACAAAAGAAAATAATTCCCACACTAAACAATAAAACATTCAACGGCTGACCAGGAGCTATTAACTGAACGAGGCCCTGTAGCCAGTACATATTTTCAGACTGACCGAACCAAGTACCTAAAGAAGCCGGAAACAGCAAAATACTACTCGCAAAAATTGCTGGAATAACACCAGCCATATTCACTTTTAACGGCAAGTGACTAGTTTGTGCAGCAAAAACTTTTCGGCCTTGTTGACGCCTAGCATAGTGAACAACAATACGACGCTGGCCACGCTCAATAAACACTACGAAACCAATGATCACTACTGCTAAAAAACCAATAATAATCAAAGCAATAATATTGATATCACCCTGACGCGCAGATTCGAAAGACTGCCCAATTGCTTTCGGAAGACCAGCAACTATACCTGCAAAAATTAACATTGAGATACCATTACCAATACCACGTTCGGTAATCTGCTCACCAAGCCACATCATAAACATCGAGCCAGCTACAAACGTAGATACAGCGATAAAATAGAAGCCAAAGTCATGAGTTAACGTTACTTCATGCTCTACTAGACCAATAGATATACTAATAGCTTGAATTAAGGCAAGGACGACAGCGCCATATCTAGTATACAAATTAATTTTGCAACGACCAGCTTCGCCTTCCTTTTTTAACTGCTCTAACTGTGGACTGGCAGCGATCATCAGTTGCATGATAATCGATGCTGAAACATACGGCATAATCCCCATTGCAAAGATACTCATCCGCTCGAGAGCACCACCAGAAAACATATTAAATAAGCTAAGAATAGTCCCCTCATTATGTCGAAACAAATCTACGAGTTGGTTTGGATTAATACCTGGAACAGGGATATGTGCACCTATTCGATACACGATAATCGCCAGGAATAAAAAACGCAAACGAACCCAAAGTTCAGGCATACCGCCTTGACCGAGCGCTGAGAGAGCACTTTGCTTAGCCATTTATGCCTCGAACTTACCGCCAGCTGCTTCAATAACTAAGCGCGCACCTTTAGTAGTACCGATTCCTTTACCTATAGTGACAGCATGAGTTACTTTACCAGATAGCATGATTTTTACGCTCTGTACGTTGATGTTGATAACGTTAGCATCTTTTAACGTCTGCAAAGTAATGATATTATCTTCTACTTTAGCTAGCTCAGATAAACGTACTTCTGCGTGCTTCATAGCTTTCATGGAAACAAAACCAAACTTAGGCAAGCGGCGATGTAAAGGCTGTTGACCGCCTTCGAAGCCTGGAGCTATAGCTCCACCAGAGCGCGACTTTTGGCCCTTATGGCCGCGGCCACCAGTCTTACCTAGACCACTACCTATGCCGCGGCCTTGACGTTGCTTTTTGCAACGGGAACCTGGCGCTGGACTTAGATCATTGAGTTTCATTGATTAATTCTCTACACGCAGCATATAGTGTACTTTGTTGATCATTCCGCGAATTTCAGGAGAATCCTGCACTTCTACAGTGTGATGAATACGCCTTAGCCCCAAGCCTTTAACACATAGCCTATGGTTGGGAATACGGCCGGTCATGCTTTTAATTAGCGTTACCTTAATAGTATTCATAATCAGAAGATCTCCCTAACAGTTAAACCACGCTTAGCAGCGATAAACCCAGGAGACCGCATAGATTTTAGAGCTTTAAAAGTAGCGTACACAACGTTTACTGGGTTAGTTGAACCAAAGCATTTAGCCAGAACATTCTGAACGCCAGCAACTTCAAGAACAGCACGCATAGCACCACCAGCAATTATACCGGTACCTTCAGAGGCAGGCTGCATATATACTTTTGAAGCACCATGAACAGACTTCATTGCGTACTGCAGAGTAGTACCATTTAAGTCAACTTGGATCAAGTTACGACGAGCAGCTTCCATTGCTTTCTGGATCGCAGCAGGTACTTCACGTGACTTGCCACGGCCAAAGCCAACGCGCCCTTTACTGTCGCCTACTACGGTTAACGCGGTAAAGGTAAAGATACGCCCACCTTTAACAGTTTTGGCTACGCGGTTAACTTGGACTAGTTTTTCAGTGTAGCCTTCATCACGTTTTTGGTCGTTATTTGACATCACTTAGAACTCCAGTCCGGCTTCACGAGCAGCATCAGCTAACGCCTTTACACGGCCGTGGTACTTAAAGCCGGAACGGTCAAAAGCTACTCGTGAGACACCGGCAGCCTTAGCACGCATAGCAATTATATGGCCAACCTTTGTAGCCGCATTAATGTTGCCAGTAGCACCATCACGCAGCTTCTTATCCAAAGTCGAAGCGCTTGCCATAACCTCATTGCCGCTAGCTGAAACAACTTGCGCGTAGATGTGTTGCGACGAGCGAAACACGCAAAGGTGTACGATTTCAAGCTCATGCATTTTCAGGCGTGCCTTGCGGGCACGGCGTAGTCTAGAAACCTTTTTTCCGGTCATTTACTATGTCCTACTTCTTTTTAGCATCTTTACGGCGGATAACTTCGTCTGCATAGCGCACACCTTTACCTTTATAAGGCTCTGGTGGACGGAATTTGCGAATCTCAGCTGCCACATGGCCTATCAGCTGTTTATCAATACCCTTAATCACAACATCGGTTTGGCTAGGGGTCTCAGCGAAAACACCTTCCGGTAGTTCATAATCTATTTGATGCGAAAACCCGAGGGCTAGATTTAAAACTGTGCCTTTTGATTGTGCTTTATAACCAACTCCAACTAACTGGAGTTTACGCTCAAAGCCTTGGCTTACACCTTGAACCATGTTATTTACTAAAGCACGCGTAGTACCGACCATTGCACGAGCTTGTTGGTCGCCATTACGAGCCGCAAAAAACAGTCCACCTGTTTTTTCAAAAACATCAACAGATGGATGAATGTTTAATTCGAGGGTACCTTTAACACCTTTTACTGAAAGCTTTTGGCCTATAAATTTCACTTGGATACTGGCTGGCAGCTTTACTGGATTTTTAGCAATGCGAGACATGCTGCCCCCCTTAGAAAACAGTGCAAAGAACTTCTCCACCAATACCAGCAGCACATGCAGCACGATCTGTCATTACACTTTTATTGGTGGAGACAATAGACACGCCTAAACCGCCACAGACTTTCGGTAGGTTTTTTGCGGATTTGTACTGACGCAGACCTGGGCGGCTAACGCGCTTCAATTCTTCAATAACCGCACGGCCTTCGAAGTACTTTAGCTCTATAGAAAGCACTGGCTTAATTTCACTACTGATATGATACTCAGCAATGTAGCCTTCATCTTTTAAAACTTTAGCAACAGCCACTTTCAGCTTAGAAGATGGCATACTTACAGTAAACTTTGCAGCCATCTGGGCATTACGGATACGAGTTAGCATATCCGCTAACGGGTCCTGCATACTCATGGGCTAGAGACTCCTAATACAAAAAAATTTACTTTGCGACTACACATGTTTATTGATAATCTATGAACATGTAAACGCTAAGCTCAGAATAACTGCACTATTCTATACATATTTCTAAAATAAAACAAGCCCACCCTGGGTGGGCTATTACATATTTAAAGTAACTAGCAATCAAGGTAATATAATGCAGACTACCTATACTTCAAAAAAATACTTACCAACTAGCTTTAACTAGACCTGGTACGTCACCACGCATGGCCGCTTCACGTAGTTTGTTGCGACCAAGGCCGAATTTACGGTAAACGCCGTGCGGACGGCCTGTTAGGCGACAGCGGTTGCGTATACGCGAAGCACTTGCATCACGTGGTTGCTTTTGCAAAGCTACCGCAGCTTCCCAGCGCACTTCTGGATTAGCGTTTAGATTAATGATAATCGCCTTCAATGCTGCACGTTTTTTGGCATACTTAGCGACTGCGAGCCGACGCTTTAGTTCGCGGTTTTTCATACTCATCTTAGCCATAGCTTTACTCCAATGTCAGTTGCGAAACGGGAATTTAAAACCACGCAGAAGAGCAAGGCCATCATTATCACTTTTAGCTGTAGTAGTTAAAGTAATGTCTAGACCGCGAATGACATCAGTTTTGTCATAGTCAATTTCAGGAAAAATTATTTGCTCTTTTACGCCCATGCTATAATTGCCGTGACCATCGAAAGACTTAACACTTAGACCACGGAAATCGCGAACTCTAGGTAACGCAATCGATAACAAACGATCTAGAAATTCATACATACGCTCACGTCGTAAAGTCACTTTGACGCCAATTGGCCAGCCTTCGCGAACTTTAAAACCAGCGATAGATTTTCGGGCATAAGTCACAACAGCTTTCTGACTGGCAATCTTTTCCAGATCAGAAACAGCATGCTCGATAACTTTTTTATCACCGATAGCTTCGCTGAGACCCATATTCAGGGTGACTTTAGTAACGCGTGGAACTGCCATCATGCTCCTAAGCTTGAGTTCTTCTTTGAGCTTAGGGGAGATGGTTTTCCGGTAAATCTCTTGCAATCGAGCCATGGCTTTATTTACCTAGCATTGTTAAAACATCAACCTCTTGTTGAGTCGACTTAAAAACACGAATTTTCTTACCGTCTTTTACCTTGAAACCAATGCGATCAGCTTTGTTAGTTTCACTGTTGAAGACAGCGACGTTAGAAACATGCAGTGGCGCTTCTGTCTTAACGATACCACCCTGTGCACCCAGCATTTGATTAGGTTTAGTGTGGCGCTTAATTAAGTTCAGACCGCTAACAACTAAACGATTATCAGTGAAAACCTTCAGCACCTTACCGCGCTTACCTTTTTCTTTACCGGCGATTACAATTATCTCGTCATCACGACGAATCTTGTGCATGTAGGATCTCCTTATAGTACTTCTGGGGCAAGTGAGACAATTTTCATGAACCTCTCAGTACGAAGCTCACGTGGCACTGGGCCAAAAATACGGGTACCAATCGGTTCTTGCTTATTGTTTAAAAGAACAGCAGCATTGCCATCAAAGCGGATAATGGAGCCATCTGCACGGCGCACGCCATGACGAGTGCGGACTACAATAGCAGTCATTACTTGACCTTTTTTTACTTTACCGCGAGGGATTGCTTCTTTTATGGTAACTTTAATTATATTACCAACACAAGCGTAACGACGATGAGAACCGCCCAATACCTTGATACACATAATACGGCGGGCACCGCTGTTATCGGCCACATCGAGCATGGATTGAGCCTGAATCATATAATTTCTTCGACTCCTAGTTTTTTAGACTTCCGCAACACACTCGAGAACATTAACTAATTTCCAAGACTTAGTCTTGGCTAACGGCCGAGTTTCACAAATAGTAACTTTATCACCAACGTGGCACTGATTAGTTTCATCGTGTGCATGCAACTTAGTCGAACGTTTAACATATTTACCATAAATTGCATGCTTAACGCGACGCTCGATTAAAATCGTGATAGTTTTATCCATCTTATCGCTGATAACACGGCCAGTTAGCGTACGAATAGTCTTTTTGGCTTCAGCCATGATCATTTACCTGTTTGCTGGTTGAGTACAGTCTTCAGGCGAGCAATATCGCACTTAACTTGCGAAAGCAGATGCGACTGCCTAAGCTGACCAGTTGCTTTCTGTATACGTAGATTAAACTGATCGCGCAGCAAACTGAGAAGTTGCTCGTTCAACTGCTGTACAGATTTTTTACGAAGTTCGTTAGTTTTCATCACATCACTGTCCGTTTAATAAAAACAGTAGCAAGCGGAAGTTTTGCTGCAGCCAGAGCAAAAGCCTCACGAGCTAGCTCTTCAGCTATACCCTCAATCTCATACAACACTTTGCCTGGCTGAATCTGAGCTACCCAATATTCCACGTTACCTTTGCCTTTACCCATTCTAACCTCAAGAGGTTTTTTAGAGATTGGCTTATCCGGGAATACACGAATCCAGATCTTACCACCACGTTTTACATGACGGGTGAGAGCACGACGTGCCGACTCGATCTGACGAGCAGTCAGACGGCCGCGAGCTATGGATTTTAGCGCGAATTCACCAAAATTGACTTTACTACCGCACTGAGCTAAACCACGATTATGACCTGTCATCTGCTTGCGGAACTTCGTACGCTTAGGTTGTAACATTTGGCGCACCCCCTTTACTTGGCAACTTTTTACGCGGCACAGGTGCTTGCAGTTTCAATGCTTCTTGACGACCACCAATTACTTCGCCCTTGAAGATCCAAACTTTTACGCCAATGACACCATAAGTGGTGTGGGCTTCGTAATTAGCATAATCTATATCGGCACGCAGAGTATGCAGTGGCACACGACCTTCGCGATACCATTCAGTACGCGCAATTTCAGCACCACCTAGACGACCACTAACTTGGATTTTAATACCTTTTGCACCAATGCGCATAGCGTTTTGTACAGAACGCTTCATGGCGCGACGAAACATTACACGACGCTCTAGCTGCTGAGCTACACTCTGTGCAACTAGCATACCATCTAGCTCCGGTTTGCGGATCTCTTCAATATTAATATTTACAGGCACACCCATTTGTTTAATGAGGTCATTACGTAGTTTCTCAACATCTTCACCTTTTTTCCCGATCAAGATACCTGGTCGAGCGGTGTGGATAGTAATACGGGCAGTTTGTGCTGGACGATGGATATCAATACGACTTACGGATGCACTTTTTAGTTTATCTTGAAGATACGCACGCACTTTTAGATCAGCGAACAAATAGCCTGCATAGGTCTTGCCGTCTGCATACCAAACTGAAGTATGCTCCTTGACAATTCCCAGGCGAATGCCAATTGGATGTACTTTCTGGCCCATCTTTTCGACTCCATTATTTGTCAGCAACCTTGACAGTAATATGGCAAGACCGCTTAACAATGCGATCAGCACGGCCTTTAGCGTGTGGCATAATGCGCTTCAAAGAACGCCCTTCGTTAATGAACACATTACTTATTTTTAGAGTATCAAGATCTGCGCCTTCATTATGCTCAGCGTTAGCTACTGCTGAATTCAGCACTTTCTTTATGATTTCAGCGGCTTTCTTACTGCTGAAAACTAACATATTAAGTGCTTCGCTTACCTTTTTTCCACGTATCTGATTGGCAACTAAACGGGCCTTTTGGGCAGAGATTCTAGCGCTCAACAACTTAGCAGATGCATCCATTTCTTTATTCCCTTAACGCTTGGCTTTTTTGTCTGCCATATGTCCACGACAGGTACGGGTGCCGGCAAACTCACCTAGTTTATGGCCAACCATATCTTCATTAACGAGCACTGGAATATGTTGACGGCCGTTGTGTACCGCGATAGTCAAGCCAACCATTTGCGGCAAGATCATTGAGCGACGCGACCAGGTCTTAACTGGTTTGCGATCGTTCTTTGCTGACGCTACTTTAATCTTCTTAAGAAGGTGAAGATCAATAAAAGGACCTTTTTTCAGAGAACGCGGCATTTCGTATCTCTCTATATTACTTGCGATGACGAACAATCATTTTATCGGTACGTTTATTACTACGAGTCTTCGCACCTTTGGTTGGGAAGCCCCACGGTGATACTGGATGACGTCCACCAGAGGTACGGCCTTCACCACCACCATGTGGGTGGTCAACCGGGTTCATTGCAACACCACGAACAGTTGGGCGAACACCACACCAGCGTTTTGCACCAGCTTTACCTAGAGAACGCTGGCTGTGCTCGGAGTTCGAAACTTCACCTAGGGTAGCACGGCATTCAGATATCACTTTACGCACTTCACCAGAACGCAGACGTATGGTTACGTAAGTACCTTCACGAGCAATCAGTTGAGCTGAAGCGCCAGCAGAGCGAGCGATTTGCGCGCCTTTACCTGGTTTCAATTCTATACCGTGTATAGTACTACCAACTGGTATATTACGTAGTTGCTGAGCGTTTCCTGGCTTAATCGGTGCTAATGCACCAGCGATCAACTGGTCGCCAGCGCTTACACCTTTAGGTGCGATGATATAACGACGCTCACCATCTGCATACAGCAGTAGGGCTATGTGAGCAGTACGATTTGGATCGTATTCAATAGACTCAACAGTGGCCGTAATACCATCTTTATCATTACGACAAAAATCAACTAGACGGTAATGCTGCTTATGACCACCACCGATGTGACGTGTGGTAATGCGACCATTGTTATTACGACCACCAGTTTTTGATTTTTTCTCTAATAGAGGTGCGTAAGGAGCGCCTTTATGCAACTCATGGTTGACTACCTTGACCATAAAACGGCGGCCTGGGGAAGTCGGTTTGCATTTAACAATTGCCATAATGCCTCCCCTTCTTTTACTCAGCTTTACTGCTAAAATCAAGATCTTGACCTGGCTGAAGAAAAATCATCGCCTTCTTCCAGTTACTACGCTTACCTAGACCACGAGCAGTACGCTTGCTCTTGCCTAGAATATTAATGGTAGTAACACGCTTGGCTTTTACATTAAATAGGCTTTCAACAGCCCTCTTAATTTCTAGCTTAGTCGCGTCAGTTGCAACTTTAAAAACAAACTGACCTTTCTTGTCAGCCATAATTGTAGCTTTTTCAGAAACGTGTGGGCTAAGCAGAAATTTAAATACGCACTTCTGGTTCATCCCAATAGTTCCTCGAATTTTTTCACGGCAGACACGGTAATCAACACCTTATCGTATGCGATCAAACTAGCTGGATCAGAACCTTGCACGTCATGTACACCAACTCGTAGCAAGTTACGAGCAGCTAAATATAGATTCTGATCAATAGCTTCAGATACAATCATAACGTCAGTTAGGCCCATGCTGTGTAGTTTGTTTAGCAAATCTTTAGTTTTTGGCAGTTCAACAGTAAAGTCCTGAACTACAACTAGGCGATCAGTACGTACGAGCTCAGAAAGAATTGAGCGTATAGCTGCGCGATACATTTTTTTGTTAAGCTTCTGAGTACAATTCTGCGGACGAGCCGCAAATGTAGTACCACCACCACGCCAAATTGGGCTGCGAATAGTACCAGCTCGAGCACGGCCAGTACCTTTTTGACGCCATGGACGTTTACCACCACCACGCACTTCGGAACGAGTCTTTTGCTGTTTGCTATATTGATGGCTACCGGCCATGTAGGCCACAATTGCTTGATGAACTAACGTCTCGTTAAATTCACCGCCAAATGCTAGCCTAGAAACCTCAATTGCTTTAGAGTTATTTACGTTTAATTGCATATCAGCTTCCCCTTAACCGTGAAACTTGACAGCAGGACGTACAATCAAATTACCGCTATTAGCGCCAGGGACAGCACCTTTGACCAGTAACAGATTACGTTCAGCGTCAATACGCACAACTTCGAGGGACTGCACGGTCACTCGTTTGGCACCCATATGACCAGACATTTTTTTGCCCTTAAATACACGACCAGGAGTCTGGCACTGACCAATAGAGCCAGGAACGCGGTGGGACACTGAGTTACCGTGAGTATTGTCTTGACCATGGAAATTCCAACGTTTAATAGTACCCTGGAAACCCTTTCCTTTAGAGTTACCAGTTATATCAACAAGCTGCCCAACAGCAAAAATTCCAACGTTGATAAGATCACCGGCCTGGTATTGACCATCTTCAAGACGAAACTCAACAATAGTTCGACCAGCAGCAACATTTGCTTTAACAAAATGCCCTGCTTGAGCAGCAGTAATACGCGAAACACGACGTTCACCGACAGTAACTTGCACTGCACAATATCCATCAGTCAACTTAGTTTTAAACTGAGTAACACGATTTTGCTCGATCTCAATTACTGATACTGGAATAGAAGTACCTTTTTTAGTAAAAATACGTGTCATACCACATTTACGACCAACTACACCAATTGTCATACTATAAACCTCATGAGTGTACGGGGCTCTAACCCGTTATGGCCGCCCATTTTAAAACGTTACACGACTAAAGAATAAAGTCTTAGCCGAGGCTGATCTGTACTTCTACGCCAGCCGCTAGATCAAGCTTCATAAGTGCATCAACAGTTTTATCCGTTGGCTGGACAATGTCCAGTACGCGCTTATGGGTACGAATCTCGTACTGGTCACGTGCATCTTTATTGACATGTGGAGAAACTAAAAGGGTAAATCGCTCTTTACGGGTAGGCAGCGGAATCGGACCACGTACTTGAGCACCAGTACGTTTCGCAGTTTCCACAATTTCTTGGGTAGATTGGTCGATCAGGCGATGGTCAAAAGCTTTTAACCTAATACGAATTTGCTGATTTTGCATTGGATTGTAAACTCCGGCTGCGATTCCCAGCGAGCGCAATACGCTCATTAAAAGGAGCGCAATTCTATAGACGCTCATAATAAGTGTCAATACAATAAAAAAGCCCCCGTTCGTTAAGGGGCTTATTTATCAAAACATCAACACCAGCTCAAAAGAAAGCTTATTTAATAATTTTAGATACAATACCAGCACCAATAGTACGACCGCCCTCACGGATAGCAAAGCGCAGACCATCTTCCATAGCAATGGTTTTAATCAGGGTAACAACCATTTTTATATTGTCGCCTGGCATAACCATTTCAACACCTTCCGGCAATTCGCAGTTACCAGTCACGTCAGTAGTGCGAAAATAAAACTGTGGACGATAGCCTTTAAAGAACGGCGTGTGACGACCGCCTTCTTCTTTGTTAAGTACGTATACTTCAGCTTCGAACTTTATGTGTGGTTTAACCGAACCAGGCTTTACCAAAACCTGACCACGCTCAACGTCATCACGCTTAGTCCCACGAAGCAGAATACCGCAGTTTTCGCCAGCTCGACCTTCATCAAGCAATTTACGGAACATTTCAACACCAGTACAAGTGGTTGCGGCAGTATCACGTAAACCAATAATTTCCAGTTGGTCTTGAACCTTAACAATACCTCGCTCGATACGTCCAGTTACAACAGTGCCACGACCGGAGATAGAAAACACATCTTCAATTGGCATGAGGAACGGCTTATCGATAACACGCTCTGGATTTGGAATATAGCTATCTAGAGCCTCAACTAGTTTACGAATAGACGTGGTACCCATTTCGTTCTCATCTTTGCCTTCTAGGGCCATACGAGCAGAACCAATAATAATCGGAGTATCATCGCCTGGGAAGTCATAAGCGCTTAGCAAATCGCGCACTTCCATTTCAACTAGTTCAAGCAGCTCAGCATCATCTACTAAATCAGCCTTATTCAAATAAACTACAATGTGTGGAACACCAACCTGACGAGCCAGCAAAATGTGCTCACGAGTCTGCGGCATCGGACCATCAGCAGCTGAACAAACCAAAATCGCACCATCCATCTGGGCTGCGCCAGTGATCATATTCTTTATATAGTCAGCGTGACCAGGGCAATCTACATGGGCATAGTGACGAATTAGCGAGTTATACTCAACATGCGCTGTGTTGATTGTGATACCACGAGCTTTTTCTTCTGGTGCACTGTCGATTTGATCGAAATCAACGACTGTGGAGCCGAATACTTCGGAGCAAACGCGAGTCAAAGCAGCAGTAAGAGTGGTTTTACCGTGATCAACGTGACCGATAGTGCCAACGTTGACGTGTGGTAGGGAGCGATCAAATTTTTCTTTAGCCACGACAGTTAACTCCTTGCCTAAAGGACTAAATCAGCCTTGTTTTTTGGATACAGTTTCAGCGATGTGCGCCGGAGCTGTGTTATATTTTTTAAACTCCATAGAGTAGCTGGCACGACCTTTAGACATAGAGCGAATATCAGTCGCATAACCAAACATTTCACCTAATGGAACCTCTGCGCGAATCACTTTACCAGAAACCGTATCTTCCATACCCAAGATTATGCCACGACGACGGTTGAGGTCGCCCATAACATCACCCAGATAGCTTTCAGGTGTAACAACTTCTACTGCCATAGTTGGCTCAAGCAACTCACCACCGCCTTTCTGGGCTAGCTGTTTAGTTGCCATGGAGGCAGCTACCTTAAAAGCCATCTCGCTAGAGTCTACGTCGTGGTAGGAACCATCAAAGACAGTTGCTTTAAGGCCTATTAATGGATAGCCAGCAACAATACCGCTTTTCATCTGCTCTTCAATACCCTTCTGAATAGCCGGGATATATTCCTTAGGCACAACACCACCAACTATTTCGTTCACGAATTGCAGACCTTCCTGATCCTCATCAGCAGGAGCAAAACGGATCCAACAGTGACCAAATTGACCACGACCACCTGATTGACGAATAAACTTGCCTTCTATTTCACAGTCCTTTGTGATGCGCTCACGGTAGGAAACCTGAGGCTTACCGATATTAGCTTCGACATTGAACTCACGGCGCATCCGATCGACCAAGATATCCAGGTGCAATTCGCCCATACCAGAAATGATTGTTTGACCAGTTTCTTCATCAGACTTGATGCGGAAAGATGGATCTTCTTGGGCAAGCTTGCCTAAAGCGATACCCATTTTTTCTTGGTCATCTTTGGTTTTAGGTTCTACAGCAACCGAAATAACTGGCTCCGGAAAGTCCATACGAACTAAAATAATTGGCTTAACAGAATCACATAAAGTTTCGCCAGTAGTTACGTCTTTCATACCGATCAAGGCTGCGATGTCACCAGCGCGCACTTCTTTGATCTCTTCGCGGGCATTCGCGTGCATCTGCACCATACGACCTACGCGCTCTTTTTTACCTTTAACTGAGTTGATGACACTGTCACCGGATACTAACACACCAGAGTAAATACGAACAAAAGTTAAGGTGCCCACGAATGGGTCAGTAGCAATCTTAAACGCCATAGCTGAAAACGGCTCGCTGTCGTCTGCATAACGCTCCATTTCCTTTTCCTCGTTATCAGGGTTAGTACCCTTGATAGCCGGAATATCAGTTGGAGCAGGTAGGTAGTCAATTACAGCATCTAGAACTAGAGGAACACCCTTATTTTTGAACGAAGAACCACAAATAGCCAAGACTACCTCACCAGCAATAGTACGCTGACGTAGAGCTGCTTTAATTTCTACGTTAGTAAGTTCTTCACCTTCGAGATATTTATTCATTAGCTCTTCACTAACTTCAGCAGCAGCTTCAACCATGTTGTTACGCCACTCGTCAGCTAGTTCCTGCAGTTCTACAGGAATAGGCTTACGAATAGGAGTCATTCCCTTATCGGAATCATTCCAGTAAACAGCCTCCATGCTAATCAAATCAATCTGACCTTGAAAGTTGTCTTCGGAACCAATCGCCAATTGAATTGGCACTGGCGTATGACCTAAACGCTGCTTGATTTGACTAATCACGCGTAGGAAGCTAGCACCAGCACGATCCATTTTGTTTACATAAACAATACGTGGAACGCCATATTTATTAGCTTGACGCCATACAGTTTCCGACTGAGGCTCAACACCTGAGGTACCACAAAATATAACGACAGCGCCATCAAGCACGCGTAGTGAGCGCTCAACTTCAATAGTGAAGTCTACATGACCAGGAGTATCAATTACATTAAAACGATGCTCGTCTTTATACTGCTTTTCAGAGCCACTCCAAAAGGCGGTAATAGCGGCAGAAGTAATAGTAATGCCACGCTCCTGCTCTTGAGCCATCCAGTCTGTAGTGGCAGCGCCATCATGTACTTCACCCATCTTGTGGCTTTTACCGGTGTAAAACAGTACACGCTCGGTAGTCGTGGTTTTGCCAGCATCCACATGAGCAACAATACCGATGTTACGGTAGCGACTAATTGGAGTAGTACGAACCATAAAGCCCTCGCAAAATTAGTGCATCTAAGATTAGAAGCGGTAGTGCGAGAAAGCCTTGTTAGCTTCAGCCATACGGTGTACATCCTCACGCTTCTTAACAGCAATACCTTTACCTTCAGCGGCGTCCAATAGCTCTCCCGCTAAACGTAGAGCCATAGATTTTTCGCCACGCTTACGGGCAAAGTCTACTAGCCAACGCATTGCCAGAGCGTTACGACGTGACGGACGAACTTCAACCGGGACCTGGTAAGTGGCACCACCTACACGGCGTGATTTCACCTCAACTAGCGGAGCGATAGCGTCAAGGGCTTTCTTAAATACTTCTAATGGATCACTATTCTTGCGTTCTTTAACTTTTTCTAGTGCACCATATACAATACGCTCGGCAACGGCTTTCTTACCGCTTTCCATTACGTGATTCATAAATTTAGCCAGAATTTGACTTCCATATTTTGGATCGTCAAGCACTTCACGTTTGGCTGCTACACGTCTTCTTGGCATTTATAAGCCCTCACAAGGTCTTCAGGTTAGCTCGGAATCAGCGTTCTTTCAGAACACTTACAGCCTTACTCTTATCGACTCAAAACAATAAGATAATTTTATTTTACAAGCAAAAAATCCATTACCACTTAATTAAAGTTTTTTAGTACCATATTTTGAGCGACCTTGATGCCGACCTTTAACACCGGAAGTGTCTAAAGAGCCACGTATGGTATGATAGCGCACACCCGGTAAATCTTTAACGCGACCGCCACGGATCAGCACTACGCTATGCTCTTGCAAATTATGACCTTCACCGCCGATATACGAAGAAACCTCAAAACCGTTCGTAAGGCGCACACGACATACCTTACGCAATGCTGAATTAGGTTTTTTCGGCGTAGTGGTATATACACGAGTACAAACACCACGACGTTGCGGGCAGTTCTGTAGCGCAGGCACGTCGGATTTTTCAACGATGCGTTTACGCGGTTGGCGTACTAGTTGATTAATAGTTGTCATTTACTAGCTCCACTGTTGTCTTGCTAAAAAACAAAATAACAGAAACAAATTCCCGCTAAATTTTATTAGTAATAAGCCTGGAGAGGATCCACACAGTCAAGTGTGGCCTCCCAGGAGTCAAATTCGTTTAATCAAGACAATTTTGCCTAAATTTGATGAAAGGTAAAACTTAGGTTGGACTTACCTTATAGTAGAAATCAGTTACCGTTTAAGCTCAACGCTTCGGTTAGTGCAGCTTCCACTTCCTTAGCGCTGATACGCAGCGGCTTGTCAGTATCACGTCGGCGCTTACGCTCACTATGATAAGCCAAACCAGTACCCGCCGGAATTAAACGCCCTACAACCACATTTTCTTTTAGGCCGCGCAAATAGTCACGCTTGCCAGTTACTGCTGCTTCAGTAAGTACGCGAGTAGTCTCCTGGAAGGAAGCTGCCGAAATAAATGACTCAGTAGATAGAGACGCCTTAGTAATACCAAGCAACACACGAGTAAACTTGGAGATAAATTTATCTTCCGCGCTAAGACGTTCGTTTTCTACTAACACATAAGTCAGTTCCATCTGGTCACCCTTAATGAAACTAGAGTCACCGGATTCAGTAATTTCAACTTTACGTAGCATCTGACGCAAGATAGTTTCAATATGTTTATCATTTATTTTTACTCCTTGCAGACGGTACACGTCCTGAATCTCGTTAACTATATACTTTGCTAACGCACTTACACCCAACAGACGCAAAATGTCATGTGGATCGCTAGGGCCATCGGAAATAACTTCGCCACGGTTTACCTGTTCGCCTTCAAAGACGTTCAGGTGACGCCATTTAGGAATTAACTCTTCATATGGATTGCTACCGTCATTCGGAGTAATAACCAGACGACGTTTACCTTTAGTCTCTTTGCCAAATGCAATAGTACCGCTTATTTCAGCCAGAATAGACGCTTCTTTCGGGCGACGAGCTTCGAACAAGTCCGCGACACGTGGTAGGCCACCAGTGATATCACGGGTTTTCGAAGTTTCTTGCGGGATACGCGCAATTACATCTCCGATCGCAATTTTTGCACCATCCGCTACACCAACCATAGCATTAGCTGGCAAGAAGTACTGGGCAAGTACGTCAGTACCTGGCAGTAGCAAGTCCTTGCAGTTATCATCTACCATTTTAACAGCAGGACGGATATCTTTACCAGAAGCCGGACGGTCTTTTACGTCAAGCACTTCAATGTTAATCATACCAGTTAATTCGTCAGTTTGACGCTTTATTGTAATGCCTTCTTCCATACCTACGTAAGTTACAGTACCTTTCATTTCAGTAACGATTGGATGAGTGTGCGGATCCCACTTAGCTACGATTGCGCCAGCTTCAACTTTATAATTTTCTTTAACTGAAATCACAGCACCGTATGGTAGTTTATAACGCTCACGTTCACGACCGTAATTATCAGCAATCGCCAACTCGCCGGAACGAGACACAGCAACTAAATTGCCATCCACCCGTTCAACATGCTTCAGATTGTGTAGACGTACAGTACCTCCATTCTTTACCTGAACACTATCAGCTGCGGAAGTCCGGCTTGCTGCGCCACCAATATGGAATGTACGCATAGTCAACTGAGTTCCTGGCTCACCGATAGATTGAGCGGCGATAACGCCGACTGCTTCACCAATATTTACTTGGTGACCACGAGCCAAATCACGACCATAGCACTTAGCACAAATGCCGTAACGAGTTTCGCAGCTAATTGGCGATCGAACAATCACTTCATCGATGCTGTTAAGTTCGATGAACTCAACCCATTTCTCATCTGCTAAAGTTCCTGCAGGAACGATAATTTCCTTAGTATCTGGCTTAAATACATCACTAGCGATGACTCGACCAAGCACACGCTCACCTAACGGTTCTACAACATCGCCACCTTCGATATGCGGGGTCATCAAGAGGCCATGTTCAGTGCCGCAATCAACTTCAGTAACAACTAAGTCTTGCGCAACATCTACTAGACGACGGGTCAAGTAACCTGAGTTAGCAGTTTTTAATGCGGTATCTGCTAGACCTTTACGGGCACCGTGAGTTGAGATAAAGTATTGAAGTACGCTTAAACCTTCACGGAAGTTCGCAGTAATTGGCGTTTCGATAATAGAACCGTCAGGCTTAGCCATCAAGCCACGCATACCAGCAAGCTGACGAATCTGCGCAGTAGAACCACGTGCGCCAGAATCAGCCATCATATACATCGAGTTAAATGACTCTTGATCGACCTCTAAGCCATGACAGTCGATAACCTTCTCTTTCGAGAGATTAGCCATCATTGCTTTTGATACTTCATCGTTAGCCTTAGACCACAGGTCGATCACTTTGTTGTACTTCTCACCCTGGGTTACCAGGCCAGAGACATACTGTCTTTCAATCTCTTTCACGTCATCAGTAACGGCGCTGATAATCTGGGCTTTTTTATCAGGAATTACAAAATCGTTAACACCAATAGAAATGCCAGAAATAGTTGAGTAGGCAAAACCAGTATACATTAGCTGATCAGCGAATATCACAGTCTCTTTTAAACCAACCACACGGTAACACTGGTTAATAAGCTTAGAGATCGCCTTTTTCTTCATTGGCAAATTGACAACGTCATACGACAAGCCTTTTGGTACAACTTGATACAGCAGTGCACGACCGACAGTGGTGTCAACAATACGAGTACAAGTGACACTGCCGCCGTCACTGTCATTAATAGTTTCGTTAATACGAACTTTAACTTTCGCATGTAATGCAGCTTCGCCAGCACGAAACACGCGATCAACTTCTTGCAAGCCAGCGAAAACACGACCTTCACCTTTCACATTAATTGCCTCACGGGTCATATAGTACAAACCCAATACAACGTCTTGTGAAGGAACAATGATTGGCTCACCGTTGGCTGGCGACAAAATGTTATTAGTCGACATCATCAACGCGCGTGCTTCTAATTGAGCTTCTAATGTTAGCGGTACGTGTACCGCCATTTGATCACCATCAAAGTCAGCGTTGTACGCAGCACAGACTAAGGGGTGCAGCTGGATAGCCTTGCCTTCGATCAGTACCGGTTCGAACGCCTGAATACCTAAACGATGAAGAGTTGGTGCGCGGTTGAGGAGGACAGGGTGTTCGCGAATTACTTCAGCGAGAACGTCCCAAACTTCTGGCAGTTCGCGCTCAACCATTTTTTTAGCTGCCTTTATGGTGGTTGCAAGACCACGTATTTCTAGCTTGCCAAAGATAAACGGCTTAAATAGCTCGAGTGCCATTTTTTTAGGCAAACCGCACTGGTGTAGACGTAAAGTCGGGCCTACAGTAATCACTGAACGACCAGAGTAGTCAACACGCTTACCGAGTAAGTTTTGACGGAAACGACCTTGCTTGCCTTTAATCATATCATCCAAGGACTTCAATGGACGTTTATTAGAGCCAGTAATAGCACGACCACGACGACCATTATCGAGCAAAGCATCGACAGCTTCTTGCAGCATACGTTTTTCGTTACGAACTATGATATCCGGAGCAGACAGATCAAGTAGGCGCTTTAAGCGATTATTACGGTTTATCACACGACGGTACAGATCATTTAGATCAGACGTTGCAAAACGTCCACCATCCAACGGTACCAGTGGACGTAAGTCTGGAGGCAAAACCGGTAGAACAGTTAGTACCATCCACTCCGGCAAGTTACCAGAACTATAAAAGGCTTCCATCAGCTTTAGGCGCTTAGATAGTTTCTTAATTTTGGTTTCAGAGTTTGTTTGCGGAATTTCTTCGCGTAGGCGGCTAATTTCGTGCTCTAAGTCAATAGACTGCAGCAGTTTGCGAATAGCCTCAGCGCCCATGCGGGCATCAAAATCGTCACCAAATTCTTCCAACGCTTCGAAATACTGCTCATCGTTCAATAACTGACCTTTTTCAAGAGAAGTCATGCCTGGATCGATAACAACATAGCTCTCAAAGTATAGAATACGTTCTATATCACGTAGGGTCATGTCCATCAGTAGTCCGATACGAGATGGCAATGATTTTAGGAACCAGATGTGGGCAACTGGCGAAGCTAGTTCGATATGCGCCATGCGCTCACGACGGACTTTAGCTAATGCGACTTCCACGCCGCACTTCTCGCAAATCACGCCACGGAGCTTTAAGCGCTTATACTTACCACATAGACACTCATAATCTTTGACCGGGCCAAAGATCTTAGCGCAAAATAGGCCGTCACGCTCAGGTTTAAACGTACGGTAATTAATAGTTTCTGGCTTCTTCACTTCACCGAATGACCATGAACGGATCATTTCAGGCGATGCCAACCCAATACGAATAGCGTCAAACTCTTCGAGTTGACTATGGTTTTTCAGCAAATTCAGTAGGTCTTTCAAAGCCTTTCCTTCTAGCGGAGCAAAAGTTGGCCATACAAGCCGCACTCTAGATTAGAGTCACGTGTTATTCGGTTTCCAGATCTATATCAATACCAAGAGAACGAATTTCTTTGATCAACACGTTGAAGGACTCTGGCATTCCTGGCTCCATACGGTGATCGCCGTCCACAATGTTTTTGTACATCTTGGTCCGACCGTTCACATCGTCTGACTTCACTGTTAGCATTTCTTGCAGAGTATAAGAAGCACCGTATGCTTCTAATGCCCAAACCTCCATCTCTCCGAAACGCTGACCACCGAACTGAGCCTTACCACCAAGCGGCTGCTGAGTAACTAGGCTATATGAGCCAGTAGAACGAGCATGCATCTTATCGTCTACTAGGTGGTTTAGTTTTAGCATATACATATAGCCAACAGTAACGGGGCGCTCAAACTGATTACCAGTACGACCGTCAAATAACTGCATCTGACCACTATCTGGCAGGTCTGCCAGTTTCAACATGGCCTTAATTTCGCTTTCCTTAGCACCATCAAATACCGGAGTAGCCATTGGAACACCATAGCGCAGGTTCTTCGCTAGATTTAGGATTTCCAGATCAGAGAAAGTGTCTAACTTTTCGTTTCTACCGCCAATCTCATTGTAAATTTTATGCAAGAACTTACGCAGGTCGATAATCTTACGCTGATCTTCGATCATACGGTTGATTTTTTCGCCTAAACCTTTAGCTGCAAGACCCAAGTGAGTTTCAAGGATCTGACCAACGTTCATACGCGAAGGTACACCTAATGGATTGAGGACAACGTCGACAGGAGTACCATTGGTATCATACGGCATATCCTCAACTGGCATAATCACAGAGACCACACCTTTATTACCGTGACGACCAGCCATCTTATCACCAGGCTGAATACGTCGACGAATTGCCAGATAAACCTTAACGATTTTTAACACGCTTGGAGCCAAGTCATTACCCTGCTGCAGTTTACGCTTTTTGTCTTCGAACGTATCATCTAACAGTTGACGACGATTAATTATATAGGCCTGGGCTTTTTCAAGCTGCTTATTCAGCGCCTCTTCAGCCATGCGTAGTTTAAACCACTGGCCACGCTCAAGACCGTCAAGGCTTTCGTTGGTTACGTCTTGACCTTTCTTGAGCCCTACACCGCTTTCGACCTTGCGGCCTACCAGAGCAGACCGCAGGCGTTCAAAGGTCGCACCTTCAACGATACGAAACTCTTCGTTTAAATCTTTGCGGATTTCGTCGAGTTGAGCTCTCTCTATGGAGAGAGCACGAGCATCACGCTCCACACCATCACGAGTAAAAATTTGTACATCTATGATAGTACCATTGGTGCCAGTGGGTACTCGTAAGGAGGTGTCTTTAACGTCGCTAGCTTTTTCACCGAAAATAGCGCGTAACAGTTTTTCCTCTGGCGTCAGTTGAGTCTCACCTTTTGGAGTGACCTTGCCGACCAGGATGTCACCTACGCTAACCTCAGCACCCACATAAACAATACCAGCTTCATCTAACTTATTTAGTGCAGCCTCACCTACGTTTGGAATATCTGCAGTGATTTCCTCAGGCCCAAGCTTAGTATCACGTGCTACACAAGTCAGCTCCTGAATATGAATCGTGGTAAAGCGGTCTTCTTGAACAACACGCTCAGACAAGCAGATGGAGTCCTCAAAGTTGAAGCCATTCCATGCCATAAATGCGATACGCATATTCTGACCTAGAGCCAACTCACCCATATCAGTGGATGGGCCATCAGCCATAATATCGCTGCGCTGAACGCAATCACCCTTGCTCACTAACGGGCGCTGGTTGATGCAGGTGTTTTGGTTTGAACGAGTGTATTTGGTCAGGTTATAGATGTCGACACCGGCTTCACCGGTTTCAACTTCATCGTCTGCAACACGAACTACAATACGGCTGGCATCAACAGAGTTGATCACACCACCACGGCGAGCGACGACACATACGCCGGAGTCACGCGCCACATTGCGCTCCATACCAGTACCTACTAGAGGCCTATCAGCGCGTAAGGTTGGTACAGCTTGACGCTGCATATTAGACCCCATCAATGCACGGTTAGCGTCATCATGCTCTAAAAATGGGATTAGTGACGCAGCAACTGAAACTACCTGTTTTGGCGAAACATCCATTAAGGTAACGTCTTTCGGCGCCTTGACAGTGAACTCGTTTAAATGACGAACAGCTACTAGCTCATCGATTAGAACTTTGTTGTCATTCATCATCGCTGAGGCCTGAGCGATTACGTGATCAGCTTCTTCTATAGCGGATAGAAACACAATCTCGTCAGTGACAAGAGCATCTTTCACCACACGGTATGGACTCTCGAGAAAGCCATACTGATTGGTGCGTGCATAAGCAGCCAGAGAATTGATCAAACCGATATTTGGACCTTCTGGCGTTTCAATAGGGCAAACACGACCATAGTGCGTCGGGTGTACATCACGAACCTCAAAACCTGCGCGCTCACGGGTTAAACCGCCAGGGCCAAGTGCAGAGACGCGACGCTTATGGGTAATTTCGGAAAGCGGATTATTTTGATCCATAAACTGCGAGAGCTGGCTAGAGCCAAAGAATTCTTTGACTGCTGCAGCTACTGGCTTAGCATTAATCAGATCTTGCGGCATTAAGCCATCGCTTTCCGCCATCGACAAACGCTCTTTAACTGCACGTTCTACACGTACTAGACCAACGCGAAACTGGTTCTCAGCCATCTCTCCTACGCAGCGAACACGACGGTTACCTAGATGATCGATATCATCGACAATACCTTTACCATTACGGATATCGACTAGAGTCTTCAGGACTGCAATAATATCCTCCTTACACAGCACCCCTGAACCTTTAATCTCAGTACGGCCAATACGACGACTAAACTTCATCCTGCCGACCGCAGATAAGTCATAACGCTCGGGGCTAAAGAATAAGTTATTAAATAAATTCTCGGCAGCGTCTTTCGTTGGTGGTTCACCAGGACGCATCATGCGATAAATATCGACTAACGCTTCTAGTTGGTTATTGGTAGAGTCTATCTTAAGCGTATCAGAGATAAACGGACCGCAGTCAATATCGTTAGTATATAGAGTTTCAATACGAACAACTTTGGCTTTAGCGATTTTTGCTAAGATTTCGGTATTCAGCTCAGTGTTGCACTCTGCTAATATTTCGCCTGTAGCTGGATGAACGATAGCCTTGGCGGTAGTGCGATTTAGAACATAGTCTAGAGGTACCTGCAACGATTTAATGGAGGCTTTTTCAATCTGATTGATGTGGCGCGCAGTAATACGGCGACCGGCTTCAACAATTACTTTACCTTTTGTATCTTTAATATCCAGAACAGCAATTTCACCACGCAAACGAGTTGCAATTAATTCCAAGCTAAGAGTTTCATCTTTTAGACTGAATACATTCGTGGTATAGAAAGCGTCCAGAACTTGCTCAGTAGTATAACCGAGCGCGCGTAATAGTACTGAAGCTGGCAGCTTGCGACGACGGTCGATACGCACAAATACGCAATCTTTCGGGTCAAATTCAAAGTCTAACCACGAACCGCGATACGGAATAATCCGTGCAGAGTATAATAGCTTACCAGAGCTATGCGTCTTACCGCGGTCGTGGTCGAAAAATACGCCAGGGGAACGGTGTAACTGGGAAACGATAACGCGCTCGGTACCGTTAATAACGAATGTACCATTTTCAGTCATCAGTGGTATTTCACCCATGTAGACTTCTTGTTCTTTGATGTTTTTAATTGATTTGTTCGACAATTCTTTGTCAAAAATAATCAGGCGAATTTTTACCCGCAAAGGTACAGCGTATGTTACACCACGTAATACGCATTCTTTTACATCAAATGCCGGCTCGCCTAAGCGATAACTTACGTATTCCAACGCAGCATTACCGGAGTAGCTAATGATAGGAAAAACTGATTTGAAAGCCGCATGCAGGCCAACATCGCGAAACTGATCTTTAGCCACTCCAGCCTGTAAGAATTCACGATACGAATCCAGCTGAATAGCCAACAGATACGGAACATCCATGACGTCTGGTAACTTGCTAAAATCTTTACGGATACGTTTTTTCTCAGTATATGAGTAAGCCATCAGCGTTCCCCAGCTTGGTCACCTACTTGTTTAGCTTCTCCCGGACTGGAGTAGCCAGAAAATCGTCTAAACCACATGTTACACTACCATATAGGTAGCAACAGCTATTCAGCTTAACTCTTAAACTAGAAACACAAGATCGACAACTTACTTTAACTCGACTTTAGCGCCTGCTTCTTCTAGCACTAACTTAGCCTTGTCAGCAGAGTCTTTTGATACAGCTTCTAGAACTCTAGCAGGGGCGCCATCAACTACAGCCTTAGCTTCTTTTAGGCCCAGACCAGTCAATTCACGAACAGCTTTAATCACACTTATTTTCTTCTCGCCAGCCTCAAGTAACATGACGCTAAATTCTGTTTGCTCCTCAGCAGGAGTAACAGCAATGGATGAATTGACCGCAGCTGTTGCTGCGGAAACGCCAAACTTTTCTTCGAAAGCCTTGATTAACTCAACAACCTGTAGAGCCGACATTTTGGCTACAGCGTTGAGGATATCTTCTTGGGAGATAGACATACTGTATTTCCTAAATTAATGGATAGCTTATGCAGCCATTTAAATAAACAAAATATGCAAAATAAGGTGATTATCCTAAAGATGCGGCAGACTCTTTTTGCTTAAAAACTAGAGCTAAAGTATAAGCTAATTTACTGGTAGCGCCTTGAATCACACTCATTAGCTGAGAAATAGCTTCGTTGCGAGTCGTAAATGTTGCAAGTATGTCGACTTGATCAACTGTAAGAAACTTTCCCTCGAAAGCAGCTGCCTTAATCTCTAATTTATTTTGACTCTTAGCGAATTCTTTAAACAAACGAGCAGCAGCGCCAGGATATTCTTTAGAGAATGCGATCATAGTTGGACCAGTAAATACGTCATTAAGAATACTGTATTCAGTTTCAGCAACGGCACGTTTAAGTAAGGTATTACGTACAACACGTATGTATACACCAGCTTCGCGGGCTTCTTTGCGTAGTTTAATCATAGCCCCTACTGTAACACCACGGGCATTAACTACTACAGCGGACAGCGCAGCTTTAGCGGCTTCGTTAACTTCAGCAACGATAACTTTTTTATCTTCGAGATTAATTGCCACGAACTAAACTCCTGCTTATTACCGTTTTATTTGGCCTGAGCCGAATGTCATTTAGATTTCTTATTCAGTAAAGAATCTAGAGGTTACAATCTGTGTTTAAATTTGCAATTTAAAGCTTGCGTTACTTACAGTCTGGAATTGTCTTTATTAGGCAAAACCTGTTTTCAATTAACATAATCACTGGCACTAACTTGGATATTATACATCCAACGAGCCTTGATCGATGACTAAGCCTGGACCCATAGTAGTGCTGAGAGTAACGCGCTTGATATAGATACCTTTGCCTGACACTGGCCTGATACGCTTCAGATCAGATATCAGGGCTTTAACGTTTTCTTTCAACTTGATAGCGTCAAAACCGATATTGCCAACAGAAGTATGAATAATGCCATTTTTGTCGGTTCGATAACGAACCTGACCAGCCTTGGCGTTTTTAACTGCAGTAGCTATACCAGGAGTTAAAGTACCAACTTTAGGGTTTGGCATCAGGCCACGTGGCCCTAAAATTTGACCTAACTGACCTACAACACGCATTGCGTCTGGGGAAGCAATAACTACGTCGTAGTTTAAGTCGCCTTTTTTTATTTCGGCAGCAAGATCATCCATACCTACGCGGTCAGCGCCAGCTACTATAGCAGCTGAGGCTGCTGGGCCTTGGGTGAAGACAGCAACACGTACAATCTTGCCTGTACCATGTGGCAGCACAGTAGAGCTACGAATGATCTGGTCTGATTTACGTGGGTCAACACCCAGGTTTATAGCAACATCAACAGACTCAATAAACTTAAGAGTCGAAAGCTCAGTCAGCAGCTTAGTTGCGCTTATAAAGTCATAAGCCTGGTCTACTTCGATTTTACCGGCAATAGCTTTTTGGCGCTTGGTCAACTTAGCCATTACACACCCTCTACGTCAAGGCCCATGCTACGAGCAGAGCCAGCAATGGTACGCACAGCAGCGTTCATATCAGCTGCAGTCAAATCCATGTTTTTAGTTTTTGCAATTTCCTCCAGCTGAGCACGAGTGACTACACCAACTTTAACGGTATTAGGACGAGCGGAACCACTAGTCACATTAACAGCTTTTTTCAGCAAAACCGAAGCTGGTGCTGACCTAGTTTCGAAAGTAAAACTACGGTCACTATATACAGTGATAATCACTGGAGTAGGCAAGCCTAGCTCGAGACCCTGGGTACGAGCGTTAAAAGATTTACAGAACTCCATAATATTAAGGCCATGCTGACCAAGGGCCGGTCCGATAGGTGGGCTTGGGTTAGCCTGAGCGGCTTTTACTTGTAGCTTAATGTAAGCGGTAATCTTTTTGGCCATGAGGCACCCCAATTACGGATTCAAACGCCTCGAAAGGCTCCCTAGTTATATGCGCATTTATCCCGGCCACAACAAACAACCCTACAACTTTAGATTGTAGCGTTGAGATGCTTGCTTAACTAAACTTTCTCAACTTGGCTAAACTCTAACTCTACCGGGGTAGGGCGACCAAAAATTAGTACTGCTACTTGAATCCGATTTTTTTCGTAGTTAACTTCTTCAACAGTGCCATTAAAATCAGAAAACGGACCATCTGTGACACGAACGATTTCGCCCGGTTCAAATAATGTTTTTGGCTTAGGCTTGTCGCTACCATCAGCAACACGACGTAAAATTGCTTCTGCTTCTTTATCAGTGATTGGAGCAGGTTTATCAGCAGCACCACCGATAAAACTCATGACACGAGGAGTATCCCTAACTAAATGCCAAGCACTTTCATTCATATTCATCTGAACTAGTACATAGCCAGGGAAAAATTTACGTTCACTTTTACATTTTTGGCCATTCCTCATTTCAACCACTTCTTCAGTAGGAACTAAAATATCGCCAAAGCTATCCTCCATGCATGAGAGCTTTACGCGCTCTAGCAAAGAGCGCATGACATGCTTTTCATAACCAGAGTAAGCATGCACAACGTACCAACGCTTAGCCACGGAACACCTTTAGCCAAAAAATCAAGAAAGAAGCCAGTAAAGTAAATAATCAAGCCCCCACAACAGTAATGCCATTACTAAAACAACAGTCACAACGATCAATGTTGTCTGTGTAGTTTCTTGGCGAGTAGGCCAGACGACTTTACGTATTTCAGTGCTAGCTTCTTTTACCAAGACCGCAAAGGACTTGCCTTTAGCAGTCTGCATACCTATAAAAACAGCTAAGATAGTAATAGTGAGCAAAGCTAGTACACGATATAGAATGGGCAAAACCGAATAGTACTGATTGCCGGCAATGCCCACGGTCGTTAGTATAATCACAGAGGGCCATTTAGCAAAATCAAAACGAGAACTTTTAGCTTTAGGAATCATTTGTGGAGATCCTTGGACAACATGGACGCTAGGCACACAACATAAATATGGCAGGTCAGGAGGGGATCGAACCCCCAACCTACGGTTTTGGAGACCGTCGCTCTGCCAATTGAGCTACTGACCTAAAATAAAATTTATCCAATGATTATGCAAACCTAAAAAACTTCACAATAATCAACCTTACGAGACTTACAGTGCACAGTAATAAGGCCAGACAAAACACTAAAAAATTAAAAGGTCGTAAGGCTACCAGTAAACATATTGATACTTATTTTGATATGGAGCTCTTGAGCGGAGTTGAACCGCTGACCTCACCCTTACCAAGGGTGTGCTCTAACCAACTGAGCTACAAGAGCAATACATTAACACAACCTATAAACTTGGAGCGGGTAGCGGGAATTGAACCCGCATCATCAGCTTGGAAGGCTGAGGTTTTACCACTAAACTACACCCGCAGAGTTGACAGCTCCGACTAAAAAACAATGGAGGGGGAAGGATTCGAACCTTCGAAGTCTTCGACGTCAGATTTACAGTCTGATCCCTTTAGCCACTCGGGAACCCCTCCTAAACGATAGTAAATTTTACATTATGCATGACCTATATCAAGCTTTTTCTTACTAAGAATAATGATGGTAGTTACATTAGCATCTACTGTGCATAAACCGTCATGCGCTTTACTATGAAACTAGCGACATTTTATGCGAACTATTCAATAGTAGCAACGTCTTTGCAAAATATTATTACATTCTAACTTATTAAGTTTCTTGGTAATGTTATTAAATGATAGATGGTTAACCAAATACTTGGTTTTATTTGTTACTAAAGCTAGTTATCTGAATACATACTTAGCATAATCCCAACTGTATCCTAACATTAATATATCAGCTCATATAGCATAATCTGATCGATTACTTCAGATGCATACTTATGAAATTACATATAGATATAAGATACATATTTCGTGCATCATAAATGTTGTGGCTAAGTTAAGCTACATAATTATAAAATTGGAAAATACATTTAACAAAGGAGCATTTACTTACTAAGAATTACGATAAAATATCAGTAGTAGCATATATATTTTGTATACAGCTGATTTTTTTGTTAATGTTATATAACATTAAAGGTATTTGTAGCTAGTAAAAGTAAAAAGCAACTAGATCATAAATACTTTAGAGCAAAGGGCACGCTATCGCTAAACCCACGAAAACAAGATCAGGAACTAAGCGAGCACAAGGTACGGCATCCGAAGCTAGGTAAGCATCCCTGCCAGTTAGGAACACAGTGAAATCATCTCCCCATTGACTTCTGGCCAATTCAAGTTGAATTACGATAAACCCTCTTAGCATTAGCGTGCAACCGCGCTCAACAGCCTCAACAGTCGTTCGTCCCGGAGAAATACATGCTGTGACTTGCTTAGCCGCTACATCGTTATAGCGAATCTTGCGCGTGTACGTTCTTAACTGACTTCGCATAAGCGAAACCCCTGGGCATATAAAGCCACCAAGGTGTTCGCCGTCCTCAGCAATAAAATCAGCAGTTGCTGCTGTGCCAAAATCAAATACTAAGCAAGCACCTGACGCTAACTTAAATCCACCAAGTATGGCTAGCCAACGATCTAGTCCAAGACACTCGAAATCTTTGTAGCCATTACGAACGCCTGCCATTTCTTGCGCAGGAGCTGCGCAAGATACTGTAACACCGAAAGTTTCCTGCAGTATCGCAATTAGCTTCCTTGTCTCTTCCGAAGTGCGAACGCTCACTAAGCGGCAACTTACTAGCGACAACCATCGAATCGCTACCAAATTTTCAATAAGTTCAAGATTAGAACTGACAACGCCTTCTAAAGATATTTTATCTGTATATAAATCCAGTATACGCCACTTAATAAAGCTATTCCCACAGTCTAACTCTAGAATCATCACGCAACCTTAGGCTTAACTCACCACTTCTGTATATTGTCTCAACACCATCGAGGTTCAACCGCAGGGCGCCATAGCGATCAACACCTAGCACTATCCCGTCGATCTGGTTGACATCTGCAATAAGGGATACAGCCTTACCTTGCCACAAATGATTTCGCTCCCACTCTTCCTGGAGTGCAATAAAGCCAAACGTTTTATGTCGCGTTAGGTAGTCTTGTAATTGCAGCCATAGCTTTGCAATCAGGTAATTACGGTCTATAGGAAAACCTGTCTCTAACTGTATTGATGTCCATTGTTGATGGATTTCCATGGACGCTTGCATGTTTGCGTTAATACCGATACCGAGTACAATATGGCAAATATCTATGGGATTACCTACTAGCTCAAGCAAAATACCAGCAATTTTTTTATGACCAACAAGAATATCGTTTGGCCATTTTAGCGCTGCACCGTGTACGCTTAATGCACGCAAAGAATGCATTACCGCTAACCCTACAACAAGACTCAGCCCTTCTAACTGCTGCAGCCCACCATCAATCTGTAAAACAAGGCTAAAATACACATTTTGTGCAAATGGACTGATCCATTTACGGCCTCGCCTGCCCTTTCCTGTAGTTTGCTGCTCTGCGAGCACTAGAAATGGCGCCGTATAGTCAGTATCAGAAATAAGGCGTATGGCTTCGGTATTAGTGGAACCTATAGAATTATAAAGATATACCGGCCAGGCCAAAGGAGCGGCACGTGCTATAATCTCTTCAACATTCAAAAACATTAATGGTGACGTAAGCTAGTATCTCTTACTACGGATTTTATGAATAATTAGTTTTAACTCAGACTTGTAATGCTAAAATTTCTTACAAAAAGTATTGTGCCTAACTCCAATGGCTAGCACTCAATTTTTGCGAAATCGCATCTGCTGCATATTTTACTAATGAATTTTGGGCATTATTAGTTGGCTATTAACTAATAATGCCTTTTAACAACCTTGATATGTGATAGCTAGGTTTTTAGTAAAATAAAACGTTCGGTTTATTTCGTTTTTAAACACCGCAACATGGTGCACAATTTAATATTTTTTGGATAAAAAGATTACTTGGGTGTTATATAGTCAAGCCTCACGGGCAATTAGTATTGGTTAGCTTAACACTTTACAATGCTTACACACCCAACCTATCAACGTCGTAGTCTTCGACGGCCCTTTAGGGAACTGAATGTTCCAGTGAGATCTCATCTTGAGGCTAGTTTCCCGCTTAGATGCTTTCAGCGGTTATCTATTCCGAACATAGCTACCCGGCGATGCTACTGGCGTAACAACCGGAACACCAGAGGTTCGTCCACTCCGGTCCTCTCGTACTAGGAGCAGCCCCTCTCAAATCTCAAACGTCCACGGCAGATAGGGACCGAACTGTCTCACGACGTTCTAAACCCAGCTCGCGTACCACTTTAAATGGCGAACAGCCATACCCTTGGGACCAGCTTCAGCCCCAGGATGTGATGAGCCGACATCGAGGTGCCAAACACCGCCGTCGATATGAGCTCTTGGGCGGTATTAGCCTGTTATCCCCGGAGTACCTTTTATCCGTTGAGCGATGGCCCTTCCATACAGAACCACCGGATCACTAAGACCTACTTTCGTACCTGCTCGACGTGTTTGTCTCGCAGTCAAGCGCGCTTTTGCCTTTATACTCTACGACCGATTTCCGACCGGTCTGAGCGCACCTTCGTACTCCTCCGTTACTCTTTAGGAGGAGACCGCCCCAGTCAAACTACCTACCATACACTGTCCTCGATCTGGATAACAGATCTGAGTTAGAACCTCAAATTTGCCAGGGTGGTATTTCAAGGTCGACTCCACGCAAACTAGCGTTTACGCTTCAAAGCCTCCCACCTATCCTACACAAGAAAATTCAAAGTCCAGTGTAAAGCTATAGTAAAGGTTCACGGGGTCTTTCCGTCTAGCCGCGGATACACTGCATCTTCACAGCGATTTCAATTTCACTGAGTCTCGGGTGGAGACAGCGCCGCCATCGTTACGCCATTCGTGCAGGTCGGAACTTACCCGACAAGGAATTTCGCTACCTTAGGACCGTTATAGTTACGGCCGCCGTTTACCGGGGCTTCGATCAAGAGCTTCGCATTTACTAACCCCATCAATTAACCTTCCGGCACCGGGCAGGCGTCACACCCTATACGTCCACTTTCGTGTTTGCAGAGTGCTGTGTTTTTAATAAACAGTCGCAGCGGCCTGGTATCTTCGACCGGCATGAGCTTACGGAGCAAGTCCTTAACTTTTACCGGTGCACCTTTTCCCGAGGTTACGGTGCCATTTTGCCTAGTTCCTTCACCCGAGTTTTCTCAAGCGCCTTGGTATTCTCTACCCGACCACCTGTGTCGGTTTAGGGTACGGTTTCTAATTACCTGAAGCTTAGAAGCTTTTCTTGGAAACATGGCATCAACCACTTCATCACCTATAATGGTGACTCGTCATCAGTTCTCAGCTTTAGAATCCCGGATTTATCTAAGATTCCAGCCTACCACTTTAAACTTGGACGACCAACGCCAAGATGGCTTAGCCTTTTCCGTCCCTCCATCGCAGTAACTAGAAGTACAGGAATATTGACCTGTTTTCCATCGACTACGCTTTTCAGCCTCGCCTTAGGGGCCGACTAACCCTGCGTCGATTAACGTTGCGCAGGAAACCTTGGTCTTTCGGCGTGGGTGTTTTTCACACCCATTATCGTTACTCATGTCAGCATTCGCACTTCTGATACCTCCAGCAAGCTTCTCAGCTTACCTTCACAGGTTTACAGAACGCTCCTCTACCGCACCACTTTACGTGGTACCCGTAGCTTCGGTGTATGGTTTGAGCCCCGTTACATCTTCCGCGCAGGCCGACTCGACTAGTGAGCTATTACGCTTTCTTTAAAGGATGGCTGCTTCTAAGCCAACCTCCTAGTTGTCTAAGCCTTCTCACATCGTTTGCCACTTAACCATAACTTTAGGACCTTAGCTGACGGTCTGGGTTGTTTCCCTTTTCACGACGGACGTTAGCACCCGCCGTGTGTCTCCAATGCTCGGCACTTGTAGGTATTCGGAGTTTGCATCGGTTTGGTAAGTCTGGATGACCCCCTAGCCGAGACAGTGCTCTACCCCCTACAGTGATGCATAAGGCGCTACCTAAATAGCTTTCGAGGAGAACCAGCTATCTCCGGGCTTGATTAGCCTTTCACTCCAATCCACAGGTCATCCGCTAACTTTTCAACGGTAGTCGGTTCGGTCCTCCAGTTAGTGTTACCCAACCTTCAACCTGCCCATGGATAGATCGCCCGGTTTCGGGTCTATTTCCAGCGACTAGACGCCCTATTAAGACTCGCTTTCGCTTCGCCTCCCCTACTCGGTTAAGCTTGCCACTGAAAATAAGTCGCTGACCCATTATACAAAAGGTACGCAGTCACAGAATAAAATCTGCTCCTACTGCTTGTACGCATACGGTTTCAGGATCTATTTCACTCCCCTCTCCGGGGTTCTTTTCGCCTTTCCCTCACGGTACTAGTTCGCTATCGGTCAGTCAGTAGTATTTAGCCTTGGAGGATGGTCCCCCCATGTTCAGACAAAGTTTCTCGTGCTCCGTCTTACTCGATTTCATAACTAAGAGATTTTCGCGTACAGGGCTATCACCTACTATGACCACACTTTCCAGAGTGTTTCGCTAATCTCAAAGCCACTTAAGGGCTGGTCCCCATTCGCTCGCCGCTACTAAGGGAATCTCGGTTGATTTCTTTTCCTCAGGGTACTTAGATGTTTCAGTTCCCCTGGTTTGCTCCTTAACACCTATATATTCAGTGTAAGGTAACCATCTTATGATAGTTGGGTTTCCCCATTCAGATATCTCCGGATCAATGTCTGTTTGCCGACTACCCGAAGCTTTTCGCAGGCTACCACGTCTTTCATCGCCTCTGACTGCCAAGGCATCCACCGTATGCGCTTTTTCACTTGACTATATAACCCCAAGTAATCTGAATTATATTGTGAAAACGACATTTGCCGAAAACTATGCTGTTGCTGTTAAAAGCAACAGCATAGTTTTACCTTAGCCTGAACCATTACAAGTGACAGTAATATTTCAGGCTATCTATCACATACCCAAATTTTTAAAGAACAATGTAGTTTTAGGCTAGAGATTAGTGTTCACTAAAACTTTGATGAAATACTAATTTTTAAGCTTTCAAAAATTTTATAAACAATAAAAGCTATAGCTTTATATGATCTGGTTGCATGATTTTTGGCATGCATTAATAAATCAAGCAATTTGTGTGAGAGCTTGTGGGGCAACTGATATTTTCGATTAAGGAGGTGATCCAGCCGCAGGTTCCCCTACGGCTACCTTGTTACGACTTCACCCCAGTCATGAATCACACCGTGGTAACCGTTCTCCCGGAGGTTAAACTAGCCACTTCTGGTACAACCCACTCCCATGGTGTGACGGGCGGTGTGTACAAGGCCCGGGAACGTATTCACCGCGACATTCTGATTCGCGATTACTAGCGATTCCGACTTCACGCAGTCGAGTTGCAGACTGCGATCCGAACTACGATCGGTTTTGTGGGATTAGCTCCACCTCGCGATTTGGCAACCCTTTGTGCCGACCATTGTAGCACGTGTGTAGCCCAGGCCGTAAGGGCCATGATGACTTGACGTCATCCCCACCTTCCTCCGGCTTGTCACCGGCAGTCTCTTTAGAGTGCCCACCATGATGTGCTGGTAACTAAAGATAAGGGTTGCGCTCGTTACGGGACTTAACCCAACATCTCACGACACGAGCTGACGACAGCCATGCAGCACCTGTCTCAATGCTCCCGAAGGCACTTTCCTATCTCTAGAAAATTCATTGGATGTCAAGGCCTGGTAAGGTTCTTCGCGTTGCTTCGAATTAAACCACATGCTCCACCGCTTGTGCGGGCCCCCGTCAATTCATTTGAGTTTTAACCTTGCGGCCGTACTCCCCAGGCGGTCAACTTAATGCGTTAGCTACGTCACTAGAAACTCAAGGCTTCTAACGGCTAGTTGACATCGTTTACGGCGTGGACTACCAGGGTATCTAATCCTGTTTGCTCCCCACGCTTTTGCACCTCAGTGTCAGTATCAGTCCAGGTGGTCGCCTTCGCCACTGGTGTTCCTTCCTATATCTACGCATTTCACCGCTACACAGGAAATTCCACCACCCTCTACCATACTCTAGTCAGTCAGTTTTGAATGCAGTTTCCAGGTTGAGCCAAGAGATTTCACATCCAACTTAACTGGCCACCTACGCGCGCTTTACGCCCAGTAATTCCGATTAACGCTTGCACCCTCTGTATTACCGCGGCTGCTGGCACAGAGTTAGCCGGTGCTTATTTTGTTGGTAACGTCAAAACACTTACATATTAGGTAAGTGCTCTTCTTCCCAACTTAAAGTGCTTTACAATCCGAAGACCTTCTTCACACACGCGGCATGGCTGGATCAGGCTTTTGCCCATTGTCCAATATTCCCCACTGCTGCCTCCCGTAGGAGTCTGGACCGTGTCTCAGTTCCAGTGTGACTGATCATCCTCTCAGACCAGTTACGGATCGTTGCCTCGGTGAGCTATTACCTCACCGACTAGCTAATCCGACCTAGGCTCATCTGATAGTGCAAGGCCTTGAGGGTCCCCTGCTTTCTCCCGTAGGACGTATGCGGTATTAGCGTTTGTTTCCGAACGTTATCCCCCGCTACCAGGCAGATTCCTAGGCATTACTCACCCGTCCGCCGCTCTTGAGAGAAGCAAGCTTCTCTCTACCGCTCGACTTGCATGTGTTAGGCCTGCCGCCAGCGTTCAATCTGAGCCATGATCAAACTCTTTAGTTTAATTATTTTTAGATTTTTTTAAAATCTAAATTTTAGCTCAGCAATTTTTAGTTACATCGTTGATTGTTCGCGAAGTAACCTTTGATGCTGATAGTACTGTTTACTAGTCAGTAAACCTCCACAAGCACCCACACAAATTGTTTGATTTAGTTGTTAAAGAGCGGCTGGTTTAGTATTTTGTTTTAACCTAAACCAAGAAACATTTTGGTGGTGTCATTACTTTTTGTCAAGTAAAATTTTTTAGAAGCTTTCTGACACTTTCTCGGAGGTGTCAGCAGATTTTATTTTTTCTCTGTTGTCTAGTACTCAGTCTTACAGCATTACATACTGCTGTCAACACTTTTTTTATATTTACATGACTTTGATTAAAAGTACCCTAAAACACTAACGCACAACCAGCTCCAACACATTATTTTTTAACTGTTACGTCTTAATATAGAACTAGGAACATTAAGCCCACAAGGTAGCATTACTGGTCTACTACGTTAACCACAATAGATTAAACTCCTTGTGTATAGAAACGTCCTATCTTACCCCTTAAAGTATGCATCTAACTAAAGCTTAGGGTGCAGACGTTACTAGTATCTACTTAGAGAAGTATTTTTATACCGATCATATTTACTTTAATTTTATTTACAGAATAGCCAAGATATTTTACCGTTACTAGTAAAAAAATATGCACTTCATAATGCTTATAATTGTTGATTTATGACATTGATGATTCCAGCGCTATCAACCTAAATCATACAAAGCACCAGCACCGCAAACTCTTTTTTATAAGTACACATTATGCACATAATTACTTACATAAACGCTCACCGAGATTTCCATGCACAGTTCATTACAGGAACATTACACCATACTTATTAAGAAACTGACTATAATTATTTAGATCTACGTCCAACATCAAATACTGCATAATTTTTACCAAAACCAGTAAATGTATATAGTGTAACACTTTTCCTTATACATACAACTCCATACGCCATATTTGTTAATATAGGAGACCTACTTCCTTATAACAACTATATAATTAGCTATAACATTAAAAATGTTCAACAGCATGATACCATCATGCACATCTAGCGACTAAAAGTCGAACCACACATCAATACTCAGTGTTATATTACTGCTATATTTATTTTGTAGAATATCCAACTTCGAGTACGCGTGTTCGATGTGTATTAGTCTTACAGTTAAATTCGCCCAGCACATATTTAAAGAAAGTGCAGCCCTCTCGCTGACTTACCGTAAAATAAGTGCTGTGATCTGGTTCAGCAATTGCTTAAAACGCAATACAGCCTAAAGCTATACTTAGCCGGTAGTGTATTACACTAAAAATAACTGGAATACCGCCATGACTGAGTGAATAGCACTTTCAATAATCGAACAACTGGCCAACAGGACATAGAAAATATTCTAATTGTGGGGAGGATATATTAGAATACGTCGATAGTAATATCGCTATCACTAAAAAACTAGCTTGTTGAAATGAATGTAAGATAAAGCCTATGCATGGCTCATTAGCAGTCATGTCATTCATATGATTCAATTGTCTACGCAGCCACGCCAGTTTCGATATGAAAGTCAATAAATATTACTATCATAAGGAGGAGATACGCAAGGGAAAATGATCTACATTAGCACCGACTAAACCTTAGTTACGAATGTTGGTTATGTTTTTACTACCAGTCAAGCTATGCCGTATATTCTGAAAATTACAAAGCTACTTTTACTGCAATCTACACTAAATTTTTTCTATTCAGTAAGCTCAATCCTGCTAGGATAGTTGTATAAACAACTGGGCACACTAAACAATATAGGTGCTAATTATAAAGTAATACTATCGCGTAGTCTGGTATTTCCTGGCTCAGTAAAAGTTAATGCATGTTTGTTAGTAATTACCACGATTACCGGAAATATCATTGGTGACCTGGATATGTTTACGCATCTTAACATACTGCAACCATGATTGTCTGTAATGCAGAACATATTTAACATAGATTGCGCTAAGTGGTAACATTAATTACAATCACACTATGCCTGTTATTGGCTAACGCTAAAAGCAATATCCTTTACTGCAACTCATGCGCTATAAAGCAACACACAGGAATTATTTTAACAGTTTTATCGCATTGGAACTTGTCTTAGACTTAAAAATTAGCTCTTTATGCACTAAATATAGCGCTCGATGAGCACGGAAACATCCATAAACTTCAAAGTTTTTGCCCAAGTTTTTGCCCATAGTAACTACACCAGTAAAATTACCAGACGCATTAAATAAAATAAAAAACAAACAATTCTGCAGACTCACAAAGCTAGGTCAGAACGCCATCACTAAAGATAGCAAACACAATAATTATTATGCATAGTGTCCGGATTACCTAAAACCAACTTACACTATTACTAGCTTTTTTAACAAAACCAGACATGTATATCGCAATTTATATTAAGCAATATCCCCGAACTAACATTTTAGCACGCTGATGACCTTGGATTACTAAACAGTAACGCTCATACGCTATAACCCAGCCATCCACACTAAGATAGAATTAGCCTGGCATCACCAGCCAGCCTTATGAATCTAGCCATTATGAATATCAGTAATGGTGAATATTTAACCAAATATTGGTAGCAGGACTATAATACATGCCCAGTATAGTAGCTAAATTGCGGTGCTACAAAATTAAATCAATTGTAGCAAAATAGACTCACTATTGTAACTAGTATAATTGATTTTGTTTGTTATGGGACAACAACCAGCACTACGCTAACTATGCCACCAAAATCTAATAAATCACTACTACAAAAAAATATAAAAGACACTAGTATCAATATATAATCTAGATTATTTTACTAAAATACAGCATGAGGCATGCCACAGAAACTAAGTAACATATGATTTTTATGTTTACCCATTTATGTGAATTTTATGAAGAAATACATAAAGGCAGTTTTTTATTATCCTTGCAGCATAAATGACCAGCACATAAGACATTTAGGTATTTCTTAAGCAACGTAGCGACCTATAAGCCAAAACAATTACTTAGTCTAAAAACTAAACTAACCAATACCGTAATAATTATAGTTACAAACTCAGCAACACGGCTAGACAGCCAATTTTTAGCTCTCATAAAATGAGCCATAGTTAGATCAAGTTATCTAGCTGTGACGTGCTAATATATTGGCATTTAACTGGACAGTAAATCAAACCATTAGCTTTATAGGTAGACCTAATATGGTACAGGCATAAACTTTGCTTATCGCGATCCCCGCTATACACTACCAGCTAGACTAGTGGCGGCTAAGTACTTAAAGATAGTGTCGTCACCAAAGTAGTGCTTTAAAAGATTATTACTTAATAATGCAATAACTGTATCACACTAAGACTAGACTGTGTTACTAAAAACACCGAGCTATAACTTTAAATCGTATTAAACCTTAAACCTGGAAAGACGTTGGAAATCATAACTACACAAAATCTCATTAGGCACCCGATTGAATCGGCAGCCCAGTAATCTTAGATGTGTTTGGGTGTAATAAATAACTATTACATAAAGTAACTAACTATTAGACAACTTATATTAGCTATGTAGCCTTGGCTTTACCATTGCCTAGATTATTGGTGAAATACAGTAAACGTAGGTCATCTTTCTTTAACATTACATACTTACATAACATGTTATATTTTGTGAAGCTACGGATAATTTTATCCGTACCACGATGGCAATTATGTAGCCTCTTAATATAATCTACAATATTAACCTAGTCAGTATTTAAACGCAACCTTAGCTGAACTTCATCAAGCCTAAATTAGGCCGTAAAAATTTGTTATATATTTAATTATTTTTAACCTGGTCGGCCTGTTAAACTTCTCTGTAAGTGCATTTATAGTCATTATAAAATAAAATTATGCGGTGTTCATTCTCTCATGCTAGCACCTAGAAGTGCTAATTACTATTGTTTACTCATTGCATATTAATGAGGGCTAGGCATCTCTCTAGGGACAGCTAGCCATTTAGCACAAATATAAATTCGCTACTGTGCAGAATCTCTATCTACTCATGCAAAGCTATCAATCGTACCAATATTAACTATTTTGTATATAGTACGAAATAACTTGGTAAACTTTAGTAGTTATCAAGTGCTCGCGAGATTTAGGATTTTATTTAGAGGAGATCAGTAAGTTACTGACTTTGTAATAAGTCCTGCGCCCAGCCAGTATAGGCATAAAAGATATAGCATGCTATCATATAAAAATTCTAAACTAGAATATTCTTGAGCCATGGAAAACACTCAATACATTACAAAACTTGGTGGAGCATAACTAGTGTCAAGCCATCGGTTAAAATTGTACTTTCACTAAAAAATTGACACCTGACAGCTGCTGCGTTTAATGGATACACTTAGAACGAATACAAAAGCTTATTAATGTGAAAACTTGCGCACTGATAATATAAGCAATTTAGTATTTTAGTTATAACTTTTTTAAAGGTACTATTGTAAATCAACTGCCACATACACTTTTGAAATCTCCAGTTACCGTGAGATCATCACAACCAATACGGCAGTGGTTTTTTAGACTTTTTACCCAGCGGCGCATCATCTGCTGCCAACATTGCCTCGTAACGTTTTTTATCTAGCTGCACTACTTCTATCTCACGAATCACACTACATACATTTACCAGCTCTTTTGGCTCATCAAATTTACCGGTCAAAGCACTAGTCGGGTGCAAAGTGCCAGCTGCGTAAAGTGCCCACATTTCCTTGGCGTACTGAGTATTCTTTAATTCTGGAGCAAAACGTCCGAAATAAGCAGATATGTTGCCTACATCTCGCTCCAGAATGCTAAACGCATAATTATTACCAACAGCATCCATCACCTGGGGCAGGTCGATAATCACTGGTCCGGTCGTGGTCAATAGTACGTTAAACTCAGATAAATCACCGTGTACTAGACCAGTGCATAGCATCAGTACAATCTGAGAAATTAAAAAGGCATGGTATTCACGTGCCTTGTCCGGCTCTATCGCTACGTCATTCAGCCTCGGTGCTGCAGCGCCATACTCGTTAGTCATAAACTCCATAAGCAGAACGCCATCAAGGAAATCATAAGGCTTAGGTACGCGAACACCAGCACTAGCCAGGCGAAATAATGCGGCTACCTCGGCGTTTTGCCAAGCATCTTCGGTTTCTTGCTTGCCAAACTTAGAGCCTTTAGCCATAGCCCTAGCCAGGCGGCTATTACGTATTTTACGACCTTCCTGGTATTTAGACATATGACGAAAACTGCGTTTATTAGCTTTTTTATAAACTTTAGCACAACGCAATTCATTGCCGCAGCGTACCACATAAACAGATGCTTCTTTACCACTCATGAGTTCTCGCAGCACTTCATCAATCATACCATCTTCGATCATTGGCTCAATACGTTTAGGGGTCTTCATCGGCTTTTATTATGAGTCCTTTATTACCAAATACATATATATAGTATTAAATAACGGTAATCAGCTTACCTATGTTGGTAGCTACTAATCTTTAGTTATTCAATAGCATACTGAATATGCTAATTTTGTTGGCAAACAATATGTGATGTTCGTTGTTGCTCGTTAACTACTGGTAACGCAAATTGAAGTAGTGCAGGTTAATGATAATACGGTTGCCAGGCACTATAAATTAACGCTGTATTCATGGTCTTCCCAGGCTTTGAGCACGTATAACGCTAAGTAGCAAAACTTAATATTTGCATCAATAGTCATCAAATTTTTTGTAGCATCAGACTAACTCCTAGCTAGTAACTTTGACACCTCTTACACCCGTCATTAGTAGTATCGAGATATCGACGATAGGTAAACTTGCTATACTTGCTATACTTGCTAGGATACAATCCTAAGTTATGGAGTAGACAAATTTTTTTTCAAGGTTATGGCACAGATTATTGTTACAATTCAGACAAAGAAAACGTGTGAAATCGTCACTGTATTATATAATATAAAATAGAATTTTTCTAATTACTTTAAATACTATTTATTTGACTCTATACGAATAATTAACTAAATCTACACGCTTAACTCACAGAGCCCGCTCATGGAAAGGCAAGCGTACATTTTTACATTGCGTATTAATTACGAATTATGGCGGTCAAAACAAAGTTGCACAAGACTTTTATAAACTCACTATAAATTTGTATGTGATCGTCTTACAGCAGAACTTTGTATAGCTTATCATTCATGCCACTAACGCAATTTAGCATGCAACCTGCCCTGGGCTAAGTTTTATTGGCTATTATTAGTGCTACTTCTATAATAACATGTTTCTACGTTGATTACATATTATAGGCAAGTGCTTATAGCAGTAAGCGTACATAATGCGTATTCATAAGTCACGTTAAAATGACTGGAATGCCTGAACGCCACTCCAGTAACCTTACTTCAACGAAAAATTGACAATGTAGGCCATTAAGCCCAATTAAGTCTTTCATGGCAACAGCTAGAGGCACCTTATTACTCACTATAGTATAGGACCTATAGAACTGACAAAAGTAACAACCAACAATAATTACTACTGAGAGTAATTGAAGCACGCAAAGCTACCTTAAGGTTTACAGGTCATGTCTCTAAAGACCACGTCAAGGCTGAATGGAGCGATTTATACCTATTCATGATCTATAAATTGAGCTACAGTTTTTGAGAGTGTTTTATAATAAACTTCAATAACACTAACCTTGCATTAGCCAAGGTTAGTGTTATTAGATAACGCACACATCATACTTATGCAGAATATATAAACAAGTTCTTGCTTGCCTCCAATGTAAAAATTTAAATCGAGCTCAAGAGGTTGTTAAATTGGCTAAAATACGTCAGCAATATTCAAAATATTGCTTGACAGGTAGTGACTACTTACGTAAGTCTTGCACGTGAAGTGCATATATACATTTTAAGCAACAGGAAACATTGAATATCCATATTACTTTATGCTATCCATTTTAGATGGAAGCAAACTTAACCCTCTCGATTACATTATCTCTATTAATAACTTTATGTATCTAAATTATACATCTCAAGTAGAGCGTTACAAGTGATAAAACTTGAGTTTTAGCATAATCACATAGATAAATATGTCGCTATACTCAGCAATAATCAGAGGTCAAACACAATCAAAATCGTTCTAGTACAACAAACTTAATCATTAACACTTAAATTTAAGTAACGTTGTTGGAAAATAAGTACTACACTGACGCCGTTTATAGCGATAGACCAAACTTACTACAGCAACGGCTGCAGCGGACATCATAAAAATATAACGACATTTTCTTTTGCTGCAGTTACCAGATACACAGGCGGTCGCCTGCATTAGCCTCGACAGGCTCGGAAACAATATCAAACTCATCAGTCCTTTACCGGCTGAGGGCTTATCTAGATTAGTGGCGGATTGATAACTAACTCTGATTACGATCTAAAATACTGACCATACTAACAGTATATTTAGTGCTGCGAGTGTAATTGGTAGCGTAGCAAGTAACAATTAATCATAAGTTTAGCTAACGATAGCGTAGATGTTACAGCCACTACTGTCGTAGTCAACACCTTGCCTCAACAAACTAGCTATCTATATGATGCTCATAAAAGCCTCTAGCCTCTGGCTTTTTTCATTTTATACCCAATTTGATCAACTCAACTAATAATAATTCAATGTCATCACCGTAGATCCCAATGACCATACTTTTCAATGCAACACTGGCAGCACAACGCTTTTTTAGCGTAATAGCAAACTTTTTTGAGCATCTTCAATTATTAGTACACCGGTGATAGTAATAATTGTCTTACTACTGTACGTCTTTTACTCTCGCGCTACAAACGAACAACTCCGTTATTTTTAAGGATCTTAGTTTATTCGAAAGCAAACAGATCTATTGACTGATACATGCTAGCTCTATGCTGAGCTATGATGCTCGGTAAAAAGATACTAGAATACTTCTAGTAGCAAAGGATGTAAGTTTGAGAGTCACTGATAATCTTCATAATTTATCGGTATTTGCGAAATGGATTTGCCAACCACTATACTCTGCTTTAACATAGATAGCGCTATTAAACTGCAAATGTAGTTTGCATAAACGTTGTTTTAATTTGGGATGATCTCAAGAGATAAAAACCGCGTTTCAATGACTTCATTCATCTATACCTGCAGCTGGTTATTACTTATTGGCTAAATAAGATTTAAAGTAGAGACGGTTATCATTTTTCCTTACAATAGGAAGTAGCATACTCGAGACCATGCTATATCACAAATTAATGTACTTCTTTTCAGATCTTTTCAGATCTCTAGCAGTTCATTTAGCTAACTTTATATACATAACCACCCCCTCTAAACAAATTAAATAAGAAGATAAAGATGTAATAGCTGATCAAACAGCAGTGATGCAAATCAAAATTAAACGAAGTAGATAGAAGGTCGTCTAAACAGACAAAGACAGCAATATTAGCGCGGCATCAGAGGACACTTAGTGCACAACCTAACGGTTAGCCTTGAGAAGCAGTTCATACTACCCCTGCTTAAGAAGCTGACGCAAATCTATCACTGCAGCGTTTGCCCGAGAAATATAATTAGCCATGACTAACGAGTGGTTAGCAAGGACACCAAAACCACTACCACTTAAAATCATAGGACTCCAAACAGGTTCCTGCGAGGCCTCCAGCTCACGAATAATCTGACGCACGCTAACAGTCGCATTTTTCTTGGCTAGCACATCGATAAAATCTACTTCAATAGCGCTAAGCAAGTGATATAGTGCCCAAGCTTGACCACGCGCTTCATAGAATATGTTGTCAATCTGCATCCACGGGGTTTCTACAACTTCGTCATCAACCTGCGACACTTTACCAGACGCAATTACTTCAGGTTTCAGTGCGGTATTTAGTTGAACCTGACCAACACTAGCTGATAGACGTTGCGATAGCGAACCAAGACGAGTGGCCACATCACCTAGCCAATTGTTTAAGTTATCTGCACGCGCATATAGCAATGCATTTTTCTGGTGTGGATCAGATAGGCGCGCTTCATAACGACTTAAAAAATTAATGCCATCCTGATATTCTGACTCGCTCGCTGGTAGCACCCAGCTTTTATTATCAAAGTTGAAACGCGGTTCAGCATTAGCTAAATCGGTATCTTCAGCCGACTGCGACTGTGAACGGGCGAAGTCTTTACGCAGAGCGCGGGTTAGGTCACGGACCTGCACCAACACACCATATTCCCAACTAGGCATGTTATCCATCCACAGGCCTGGAGGGAAGCGATCATTAGAAATGAAGCCACCTGGCTTATTTAGTAAAGTACTAACGACGGTTTTGAGAGTGTCAACAGTGATGCAGCCAACAACTACCTGCTTTTTTTCCCTCTCAACGACAATTTCAACGTCTTTCTTAACCGGAAACAGCGCTGGTTCTTTACTCCAATACCAACCCAGGCTACTAATGATCAATAGATATACAACCAATACACCAAGGAAGACTTTACTTATCAGAAGATGGATTGACTTTGAGTGGGTAGCTGGGTTTTTAACCATACCTGCATGGTTTTTCCAATCTAGCACAGAAATATCCTTTCAGTCACTTTAGTTAATGCATACCAATTGTCAAAATGCAGTTAAATTCTCTAATCACAACCATACACTATCATGCATACGACAAATGGCTTTTAATTAATTAAAGTGGTATATAGAAAATGCTTTAGCATATAAGAAAAATGTTTCATACAGCATAACCTACTGTCTATATTAAAAAAACTTAATAGCGCAAACTTGTATTTATTCTTAGCGCATAACACTGAATGCCTGAAAAAGCAGCGCTAATACATATAACTATCAATTCTACCTCAGCATGCAATGTCAATAAATATTCAAGATATGATAAAGCCACAAGACCTCAACTATGAGCGCTTAAACATTGTTTTTTGTTCTCTAGAAGAAAATTTATCAAGAGCATAAAGTTCTTGAGGTTTAGCTATACCTGTAACGCAGAGAATAAGTAAATGTGGCTTTGTCCAAACTTAGCACAACTAACTTGCACGCATTGCGTTTTGCTGAGCGCTTTAAACAGCCGTAAGAGATTGGCTGGCACAGTACATCAGTGAATTTATCAAGATAGTCAAGAGATTTATGCAGCCAAGGATTGAGCTTAAGTTTACCAGATGAAGCCTTAGAAGTCCCAAACAGAAGCTAGTGCTGATATTTTGTTTACAATAAAATTGACATCTACTACTCGCTTATTTGCCATGCGAGTAAATAACACAGAGCTGCATACTGGTATTCTAGAAGCTTTCAGTTTGCTAGAAAAATAGATATTTTGATCTATACAATCCAACACGCACTCCATGGCAGAGTAAACCGTAGACAGTTTACTTGCTAAGGCGTTACATGCCGAACAACTGCGTAATATCAGTATTGTTATAAACACTTTGATCTAATCAATTTAAACAGTAGCCAGGCTAGTAGATTTACAGCCGCGCCTAATCATCTGTCTGTCAGCTACATGCAATTTAAATAAGCAGGTAAATATCTCAAGCTATTTTAGCCGATTACTACCGCGCTTATCCGCAACCCCTACAGAACAGATAATATACGACAACTACACCAGTACTACACTAGCACGCGGCAATATTAAATAATATTTTCTTTACATTTATTTATACTAACCTTAAAACCTTATTATTAATAACTAAATTTTTATACTAATACTCAAAAATTATGCACAATCATTGCTAATTGTGCTACTTACTGCACAAAACTAGACATTCACAAAAATTTTACAGTATAGCCGCTAAGCTTTAACATATCTACTTAAATAACAAAGGAATAGCCAATGGCTACCTTGCTAGTTCTGCACGGACCAAATCTAAACCTGCTTGGCACTCGTGAATCTGAGATCTACGGTACAGTAACACTAAAACAGATCAACTTCGATTTAGAGCGACAGGCACATGAAGCAGGCCACCATTTATTTTGCCTACAAAGCAATGCCGAGCATGAATTAATTAATTGTCTCCATACCGCACACAGTGAAGGCTTAGACTTTATCCTGATTAATCCAGCAGCTTTTACGCATACAAGCATTGCATTACGTGACGCGCTACTGGCAATAAACATTCCATTCATCGAAGTACATTTATCAAACATGCACAACCGAGAAGCTTTTCGCCATTACTCTTACTTCTCTGACTTAGCAGTAGGAGTAATCTGCGGACTTGGTGCCAGCGGTTACCGGTTAGCACTCGAGGCTGCTCTGGAACAAATTAAACAGCTAGCCAAACGCCACCTTACCGACCCTTAGGAATTGAGGATTCATGGATATCCGCAAAATTAAGAAATTGATTGAATTACTAGAAGCATCCGGTATCGATGAGCTGGAAATAAAGGAAGGCGAAGCGTCCGTACGGATTAGCCGTCAAAGCAAGGCATCAGCCCAGCAGTTCTACGCACCGCAAATGCAGGCAACGACTGCTGTTGCTCCAGCCGCCACACGAGTCGCAACCGCTACAACTATGCTGAACAGCGTCGTAGTTAGGTCGCCAATGGTTGGTACATTTTACCGTACACCAGCACCGACCTCACCAGCTTTCGTTGAAGTTGGCACGACTGTACAGGTAGGCGACACTATCTGCATCGTTGAAGCCATGAAAATGATGAACTATATCACTGCTGAAACATCTGGCATCATCGAATCCATCTTTGTAGAAAACGGTCATCCGGTTGAATATGACCAGCCACTGCTTACTATCGTTTGAACCATAGGGTGTCTTCCGATGTCAAAACCTACGAAGAAAATGCAAAAAATCCTAATAGCCAACCGCGGCGAAATTGCGCTACGTATCCTGCGTGCTTGTAAGGAAGAGGGCATCAAGACTGTCGCTGTTTACTCGACTGCTGATACTGACTTGATGCACGTGAAACTGGCAGACGAAAGCATCTGTATCGGTCCACCATTAGCTACGAACTCATATCTCAAAGCTTCAAACATTATTGCTGCCGCTGAAGTAACTGGCGCTGATGGCATCCATCCAGGCTATGGCTTCCTTGCAGAAAATGCCGATTTCGCTGAGCAGGTAGAAAAATCTGGTTTCACTTTTATTGGACCAAAAGCCGAGACTATTCGGCTAATGGGCGATAAGGTGTCGGCTAAAGCCGCTATGATCGCTGCTGGTGTGCCAACTGTTCCAGGCTCTAATGGCCCATTACCTAAAGATAATGCAGCCGCTATGCATATTGGTCGAACAGTCGGTTACCCAGTAATAATCAAGGCCACTGGCGGTGGTGGTGGTCACGGCATGCGCGTCATACATAAAGAAGAAGACCTGATCGAAGCTGCGAAGCAGATTTGCTCCGAAGCGACGGCGTGGTTCGGTAACCCAATAATTTATCTGGAGAAATACTTAACTAACCCACGTCACGTAGAAGTGCAAGTACTATCTGACGGCCAAGGTCACGCTGTCCATCTAGGCGACCGCGATTGCTCACTACAACGTCGCCATCAGAAAGTATTAGAAGAAGCTCCGGCACTTGGTCTAGCCGAAAAAGCCCGTCAGGAAGTACTGGCTCGCTGCGTCAAGACGTGTATTGACATCAACTACCGTGGTGCCGGCACTTTTGAGTTTCTTTATGAGAATGGTTGCTTTTTCTTTATAGAAATGAACACTCGTGTGCAGGTAGAGCATCCAGTTTCAGAGATGGTTACCGGTATCGATATCATTCACGAAATGTTAAGCATTGCCGCTGGCAATGCACTGTCCTTTACCCAAGACGACGTAAAAATTCACGGCCATTCCATGGAGTGCCGAATTAACGCCGAAGACCCAAAAACTTTTACTCCAAGTCCAGGCTTAGTCAAGCATTTTCATGCACCAGGTGGCAATGGTGTTCGCATTGATTCGCACTTGTATAGCGGCTATAAAATTCCATCTAACTATGACTCGCTAATTGGTAAACTAATTACTTGGGGCGCTACTCGAGACAATGCCATGGCTCGTATGCGTAATGCGCTAGACGAAATAGTAGTAGACGGCATCAAGACTAACATCCAGCTGCATCGAGATTTAGTTCGTGATATAGGATTTTGCAGAGGTGGCGTGAACATTCACTACTTAGAACACAAGCTAAATAATTAGTAAACGCCCAACCACCCCATCATAACACAGTTAATCTGTAAAGGCTTTGTCGTTCATAGAATATGAGCCTAGCATTCTACAAGACCATGTGAACGCTAGCTTATCTGCAGAAGCACAGAATTAATCAAAGTAAAAACCTAAGCAGCATCTAAGCGAGACAAATCAATCTCGCTATCAGCCTACAACGAGTCATCACTCACAAGGAAGATTTTTTAAAAAAATCAATACAGTATCAGTCACTTTGATTGACGCTGAGGACCAACTAATTTTCTAATTAGAACTTAGCACTGCCTCATGTTCATTATAGTCATACACCTACTAACTAGACTTATTCGAAGATAGCAATAGTACCGTTTACTATACCAGTTAGGATATGGTTGTTCTTCAGTAGCGCGTTTTTTTGTTGAACTTTACAGTGAAGCAATTAAAAAAACCAGTACAAATAACCAAGCTAAACAGATCACGTATGGCCCATACGCTTCGATTTATACCTGTAAAACGTAGTAAGCAAATTTGCTGCGTGTAGCCGAAGGCAGTCAACTGACTGCTATGATCGAGTTTAACTCTAAATCATAAGTGCTACCTCACATCATACCATAATATGCCTACAGTAGCTAGGCGACCTAGACTGAAATAATTGTAATGTGTTAGATTTTAGCAATGACTCATGGAACTATAACAATTGCCGTATTACGGCTAGACGCCACTAAAATCGATAAAATTAGTATCACCTATATCAAGATCAGCACGCTGGTAGCGCTTTAAGCTTGATAAATATCAAAGTAGCGCATTAACGAGCATCAGCGAAATATTTATTATACTTTTTTATAGATGTTTATATATATTTCCATAGACAATATTGATCTGGATAATAATCAAGCTCTGAATTATAGTAACAGTTTTTTATCGCCTCAGCACACTGCGTATGCTTATTGGTTTGACTAAAAATCATTTATTGTATGCTAAATATCTAAACCAGCAGCAATAAAAAAATAATTTTTTGAATGTTATACAGTTTAGTCTTTATCCATTCATCTAGAACTGGTATTATACGAGTAATTTTTAATTTTTAAGGAGCAACCTCTACAATAGAGGTATCCAATGTAAAATGAGTATGCATCGGCTTTTGCATACAGCAAAACAGCTTTATCTTCGCCCAAATAGCAAAACATTGCTAAGCCGCTCTTACATTAACAACAGCAAGAGTTTAGGTGCTGCGATGGAGCTAATAAACTCTAAAATAGTTTCCAGCGAAATTAGTTTATAGAACACCAGTAAATTACGGATACTTTTAATATATAAAGATAATCTTTAAACTCTGCTCAGTATAGATCACCAGTAATAATGCACAGACACTCAAAGGCATGGCCAAAGCCAATGCAGAATTAACGTGTCAATCATTTATATCAATATTGGCTACCAGATCAAGAAGATATACAACAAAGCTACTAATTAAGCACTGTTAAAAAATTAACAGTCAAAATAGCCAAGATTTGGCAGGCTGTTATTGCTAGAGTCAATGTACAAGTTACCACGAACATTTATACAGACTACGACCTGGATAACAAGCATTAACTAATGGTGACGAAACTTGCTAAATTAGCAAGAGTTACAGAGCTCATCGTACGTATACCTATATATGTTAACCTTGCATACACTGATGTATGTTAAGTACAAAGCTATTTCCACAACAACGCAGGCAGTATTAATACCGGCCTGCATAATATAGTGGACATCAACCAAACTGAGAATAAGCCAAAACACGCAATACGCAACCGATGCCAATTGCCATCTAAGTCACCTGGCTACCTAACAGGTAGCGATAATTTTTATGTGAAATTAAACATTTTTGAGTGCTAATCTAGTCTTACTAGCACCGTGGTTGATCAAAGTAAAACGTATTTCAGGAGAGTATTTGGTCGCCTTACGTGCCTATATATAAAGTATAGATTAAAATACACGCTACTTGCAAGAATACCGATTAACATCTCGTAAACTTGCCTAGCGCTAAGAAGTTTCTTGGCCACTTTAATTGTTTGAGTGATACAAAAGCTATAATAAGCAAGCTTTCATAAGTTTTTTCAGTGAACACTACAAAAGCCTGGAGAAAAAAGACAAAGAGTGGAGCAAATTTGGCTGCATTATGATGATGATCGAAACTTTAGTGAGTGAAATAACACCAGTGAGCGACAACGTCAATTTGAAACAGTACCTCAATACGCCTAACGAAGAAGGTCAAACTCTTCGTAGGAGCGTCAAAAAAGCTCTACACAATTATTTTACTAACCTTGATGGCGCTTCTGTCAAAGACCTGTACAGCCTGGTGCTCTCCGAAATTGAAGCGCCTTTGCTTGAAAGCGTAATGGACCACGTCAAGGGCAACCAGACAAAAGCTAGTTCCATGCTAGGCCTTAATCGTGGCACTTTACGCAAAAAGCTCAAACAGTACAATTTGCTGTAAGCATTCAATCGAACTAAAAAGGTAATCACATAAAAACGTATGCATTTTGCTGACTATTTTGCTTTTAATGGAAATTAAAATGACTGACCAAATCACCCGCTTACCGATACGCCGTGCCTTGATTAGCGTCTCGGATAAGACTGGAATACTCGAGTTTGCCATGGAACTGAACATCCTCGGCATAGAAATCCTATCCACTGGTGGGACCTTTAAACTGCTGCATGACAATGGGGTAGCAGCAATAGAAGTCGCAGACTACACTGGTTTTGCAGAAATTATGAATGGTCGAGTCAAGACACTGCACCCGAAAATCCATGGAGGAATCCTGGGTCGCCGTGGTATTGATGACACTATTATGACCAAACACGGCATAAAACCGATTGACCTAGTGGCCGTTAATCTTTACCCGTTCGAAACTACCATTAATAAGTTAAGCTGTGACCTGCCAACTGCCATCGAAAACATCGACATCGGCGGCCCTAGCATAGCTCGCTCTGCAGCTAAAAACTATAAAGACGTAGCCGTAGTAATTAACGCTAGCGACTACGCCACAGTGCTTAAAAACATAAAAGCTGGTGGACTTACCTATGCTCAGCGTTTCGACTTAATGCTGAAGGCTTTCGAGCATACAACTGCTTACGATGGCATGATTGCTAACTACATGGGCACTGTGAATCAGGCTGCTCAGACCCTGAGCACACAAGATAAAAATCAATTTCCTCGCACCTTCAATAGCCAGTTCATCAAGGCTCAAGAAATGCGCTACGGTGAAAATCAGCACCAGAGCGCAGCGTTTTACGTAGAAGCTAAACCAGCCGAAATAAGTATCGCTACCGCGACCCAGCTGCAAGGCAAAAAACTCTCTTACAACAATGTGGCCGACACTGACGCTGCACTGGAATGTGTAAAGAACTTTGCTAAACCGGCCTGCGTAATCGTCAAACACGCTAACCCATGTGGCGTAGCTATGAGCTTAAACACTGAAGGAGGTATCCACCAGGCATATGCATTAGCTTACGCCACCGACATTGAATCAGCGTTTGGTGGTATCATTGCCTTTAACCGCGAGCTGAATACAAAAACCGCGCAAGCGATCATTAAGCGTCAATTTGTTGAAGTAATCATCGCACCATCCGTCAGCAAGAAAGCCCGCGCCATAGTTGCCACTAAAGATAAAGTACGCTTGCTAACTTGTGGCTCATGGTCTACTGAACGCGCTGCTGCCTGGGACTATAAACGCGTCAATGGCGGCTTACTAGTACAAAATCGCGATATCTATATAATTAGTAGTAAAGACCTGAAGATTGCAACTAAACGCGCTCCAACTGAGCAAGAAATCAACGACCTTATATTCGCCTGGACAGTGGCTAAATATGTTAAATCTAACGCTATTGTTTACGTCAAAAACTGCCAGACTATCGGTATTGGCGCTGGCCAGATGAGCCGTGTACACTCGGCACGTATCGCCGCGATCAAGGCTAAACACGCTGGTTTACGAGTAGAAGGCTCTGTAATGGCGTCAGATGCATTTTTCCCGTTCAGGGATGGCTTGGATGATGCCATTAAAGCCGGTATTACCGCTGTGATTCAACCTGGCGGTTCGATGCGTGATACAGAAGTCATAGCTGCTGCCAACGCAGCGAACATCGCAATGGTCTTCACGGGTATGCGCCACTTCCGCCATTAATAGATCTAAAATCAGCATGGGCTTTTCTGTAAAAGCAAAATAAGATTAGATACTACAGGAAACCTCATACCTATAGTATGCTCAAGAATTTAATTTCATCTGAAAAATTCAATTTCATCTAAATTTATTTAAGAATAAATGTCTTAACTACTGAAACAGCACCGATCAATGCACCGTATCTTAAAAAAGATAAACAGCTATACATGCATAGCTATCCGTTCGGTTAAGTGTAAGCCTATGTAATTTACTAACTACATGTCGCTCAATATGTAGTTAGGGCATACCTCGAATCTAAAAAGTTATTTTTATCTTGGTGCAACTCAGCGTCACCATGTATTTTATGGTTAAATTGCTAACTATGCTATACTCTACTTATTCTTAACCTAGGCCTTAGGATCAGCACTGTTAGCAATTGCCCAATAGAATGTTCTATAGGCTGTAGCGTAATGTTGATAGTATCTGGTTTATACCTCTTGGTAGGACTGCCTTGCGCGATTAGTTATAGGCAAGCTATTTTGCTACATTGAAGCGGTCGTCGTTCTATGTGTTTTAGCGTAATCTACGTGTAGTCATCACTTTATGTAACAATGCATGTTACTGGTTATGAGCTAATTAATAGGTTTACAACCTGTAATTAACTTCTTCCTTCGACAAGCAATACCCATATAGATACAGAATTAGCTATGGGTAAAGGTTTAGAATAAAATACCAGAGTCAGTCAATAGGCGCTAAACCTTAATACACAAAGCTAAACAAAACGCGTCATGAACCACGGAAAACGTACATATGCTAATGCTAATAAACATATAACCAACAGTAGCCATGCATTTATATTTTACCGTGGTAATTTTGCATTTAAAGCAAACAGTCAACCTGGTTAATGCATACAAGATTAAGCCTAGCTATATAGCATCACTTTTTTTCCACTACTGCTGAAGACGCATTCATCCATTGAAGTATTTGCTAACAACCCACGCAACAACGCTATTCCTGCATGAGAATAAGACCCTTGGCTAGTAAACCAGCTTAGCTGCCTGATAGATATTTGCTAACACAGTGAGCTATCAAAAGCTGTGATCCGGCGATAACTTGGTATTAATTGTTGAATGTTAGCGCATTTTATGAATTAAAACCTGACCTTACTTTAGGTGCTTTGCATAAGCACTTTGCATGAAGCAAAGTCATTTATCTGATACAAAAGATATGGAACATGTCTACATTCTTTGCGCAACTTTTATTTGCATAAACAATAAATATTGTATATAGAAAATTTCTATATTATTGCTCGTCATAATTCACAGTTAGCGTGCTTTTTAAAAAGCTATTATCCGACAACTGAATAAGTAACAGGCATCTAGCATGTATCTGCTTTAATCGAAATAATATCATCCAGCCTCACCCCTAATACTAGCTAATAGATAACAAGCAAATCCACTTGAACATGCCAACCAATGCTGTGATTAACATTCAATCGTTATGGCCCTACAAATCACAAGCAGCGCAGAAAGTTAGACTAACAAAATATTAGAGAGTTCTGCCAAAGATAAGGGCGCAAAGGTGGCGTAGAGGCACCTCTTAACCTAACTTTTATTAGTATATAGTTATGTATGACACAAATGTAGCGATCAGCACAATTTAAAAAATATTTTTTAGCAATATCGAAAAACCATATTCGTTTATACTATAGCTTCTTATAATTCCCGGCAGTCAGTCCTAAATAACGTCAGCTTGCTGACCAATACTTTGATGTGCAACATAAAACTTAACTACCTACACTATAACTGCGTGATTATCTACCTTAATGCCAATACACTAAAATTGAGTTAATAACATACGTTGGACCTTTAGTATAATACGATTACGATAACCAAAACTAAGAGAACTATTGCGGTGTTATGCTGAACAAACTAACAAATGCGCTTGAACAACAAGTAGCAACTTAAAGGCAACGTCACCGCTACCAATAAACTGCAGCACTTATAAAATAGCGCTATTAGCTAAAATGACGAAAGCGAAAACTATATACATAATAACTTAGCGTGTCAGAATTACTTTGGTATTAAGCACAATCATGAGTAAGTCAGTAACTGCTAGATCTAAACATTTAAGCAAATGCTACTCTTGCTCAAGAGCTAAACAGTACTTAACATCGAATACAGATGTATTCGTTTTATCTCGCCAACAATGTGCGGTTACACGAATTGCCTGGCGACAACCAGCAGCTAAACATTAATCCTCTTACAACTTAAACCGCTGGAAAGTAATAGCCTGTATACTTCTGCAGTCCTGTACCATAAACTCAATAGTTGGCCGCATTTACTAAAATGCACTACATTCACCGCTCCTCAATAAGTTGTAGACATAGCAGTCTAAAACATAACCTAGCATGATAGCTAACTATCCTACTTGATAGCAAATTTAGCTGATTCACCACTATTGTAAGAAAACTAAATTTTATGTCTTAATTAAATAAACTAAAGAACGCCAATAATCTAGCTAACTATTATCTAGATAAGATTAATATAATTAGGTTAGACTAGATCGATCATGAGCTTTAACTTTATCGCACTAATTTTAAAAGCGATATCTGAGCATACCGAATTGGTTAGAAGAAATATAATAGCAGCCAGAGCAGCATACGGTTCTATTTTGCTTATATATTCAGCATAATTGAACATAATTCTGTATTACTCGAACACCAAAATATATAAAATACACCATTAGTAATAACTACTATATTAGTATCGTAGTGCTGCATGAGTTTATAAACACCTTCGACTTTCGCATGAATGTAGGTGATCTCTATATGGACGGACCCGCACGCCCATGTAGAGTTTATTCGATAGCTATACACCGCACTCTCTATAACTGGGCCAATAAGCGCTAGCTCCGGCTAAATACAAAATTTAGAAAAACATACCATTATTGGCTTTATAGAGTGGTAAAAATAGCTCATTTTTCTCGCCTATATACTGTTTTAGCAACCGCAATTACTTATTTTAAGTAAACCGACTAACTAAACTTGACTAATGCTACAAATTTAAGTTACTGCGGTTTAGTTAAACTTTGGAATATAAGCACCATAAGCCAGCATGCATAACTTGAACCTGATAATTGTCTTATGATTGCCTTGAAGTGATCGATGACGAACATACTGTACGGCTTACCTAAGAGTAACTTAGATAACCTAACCATGGTCCTGAACTCCCTGCTATATCTAGTTTACTTGCTCGGCACTGCTTCTTTAGTAGCCGCACCAGCCATTACCTGCAGCGATCACCAAAAGCTATAACAGCGACGCAATATAATTTATAAGGAGATATAAAAATATACGATCAACCACATCTATCTCAACATGATCTCAAGATCATTCTGCACCACCTTATGACTTGTAAGTCATATAGCCATCTACAGTAAAATATCTGACTTCTAGTCAGAATACCCAAAATATCCAAAATCTTCAACGTCCTGCCAGCTCTAGTAAACAAAGTAACTATTCAATAAAACACTTTAGACTACTAACGTGCATTTCGTCTTCGACGTGCAAGATCGCGCTAAAGCCTTAATAGGTTAGATGTAGGCATCAGCTACCAAAATACAAAATAACTAACATGCAAACAGCTCCACGCATTCTTCTATGATAGCTGTAAGGTACATCATCACTTCCATTTGCTTGGCTTTATACCGCAGACTCTGATCGATACTTCCAGTAGGTATAACCTTCTCGATAATATTGACACTAGATAAACTAGCGTCAACTGGAAATTCGCAGTGAGGCACAGTCTAAAATTTATCATAGTCTTCAACTACAACGACATTATCACCAAACACAAAGCAGTTCCTGATAAATAATGTAGCGCTACAATTGATTTATACGATCCAGAAATAACACTTTATCATGATCCTACATAAATTAGTGATACCTAATATAGATAATATACTGGCAGATATACGTATTAACGTACTAATACTGGTTTCTTATGTAATGCAGAATAGATTTGGCTCCGCCTGTGTTCTGTTAATTAAGTATCAACCGCACTATCTGGGCAGAGATATAATATATGCTTAGCCTAGTTTAAGCTTAGCTGACTGGGAACTGCTAGCGTTTTTATAAGTAAACCTCACTGCCATAACTATTGATATTGATGAGCATGGCTAAACCATTAAATTCATTGATCACCCATGAACAAGCAATAGTAACCATGTAAGCCTTAACTAGCGCAATGTACGCATAAAATATTTTTTTTGATGGATTGATTAATAACTAGCGTATTACAATATCTACTAGCAGATTCATCAGTTTTTTTTGGGCCATTATAGTTACAAATGTAGTCAATTCACTGTTGAAACAACCCAAGTTTTTTTGCGAACTGATGGTTCCACTGTTCATACGTCTGATACAGCAAGATATCCTGCCTAGATATTACTTCTTACATTTACGTGTAATAGCTTATATTCTCAATGATGCATCATTCAATGCTGGAAAGTAAATCTCCAGGAATATCAAATATTCCTAATTGGAGCATAAAACTGAATGTACAGTGCAGCATAACAAAATATCGCTAACTATTAGTTTCGCTTTAGCTTTGTTAGCCTTTCCCACCACAGCAAAGAATGTGTTTTTACTGCAGAACAACAAAACGTATGGGATGGCAATACGTTTTCGATATTAACTAAAAACTAGACCTAATTACTGCCCCAGAAATCTTAACAGAAGACTATTGCGTTTGAACCGTCAGGTTCACTTTAGATAATACGCGCTAATGTCCAATACTTTAATTAAAGTAGCCTATGTGGCTATGAGGTTCACATATAAACAAGGTAATCGCGTTCCAACTTACAGCAGCATACAGATGTCTTTTTTAGTTGCTAAAGGAGATATTTGAGGTTAAGTATCTGAACCACCCTAACGGTACCATATGTATAAATAAAATTAACTAGTCAACGGTCAAGACTTTTAATCAACCTTTTAAAGGAGTCATACAGATAGTCAATATTATTGACAAACCCTATTGCCGCGACCCATAAACATAGTGATTTTCCAGAAAAAAATTACTGAACATATATCAGAATAGTAAGTTATCTAAATTTGATATGTAAAAGACTAAAAAAGTTATAATCATTAACATGTTGCCTAAGAGCAACTTAAGAAAAAACATAAAAATGCATTTATGAACAAACCATCACTGTCCAGGTTAGTGATGGGTATTAAGGTGTGCCTAACAGTGATAAAGATAACTGGATATAAACATATAGTCTTCATTGCACTTCACGTATATTGATGACTACGGCTAATATTTTCCGCACATTACGTGGCATATCTTTGCTGCGTACAGATTTTATGCTAGCGCGTGTCCGCACAGTAGCGCTCCTCAAAAATAACACTCAAGTACTTATCTCCCAATACCTACAATTTTAGTGCACCCAATAAGCTGTACTGTTTTTTGTGAATAGATACACAACTAGCAATGGACTAAGTATCAATTCACTACGATTTGAACCTGCTGCGTATTTTTACGTACTAACTTAATAGTTTAAGTGGTGGCTTATTTTATTGTAGTGGAGTAATAATTGACATTATTAAATATCACAACTTGGTTAAGTCTCTCACTGTCTTGGCATCAATTGTTGCAATTGGTCTAAACTGGGCCATACAAGTCGACCAAGATCATCTCGGTAAGCAACCTGACTCATTGCTAATGATTATAGCAATCTATAAAACATCGCTTAATGATATGATATTAATAACTATTTATGGGGTATCAATATAAAGATAGCATGAATAGCAAGATACTTGCATTCATGATGGTTACGTTCCGATATTAGGTTAAACGTTGTTCGCTAAAAAAGTTTGCAATACTAATGCAGCATTTAACTAACAAACAATCAATGTATTATTTGTAACTAATAAATAAATATAATAATTATGCAAAACATTTTTTCTTGCTCGGTACTAACTATATATATTTATCTGCAATCAATAAGACTGCATGCTTATTCTTACGTTTAAAGAGCGTAGCAAACAAAAATAATATTAAAGCAATCTACATCCAGTTTAGCCCACCAACTATCGATTACTAGAATATTATCACCAATATTAAGAATCGCTCCAATGGCAGCGAGACTGTTATTATTTTTATTGTACATGGTAATTTAGATATATTGCTATATAAAAACTAAATCATCAAAACCTGAAAGCTACTCAATATACCGGTAGCGCTGTTTACTATTAGCGAAAAAGAACTGTTCAGTGTTAACACTGAACTACTGACAGGAAATCTCGCAATCTGAAGCATCAGCCTCGTATCAACCAGGCTTATGCCCAGGTGTTTAGTACGAACAATGTTGAATATCTCATCCAGAGTAGCTATCTAGCGACATTTCAGTGCTACCAAACCTACAGCTACCATAAAACTGCATATTCATTATTGCATTTACACGATGCCCATAGTAAACACTGACTTGGCTACTCATAAGCAAGACATGTCTAGAAGGCTCCAGCGTACACGCTGTTAACCAGGACTTCATATAAGACTGACGCAACACTATATAATATCTAGAGCTACCTAATATCCATGCAGCTAAGATTAGCTTAATTTCAAGCTAATTATATAAGTATTGAGCACAGTGCCGTTTAGTGTAGTTTAGGCAGTCTTTCGTGTCCGCAATACGCTAATCAGCTCAATACTTAGGGCGCTAAGATAAGCCATAGTATGAAGATCTAGTTCACTATAGTCACTCTAGAAATAGTGACTATTTTGCTTTGTAGCGCTCCGTTTGTCAGCATCACCATATACGCACCCAAGGACTAATACTAGCCACAGTAAAGCTATGAATCGGTGTAAACCTCGATCGTACTAATATACAAGAAATGCATATAGCCTTAATTGACATTAAACACAGACCTCAGAAAACCACAGTGTTCAAACATGTACGATTAAGCGGCAAGCAGAAAAATTATATTAAGAAAGTTCTTGATACCATGTATCTGATTACCTCAGTACAACGTAAGACCAGACTGCTTTCCTGCAGTCAAAAGAGTTACCTAAACAGACTGCCAATGTAAGATACATAACTGTTGCTGCTAAAAATCAGTAGCAGATATGATTAACACTGAAACCTAGCTCACTACTAAATTGTTAAAGAATTTACTAGTAAACATTTACTGATAGTAGCTGGTACTAATAAACTTTATTGGTTCTATATCCTAATTAGTTTGCTTCAAATAAAGAATACACAAGAACTTTGTATAACAAATCTATTAACTGATTAAAGCCTGACTAGCGCATACAAGTGGCACCCACTAACATGTACCTCAGTGCCAGAAAATTCTTGGGTAACTAAACAATGAAAAACCTGTTGATAAACTCTTGTGTTTCCCTAGTTATATGGCTAAGGAAGCTCCTACATTTACCTGTACACTTATTTCAGGTGTTAATACAAATAAAGTATTAACGCAGAGAAGACTGATTTAATGATTAGCGACAATAGTTCAAAATTAAACATCAATCATGTACTGATAAATCGCATACGATAGTCGGTTATAGATAATTCTACCGAAGGTATCAAGCTGACTATAGATCATTAATGACGACGCAATTGCTTTAAGTAGAATGTTTAATTAAGGCAATAAAGATCAAGTTTCTTATCCAGGCAGTAGGCCTTACCAAGAACATAAGCAAAATCATAATTTTAATCAGAGATATATATGTCTGTATAACGGCAGCTATAGGTATAACGTGCAGTCAGATTAAGCACTCGTAACAATATAGCAATCGCATGCTACGGAGCACTACGCTGACAATCAGATCAAGCAAGGCTTACCGCAAACCAACCAATAACATTGACCATTAATCAACCGCTATCATTGCGTGACCAACACGTTAATCAGTATATAAACTAAGGAGCTGGGCAGTAGTGTGCGCAGTATGAACAGCAATAACCAACTAAAAGATAATGCATCTGACTAGAAAAAACACTTGATGAAGAAAAAATATTAACATAAAGCATTAAAATAAACGGATTAAAAAATGTCGTGGTGTATAAGTCAAATTACTCGTTAAACTCGAAATGGCTACGAGTTGGGTGAGAATTTACACAGAATCTTTCTTACACTGTACAAGTAGCGTGATTCCTACTAATAAATAGCTTATTATAAATATCATAGTCTGACCATGGCATATGGCTATTATTTCTTTAAATAGATACCAATAAAGGTTTTAGTTTTTTGTCGTGGCATCACTAGCCATTTATTTTTTTACTGCTGTAGTGTTAGGATTTTAGTGTCGTTAACATTCACAGTATTAGCATAAATGGATCTCACCTTGATTAGTAACGACTTTAAAACCAGCATCACTGTTAAGAAGTCTTTTAAACATACCACTTATGAAACTAGGCACACCAATTAAACTAGTCGAACGTATAATAAACTAATTCCTGTGAGGCATAATATAATCTCTACCTGTTTTAAAAAAACTCTTACGTTTAAGATACAGCAAAAATATCATGAAGATAACAATCTATAAAGATTCAGTGTCTAAGCGGCTTACGATAGACAGTTATCTTAAAATTATCCAGTACATTAAGCAAGCAATACTCGACAATGCGCCATATTCGTGAAGGCATCTAACCTAGGAAAACAAATGCGCTGACAACATAGAGGATACTCTGTAAGACTTGCAACCCATAACATCGCAGTACCTTGTGTGAGAAATTAGTCTCGTTAGTTAATTCTCAGTGTTTAGTGCTTTATATTATTTATATCTATAACTACAGTTATAGTACGCGTTAATTTATGCTCATCACTATTTAGGTAAGTGCCACTAAAGCTAGCCATTTGATGGCCTGGCTATAAGCTGATACCAAACACAAACTATAATAGCACCGCACAAGGTTATAGAAATAGACTATAATGCTCGCATATAAATTAATAAACAGCCAGTTAACGTACAGTAGCGAATACATAATTTTTAGTCAAAGATCACGTATAACTAGATTTATAAGTTTTATTATCATGGTTACATAATCATTATTAAAGCCGATGTTACTGATGCAGATATTTTGCTAAAGTGCATTACTAAAGTCCGTTCACCGACGATGTCTCGTATCGAACAAAAGAAACAGATCAGCTGTGCTTTAAATAGACGTAGCACGCTATCTGATGGAGTATGGCTGTGGGTTCAAGTAGCCTTAAGCCTACGCGAAGTAGCTAAAACTGATTGAATCATACCAACCGGATTCTATCGCCATTTTGCAGATATGGATCAGCTTTAGCTAGTATTGCTCAACGAAATCCGTCCAGACCTTTCGTGTCAATATTCGCCTAGTACGTCATAATGAATTTTTCATGGACAGCATCATTGGTACGTCCGTATGGATTTTTCTAGATGTCGTCTCAGCTAACCGTTCGTAGTTCCTATTCATAGCCCGCGAACAATATGGTGGCTGCCTAGCCCTACGCCAAGCTATCGTTAAGCTGTGGGCAGATATTACCTGCGATTTAGGCATTAGACCTCACGTTGATATCTAAACTTTAACACCTGGATGCTAAAGGTTTACATGTGATGGCCTATCTAATCGTCAAAAGTGTGTTTGCCGCTCTACCTGATATTAGAGATCCACCGGCGCAGGCTTTGCCTGCTTATCTCATACCACAATTAAAAATTGCTCAGCAATTGCACTTTATTTTTATCGGCCTTAAGCATTAGCAAGGGCTTGGCAGTACTAAATAAACTAACGAACATACTGAATTAAAGCACTTGACTAAAACGTAATACTTGTCCAATCGCTACCGTTCAATGAATTAATATTTACGCATTTACCAGTACCAAGCTAATGCATAGATCTACCTATGTGCAATATATAGGCAAACATAACAGACTTAACCAAACCAATTGTTCTTAAAAAACTGCAACGTATATGGTGATATACGACAGATAAATATTATCCTGAATCTTATACTGATAAATGAGAAAATAGTTAGAATTAAGTTGATTTGCTAAAACATTGCACGCTTAAAAATTCATTGAAGCTAATATAAAGATATAGGCTAGACTGACAGCAATGAAATACAAGAAAAAATACTTCAAACATAATTATCATGGGTGTGAATTAAATATGACATTCATTTAAATAAAACAGCACGTAACTTTTTTGAATACTACATTTAGTGGTTACATAAACACTTACAGGACAAACCAATGCAAGTTAGATAGAATAAGTTACATACAAAACGCAAAAGATTTATACAGTAGAATACTGTATCTAGTACTATATATTCTATAATGCTTAATTTAGAAAAAACTATATGAATCAAATAATCTCATATACGTACATGCGATTAGCAAATACTTTTCGCTGTAGCTTGTTTATTGATCTTAACTGAAAACTTCTCAATGCCTATTGATCCACTGCCGTATTCGCATTCTAAGTGTCATATTGATAGCTAAACTTAAACGCAAGCAGAAAATAGCTGATATTACTTGACTTATCGCACGTAGCTACTCAACATAAATAGCTACGTTTAGTACAGTTATATACAAAGCATAATGAAGAAATGCATACCGCTTTTAAACAAACGATACCCACAAAACTAACTACACCTTGCGCATGCGTCAAGTAGGTCATCCATGACAAAATTATGTCAGCACTATCGCCAGCCTGTCTATAGCACTAGCCAGAACAACCCGCTAACGGTGTTAATGATATCTTGACCGTTTAACTAATAGCCACTAAAGGTTTGTAATTAGTGATACAGCTATTGCTAGTAGAGTTTTAACGAAACCAGGTACAACATAGCTAGTATTGATTATGATAATTTTGGCAACACCACTTTTGGTTTATCCATTGTATGGATAGCCTAACGTATATTAACACATCCATTTTTTCTATATACACTGTTAAGCTTGAGTTAGATCAACCAAAACCTTATAGAATATAACTTGTATTCATATACGCACAGGTTGCTCATAATTGCATATATAGAGTATTTATGGATAAGCGTAAAAACTTTGCGTCGTTCTATGTGATATATTCAAATAATAGCAAAATTTTTTGCTTAATGTTAGCTAGAGTGCATGCAGGATTATAGCAATAGCAAATGAGAACAATCGCTTTAAGTAAGCAATGTTTACTTTTATGGCAGTCTTTCTAGAGTTTAGTCACAGACTTATCAACAGGATCAAAGATATCAATCAATCATATACATATGTTTTAAACAGGTTGATAAAACCCTTGATAAGTAGCGATAAAATGACTAATTAAGAAACAAATACTATTATGCATGCCACGTTTTTAAAGGTGCTTAGCCAGCTACCCTCACATTACTCGCAACAGATTTTACAACAAATAAGGATAAGTCAAACTATGATAAAATAAGGATTTACGGCTACTACATATAGATCTTGAGCGACTAGCTAGATTTGTTTTCCACAATCTAGCAGGAAACTTGTAGACACTACAAAAAGATAAAAACCTACATCAAGTAATTATGATTAGTGCTTACCGAGATAAACGGCAAGCACTTCTTTATTTTACCGACAATTTTTATCAGCATCAGTTAAACAAATATCGTAGTTAATTATCACATACACTAAATTCAATAAGCGCATAGTATAGTTAATATTTTTCTTTACCAAGAAGGTGCTCACCCTGATAAGCAAGTAGCTTGCTGTGGTAACGAAGATATTTTTCACTACAACTAATATCGCTAGACCTAAAATCAGCTTATCTATTAGCAATAAATTAAATCAGCCCATTATCGCTGATGCGATGATAGGCACTGACTATTCACAGGCTATAATTATAGCCAATAAGATAAAACCATGCATCATAAAAATAACTCGAATAAATACTGCATATCTTCCAGTGTAATAGTTATCACTAATCGTCATGGTACACATTAATATATTTTTTTAAGGTCATAAAAGAAAAGAACCAGCCACTTTTCTGCTACACGCAGTATCATTGTAGGCCAATATAGTTGGCATGAATTGTAAGAATAATATTCACGTCTATAGAGGATTTTCGTAAACTCAACGCATAGCTAGCCAAAGCTCAACATCAACAGCATAAATTTGCTAATGTTGCTAAAATCGATCAAAGCTTATAGCTTTGTCTTTATTGATACATAAAAACAATTCAAATCTGCATTTGACTATAAATACATTTAAATATTCTATTTTAAAAATAGACATGTTAATATATGCTTTTCTCATCTACACTCACATAAAACGAAATAACTTTTTAGTTATTGTCAATGGCGTGTGAATTACGTACGTCATTCATATTGCTGCTAGCAAGCAATATGATATAGTGTGAAACACTCATCATTATATTTTATATCATGTTTTACTAAGATAACCATAAAATCATGTTTGTCATGCAGCAAACGAATACTCCTACCTAAAAAGCTTTTATTTCCTATGAATTGATAAAGAATCTGCAATGGGTTATGATAACACCTACTTCAATGTAACTCTTAAACGCCTGAATGGCTTTACGCAAACAGAAGTAACAAGGCATCTCTAATTGCTGTCGTTATCCGTAAAACGATCACCTACAGCAACATGATGCTTTAGCTTATAAGCATATTCACTGGTTACTGTTTTAACCTGCTCACCATTGATACCACCGCCTTTGTTAACAAAGGTCACGACTATCCTTGCCGACTGTCATTTAAGCCTCGATTACACATACATCCACTTTCAAATTATTTTTAATGCCGGCGCAATACATGCTAGCGTGGGTAAATCGTTCACATGAACTTATTTCACGTAGAAATATTGCTGGTTTACGATGAGACTTCACACACATTGTGTGCTTAATTGCGCGTCTAATTAAACATTAAAAACAATACTGTAATTTGAAGAATTACCTAAATGTAATATTTAGTGTCAACAGTAATTTTAGCCAGAAGTTCACGATGTGAGTTTAGTGGCACATATATCAGAAATATGCATTTAAACTAGATCACATTATCCAAAAATTTTTTCTCAACTCCAAACATACTGGCTAATCTCTATACTGCTATAGCTAATATTTACATTGACTATGCAACAATCACTCCCTATTGCCTATATAAATTACTCCGCTATACTAGTGCCTGTAGTAAATATACACAAAATATATGTTTTGCAGGCATTGACATTATTGCCCTCATCATATATCAGGATTAACATACATACTCGGCACAACTGATATATTACTTTATTTATATAAAGCCTTATGATTGCACGATGCTGATACCAGTCACTATCAATTAAAGAACAAAATAGCTATTCGCACAATTAATATAGAGTATTAATATACTTCCCTAGACCGTCAAGTAAAATAGCAATACGAGTCACTTCCTCAAGCTACCTCCTTAAGCCCACCAAGCAATAAATTTTAATGTATTGCTTGGTGGGCTTAAGGAGGTAGCTTGAGTTTATCTATAGATAAACTAAAACTTTCTAACAAATGACAATTATACATAATATTATTATATTGTTTTAAATATAAAAAATAAAAGATGTGTGCAGCTCTAAACAATATATTTATCTTTAATAATTGCAAGATATAGTTTTGAGGTCAATACCTGGACTTGATCTAGTTGAATAGGAATCATGAATCTCATGCAAAGCGTAGTAAGTGCAAATATGTAATATACAATTATAGCCGTGCCTGCTATTTTGCAAAGTGCTTTAGTCATCTACAGCTGATTCTAGCTGGCAACTTCTACTTGTTAGAAGTGCACAAGATAATTATGCAGATTAAGATATCTACCCATTACATATACGCTCTGATAACAACGTAACTGAGATTATGCTAATGTCTAAGCCTCATATCTTTGGCACAAGCCAACTAACACCAGGTATGTGCGTAGAGCAACCTACTCATACAACCATTTTCTAAACTAGACACAGCTGAGCAATTTAGTATTACTGTACAACATCTTGCCACTATAAAAATTAGTACAACTGATTCGCTAGCTAGGTTTTTTGACATCGAACGCAACTACCATAAACTGCGCTTTTGTATCTCCTAACATATATTTATGCAGCACAAATAGTCTGTACAATAGCTTTATTGCTACATTTTCTAATAACAAAATCGGTCAACGGCCGACTAATGATTTTCTAGCAGCATGCAATACCGAGCTACAATACATATTGTATGACTTATCTCAAGAACTTAGCAAAAGCACTTAAAGTGAGCGAAGCTATAAAGTAGACAATTGCGTAGATTAAAATATCTTGTGGCTATACTAACGCTATCGCAGGCAGCTACTCTAAAAAAATCACTAGCAAAACCCGATAGTTTTATACGCTACTAGCATTATTTTTTTAGAAAGTACATATAAAAAACGGCCACGTCGCCAACACGTCTGGAGATTCCCGTTATGAGCGAGAGTGTGTTTACTGATCGCATCGTACAGAACTTGCTCGATACTGATTTTTATAAACTAACCATGATGCAAGCGGTGTTACACAACTACCCAAATGTAGAGGTTGCATGGGAGTTTCGTTGCCGCAATAGCGAGGACCTAAGCCAGTACCTAACAGAAATCCGCTACCAAATTGAGCTCCTTACCGAGCTAAATTTGGATCAAGATAAATTAGGCTTCCTTGAAGGCATCAGCTTTATAAAACCAGATTTTTTACGCTTCCTCGGGTTGTTTCGCTTCAACTTACGTTATGTAAAAACTGGAATTGAAAAAGGCGAGCTGTTTATTCGCCTGCTAGGACCATGGCTACATGTAATCTTGTTTGAGGTACCAATGCTGGCCATTGTTAGCGAAGTTCGTAACCGCTATCGCTATCAGACGGTACTCATTGAGCAAGCTCGCGAGCAGCTATACCGCAAGTTCTACTGGCTGACTGCTAATGCTAGCAGTGATGAGTTATCAGAACTGCAGGTAGCTGATTTCGGCACGCGCCGACGCTTCTCGTACTTAGTACAGGAAGACGTAGTAAAAGCTCTCAAGCATGATTTCCCTGGGCATTTTGTCGGTACCAGCAATGTACATTTGGCTTACAAATTTAATATTAGGCCACTTGGTACTATGGCTCACGAATGGATCATGGCCCACCAACAACTCGGCCCACGCTTAATCGATAGTCAGATCGCTGCGCTCGACTGCTGGGTACGAGAGTACCGCGGCCTGCTTGGCATCACGCTGACAGACTGTATCACTACTGATGCCTTCCTAAACGATTTTGACTTGTACTTTGCCAAGCTTTTTGACGGTCTGCGTCACGACTCTGGAGACCCAGTACAGTGGGCCGAGAAAGCCATCAACCATTATAACAAACTTGGCATCGAACCAATGAGTAAAACTTTGGTGTTTTCTAACAGCCTATCGCTGCCTAAGGCCCTAGAGATTTTCCGTACTTTACGTGGCCGCATTAATGTTCGCTTTGGTATCGGTACCAACTTAACCTGCGATATTCCAGGTATTCAACCGATGAGCATAGTGCTTAAAATGACAGCATGCAATGGCCAGCCAGTCGCAAAGATCTCCGATGAAACTGGTAAGACCCATTGTAATGACCAAAATTTTGTCGCCTACTTACGTCATGTTTTTAATGTACCCGATATTTCTAGCAAGGAGTGAATTATGCAATCTATACAGCGTGAGATTGCGCAGCAACTCAAGGTCCAAGCACCATTCAAAGACTGGACAGCCATTGACGCCGAAGTAAATCGCCGCATTACCTTTATCCAAGATTGCTTGCGTAATTCCGGGCTAAAGTCCTTGGTTCTAGGTATTAGCGGGGGCGTCGACTCTCTAACTGCTGGCCTGTTGGCTCAAAAGGCAATAAAAGAATTGCGTACTAACACTGGTGATGGATCCTACCGTTTTATAGCAGTACGATTGCCTTACGAAACTCAGTTCGATGAATACGATGCTAATGCTTCAGTTGATTTTATCAAGCCAGACGAACACCACACTATCAATATCGGCCCAGTAGTGAAATTTATGGCAAATGAAGTAAAAGCGCTTCAAGGCAAAACAGCCGTATCACGTGATTTTGTGCTGGGTAATACTAAAGCACGTATACGTATGGTTACGCAATACACTATCGCTAGTGCATATGATGGCATGGTGATTGGTACTGATCATGCAGCAGAAGCTGTAATGGGCTTTTTTACTAAATTCGGTGATGGTGCTTGCGACCTAGCACCGTTGAGTGGGCTGGTAAAAAACCAAGTGCGGACAATTGCTAGATACTTTAACGCACCGGAGCCATTAGTGGAAAAGATTCCAACAGCAGACCTTGAAAACCTATCACCAGGCAAGCCAGATGAAGTCTCTTACGGCGTGACCTACGCTGAGATTGATGCGTTCTTATACGGTGAGCCGGTTTGTGAAAAAGCATTTAAGATAATTTGCGACACATATTATAAGACTAGACATAAACGAGTTATGCCATTTTCGCCGTGAAGTAAATCACCATCATAAGCTAGTCAAGACGGTATTAATTGCTAAAACAAAGATCCTCTAAGTACACCTTGTTCTAGCGGATTCAAAGCTTAAATGACAATAATATTGTATTTTATCGTTGATGATGTAATCTCTAAAAATAAGCAAAATAATAAGTAATCCATGCTAATAGTCAGTTTTGACGCATAAAAAATCGCAGAATCTGCCTTGCTGAAACTGATAATTTTGGGATTGGCCATAATACAACGAGCAGTATATTTTTTTAGATCATTTTTAGTAATGATAGATATACAGGTAACAAAATTTAGCACTTAATTATAACTTAGATATATTAATGTAGGTTTTCCATATGACTCTAGCTATATACGAATTACGGCGTGATCACGGCATTTGCTATAGCATAGCAAGCTATTAGTGGATCACCACATAAATAATTAGTAATAATAATGATACTATTGACATAGTAAGACTAGACTAAATCTATCATTTCCTTACGATATAAAAACAATGACGTAGAATCTAAAAACTGAGGTTAACACTTATGGTAATTAATTAATATCTCAGCTGTTTGCATAGCAGTAATCAGTATTTCGATGTAAATTTTATATAATACTATAAGCGCAAAATTTGTACAATGCCAACGATTTATGATTATGGGCACCATTGTGGTGGTGCCATTTTTAGTAGAATTAGTTCACTCTCAATACTTAAAAAGTAAATACCTTTAAAAAAATATGGTAGCAGGCTTGCCCACGATGATACATTATAGATGCTACGCGCTACTTTTCATTAAAGCTATAACGGCCTGGTGCCAAGTTCTCAAAACGCGTGTACTTACCAATAAAAGCCAGGCGAATAAAGCCAATTGGGCCATTCCGCTGCTTGCCAATAATAATTTCAGCAATTCCTTTATATTCAGTTTCTGGATGATACACCTCGTCACGATATACAAACATGATGACATCAGCGTCTTGCTCGATAGCTCCAGATTCCCGCAAGTCTGAATTTACGGGGCGCTTATTATGGCGTTGCTCTAGGGAACGGTTAAGCTGCGATAGCGCCACAACTGGACAGTTAAATTCCTTAGCCAATGATTTAAGAGACCGGGAGATTTCAGAGATTTCGTTGGTCCTATTATCACCGCTGAACCCAGTAATATGCATAAGCTGTAAATAGTCAATCATGATCATGGCGATGTCACCGTGCTCACGTACCAGACGACGAGTACGTGCACGCATTTCAGAAGGACTGATACCGGCAGTGTCATCAATGAATAGCTTACGGTCGTTAAGCAGGTTAACCGCTGAAGTCAGGCGTGGCCAATCATCATCTTCTAGGCGACCTGCACGCACTTTAGTTTGATCGATACGTCCAAGCGATGAAAGCATACGCATAATCAGTGACTCACCTGGCATCTCTAATGAATAAACCAATACAGCTTTATCGCTACGCAATACAGCGTTTTCTACTAAATTCATCGCAAAGGTAGTTTTACCCATTGATGGACGGCCGGCAACAATAATCAAGTCAGCCGGCTGCAGGCCGCTAGTCTTCTCGTCTAAATCGGTATAGCCGGTAGAAATACCGGTAATAGAATTATCAGTGCTGAACAACATGTCGATCCGATCAATAGCCTTAGTCAGTAGATCACTGACACTGACTGGGCCACCGGTTTTTGGGCGCGCCTCAGCAATCTGAAAGATCCGCCGTTCAGCTTCGTCAAGGATCTCAGCGGCACTACGGCCTTCTGGGCTGAAAGCACTATTAACGATTTCAGAGCTAATACTTATTAACTGACGCAGAGTAGCACGCTCACGGACAATCTGTGCATATGCTTTAATATTAGCTACTGATGGCGTGTTTTTTGCTAATTCACCCAAGTAACCTAGACCACCGACTTGAGGAGTCTGACCTTCCTTATTTAGTTGCTCTGCCAAGGTAACTACATCGATTGGAGAGTTCTGATTAGCTAGCTTAGTGATAGCACGAAAGATTAGGCGATGGTCATGGCGATAAAAATCACCGTCTGAAACTTGATCTAACACGCGTTCCCAAGCATTGTTGTCAAGCATCAAGCCACCGAGCACTGCCTGCTCAGCCTCGATAGAATGCGGCGGTACCTTTAGGGCACTAATTTGCAGGTCGTATTGCTCAGAAACTGAAGTATTATTCATAATTACATGGAATGAAATAGTTGTAAAAAAACAAAAGGCACGACCTATAGGCAGGATCGTGCCAGATATTGATTGTCAAATACGTAATATGCTAGCCAACTAGGACTGATTAAGCCGCCACCACGACAACGCGTACGATGGCTTCAACTTCAGCATGCAAGTGCACGGCTACGTTGAATTCACCTAAATTACGAATAGTACCGCTCGGTAGACGAATCTCTCTCTTCTGCACTTCAACACCGGAAGCAGTCAGTGCATCAGCTATGTCATGCGTACCAATAGAACCAAACAGTTTACCTTCAGCACCAGCAGTTGCAGTGATAGTAACTTCTAGCTCAGCCAACTGAGCTGCGCGATTTTTAGCAGAAGATTTTTTGTCTGCTGCTGCTTTTTCCAGCTCTACACGACGCTCTTCAAACGCAACTAAATCAGCCGTTGCTTTACCGTATGGTAATAGATAATTACGGCTGTAACCAGCTTTAACTTTCACTTTGTCACCTAGATTGCCAAGGTTGGCGATTTTTTCTAGAAGGATCAATTGCATGTGAACATCCTCAAACTTTTAATGTTTATCACTCGAGTTATCAGCGTCTCTCAACGTAAGACGACTACGAAAATCAATAAGGCCGTCAAAAATAGCCAAAATTACGAGTAATGGATAAATAAGTTGCATGAATAGTAAGAATGTAACGTACAGCCCTACTAGCCAAAATTTAGCTAGGTACTTTTGCGCAACTAGCCCATGAATCAGAGCTAGACCAGCAAACACTAGCGGTACACTGCAAATTAGAGCCAACAAGACTAACTGTGAACCACAGTATAGCCCAGAAACTATACACACCAGTAGTAACATTACTAGCTCGACAGGAAGTCGAATATTATAAAATTCACGACTAAAACCACCAGGATTGTACAATACTGCCTGCCAGTAACGTCCAAGAATCAAGCTGAGCACACTGACAAACTGCAACAACGCTGCAATCAGGCCAGTCAGAATTGGAGTAATCATTAATGCTAACCGTGCTCTCTCACCTACTAACAATTGCCTATAAAAATCCTCAATAATCATTGGCAGAATCTTGATGATCTCTTGCGACAACGCCTCGATTTGTGAGCAAAAGACTTTGCTGAGTATTACTGAATATATTAACCCCAATGCCACGCTAACTAATAGCGTGCGGACCCAGGACTCACTTGCGCGTAAAACCAACGCAAGGCTAGATGACCCAAGTAGCACTAGCAGTACACGTGGATCACTAAATTGCAGCCACCAAATCAAGGCTGACAATAATCCTAGAGAGAGAACGCCAAAGGAGTTCTTTAAACCATATTTTAGGAGTATCAAGCAACCTGCGGCAGCACCAAGCCAATAAAACAAAGGCAATGATACACATCCAGCCACTACTAGCGCAGCCTGTACGCGACTATGCATAATAAACTCAGCTAGAGCGCGCATAACATTAATGCATTACTACGTCGTTGATTTTGCTTGGTCTCAACGACCATGGCTGTCAGTGTAGGATAGTAAAGCCAAGAAGCGGGCGCGCTTAATAGCGGTAGCCAACTGACGCTGATAACGTGCTTTAGTACCAGTAATACGACTTGGCACAATTTTACCGGTCTCAGATATATAAACTCTCAGAGTGTTGAGGTCTTTATAATCGATTTCTTTCACATTTTCAGCAGTAAATCGACAAAATTTACGACGGCGGAAGAAGCGTGCCATTTGATATGATTCCTTAAAATAGTCCGTGAATTACTCATCAGAGCTATCACTATGATCGCTATCAGTACTTTCATGCCCAGAACGATCGCGACGATCATTACGGTTTTCTTCAACCTTGAGCATCTCTGATTGACCAGTAAAGACTTCTTCGCGACGGATGATAAGGTTACGGATTACTGCATCATTATAGCGAAAGTTATCTTTTAACTCAGCCAGTGATTTACTGGTACACTCGACATTTAGCATCACGTAGTGAGCTTTGTGGACATTGTTAATTGCGTAAGCCAATTGACGACGGCCCCAATCTTCTAGATGATGAATTTTGCCGCCATCTTCCTCAATCAGTTTAGTGTAACGCTCAACCATACCGCCTACTTGCTCGCTTTGATCCGGGTGGACCAAAAAGATAATTTCGTAATAACGCACAAATGCTCCTTACGGGTTATAGCCTGCCGCTTAAAATGGTCAGACAAGGAGTGAATACGCTTGCTGTATAGATCTTGCCACATACAGACAACTAAGTGCCCAGCCAGCAAGGCTAGGGGTTAATTATAGAGAAGGAGTGAGACAGACGCAAGGTGATTGGTGCTTATTTAAGCAATTAACTAAACACTCTAAAGTCAATGCAGACACTAGGCTTGTCAGCGACAAGGGTACCGTTATTTTAGTTAAATAAAAAAATCATATTACCGTAGGTCGGCCACGCCCTGCGCAAACCAAATCTTATAGTAATTTTCATTTTTTACTCTTGACTTGAGCGCTACGCTGGCGCTGAACTTCAAATAAGCACACACCGGTCGCGACTGAAACATTGAGGCTACTGACACTACCAACCATCGGTAGATACACCAGGTAATCGCAATATTCATAGGTCAGACGGCGCATACCCTTGCCTTCAGCGCCTAAAACTAAAATAGTCGGACCGGTTAAATCCTGGTCATAAATACTAATTTTAGCCTCGCACGCCGTACCAACAACCCACAGACCGCGCCGCTTAAGTTTCTCCAGAGTGCGCGATAAATTAGTCACAACCACTAACGGAATTACCTCTGCCGCACCACAAGAAATTTTACGTACGACTGGCGTTATGGTTGCTGACTTATCTTTAGGCACAATCACCGCTAGTGCTCCAGCAGCTTCTGCCGAACGCAAACAAGCACCTAAGTTGTGCGTGTCGGTTACACCATCTAACACTAGCAGTAGTGGTACGCTTTCGGTACGATCAAGTAACTCATCGAGCATAGTTTCAACAAAAATCTGGCTTGGGCTAACATTTGCGACAACGCCTTGGTGAACACCTTTCACCCACATGTCCATATCACTGCGCTCAACTTGAGCGATGACAATTTTATTTTGTGTGGCTAGCTCAACTAGCACTTGTATTCGCGGTTCACTGCGGCTTTTAGCCAACCATATTTTTTTAACACGCTTAGGATGGTGACGTAGCAGTGATTCTATAGCATGCACGCCATAAATATTTTCCAAGTTCATAACTCGCCGTATGTTTGCATAACCAGCTGCCTTCACTAGCGCAAAACCTGCTTGCAGCAGAATTTTATTCTATATGCCTAGTTTCCTTTAGATATCCTGGAGCTTTTTTCTCGATACCATTTTACCACTGCTTTTGCTGCGTTGAACAACTACTGCTATAACTCATGGCTCTTCGGCACTTCTGTATGTTTTATCGTGGTATTACCTAGACAACATACCTCCAGTACCTTTTTTCTTGGTCGAAAAACTATGACTGTCAGGTTTAGATAGTACAGGTACAGTCGATGCTTTTGTGGGGATATTTTTGCCTGTTGGAGCTTTAGTTCTAGGTATAAACTTCTTGGGACCAATTGAAGCATCTATAGTTTTTTCAGAAATACCAAGGTCAATCTTGCGCTCATCTAGATCAACACGCATAACCTGTACTTCTAGGGTGTCGCCTAAGCGGAAGCTATGACCAGTGCGATCACCTATTAGGCAGTAGTGTACAGGATCAAAATGATAGTAATCACCCGGCAATGCAGTTACGTGTACCAGGCCTTCGACATAAATATCAATCAGCTCAACGAATAGACCAAAACCAGTTACGGCAGTGATCACACCAGGGAACGACTCACCCACACGGTCTTTCATAAACTCACACTTAAGCCAGTTTATAACATCACGGGTAGCTTCATCAGCACGTCGCTCGCTTATCGAGCACTGCTCTCCTAGCTGCTCTAGGTCTGCTTCATCATATGGATAAATCCGTGCCTTTGGAATAGTCATGGCGCTAGCGCGCTTAACGTATTGGGTATTCTGCTTAGAATGAATCACGCTGCGTATCGCACGATGCGTGAGTAGATCTGGGTAACGACGAATCGGTGAAGTAAAATGGGCGTAAGCCCCATAATTTAAACCAAAGTGGCCATTATTGTCAACGCTGTACACTGCCTGACTCAAAGAGCGTAGCATTATAGTTTGAATCAAGTGATAATCTGGGCGGCCCTTGATGTTCATAAGTAGCGCTTGGTAGTCCTTGGGTGATGGGCCATCCTTACCTTGATGCAGGGATAGACCAAGCTCACCTAGAAAGGTGAGTAGTTTTTCTAAGCGTTCTGGCGACGGTCCTTTATGCACACGGTATAACGCAGGAATATCATGCTTTTTTAAGAATTCAGCGGTGGCTACGTTAGCCGCTAACATACATTCCTCAATCAACTTATGAGCATCATTACGCTTTCTTGGGGTAATTGCGGCAATCTTACGCTCAGCACCGAAAACAATCTGAGTTTCCTGAGTTTCAAAATCAATCGCACCGCGCATATAACGAGCGCCTAACAACACTTTATATAGCGCGTATAGTTGCTTAAGGTGCGGCACAACATGCCCGTACTCACTACGAAGAGCTTTGGCTCTACTAGTTTTAGGCTGCTCCAGCAGCGTGCTGACCTTATTATAAGTCAAACGCGCCTTGGAGTTAATGACTGCCTCATAAAACTGGTAATAAGTAATTTCACCAGTTTTTGAAATAGTCATTTCACACACTATAGCTAAACGGTCAACTAAAGGATTTAGTGAACACAAGCCATTGGATAACTCTTCCGGCAGCATTGGAATCACGCGCTCAGGGAAGTATACTGAGTTACAACGCGCCTGAGCTTCATTATTCAGGGCCGAGCCAATTTTCACATAACTAGAAACATCAGCAATTGCCACATATAACTTCCATCCACCAGAAAATATGCGCAGCTTGCCAGGTTTAACTTCGCAGTAAACTGCATCGTCGAAATCACGAGCGTCTTCGCCATCAATAGTAACGAAAGGTAGATGACGTAGGTCGATACGCCTCTCTTTATCTTTCTCTTTTATTTTAAAATTAAGTTTACGTGCTTCTTTAACCACAGCTTCTGGCCAAACATGAGGAATCTCATAGGTGCGTAGCGCGACATCGATTTCCATGCCAGGTGCCATGTAATTACCGACCACTTCAATCACATCACCCTGTGGCTGAAAGCGCTGGGTTGGCCAGTGAGTAATTTTTACTTCGACGAACTGACCAATCTTAGCATTGGCGTTACGGCCTGGAGTGATTAAAACTTCCTGCTGCACTCTCGGGTTATCCGGCACTACAAAGCCGATGCCACCATCCTCAAAATAGCGACCAACAATAGTTTTGTGACTGCGTGATACTACTTCGACGATAACACCCTCACGACGACCACGACGGTCTAAACCAGAAACGCGGGCGAGAGCACGGTCACCGTCAAATACCAAGCGCATTTGTACCTGACTCATGAACAGATCATCACTATTATCATCTGGAATAAGGAAGCCGAAGCCATCTCGATGACCAGCAATACGACCAAGGATTAAGTCGATTTTATTCATAGACGTATAGGTGCCACAGTTGGTATAGATTAACTGAGTATCTCGTTCCATAGCACGCAAGCGGCGACACAAAGATTCGAGTTGGTCTTCAGTCGTCAGACCAAATTCTTCAATAATTTGTTCACGGCTAGCCGGCGAACCACGAGTGGCTAAGTACACTAAAATTAGTTTACGGCTAGGAATAATATTTTTATATTTCTCCGCTTCACGAGCGGCCTCAGGATTGATGGACTGCCAATCGGCCATTAGAGAGTTTTCACCTTGTCTATTATGCCGGTTAGTTTGGCATACGCGTATTGAAACAGGAAATTCTATACGTTAACAAGTGTTCAAAGGCACTGTGCAATTCACAGCGAGCACTTTACATGACTATTGTTAAAATTTTCCAGGCGTTTTGCATGGTTATAGCTTTACAGCTATAAATCTACTCCGTATAGTATGCGCTGTTAACACTGATAACAGCAACGCTGTTGTCGCTGCCCAGGTGGTGAAATTGGTAGACACGCCAGCTTCAGGTGCTGGTGATCGCAGGGTCGTGGAAGTTCGAGTCTTCTTCTGGGCACCAAATTCATATTAAACTAACAATATATGTTTTCTTTTCCAGTAGACCTAATACGATTGTGCTTAATGCTTATACTGTCATAAGAGGCTTTATTTTTTATTCCTACAATCATTTGCTGCAATCAAACGATAAACCTTCTGGATAGTAATCTATAATACATATTTCAATACATACACCTGATACGGCTTCAGCTTGCCCCAGCCTATCACTTTTTACTTACACTTATAAGTATATAAATAAAAGGGTTGGCCGCTATAGCGTGGCAACTACGACAATAGCAGGCAGCGATGCACCAGCTGATACTAAATACCAATACCATACTACATAAAAACATGAAAGCTAACCGCAGTCATCAAATTTTACGGTGATTACAACTGCTATAAACTAAAAAACTCTGAACCTGATGTGCGGCATCAGACCAAACTTACTTCCACTAGTATATGTCTGGATCAAAGCCTGACTGCCTTAACCTAGCAAATGCAGTGCATTTTTATGGCAACCGTATGTTCTAGCTTACTACACAATACCAGGGCGCTGATAGTTTGCATAACTGTAATGTATGGCATGATTAGATTTTGTCCTTAGCCTAACTATTGGCATGTAGTAACCAGCTAGACAGACGCTTTTAAGTATAATCAAATGACTGCAATTTCTATGCTAGTGTTCGTTAGTGGCTTGACCTAAATACTGCTGAGTGATAATTTCAGGTAATTTTGGCTAAGTAATCCAAGCAATCACTCTATATTAATATTAGTTAGTATCTTTTACTGGTGACGATAATTATGCACAATATTGCTGCATTTCCTGGAAGAGTTTACTCATATACTGAGACCAAATTGCTACAGTGTGCTTTTTTCAATATCCAAGCCTTTATTAAAGGCGCAGTTTAGTGCACTATTTTTAATATAGTTGATTGATCTAGTTTTTGCAGTTAAGGGAACGCACTAAATTTAGCTTGGACGCACTATCATGCACCGTAAATAATACGCTGAGACTGCCATCTGCAATTATATGCCATCATAGCAAACTATAAAAAACGCTGACAAGTCATTATTTAGCATAGCATACGATCACTGCTAAATCTAGCAGTGGAGCCATATTATTTACTGGATTTCGTAGATATTTTCTAGCATGGCAAGTAGTTAATTCTACTTTTTTCCTGCAGGCGCTTGAAAAACCTTACTGCCAGGCACTGGCTAGGCTATAAGCCTGAGCTATTCTAGATCCTAGATAGCGATTTACCAGCACCCTCTCCTAGACAATTTCTAACTGTAAGATACTCTTATAGTTAGATGATCTACTTCCAGTACAATCGCAGTACTGGAAGTAAAGGCAATGACGATCAATATAGCATATACCTAAAACAACACCTAGGGTAATGAATATCAGTTGTAGCAATTAGCTTTGTATAATAAGGCATTGTAAGCACCTGAAACTTCTCTGCCATAAATAGCTTTTTATATTGCCGTAAAAAATCACGGCAAGTATTGTGCCATTTACCAAACAGACGCGATACAGAATTATAGAAGCAAGAATTTATTCTTGCATTAATATCTTATTAAGCAAATGGGTGACGCAGCACGATGGTCTCATTGCGGTCTGGGCCTGTAGAAATAATATCTATAGGCACGCCGATCAGCTCTTCAATACGCCTGATATATGCACGGGCGTTGATTGGCAGATCTTCTAAGGTTTTTACACCTACAGTCGACTCAATCCAACCAGGTACTGTTTTGTACACAGGATATAAGCCTGCATAGCTATCAGCGTCAGTCGGAACAAAATTTTTGCCTTTTGCGTCTTTGTAACTGACACAGATGTTGATAGTTTCCAAGCCGTCAAGCACATCCAGTTTGGTCAGGCAAACGCCAGAAATGCTATTTATATCTATAGCACGACGTAGGATGGCGGCATCGAACCAGCCGCAACGACGAACACGACCCGTAGTAGCACCGAACTCGTGGCCTTGTTTAGCTAAATGCGCACCAACTTCGTTGGATAATTCAGTCGGGAATGGGCCAGAACCAACACGAGTGGTATAAGCCTTAGTGACGCCCAAAATATAGTCCAAGAACATAGGGCCTATACCGGAACCAGTGGCAACGCTACCTGCAGTAGTATTAGAGCTAGTCACGTATGGATAAGTACCGTGATCAATGTCTAATAGTGAACCTTGCGCGCCTTCAAACATGATGTTTTTACCAGCGCGACGCAGGTCATGCAGCTCAGCCGTTACATCCAACATCAGCGGCTTAAGCATCTCAGCGTACTCATTGCATGTAGCTAAGATTTTTGCGAATTCAATTGCCTGTTCTTTATAGTAACTAACCAGCATAAAATTGTGGTAATCTGTTAACTCGCGCAGTTTATCTTCGAAGCTAGAGATATTGAGCAGGTCACCCACACGCATACCACGACGTGCAACTTTGTCTTCGTACGCCGGACCTATACCGCAACCGGTAGTACCAATCTTAAGAGCGCCACGCGCTTTTTCACGAGCCCGATCCAGCGCAACATGAAAAGATAAAATCAATGGACAGGATGGGTTAATGCGCAAGCGCTCACGTACCGATACATTTTTCTCTTCCAGCCTGATGATCTCACGCAACAGAGCATCAGGTGCAACAACAACACCGTTACCAATAAGGCATTGCACACCTTCACGCAATATACCAGAAGGAATTAGGTGCAATACGGTTTTTTTACCATCAACAACCAAAGTATGGCCAGCATTATGGCCACCTTGGTAGCGCACTACAGCAGCAGTATGTTCAGTTAGCAGATCAACGATCTTACCTTTACCCTCATCACCCCATTGGGTGCCTAAAACTACGACATTTTTACCCATAATACTTGTCTACCCCCCTATTTTAGCAAATTTAGTGCCAACAATATAGCTAGCAAAACAAACTTAGTAAGCTAGTAGCGATACCTGCCAAAATCCATTCTGTAGAATTAATTGCCGGTCACAGTTCGCTTCAAGCGCAGCGGATAATGATTGACCAGGCAAGGCCTGGATGACACGCTGACCATTACCACGCAATCGACAAACCTGCTGCCAAAGTGCTGCATCTGTACTGTCTGGCATCCAGATGCCACCAGATAACAGCTCAAATTCAGCACGCCTCAAAGTTATCAGGGTTTTTAAGTCAGCAGAAAAGCCAGTCGCTGGACGTGCACGGCCAAAATCAGCACCGATGTAGTCGTAACGACCACCTTGAGCAATAGCTTGACCAATACCAGGTACAAATACGGCAAACACTACACCAGTTTGGTAGTGGTAGCCACTTAACTCACATAAATCAAAATGCAACGGCAATTCAGGGAATCTAGCTAATAAGCGTTCAGCAATCACCAATATATCATCCAGCGCAGTTAAAACTGGCGCAGGTGCATTCGCCAAGCACTTACGGGCAACTGCCAATACCTCATAACCTCCACACAAATTCACCAACGCACGTAGCATATCAGCAAGATCAACAGGCACGTCTTCGGTCAGAGTAATGACCTTGTCAATAGCTTTACATTGCAGAGCAATGAATAACTGCTGTTCAACTTTATTGGATAAACCAGCCGCATGGGCCAGGCCACGATAGATACCAACATGCCCTAAATCCATATGCACATCTGGCACGTCGACTAGTTGTAGCATAGACAGCATCAAGCTAATCACTTCAACGTCACTACTCAGGCTAGTATCGCCATACAGCTCAGCCCCTAACTGAATCGGGCTCCGCGAAGACGACAAAGAACGCGGCTGTACATGTAGCACACTGCCGGCATAGCATAACCGACTTGGACCTTTGCGACACAAGGTATGCGCATCAATACGTGCCACTTGCGGTGCGATGTCAGCACGAAAGCCCATTTGACGACCTGATTGCGGATCAATAACCTTAAAAATACATAAATCGAGATCATAGCGTGCGCTAGTTAACAAAGACTCTAGGTATTCAATATGGGGGGGCATAACAAACTCGTAACCCCAGCTCTGAAATAGATCCAACACCTGACGGCGTGCTACTTCAATGCATTCAGCTTCTGGTGACAACACTTCTTCAATGCCATCGGGCAGCAGCCAGCGGTCTACCGTTACCATTACGCCATTTCCCCTATAATCCCGGCGGCCAACCATAGGCCGAACCTTGAGTAAAGCAAAATCTCTACGTTTTGCATAAACCACGCTTAAGAACAACGTGATGAATAGCTTTGCAACTGCTTCGTTAAGCGCTTCTTTAAAAAACCTGTCATGCCTACCGAATCAAACATGCAATCATAAAAAAACCGGGAATGTCCCGGCTGCCAAAGCCTATACCAGTTTTTTTAAATGATTGTCATGCTAAGCATTGTAAACGCTAGACAAAGTGCATTTTATAAAATCACTAGCTGTCACTAGCTAGTTACTTAGATTTTTCTAGGTAGCGGAAAAAGTCACTGCTTGGATCCAGTACCATGACATCTGTTTTATTTGCAAAGCTTTCACGATAGGCACGCAAGCTACGATAAAACGCGTAGAATTCCTGATTCTGGCTATAAGCCTTAGCATAAATCGCAGCAGCTTCAGCGTCGCCATCACCACGGGCTTCTTCAGACTCACGATAGGCTTCTGCCAGTAATACACGACGCTGACGATCAGCATCTGCACGGATACCTTCCGCCAGCTCATTACCTTTAGCTCGATGCTCACGGGCTTCACGCTCACGCTCCGTACTCATACGCTCAAACACGCTACGATTCACTTCTTTCGGCAAGTCGATAGCCTTGACACGAACATCGGCCACTTCGATACCTAGCTCTTTTTCCGCCATCGCATTCAGAGAGCGGGTGATATCAGCCATTAACACATCACGCTCACCGGATACTACCTCGTGTAAAGTGCGCTTACCAAACTGGTCGCGTAGGCCTGATTCTAGACGGCGTGACAAACGCTCATCGGCAATCTGCTTAAGACCAGAGGTTGCGGTATAGAAGCGTTCCACATCCTTAACGCGCCACTTGGAGTAGGCATCAACCATTACAGCTTTCTTCTCTAAAGTCAGGAAACGCTGTGTCGGTGCGTCCAGAGTCATCAGGCGACCTTCAAACTTAAGCACCTGGTTAACGTAGGGAATTTTTACATGTAAACCTGGTTGAACATCTGCTTGGACCACACGACCAAACTGCAGCAATACCGAGCGCTCAGTCTGAGATACAATGTAGAAGCAGTTCCAAGCAATGATTACCACGCCTACGCCTACGATCATGGCGGTTAGCGATTTATTGCTCATCAACGACTCTCCCTGGTACGTGTCTGCTGTTGTAGCAAGTCAGAGGCTGCGTGGACATTTGTTTCGTTGGTAGTAGCATTGGAACTAGCAGAAGGTAAGCTTGTGCTACTGCGACTACTTTCGATTATCTTATCTAACGGTAAGTATATAAGGTTGTTCTGCTTGCTTTGGCTGCCTGTCACGAGAATCTTACTAGTATTGCTAAAGACTTCCTGCATAGTGTCCAAATAAAGACGCTCACGAGTGACTTCTGGAGCCTTGCAATATTCTGCAACCAGCTTAGTAAAGCGATCTGCCTCACCTTTTGCGCGCGAGACCACTTCGTCACGGTAACCATTAGCATCCTCAAGGATACGCTGAGCCTGACCGCGCGCTTCTGGTATAACTCCATTAGCATAAGTTTCAGCCTGATTACGTGAGCGTTGCTCGTCTTCACGAGCACGGATCACGTCGTCGAAAGCTTCCTGCACTTCGTGCGGTGCGGCTGCACTTTGTACATTTACCTGAGTGACAGTAATACCAGTGCGATAAGTATCGAGAAAACGCTGCAGGCGCTCTTTAATTTCGCTGGCCATCAATTCACGACCTTCGGTTAATACCTGGTCCATAACGGTAGAACCAACCACATGACGCAGAGCACTTTCAGTCGCGTGTTGTAGGCTAATTTCCGGCTTATCAACATTCAGCACGAAGTCTTGTAAGTTGCTAATTTTGTACTGCACCGTCAGCGGAACTTCGACTATATTCTCATCTTCAGTTAGCATTTGGCCATGCTTGGTATAAGCACGCTCACGCGTGACGTTTTCCATGTACTTCGTGTCAATTGGCGGAATATATATATTTAGTCCTGGACCAACAGTATCGTAATACTTACCGAAGCGTAGAACCACAGCCTTCTCCTGCTCGTCTACCACGTAGACAGCACTGTAAATCCAAACGGCTATCAACACGACAAGACTCAAGCCAAGCAGGCCATAACCACCGCTCTTGCTTGTACGACCGCTAGCGCCACTACCGCGTTTTTTCCTACTACCGAACAATTTATTCAGGCTTTCTTGCAGCCTTCGAAAGACTTCGTCAAGATCCGGTGACTCTTTACGATCGTCGTTATTACGGCGTTTACCACCCCAAGGGTCCTGATTATTCGAGTTGCCACCCGGCTCATTCCAAGCCATAGAGCTCTCCATCTGATAAAGCAAAGACATAACCAACAGCACGCCGACTAATGCCACAAAATGCCTGCTACTGCAGCAAAGCCGCTTGACTGCGGCTTTTATTACAAAATATGTTATTCAATGAACTATGTCGATACCGCACCTGTCACAGCTAAACAGTCAATTCAGCTCCGAGCACAAAAATCGAATAACTAGTAAGGATGACACCTTAATTAGTTGTATTTTTTCTTTTTTGCACTAAGCTAACCTTTTAAAAATTGTGGCGCGCAGTCGAGCAAAACGCTGAGATAAATACAAAGTATCGATAAAATGCTGTCTAGCATATAAGTAATAGTCTATTCAAGCAGATGTAAACCAGTGCTATCATGCGCTAACAACCATAATACGCTAGCTGCTTACCATCTTCTTTAAGCTAGATTTGCAATCTTAATACTCTAATAGCCAATCGAGCTTGCTATAGACCTCAAGAATCAATAAATTTTATTGCATCAATCTCGCCAAGCACCAAAATCACCTGCTTAATCTATAATGTACGATCCACTTTGGCCGCATTGATCACGTATAAAAGTAAACTCTAGTTACTTGACTTTTCTAGTCATATACTACAGCTTCTTCACTGGTTTATGAGACAGAGAATGCATGCAACTTAATAGTTGCAGCCAAGACTGTCGGCATAAAGCCACCAATATTTAGCTAACTATTAATCTGACGTCAACAAACCAGTCATAAACAACAGTTAATTTATAACTAGGCATTTTACTTAAACAACGCATACTTATACCACTACCTTGACACCTCAAATAAATCCGGCTACAAACCAGCCGGACGCCCAATTAATCAATCTGAGCCAGTTTCAACTGAGGCTAGCCTTTCTGAGTACTGGTATGCCCTAGCAGCAACACCAAGAACTAAATTGGTACGATCAATTACGCAACACCAGAAATACGTTCGAGGTTGTATTTATAACCAGACGCAAAATATAAGCGCAGATCACTAAATCAACTTATTTAGTATAAACCAGATTGCGTGGCCTATTGACTTTGTCGCTGCTAATTAATAAGTATTTAGCAGTTAGCCAATACAGTAGTGAGATACAAAATTAACGTTCTTTGACGCTAGTCGAATATACCAGCTCTTATAGCTTTTAAGAATCTTTATGCGCCTTAGGATGCTAAGCATCTGAGTAAACGAACATTACTAGCTTACCAACATAGCGAAGTTCAAAGAACAAAGAAGACTCCCCTGACTATCAGTCATTACTCAGCTCAGCGTCACTTTGTTCATCACCTGCTATATTAAGCAATTGGATTTGGCGAACTGGAACAACTGTGGAAATAGCGTGCTTGTAAACCATTTGACTGACGGTATTTTTTAGTAGAATCACGAACTGGTCAAAAGATTCGATCGTGCCTTGCAGCTTAATACCATTAACTAGATAGATAGAAACCCCAACTTTCTCTTTAAGTAAAGCTCTCAGGTAAGGATCCTGTAGAGAATGCCTTTTTGACATGTGCTGCGCTCCTTTGTTTTTAAAGGATTAATAATAAAATTTAAAAAATAGATAATGTATGACCATCATACTTCAATGGATAAATAGCAGTTGTAAAAAACTTAGCTGGATGTGGAGACTGTTCCCAGGTATTTCAAGGCGCATGACAGGTTATCACTATCCAACCAGTATAAATTACTCCAGTTGCGCAACCAAGTGAACTGGCGCTTCGCCAATTGACGCGTAGCAATGATGCAGCGCTCATGCATTTCAGTAAATGAAAGCTTGTTATCGAGATAATCCCAGACCTGGCGGTAGCCTATAGCACGTATAGCAGGCAACCCTGAATGCAGGTCACTTCTAGAATGCAGTGCAATAACCTCGCCTATAAATCCCTGTTCCAACATAATTGCGAATCTCTGTGTAATTCGCTCATGCAGCACCTGGCGATTTACTGAAGTAATAGCTAAATTTACCACTTTATATGGCAATTGTACTCGTCCAGATGCGCATGCATAAGTATTTTTTGCAGCTTGTTTTAGCCGATGCTCAGTCATGGTCTGGCCGCTCACACGCCAAACTTCTAGAGCGCGAGTGAGACGCTGAGAGTCATTGGGGTGAATACGTGCAGCTGACACTGGGTCGACTACTGCTAACTGATTATGCAGGGCTTGCCAACCATGACGCACAGCCTCTTCTTTAAGTTCAGTGCGCACTATAGCATCAGCAGGTGCATCTGCTAAACCTTCCTGCAAAGCCTTATAATAAAGCATCGTACCACCGACTAACAGCGGAATATTACCCCGACTAGTAATTTCAGCCATGGCCGCTAAAGCATCAGTACGAAAATCTGCTGCCGAATAACTCTCTGATGGGTCAATAATGTCAATTAAACAATGTGGATACTGCGCTAAAAACTCTTTTGAAGGCTTAGCCGTACCAATATCCATATCCCGATAAACCATAGCAGAGTCAACACTGATCAGCTCACATGGCAGCACCTTAGTAAGCTCAATAGCCAAGTGAGTCTTGCCGGTGGCAGTAGCCCCCATTAAAAAGATTGCAGGTGGCAAGACACTCATTAGTAGCCATGTAAAAATAGTTTTACAGATTGTCCAGACACATTTTAGTCCAAGTTAGTTGATCATGGTTACACTGACAACTACGTGCAATACTTTTCAATATCGCACAGTAAATAGTTTATTTTAGGCAACGCCTAGCAGTGGATAGCACTATCCGTAAGTAGCCTAGCTACATGTCGAAATATTCGTTCATGTGGCCTGAATACTGTTACTAGCACCATATTCAGTAGAATCTACAAGTGCATTGTCTACTAGACAAATGACTGTAACCTACTTGAGTGATGCTGGTATCTGACCAATACGATAGCCAGAGTCTCCTTACCTAGAACGCTGCATCTTAGAAACTACATTCTAAAACACATCATAGTACTACTCTAATAGCACAACCAACAGTAAAATAGCTGACCACTGAAACTTTTGCGGACACTAATAACCTTAAAGCGTTTGCATATAACCAGATTATAGACAGCATGCATCTCTCCCGCATTGAGTCATTGGCATTGACCGCTGAGATATAAATACTTTATAACTATGCTAAAGCAGTAGAGGTATAGCTAAACGGTATAATATTAACGCTACCTTCCAGTAAGGAAATAACACTAATCGTGGCATTTAGTAGCATTGCAAAATTTTAATAGGCTAACCAAGCCAAACCCGAGTGAACAGCACTATAGATTGGGAGCTTGACATATACTGGTGCTAATCAGCAAAACAAGAAACTATAGCAAAGCATTATGTATAATGGCTAAATTTGTGGTGACTGCAGTAGGTCAGCAGCGAAACTAGTTTCGCCTTAAAAGGATGAGCGCATCATCTTCCTGGACACTCAACCACACCATCACCGCCACAATCAACGTAGACAAATTAGTAATTCTGTCACATATCATCTAAAGCACTACACAACGTGTTATAGAAAAAGTTGTATGCTAATCATAAAAACGCACTTTATGCCTGGTCTGGTATAAGTTGAAATCAATTCAAGACGAATCGTTCCTAAAGACCTTCAATAACAGTACCAACACCAAGTTCTGCCCATGAACTAGCATATCGCGATTATCCTGGTGCACCGCGTAAGTCACTAGCTTATCAAGCACTGTATAGCGTGCGCATAAAGTAATACTGCAAGTACGCCTAACTACTTGAGCATGCTGATCAACCTACGAAGTCACCACACAACCAAAAGTCATTATGATTGATTTTTAATCGACAGCATCTGCTCCAGAAAACCTTCACTGCATAACATATCCACACTGCTAGCACGTATAGTATTGTCATTAGTTTTCATATGAGCTGATAATAATTGTGTTATTGTGAAGCACATGGCATATTGTATTATAGTGCGCTAAAATTAGGCGTTTGATATAATGCTTAAAGTTATTGCATCCGGTTTTTAGTATTGATAAATTTACACTGCATCGAGATGATAAAGAATAAATCTTTAGACCCTTGGCCCAGGTGCTTGCTTGATAAGAAGCCGATTAAACACGTGGCTTCCATATCGCAACATTCAGTGTCCACTACCATATCCTGTGCTTAGCACTATATGTATGAGCAGTCATAGTTAGCCAGGTCACAGAACTAATAGAAGCTAATTCTGCACTGCACACTTCTAGGCTAATCACCCACTTCAGGCTTTGCTAGTCGCGAATCTTACTGATAACCTAAAACATTCCAGAATGAATACTAAATTCGCCTAAATATAATACTGTCACAGTCACGTATCCATAGCAGCTTAACTCCGCCATGCTCACACATCAACATCAATGTGCACTGACGCTAGAGTCAGTGCTATTTTAATTAATTTTGTGATCACTAGAGTAGTGCTCTATACCAATGTACCACGCTGCAATCTAGTTAACAAAAACACTGGATGATAGAATTCTCTGCATAAATTACTACTCAACATAGAGTCACGTATTACTACGCCGCTAACTCAGTGCCACGGATAGTCAATACCTGGTCAACTTTTAATTTATTAGTTTTTAAGTTACTAGTGCTACGCAAGATAGTCATCGACGATGACGCTATGTGGCCCATGGTGTCGCCAGACCGCAAATGATAGTTAAGCTGATCTATGACGATTTTCCCGGAGTCACGCAACCAAGCAATGTAGGTTCCTGGCGGCGGATTTTGCTGGAAGAACTGGCGAATACCATTGCTGATCGAGCGCGCTAGCGCCTCCTGATGGCTGACACTAGCTAGCTTCGAAGCCTCATATGAGTTAGAAATAAAACCGGCTTCTACTAATATTGATGGGATATCAGGAGACTTCAACACCATAAATCCAGCCTGTTCCACGTGCCGCTTATGCAGGGACGTGATACGGCCGATATTACTTAAAGCCTTTTGCCCAACGTTTAAGCTAGACGTAATTGAAGCAGTCATCGACAGGTCAAGTAATACACCGGCAAGCATTTTGTCTTTGTTGTCAAGAGATACGTTGCCAGTCCCACTAATTAAGTCAAAACGGTTTTCATTATCGGCCAACCAACGCGAAGTTTCAGACGTGGCGCTGCGATCCGATAAAGCAAACACTGAGGCGCCATAGACAGCAGTCGATGGAGCAGCGTCAGCATGGATCGACACAAAAAGATCTGCGTTTTTCTTACGGGCGATTTCAGTACGACCTCGCAGCGGGATAAAATAGTCGCTAGTACGTGTCAGGTCTGCTCGATAGCCTTTCATACTATTGACCTGATGTTGCAGCTTACGGGAAATAGCCAGTACTACGTCTTTCTCATATTGGCCGCGAGGACTGGAAGCGCCTGGGTCTTCACCACCATGACCAGCATCAATCACTACGATAATGTCGCGTTTTCCAGTAGGAACAGGCAACACTAATGGCAGCTTGACCTGTGGCATCGGTGTATTAGTTAGAGCAGATGGCACTGCAGCAGCGTGGTTATCAAACAAGTCAACTACTAATCGGTGACCATATTTGGCGTTAGGAGCCAGTATAAAGCTTTTTGTAGTTACGGATTTTTTTAGGTCAACAACCACACGCAAGTCAATCGGCGCGCGTTGAAACGAGCGCATCGCAATAATTTGGGTATTTAATGCATAAACTTTTAGTGGCGCAACTAAATTAGCACCATGAATGTCGACTACCAAACGATCTGGCGATATGAGAGTAAAAACATCATACCGGACTGGCCCAGATAAATCGAATACTAACCGCATATTATGCGGTGCTCGCCATACGCGCACATCTTTTACTTGTGAAACCGCCAGAGCACTAAAAGTCATTACTGTAAGTAGCACCCACACGACAACAACCATTGCGCGCAAACGCATACCTAACTCCATTAATTTTATTAGAATTCTAATGCTAAAGCGATACACCAAAACTGGCCTCGCATACTATGCGGCAACAAAGTTAGATGACGCCCGTACTTATGCGGAATAATGGTAATAGTTAGGTCTGGCTTTGGCAAAAAGCATATATTTTTATCTGGCCACTCGATCAAACACAACGCGTCTTTCTCAAGGTAATCACGAATACCCATGTACTCCAGTTCTTCGTGGTCGATCAACCGATATAGATCAAAGTGGTAAGCACGAATTACACCGATCTCATAAGGCTCCACCAAGGTAAACGTAGGGCTTTTAACTACCCCGATATAGCCTAACCCACGAATAATCCCTCTAGAGAGGGTAGTCTTACCAACTCCTAAGTCGCCTTCAATAAAAACTAGACCGACACCTGTCGTAACTTGAGCTATACGATGACCGAACAAAACCATAGCATTTTCATCAGCTAGTAATAGAGTTACATCAAACATTGCGACTATCCATTCAATAATCGAAAAAAAGCAGGTATCAGATTACTATCTAGCTTTGCAACAATCTCTATTGTATTCAGGTTTTAATTTTCAATGTGTACCAATTTAAGGAAATCAGTCTGAATCTCATCTATCGAGGTATTTATTAAATAAACTATTTCACCAAAATATAGCGTATTGTTAAAAATCTTAAGGTTATGTGGATTTAGCAACGACGAAGAGTCAGCTTTTTATAGGCATCGGCACCATCAACCAGGGTTGATGCAGATGATCTGAGATATTTCCTTTAGTGCTGGCTTATCTGCTCTAGCGCTAGCTAAGACGACTACTCCATCAACTCTCAAGTTTTGATAAAATGTTTGCGATAATGCTGCAGCTCAGCAATTGACTGGCGAATGTCATCTAATGCTAGATGCGTACTATTTTTATGGAAGCTATCCTTGACTTCTGGCGCCCAGCGGGCAGCTAACTCTTTCAAAGTAGAAACATCAAGGTTGCGGTAGTGGAAGTAGTTTTCTAGAGCTTTCATATGCGTATAAATGAAGCGGCGGTCCTGGCATACACTGTTACCGCAGATCGGGGATTTACCCATAGGTACCCATTTTTCCAAGAACACAATTGTTTTTAATTCTGCGTCAGCCATGCTAATGCGGCTGTCGTGCACTCGTTGCGTCAGGCCAGATTTACCGTGAATGCGAGCATTCCATTCGTCCATGGTGGCAAGTACAGCCTTACTATGATGAATAGCTATCACTGGACCTTCAGCTAAGGTGTTGAGATTGCTATCAGTGACAATTGTTGCCATTTCAATGATTACGTCAGTATCTGGATTTAAACCGGTCATTTCTAGATCGATCCAGATTAAGTTCTTTGGGTTATGCATAGCTTTGGTCTATTAGCTCTTTAACATAGAACACAAGGCCTAGCAGGCTACAAGCCTGTTAGGCATAAAACGCTTTACCTAACTGTTGTGGTATAGACATAGAAGAATCAACGGCCAAACGCCAGCTTAGTAATCGCCCAAACTGGCATCCTGAAAGACCTAATATAAACGCACTTATAAACATAAGTCTTTATTCATAAACATTATGGAAGGTAGCAACCTAGGCCATAAACAAACTAGAATTAATACTAAAATTTAGTATACATGTCGAAGTCGAAGCGCTAGAAGGCAATCTTATAGGTAAGGTGTTTCGTTACTAATATACGCGCTAACTTACCTTTGCCAGTAACTGGCGACCAAGTAATGTGTAGTGTCAGCAACCATATCACCGGCATAATCGTCACCCAGCTATCATATATCACTACAGTACGCCATTAGGACAGTTCGTATCCAGCCTAAACCGGTAATAGCTAACGTCATTAATCATCGTAATAGTGCTCGTAACCACTACTTACACTGTATACTACCATGATCGGCCGCTACCTAGTAGCGGCCGATCATGCTTGGATTCGTCTGCTGTTATTGCTGAATAAATTTTGACCTACTTAATGAACAAAACGCTCAGATACTCAACGCATTACTAGCAGTGTATAGCACATTAAGCTACTCTGTATTAAAAGTCTCAGCGCATTATAGCAATGGCACAGAACATCTGCAGCAGCAGTTATACTGACATATCAGTAGACTTATTGGCTGGCCTATCGTAGGCAAATCATTATTAGTCAGCAACTTACTGCCAAAAGTTAAAACTCGCGTTGGCCAATTGTCAGAGCTATCCGAGCAGGGTACAAACACTACTACTGAAGCGCAGCTGTTCCACTTCCACGGTAGCGGTAAACTGATTTGCCTCTCCAGACATCTGTGCATTCAGCTTCGACCACATTAACTGTAGCAATATAGCAGCAGGTTTCATCGAGCTCAACGACCTCATTAGCGCTTGTCACTTACTTGACCGCAAACACGACCGAGAGCCTGGTTGCGCCTTAATTGAGGCTCTAGAAGATAGCTGCGTACAGCGGTAACGACTGAATAACTATCAGCTAATTGATATCAGCTTACCTGGAAGTAGTTCATAAACCATAAATATAACATACTACAATTATCGCAACATTTTATATCTTTATTAAGATCCTGATACTGACGGAATGGCTATAGAATCTATCACACCACTACCACATAAAAATATTTAACTCATACCGCAGCACATTGGTACCGACAGTATTTACTATGGTTAAATTACATTAAGAATCAGTTGGCGCTTACCTTGCGTATTTTTATCTTAGGTTAAGACTAAGATATTGACTTAAAGATTATTTTGGTGAACCTAATCTTTAGGACTAAATAGCTTAAAATAAGTAAGGCTTACCACATAAACTACTGACAAATCAGAAGAGCGGCTCAATGCCAGAGTAAGCTGGGCAATATTATTATTAGTTAATTAAAGCTATTAGCTGCTTGCGTTACTTCCAACCCTTAACTGCACACAATGCGGCGTTAGTTTAACTGCTAATTCGAATGATTATTCGGCATCACCTTGATAAGTATTACTTATACCAGCATGAATGTCTTCAAATTAAAATTTGAAGCATATACCACTGACGCCTAACATTAACCAATGCGATGGCATCAATATTTTAGATATTGCAACCATTCTAGTATAACTTCGAAGACAATCGAATATTTAAATATCAGCAGTTACATGTTTTCATCAGCCATAGCCTTCAGCTATAACTTAAAACGCTATTTCTCGACCAATTCACTCATGCTCTCGGCATTGTCACGCTTGATCAAGATGTTTTTTCTAAAACTATTCAGTCTTAATCTTGTCGTTAACGATACGCTGAGGCACTAAGTTGTAGCAAGCCACCTAGGTGAATCAATAATAAATATGTTGTTTTTATAAAACCAACTGAGTCTTTACAGTGGCTCACTATAATGATTTTCTATTTGGGCTTAAAGGTTAGCATCATTAAAAGCACCAGCAAGAACATTACCTTCGCCGCTGTCAGGTCGGCGAAAGGTAATGTTCTAAGTGTATCTATGCCGCGAAGCAGCAAAGCTGCTTAGCTGGTTTAATGATTATTGACTAATTATTTGCAAGAGCTTAGCTACTGTGAAGTAGATAGATGCAGCTCAAAAAAACTTAAGCAATTTCAAATAAGGCACTACGCGCTAAACTTCCACTGCTAGAAATTACAGCATACTAGTCATTGGTACGTGGTTATCAGACTATTATCTGTGCAGATAAACAGCTCAATATCAACTAGCTTTTCAAATACATGGAAACCACGATACAGAATAATACACCGTATCAGTTAATGACAAATATACGCAGTCATGCGTTATATTAGCGTGCATTATCATATGCCTAGCAGAAATTTAGCCAGTAGCAGCATCTGAAATGGTTTTTATGTTTTCGTGACAGGCCCTGTATAGATTATCGTAGATTAACTTAAGCACTTCTATAATAAATAGACCAATGCAGGAGAAACGAAATTACAATATGCTTATTGACGCTTAATCATATACATGGTTATGTAGCCATTGGTTAGCTAGCCAATACTGGCACTGTCGATTATCAGCATCTCAAACAACTGGATTGACATAGCAAGTCTATCGTGGTGCTTAGTACACATACTAAGCACATCTATAATTACGCCGATAATTATAGCATATGCAATTAGTACTAGCATCGTTAAGTGAATAAATATATTAGCTACCATAAAAACTATTACTATTTAATCAACAAAACTGAACTAGCATATTAACCAGTGAAAGCAAAAAACTAATTAGGCACGCCCTGGGCATATTTTAAGCACAAATTATGCTCACGTCACAATCATGACAAATAAAATAATGGCATCAAAATACAAAAAACCACCATCCATTGCCGCTTGGATTAAACTTTTAAATTATGCACTGTTGCCTGTTCTTTAAAATATTCACACGTAGTTTTCAGCACTGTTGCTACCTGTCTTACATCCCTTACGTGCCAATAAACAACTGCTATTGCGTGACCTTAGCTGCAATAGCTACGTGCTGATGCTAATGATCGTGGCTCATAGGTAGACTCTGGCGCTAACCATAAAGCCTACTATATAAAACCTATTGCAAAGTGGGTAGGCCACTAGAACCCATCCACGCAATGTCTTATCAACCGTAGTATATAAATATATGCACTACTGGTTTATCTATTTTATAGCTAATATTTACACCTAGGAGACTTCATATGCCAGACTTCTCTGGTTTACCATTGGTAATCGAGCCTAGTGATCTATTCGGTCAACTAAATGCCGAACACTTGATTCTGGTAGATCTCACCAGGTCTACCCGCTATACTGCAGGACATATCCCTGGCGCGCGATTTGTTGATCCTAGGCGCACTCAACTGGGACAACCAATGGCAGCTGGATTGCTGCCTCATAAAGCTAGCCTAGAAACACTATTCGGTGAACTTGGCCATACTCAAGACGCAACCTACGTAGTCTACGATGACGAAGGTGGTGGTTGGGCTGGACGCTTCATCTGGATACTCGACGTAATAGGTCATCAGAAATACCACTACCTGGACGGTGGCCTGCTGGCTTGGCTAGAAGCCAAGCACCCGGTATCCACTAAAGTGCCATCCAGAGTTAGAGGCCCGGTTAGTTTGACCTTGCATGAAGGCCCTACAGCTACCCGTGAATATCTACAAAGCCGTCTAGGTGCAACCGACCTAGGCATTTGGGATGCACGCGACCCGCTAGAATATTCCGGTAAAATAGTGCTCGCTGCCAAAGCTGGTCACATCCCTGGCGCGGTTAATTTAGAATGGACCGCCGGCATGGATAAATTGCATAGCCTGCGTATCCGCCGCAACATGCCGCAAATCCTCGAAAGTCTCGGTCTGACTAGCGATAAAGAAATCATCACACACTGCCAGACTCATCATCGTTCCGGATTCACATACCTACTAGCCAAAGCGTTCGGTTATCCGCGAGTTAAAGGTTATGCTGGCTCATGGAGCGAATGGGGTAATCACCCCAGTACCCCAATCGAGATTTAATGTTCACGGACGACTCATGCAGAAACAGTTGTTTATTCTCAGCCAATATTTGCTGCCACACCACTTACTGTCGCGTTTAATCGGCTGCATTGCTGAGTGCCGTGTATATTGGTTTAAGAACGTTATTATAGCCTGGTTCGTCAAGCGTTATCAAGTAGATATGTCCCAAGTACTAGTGGAAGACTTGACCGCCTACAAGAACTTTAATGCCTTTTTTACTCGCGCCTTAAAATATGGCGCACGAATTTTAGATCAAACCCAGGGTGCAGTACTGAGCCCAACTGATGGTGTTATCAGCCAGCTTGGCTCGATCGAAAATGGCCGTGTGTTCCAAGCTAAAGGCCACAGCTTCAACGTACTAGAACTGCTTGGCGGCGATTTGGCTCTGGCCACACCATTTATGGGTGGCGATTTCGCCACTATTTACCTATCACCAAAAGACTATCACCGCGTACATATGCCAATTGCTGGTACGCTACGTGATATGATTTACGTGCCTGGTCGAATTTTTTCTGTAAATCAGACCACCGTAAAAAATGTGCCTAAGCTATTTACCCGTAACGAACGCGCTATCTGCCTATTTGATACTGAACGTGGTCCAATGGCTATTGTTTTAGTGGGCGCAATGATTGTAGCATCGATTGAAACCGTATGGGCCGGTTTGGTTACGCAGCCTAAGCGCGAACTAAAAGCTTTCCGCTATGACCAAGCTACGCAAGCACCCATTTATCTAGAAAAAGGTGCAGAATTAGGCCGCTTCAAGCTTGGCTCTACCGCAATTGTACTGTTTAGCCAAGATCAGGTTAGTTGGGTGGAAAAGCTAATGACTGGTACATTGGTACAAATGGGCCAATGTATAGCATTTCCGAAGGCCTAATTCAGATCGATTGCACATTACAATACAAGGAGGCACACCTATATTAACAGTATCGCTTTAGCCGTCCTAGCTTATAACTAATTAGTGCAGTTATAGAAAACTAGCAAATAAACTATATGCAACCAGCCATAGCTAGAGATAGACAGTTAATATAATCAATATTCAAACCGTACTACACCGTGGACCTAGCTGATGCTACATAATTATTCTGAATTTACCTTGCAAAGCAGAGAGTATATTCACAAATGCGATATTTTATCCTAACCTTTTACTTGGTAATTGATAATCAGCCGCGGTGAAGCCACTCGATACATTAAGATATATAATATTAACTAATATAGCGAATAATCCACTTTAAGGCTATAAAACATCTTAATATTTATTAACTTTTAGTAATTATTTGGTGCAATTAGCATTTTACTAGTTCTAGGTATCTTAATATACCGCGCATCAACTTGATAGGCTAAAAGTTCAGTATAAGTAATCCGCTTGAAGCTAGTAAAAACCAATAATTTTTTCGTGCTACGCCACTGTTGTATTCCGATCGTATCATATAACTTTAGCCATAACTTAAACCATGGCCTGATCTATATATGGTGATTTATACCTGCGTTATGAATGTGCAACTGTAAGAGTGGCCCTTGCATAAGCAAGGCTATAAACCTTAGGAAAAGATCTGCTAATCTAGATCGCCATTGCAGCAACTTAGTTAGTAGAATGTAACGATATTTTTTTACATCATAACATGTTATTCAATAAACCCTACTAAAAATCCTGCCGATTATTTATATCGCTATCTATTATGCAGCGATCACAACTAGATCATGGCCAAAATCAGGCAGCGCTGAAGAACTGGCTACCAAATTAGGCTAAAGATCTGTATAAGAGCAAGATGACGGTTCAGGATATGAAGCCTAGTCAAATGCGCATAAGCCTTAACATATAGAAGCTATAAAGCTAATTATAACCAATCATGCAGCATGAGTATTCTTACGGCTATTATATTAATAATAGCCATAGTTTTAATCTTATATGTGCACTGGTATATTTCTATGCCACTAATACATTTGCATATATTAACAATATGATATTAATGAATAAATACACAATGAACGATTAATAAGATGAGACCAGTAAACCAGGTTGCTATATCTAAAACCTATAATTATTCTTAAGGCTTGAATCCATGCATAAATATAACGACATTTATTACAATAATAAGCCTTAACTCATAGTAAGTAACTATGCTATACCTAAAGTGTTATAAAAATATAATAATGTTAGCCTTTAATCCTGCACAGCTAAATAACACAGTACCTGGTACTACGACTACTATGCTAACATTGAAAATTGGTGCTCAAGACTAAATTAGTCTTGTCTACAATACGTCAGTTTTACTGAATTGCTGGATAGTTAATATAATTATCCAGGCTAGACTAAACTATCTAGCTCTACTAAAATGCCATTTTCTTTACTATAGCGATCTGTTGCTAACCGAGCTTACCCAAGATACGCTTATTTTGTTTTTTACGCATTCGCAATCTATTTTTGATAAAATCATCAGATCAATAAAAATTACTTGATATGTCAGCACGCACGTTTATGCCAGAATACAAGTCATGAAAATACAAACTGCATTAAATATTTGATACGGTTTGTATTTATTAATTTTGGAGCAGTAGCGAGCGCGGATACATAAAACTTACATGCAAGCCATAAAACTCCTATAATCCGTGCAAATTAGCATAACTGTTGTTATGTATCTATAACTGTTTAGCTATGTAGATTTTTTTCGGTGAAGTTGGTTTAACTTCAGCTTATACCTAAATCTGCTTGCGCTATACTTTGATAACTAGTAACTAGATTGGATAATTACAGCTGAAGCGAAACATAACTGCTATGTTAAATGAAAAAACAATATGCCATTTAAACTCATACTTAGGATGCAATAATATTAATATACATTGTATTCTAAATATAGAAATAATGCGATTATCGCGCACCTAACTACGACAATCGATGAGACGCCATTGAGCGTCAAGAATGGCTCACTGCGAAGCAGCTGAATTCAGCTTAAATGAGAAGCAATAACCTATACATCAACACTAAGCAATATTAATGTAGACGTAAGTAACACTAAGCTGGCCTACCTAGCTTAGTTGACTAAACACTTAGTGTAAGATTAGATAGTGGATATCAGGCTATCAATTACTCACGTAGCTTACAATATATGTAAGCTTGCTGATTAACAGCGTGCTGATGTTACAACAAGGTTTCCAGTTGTAAATAATCAGCAAGAACTAACGAGTAAAACAATAAGATCATGCGAATAGTTTGAAACTATCTAGGACTAGGCTTCAGCTATCTAAATGACACAGCGACACAGGCTGATATATACTGCAATACAACTAGATTACCCCAAAAGAAGCTAATGAACATCAAAATCAAAAAGGCGTCTAAGCAATTATCATATGATCATTGTGATCTATACTACACAGCGAATTAAAAATTATATTTTTTAATAACTTGTGCAAGTATGGATACAACAGCGTTAAGACTATATCGTTTATGAATGTTTGTCTCAACTTATTATGTAAAAACTTCTATTTAAGCTCTAAATCATAGACCTATAGCTTTGATATGCTTCAAACTGGAGTTTGAACTAATAAAGCATCTACCCGCTGAAAACCTCTTGGCAGCTTATTGCCACGGCAACCACGCTTACCATTGTAGTATGCAAGGCCGTCAGGGTGCAGTGACAACGTACGCTTGCCGGACTGAAGCACTAAAGTAGAGCTTTCTGAGATCACGGCAATGTCTGTCACATAATCTTCTCGACTAACTATCTGTTTCCAGGGAATACCGATAATCTTATTGCCTTTACCTTTACTCAACTGCGGCAAATCACTAATATTAAACACCAGCAAGCGCCCTTTAGTGGTCACTGACGCCAACCGATTACTTTCGCGATTCTTTATAGTACGCGGCAGAATTACCTTAGCGTTACTTGGCAATCTTAATAAGATCTTGCCTGTTTTATTCTTAGCCTGCAGATCTTTACCTGTAACTACAAAACCGTAACCTGCATCGGAAGCAACGACATATAATGCATCATCATCTGGCAGCAGCACACACTCAAAAGTTGCACCCTGTGGCGGAGTAAGACGTCCAGTCAGTGGTTCGCCTTGACCACGTACAGATGGTAATGTATGCGCTAACAACGAGTAACTGCGCCCAGTAGAGTCGATAAATACAGCAAACTGATTAGAACGCCCGACCGCTGCTGTCTTAAAACTATCACCAACCTTATACGAAAGGCTGGTAGCATCAATGTCGTGCCCCCTAGCAGAGCGAACCCAACCCTTTTTCGATAAAAAGATAGTAATTTTCTCGTTAGGCAAAGGCTCTATTTCTGTTAGAGTTTTTGCTTTTGCGCGTACAACAATTGGCGAACGACGATTATCGCCATAAGTTTCTGCATCTTTCATTAGCTCGCTACGCACTAATGTCTTGAGTTTAGTCTCGCTACATAATAGCGCTTGCAACTTAACTTGCTCCTTGAGCAGCGCATCTTGTTCGTTATGCAACCTTATCTCTGCAAGTTTTGCTAATTGACGCAAGCTGACATCAAGAATGTAATCAGCTTGAATTTCGCTCAGCTCAAAACAATGAATTAACTTTATTTTAGGATGCTTCGCAGTACGAATTATATCGATTACTTGGTTCAGCTTTAGGTAAACAATCAGCAAACCATCCAACAGGTGCAGGCGATGCTCAACATGATTTAAGCGAAATTGCAGGCGACGGCGTACAGTATGCATACGGAAATCAAGCCATTCCACCAGTAGGTTACGCAAATTTTTCAGCTGCGGCTTACCGTTGAGCCCGATAATATTGATATTAACACGATAACTAGACTCAAGGTCAGTGCTAACGAACAAATGCTGCATTAGCGCTTCACGATCAACCCGACTGTTATTTGGGATAATCACGATACGACATGGATTTTCATGATCGGACTCGTCACGCAAATCAGCTACTTGCGGCAACTTTGACGGCCTAGCTTGCATCAGTGTGGCAATCTGCTCTAATACCTTAGCGCCAGAGGTTTGGTGCGGCAGCGCCGTCACAACAATATTGCTGTTTTCAATGTGGTAAACCGCACTCATACGTACTGAGCCTCTGCCAGTTTCGTATATCTTAAGCAGATCGACGCGTGATGTAATGATTTCCGCTTCGGTCGGGTAATCCGGACCACGAATATATTCACAGAGCTGCGCGACCGTAGCATTTGGGTTATTCAACAAGCATACGCAGGCAGCAGCGACTTCGCGCAAATTATGCGGCGGCACATCGGTAGCTATGCCGACAGCAATGCCAGTAGCTCCATTGAGAAGGATATTCGGTAAATGCGCTGGCAACACTAGCGGCTCGTTAATGGTACCGTCGAAGTTTAGTCCCCAGTTTACGGTACCCTGACTTAATTCGCTGAGTAGCACTTCCGAGTAACGCGATAAACGTGCCTCAGTATAGCGCATGGCGGCAAATGACTTAGGATTATCTGGTGCCCCCCAATTACCTTGGCCATCTACTAATGTATAGCGGTAGCTAAATGGCTGAGCCATCAGAACCATAGCTTCATAACACGCCGAGTCGCCGTGCGGGTGGAATTTACCGAGCACGTCACCGACGGTACGTGCCGATTTTTTATGCTTGGAATTTACGTCTAAACCTAACTCACTCATGGCGTAAATGATGCGCCGCTGTACAGGCTTCAGACCATCGCCGATATGTGGCAAGGCACGATCCATGATCACGTACATAGAGTAATTGAGGTAAGCCTTTTCAGTGAAGTCAGCCAGCGATTGGCGCTCTACACCATCTAAACTGTCTGCATGAATATCACTCATACTCGCCCTATTGTTATTTGGTCTAGCACGGCTAGTGATATGCCGCTGTGCTAGATAAATTCAAGTTATTTTAATGCGTTAATACCAAACAATACTTTTCTCAACTATTATTACTAATTTACTGACTTATAGCCAAGCTATACGGGGGATTGAGGTTATATACCAAGGCGGCTATTTTGAGGCTACGTCCATTGGAGACGCTTAAGATTGCTAGCAGGTAACAATTTAAGCCCAAGATAAAATCGTTAATGTAACCGACACAAATATGTCGTCATTAGCCCATGCGTTAGACGTAAACTCCGTCAATTAACCATTAATCTAGTAATTAATAAATAAATGTTTTAGCCATCGCACTGCGATCTTGCTTCGATGTAGTAGTAGTGCCATCTAGATGCAACGAAAGCATTAGTGTATTCTTAATACACTTCGCGCTACTCAAAAATGTTTAACCGGGATATATCAGCGTCAACTGATACGAATATACATATATATCTAGCATGCTTGCCAGACAATACTATTGTTATAGCTAAAAACCACAGTCAATTGGTTAACATGACCTAATTCTACAATAAACAAAGCTATTCATAGCCTCACATACTTGATCTCAGCTGGATCAAAATTAACTTACGTCGACCGTACTCAGCGACCAGTCAAGCCTAATTATTTTTTGGTAAATCGCTAAACTTTTGAGTAAGTCATATCAAGCACAATAAAAAACAATATGCTATGTAAGTGACTTACGCGCTATGTGTTGGGTAATTTTGAACCATGTGAACATACTGCATGTATTTGCGCTTGCAGTTATTATTATATGGGCTTTGCTAACAAATATTAGTGGTTATCAGCAGCGTTACAAGGACTATATTCATGATCTAGGTTGCTACCATCAATGAACGAAGCAACCATCTGTGCATGAACAAAAAACTAAAGACAACATTTAACACCCGCACTAGAACTAAGTAGTATATTGATTTTTAGTGATTAATCTTTCCATATCAATATACCGTATTGAGGCTGTACATCTAATGTTGTAATAGTGGCCGAAAACCATGCATAGCTCTTTACTACGCAACTACAACATAGCTAAATTATAACAGAATACTATTGCAAATAGAGTCTAGGTAGTATTTTAAATAATCAGTTTGCAGTAAGCTATTAAGCACGGAGATCTACATGGCTAAAAAAGACACTAACTTATTCAACATTAAAATCACTACATGAAGAAAAACCGGTAGATATTAGCCCAAAACCTCAGTGAGACTACCTTTAGAGGCCAACCAAGCTTTGCGATCAGGTGCACGCTTCTTCGCCAGCAACATGCTCATCATTTTCGATGTGCTTGCCAGGTCCTCTATGGTTAACTGCACTAAACGTCGAGTGCTTGGGTCCATAGTAGTTTCGCGCAGTTGTAACGGATTCATTTCACCCAAACCTTTAAATCGCTTAACCTGAGGCTTACCGCATTTCTTATTAACTATTAAGCGATCGAGAATAAGATGGCGCTCAGTTTCATTTAAAGCATAGAAGATCTCTTTGCCAAGGTCAATACGATATAGTGGCGGCATCGCAACATAAACGTGACCAGAATCCAGTAAAGGGCGGAAGTGCTGCACAAACAACGCGCACAGTAACGTAGTAATGTGCAAACCATCAGAGTCGGCATCAGAAAGGATGCAGATTTTACCATAGCGTAGCTGGCTTATATCTGCCACGCCAGGATTCACTCCAATAGCCACAGAGATATTGTGCACTTCTTGATTAGCTAAAACTTCGCTACCATTAATCTCCCAAGTGTTAAGAATTTTGCCGCGCAATGGCAAAATCGCCTGAAACTCCTTATCCCGTGCTTGCTTAGCAGAACCTCCAGCAGAATCACCTTCAACTAAAAATAGCTCGGAACGCATTTGGTCCTGTCTAGCGCAATCAGCAAGCTTACCAGGGAGTGCTGGACCCTGGATAACACGTTTGCGTTCGACTTTCTTGCTCGCCTTTAGGCGATGACTAGCATTGCTCATCGCTAGTTCGGCTAGAGCTAGACCAGACTCCGTGTGTTCGTTAAGCCACAAACTAAACGCATCCTTGACTACACTAGAAATAAAAATTGCTTCATAGGATGATAAACGCTCTTTAGTTTGAGCAGAAAATTGTGGTTCCTGCATCTTCATTGACAGCACGAACGCAATTCGTTCCCACACATCTTCTGGCGCCAGCTTCATGCCACGTGGCAACAGACTGCGATATTCGCAAAATTCGCGCATAGCATCTAGCAGGCCTTGGCGTAAACCGTTAACGTGGGTACCACCATGAGTGGTGGGGATAAGGTTAACATAGCTTTCTTGCACACTGTCACCGCCTTCAGGCAACCACAGCAGCGCCCAGTCAACAGCTAATTTATCATTACTGACCAGGCTACCGCAAAACGGCTCGCCAGGTAGGCGTTTAAAGTTGCTGACAGAGTCTTCTAGATAAGAGCGCAGGCCGTCTTTATAGTGCCACTGGACCTTTTCGCTGGAATATTTATCTTCAAAGCTGACCAGTAAACCTGGACACAACACAGCTTTGGTCTTTAGTACGTGCTTAAGATGACCGATAGAAAATTTTGGCGAGTCAAAGTACTTTGGGTCTGGCGTGAAGTATACACTAGTACCGGTATTGCGCTTGCCAACTATACCGACAACTTCTAAATCGGTAGCCTTATAGCCATCGGCGAAAGTCATCTGGTACTCGTTACCATTGCGCTTAACCTTAACTCGCACTATAGTCGACAAGGCGTTTACTACAGAAATACCCAGACCATGCAAGCCACCAGAAAACTGATAGTTTTTGTTACAAAATTTACCGCCGGCATGCAGTTTTGTAAGGATTAGCTCAACACCAGACACACCTTCTACCGGGTGAATATCTACCGGCATGCCACGACCATCATCAGACACCTCTAAAGAATGATCGACGTGGAGAATAACTTGTATTAACCTGGCATACCCAGCCAAAGCTTCGTCAACGCTATTGTCGATAACTTCCTGAGCAAGGTGGTTCGGTCGACTAGTGTCAGTATACATGCCTGGGCGTTTGCGCACAGGATCGAGCCCTGAAAGAACTTCGATGACGTCGGCATTATAGGAGCTAGCACTTGTAGTGAGCATAGGATCTCATAGTGAATTATTCAATGAACGAGTAATTTGCGATGTTTAGCATATATATTATAGCGCTGCAAAATCAAAAGATTGATAATGATCTGCATTAATATCGGCAAAACTCAATATCGCCGGCAATTGTTGGGCGAATCCTTGATAACCATGATCGCCACCGATTTGGATACGCAAGACACAGGCACAGTAATATTGCTTAGCGAGACGATAATCTAGAGTTTTATCCCCAGTCTGTAACCATACCTGATATCGCTTTGCATCCTGTGGTGCTGGTACTTCTAGCTCGGCCAAGGCTGTGACATGATCATGGGTTAACTCCCAAATTTCATCTGTGTAGAGGTTTCTCTGAGTGCCAAGGTAACCTTTAAACATCAGATGAGGGCTAACCACTGGATTCACTAGTAGTGCTTTTAGGCCATAGCGTTCGGCAAGATGAGTTGCATAGTAGCCGCCGAGTGAGCTTCCAACCAACAGGGGTCGACCTAAATGCATAATAGCGTCTTCCAATTGAGGAATTGCCTGACGCGGGTGATGGTGCAGGGCTGGCACTCGCAGTTGGTTGCCCAAACCAAGACTATCCATTACAGTGGTTAGTTTAGTAGCTTTGTTGGACGCAGGTGCGCTATTGAAACCATGAATATACAAAATTGACGCTGACATACCTGGCTCTCTATGCTTGCACCAAAGAGGCGTAGTGTACAAGGAATGTAGACAAATCAGCTCCCATATTTTTTATCAATGTTTACAGTTTTTTAAATAAATATTACTATCATAGGTTGGCGGTAACTTCTAAACCGTGAACCAAGTTCTACACTAGTCTCCAACCATCTACCAGCATGAAAGCGCAGCCAGTAGCAGCCAGGTGCTTTCGTGCTAACCTTGAAGTCTTTGTTGCTGGGCGGAAAACTAAAGATAGGTAAACGGGTGACCTTAATTAGTCACACGCAGTTGCGCTCACGATCGATTTCCTGGTGCACATGACCACAAGGGCACACCCTGAACCCCCCCTACTGGAAACAGTCTAGTATGGCAAACAAATCTTTAGAAGTACGCAAGCCAATAGGCTCCAACCAAGCACAACTGATTGGGCGCTTGGTTGATGGTGAAAGCATACTATGATGATAGCTATTAGAAGTTTAATTTAGAGCTTGAGCTAATGATTATAGTGGCTGATTCTGTAAGTAACTAAACACTCAAAACTAGGTATAACTGAATCTAACATTGTAGCGCGCCAGTTGCTAATGTCGACCACTGACTCTAATCAAATCGCTTTGCATAGTAACGTAAGCCATGATCGGCAGTCTATCATGGTTAGCAGGAACCCTGCGCATAGTAGGGCTGATTTACCTGATCAAGTCGCGAAGTCGCTTGTAAGATTCAAGCGTGCTATCTTCAAACAAATGCCAGTTGACTAGCACTAAATATCGCTCTATATCTGCTGCTGGTACACCAAGCTAATTACGCGCTGCAGGCTATGGCGATATTCATGCCTAACAGTGTGCCATCGGCTTCGGCAAGCAAGTAGGTGGCTGTCTGATAACAGCACGAGCAGCGCTGAAAGTATTAAATTTCACGGTGAATATATTAAGCAAGGCGACCATCCTAAAGTAATCACAAGAATGCATATTCCTGGCATGATTATACTGGAGTAAGATAAAAGGAGGCAAGAAGCAGCCACATCTAACTGCACAACTTTAAACTCATGGCCTTAGGGACACAGGCAACAGCTTAATATATTCATTAATAAATACATTGAGCTGTGTTTTACTTGTCAGACCAGCGCATAAACACATTCAGATAAAGGTAAACGCTGTGGCTGTAAAAAGTAGCGCGCATATTCAGCTCTAATCAATTAAGCCATCCGCGCGTTGCGCGCGAATATGGATGCACCACCACAATAAAAGCAAAGATAATCATGATAGACTAAACTCCATAATGCGCGTGTTGTGAGCATAATGTATGACGGTAAACCAACACACCTCAAGGGCAGGCACTACGCGAGGCATCTATAGTCATGGCATTCAGAATGTATATTCTGAAGCGAGAACATCAAATACATATGATTGACCTAACAAGCAGCTTGTAGTCAGATTTGGTTAATTCAATTTTGTTATTATATCCTGACTGATATAGCTAACTTACCTCTATTATGCGAAGTAAGCGCAAGCGATTGCAGGCCAGCAATGCTAGTTGCGTTAAAAATTTTACTGTCATGTACTGCTTGCGGAGTAGTGTATTTAAACGCTTAGATAGTGACGTTAAGTTTTCCATTTTTGGTTAAAAACCGATATGCTGCTTAACTAGTTGCTATCTCGCTATCTCAATATATAAAATATAAGTAAACAGATGTATCACCGCTACCTGGCGATGGAAAAGATTTAACATTTTGACTGCAACGTGAATAACGTACAGCTAGCTTACTCATCGACTTTAAGATATGCAGACTAAAAAACTATTTAGCCTTATCAAGCTAGTCTACAACTATTAATAATACCAGCTAAGAAATTGCTATTTTGTTATTGTATTACGGATACAGCAATAAAACATACTACCGCATCATGCTAGACGAAAACTATGCGATTGATAGCCTAAGCTTAACTCTAACAATAAATTTCTCGTAGCGAAGTTATACACAATTAATCTTATTGAAGCTATTTCAGGCACTATCACGCTGAACAGTACTAATTGTACTCGATGTAGATTTAGTCAATATCAGTTATGGGCCTACTATCATTTAAGATAGCGTAATTCAAGTTATCTTAATATACTAATACACTTTTAGTACAAGATTTTTTCTAGTGACAAGCGTGCTGGCGCAAGTAAAACGTACTGTAGTTCATCTATTTATACACTATAAATACGCAGACAGCATAAAAAATTAGTAATAATATTGGTGTCTCGTTATCAGAATACTAATACAGCCACAACTAATTAGTTAACCACTCCTACCGAACAACTAAAATAGTTAGACCGAACTGACACACTACTGCCAAGCCAAGCTTTGGCAAACAAATTTAAAATAGTCATAGACAGATAGTGTTGTGTATTATGATGCTTTCAAAAACACCCTAAGCCAACCAATTACAGCAAGCTAAGCAAAAAGCTAGCAAGGCTATAAGCCTTGCCTCGAGATTAAGATTAAGCGCCACCATGAAGCATCAATTGATGTTCTTACCTATTAAGACGACGTAGGCAAGTAATGTATTTATCAAAAAAACACCGAGAAAGATTGCCTGCAATAAGCCGTATCAGTCTAAGCGGAGCGTGAGTGAAATAAGGTTATTCAGCCTCAAAGGCTATCAAGGTCAGTATCAATAGAAAACTTCTAGTGGGAGTAGGCTGTTAGCACAAACAACGAGTTTATTAAAGATAACTGCGATACCTAATTAGTGGTACTGTGGTTGAGTGCTCCAGGGTATGACTTAAAAATGGATTTCTTATTGTAAATTTAACTATTTTCTTTACTTGAACGTTCTGCCTGCTTAACCAAGTCCTTTGACGTAGTTTCACCATAGTAAATACTATATCGGTCTGCCTGACCTAGACTAGGGTCTTACTATACTTCTCATCATAACCTGAAACAAGCCTTGCTTATGGTATTGTCGCAAATTTGCGTGATCGGATACTATGTGGCTAATTTAGTAGTTAGCCTATATACATAGTAGTCTGTATCTAAGATACTTTATTAGCCGACGTGTTGCTAGCTAAGCAAGTTCCTGACGTAGTTTTCTTTAAACTGTATGCTTTTGCGTATATAATGAAACATTACATCTCAAGCATGCAGCAAATCGTAACTGGACATCGTAACTCCATACGGATCCAGCTAAACCTAATTAGTTTTAGCTGGATCCGATATTCACTAGTCTCGATCTTCCAGAAAAGCTATAAATCAAGAAACATAGCCGCGCTATAGATAGCAGCACAGGTAAATTGCTAACAATAATGCATTCCTTGTTTTAAATGGCGAGCACTACGGAATTGTTGCGCCAGAATAGTAAGACTGTACTAAATGGCAGCTGCGACGCTTAACGCCAGGAATGGCAAGCCGTAAATTATACAAGCTAAATTTATAGCATAATATTTATGCTATGTATAACTTTGTGCTATACAAACTCATAATGGCTATTGCCGTATTATACTATTGCTATATTATGTTATGAAGCAAAATGAGCAATCAGGGCAACTAAAGCGTTATTGCCAGCAAAAATTAATTTTGCTTGTATCTACCAACAAGCAGCGAACAATAACATAAACCTGGCTACTTGCTTGCGCACTAAACTTACACATAAAAAAAGAGGTGTTACCTTAAGCTAAGCTAGAAAACGGCTAGAGCGCGCACGAAATACCACACCACTTACTTTCACTGTGTAGTTAACACCAATATAGAACAGTTATAGATATGACCAGACCACTAAGCTAAACACAGCTCTCGCAGTTGCTTTGCGTTATCAGTGATAGCGATCAAACAGTTCATCTAAATCATCCAGTAAGCGCTTAAGGGCGCCCTGATTAGCCTGCATTACCTTCAATCCAGCTTCAGCCATCTTATGCGCATCCTGAGGCAACGCAAATAGTTGCCGCACAGCTTCAGCCAACTCCTGCGCATCATGCACTTCCAACAAAGCTCCAGCATTGCGCATCATTGCGCTAATTTCAAAGAAATTAAACGAGTATATCCCCATGATCACTGGTATGGCTAACGCCACAGGTTCCAGCGGGTTGTGCCCGCCAGCTGGTACCAGGCTGCCACCGACAAATGCAATGTCAGCTAAAGCATAAAGAAATAGCAGCTCACCCATAGTGTCGCCAAGCAACACTGATGTGCGTGCCTTTACTGGTTCACCACTAGAGCGGCATACTGTGGCGAACCCTTGTTGCCTACATAAATTTAAGATCTGACTAAAGCGTTCCTGGTGACGTGGTACCAAAATCAATAACGCATCAGGATAGTTTTCGAGCAGTTGACGATAAGCAGCCAAAATCACTTTATCCTCACCTTCGTGGGTGCTTGCAGCAATCCATATCTTGCGCTCGCTAGCACCCCATTGCTCGCGTAAAGCAGCAGCACGCATCGGTAGCTGTGGGTCAATAGTGAGATTGAACTTTATTGAACCAGTAACATCAATGGTTTCTTGACGCGCACCTAAGCTCAAGAAATATTGAGCTTCGGTGCGCGTCTGCACTGCAAATAGGTTTATTTTAGCCAGCATCGACGAGGTTAGTTTAGCAAAACGTGCATAGCATTTGACAGAACGTGCCGACATCCTTGCATTGGCCAGCGCCACAGGAATACCGCGCTGAGCGCAAGCATGAATATGGTTAGGCCATAGCTCGGTTTCCATTATCACAGCCAGCTCGGGCTGCACGTGATCAAGAAATCTCTTGGCGGCACATGGCAAGTCATATGGCAAGTAACAGTGCTGAATGCGTGGCTCATGAGCAAACAGTATTTGGATATGCTCGGACCCAGTTAGCGTCATGCAGGTGACAGTGATCGGTAGAGTAGGATAACGCTTAATTAAACCGCCAATCATAGGTGCAGCAGCAATTATTTCGCCTACGGATACGGCATGTACCCAGATGCCACCATGGTTCATTACCGGCAAACTATAAGCAAACCGCTCTCTGACACGCTTAGTATAAGCCGGCACCTTACGCGCACGTAGCCATAAACGTAAAAGCACTAATGGTAGCGCTAGGTAAAATAGATAGCTGTATAGAGTTCTATTCATAGCGGTGGGTCTTATCGGCTTTTCAGTAAACAGCCTGCAAGAACTCGATAAATCATTTATTCGGGAAGCATACAGCATTACTTAGAAATGCCTATCATGAAACTAGGCTATAAACCTACCAAGAGCACAGGAGGCGCTTATTCGCTATCTCAATCAATTATATATTATTGTTGATGGATGTGGTGTTGCACGCAATATGCTGAAGCAACCAAACTTAAGCTCTATACCCATAATCAGCTTATTATTTAGCCAATACGTAGTAACTATAGACCAGCAAAGCTAGCCAACTCACTGCATCACTAACTTAGATATATACTGGTTTAGGTAAACAGCAATGGCTGGCAAAACTACGCTTGACCATGATGTTTCACGTGCTGAGATCTTTGATCAGCAAATAATCTACATCACACACCATCATCATTTGCCAAACCACCTATTACGAGCTATTCAATAGCTCTATAAATTTGTTCGCAATAGAAAAGTAGCCCTAGGTCAACTGTGTATTCTATTAGCTTACATAATATCATAATCGCAGCAGGATGTGAGACACCTACATTTCCAGCAGTGAGTATTGCGCAAGCTTAAATATTTAACTCTGCTCTTTTCAGTAATATATACTATGCTAGTTGCGTTTAGATGTCGCTATCGGACAGATACCATCGAACACATAAGACTTAGCTACAAGTGCTACACCTTCAGAATGATAATCTAGCTGTTTACTGCTAATTTACTTCTTATTATATGGATATATAAAAATAAGCCCACTGCTAAAAATAAGCCCAGTATTAACGATATTGATAAAGGTGCATCTATTTTAGATTTTATTGCAAGCTAATAACTGAATTAATCTTCATATTAGATGAATAACGATTTTATCGCATCCTGTGAAAAGTTTGAGTATAAGTAGAACTACGCATACATCACTATAAGTAACACACTTCAAAAGTGTTGTTTACTTCTGTGCTGACCATTGCTATTTACTAGGAAGCAATCGCGACCGTTTCTATGAAAGTCACCCATGACTTAAGCGTGCGCATCCAGATACTACTGATTGTGGTAAGGGGAGTATGGCGTCGTATTTTTTGATACGCACAACAACAGTGTCTTACCTACAAGGCTAAGCCTAGCCCAGGCTGGCTCGGCAAAACTAAAAATCATACTGCTAATCATATTAATTAGTATCACAGCGATATGTTTTATAGACAAAAGTTAAATGTCCCAACTATATTTGGAAAAGGCTTTATCATGCTGAGCATCTTAGTAACTCTGCTACTCTTAAAAATTGTCAGATACTTAACCACCAATCACCACACTACTACTCAGTAACCTATATAACTACACATCTTGTCTTGAAAACTGAGGCCTTCAATGCTGCCTATTATTTCCACTGATATTTTGATTGTCGGGGCCGGAGTTGCTGGCCTCTGGCTTAATGCTCGCTTACGCCGCCAGGGATTTTCAACAGTGTTAGTAGAAAGCGCTACCTTAGGCGGCTGGCAAAGTATAAATTCCCAAGGAATTATTCACGGTGGTGTAAAGTACGCTCTGCGCGGTGTCTTTACCGGCGCTTCCGAAGCAATTGCTGATATGCCACGTCGATGGCGTGAGGCCCTAGCAGGTGACGGTGAACTAGACTTGCACGGTGTACGTTTGCTCTCCGAAGCTAATTATTTGTGGTCGCCTAGCACTACTGCTGGTAATCTAACTAGCTTCTTAGCTAGCAAAGCTATGCGTGGTCGTGTTGACCAGGTCAATGGCGACAACTTGCCGTCAGCTCTGCAAAGCAGCCATTTTAATGGGAAAGTATATCGTCTAGCAGAAATAGTGGTAGATGTGCCAAGTCTAGTCAAGCGTCTAGCAGCACTGGCAGGTGATGGTTTACTCGCAGGGCAACACATCGAACCTCTACTAAGAGGAGATGATACGCTCGTAGGTTTGAAAGTTGATGGCCGCGATATCCATGCCCAACGCATCGTGCTAAGTGCTGGTAACGGCATAACTAACTTACTGGCAGCCTTAGGCATGAACCAGCCAATCATGCAAAAACGCCCTTTACATATGGTCATTGCTAAAGGTCCAGGTTTGACGCCACTATATATGCACTGCCTCAGCAACAGTACTAAGCCGCACCTAACTATTACTACTCACTCGACTATTAATGGAAACTTGGTATGGTACATAGGTGGCGAAATTGCTGAGGCCGATGGCGTAAGGCGCACAAAGCAAGAACAGATTTCCACTGCGCAAAAAGAATTGGCGCAATTGTTACCATGGATTGACATAAGTCAAACCGAGTGGTCGACCTTACGTATCGACCGAGGAGAACCACTACAATCAGGCCTGACCCGTCCAAACAAAGCATTTCTCGCCGAGCATGGCCGTATACTGACAGGTTGGCCAACCAAACTAGCTCTAGCGCCTGACTTTGCTGATCGCGTGCTGAATGCCATAGAAAGCTGTGGTGTCCGCCCAAACGCTAGCGACGCATTACCCGACCTACCAAAACCGGTTTTTAGTCAGCCTGCCTGGGAACAACTGTAGCCATGAGCCTGTCAACCTTACACGACCTCCATCATACCCTCGGTAGTACTGGTATTTTGGTATCACCATTAGGTCTCGGCACAGTAAAGCTAGGCCGTAATGAATGCGTAAAATACCCTGGTAGCTTTAAGATCCCAAATGATGATGAAGTGCGCGTGTTATTGCGCCAGGCAAAACAACTTGGCATTAACTTAATTGACACTGCCCCTGCTTACGGGCGCAGTGAAAAGCGCCTAGGAACACTATTGCGTGGACAGCGCAAGGAATGGGTGCTTATTAGCAAGGTTGGGGAAGAATTTAATGATGGCGTACCCTATCACGACTTTAGCGCAACCCATACACGCATGTCGATTGAGCGCAGCCTAAAAAGGCTTGAGACAGATTTTATTGACTTGGTACTAGTGCATTCCGATGGCAATGACCTGTATATCCTTAATGATTGCGAGGTCTACGAAACCCTCGCACAAATAAAAAAAGAAGGCAAAATTCGTAGTTTCGGCTTTTCTAGCAAAACTGTTGAAGGTGGCGTAAAAGCCCTTAAACAAGGTGATTGTGCGATGGTTACTTTTAATCTTAATGAGCAAGCTGAGAAAGCCGTGATTGATTATGCAGAGGCCAACAGTAAAGGTATCCTGGTAAAAAAGGCCTTGGCTAGCGGCCACGTGTGTCTAGAGCCAGGAATAAATCTAATTCATAAAAGTTTCATATTATTATTCGCACAAAGTGTTATCACCAGTGCGATTATCGGAACTATCAACCCACTGCACCTAACTTATAATGTAGTGACCGCAGCCAATATCATGCGGCAACTCTAATGCTGCTCAGCTTTGCCTACAACATGCACTGATTTATACTGGGAACAAGAGAATGCTTTGCCCTTAAGCTAGTTCAAATCTTAGCATATTAATGCGCCTCAGCATTGCATGGGTAAACCAGTATTACTGAGTACTAGTCAATCAAGCACTACTAAGACTGCACAATGCAGTACTTACTGCTGATCTATAGTTATATTTAACTTACAAACTAAACCTGCTATTCGTCTTCATGCGTAATCGATCGAACGCTAACTGGATGACGCATACTGACCAACTACATCTTTATATTTAACTTATAAATTGCAACTAGAAACAATATTAGCTCATTGCCACATAGTTAAGCGTCTAGAAGACGAACTAAAAGTGGCGTATTAATAAGATTGTTAGCAGTCTAGATGTATATCTAGACCTAGTCGCGCTAGGTTTAGATTATTACCGTCACGAAAGACCAGTTACGCACAGTCAAAACATGTAAGTTTTATGCCCAGTAAATAGCTTTAACCGGCAAAATAGCTAACTTGGTACACGATTACAGGATTCACTAAAAAGATTGACTGTGCTAGTAAAGCTTAGCCGAAACTAAAACAGTCGAAGTTAAAGCGAACGGACATGACCAACATCGTACAAGCAATTGTACAAGTAAATTTATTGTTTGTAATGGTTTACCTGCGATAACGTCACTTTAATATAAGTGATGTACTGAAATTGCCTTCCAAAGCGTTTACAGTTATAATTAAGTCAAATCTACACACAAGCACAGCGGCCCCATATTTGATTAACAACTGTTTATTAGTCGTTCCAGTCCAGCCTTCAACGGTGTAGGCTCAGGCATTCTAAAATTTTCCAGCAACCGCTGGTTATTAGCCCGCGAATGTCGAATATCCCACGAATGTACCCGCCCGTAAGTGATCACCGGCAACTGACCAACGACTTCTTTGAGTGCCTGCAACACTTGCTTGAGCGTAGTAGCACGATTCCAGCCAACGTTGATTGCACCTAGTGGTGCCTCAGGCGCCTCAATGGCCTGGACTAACAAATTTACCAGATCTTCCACGTACATAAAATCACGGGTTTGTTCGCCATCACCAAATATGGCAATCGGCATACCATGTCGTACGCGTTCACTGAAAATACTTATTACGCCAGAATATGGCGATACCAAATCCTGGCGTGGCCCGAAGATATTAAAAAACCGGAAAATTACAGGATCCAGGCTATGCTGGCGGCGGTAGAAATCTAAGTAGTATTCGCCTGATAGCTTATCAGATGCATACGGCGTGAGTGGTGCCTTAGTGGTCTCTTCATTAATCGCAACACCCTTGCTACCTTTATTGCCGTATACAGCTGCGCTAGAAGCGAAAACTACACGTTTTACACTGGCCTTACGCATAGCTTCACAAACGTTCAGGGTGCCAACAAAATTGCTCTGATGCGTATTCACTGGGTCATTTATAGAGGCTTGCACTGACGCCACCGCAGCCAAATGTACAACCGCGCTAGTATCTACGGTAGACTGTATCAGTAACTCAGCACTAGCAACACTACCTTCAATTAACTGTAAACGTGGGTTGCCTAACGGTAAATTGCTGCGCTTACCGGTGGATAGGTTATCCAGCACCCGTATAGCATAGCCTTTAGTAAGCAGCGCATCGACTAGGTGTGAGCCAATAAAACCGGCACCACCAGTGATCAAAACCCACTTTTCAGCATTATTCATTATAATTGCGGATCTTCTCGACAATAGCTGTAGTGGAGCTATCCTCAACCATACTAAGTACTTTGACTGTACCACCATAAGCACTGACGATATCAGCTCCTACAACCTGGGCAACTGAATAATCTCCACCCTTAACCAATACATCCGGTTTGACCTGGGCCAGCAAACTTTTCTGAGTATCTTCAGAAAAGCTAACCACCCAGTCGACCGCTCCCAAACCTGCTAAAACAGCCATACGCCTATTAACACTATTGATAGGGCGACCAGAGCCTTTCAAGCGACTGACCGAAGCATCATCATTGACTGCGACAACCAGACGATCACCTTGGGCGCGCGCTTGTTCCAGGTACGCTACATGACCGGTATGCAGAATATCAAAGCAACCGTTAGTAAACACTATACTTTCGTTGTGAGCACGAGCATCGTCAATCGCCAACAGTAATTGCTCAATAGCTAGCACGCCACGTTCTAAACCTTCGTAACGCTGTATGGCCCGACGTAACCCAGGTGCACTGATAGCAGCAGTACCTAGTTTACCAACTACGATACCAGCCGCTAAATTGGCTAGAGCTACGGAATTAGCCAACTTTTCACCAGCTGCAATTGAAGCAGATAGGGTAGACATTACGGTATCACCAGCACCAGTTACATCAAATACTTCACGCGCCCGCGCCGGCAGGTGTATTGCCAAGTGATCTGGATGTAATAGTGTCATACCGTGTTCGCCACGAGTTACTAGTAAAGCACCTAAGTCGAGATTATTCATGAGTACTGAGCCCTTAGTTACCAGTTCGTGCTCATCGGCACAACTACCAACGATAGCTTCGAACTCATTGAGGTTTGGCGTGATCAGACTAGCGCCACGATAAACCGAGAAGTCCTTGCCCTTAGGATCAGCCAATACTGGGATATTCAAGGCTTTAGCAGCCTGGATTAGTACCTGGTGATTTTTCAAGGTGCCTTTACCATAATCGGATAACACCAGAACATTAATGCTTTCAAATAACTCATAAATTTCCTCGCCAAGAACCATGGCATCAGTTACGAAGGATTCCTCAAAATCAATACGCATTAATTGATGATGACGGCTCATAACTCGCAACTTAACAATGGTAGGCTGATGAGGTATGCACTGGAATAGTGTATGCACGCCAGCACTGCGCAAACTATTAGATAAGCTACTAGCGGCTTCATCGTCGCCAATCACACCCACTAGGGAAGCCGTAGCACCGAGGGCAGCAATGTTTAGGGCAACGTTAGCAGCGCCACCTGGACGGTCTTCAATATGCTTGACATTGACTACTGGTACTGGTGATTCAGAGGAAATGCGTAAGGTATCACCATGCCAATAACGGTCAAGCATGACATCACCGACTACTAAAACATGGGCTTGATCGAATCGCGGCATGGATAACTTCATGGAGCAACTCACATACAAAATAAAAATGAATAAGATATTAGCACATGGTTACACATGGAGGGCTTATAGAAGTTTAGATAGAGTTATTGCGTGTTAGATAAACATAATATGTAAAAAACTAGCTAGTCCGCTCCTACATTTTAAACGTATGCGCAATTAAATCATGTGATATTTATGAGCACTAATTCTTTTAATCCCTATTGCGTGCTGGCGGGCATAATAGCCGTTCTTTGCTAACAGTTCGGCATGGCTACCGTGCTCGACAATACGACCATCATTCATTACTAAGATTAAGTCAGCTTTCTCGATAGTGGACAGTCGGTGAGCAATCACGATGGTAGTACGACCTTGCATAACCTTGTCCAACGCCGCCTGAATGTGCTGCTCAGATTCAGTGTCAAGGGCTGAGGTAGCCTCGTCAAGAATTAGCAAAGGCGCATTCTTTAGTAATGCCCTAGCAATTGCTAGGCGTTGGCGTTGGCCACCAGACAGCAGCACGCCGTTTTCGCCGACCTGAGTATCAAAACCGTTTGGCAACTGGTCGATAAAATCCTTGGCATAAGCATCCGCTGCCGCTGCCTCAATATCAACTTTTGGCATGCCAGCTAGATCGCCATAAGCAATGTTATTGGTTACAGTATCACTGAACAACGTGACATGCTGAGTAACCTGAGCAATGTGCTTACGCAGGTTGAGCAGTTTATAATCCTCGATCTCTACACCATCAAGAAAGATGTGACCACTTTCGTGGTGGTAAAAACGCGGGATTAAGCTAGCTAGTGTAGATTTACCGCTACCAGACTGGCCCACCAAAGCAATCATCTGTCCAGGTTCTGCGGTAAAGCTGATATTTTTCAGTACATGGCGTTCGGTACCTGGGTAGGTGAAATTTAGGTTGCGCACTTCCAGGCGACCACTAACCTTGTCGCGCTCGGCAGTGCCGTAATTGATTTCTCGCTCTTCGTCTAGCTGACTGAAAATGCTTTCAGCACCAGCTACGCCTTTCTGAATAGTTGAGCTAACTTCTGACAATTGACGGATTGGCTTGGGCATCAGCCCAGCTAAAGTGATATACGCTATCATATCACCGGCTGATGCATCGCCGCGAAGGTAAAGCACCAGAAACATCAGCATTGCCATAGCAACATAAATCACTAGCTGCAGCAACGGGGTATAGATTGCTACGGTACGGATCATGCGTAACTGCTTGTCAGTGTTACTCTGGCTAGCCTTAAAGAAGCGTTTCTCTTCATAAACTTCACCACCAAAGCTGCGCACTACGCGATAACCGTGGATAGTTTCAGAAGCGACGTGAGTTACATCGCCCATAGCTACCTGAATCTTTTTACTCTGTTTGCGGAACTTTTTACTAGCTATACTGACCATCACTGCAATCAACGGCAAAATAGCGATCATAACCAAAGTAAGACGCCAGTTCATAAATAGTAATGAGGAAAATAGGAAAATAGCCGTCATACCTTCGCGAATCACTACCTTGATGGCATCTGTAGCCGCGCCCGTAACCATTGTTACGTTAAAAGTAATCCTGGAAATTAGATGCCCGGAGTTATGGTTGTCGAAATAACTATTAGGTAACGTTAACAAGTTATTGAACAACTGCACACGCAGGTCGTGAACTAAGCCCAAAGAAACCTTGGCCAGCAGATAGTTACCCATGAAAGAACCAAGGCCCTGCCATGCAGCAATAAGAATAATTAATAATGGCACCGCCTGCAGTAATTGCAGGCGGTGCAAAAATGGCATACGTGGAAACAGCACTGCCTCAGGATTAGATAGGCCATCGACAAAGTACTTAAGAATATACCCAAACATTGGTTGAGTCGACGCAAAAATTAAAAATCCAACAATACTCAACGCAAATAATCCGGCATAAGGCTTAATGTATATAAGCAGGCGAAAGTATATTTCCCGGCTTGAAGGACTTGTGCTCTGACTGGAGTTGATCATACTATGCAATCTTTTTTTGAATGAAGAAGGATGACTTAATCACATGCTTCTCTGTTATGTGCCTGCACTAAATAATAACCTAACAACTTTTTGTTTGATATTAATTCATAATAATCTTATTGTATGAATAATATTATTATGAATTCTTAAGAAAGGTCCGCTTTCCGTGCTTTGGAGTAGCCTTGTACTGTATGCAGTCTCAGTGTCTTACCTCTGGAGTAAATCGTGTTTTCGATTTTCTGGTGCTTTGGATTTTGCCGATAGGCCTATTGTTATTGCTTAGTTCACTATTTTACGTCGAAAATCGTAATGTCATGCACCGGCTCTACTATAGCTTTTTCAGTATGCCCACTTTACTTCTACTGTGCCTACGCCCAAAGGAAATTCAGGAGCTACTGCGTGAACCATTGATCATTGCATTTCTAGCATTTTGCATCTGGGCAATAATGAGCGTTCTGTGGAGCCCAGAGCCTAATAGAGATTCCAAATTTCTCAAAGCTCCACTGCAAACATTTATGTTATTTGCCGGCTGCGGAGTAATGCTGCATTACCGAAATGAACTATTTAAACCTATCTTATTTAGTGCAGCAATAATTGCACTAGTAGTGTGTATAGATAGCCTGATAGCTTTTGCAAAAGGCTTTAAACCTGGACTGAGCATGCGTATGATTGGTGGTCTGGGTGCTCTAGATAATCCGCTACTCAGCTCACATGTATTCGGTTTTTTTTGCGTTTACTGGCTATGTATCTGCATCTCTACCAAGAATTTGCAAGTGTTCTTGTTCAGCATGCCTGCACTAGCAATCATGACACTGGCAATCCTGGCCACTGGTTCGCGTATGGCACTAGCTGCACTAACGTTATCCGCATTATGGATCGCTTTTGTAGGTCGTAATTATCGTGCAATTATAACGATTACGACTTACATGCTGGGAACTATATCGTTTTTACTATTTAATCCTAAAATTATTGCCGAGCGTGGCAGTTCTTATCGCTTTGAGTTATGGGGCATGACATTACAGCGTATTATCGATCAACCATTCATCGGCCACGGCTACAACTCTAAACTGTCCCTGATCATAAACAACACAGAACTCATGGAACCACACAGTTTTATCCTTAGCGTGCTTTATTATGTCGGTATAATTGGATTGATTCCATGGATTTTTATGCTAGGCTGGGGTCTGCACAAAGGACTTAAAGAACAAACACATCCGTTGTTCCTGCTGACTTCTGCACTGCTGATTTATGGCATAGGTGCTGGCCTGACCGAAGGCGGTGATATTCTTTCACGACCCAAAGAGCATTGGTTCTTGCTCTGGATCCCCTTGGCTATGATTGCTGGTTTAAGCATTGCTAAACGTCGTAGTAGCATGCTACACATGCCAGCACCTTCATTTCTCTAATGCTACATGAAGTTTCACAGTATTAAGACAAACACGCCAATATAATTAAAGATAATGGCTAGAGTTAACATCGCTACGCTGTAGGATAGCAGCCTCTTCAAATGTTTTAAAACGCACTACTTGGTACACCTCAAGGTAAGCTCCCTTAGTATTTAAAGCGTTTCACCAATAATAACAGTATTGCTGCGTTTTATAACTTGCCCCTATTTTAGGGGTATTGCGTTACTGCTAATGCTTTATCTGTATAGCTACCGCATGGCAGCAGCACCATAAATTACCGGTCTTTTTCTAGCGGAGAAAAAAGCAGCCGGCTCAGTCCGCGCCAAGTTTTCTTGTTCCAAGCCAAAAACGGGATCTGCGCTAACAATTCTCTTGCTAATGCACAATTGCGGTTTGATGTCTTAAGAAACATAGAATTAAGAAACTTATAACGCACCTTATCATATTGCGGATGGTCACTGAACAAAGCGTATGAACGTAAGATATTATCTATCATGAACCGATGATTCTTGTATGAATTAGTAGCGTGTTTACGATAACGCGCCATCACAATGTTCAAGCTGTCAATAAAATAACCGGCATTAGTAATCTTCAGTTCAATTAATAAATCTTCCAGAAAAATCTGCGGATCAAATCTATTGACTTTTTCCAACGCTTCACGCCTGATCATCAAAGTAGGAGCTGGCGGGTAAGGCTTGCGCTCAAGAAATATATCATCGAAATCCATACGCCTAAAGGACACATTACGACGCTGGCGTTTCTCTTGAAAGAGCTTGCCATTGGCATCGATCAACTCAATATTTCCAGCACATATACCTACCTCCGGCTTGTCATTCATATAGTCTACTTGGATCGCTATACGCTCTGGCATCATGATGTCATCTGAACTAAACGGTACAACCAAAGAACCATGAGACCGTGAAATAGCGCTATTGAGCGTATTAGTTAACCCGTGATTATGCTGCACGTGAAAGTCAAATGTGTGGCTTTCCTGCAAATATCTAATACGTTCGCCACTGTTATCTGTCGAGCCATCATCAATCACCAATAATTCAATGTTGAGATAAGTCTGGTTCAATACACTAAGAATACTTTCCTCAATGTATGGAGCATGGTTATACGACGCAATAATCACCGTGACTAATGGCTGACTATAACTCATACATACTTTCCGCATGCTTGAGCTAATTTTGAATCAATTAATTCTAAATACTCTTTGCGGAATACCATAATGTCATGTTGCGCCTGAAGGCATCGATAAGCTTGCTCACCTTTCCGCGCTAGCGCTTCATCAGACAGTGCAAGATAGGCATCTAAAGCCATGGTCAGTTCTGACACATTAGCAGGATTTACTGCAAGACCTCCTGCGCTTTGAATCAGTGGCAACATAGCCGGTACGCTTGAGGCAATTACTGGTAAGCGCCCACTCATACCTTCCAGCAGCGCTAAGCACGAGCCTTCTGACAACGACGGAATAGCCCAGATATTAAAAGCCTGTACGTATTGCAGGGCATTTTCCTTAAAACCTAGCAACTGAACGCGCCCAGCCAGGCCAAGGTCCTGAATCTGTGTAATCAGATGAGATTTCTCTCGCCCTGTACCAATAATAGCGAGTTGAGCTGTAGGGTATTGATCTTTAAGCGCCGCAAAAGCCTGTACCAAGTAAGTGTGGCCTTTTACTGGTACAAGACGCCCTAAAGCACCGATCAAACGCACTGTAGGGTTAATACCCAATAACTCACGGGCGCGCTTACGCGAATGCTGCAAGCCTACGGACTGTTTAATATCAATAGCATTTTTAATGGTATGGGTATTCTGGTAGGTAAACCCGCACTTAAGGTTTAGCAGGTATTGCGTGACTGCTGGCGACACCCCAATAAAATGCCAGTGCTCATCTAGCCAACACTGAACTTGCTTACGCCGATAGAGACGATCATATTCACCAAATCCATGGGAGATACCAATACACAGGGGAATTTTCAGCCAACGGTTTAACTGCAACATCATGTTGACTGGTTTGAAGCGATTACATATCACAACGTCAAACTTTTCCCGGCGACAAAACTTATAAAGTTGCCACATTGCGCGCAGCCTCAAGCCTTTGAGCGCACTGTTAGACAATTCAAAGTAAGCTGACTTAGCAGCGCGACTGACTGGCTCTGTAGGACCTGGCCTGCCACGCAAAAACGTGGCAGTGACTTCATAGCGATCTGTAGGCAATGCCTTAATTATCTGTTCGGCTAAGTCAGCACAGTCGTAGTCTTTGACATTGTAGTCAGGCTGTAGTTGCAGGACTCTGAAATGACGGCTCATAACTCTCCTTAATGGAAACTTCTGGCATCAACAATACAGGCTGTTTTAACTATCAGCTTCTAGACATACTCTAGGCTCACAAACGGCAACAACCAGCTATTAATTATACTTCCGGTCAACAAAATAAAAACATGAAAATTCTCGTTCATCGTAACTATTTTTAATCCAGCCACTATTATCCCAGTATAATTAATAAGAAAAACGATCGCTGCTATGATACCATTCAATCACAACACTAGGCACACTGAACGCCTAGGTGATTTTACTTCACCGACATAGTTAGTGAAGCTTATACGCCATTCCAAAACAAAAAACGCAGGAGAGTTCTTATATCACAGATAAATTCCATAGAACTCGCCCGTACCCATTATATTATGGGACTAATCAGTAAAAGATACTTTTAAACTATTACTCTACATAAACATTTTGAGTATTAACAGTATTATACGTTAAGTATAAAGTATACCAACTGCCAATTATTTATGAGTTTAAAACAAATTATAGCTAGTCAACTATTCAGCAGTGAAGTACTTATTTAGATTGCCGTAGACAAGAAATCCAAATCGCAAACTCTACATAATCACAGCTCTTAAGATGATCAAAGTAGTACACTATAAATAGTGGCCTAATATCATGTAATCGATATGGCTTCTGCTGCTCAAATATTTACAATATGTTATGAGATTAGTGCGCAGTGATCGGTAAAGATCATCCTAACAATAATTAATTTATATTCTAGTTATGGCGAAAGATTTTAAGAAAAACATTATCTATAGTAGCTGATAGCCAAAGTAAAAAATCAGCAAAAACGTATTAACACTAACTCGTGAGTCACACAAAGACTCACTGATATTTGCTTTTCTATGATACATCCAGTATCTACACGTGACTATACGTTACTTGTACTTGACGAACCAAAAGAGTTCATGGCGCCGAACGGCCTTACGAAAAAAATCATTTTCACCCCAAGGTGAAATGGCTCTTCCAGAAAACAAGCGTTGTATAACGCGTCGCACACGCCGTTTGAACGATATTCTTGGTTGTAGATCATGCATCATACCAAGCGACATTGCTTTATTACACTGCTCTTGTTTGGATAAGGACACACAATAAGGCAACAACGTGTAAGTTGTATCGAAAAACGGCGGCAAAGCAACACCATTGCCAGAATCTCCCATGGGCCAGCGGTTGTTGTCATGCAGATGATTGGCGTAGCCAAGCAAAATAGTTGGCTGCCATTCAAGATCCTGCAAAGCTTCCAATACAGCCTGCCGAGCGCAGACATGATCTGGATGCGAATCAAGCAACGAACATGGCAGCACGATAACTTCAGGACGCGCAAGCAATATTATGGCACGTAAGTCAGCCAACAGGTTGCTCCAGGTTGCTAGACCGTTAGTATCTGCAGGCAACAGAAACTGATTAAACTGGCGAAATACGCGGATGTCATTTAATTCTGCCTCCAAAGAAACCACCGCACGATCCGGCTCTAACTTCATCGCCATCAACTGTAAGCAGAAATACCCAAGCTGAATTAAGTATTCCTGCCGTATTCCAGCCCAGCGCGGCACTACAATACTGTCCCAGGCACGCAAACGGCCTTTAAGTCGCGCTGCCTCAGGCTTGCTAAGTCCCATCCGCTGATAGTGCTCGGCTTCAATCTCGCCGGCAGTCAGTGTCACGATCCATGGTTGTACTGTCTGGCTATATAGTCCAAACGCGGCAAGCTCAGCATCATCGGCATGTGGCGCAATCACCATCATTCTTTGCCGACGTACATCTGGATAGCGGAATACTGACAGCACAAGCTCACCTTGTACATGACAAAATCGGCTACGCAATAGCAACTGCCCACTCAACAGTAATTGTGCTTGGCCGGTAAGGTTTAGGTATCGTAAACCATTGACACCACGCTCAAATACTTGACGATCATCGTACGACAACACGACATACGGATCGATAAAATGACCAACCATACTGCTTTTAAGCCGCACAGCAAGAATTAACGTCTCATCACCAATCAGCTCAAATTCCTGTCTAAGTACTAACCTGCCCTTATCTAGGGTCACGCCTAGCTGCTCAGTATCAGCTGTAAATTTATATTGATAGTCATTTTTTGGCGAGTAAAACAAGTATTCAACAAACCAGTTCTCATGGACAAGCCAGGTAAATACCGCTAACAATATCGGCAGCCACCAAACCACTAGCAGACCGACACATATCAGTATCAGTAAACTAACCAGTAGGCCCATACATTTATTTCGACGATAGCGCTTTAGCAGAATCTGCTTACGGTTTATCAATTCACTCATACAGTAAACACTAGCACAGAGTTACACCAACGATTTTTATATGCGCAATCCGCCCGACCAAACGAAAACCGTAATGGTTTGCCGACTTCTCGTGCTTTTTTCCAGGCATTTTGCGTATTAAGGAAACTCAACACACTGCCTGGGCTAAATACACGAGCTTTAGGGTCAACGCCACCATTAATATATTCAACACTAACCCACTCTGGTGCTTCAACGCGATACACTAGCTGTATAGCAATAGGTGCATTGTTAAGAAAAATTACCGAACCTATCAACAGCTCACGCAACAGTTTAAGTACTTGTGCCATATGTTTAGCACCAGTAGCCGGAAAGCCCCAGCGGCGCTGAAATAAATCGCAGTACATTGCTGCTAAATCGGCGCTGGAAAAGTCTTGCACAGGCCGCACTACGCCACCAGCCTCTTCCATCAGTCGTAATTCACGACGTTTGTTGTAGCAAAACTTTTTTGATAATTCTTCTGGAGTACGCGCCATGGCTAACTGTTCAGCCTGTAGTTTGATGCCAACAAAGCGACCTGCATTTAAGGCTGATAGGTAACGTGCTCGATGGCGTAACGTCACCTGAGCATCAGCGGCAGCAGGCAGAATTAACTCAGCATTACCAAGATCAAACAAACCCTTTTTACCATTACGTTGAAGCGTGCTTTTAGACAGCGCTAAATCCGGCCCCCAGGTTGCAATGCACGCTTTAAGCTCTCTATTTTGCTCCCACGCTTGATAGCGTACAGGAATCCCGGCAAGCCCAGCTAGACGTTCGACTACTTTTGGATGTGTAGCAACACTACCACCAAAACGATGCCAGGCATCGCTGTAGGTTAACGCGTCAACATTAGACCAACCACGCTCGCGAAAGGCCTGGAATCGATTAAACATTACACCCTTGTGATCAGCTCAGTAACGTGTGGTAGCTGCCAAAAAGTATCGCGCGCTACCTGATCAGAAAACCGCTGGCGTAGGCTCTTCAGTATCATATCACTATACTGCTTGTGCTCTTGACGATTCATTGCCGCCAAGTGCAGAAGACCATTCCCTAAGTGTTCAGCATCACCAAGCGGAAATAGAGTACCGACGCCATCAACTACTTCACGAGAACCACCGCACGACGTAGCGAGCAGCGGCACACCTGCCACCATAGCTTCTAGCAGCACCATACCGAATGGCTCATTGTTAGAACTTAGAACAAAGGTGTCGAACGCATGGAAATACCGGCGCGCATCAGGAACATAGCCGAAGAATAGGACCCGTTCAGCAATGCCCAGTTTACAGGCTAAACTTTTGAGGTCTTGTTCTAGATATCCGGTGCCCAGAATTGCTAGGCGACTCCTGGCAGGTAGATGCGGCAAGGCCAAAGCAAAACCCTTGAGTAAGGTAGCCTGATCTTTATCCGGGTGCAAGCGGCCGACATTGCCGATCACCCACTCATCTAGCGACAACCCCAACACATCACGTGCTTCATGAGCCGACACTTGCAATGCTTGCATGGCCTCGATATCAATACGATTATACAGTGTCTGAATACGTACCGCCGGTAAGGCTGGTAAAGAGCGACGCATATCATCACGCACTGCATTGGACACTCCTAGCAGACTTAAGCGCTTACGAAAAATCCAAGCCAATAACTTACGGCTGCAGCGCTGATAATCACTAAAAGCATGATGCACACCAATTACCGGTAAGCGCGTACCGATCAAGGCGATATAAATTGGCTTGAACCGGTGGGCAATGCAGAGACTGAAATTACGCGACGTAGCAATCTTATGCAATTCACAGATGGCGCACAGCTTGAGGCCACGAATATCCTTAGAGCTAAACTCCATAAATAGCACTTCATCAGAGTCACAACTAGCCACTACTGTAGGATCTGAAGATCCGGTAAGGAACACTGTAGTCACTTTGTACCTCGAGCTTGCAAACAAACTCGCATACTGCCGCGCACAGTCTAGAAATGGAGCATCATAGCCTTGACAGAACTGCAAGACATAACACTCAGCCGACAGACTCATAACAGTCTACACTGTATTTGATAACTTAGATGTTTTGTATGATTAGGCATTATAGATCGAAGCCAAAATACGTTTAGCGCATCGGTTGGCAAGAGTATCGCCTTTATACCTTGAATTTAGCAAAATGTATCTCTTAGTTTTAGCAGACAGAATAAAAAAGCTTTTGTTTTTATCTTTTTAATAGTGCAAATCGATAATGTTAAGTAGTCGGTGTTAATCACTATCTAGCTTTTTAAGTGAAGTCTAGCATGAAAAATTGCACTTATCAGCGATATTATATGGCGCTATACTGATAATCTTACGCTCCCTCTTTAAGCATCTCAAAACCCATAAACTCAATAACAGCAATATACTAGCTGCCAAAGGCAGCCTAGTCTTAGCATTCCTTGATTTTGTGGATTTTGCTATTATAGCGGTACATTTACTCTTACTAGCGATGCCAAGGATTGATAGTATTTCCTAAAAACTTCAATACTAGCAGAAGTTAGAATCGTGAGTCAGGTAGTGTTTAACCAGCCTAGTATTAATTTTTTTAAATCAATATCTGGTTGCTTTCTATATAAGATTATCTTATTACAATGGTGCTTACAGCAAAAGACCTCTCATCAGGATTACGCCATTAATGCTGTCCATGACAAACTAGTAATACTTAGCGTATTGCCAATACATCTTAAGTTAAACATTTTAATGAGAGTAGACTAGACTACCATTAAATCAACTTAATAAACCTTAATGCTGGCTTGCTCTAAGCATAACTAAGCAAGATTGTAGAGTATTCGGTGATATGCCTGTTAATGTACGAAACGCACTTCTGCAGCGACTCCAATCAACTTACCGTCGATATGTAGATATATCGACAACATGACTAAGGACGCCACATAAACATTAATAATCGTCAGTGCTGTAAGAGTTTAAACTCCTTTCAACTTATATGCATACAAGTTACAACTGAACATATGTATTTTACCTAAGTTGAAGCACAGCTCAAAGCTAAAGTTTAGTGTGATTATACAAGTTGATGATCTAAAAAATATAGCGGCTTGTGTCGCTGTGCACTACTAGTAAATCTTGATATTGCTATCTTTGCTTTGACTGCATAGCATAGAACACGTACAAAGGTACCTTTGTATTTAAAGTCGTCATATCCACTAGCACTAACAGTACCACCTGACTACATAGGCGGGTGGTAGGTTAAATTGGAAAAGTTTAGGCTAGTCTGGCCCTAATATCTGACAGCTACTTGAATGGTAGCCTCCTCAGCATTAATAGCTTATTGTACTTATTTAGTGCTGCAGGCCTAAATACATAGAACTATTATAAATATTTTATATAAAACCAATTGTAGCTTTATTCACGCATGCTGTGGCGTTTACACTTGCTAGAAAGACTTGATGGGCGCAGTATCAAGCTGACTCCTCATAGTATTCTGGCTAACGCTTAAAAACAGTAAGCAGCAAAGGCCTAGCAGATACTTTAGGTGATAATAACTGCTGACAGCATAATCTTAGATAATTTCTTGTAACATTGAAAACCTAGCTACACCGTTATACTAAAACTATAACGTGTAGTGACATTTGAAATAAATAACTACATTACCGCTAAAACATGGTAAATATCAGCTAGATAACAATAAGCAAGCCGGCCATGATCTCAAGCAATCTGAAGTAAGGCAATACTACGAATCTGCTAGGACATATTTAGACCTCATAGAAAGCTAGTCTGCGTATTGGTGGCATAAACCATAATTTTATGGTATGTCACTTAATATAATCATATTAAAGTATCGATGAATTAGCGCTTAGGTATGCATTTTAAGCGCTATATCGACGATGCTACGTATAGGTTACTGCCATATTACTTGGTGGCCTAGTATATGCGGTATATGTCTATTCTCAACAAGCTCAAAAAACTAACCAAGCCCAGTTAATGCTGCGTAGCAGCATTGTAAACTTACCCATAAATTATAAAGAAGCTTGGTCTACTGACTGCAACACCATTGTTAATACTTTAAGTAACATGATTGATGTTACTGATTTCAATCACGATCACAATCAGCATAATCGCAAATACTTTAAATAACATATAAAGCGTTAAAAGCGCCTATTACTATAATAAAATACTAAATAGTTAGTAGAAATTACTCGACTAGCCAATACAGGCTAACTGGCTACTGAGCAACTGAACCTTACAAGCTAAACCTTGCTAAACTGCTATCAAGATATACAGAGGCAGCCACCTTATCAGTAATGGTAATAACTACTAATATAGTACCAACTAGAAGCACACCACACCTATGGTGGTAATCAGCACGATATGTGTTTGTACTCCAGACCTATATTGGTATGTAAGCACGAGCTAAAATGTGCACATTATGACCTATAGCGAAATCGATGTATTCCGGCAAATCAAATAACTCAAACTGCGCACTAAAGCCATCGATCAACAAGAATATGAAATAAACTAATACTAAGATTAACCAAGTTACGCAATTTAACACTATGCCATGTCAGATTCCCACTAACAACAAATTCATGGACACGTTACCAGTAAAAGTACAACAGCGAACTGTCAACTGAACTCAAAGTTCAGATAAATTTTGCTCAATCGTAGTATATTAATACTATGATTGCTAGTGAATAATAATGTTCGCTACTATAAAGTAGCACTGAGAGACATTAGTATGCGGTGTAGTTTAAGTCTTAGCGTTACGAGTTGGTATTAGATTTAAGTAGTGCTTAAAAAACTGATCAAACTTAAAAATCTGCTTTAACCGGCAACGCTAATCTCTTTTGGTAAGCGCTGATCAATCAGCTTATAAAGCGCGCTACTTTCAGGCCAATTACGCATAAACCGCGTACGGTCCTTAGCGAACGCCAGAGCGAAGCTGACGTTTGAGCCGTGCTGATACATGGTATCAAGGTCGATCAACGCCCAACGATCTTGAGCCCAAAACAAGTTATGACCTTTAAAATCGCCATGACTAATGCGATAACGAATCAGCTCAGCAAATAGATGCTCTAGAGCCAGGAGCTCATCTTCTGGCGCATGACCATGCTCAATATAAGGCATAAAACGTTCAATGATATCTTGCCCAGGGAGATATTCAGTCACTAGATAGGCTCGGCTACGCAACCATAAAAACCGCTTTTCTAACACAGCTAACGGCTTTGGTGTAGTAATACCGAGGAATTCTAAACGACTACCTTCACGCCAGGAATGCCATGCGCGGCTAGGGCGCCAAAAACGCTTAAGCCAATGGGCAACACTTTTAATATTGTAACGCTTGATTACTAACGACTGCCCAGCTATATCAACCTTAGCAACAGTAGCTGCACCACTAGTTTTATATAAATAACCTTGATCTAATAACTCATCGGCCTGCTCTAATACTGGCAATAGCACTGTTTCTGCTTCGCGATAGGTTGCGCGCAAAGCAAAAGCACTACGCGTTACACTGAACAACGTGCATTCACGACCAACCTTGTTTAAAAAATCTTTTAAACGCCAGGCGCTAGCCTTATATACCTGTTTTTTGAGGGCATCTAGCGGCAAGACATGTTCGCTATTGCTCAACAAGTAGTACGCTAGCAACTGTTCATTGAACGGCTCCAAATTTTTTGGCAGCTGAGCAAAGAATACGCCAAGGTTTTCTAGCACTCGATTACGCGATAGCGGTTTGCCTACTTCTTCCATATATATCCCTGCACCGTCAATTAAGTATAACTGATTGCCATGACGAAGAAAGTTATCCAGGTGCAGGTCTTTCTGCCACAAGCCTTTAGTATGCATCTTAGCAATCACTGCCAAAGCATCAGCAAGCACTGCTGTTTGTTCATCAGTCAGCGGCGGTAAACCTTTAACCGCTTGCCAGGCATTTGCTAGGCTTTCAGCATTATCAATAAATTGAAATAACAACCAGCCACCCTCGCCTTCCTGTAAGCCATCAGTTAGCAATTGCGGCGTGATAAAACCTTGCTCAGCTAAAAGCTGTACACCACTAAGCTCTCGCTGAAAATGCCGCACTGCTTTACTACCTACCAATAATTTAGCCAACACTTGACGGCCGCACCAGATGGCTGCGCCTACATAACGTTTACCAGGCAACACATGCAGAAGACTGAGCAGTTGTAATCGCCTTGAACCTGCAGAATCCGTAAGTTCAATAGTCAGAGGCAGCCTTGGCGTACGACCAGTTTTTTTCAGTTCAGACAACCGCATCAACATTTCTCCTTATGACTGCGCCAGGCGATCATGCGCTCGAAACAGGTGATAACCAACAAGTTATCCTTGGCTAGTCAAGGATAAGACCGCAAATAATGAACACATTTATATAGTGAACCACTATAGTATATGTCACAAAAATAACTTCAAATCCTTGATATAATTACGCTTGCCAAACAATAGCTGGCGAGGTCTCTCGAGGCCCATTAATATGCGCGGCATAGCTTATGCCTGCAGCCTAACTAAAATATACCTAGGATTAAAGCAATCATGCACTTAGCTTATACTATGTAAACCACGCACTAGCTAACTACAAAAAGTAATATAAGTTCACCGAAAAACATCATCTGTAACGCAAAAATATCTGGCCCACAGGTAATAGCTAAAACCAGAGAATATTTAGGTAAACGCCTGTACGCTAACAAGATTTACTAAGTATACATATCAGATTATTACTTGAGAGCTTGAAATAATCCATATAGCAATTTACTAGGTAGTCATACTGATATTTTATACTCTAAGCAAAACACGCTATTTCAGTCGCCATAACTAGTATATCGCTTATCCATTCAGCTGCGCATCGTTTGCTAACATATATAGTATCTAAGTTAGATGGGCTATTCAGCTGAAGCAAAGTATAATCTTTAGTCACCATGAAACTACTAGCTCATACTAACCTCAAAAAAATCTTACTAAATAATAAATTCGCTGTTTATTGTTTTACTGTTACGTGTGTGTGCTAGCGATATTGAATAATAGAAGTATAACTGACAGGTAATAAACAAGTAATATTTAATAATATTAATCACTGCAAGCTAGATCTTGAGTCAAGTAATCTTTGAATTAAAAGCCGTGCTAGAAAATTACCATTAGAACAACTGATCAGGCATACGATATAGTAATCAGCAAGCAATTAATAAGTTGAGACACTGTAAATAGCTATAGATAAAAAGATGTTTATACATCGTGTTAATGTATTCAGCGCTCTCATAATTGATCATATTAACTTAATATATTTGTTAAACTATAGATCATTAACAATCTTCTATCATAGATATGTCTACATTTTAGCAGCTCGCGGATAGCTATCATCCTACTGAGATAGACATAAAGTAGAACCTTGCACTGCAAAGTTATCATACTGGCGACATAAACGTCCAGCTTAGCGAGGTACTTGCAGTTTCGCTACTTAGACTGTACTAAAAGTCACACTAAAGTAGCAACGCATAGCATTGACCGATAAGGTATACAGATCGTAGATACAATAATTGATCAAGCCAAGACTCGACTGTGAATCAAATGTAATCACAGAGAAGGTTTCAGTTACTCACCATACAAAACAACAAAATACCCTCTAAAGTACAGAAAATTATCCACCTAGATAGTGTAAGTAGGTTCTAGGTCTGACCTGCTATCAGGGGACATTCCCCAGGCTTAACTTCCGCGCATATAGTTTATATGCTTTGCGCTGCATAAGACCTAAAGAGGTCGACTGCTCAGTCAATATCTGACGTAGTGGCTGACGGAAATAACCTTTAAGAAAGCGCCACTTATCTCGTTGAGTTAAACCAATTTCCAATGCTGAGTAATACAATGCTGACAAATCTTTGTTGCGCCAGCGCAGCGGTAGATGGGTGCGCAATTGAGCACGGTGCAAGTCGATGACTGATAGCTTTAATTTGCGCACATTCATTGGTTTAGTAGTATCGAGCAGAAAGTGGCACAGGTAACAGTCGCGGTGATTGACACCGCCACGGTGCATTTTGCCAACTATGCGCGCCAATTCTGCAGTGATAGCATAGCGCAATGCAAATGCAGGAGGCTTAGCCACCCAATTGACAGTTAAATTTTCTAAACTAATGGCTGGAGCCAGTTCTTCGGTGATAATAAACGAGTACCGGTTAGTTACATTGCTGCCCTTTTCACTGAAAGCTACGCCGGTCATGGTAGGCACACCAAGCTTCTGCAAACGATGGATAGCAGCCCATTCGAGACCTACACCTAATACTGGCAATTTGGCAGTGATCAAATTTTTGAAGATTTCTCCCCAACCTATGCTACGGTGAATTTTTACAAAATATTGACGGCCATCTACCTCAGTGCGTAAGGTGCGACGCACTGTTAACTCACGAAATACCTGACCTTGCAGTTTCTCTACCTCAGCAAAAACATCGCGCCCAGACCATAACGTCTTAAACGGTTCAGCAAGAATTAACTTCATAATTTTAGCTCCGCTAGAATAATATCTGCCGCGTGTTGTGGCATACTGTAGAGGTCAGCTGTCTCAGCGTAAGCCAACCCATTGCGGCCCCAGGCAGCACGCTGTGCGTAATCGATAAGCATATATACTAGATATTGATTGAGCTGCGCCTGTTTAAACGGCTCATCCAATACTAATCCGTTGTTAGCTTCGGCAATGTAGTTAGCATAACCACATATGGCTGAAGCTAGAACTGGCAACCCGGCCACGAGCGCTTCAAGCAAGACGGTACCTGTGTTTTCGTTGTACGCCGGGTGGATCAACAGATCAGCACCCAATAAGAAACGCAGAATATCGCTCCGACCCTTAAAAAACTGTACGCTATCGCTTAATCCTAGTATAGCGCTTTGCAGTTGGAATACCTTAGGGTTATCCTGGCCAATTACAAACAAACGTGTGCGCTTTTTAAGCTCAAATGGTAGTGCGGCTACAGCCTTAAGGCTACGACCGACACCTTTAGTCTTAAAGCCGGAACCGATTTGCACCAGTAGCATATCATCATCGCTTACGTTAAATTCCTTGCGAAAACTTTTACGAATTTCTGTAGAGTTTTGCGGTGCACGTCGGTCTTGCGCAATTCCCGGCGGCAATAAGTGGAAGCGCACAAGCGGCGTATTATAATGTTTAATAAACAATAATTGTTGTACTTCAGAAATCACTAAGATCTTTGTTGTAGCGTCTTTAGCAAATACCATGCTCTCATATTTAGCAAAATGTTTATAACGGCCAAAACTTTTATATAGTAAGTGACGCAGGTTTTGCGCTTTGTCTTCAAAGCAGCCATCAGCGGCGTAATATATGTCTAGACCAGGCATTTTGTTGAAGCCAACTAAACGGTCAACTTTATGCTTGGCTAGATCAGCTTCTATCCAGGCGTTAAATTTCTCGTTACGCCGATGATTAAAAAACGCCCTAACTGTCGCCTTCAATACTTCAAAACCAGGAGGAACATCACCTTCCCAAATTAGCGTATAGACGCGAATCTTATGGCCACGCCGCTGACATTCTAGAGCGATGCGCATAAAGTCGCGCTGCAAACCACCAAAGAGAAAATATTTATACAAAACAAACGCTAGCTGCATTATTTCAGCCCATCAGTAAATAGCAACATGCTAAGTCGGCTTGCCACATGCGCAGGGCTCAAGCGCGTAAAACATAGAGGTAACTCAAGTTTCATGTCAAACAGACGCAAATCATCATATGTTGGCTGATATGTACAGTGTTTTTGTAAGCATGGTGCACATGGAAAATCACTAGATAAATGAATCTGCCTCTTGCCATAAGTACCGGTCAGAATTGGATTAGTTGAGCTGAATAGAGATATGGTTGGTACATTTAGAGCGGCAGCTAAATGGCCGAAACCAGTATCCACTGCTACGCATGCCAAAGCGCCAGTAAGTACGCGAGCAACACCACCCAAGTTTAACTTAGGTAGCACTTCAGCATTTTCCAAACCTATTGCTAGGCGTTCAGCGCGAACTTTTTCGACAGCATTACCCCATGGTAATTTCACGTCTACGCCATGGTCCGCCAGATGTTTAGCTAGTTCACGCCAGTAAATTTCGGGCCAACGCTTAGTATCCCAAGTACTGCCGTGCAACAGCAATACAAAAGGTTTTTTTGGCGTCAAGCTGTACAGCTTGTGAACACTCAGGCCATAGTTACCAGAACCATCAGCTAAATTATAGCCCAGCGCAGCAGCAAACAGCTGACGCAAACGCTCAACTGCATGTTGTGTAGGGGGTACAGCTAGGCGGCGCGAATAAAAGCATGCTGCTATTGGTTCACGGGCGGAATCTTTATCAAAGCCTGCCACTGGGGCGCTTACATAGCGCGTCAACCAAGCACTTTTGAGTAATCCTTGTGCATCAATCACTAAATCGTATTTAGTTGACTGGATGCTTTTTTTAAAACTCTGCCATTCACCGCTTTTTATAGTCCACCAGATGTGTTTGCGCCAACGGCGAATCGCTACAGGAATCACCTTGTCCACTGCCGGATGCCAAGTTGGAAGTTCAGCGAAGCCTTCTTCTACCACCCAATCGAAACGAATTCCAGGGATCGCTAGCATCGCCTCAGTCAGTGCTGGCAACACATGAATCACATCACCCAAAGATGAAGTTTTAATTATCAGTACACGCAAACTAATAGACCTAAGCTATAGCGCTTTCTAAGCGTTGCAAAGCATTGCTAACCAGCTGCGGCAGCAGCTGGCGCATACAATTATAGTGGCCAAAAGGGCAAACACGCTTAAAACATGGACTGCAATCTAGACCCATACGTACTATTTCAACCTTATTAGCCAATGGCGGTGTGAAATTTGGAGAAGTCGAACCGTATACTGCTACCAACGGGAGGTTGAGCGCTGCAGCTACATGCATCAAACCAGAATCATTGGATACTACCAAGTTAGCGCAGGACAACAAATCAATAGCTTCAGCCAGAGTAGTATAACCACTCAGATTGATCAATTTTTTACGCAAGCTTGGACTAATACGCTTGTAAATGTTTTCACCCACTGAGAAGTCATTTTTAGAGCCGAACAGCCACACCTGCCAGCCATCGTAAATTTTCATTTCAGCAACTTTAGCGTAATGCTCAACCGGCCAGCGCTTAGAATCACCGAACTCAGCACCAGGGCATAGCGCTAGCACTGGCCAATCAAGTTCCAGGCCAAATTTAGCAAGCGCTACATCTCGATTCACCAAGTTAATCTGTAGACGCGTAAGAGGGTACGGCGCCGGCAGCTCAGCGCCAGGCTCATACGCTAGCGCCATGAAACGTTCCATTATCAGTGGGTAACGAGCCCTGTCTAAGACGCGCATATCATTGAGCAACACATAACGAAACTCGCCACGCCAGCCGGTGCGCTTAGGGATACCAGCAAAATACGGTACTAGCGCCGACTTTAGCGAATTAGGCAGCAGGATTGCTTGGTCGTACTGGCCAGCCATAGATTTACCAAAACTGCGATACATCGCTAACTTGATAACGCGGCAGTTAACCGGGAGGCATAAGGCTTGGCGCACCTCAAGCATACGCCCGAGAATCGGGCGGCTCCACTCGGGGGCAAGTACGTCAATTTGACAGTCAAGATGACATTGCTTGAGACACTGGAAGAGTGTCTGTGCTATCACCATATCACCGACCCAACTAGGTCCAACAATCAGAATATTCATGTAACTTCCATAAACGGTGCAAGTTAACACTAACCTCCTCATATCAATAATTACCGCCATAGGTTGCGGTAGCCACTAAACCACTCCTCTAAATACCAGTGTTCATAGTGATACTGAGCATAACTTAAGTATTGAAATATTAGCTTGAACTCAGCTCTTACCAAGTACACATTGCCTAACACCATTCAATCACAAACTGACCACGGCTACTGTACTAATTTTATTTGATAAATTCAGGCTATATACAGCGCAGCTGTAAAACTTAAGAGATTTAGCATAGAAAGACAGGTATCGACAACCGACATAAGCTTCACTAATTTTAAATTCTGTAAAATGCGTACTTATTGCATAGTAATGCAACAAAAATAAATGTTGCATTGACTACGCGAAAGCTGCGTGTTGCACCATATATTAAAATTAAATGCTGACAATACTTTTCCAGTGTAACGCTTAAGATAAAACAATGTTGTTAACTGGAAGTTATTTATACCAGTACCAACCAATTTGACTTTAGCATTTAGCTTGTCACGTATCTTAGTGCATGCCTATCTGCTAGCTATAACCTAGCTATAGCGCATTTATGACCTATTACTTTAGATGTTATTTGCCTAAAACATAGCTAGCATCCTAGCACCTACTAGAAAACGCTAGCAAATTTAAAGCCTGACGCTCAAGAGCCAGGCGTTATTGTCTTGATGGTGCTCAAATACCACCACATCCAATGAACTAACCAGCAGCCATGCTGTGCCTGATAATCCTAAGTGCATATATACTTTATTATACAATCGACCAGAGTTTGTTTTAGTGGTTAACGGATGACTGCTGAGATAATTTCAAGCACGCGAAGAACTGCGTTCTTTTAGTGAGTTTAGCTCTATCAGTCTTAGCGCACAAATCACCGTCGTAGACAAGCAATAGTTTAAGTAATAACCATACCAAGGTTTAGCACCATCAATTTTGCCGTAATAGGCAATGATAAATTATCGATCATATAGAGCAGTATCCATATGCTGTAGCAAGAAGTGACAAGCAATTACCTTAGAGCTAAGCTAACAGCCAGCACTCGTACAGGGATAACTTCAATAAGTCAGGTTAGGTATTTACTAGCTGTCATCAATAGCATTGATGCTAGTGATTTATACAGCTGCTACTCGCAGACGAATCAGCCAATTTAAAATAAAGCAGAACTTCTATTTGCCACTCAAGGTTGCCCTCAAAATAGACGTAAGACGTTCACGTAGCTCGGCAGCAAGCCACATGACTTACTAGCGCCTTAAACAAACAGCCTGCGTTTAGGTAGCTCGTCGAGCAACAAAGTGAAGAGTATATTTACTCAGCGAGCTACTGGAATTCAGTATAGTGCAGAGCGTCAAATAAGCAACGCAAAGCTTCAGAGTTTTCTAGCATAAGCGCCAAGTAAACAGAGCAACGAACAACAAGCCTGCACTAACAATAATAAACGCTCTAGCACGAAATCTAGACTACCATACTTAACTGCTTTGAACTAAAAAAGCGCTTGGATAAAGGCATTTAATTATTCAGGGCCAAAGTTCTACATAACACGCAATTCAAAGACTGCCGTACCAGTCATGCCAGAAATTTGATAACTTTGCGCATATCATCGAAGCTACCTTCGATCAATTGTCTATAAGACTGGATAGTCTCGGTGGTTATTCCTACAACAACAACCAATCACCATCTATAATAGGCCACCTTCCTCGTTTTCCTCTTTATCTAACCCTGCACCTTTGTCTAAATTAGTAATTAATTGACGAAAACACTAATCTACCTAGACACCGTTAGAACATCAAGCACTCATAGAGCTTGGCTCTTAATAAGCAAAGCCAAGCAAATGCTATGCGCGCCTGATCTTCATGGACGTACGATAGCGTTTATGTCTATAAAGTCAGAAATAACTTAGATTGTATGCTTGATGTAACACAGAAACACGCAACCATTGCGTAACTTAGCGACTACTGCAAATGTGCAAGATAGTCATAACCTTCAGCGCCTAGCGTTTTTTAGCAAAAACTACTGTTGCAGGTCCAAGTTACAATCACCGCTAATCAATTAGAACATGAGAACCGCAAATTCCACTATACGGATGCCACTTAAGCGCAGTTTGATATTACCACCAGCTACATGATATTGCTTGTCACCTCTTACTGGATTTATCTACTGCATAACGCGTAATGCTACAATCGCAGCATAGTCCAAGGTGGCAGCAGTAGGCGAACTAGCGCAACATACCCAGTAATTATACACCAACAACCTGGTCCAGGGTTTACCATGTACACTTTAAAATAATCATAACGCAGTATTCTCAGAAATAGCTTTAATCCTAAGCATAATATTTCATCTAGTTAAAGCATAGCTCCAGGCTAACGCCTAAACAGTATGCCCCCATAAATATGTTAACGCAAAAGATAAAACTTTTGATGATCATTGCGCATAGCGCTTTACTTAATTCTTGATCAAAACGAATAAAACATTCCTAATTATACATGGTGTGTTTTATACCTACTATCTAGCTGCTTTCGGTGTAAATGAAGATCAGATCAATACCAAAAAATATGTTTAGCTTCAAGATGCCGAACTTGCCCAGGTCAAGGATAACTATATGCTATACTTCACCATGACGTACGCCACCCTCATTAGGTTACCAAACTGCACGCATTAACATTAGTAAGACCATTGATAAATATTTAGTTAATGCTGGCATTTATGTATGTTGTAGAGGTCACAAAAGATTTGCATTAAATTCGCATGACTGATTAAGTCATGCCGATAATGCGTACTTACTGGTGGCGTAACACACGCCCCAGCTTATTCTCCATTATTGCCTTGAACATCTACCAGTCATCTGCCTACAAAGCTCGCCGGACATAAAGTTATGGATCGAACTAGCTATACGCTACTAGCTCAAGAAAGATTAAGGATCACAAAGTCTTTATTTCAATAACAAAATCCATGTATGCGCACGCGAGAGAAAGTTCAATACTACTATTGCAGCGTTTACGCAAAAGGTCATTGTCCTTACTGAGCGTAGCCACTGCATCACGGACTGACTGTCCTGTTCGTCTAGCATAATAATGCTAAAAGAATGACTGGCAGCTCGATCAACGCTAGAAGTCTCATAAACTATCTTCTACATGTGAATGGCGTGTTGTTATGAACACCAAATTAATTTTGGTAAAGAACTAAGGATTACTCAATAACGTTTCAAAATTACTGATATTAATTTCAATTTTTTGGTAGTGAGTGCCTAACTTAGGTAATTAATGAAAATTACTGTTAATAACAACACTGAACAATATGCTTGGTATTGTGTAATCTATTTATAAAAGATTCGAAAAACTGCAATAGTCAACGTTTTGTAGTAAAACAAAGGAATATCGAAGTAATCTTCATCATTCTACAAATTTATTTTTATTTCATCTGCCTACAAGGCTAGCCGCAAACTTCAGGCACCGATTCTGGTAGCCTTTCTGCCCTGGAGCAAGCTATGCAAGACCTCGACCCTATTGAAACCCAGGAATGGCTAGACGCCCTGGAATCGGTTTTCAACAAAGAAGGTAAAGACCGCGCCAACTATCTGATGACCAGTATGAGCGAATATGCAACCCGTTGCGGGTCTCAGTGGCCTTACGTTATCACTACACCATACCGCAACACGATCCCTACTACACGCGAATCACGCATACCGGGCGACCTAGCCATGGAGCGCCGTATTCGCTCACTAATACGCTGGAATGCTATGGCGATGGTGATTCGCGCAAATTTGAAAAATTTTGACCTAGGCGGTCACATCTCAAGCTTTGCCTCCAGCGCAACTCTGTATGATATTGGCTTTAACTACTTTTTCCAGGCTCCGACTAACGAACATGGCGGCGACCTGATCTACTTCCAAGGCCACACCGCACCAGGTATCTACGCCCGTGCATTTATTGAAGGCCGCATCACCGAAGAACACATGAATAACTTTCGCCAGGAAATTGACGGTAAAGGCCTGTCGTCATACCCACACCCTTGGCTAATGTCTAATTTCTGGCAATTCCCGACTGTATCCATGGGTCTAGGTCCGATCCAGGCAATTTATCAGGCACGCTTCATGAAACACCTTGAAGCACGAGACTTCATCCCTAAAGACAAGCAAAAAGTATGGTGCTTTTTGGGTGATGGCGAGTGTGACGAACCTGAATCTCTGGGTGCTATCTCTTTAGCTGGGCGCGAGAAGCTCGATAACCTAATCTTTGTCATTAACTGCAACTTGCAGCGCCTCGATGGTCCAGTTCGCGGTAACGGCAAAATTATCCAGGAACTCGAAGGAATATTCCGCGGCGCTCAGTGGAACGTGATTAAAGTAATCTGGGGCCGTTTCTGGGACCCACTGCTAGACAGAGACGTTAATGGCATCCTGCAGCGTCGTATGGACGAAGTTATTGATGGCGAGTACCAAAACTATAAAGCCAAAGACGGCGCGTTTGTGCGCGAACACTTCTTCAATACGCCTGAACTCAAAGCGATGGTTATAGACTTATCTGATAGCGAGATATGGAAGCTCAACCGTGGCGGCCACGATCCATACAAGGTATATGCGGCATATTACGAAGCGGTCAACCACAAAGAACAACCAACCGTCATCCTAGCTAAAACTATAAAAGGTTATGGTACCGGCGCTGGCGAAGCAAAAAACACTGCACACAACACCAAGAAAGTAGATATCAACAGCTTGAAGTTATTTCGCGATCGTTTTGATATTCCTGTCAAAGACGAAGAACTTGTAAAGTTACCTTACTGCAAACCAGAATCACATAGCGCAGAAGCACGCTACCTAAGTGAACGCCGTGCTGCTCTTGGCGGTTTTGTTCCACAACGCCGCGCCCAATCCTTTAACATATCTGCGCCACTCCTCAATACCATGAGGACTATCTTGGATGGCTCAGGCAATCGTGAAATCTCCACTACTATGGTTTTTGTGCGGATCCTCGCGCAACTGGTCAAAGATAAAAACATTGGTCCGCGTATTGTCCCTATCATCCCAGACGAAGCTCGTACCTTTGGTATGGAAGGCATGTTCCGTCAGTTAGGCATCTACTCTTCCGTCGGTCAGCTATATGAGCCAGTCGATAAAGACCAAGTCATGTTTTATAAGGAAGATAAAAAAGGCCAGATTCTCGAAGAGGGCATTAATGAAGCTGGCGCCATGAGCTCTTTTATCGCCGCTGGTACTTCATACTCTAGCCACAATCAACCTATGCTGCCATTCTATATCTTCTACTCGATGTTCGGCTTCCAGCGTATTGGGGATTTAGCCTGGGCAGCAGGTGACAGTCGTACTCGTGGCTTCTTAATAGGCGGTACTGCTGGCCGCACTACGCTAAATGGAGAAGGCTTGCAACACGAAGATGGTCACAGTCATATATTAGCTGCCACCATTCCAAACTGCCGCAGTTTTGATCCAACCTACGGTTATGAACTAGCGGTAATCATTCAAAACGGCATAAAAAAGATGACTGAAGAACAGCAGGATATCTTTTACTACATTACCGTGATGAATGAACCATACCAGCAACCAGCTATGCCTACAGGTGTTGAAGAAGGCATTATCAATGGCATGTACCTGCTAAAAGAAGATACTAAGAAAGCAGCGCACCACGTACAGCTGATGGGCTCCGGTACTATCCTGCGTGAAGTCCTTGAAGCAGCAAAAATTTTGCGTGAAGAGTTTAATATTAGCGCTGACGTGTGGAGCGTTACTAGTTTTAATGAACTGCGCCGAAACGGTTTAGCAGTAGAACGCAATAACCGTTTACATCCAGGTCAAAAACATATGAAAAGTTACATTGAAGAATGCCTAGCAGAACGCAATGGTCCAGTTATTGCTTCTACCGATTACATGAAACTATTTGCTGAACAGATTCGTCAGTGGGTTCCTTCCAAAGAATTTAAAGTCTTAGGTACCGATGGTTTTGGACGCAGTGATAGCCGCAAAAAGCTGCGTCACTTCTTTGAAGTGGACTGTCACTTCATAGTGTTAGCAGCACTAGAAGCTTTAGCTGATCGTGGTGAGATCAAGCCTAAGACAGTAGAGGACGCTATTATTAAGTTCGGTATTAACCCAGGAAAATGTAACCCACTAGACTGCTAAGGAGATTTTTTTGTGAGCGAACTCATTCGCGTACCTAACTTTGGTAACAATAAGGGAAGAGTAATAGAACTGCTTGTAAAAGAAGGTGATACCATTCAAATTGACCAGAGCATCCTGATCCTAGAATCGAACAAAACGAATATAGAAATACCTGCTTTAAAAGCCGGCTTAATCAAAAACCTAAAAGTGAAGCCAGGTGATTGGCTGCAAGAAGGCGATGAGCTACTAGAGCTAGAAACTGTAGACGTTGTTGCTGCACCAGCATCTACAGCTAAAAAGCCTATCACCATCACCAACTTTCAGGATATTTTAGTCCCAGATATTGGTTCGTCGAACAAGGCTAAAATTATTGAGCTGTTAGTTACAACTGGCGACATCGTCGAAGTTGACCAATCGCTAATCACCCTGGAGTGCGACAAAGCTTCTATGGAAATCCCCTCACCAGCAACCGGTGTGGTGGAAAGTATTGCAGTCAAGCTAACAGACGAAGTCAGTGCTGGCGACTTTATCCTTAAGCTCAAAACACAAGATGCAGTAATGGCTCCAGCTGCTAAAGCAGCCACCTTAAGCGTAACCAAGGTTCACGCAGGGCCTGCCGTACGTAAGCTAGCCCGTGAACTAGGAGTTGAGCTACACTCTGTCTCGCCAACCGGCCCACACGGCCGCGTACTAAAAGAAGATGTACAGGTTTACGTCAAAGCAATGACGCAGAAAGCTACAAAAAATATTAGCGCTAATGCCGCTAACGGTGGCATAAACATTCCGTCTATCCCAATCGCTCACTTAAGCTGTTTCGGCGAAACTGAAGAGACGCCGATGACCCGCCTAATGCAAATTGGTGGGCCTAGTCTACACCGCAACTGGTTAAACATCCCACATGTGACCCAGTTTGACCAGGCTGACATCACTGACCTCAAAGCTTTTTGTGTTGCACAAAAGGCCGCAGCCCAGCAAGCTGGCGTGAGACTGACCTTACTGCCAATGCTGATCAAAGCGTGTGCACACTTACTCAAGGAGTTACCAGATTTTAACAGTTCACTAGCATCAAGCGGTAAAGCGATCATTCGCAAGAAGTATGTACACATTGGTTTCGCAGTTGATACCCAAGACGGTTTGCTGGTCCCTGTGATCAGAAGCGTTGACCAAAAGAGCCTGCTGAAGCTCGCTGCCGAAGCATCTGCGCTAACTACAAAAGCTCGTGACAAAAAACTCACTGCAGATGACATGCGAGGCGCCTGCTTTACTGTTTCTAATCTTGGTCACATTAGTGGTACCGGCTTTACGCCAATAGTTAATGCGCCAGAAGTGGCGATACTAGGTATATCCAAGGCAATTATCCAACCTATATGGGACGGCACAGCGTTCCAACCGAAGCTAATGTTACCGCTGTCATTATCCTATGATCACCGTGTGATAAATGGTGCTGCCGCAGCACACTTCACGCGGCGTCTGAGCGAACTGCTCAACGACATCCGCACTCTATTATTATAAATCACCTCAAACTAGACTGCCTTTAATTAATCTGAGAGGCCTAAGTCAAACTAATTTCCAGGTATCACGATAAGTACCTCAACCGTGCTAGTTTGCTGTGAGCTGTTAGCTTGTTTAGCAAGAAAAATGAGGATAATATTTGTCTATCACTCAAATTATAGCAAGCCACCTAAAGCTAACAATAAAGCGAGTATAAGCTCGGCACCGTGCACATTTTTACAAGTGCGCTAACTCATGAAAAGCCAACCAGATATTTACCTGTATGGACGCTCCTAAGCAATAACGAAATTACTGGTGACTTTACGCCTTCGGCAATACTGTATATTTAGCAATTTTAATCAGAATAGCTAACTGGCTTAGATAGATTGGTGTCTGCTGGACGCTGAGCTTTTTAATGCTATGACTAGGGTAGGCTTTTAAAGCCGTAATAACGCTGGTTTATACCGTAGAAATGCAAGTCCCTAGACAGCAGTGGAGGATACTTGATCGTAAGGGTGTAAACTACTAAAATCGTGTGGCTAGCTGAATGCATGCTTGTTTACGTCTGAATAAATTTATCATGTTTATTGCTAAACACTAATCATTAGAGCTATGAGAGCTCTAAATAAAAATAACAACAAATTCTAGGCTTGACACCCAGATACTGAATGAACCATAGATTGTTTTATTCAAATAAACAAAATGCTCACATTTGAAATATTCACCTCTCAATGGAGATGTAGAATTCCTATATGGATCCTATATCTCTAATCTTACCCAACGTAATAATCTATGGCATAATTTTTTCTGGAAGATTCCAGGCTGGCACATACTATGTTCCGGATAATCCAATAGATAATATCATAATTATTTAGTAACAGATTAATCACTTGCAAGGCTTACCTTGCGTAGCATAGTAGATACTATATAGCTGTAAAATACCATAACCTTGAGTATTCTAACTATAAAAGCACCTGACAGTACAAAAGGCTATTGAGGTACAGATCCATTTGTTTGCTGATTCACTCCATGCTACAGCAAGAAACAGTTTCATGAATTCATCACTCATAAATCTTTAAACCTTGAAATAACAAAGATTGCCTATAGAAAATCAGATTAAAAGCACTTTGATTAGCAAGAACAGGCGCTGAGTACCTCTATGTACAGGGTAGAACGATAGATTATGCACTAGTTTTCATCTATCTGGGCACAAACACAAGCAAATTAGCAATTCCTATACAGTAGGTAGTGTTTGATTATTCTTGTATCAAGCATGAAATGCTTAGCATATTGTGTATGCATAATTACCTCTACTCACTAGATCGATGAAAATAGCACGGCAAGACAGCTGAACGAATGCAATTCGCGCTACAGCAAGTAACTACTACCGGTCTAATCGTTAGCTTTACACTAAACCGCTTAGTTGAATATTATGGTAGGCTTAGTAAGCGATTTCTGATGTGACAGTCCCATCAGTAAAATTACTACAAGGTATTGTTCAAGTTTATATAAAGATTTTAGCATTCTAATTTTTTCTCAATCTACCAACATAATTACTGAGTCCACTATAGAAAAGGCTATATATCCGGAGAATACCAGCCTTTTCTATCATTAACAAATATGTACGCTCTAAATGATTTACTTATTGCGGTGATAATTTTTTTCTGCCGCATCAAAACGCTCAACCATACTATTAGTTGGTATACCTATCTTGCTAACTAAGTAGATCGCCAAGCTAGCAAAAATAAAGCCTGGGATGATTTCGTACAAGCCCAGCAAATTGAAGTGCTTCCAAACAATCACCGTAATTGCACCGACCAGGATACCGGCTAAGGCACCGTTACGTGTCATGCCTTTCCAGATAACCGAGATCAGCACTGTAGGACCGAACGCTGCACCAAAACCAGCCCAAGCATAGCTCACTAAGCCAAGTACACGGTTATCTGGGTTAGCTGCCATAGCGATAGCGATCAGAGAAATCAACAACACCATTGCGCGACCAACCCATACTAATTCAACCTGCGAAGCATTTTTACGAAGAAAGGTTTTATAGAAATCTTCAGTCATAGCGCTAGAGCACACTAGCAGTTGGCAGCTTAAAGTGCTCATAACCGCAGCCAAAATAGCCGATAACAGCACACCGGCAATCCATGGGTTAAATAGCAGTTTAGTAAGCTCTATAAACACACGTTCATGATTTTCGGTAACCGGATAAGCCACTTCAGGGTGTATTGAGAAATAAGCAATACCAAAAAAGCCTACCGCTACAGTGCCGCCCAAACATAGAATCATCCAGATCATGGAAATGCGACGCGCCTTAGCAATTGACTTCACTGAATCTGCCGCCATAAAGCGCGCTAAAATATGAGGTTGACCGAAATAACCTAAGCCCCAACCCATCAAGGAGATTATACCAATAAAAGTCGTATTTTTTATCATATTAAAGTTATCAGGGTTTTTAGCTTCTATTGCCAAAAAAGTAGTATCGATACCCCCTGTAGCCAACAACACAATAATTGGCGTCAGAATAAGCGCAAAGATCATTAACGTAGCTTGTACGGTGTCCGTCCAGCTAACTGCCAGGAAACCACCAACAAAGGTGTAAGCAATCGTCGCAGCAGCACCAGCCCACAACGCCAATGCATAAGACATGCCGAATGTACTTTCAAACAGACGAGCACCAGCTACGATGCCAGAGGCGCAATAAATCGTGAAGAACACAAGGATTACCACTGCAGAAATAATACGCAGCAATCCACTTTTATCTTCAAAACGGCTAGAAAAGTAATCCGGTAGCGTCAATGCGTCGCCATTGTGCTCGGTTTGCACGCGTAGGCGACCAGCTACGAAGAACCAGTTCAAATAAGCGCCAACGATCAGACCAATAGCGATCCAGCTTTCAGACAGGCCGAACATGTAGATCGCACCTGGCAAGCCCATCAATAACCAGCCACTCATATCTGAAGCGCCAGCTGACAAGGCCGTGACTACGCTACCAAGGCTACGACCGCCAAGAATGTAATCGGAAAGGTTGTTAGTGGAGCGATAGGCTATGAAACCGATCAGCACCATTGCTGCGATGTAGATCACAAACGTGATCAGGACTGGATTACTAACGCTCATAAGAGTGATGCCCTGGATTTATTTTATGTATCGACGACCTGCACAAGACGACCACCAATTAGTAGCGGTAGACGAAATGGCGTGCCGCGCATTTATGACTAGCGCTTCCCCTCAGGAAAACTACCAGTCAGTGCACCAAACCTTGCAGGTGGTTGCACCTTGGGCGCGCATGCTATTCAACAAAGTAAATAAGGTGCAACCAGTTTCGTAAGAATTAAGTTGCATCTAGATATGTTTTTTACAAAACATGACTTTTTGCTCCTTTTCGGAGCAAGAACATCTAATATCATAAGTAAACGCACCAAAGCGAAGCGGACTTAGCTAGTCGCGTTAACTTTTCTCGGTCACCATCAAAAAAAATCTTGAATAAAAGAGTCATACCCAGTTGCACCTCTTCATATGCAAAGCTAATCTTGCCGCCAGCAAATGCCACTCGGTTGTGGCACCCATGAGGATAAAAAGATGGCAACGATCACCCTTGGGGTCAAACTAGACGACCCAATCAGCGAACGCCTTAAGGCAGCTGCTACCTCTATTGATCGCACGCCGCACTGGCTGATCAAGCAGGCAATTTTTAATTACTTAGAGAAACTCGAGGGTGGTGCTCCCCTGCCTGAGCTCAATGGCTCGGGAAACAAGGATTTTGAAAACATAGATGAAATCCAGCCGGATCACCCCAACCAGTGCTTCCTTGAATTTGCTAAAAGTATCCTATCGCAATCGGTTTTGCGCGCCTTAATCACCACTGCTTATCGTCGCCCAGAACCAGAAGTAATACCAATGCTTATTGAGCAAGCACGCCTACCGCAGTCAACGGCTAAAGCGACTAATAAGTTAGCTGCCTCAATTACGGAGAAATTACGTAATCAGAAGAACGCAGGTGGTCGCGCAGGCATAGTTCAGAGTCTGCTACAAGAATTTTCCCTTTCATCCCAGGAAGGCGTAGCACTAATGTGTTTAGCCGAAGCGCTGCTGCGTATCCCGGACAAAGGCACCCGCGACGCACTGATCCGCGATAAAATTAGCACTGGAAACTGGCAGTCTCATTTAGGTAATAGCCCGTCGCTATTCGTTAATGCTGCAACCTGGGGCCTACTACTGACCGGCAAGCTGATATCCACGCATAACGAGGCTGGTTTAACTTCATCCCTAACGAGGATCATTGGCAAGAGTGGCGAGCCAATGATCCGCAAGGGCGTCGACATGGCAATGCGCCTGATGGGCGAACAGTTCGTTACTGGTGAAACTATCGCTGAAGCTCTAGTCAATGCAGGCAAGTTCGAAGCTAAGGGCTTCCGCTACTCTTACGATATGCTTGGTGAAGCTGCACTGACTGAACACGATGCCAAAAAGTTTTTAGCCTCATATCAGCAAGCTATTCATTCTATCGGTAAAGCATCTAACGGCCTTGGGATTTATGAAGGCCCAGGCATTTCTATGAAGCTCTCGGCACTACATCCGCGTTACAGCCGTGCCCAATACGAACGAGTGATGGATGAACTATACCCGCGTCTGCTGTCTTTAACTTTACTGGCAGAGCAATATGATATCGGTCTGAATATCGATGCTGAAGAAGCCGACCGCTTAGAGCTGTCACTAGATCTTTTAGAACGCCTATGTTTCGAACCACAACTTACTGGCTGGAACGGCATTGGTTTTGTTGTGCAGGCTTACCAAAAGCGTTGCCCGTATGTAATTGACTATCTAATTGACCTGGCCCGTCGCAGCCGTCATCGCTTGATGATACGCTTAGTAAAAGGCGCATACTGGGACAGTGAAATCAAACGCGCTCAAGTCGAAGGACTGGAAGGTTATCCTGTCTACACCCGCAAAGTTTACACCGACGTTTCCTATATCGCCTGTGCACGCAAACTGTTGTCGGTTCCTGAAGTTATCTACCCACAGTTCGCCACGCATAATGCCCACACATTGTCAGCCATCTATAATATTGCTGGTCAAAACTATTACCATGGCCAGTATGAGTTCCAGTGCCTGCATGGAATGGGTGAACCACTATATGAGCAGGTAGTAGGCACAGTTGCCGAAGGAAAACTAAATCGGGCATGCCGCGTATACGCACCAGTAGGCACCCATGAGACACTGCTGGCTTACCTAGTGCGTCGCCTGCTAGAAAACGGTGCTAACACCTCATTTGTTAACCGCATTGCTGATCAGTCAATATCGATTCAGGAGCTAATAGCTGATCCAGTAGCAAGTATTGAGCATATAGCCACGCTAGAAGGCAGAATAGGCTTGCCACACCTGCGCATCCCACTGCCGCGTGACTTATACGGTCCTGAACGCGCTAACTCTATCGGTATCGACCTCACTAATGAGCACCATTTGGCATCGCTATCTTGTGCCTTGCTCGCTACTGCGCACAACAGCTGGAAAGCTGTGCCGATGCTCGGTTGCGTGTCTAGCAATGAAATTGCTTTACCTGTACTTAATCCGTCTAACTTACGTGATGTAGTTGGTCATGTACAGGAAGTTACTATTAAAGACATCGACAATGCTATCCAGTGCGCTATCAACACTGGTCCTATTTGGCAAGCTACCCCGCCCACAGAACGCGCCGCAATTCTAGAACGAGCGGCTGATCTTATGGAAGGCGAAATGAAGTCACTCATAGGTTTACTAGCTCGCGAAGCTGGTAAAACCTTTGCCAACGCCATCGCTGAAGTGCGTGAAGCCGTTGATTTTTTACGATACTATACAGTACAAGCTCGCAACGATTTCACCAAAGATGCTCACCGTCCACTCGGCCCAGTGGTTTGCATCAGCCCATGGAACTTTCCGTTAGCAATCTTTAGTGGCCAAGTGGCTGCCGCATTAGCCGCTGGTAACTCAGTATTAGCTAAACCAGCTGAACAAACCCCGCTAGTAGCAGCACAAGCTGTACGCATTTTACTCGAAGCTGGTATTCCGGCAGGAGTGTTACAATTGCTGCCTGGAAAAGGTGAAACCGTTGGCGCTTGCCTGGTGAATGATGATCGCATCAAAGGTGTAATGTTCACAGGTTCCACAGAGGTAGCACGCTTATTGCAATGCAATGTTGCAGGCCGTCTAGATACCCAGGGTCGTCCGATTACGCTAATCGCCGAAACCGGTGGCCAGAACGCGATGATCGTCGACTCCTCTGCACTAACTGAACAGGTCGTAATTGACGTCGTATCGTCAGCTTTCGATAGCGCTGGTCAGCGTTGCTCAGCACTACGCGTGTTGTGCTTACAGGAAGATTCTGCCGACCAAGTGATCGAAATGCTCAAGGGCGCAATGACTGAATGCCGTCTGGGTAACCCAGAGCATTTATCGGTGGATATTGGTCCAGTAATCGACGCAGAAGCCAAGACCAATATCGAGAAATATATCCAAGCCATGCGCGACAAAGGCCGTACCGTATACCAAATGGCCATTGCTGACAGTGAAGAGATTAAGTGCGGTACATTTGTGATGCCAACCTTAATTGAACTGGAAAACTTTGCAGAACTCCAGCGCGAGATCTTTGGCCCAGTGCTGCATGTAGTGCGCTACAAACGCGTAGAAATGGACCAGCTGATCAGCCAAATCAATGCGTCCGGTTACGGCCTAACTCTTGGCGTACATACCCGTATTGATGAAACTATTACTAAAATAGTCAGCAATGTGCATGCCGGCAACGTGTACGTGAATCGCAACATCGTCGGTGCAGTTGTTGGCGTACAGCCGTTTGGCGGTGAAGGCCTATCAGGCACAGGCCCAAAAGCTGGTGGCCCGCTATACTTGTATCGATTATTATCGACACGCCCTACGGATGCAATCGAGCAATCTTTTGTACGTGGAGATAAACTGGCCGCACCAGATGTACGTCTGCGTAATGCCATGAGTCAACCACTGGCCGCTCTGAAAACCTGGGCCGATAGCAATAAATTCAACGACCTAAGTGCTCTATGTAACCAGTTTTCGATGCAATCACAAAGCGGTATCACCCGCCAACTAGCAGGTCCAACTGGCGAACGCAACAGCTATGCCATTCTGCCCAGAGAACATGTTCTGTGCCTAGCGGAAGCGAAAGGTGATCTACTGACCCAACTAGCTGCGGTATTAGCTGTTGGCGGTTCAGCTGTGTGGCTAGAAACAGACCTAACTAAAGCCTTATTTACGCGTTTACCAAGGGAAGCCCAGGAGAAAATCAAGTGCGTAGCTGACTGGACTAAAGATGACATGGTATTCGATGCGGTCTTGCACCATGGAGATTCTGAACAACTACGCACAGTATGTCAGCAAGTAGCGCAGCGCAGTGGTGCAATTGTTGGTGTACATGGTTTGTCCCAAGGCGAAACAGCGATTGCACTAGAGCGTCTAGTGATCGAGCGTGCGTTAAGCATTAACACCGCTGCAGCTGGTGGTAATGCTAGCTTAATGACTATTGGTTGACTGAATGCAGAAGTCGAGCGTACTCGACTTTGCTCACATCTATCATCAAATCCTGGCTGTCCGAATAAGCCGAGCTCTAGAGCTAGCGCACTAGAGATACAAATTTGTAGTATAGATAGTTATAAGCATAAATACTAGATAAAATATACTACTGCTATAAACCATTTAAATTATATCCATAAAGATACACATGATATTTAATTAATAGATTTGCTAAGCAACAAGCTTTCGCAGAACAGTACAGTATACTTGTAATAAGTAATTAATCTGATCCCTAAAAGCGGCGCGATAATCCAACAATACTAATAACTAAAAGCGCTATGATAACTACTAAACAGCTTGTTAACTTACAAGGAGAGTGATAATTGATCTGCTAACTGAGCCAGTCCCAAGCAAACTCTAAAGTGCTACTTACCTCTTGACCAAAGAGATACTTGGCTTCTATAATAAATTAGCAATCCAGAAAAGTTGCGATAACTTATGCCTTGGAATACAAAAAATGCTGGCTTTCAGGGCATCCTAGTGGTCTTGCAAATAATTTTCAGTGGTTACTGACAGCTTCTTGGTAACTGGTTTAGTTTTTTTGGTAGTAATGCTGTCAAATTTTAATATACTAGATACCTACGTGTAGCATGGCGCGTAACACGGTTAGCACAAATAATTGACTACTTCATTACAGTTAAAAAGTTTTTTCTTTAATAGTGATTTAAGATACCTTGAGTGCTATCAAATACGTACATTAGAGTTTCACCCTCCAGTGCGGCACTTTAATCAAAACAATAATCCTCCATGAACACTGAAAAGACATTGATCATTATCATTTATCCGATAATAGGTTAAACACTTACATGCATCTTAGCCAATACCAAGATGCGGTCGTCGACGACATGCTGTTTGTTATGCTCTATTAAATTCATTAGCACGCATCATTATTATGATTAGTACTGGCTAGTTCAGCTTTGAAGTTTTTGTTGCCAGCCAAGCTAGCCTCTGCTGCCAAAGAGAGCTAAACTCCGTTACTAACTAAAGCTCCTGTGGACTAACCAAATAAAACAATTAAACCAAATAAGTCACTACTGCCATCAACGAGATAACCAGCGCAGTCGAAAATTTGTGCGCAACATAGCGAATACTTCTAGAAACTTACACACAAGTACCACTATGGCTAGTCATGGTTGTGATTTCACACAAGAAACTAACAGCACCATCTGACGCATAAAAACAACATGCTAACATAGCACTAAATATGTAGTGAATTTAGATACGAAATACTAACGAGTACGCAAAATTAATATTACAATTATTAAAGGCACAAGGATATCACTAAAGACGATCCATACAGCGGTTATTAAGATCAATAAGCATAATTTAAAAATCGCCTGCATGACGGAAAAACAAGCATAGGTAAAACTAGAAGTATACTATAACCTAATGAATATTCTTGATTTATCTGTGCTATTAGCGATTGGTGCCAGCCATACGATTAAGGCAAATAATCAGCTATCTTAGCTAAAAGTAGATTTGAATGGGATGGCGTAGCAGTTTTGTCTCTAACTGACACACTTGGATCTACGTAATTCAGAAAAACCTTTTTGATAGCGTAGCAATTCAACAGATTAGAATCTCTGGCGCTAGGCTACATGATTAGTTAGCGCATGCCTTCCCAGATCTTGGAGTGATGCTTTTGAATGCAACAACTATCAACAGCCTATGCTTGATCGGCGCGTTGCTGGTAGCTGCGAGTATTCTAGTAAGCTCTCTTTCGTCTCGCCTAGGTATCCCGATTCTCGTGATTATCCTAGCTGTAGGCATGGTCGCCGGTGTAGACGGTGGTGGCATTGTTTTCGACAATTACCAAGCTGCCTATCTGATTGGTAATCTCGCCTTAGCAGTTATCCTGCTTGACGGTGGATTACGCACACGGGTAGCGAGTTTTCGCGTAGCACTATGGCCGGCGCTATCGCTGGCCACCATAGGGGTATTAATTACTACTGGCCTAACTGGCATAGCCGCGGCTTGGCTCTTTAATCTCCATATTGTCCAGGGTTTACTCATCGGCGCTATTGTTGGCTCTACCGATGCAGCTGCAGTCTTTTCGATGTTTGGTGGTAAAAGTCTAAATGAACGGGTTACCGCTAGCTTAGAAATAGAATCAGGTAGCAACGACCCAATGGCTGTATTTCTTACCGTCACTCTGATCGACATGCTAGCTAACGGCCAAACTGGCCTACACTGGAGTCTTTTGACTAATCTGATCTGTGAATTTGGCATAGGTAGTATAGTCGGCTTAAGCAGCGGCTGGCTAATGCTGCAGATGGTGAACCGTATTAACCTTGCTACTGGGCTATATCCGATCTTAATCATTGCAGGCGGCCTAGTGGTATTCGCTATAACTAATGCCCTGCACGGCAGTGGTTTCCTAGCCGTATACCTGTGCGGCCTAGTAATTGGTAATTGTCCTGTACGCGGCCGTCATGGTATTTTGCATATGCTCGATGGAATGGCTTGGCTCGCGCAGATCGGCATGTTTTTAGTGTTAGGCTTGTTGGTCACGCCTCATGATTTACTGCCAATTGCTCTGCCGGCACTAGGCCTAGCTCTGTGGATGATTCTATTTGCCAGACCCCTATCAGTGATGGTTAGCCTGATGCCATTCAAAGCCTTCCACAGTCGTGAAAAAGTTTTCATTGCTTGGGTCGGCTTACGCGGTGCGGTACCAATCATTCTAGCAGTGTTTCCACTTATGGCAGGCCTACCTCATTCACAACTGTGCTTTAATTTAGCATTTTTTATCGTGCTTGTATCACTACTAGTACAGGGTACGAGCCTACCATGGGTAGCCAAACTTCTGAAAGTTACCGTACCACCAAACCCAACACCTATCTCGCGCACGGCGCTAGAAGTTCATGTCACTAGCGAATGGGAACTATTTATCTACCGCCTAAACGCAGAAAAATGGTGCATTGGCGCTGCCCTGCGTGAGCTAAACATGCCTGAAGGTACGCGCATTGCAGCGCTATTCCGTGGCCAGCAACTGCTCCATCCATCAGGTAGTACAGTACTCAAGGTTAATGATTTACTTTGCGTGCTAGGCCATGAAAAAAACCTGCAAGCCCTTGGCAAACTGTTTAGTCAAGCACCGCAATTAGGTCTAGATTTACGTTTCTTTGGTGACTTTATGCTCGAAGGTGATGCTCAGTTGGGTGCAGTCTCTGCACTGTACGGGCTCAAACTAGAAAGCATCGACCCAAACATGCCACTAAGCAGCTTTATCACCCAGAAAGTCGGTGGCGCCACTATTGTTGGCGACCAGGTAGAATGGAATAACACAATATGGACTGTCGCGGTTATGTGTGGGAATAAGATTGAAAAAGTCGGCGTTAAATTTACTGGTGGAGGTTGTCATAGACAATAACTTCTTTTTATAACTTGCGTAATAATTAACCTATAATTCCATATTTGCATTGCTGAATAAATAATCCATGACTCCACTGTGTATTTCTTTAGTCACTACCTTGTAAGGTTTGATCCTCTATGCGAGAATAGTTTATGCTGCCAACCCTAACTAGCCGACGTTATTTAAAAAACCCTGGATAAACTGCTTGATCTAAAATCTACCTAACGCCAACATGAAATCGCTATAAAACTATCTTACAGCAAATCATGACTCACTACGGTAGCAAATGAGGTTATAAATATAACCTAACCAACACCAAGCTTCAGCTTAAAGGCGCACCACGCTAGACTACTAATAATCAACATAAATCGGTCAGGCTCAAAACTACTAAAATTATTCCAATAGTTAAACGTCACATTACCTTGTCAGTAACACAAATTGTGCAACCGCTAGAGCAGCACTCTGCTCAGCAAAGTGATCTATAAAAGTTAGTCCACACACATAGGTTAACCATCGCTGCTTAGACATGCCAAGACCGCAACCAGCAGCAACCAAACACGCATCAAACAAAATCACTTCAATTCTTAAGGCTAACAAAAAACAACGGAAAAATCTTCGCACTCAGTCAACATAACCAGCTGAATACCGAACTTATAGTTTAAATGTGCTTAGGCCGCTGCACCGCTAGAATGAGCCAGGTTAGCAGTAACCTATGCTGGCTACTGGGCATATAGCAAACCTAAAGCTATATGATTGTTTACTTAAGGACTACGATCATCTTAACTATCTAACCAAGAAAATATGCAGACCAAACAACAATGAGACACCGTAACCAAAAGTGATTTATCCCTAATTAAGTAAATCAATATACTTAATAGCGGACTGCTACTCTAGAAGATTTTTATAAACAGAAACAAGTACTAACGCGCCTCACAGGAGGCCATAATCTAGTTAATAATATTGCTAATATTCAGCTTGTACTTAGTTAGAAGTAAGCTAACAGTGAGAGCTAATAAAATCTACTAACACATACGTAGATAAATTATCTTACTAGCATCTACCGAAAGACGTTACCACAACGAACCTACAACTTGTATCACAACTCTACTAGAGCTAATAAATTGCCCATGACAACATAATAAGAGCGCCTAAGCCGCAAACTGAACGCACTACTAAACAAATTTGGTATGCTACACTTAACCAAAAGCAACTGCCTGACGCTATTAGCTTACGCAAAATAGCTAAAAATCGCCTTAGACTACCTAGTCTAAGCAAAATCACTACTATGCCATTGACTTCTAACGTAAGCAAGCTATACAACGGCGTGACCAAGCACCCAAGCTACTTGTTCATGCTGTTGCTGCTACTGATCAGTATACTTCTGTGGTCGCACAAGACCTTGTGCAAGCGCCTTAATGAAATCCACTTAGAAATTAAGTGCTTCATAAGCACGATAGTCAATGGCACATATCACAAGTCATCCTTATCAATATTTTATAGCAATACTAGTGTCACTAGAGTCTAGTGCTGTGCGGTTATGTGCTACAGATTGGCGACATCAGACATAATACTAACTTTAGCTCAGCTCTTCTACTAATAGCCAAAACATAGCTGATATTCTATATCACCTACCAGATTCTAGAACCAAGTAGAGTAGCCGCAGCAAACTTCTACTGGGCAAAACCCAAAATCAAATTAATCTAAATCTAAATATGCGAACTTAGGCTAATAGTACTTGTCAGCTGAAACAGCTATCTCCGAACACCAATTGGTTACACTAGCAAACGACGTACTAGGTATCGGTATAATTCTAACCTATTACTAGCTAATGACCTGAATGCTAGGTCGCTTACTACTGCGTAGCCTACCTCATCAAAAGCCTCACTATTTAGTAAAACCGTAAGTATGATCTTTACCTACATTACCCAGTAGCACTGTTTATTGCGGTATGCTTAACTATTACTGTACCGCACTCAAACTCAGCAATTGCTTAATTAACACCATATAACCACCTAATGTTCTAGGTAATCATAAAGACCACTGCATATGCGACTTTGAGGTTGCTGCACTTGCATTGCGCTTAGCCTATACTAATTCTCTGATTAAACACTAGTTTGATAAAATATGTCAACGGCAAAGCAGTGCCTGAAGGGCAGACTATAGATAAAGTTTATCGTGATATTGCTGATTAATGTATTGTTGATGATGTTACAACTAGCGAAATTACCGCTGTCAAGAAAAATGCAAGCTGCACATAACTTGCTTTGTTATGTAGAATACTAACATCACCAATAAAAATTTAACTAAACATAAGCTAGGTATTTTATTAAGTTTATATTATTCGTGATACTGCGCAGACAACTCATGCACTGCACGCAGGAATGCACCAGCATGCTCAGGGTTCACTTCTGGCGTAATGCCATGTCCAAGATTAAACACATGCCCGCTGCCTTTGCCGTAACTGGCTAAAATGCGACCAACTTCACTGCGGATCGCCTCTGGTTTAGCGTACAGCACGCTAGGGTCCATGTTGCCTTGCAGGGCAACCTGGCTGCCAACACGACGGCGGGCTTCACCTAAATCATAGGTCCAGTCTAAACCTAACGCATCGGCACCAGCATTTGCAATGCCTTCAAGCCATAAGCTACCTTTAGTGAACATGATCACTGGCACTTTGCGACCTTCATGCTCGCGCACTAGACCGCTAATAATATTACGCATATAAGCCAGAGAAAATTCCTGATATGCCGCCGCCGATAGGTTGCCACCCCAAGTATCAAAAATTTGCACTGCGTGCACACCAGCTATAATTTGACCGTTGAGGTAGCTAGTAACCGACTGCGCAAGCTTGTCTAATAGTAGGTGCATGGCTTGCGGATTGTCGTAGAGCATAGCTTTAGTCTTGCGAAAGTCTTTTGATGAACTACCTTCGACCATATATGTAGCCAAGGTCCACGGGCTACCAGAAAAACCAATTAGCGGTACACGACCGTTAAGCTCGCGACATATGGTGCTAACGGCGCTCATAACATAACCAAGATCCTTGTGCGGATCAGGGATTGGTAAGGCTTCGATGTCAGCTATGGTGCTAATGACTTTCTTAAAACGCGGGCCTTCGCCTGTTTCAAAGTATAGGCCTTGGCCCATAGCGTCAGGGATAGTAAGGATATCGGAAAAAAGGATAGCCGCATCCAATTGCGGATAACGATCTAGCGGCTGCATCGTGACTTCGCAGGCAAACTCCGGGTTCATGCATAAACTCATGAAATCGCCAGCATTGGTACGACTAGCGCGATACTCAGGTAGATATCGACCAGCTTGGCGCATCATCCATACGGGTGTGACATCTACTGGTTGCTTAAACAAGGCACGAAGGAAACGGTCATTCTTGAGATTAATCATATCGGCATTCGCAAAAAAGTACGAGTATTTTTTAGAGTTAGGTAAATTTTCGTAATACTTTGAACAAAGCCGACCTGCTTCAATATTTTAATTACATGCAAATTCGATAACCAGCATCATACCTACAAGCAATTAAGGGCTCCTCTAGGCAGTATTACGCTTTTCGAAAATCGAGCTACTCGCTAAACTAAAATCATATAATCTATCGCAACTAGTAAAATTTTACGGTTACTGTCTAGTATTTATAATGACTTTACCAACAGGCTACAAAGCATTGATGCATATTAACATGGATTTAAAACTGCTTAAACCACAGCGGCTTAACTTGAACTGAGCTTGTAGGTTATAATCTACGGTACCTGACAAGATAACTTTATAATCACGAGAACGACTCATGATTATGACGACCATGGGAATACGATTCCCCAAAACTAATCCTTAACACTTTTGTACCTGCAATACAGTCTTCATTAAGTGTGGAGATTGGTTAACGGTTGTATACTAGCTTCTTTGGCGCCGCTTAACTCTTTATGTGGACGTAACATGCTAGCTATACCACTGTAATAAGCACAGATCACCGAAACTTTTAAAGCCATAGAGGCTCGAAGTACAGCTGTATTCTATTGCGGTACTTCCACTACTAAGTACTACTACATTATCATTTTTTATATCGACGAAAACTTCTGATAATTTTTTTTAAAACACATGTTGTGACTAACGTTAAAGATCAGAAATTCTAGCGCATCATATACTCCTGGCAAGTTCTAACCGGCAAACCACTCTTCATGTATGTATAGATTGATAGTACCTATGAACACATAACCGTATTTAATAAACAGTTTTTCATAATTATGTCTTTACTAAGTTTCAGTATTCAAACAAAACTCGATACCCATGCCAGCAAGTAGTTCATGACGGCTTCTCAGGGCGGCCTTCTAGAGCTTAAACTTAAGATAACAAATGGCGGCAGAACACTGATATCTAGATTCTTGTTAAATACTACCTTATTATTCTACTACGCATAAACAAGTTAGCACAGTCAAGGCAAGCCAAGCATACACACCAATAATCCAAGCGTACCTAACAGTTGTTTTTTTGACTTTAGATATGCTTTAGTATTAACCAATAAAGCACAGTATCAGTGATACACTTCTCTACTAAACCGACGACTACCACGCTAAAGCCGTTGGTAAGAATATAGAAACTTTGCACAGACGGCATTACAGGCACATCATACTGCACACTCCAGTATAGTATTGGTCTAGTACGCCAACTTAGCGGCAATGATCACTGCCCTTAACTACTTATTTATCCAACTTGACATAAGGTTATAAATCTGGCTCTTCTATTTTTTTCAGATTGTTATATAGGACATAGATGAACTAAAAGTTATTCTTCATACGTCTATCATAAAAATTTATTTAACATAAAGCATATATCGCTGCAGGTTATATGAATACTAGAAAGCAATAATTTTTTGATAAACTGCCTTAGGCTTAGCCAGTCAAAAAAAGATACAGGCTATTCCCAAGGTTTTTGGTAAGGTTACACCACTGCATTAACTACCAGCCCATCAACGAATCATTCAAGCACGTACTGCTAATGGTTCCAACAGGATTCTATAGCTTTAGCTTTGTAATTGATTTGTCAGATCTCAACTAATTAATAGTTAACTTTATCGATAACAGTATTATTTTGGTTAAATACGCATATAAACTACTAGTCATACTTGCACCAAGGTTATAATCGACCATGCTAGGTATTACGACAAATCTACTGCTCATCTACTCGTAACAGTATCTTCAGTGCCATCTAACGTCTCACCACAGAGTGGCTAGCAAAGTTCTATACGCTAAAAAAACTAACTCGCAAGTATTTTTTTTAAGGTGAAAGGTGATTAAAAATTTTAATGCTAGACTTACCTATAGAACAAAATGACCATAGCTTTACTAGTAGTAACTGAATAACCCCTCATCGGCATGCAAGCTAATCATTTAGATCTTATTAACTTTTACAGTGAACCAGAGCATTGTAATTAGCTCTCAATGTGGTCTGTAAAATTTCTTTCGGATAGTCATCAGTCAGCACTGCTTCGCCTATGTGACGTAACAGTACTAATCGTAGTCGACCGTCGATCACTTTCTTATCTATTATCATGCGTTCAAGAAAATCCGCCTCGGTCATTTCTGCTGGCGGGATAACTGGTAAGCCAGCACGCAAAAATAAGTGGATACCATAATTCCGCTCCTGAATGCTAATCCAGCCCATACGTTGGGACATTTCTAATGCTATGACTGTGCCGACCGCTACAGCTTCCCCGTGCAACCACGTACCATAGCCCATATACGTTTCAATCGCATGGCCAAAAGTATGGCCCAGGTTGAGAGTAGCCCGTACACCAGATTCACGTTCGTCGGCATTCACCACGAACGCTTTAGCAGTATTAGAGCGTGATATAGCTTCGGTCAGTGCTACCTGGCTTAGAGCACGTATGTCGTCAATATATTTTTCAAGCCAAACCAAGAACGATTTATCACAGATCAAACCATACTTGATAACTTCTGCAAGCCCAGCTGACAGCTCACGCGATGGTAAAGTGTTCAGAGTCGTGGTATCGATTAATACAGCTTGTGGCTGATAAAACGCTCCTACCATGTTCTTGCCTAATTGGTGATTGATACCAGTCTTACCGCCAACCGACGAATCAACCTGAGACAATAAAGTCGTTGGCACCTGAATAAGGCCTACACCACGCTGGTAGCAAGCTGCAGCAAAGCCAGCCATATCACCAATAACCCCGCCGCCTAAGGCAACTACGGTGGTATACCGGTCATGTCGTGCAGTCAGCAGAGCATCAAAAATTAGTTGCATGGTTTTCCAGTTCTTATTAATCTCGCCATCTGGCAGGATTACCGAAATTACTGAATAGGCTGCAAGGCTGTGACTAAGTCGCTCAAGATACAGCGAAGCGACTATTTTGTTAGAAACAATAGCTACTTGCCGCCCAATAATGTGTGGTGCAAACAACTCAGGCAGGTCTAATAAACCTTCGCCAATATGGATTGGGTAGCTGCGTTCGCCTAGATTAACCTTAAGTGTCTGCATATGTCGCTATATGAGAATAATATATATAATAAGCAAGTTTTAAATTTAACGTAATTTGATAGTTTGACGCTGCGCTCCTCAGTGGAACAGCGTACCGCTAAAAATAGCCTATTCTAAAACTAACTGTTTAACGAGGCGGTAATTGCTGTAAACGCTCAAGAATATCACAAACCACAATACGCAATGGCCGCTCATCAGTTTCTACCACCAGGTCAGCAATTTCTCGATATAGCGGATCACGCTGCACTAGTAGGTCTCGCATGGTTCTTGCTGGATCTATCGTGTGCAGCAAAGGACGGCTGTAATCACGATATGTACGGCCTACCTGCTGCTCGACAGAAGCACGCAGATACACCACACGACCACCAATATACAGTGTCCGACGGTTTTCATCGCGGATGACTGCACCCCCACCAGTAGCCAATACTACACCATTGCAACCACATAGTTCAGCAATCATCGCCTGTTCGCGGTTACGAAAACCAATCTCACCTTCTTTATCAAAGATCCATGGAACATTAGCGCCTGAACGCAGTTCAATTTCTTTATCAGAATCTTTAAACGGCATGCGCAACTCTTTAGCTAACAAGCGACCAATAGTACTTTTTCCAGCTCCCATGGGACCAACAAAAATCAAATTTTGCACAGAATCAGATACTCAAAGTGATTTACTGACTACTCATCATATGCGTAGTCAGATTAAATATTCTTTCCGTCAGAACATCATGTATACAAAGATAGTACAGATACGGTACAATATCTAAAAATGATAATTTATTTGTGACTTTCTTGCGCTTTAAAAAACCTTGCTAAATATTATTTAGGCTATCGTTAAATTAACTCTTTTGCGTTAATTTAATTTTTTCTTAATTGAAAACATGCTATTGAGCTCGCTCAGATAGTCAAGCGCCTATTTAGTAAGTTTGACTTGTATAATAATCTAACGATCTAGCGTAAATTAAGGAATAGATGTTATCAAAAAACCAAGCTTATTTGCATAACACTGATATAACTTAGTATGAAGTAAATTATTAATGAGCAATGTTCGTGCTATTCAGGATACTTGCTGGCTTGTCTTTGATATCTTTACCTTGAGCTATAAAATATATTTTGCTATTATTGATCCCTTCCATAGCAGTCAGACCGAGGTCTAGCAGCAGGTTCTTAGCAATTAAAGAAAACGCTTAAGTCTGACCTGCTAGTCATTAAACTAATATAAACAAACGATAGGTTATATAGATTGATCTGCTGGTTTAGCACTTTTGGCTACAATGTTTTTATACGACAATCGCCTATGTGGCTAACAACAATATTTGAACCGCTTACTCAAGCACACAACCAGAATATTGTTATAAATTGAAATGCACTTAGACGATACGCGCCATAAGCATTATCTAGTACATTTAGACATATAGCTGCGCTATTATATCCGGCGCAGCCCTTTAAGACGTTCACTAGCCTGATAAGTGCTAGTGTCACTAGCATGGTCATCCACTTGTCGCAAAATTTAGATGCTTAATTACTGAGATTGCATGCCAGGATAGCAATCTTACTCAGCAAGACCTACTTTATTTTAGTTCTGATTTACTTGTCTTAGGGGCACCAGAAAGTATTCTGTTATAAATTACTGTACAGGTTTTCAGTAGCGATGAAAAAATGATCGCGCAGTATAGTAAGGTGCGCTATACAATAATTTGTTTAGCTAACAATCAACCCAATATCATAAATATTTTACTTGCAACTGACAACGATAATTACATCAACTACAACAGTATTAACCATGATGATATTATTCGTATCAATACTTGATTCGTAAAAGCTAAAATATTTAATCAAACGATAGCTCTACCATCACGCAAATGATGAAGAACTATTTCCGTACTAGCAAGTAGTAATATTTTACGTAAATCTACAGAAATTTATTTGGCTTTACGCTTTGAACGTCAGCAAGCAGCAGCTTGCACTAAAAATTTCTACGTAACTACGATTTTTTAAGTAGTTCACTGGAACTTACTAATCACTAGATATGTAAAAGTTTAGTGAAATTATAACCAATGTTGTGGCTAGTATATCTAAAACTAGGTCAGCTAACGCGCATACACCACTGAACTAAACAAATAGCGCTAGATCAGTCCGGCCTACAGTTAACCGTCATCACCAAGATAAAAATATGGCATACAAGCACTCGGACACCAAGTAACAATGAAGACTACATATCATAAAATATCAATGAAAGTGGATACTTTCATTCTGAAACAATAACAGAATAAGCCTAATACCTAAGCAACTCTTAGATGTGGTCCACGTTAACAATTTGATCAGAATACAACGCCAGAAAGACGACAGTCTAAATTTAAGCAGATATTTATAGCGCAGGGTGCCATAAGGCACCTATTAGACCAACAGAATAGTATGATCAACACTATTGCTAAGCGTAAACTGGATTGAAATTTTAGGCCATTTATCTACAGAACCAATCTGGATAATCGCCGTACTGCTTTGCAAGCATTGATTGACAAATTGCTCAGATCGCGTTTATAGACGAACCTAGACAAGATCTAGCGCTAGAAAAGCGATACTTACACTTACAGTGGCTAGATTATGTATCCGCGAAGCGCCGCATAAACCTATTAACTTAATATAAATCAATCTTACTGGAGCATATGAGCAGGCAGCAAGGCCAATGATTAAATGACGCGCTTCGGCTTTGACCAGCTAGACCTAAAGCTCAGCGTATTGTTAGCTCTTGGCACTGCTACTATTACAAACTGCCACTACTGCAACGATAAAAATCGCTGATGACTTTGGGTACCTCTATAAAAGCCGTAATAGTGCTTTCCAGTTAATTGAAAACCAGCTACATGTAATTAGATGACCCGCTAACACGGCGCCTCAACACTCACAGTAAACACCATCGCTCCTGACTAATATAAGGCGCCAGAAGTTACCGAAAGTATAGCGCACTACTTACATTCTCAACAGAATCACTGAGGATTCGGTCAAGAATAGCGCTATACAGCACCATATAATATTTAACAATGCAGATATTTATTAGTAAAATTACTAAGGCTTCCAAAAAACTCTCGTGTCTCTAGCTATGACGCTAACTACATGATAGCAATCTATACTGGCTAAGACTAACCAAATAGTGCCTTAAACATCTTCAGTCTAGTAACAAAATTGCGTTGTCTATTTAAATGATCTATATAGGTGCAGCATTAAAGGATAAAACTAGCACGCTCAGACTAACCTAAAATGTATTCGTAACCTACGAATTGACTCGATACGTAATTCGTACAGCATTTTTTATGAGCGCCTAATACATAATTAGGAGCGCTTATAAACAAACATACAAGGCTCAAATGCAAAAGCTATTAATAATCTAATTCCTAAAACAATAACTTAGCCATTAAACACATCATCCACGCTTTGTAGCGGGTAGTGCCTAGGGTACGGCAGTGTAGCCACACCGGTCTCGACGGCAGCCTTAGCTACGGCATCGGGGATTAAGGTGATCAGGCGCTTATCCATTGGTTTTGGAATAATGTACTCGCGACCGAATGCTAAACTTATACCACCATAAGCATCACACACTGCTTGTGGAACTGGCAGCTTAGCCAGTTCACGTAAAGCGTTAGCGGCAGCCAATTTCATTTCTTCGTTGATATGCTTAGCGCGAACATCTAGGGCACCCCGGAAGATAAACGGGAAGCACAGTACGTTATTGATCTGGTTTGGATAATCTGAACGACCAGTAGCCATAATCACGTCATTACGGGTAGCATGCACTAGTTCTGGTGAGATCTCTGGATCCGGGTTAGAACAAGCAAATACTATAGGATTAGACGCCATAGCTTTAAGGCCTTCGGCGCTCAACAGGTTCGGGCCAGACAGGCCAACAAATACGTTGGCAGCGTCGAGAGCGTCAGCTAAAGTACGCTTGTGAGTAGTGCGCGCAAACGCTGCTTTGTAATGATTTAGGTCAGTGCGCTCAGATTGTACAACACCTTTGCTGTCGACCATTATGATATTTTCTAACTTGGCGCCTATGCTGACAAGCAGCTTCATGCAGGATATGGCTGCAGCGCCAGCGCCAAGGCAAACGATCTGTGCATTAGCTAAAGTGCCACCAGCAATTTCTAGAGCGTTGATTATACCGGCTACAGTAACTATTGCGGTACCGTGCTGATCATCGTGGAATACTGGAATGTCACACTGTTCAATTAGGGCCTTTTCGATCTCAAAGCACTCTGGTGCTTTGAGATCTTCCAAGTTAATACCACCAAAAGTAACAGAAATACGCCTGACGGTATCAATAAAAGCCTGTGGGCTTTCTGAGTCAATTTCGATATCAAAAACGTCAATTCCAGCAAAGCGTTTAAACAGTACACCTTTACCTTCCATTACCGGTTTAGAAGGCAAAGGACCAAGGCTGCCCAGCCCGAGAATGGCAGTACCATTGGAAATCACTGCAACCAAATTGCCTTTTCCAGTGTATTTATACGCTAGCTCGTGATTGCGAGCTATTTCAAGTACTGGCTCAGCAACACCAGGACTATAAGCCAACGATAGATCGCGAGCGGTTGTAGTTGCTTTAGTGAGCCCTATACATAGCTTTCCTGGACGAGGCAAAGCATGATACTCAAGAGCAGCAGTTTTTAAATCAGACATAATAGGCATTCCGCTTTTACTGTTGATCTACGAATTGCCGAGAATACGCGAGCAAGTGCTACGCTCTGCAAGCGCCTTACAGAGCAAGGAGCTAACGGCTTTTAACTACGACTTTTAGCTAAAAAACTATACGATACATTAATTGGCTGTTCACGGGCAATTTAATAAATTGTTTGTAGTTTTTCATTACAGTTAATTTAAACGGAGCCATACCAAATTGCAAATATAAATAACGTTTATTAGGTGCTTCTGTTTTAGTATCTAACAAAGATCCATATGGCTTTTAGTTCTACTCTGCTAGAACAACATAGGGCGTCTTACCAAAAGCACCAAAACGATCCGCAAAACGTTGTATACGGCCACCAGTGTTCAGAATTTTTTGCTTGCCAGTGTAAAATGGGTGACACTCGTTGCATACATCAGTACTTAATGGTTTGCACAGATTCGAACGAGTTTCGAATTTATTACCACAACTACAGGTGACTTCGATAATTTCATAAGCTGGATGGATATTAGTTTTCATGATAAATTTCTTAGAAAGCCACATTGTTATTAGACATGATTTTTAATAAATAAAAGTAGCATTATACACATAACTAGCATAGCGAATTCTAGCTAAATATTTTTTAACGAATTAGCGGTACTTTTCATTATTTACACATATAAAAGCTATTATATTTCATATAAACTACAGCATAAATATGTCAGACTCTGATCATTGCACAAACGCCTATTTTAAATTATGAGCCACGCGTGCCTGACGCTATTTTGCGCTTAGCCCTGCTTTCGCCACTACGCAACCTCTTTGACTACCGAGCACCAGCTGATGTACCACTGGCACAGTTACAGTCTGGCGTACGCGTACGCGTACCGTTTGGCCATCGGAAAACAATTGGTATTGTTATTGAAGTCACCGACCACAGCACAGTCCCCGTAGAAAAACTCAAGTCAGCTTTAGCTATTCTCGACGTCACGCCACTGCTGCCACCATCATTATTGAAACTATGCCTATGGGCCGCCCAGTATTACCAGCATAGCATAGGCGATACCTTAAGCTTGGCGCTACCAGCGCTACTGCGTCAAGGTGAGCTAGCTGAAGACAGACAAGAGCGCTTCTGGTCAATGGCCCCCGGCGTGCGTCTCGATGACCCGCGCCTCACCTATGCGCCACGACAACGTGAAACCTTAGCCATAATAGCCAAACACCCTCACGGCATAGCTAACCAACTGTTAAGCAAACTACTACTAAGTAGGGCCAGTCTTAATCTGCTACTAGCTAAAGGCTTGGTACAAGTAGAAATCCGTAAACACAATACAAGCCAACGACACAGTCATTGGTTAGCTCAACCTGAATTACCGCTAAACTCTGAGCAAAGCGCTGCATATAAAGCTATTCGCGCTAGCTTTGATAGCTTTCACGCTTTCTTGATAGCGGGCGTCACAGGCAGCGGCAAGACTGAAGTATATTTGCAGCTGATCCACGAAACCCTGCAATCTGGCAAGCAGGCGCTAGTGTTAATCCCAGAAATTAATCTAGGCCCACAAACCATAGCGCGTTTTAAACAACGTTTCCATGCATACATCGCTCTAATGCACTCTGCAGTCAACAATCGCGAACGCTTGAAGTCATGGTTAGCGGCACGAGATGGCAGGGTTGACATTATTATCGGCACCCGCTCTGCTTTGTTCACACCAATGCAAAATCCAGGATTGATTATTATCGACGAAGAACATGACAGCTCCTATAAGCAGCAAGAAGGCGTACGCTATCACGCCCGTGATCTAGCGTTAGTACGTGCGCGCCAAGAAGGCATACCGATTGTGCTAGGCTCAGCTACACCATCACTAGAAAGCCTACATAACGCATATAAAGGCCGTTATGGGCTAATACACCTAAACGAGCGCGCTGGAAACGCCAAGCAGCCACGATTTATACGCTTAGACATAAAAAGCTACCAACTAAATAGCGGCATTTCTAAACCTATGCAACAAGCTATCGGCCAAACCCTGGCAATTGGCCAGCAAGTATTGGTATTTCTTAATCGACGTGGCTTTGCACCGACACTGCTATGCTATAACTGCGGCTGGATGTCTGAATGCTTACGCTGCGATGCGCGTATGACCGTGCACCAACGCTACAGCGAGTTGCGCTGTCACCATTGCGGTTACGCAGAGCAGATGCCGCACCACTGCAAACAATGCGGCATAGTAGATTTACACCCAGTTGGTGCTGGTACTGAACGTGCTGAAGAGCATTTAGAAATTCTATTCCCTGCTTATCCAGTATTACGAGTTGACCAAGACAGTACTGCACGCAAAGACGCAATGAACAAACTGCTCGCAACCATTCAGAAAAACCAGGCGTGCATTCTATTAGGCACTCAGATGCTCTCTAAAGGGCATCATTTCCCACTAGTCACGCTGGTGTCAATTCTAGATGCCGATAGTGGTCTGTTCTCTAGTGACTTCCGCGGTAGCGAGCATATGGCACAATTAATCATGCAGGTTGCAGGTCGCGCAGGACGTGCTAATGAGCCAAGCAAGGTTATTATCCAAACACACTTTGTCAATCATCCATTGCTGATTCAGCTAACAGAAAAAGGATACTTGGCCTTTGCTAAGCAGATGTTGAAAGAACGCTGTTCTGCAAATTTACCACCGTTTACACACTTAGCACTGCTGCGCGCAGAAGCTCATAAACCTGGGCAAGCTGAAAATTTTCTAGATAAGGCGTACAGCACTGCTGAATATTTGCTTAGTAAACTAAATCTAACTAGTATTGAATTGCTTGGCCCAGTACCCGCACCCATGGAACGCCGTGCTGGACGTTATCGCGCCCAACTACTTTTACAAGCAATGTCTCGCGCACCACTGCATAAATTATTAAATAGCTGGTTAATCACCTTGGAGCAAATACCTGGCAGCCGGAAGGTGCGATGGTCACTGGATGTTGACCCAATAGATTTATACTAATAGCGCGATCACTATTACAGCACGCTAGATACTACATGTGAAATATTAATACTATTCAATAGTAGAAACAGCCTTGCCTTAGATAAAACCAGCTGGGTTAGCATATACTTTGAACAGTTGGCTGTATTCCATTCAACACGGATAAAACCTAGGTTTGATCACTTGTACGTTGCGCGCTGCCGCTTGCAGTCGAAAGAGAACATCATGAAAGACACTATTCGTCAGCTGATCCAACAAGCCCTGACACAACTAGTCCAGGAAGGTGTGTTGCCTCAAGACTTATCCCCAACGATCCAAGTGCAAAACACTAGTAACAAAACTTATGGTGACTTTGCCAGTAATATCGCGATGACGCTAGCAAAGTCAGCAGGCATGAAGCCGCAAGAACTAGCAGAAAAAATTATAGCTGCTTTGCATGCTGATGAGCGTATCACGAAAATTAAGATAGCCGGTATCGGATTTATAAACTTCTTCCAGAATAACCAAGCTCTAGCATCACGCTTGGACATAGCATTAGCTGACGCTAAAATTGGTGTGCGTAAGACCGGTACACTCGATCGTGTAGTAATTGACTTGTCAGCTCCTAACCTAGCAAAAGAAATGCACGTTGGTCACTTGCGTTCAACTATCATTGGTGACGGTGTAGCTAGGGTGCTCGAATTCCTTGGAGACACCGTCATTCGTCAAAACCATGTTGGCGACTGGGGCACACAGTTCGGTATGTTGATGGCTTACTTACAGGATCACCCAATTACCAGAAACGAGCTAGCGGACCTAGAAAACTTCTACTGTGCCGCGAAAAAGCGCTTCGATGAATCCAAAGAGTTTGCCGAACGTGCCCGCAATCTAGTAGTTAAGTTACAAGCCGGTGATAAGAAATGTCTAGAGCTGTGGAATCATTTTCATGAGATTTCGCTGTCTCACTGCCAGGAAATATACGAGCTACTTAACGTGAATCTGACTACAGCTGACGTAATGGGTGAAAGCGCTTACAACCATGACCTAACTAAAGTGGTCAATGACCTTAAAACTAAGGGTTTACTAGTTGAAAGCAACGGTGCGCAATGTGTATTTCTTGAAACATTCAAGACTGCAGACGGTAAGCTGCTTCCAGTGATTATCGTAAAAGCTGATGGCGGCTATCTCTACGCTACTACAGATCTAGCAGCTGTGCGCTACCGCAGTAGCGTGCTGAAAGCTGACCGTGCTCTATATTTCGTTGACCAGCGCCAGACTCTGCATTTCCAGCAAGTATTTGAAGTAGCCAGGCGTGCAGGCTTTGTTGCCCACCCAATGCATATGGAGCACATGGCTATAGGTACCATCAACGGTGCTGATGGACGCCCATTCAAGACCCGTGATGGTGATACCGTAAAACTGATCGACTTGTTGAATGAGGCCCAAGAACAAGCCTATAACCTAGTGAAAAAAAAGAGTCCTGAACTTGCGGAGGTTGACCTGCGGCATATCGCTAGAGTGGTAGGCATTAGCGCAGTCAAATATGCTGATCTGTCAAAAAATCGAACTAGCGACTACAACTTTAACTTCGAGTTGATGCTCAACTTCGAAGGTAACACTGCACCTTACATGCTGTACGCTTATATCCGTATAGCTAGCATATTCCGCAAGATAGGCAAGGATTTCAGTGAAATTAAAGGCCAAATCGTACTAAATAACCAGCACGAACAGAAACTAGCAGAAACGTTAGCAAAATTCAGCGAAGTATTAAACAGAGTCGGCAAAAAAGGCATACCGCATATCCTTTGCGCTTATTTGTACGAAGTTGCTAGCCTATTCTCTACCTTCTACGAACATTGCCCAATTCTTACTGCCGACGACAAAGCACAAAAACAAAGTCGCTTATGCCTCTCTGCACTGGCAGGACGAACCCTCAAGCAGGGCTTAAAACTGTTAGGCCTGGAAACTCTGGAGCGTATGTAAGTTGGCTATCAAGACAAAAACTGCAGCCAAGAGCGGCGCAAGCCGCTATCAAGTATTAGCGAAAAAACCTATTTCAAACTGGCTATGGATGGCTACCGGCCTGACGGTTAGCATATTTATAGTAATCCTGATGAAGTTAGAGCCAGGCAAAGGCGATACTGTCAAACGAATCAAGCAAGAACAGCAAATCCCAGAATCTAACAAGATAGCACTAATAAAATCAAAGTACGACTTTTATACGTTACTACCAGAATCAGAAGTAGTCGGGCCAACTAACGCTGTGCCGGAAAAAATACTGCCTACACCGCAAATATCTACTACACCAGTAATATTAGCCAAAGCAGAAACAGTTGACACTACACAGGCACCCACTGCTTTGGCAGCGATCACGGAACTGCCATTACCAGTAGTGGCGTCTACTAAGACAGCACCAGTAACCAAATTCTTCCTACAGGTTGGCTCATTCCCGAAACAAGCAGATGCAGATCGCGTACGTGCACAAATCATCCTGCTAGGTCAAGTAGTGACGGTGGAATCTACCATAGTTAAAAATATAACCTGGTATCGAGTATTGGTCGGACCATTTAACAACCGTAAACAGCTAGCTATAGCGCAAAAACAGCTGACTAGGGTAGGCTTTAGCAACCTATTGTTACATCAACGCTAAAGGCATGTATTTTTTGTGCAAGCGTAACAAAATACGTGAACTGGCCAACTCTGTTAGTCTGATAAATACTACTCGCCATTCGTAATCGACTACTAATTATTACAAGATCACGCCTATATTAGTTTTTTTATTAAGTCATTTATTATGCTATGTATAACCACTATACTGACTACTATGTCAATATATTAACATAGCAAAACAATCATAGATCTTGGTAAGAAGTTTTTCTTGGAGTCACCAAGGTGAATGGTGAGACTCATAAAAGTGCGTCGCATTTGTACCACAACTAAACTCTTGTCGATTTTGCTAAACTACCGTTAACACTTTTATACTCTTCGAGTATTGCAAAAATCATACGGAAAGCAACATGACTACATCGTTTGTGCTGCTATCGCATTAGCCAAATAGTGGAACACTTGCTGCTCCATAACAGTAATCTGGAAACTATGCTAAAGATCGCTAACAAAACGCCTCTTTGAGTATTACCGGCAATAACGATCATTACTAAACTATGATATAGCAGATCACAATATCACTGACTTGGATAATACCAATCGTACAGCTGTTATTGCTTTACATAACAGCTGTCACTAGATATAATTACCTAAAGAGTTGTATGATTGGAAATCACGCTGAAGAATATTCTATTATAGTACGACAGGTTAGCGTATTTAAAAATAACATCGCTACTCAACTGGCTAGACTAGCCAATGCAACACTCATGTAAAAAATAAACTGTACTAAGCACACTAACACCTAGCGTAGGTAAACCTACAAGGTAGTATGTAAATAAATAAAATAAAAGTACAAGGCCGTATTTTGAGTGCGCTTTATCAGTAATAAGATTACAGGAGCAAAATTAGAGGCAGCCAATAATAGTCCTAGTGACCTCCACTGCGTACGTTCATTGTCAGTTGTTTTCCTAACAGTTGTAGACCGTAAAGACAAAGCTATAAAGATAGTATATTAGAACCTGAACTTTACACTTATAACTTAACGCTACGGTCTGAATAAAGTGCCCAATAAACATCCTAAGTGTTTTCTAAATACCTATATATAGCATATACTCTCTGAGAGTTTCTATACTGATTATGTAGTCACAAGAGTCCTACACATGATGTATTCAATAGAATATCGATTTAATGTACAACATTTACAAGCAGCTCTTTAAAGTTTTTTAAACTTAATTCAATTAAACTTCTTTTAAACTTTTCATGCTTTAAACATGATTATTTACTTGAAAAACCTAACTGTGAGCAGAAAAATTTTTAACTACAGCATTTAGTTTCATTTAAACACATTGACTAGTCTTAAACAACTATCTTAGATGCTCGCTATCTTCACTACCAGTCTTAGCATATACACTAAGTTCTTCTATTTTAGATTTTATAATTGTCAGGCTTTAAGGTTACGCAAGATAACGGTCTGAATATTAATCTTTTTTCTTTAAAAAACTTTACTATAATTTAGGTCAAAAGGCACACCGTAAAAATTACGAACTAGAACTTAGAATAGTAGTATAAAGACTAGGATCTTCATCCTAAGAATACTTTTAATGCTGCTGCTCCCTTAGCACAGGAGCACTTTAAAGTTTAGGGTATCGCTAGACTAGAATACCTCAAGGTTATACTGGCCATTGAGTTTGTGCACTAACTTTGAGCCTCGATCAATCCACATTTAAAAAGATGTGCACATTCAAAAGTAATATTAATTATTACAAGAACTTCTATTTCTAATGGCTTAAAATACCTAATATGCGACAAAAAGTCTTGATGAAGTTTTTATTTAGTTTTATCACGACAAAGCAAACCTTAGAGGTTATCATATTTTGCATTATCTCTTGGTAATAGCGATTATGGATGATCAATATAAAAGCAGTAGCTGTGTTGAACCAGCCACTCACTTTGGTTTCAAGAGCGTCCCAGAAAGCCAGAAAGCGGCAAATGTTGCCAAGGTGTTCAACTCTGTTGCAGCTAAGTACGACCTAATGAACGATGTCCTTTCTGGCGGTATGCATCGCTTATGGAAGCGATTTACTATTGAGCTATCTGGTGTACGCACAGGCAATCGCGTACTCGACATAGCCGGCGGTACGGGTGATTTGGCGGCTAAGTTTTCCAGACTAGTTGGCCCTACTGGCCAGGTAGCGCTAGTGGATATCAACAGCTCTATGCTTAGAATTGGCCGTGATCGCTTGTTAGATAAAGGCGTGTCTGGCAATATTAAATTTATTCAGGCTGATGCCGAGAAACTACCGTTTCTGGACAACTACTTTGATTGCGTAACCATTGCTTTTGGCCTACGTAACGTCACTCATAAAGAGGATGCGATCCGCTCTATGCTGCGCGTACTCAAACCTGGTGGACGTCTTTTGGTATTGGACTTCTCTAAGCCAACCAACGCACTCATTGCTAAGGTATACAACACTTACTCGTTTACCTTAATACCGTTGCTAGGCAAGATGATCACTAATGATGCCGATAGCTACCGCTACCTGACAGAATCAATCCGTATGCACCCCGATCAAGAAACCCTGAAATTAATGATAGTAAAAGCTGGTTTTTACCGTGCGAGCTACCACAACATAACCTCAGGCATTGTTGCCCTGCACCGCGGCATCAAACCCTAATGTTGTTTGTAGACTGTCTCACCATGGTTGAGTACGGCCTAAACCGTATATTAAGTCTAGATAGCACCGTATGGACAAGGCTAGCGCACCTGAACGGTAAAATCATTGCCGTCAACTGCATAAGTCCAACCTTACGGCTGTTTATCTTGTTAGTAGATAAAGGTTTACTGCTTAGTAGTGATTGGACCACTAAAGCCGACTGTACTATGCATGCACCAGCGTCAAGTTGGTTGCATCTAGCACTAAGCCATAATAAAACTGCTGTACTACATAGCTCCGAAGTGAAAATCGAAGGCGATAGCTCAGTACTACTAAACTTAGTCACTGTGCTACAAGACCTAGAGCTAGATTGGGAATACGAATTGTCGCACTGGATCGGCCCTATCGCCACCCAGTTGGTTAACTGGCACCTGCGTAGCTGTTCAATCTGGTGCAAGCAATTATTTACCGGCATCAACCAGAATATCACTGAATACTTGAGCGAAGAATCACGCACCATAGTCGGGCAACGAGAAGCGCAAGCACGCTTCGGTGAGCTTGATAAAGCTAAAATTAAACTGGAATATCTTGAGGCACGCTTCAAGCGTCTAAACCACTTTTGATTAAGCTATAACTCATGAAACTATTTACAATCTGTCGTTTATTTCGTATCCAGCGGATTTTAATCCGCTACCAACTTGACGACCTGTTGTTCGCTCTACCACTGCCTTGGTTCCTGCTGGCGGTGCGTTTTACACTGCCGTGGCGCTGGTTTCCACGTAAACCGCCAAAGCTAAATCGTGGTATACGCCTACGGCTGGCATTACAGAGCCTAGGACCAATCTTTATTAAGTTCGGACAAACCCTTTCCACGCGCTGCGACCTAATACCAGCAGACATCACTGATGAATTGATGCTGTTACAAGACCGCGTACCGCCATTTGATTCTAGGCAATCAATGAAACTAATAGAGGAGCAACTAGATAAGAGGATCAACGACGTGTTCAGCCGTTTTGATGTTAAACCATTAGCATCAGCTTCGGTAGCGCAAGTGCATACTGCACAGCTAAAAACTGGCGAAGAAGTAGTAGTGAAGGTAATTCGCCCCGGCCTTAAGTCAATTATTGACCAAGACCTAGCGTGGCTGTTTATCATAGCTCGTACAGCTGAGCGTTTTTCCGCTAACGCACGTCTGCTACACCTAGTAGACATAATCATCGATTATGAAAAAACTATTTATAACGAACTTGACTTGCTGCGCGAAGCAGCCAACGCTAGCCAATTAAAGCATAACTTCGAAGGCTCACCCCTGCTATACGTACCGCAAGTGTACTGGAGCTGGTGTCGCTCAAAAGTTTTAGTAATGGAGCGCATTTACGGCATACAAATCAACGACCTAACCACCCTTGCCGAACAGCGTACCAATATGAAAATATTGGCTGAACGTGGCGTAGAAATTTTCTTTACTCAGGTATTCCGTGACAGTTTTTTTCATGCTGATATGCACCCTGGCAACATCTTCGTTAACACTGCTAACCCGTGGAGCCCGCAATATATTGCTATCGACTACGGCATTGTAGGCAGCTTAAACACAGATGATCAAGATTATCTAGCGCGGAACATGTTTGCTTTTTTTAAACGTGATTATCGCCGTGTAGCACAATTGCATATTGATTCTGGCTGGGTACCAGCAGAAACTAAACTCAATGAGTTTGAAACAGCTATTCGCACGGTATGTGAGCCAATTTTTGAAAAACCGTTAAAAGATATTTCCTTCTACCAGGTGCTGATACGCCTTTTCCAAACTGCACGCCGATTTAATATGGAAGTGCAACCACAGCTGGTATTGCTGCAAAAAACTTTACTTAACATCGAAGGACTAGGTCGACAACTATACCCTGATCTTGACTTATGGAATACTGCGCAACCGTTTTTAGAGCGCTGGATAAACGAGCGCGTCAGTCCAAAAAACCTGCTGAGTAACCTGCATAGTCAAATAGAACAACTACCATACCTAGCCAGCATGGCTCGCGATCTACTAGAACGCATGTACCAACTACAAGTTAAAAACCCACCAGTGCCGTGGCACAAACATAATGACGACTGGTTCCTCCGCCTATTAGGCGCCGCACACCTGATAGGCGGAGTAATATTAATCACTAGCTTGTCGCTAAATCAACTGAACTGCTGGCCAGCTAGCATAATGATTGCCGTAGGCGTTTATTTAATCGTGTATCGATAGCTAATCTGGCTGTACACTGTCATAGTTTACTGGAGCTGCATATGCAAAATTGGCTGAATACAATACACTGGGATAGTAATGATAATGGCCTGGTGCCGGCCATTACCCAGGATTATAAAACTGGACACGTATTAATGATGGCCTGGATAAATCGCGAAGCACTATGTCTAACTGCAGCTGAGCAGCGAGTTACTTACTGGTCACGTTCACGTGGTAAACTATGGCGTAAGGGAGAACAGTCTGGGTATATGCAGATCCTGCGTGAAATGCGCATCGATTGCGACGCTGATGTAGTGATATTTCAAGTCGAACAAATCGGTGATATAGCCTGCCACACCGGCCGGTACAGCTGCTTCTACCGCGTACTCGAAAACAACACATGGAAGACTGTTGAGCCGGTACTCAAAGATCCAAATACCATTTACTCAACAGGCACTTAAACATGAGCGATACTCTTAACCGTATAGCCCAAGTGCTGGAAGACCGTAAAGGTACAAACGCAGACAATTCCTATGTAACAAGTTTGTATCACAAGGGCCTAAATAAAATTCTAGAAAAGCTTGGCGAAGAATCCATCGAAACAATTATTGCAGCTAAGGATGCGCAAATTAGCGGTGATCATAACGATGTGATATATGAGACTGCAGATTTGTGGTTTCATAGCCTGGTTATGCTTGCTCAGCTTGGACAGCACCCACAAGCAGTGCTAGATGAACTAGACCGGCGCTTCGGTTTGTCTGGGTATACCGAAAAAGCCTCTCGTACCTCCATTTAGATCGCCCTAAAGGAAAATGTATGGCATGAATATTTTTTGGTTGTACATGCAAATTGACATACTGTTAATAGTGCCAGCATGCAACACCAAGAAACCTAAAAATCTAGAGTTTGATATAAAGCAATCTATTAGTAGCCATCATAAAATCTATAAACAACAATAAAGATTCAGTCAATCAGGAAACTAACCTGTATCACAGGATTAAATTACGCACTATAAATGTGATTTATACCACTCACTGAGTGAGGTAACATGCAGCATAAGGGCTGCAGTGCAAGAAACTAACCAGTAAAGCATTCTAGGTACTTTAGACTGGTACGTGATATTAGATTCTCCGAGCTACTTCTCGACTGCGTAGTGGTATTGCTAGCCGGTTTTCGAAACCAGAATTCCTACCATGTACCGGTTGCTTGATAGATCCATTGATCAGACGCTTCAAGCATAGTTTTGAACTGTTATCAATTAGGATGTTAAACGCAAATAAGCACCAATTGAATCAGCTCATATCTAGCTGTACAATGAATATCTTGTATTGTTACAGCTTAGAGCTAGCTAAACTGTTCGAGCACAACCGCGCACTTATTGCTCATGCCCAAAATATTATACCGACCATAGAACTAAACCGGTCACTAAATAGTGAAAATCAATATCTGTGTGCTATCGCTAAGCTTACCTTATGATTATACATTGCTGAAGTGAGCTTTATGGATACTTATACACTGAAAAAGCTAGCACCTCAACACTGACTTGTACGTCTGCATAGTACGTTAACGTAACGGCGATCTTCATCATTTTTATACAACCATTCACATTCACTCAGTAAATCTACACTTTCATATCATCGCTCTGTACGGCAGCAACTAACGTACAGAGCGATGATGATCGCCAATGATTTATTATCTCCGATATTTGGCTGTGGAAGCTAATTATGATGAGTTCGTTATTTTAATAATTCTAGTGCCATTGCATTATATTGAAACTGTATCACGCTAAGCTTTTATGCGAACGCAAAAGATGCAGCGCATCTACCGTTGCTAACTTTAAATACTTTACTTTTCTATGCCAGAATATCTGTCATCTATTTCTAGTATCACCGCTAATCTTGAAATTTTCAACCTACGCTACTACTCTACTTATACTACCGCATAACTAATAACTGAAATTAATAATTACCTAGACTACGTGATAACAATATTCTTTATATTCATGGTACTAAATTCAAAATATAATCAGCTATAATGGTGTTAGTTTAGCTTGATATAGTCAAAGTTAAATACCTGAAAAAATCAGCCTATAAGTTATTATAAACTGTTTTTAGTGAACATGATTCGCAGGCTATCGGATGTATTTTCATGGATCACATTAAACGTATACAGTTAATGCTGTGTAAAATAGGCATCAAATTTAACGGTCTAATCAGTAAGCGTAGCAATTACCTAGATAACTTATCTATAGAGCATAAATAACCACTCATCATATAACCATGAATCTGCTACTGCTTGAAGATACTGACTGCATTACCGTTGACCGCAATCATACTGCATTATTGGCACTGAGTATATATGTACAACACTACAATGGTAAATAATACTACTGGTTAGGTTCATTGGAGAACTCACTAGTAATGCAAAATGCTACACCTCAACGCTCACAAAGCAACACTGCAAGTCGACTTCAATCTACCGCTATGAGATTAATTACCTATTAATCATGCTTACTGGCTTTGTAGTTCCTCAAAATAATGTACCGAGTACTGCAAACCTCTGTAGTGAGATTATCGAGAATGGTCTAAGTCAATAGTTACTAAGTTGAAAAGGCTTTCTTGTAGAGCTCTATTTCTGAAGCCACAAGCAATTCGTCAACAAAGGACACTTAGTTTAAATTAGGCATAAAATACGATAATACTGAAAATGCTCATTGAAAAAACGCTTAAAGCCGTTTGCCGAAGACTTCCTTGCTGGCCATAACTTAAAAATTAACCTTAGCCTGATTAACTACCATGGTGATTATTCATCAACCTGCGTTGGTAGGATAAGGTGGTAACCTTGGCTTCTTGGTCAAGAAAATAGCTGAATATCCTACTGGATGATACTATTTAGCTAAAGCTGGCCTGCGGATGATTTAAATCGAAGCATGAATTATTCACATAAAAACCACCGTCAATACTATACTAGCTAAACTATTTTAGTATCTGATGTTCTCCCAAACTAGATCTATGTAGTTACAAAATTCTACGTATCTTCTGATAACGTCTACATAATACTAAGCTTGATATCACTCAACCTTAAAATATATTTTTTACGCACAATGTACAAACTAGATTGGCGAATTGTTTAAAAGAGGCCAGTATAATACTGGCAGACCTACCGCACAACTGTAAGTTAACACTATAACTACCACAAGCAAATCGTATGCAATGCTGATACCACTCAAAATAAACAGCTTCTGCTAATGACTACGTTGCGCAGCACTGATTTTTTATCATAGCCGCTACCAAAGGTATGACTCTAATTAAATTGTAATTTTTGCTGTGCTAAACTCTCAAGATCACTAAATGCATGATCTCTAGTAACTTGAACCATATCCTAAACTATAGCTATCGAAACTAATTTGGTTAATTGTAACAGGACATACTTTGCATGATGCAGTACACTTTATATGAGTTCATTAAAAACATTAACTATTGCGCACTAAGATTACTAGCATTACTAGACAAGTCCCCTACAGTAACTAATAGATTAGCGCAATGATTAAACTGCTAGCAGGTAGAAACCGATTCAGTCGCTACCATCATGAACAAAGTAGCCGCTTACTATACAGAGAAAAGATACGCTATACCAAAGAGCTTCTAAAGCTGCAGTAGCATTAGATTCAATAGATCCAAGAAAGTAAATACATGGTAGTCAGTAAATATCGTCTACGCCAAATAACCTAAACAGGCAACTACACGGCTACCATTGGCTATCTGCAGCATAAAAAGATAAAGCCGACAGCATAATCCATACCATCAAGCCTCTCACCCAATAAACCAAAATAAACTAAAGATTAAGGATGTATTGGTGGAAAACTTCAGCAGCTAATTAGCAGGCAGCAGCGGCCAGTATACACTGGCCGTACCTAAACGCGATTTTATAGATATAAGTGAGCAAATTTAAAATATAAGTTTGTTATAAACACTTAACGCAGACATGCTTAGTATAACGCTCACTTTGGTCATATTTATGTGACAGCTCGATAATAATTGAACTATTGATAGCGCGCAGAGATGTTTCAGCTTATCTAAACGAAGTACTACAGAATACGATTCCAGCAATACTCATAGAACATCAAATAGATAATTTTGCTATAATGTGCTGATCAAGCCAAATATCTTCGCTATTAGCTATGACAGCCACTAGGTATAAGCCATCGTGACTAACCTGAATTCAATACGTAATGCGGATCTCATAGCTAAGAGTGAATTACTTTTAAAATTAACGATATGTTTTCCTATTTATGCTTTCATTGTGAAAGGTATGCAGGTTTGTAATGGTGCGTATTTTGTACGCTAAGCTTAACTAAGCATTAGCAAAAAAGCTAACGTTTAGTTAGATAGCTAAAAACATTGCAACAGTGCCGGCTAATTATGTCTCATAATAACTGTAATCATAAATTTTACTATAACTTAGTCAATTTTAGAGCAATATTGCACTATCAGTAGATACGGTCATTCACTATAAAAAGTGTTTATTTCGAATAAAATAATAATTAATAAACAAAATAACAAAGCATACAACACTGTAAGTCTTGTAATTTAAATATCCTTAAAGTAAACCTTCTGAAGCATTATGAATAGGATGGTTTGGCCTGTGACGATAGCTGGTGCAACAACAGCAATAGCACGTGCAGGATCAGTATTATTTGATGCACGCCTAGTAACGAGCTGCTCGATGTTGCCTTGACTATATATTCTGCTGGTGCATAATTAGCTAATGGTTGCCGGATTACTGAGTAATACCTGGTACGTACCTTCCTACCGCAAGATACTTGATTAGTTCTACTTCACAATGACGTAAAGTCTCTTTAATAGAGACTAGATACAAAGCTCTGTAAGCATGTAAAATAGGTATGCACCATGACTGCTACAGTTTTATTGAAATATTATTCGCTAATAATGCTGTTGATAATACTAAAAGAAAAATAACAACAAGCACCAACAATGCAAGACATTAAAATATTCAGGGGCACTGCAATGTGGCATTGCCCTAAAAACATTAAGAGGAGTTAATCTGGTTATAGTTGTGCTAGTGATAGTTATGCTTGAACTCAAGCAATAATGCTTACTAGATAAGTCGCAAATAAATTGAGATACCTAAAGCTAATACGTTGCATCAGTATAACTTACAAAAAAGTTGTAAGAATGGATCACGCCGGTTAACATATCGTTAACAACCATTAGTTAGTGATAAGAGCGTCTAATTAAAAATTATCTGCAGATGATTGCGTTGATACCATAATAGTTGTGTTTACTTAACAGACATCAATACAGACTGGCGGCAATAAGGCCAAACAAGATGGATCCTCATTACTAGTAATTTGCTTGACAACTTAGTTGTTAATTTTAATGCATTACGACAACTGATAATCATGAGCAGCTCTCACTAGCACTAAATCAAAACTAAACCAAACAATGCCAATCTACTTAGCGCGTGATTATCTAGTATTTAGCAATATAGCGCATCATGGACAACAAAGTATTTTACAGCAAAACTCTATGTTTTTAGGCATGAAGCATTAAGATCTTTATAAATAAATTTTATATTTATCAACAGAAAGGCCAATATGGCTACCTACTGAACCGCTGATAATCAATCATTAAATCGCCTGCTATAGCTATAGCTGGGCAGGCCTGCTAAACATTTCTATCAACGCCACATCAGTTTCTCGAGAAAATAATGGTAAGTTACCATAGACCTTTACCGATTGCCAGCCAACTAGTTAAACTTACAGTAGGGCAGCAATTGCTAGAAGTACGATCTATACCGCTACAAACTAGCTAAGCAACCTAAAATTTCTAGTTCAATGGACTCATTCTGTAGGCGTTAAGCGTTACATCGTAACCTATACAAATAAGATTATCAATCAAACTAACGCAGTAGCGAAAAACAGTAAATCGCAGCGATTATACCTATTGGATCTTATTTAAGTAAAATAAGCCAGAGTAGACCTACAGTTTGCTCAGGTTAGTGACCTAGATTTTGCTAGTCACATGAATACTAAACAGAATCATGCCGAAGATTACTAAAAAATAATACATATAATAAGGCTAACCTTAATGATCGCAATTTTATCTGTACTAGGTTTTTTCTAGTTTCATGATATTAATATGACTAATCAGTGAATGCTTAGTAAGCAGCAGTCAACTAGGTTAATTTGCTCTGTTGTTAGCTCGACAGCTTAGCTATATCTAGCGTAAGCTAAATAACTAAGCAAAACCTAATGTAGTTATTTTCCAGAAAATAACTTTAAGTGTTTAGTTGTTGTCTGGTTTATAGATATAGCTAACTGACCAGTTATAAAAATAACTATTTAGGTGATTATTCTTAGTCTTTGACTATTCATGCATATTTAACTAGGTCAGTACTTTTTAGGTTTAATGCTTTTAGTGCTTAATATTGTGCTTAGCGTTACCTTCGATTATATAACGCGGTGCGTACTGGTCTTTTATAAAGCTAACCACTAGAGCACGAACTAATTACCTGACGCACCGGTAACTCAGTAATAAAACAAACTAGTTTAGTTAATGTGATATTTTTTATCTTTATTGTTATAACGCTATTAATCTTTAAATGGATTATAGCATTCAGCATACATTCCTACCATATTAGATTTATACGGTTACATCGTTTGTCATTGGTATAAAACTTGACTCTATCGAAAAAACAGCAGCAATAAACACTAATAAAAAGATATATAATAGGCTTATTGCACTCAAAATATGCTGGCTGCTAAAAGGCTGCCAAATGAAGATCGTGATAGACATAAAACTATCGTAGATATGAAGCATAACACAGTGATCTTAATAAAGACTATAATAATTAGAGCAGCATCGCGACAATGCTAGTGCACTTGAGCTGACGATAAGCTAAACTTTATTATTGGTTAGTTGCATATCGGTCATGATTACAGCAAACATATTGCAGACCATTGACATACATACCTAAATAATTAAACCTAGATTAACGATCCAAAAATTTTTTTAAACCCCCCTTTTTGTCTTGCTACGCAGCAAGATAATCATATTTTTTACTTATGTGAAACGCTGTAGATTGAACGCCATCTAATTAAAAGTATTGCTTATATACGTCATTTGCAGCTATGAGTGTTTAACCGCTGACAAATCGTCCAATGTTATGCATCTCTTTTTCTGTAAAAGAAAACTTATTTATAATAATATCCGCTAGATCTATTAGTAGAATACGATGGTGCTTTAGATGGCCAACTAATCCTTACAGAATATCACTATTACGAGAGTTTAGTAAAAGTCTCTGCTTAATCATAGAGAAATTCTGAACTATTTCTGTTGATGTAGTTTTATTGCAATCCGGTAGGAATGTTTGTGTAACGCATCAAGCTAGTAATGGCTTGCTGTACAAGCACAAGCGAAATACACTAAAATTCTTCTTCAGTGAAGAATCAAATGATTAATATGTTAAAACGCTACTAAAAACGTATGCACTATAATGCTCGTAGAATATGAGAAGTCTAAATTTTCGTGTGGGCAAATGTTTAAGTAATAGCTTATTATATGCGGTAACAGGACCACACTACATGAATCTAATGTTGCGATTCTGACTAAATAACGAGATAGATCTTAGGTGTTAGCCACAACTAAGCGAAATAAGCGCAGATGGCTCGCTTGTTGCATACTATTCCAATCAGTTAGCCAGACATGGTGTTAAACGGCCCAATTCTTTAACTTTAGCGTCAATCTTTTTTAAGGATGTCCTTCAGTTTATATCTACCAATGGATAGTATTCCATAACTGAACGGATTAATATTAAAGCTGTATTAAAGCGGCACGGTAAACTACCGTGTACCTCATGCGTAAAACCTGGGAATTGAAGGTCAAGAATGCTGGACTTTTATAAATTCAGCATAACCCTGACTTGCAAGACCATAAACTACCTAAACAAAGTTAATTACGGCATCTATATCAGGTTAGTTTTGACGTAAGCGTACGATATTTGTCCTTGGTTGAGCCAGTCGGTTACTAGTCAGTAAACAGGCTAATTTAGCCCAACAAATTAATTTGGTATAATCAATTCGGCTCACTGTAGTCACTTTAATTTTTCTGCGTTAAGCCTATCAGGCTGAATATAATTTCAGATTGCCTTTGCTGCGTGCAGCCTAGTAGCATGCAAAAATCAGCAAAACGATATGAAATAAAGATATCGCAAAGCTTCCGATAGAGCTAAACGGCTTAGTTGCCTATTAAATAACTAAGAGAAAAGTGGGATAACCTAGCTCTTGACAAATAAAAATAAAAAAGTCTCAAGAATGCTAAAACTTGTTAGTTTTTTAAAGTGATTCGCTTCATAATAGCGCGAACCAATGACCGCAGCAGTATTACTGCTTATGGTAAGCTGTAATACGCTCAACTTCTTCCTTCGAACCCAAAAATACTGCTACACGCTGATGCAAGCCTTTTGGCTGAATATCAAGAATACGCTGATAACCGTTAGTAGACGCACCGCCTGCCTGTTCAACTAAAAATGACATTGGACTAGCTTCGTACATTAAACGCAGTTTGCCTGGTTTAGATGGCTCGCGCCTGTCACGTGGGTACATGAATAGGCCACCACGGATCAGGATCCGGTGCACATCAGCCACCATAGCAGCCACCCAGCGCATATTAAAGTTTTTCTCTAGCGGACCATCTTGGCCAGCTATTAACTCGCCTACATAACGTATGACAGGCTCTTCCCAATAACGTTGGTTGGACATGTTTATAGCAAATTCCTGGGTAGAAGCAGGAATATTCATGTCTTCATGGGTCAGCACGAAGCTGCCTATTTCACGGTCCAAGGTAAAGCCTTGAACGCCATCGCCAACGGTCAATATAAGCATAGTCTGCGGGCCGTAAATTGCGTAACCAGCAGCTACCTGCTCTGTACCTGGCTGCAGAAAAGCTTTTTCATTCAAAACTTCGTTTTGACTTAAATATTCATTAGGGCAATGTAATACCGAGAAGATAGTACCTACTGTAGCAGTAATATCAATGTTGAACGATCCGTCCAGTGGATCGAACACCAGTAAGTTAGCACCTTTTGGGTATTTTCTAGGAATCTGATAGGCATGACCCATTTCTTCGGACGCCATAGCAGCCAGATGACCGCCCCATTCGTTAGCTTTGAGCAAAATCTCGTTAGAGATTACGTCAAGTTTCTTCTGTTCTTCGCCTTGGACATTTTCAGTGCCCATACTACCTAGTATGCCACCAAGTGCACCTTTAGACACGACTTGGCTGATTTCCTTGCAAGCACGCGCCACTGCTTCAATAAGAAAACATAGATCATCTGGCGTATTATTGCTACGGGCCTGTTCGATTAAATAACGACTTAAAATAACGCGAGACATAAAAGACTCCATCAAGCATGATAAGTTTAACACAAGTTAACCGTGAAATCCTCTAATCATAGAATTAGAAACTCAATAAAGTCCACGGTAGAGCTTGCATTACAGATTTTAAACTATAGCTTCCAGTGCCTTTGCACTACAAATAGCACAATTAATATAACTAAGTTGCTTCCAGTAAATGTTTACTTCATGCGAGATGATAAATATCAGTGTTTTAACCATTACTTCTCTGACAAGACTAGCTTATTCTCTAGTCTTTAGATATTTAGTGCTTTTATAATTAAATATAAGCGTGAATAAAGACAAGTTTGCCACTTTTATCTACATAATCGCCAAAATAACAGGTGGTAGAACAGTAGCTTTATTGTGTGCTAGAAATACTAACTGCATCACATGTACAACAAAGCGCATGACGAGAACTTCGACGCCTTAGTCACCACCACTCCATGCTCATCCACTTACAACTTAAGCGTATTAACTAGCTACGGTTTAAATGTTGCAGTTTTATATCAAACTATGTCTTGACAGTGTTAAGTCAAGCAATATAATAAGCAGTTACTTGATTGCCACCAAATTAGATTAGTTGCAAATCGGCTCTACGATAGCTAATACAGCAACTTATTGCTAGTTTCAATCATACAAAACTGACAAGCTGTCCTGCCCACGACTCTTAGACCTAATTGCTACAAAGACGATGTGGAGAGTACTCGCGTCTGTCATGCCTATGTAAGTATCAGCAGCGTATAGCACAAACTATTAAAGTTTAGTAGATTCGTGATCTTACAACGTATTGTACGAGTTATTATAACAGCGCATACGCCTAAACTTATTGGTTGTATTGAACAACCGCAATCGCTATAACTATAGCTTAATATAACGCTTACTTATGTATATAGCCAAAGGTATTTTTTGCGATACTAAATAGACGCTGCGCCAGCCACGGTCAATAGAATTTGTGTAGTTCAGCAAATATGGTCTTTGTACGTAAACCGCTCAGTATATCTGCTATACTTTTCTACGATGGCAAAGGGGATTATCAGACCTATGGCATAATAAAATCTACACAATTCATAGGAAAATCTATACAATTATGTACCCTAGCAGTACATCTATATCAAACTGCATACCGCCACAGTAATGCATGGTTCGCATCACAAAAGCAACAGATCAAATAGACATTTATACCTTGTGCACAATAAATATTAAAACATTAGGTTTACGCTAGAAGCGTTAGACACTGACGAATGCCGTTAGACTTATTACAAAGCACCTTGTTAGACTAAAACAATAAACTAGCTTATAGCCTTGTACGATATATATATGCTACGTGTGATATATGTAGCAAACTAATTAGGAGCAATGGCGTCAAATTAATTGTGATAAAAAGCTTAATTGTGGCTTTTACTTAATCAATTCAGTAAATTTTACTTAAGACAGCATCACGAAATGTATTTATCTCTATTACTCGTAAAAACAGTTCCTGAGACATTGATTCATGAGATCTCTAGCTAGGTTATAACAACCTAGCTAGATAAACAGCCGATAGAGGCTCTAATTCAGTAATTTTTAATTTTATTAATTTTTGAGAGAAATTAGTGCAAGGATCTTGCTCATTTTTAAAAAATGACTACTTTAGATAAAGTCTATTAAATATTAATATATTAAACTATATAGGGCATAATAATTGGATTATTAATACAATCTTAAACAATTACTATCACAACACTTTAATTCTCTCGAGACTGATAAAATAGCATTACTTAAAATCGTCAATGAGTTTAAATAAAAAGACCTGCTGAAGAAAGTTACTGACCTGTTCCAAGAAAAATCGGCAACTTTCTTCAATTTCAAATTAAAATTTTTTACCATACAAGCATTAGCATTATCATTTAAAATTGAGTTAACTCAATTCTTAGCCTTCTTAGCAGCGCGAATACGCTCGCCTTCATTCAAAATCTTTTTGCGCAGTCGAATCGACTTAGGTGTAACTTCGCATAACTCGTCATCTTGGATAAATTCTAGAGCTTGCTCTAGGGTAAAACGAACAGGCGGAATCAAGGCGATGGTCTCATCTTTACCTGAAGCACGCATATTGTCTAGCTTCTTGCCTTTGGTTGGGTTAACACCAATGTCGTTATCGCGGCTGTTTAGGCCAATTATTTGGCCGTTGTAGATTTCTTGACCGTGTTCAACGAACAGTTTACCACGCGCCTGCAAAATTTCCAGGGAGTAGGTCAGTGCCTTGCCAGTTTCAACTGATACTAAAACACCATTCTGACGGCTAGATATATCGCCAAATTTTACAGTGTCGTAGCGATCAAAAATTGAAGTTAAAATGCCAGCACCATTAGTCATGGTTAAAAACTGGTTACGGAAACCTATTAGGCCACGAGCAGGAATGTTGTATTCAAGGCGAACACGATTTTTGCTATCAGGAACCATACTAATCAGGTTACCCTTACGTTGACCAATCTCTTCCATGACCTTGCCCCTGGAATCTTCAGGGATGAAGATGGTTACGTTTTCAAACGGTTCCTGCTTTACACCATGAATTTGACGGATAATGATTTCTGGACGACCAACGCTTATTTCAAAACCCTCGCGGCGCATGGTTTCAATCAGTACTGAGAGGTGTAGCTCACCACGCCCAGAAACTTTAAACTTGTCAACTGAATCACCTTCTTCAACGCGAAGCGCAACGTTGTACAGCAGCTCTTTATCTAGACGTGCCTTGATATTACGAGAGGTAACGAACTTGCCTTCTTGACCGCAAAAAGGTGAATCATTTACTTGGAAGATCATAGAAATAGTTGGCTCGTCGACGGTCAGAGGCTGCATTGCATCTATATTATCAGGATGGCACAAAGTATCTGAGATGAGCAATGAATTCATACCGCTAACGCACACGATATCACCAGCACAAGCCTCTTCAACGTCAATACGGTGCAAACCGTAGTGACCCATTAGCTTAAGTATGCGACCATTACGCTTCTTGCCATCAGCGCTAATCACAACAACCTGGGTATTTGGTTTTACGCTACCACGAGCGATACGGCCAACACCGATCACACCCAAGAAGCTGTTGTAGTCAAGTGCCGATATTTGCATCTGAAATGGACCCTCACGGTCAACTTTTGGCGCCGGTACGTTGTCTATGATCGATTGGTATAGAGGAGTCATGTCTTGAGCCATATCGGTATATTCTAGACCTACAGTACCGTTTAGAGCAGAGGCGTAAACAACTTTAAAGTCCAGCTGTTCTTCTGTCGCACCCAAGTTGTCAAATAGGTCAAAGATTTGATCCAGAACCCAATCTGGGCGCGCGCCTGGACGATCAACCTTGTTAATACACACAATCGGACGTAAGCCAGCCTCAAAAGCCTTCTTTGTCACAAAACGTGTTTGCGGCATAGGACCTTCTTGGGCATCAACTAACAGCAGAACAGAGTCAACCATAGACATTACACGTTCGACTTCGCCGCCAAAGTCAGCATGGCCTGGAGTGTCCACAATATTAATGTGGTAGCCTTTCCAGTTAATAGCAGTGTTTTTGGCTAGGATAGTAATACCGCGTTCTTTTTCTTGGTCATTGAAGTCCATAACGCGCTCATCGTTGAGTTCGCTGCGCTCCAAGGTGCCAGATTGAAGTAAAAGCTTATCTACTAGCGTGGTTTTACCATGATCAACATGAGCAATGATAGCAATGTTACGTAAATTTTCGATCACGTATATATCTCGATTAGAGTGAATGCGATGTACTAATAGCTCTTGCTAGCAGATTAATAGCAAAGTAAGAATCAGTGACACTAAAATATAGGCAAATCACGAATGGCTAGCTATTTATTCGGTCGATAAACGCGCACATTGACATACCCTTCACTAAGTAAATGGTGAGCATGCAAGCGACTCATAACGCCTTTGTCGCAATACAGTAAATACTGACGGCTATTATCCAATTCCTTAAAACACTTATTCAATGCGTAAAACGGTAGCATTTTTACGTCAATACCAGTAATTTTCAACGGCTCATACTCTGCAGCATCCGGGTGACGGATATCGACGACGACCTGGCCAGCCAATATTTCGGTGACTTCTTCAATTTGCAAATCCTGGCCCAACTCATCAATTACACGATCTATTGGAACCAACCTAGCATTCTTAAGCGCTCGCTCTAGAATTGCCATGTCAAATTTTTTCTCTTCATGCTCTACGCGATAGCGCTTAGCGTGAGTTTTTGGGCTCACCGAGATTACTCCGCAGTACTCTGGCATGTACTTGGCAAAGTCAGCAGTGCCGATTTGTTCTGCTAAATTAATGATATCCTGCTTATGGCTAGCGATTAGCGGACGCAAAACCAGCTTCTCGGTAACACAATCGATTAATGACAAGTTTGGCAAAGTCTGGCTGGACACCTGAGAAATTGCCTCACCTGTTACCAGCGCATCAATATGCAATTGATCAGCAATTTGAGAAGCAGCACGCAACATCATACGCTTTAATACTACGCCCATATAGCTGTTATCAACCTTGTTAAGAATTTCGCCAAGAACCTCCTCGAATGGTACGCTAACGAATAGCACACGCTGAGAACTGCTATACTTTTTCCAGATAAAGTGAACCACCTCCATCACGCCTAATTCATGTGCACGTCCACCTAAGTTAAAGAAACAAAAATGGCTCATCAAGCCGCGGCGTATGATCTGGTAGGCTGCCACTGTAGAATCAAAACCACCGGATATTAGAACGAGAGTCTGTTCCAGTACGCCCAGAGGGTAGCCACCAATGCTGTTATGCTGACTGTGAACCACAAACAATCGTTGGTCACGAATTTCTATTCGTACTTCAATTTGCGACATTTTTAGAGAAATTCCAGCTGCGCTGCACTCGCGATGCAACTTGCTACCAACGTATTGCTCTACATCCATGGAGCTAAATGGGTGCTTACCGGCACGCTTGCAACGCACAGAAAACATCTTGCCTGCCAGCGATTCACCGTAGTGCTGCTTACACTTTTCGGTAATATCGTCCAAGCTACCCAGCGGGTACTCATCTACCCGTAAGAAATATGCGATACCCGGCATAGAACTTAGGCGTTCTATCATGCTCTTCAAAATTTTAGCATCGGTAATATGAGTTTCCAGCTCGAGATAATCCCACATACCACTGACTACTACGGCTTGGTCAAGATCGTGGAGTACAGCACGTATATTCTTAGCTAGTTTACGGATAAAACGCATACGTACTAGTCGACTTTTGATGATAATCTCAGGGAAGACTTTAACAATCAATTTCATAGAAACAGCGCAAAATAGAGCTTGCTAAAAATATAATATAAATTATAGCGAAAATCGCTTAAGTTTTGACTAGTTAATAAAGATGCAATGCACTAAAACAATTCATACACATAAATTAACGCTAAAGTACATTATGTTACTCATTACTCTTCTGTAAATAACACCGTTATATGAAAGTGAATTTAACTGTTATACAGACTAGCTTTGAAGACAAATAGGCTATGTTGGCGCAATAGTGTGCAATTTGATATTCTCACTAAACAGGCTGCCTTAGTTAAATATTTACGTAGACATTAATATTATTTTAATAACTAACTACCTTGCTGCAGCCAAAAGCTAAAGGCCAGAAACCACCCGGAGGGTACTATGTCGAAGTCGGTTCGGCTCATTAAAGATCATAACGTTAAATGGATTGATCTGCACTTCACAGACACTAAAGGTAGTCAGCACCACGTAACAATGCCGGCTCGTGACGCTCTAGATAATGCCCTTCTTAAAGAAGGCAAAATGTTTGATGGTTCCTCTATTGCCGGCTGGAAAGGCATTGAAGATTCTGACATGATCCTGATGCCGGATGATAGTACTGCTGTGATCGATCCATTTACTGAAGATCCAACCCTGATCATCATCTGCGATGTGATTGAACCTTCTACCATGCAAGGCTACGATCGCGACCCACGTGCAGTCGCCAAACGTGCTGAAGCATACTTAAAATTGACCGGTATAGGCGATACTATACTCGTAGGTCCAGAACCAGAGTTCTTTATTTTTAATTCAGTTAAATTCAAGTCTGATACATCTGGCTCTATGTTTAAAATATTCTCCGAACAAGGTTCATGGATGTCGGACCAGGACATAGAAGGCGGCAACAAAGGCCACCGCCCAGGCATCAAAGGTGGCTACTGCCCAGTTTCGCCATTTGACCACGATTATGAAGTCCGTGCTTCAATGTGTAATGCTATGGAAGAAATGGGCCTGATTATCGAAGTTCACCACCACGAAGTGGCGACTGCCGGCCAGAACGAAATCGGTGTAAAATTTAATACTTTGGTTGCTAAGGCTGATGAGGTTCAGACTTTAAAGTACTGTGTACACAACGTGGCTAATGCCTATGGACGTACCGCCACCTTTATGCCTAAACCACTATATGGCGATAATGGTTCAGGTATGCACGTTCACTTGTCTATCGCTAAGGAAGGCAAAAATACCTTCACTGGTAAAGGTTACGCTGACCTATCGGACACCGCCCTGTATTTTATTGGCGGCATCATTCAACATGGTAAAGCCCTCAACGGCTTTACTAATCCATCAACTAACTCCTACAAACGTCTAATCCCTGGTTTCGAAGCGCCGGTAATGCTAGCCTATTCGGCCTGCAACCGTTCCGCCTCAATCCGTATTCCTTATGCGTCCAATCCACATGCTCACCGTATCGAAGCACGCTTCCCTGATCCATCTGCCAATCCATACCTAGCGTTTGCTGCGCTAATAATGGCTGGCCTAGATGGTATCCAGAACAAAGTTCACCCTGGCGATGCCATAGATAAAAATCTATATGACCTACTGCCTGAAGAAGTTAAAGAGATCCCGCAAGTATGTAGTAGCCTGAAAGAAGCCCTGGAAGAGTTAAATAAAGACCGTGCCTTTTTAACTAAAGGCGACGTATTTAGTGACGATTTTATTAATGCATACATTGAGCTTAAAAGCGAAGAAGAAGTTAAGGTGCGCACTTGCGTGCACCCACTAGAATATGAACTATACTACAGTTGTTAATCAGTTAGCTATACTCAACCTATAACAACAAGGGACCCCTTTCATGGTGGATATTTTGCATGTTAGTATTTAACAGCATGGTAAACAGTTTACTAGTAATTATGTCGTATCTGGCGTATGCAGTGTTAACTGACTACGCTGCTATTAGCAAGCGAAATAAACTTTTTTATTCACTGCGAATAGGCACCATACCTGACTCATTCAATAATGTTACAAAACAGCATTATCATAAGTGTTATGTAGTATATAATTCACGTATAATTAGTCAATTTTAGTTTAATTTTTAAAAAACATAGCCAAGATCGTAATGTCGCACCTTAAATCCATATCTCAGTACTGTATGCTCTTCTTTCTAAGTACTTGATTTAATTTTACAGTCTTCACTCAGACTATTGCACTTATTATTCTCATATAACAACCTGCAGTTTATGTGCATGAACTGAACAACGTTAAATAGTCAGTAGTCATGAAGGCAAGTTCATCGAACTATTTACTGAGTCAGTCGAAGTCCTGCATTCATTGTGTTCAGTTTTTAGGGCTTATAAGGCTAGCTAAATAAGTAAAGCACAAATACCAAAAAAATATAAGCAAGATGCTTGTATGTTAGCGCACTACTAAAACTGCGAGCTGCTAAATGAAGATTTAAGGACCATAATGATTTCTTCAGTGAGGATACCCTGTTGCCTGCGCAACCAGAACTTTACGTTAGTTAGCAATTGACTATGTGCACGCACCTTACCCAGTGACAAAGGTCGAGGCCATCGGCAACGGCCATGGCATTTCTACGGAACTGCAGGAAACTATCTTCCTTATAAAGGGTTGGCGGTTAATAGCGTCTCGGACAGTATTTGGTGAGGCTTAGTCGTTACATAAAACATTTTTATTTAACACTAGAATATAGTCAAATATAAAAAACCATCTCGGCGACACCATCGTTCTTAATCTTTCTTCTGGTATAACAAGTAACTTCATAGATAAAAATTTTAGCAATAAAAGTATTGATCGTTGATAACGACCGCACATATCTACAAGATAATCAAGAACAATTAAGAAAACTTTACAACAAAAAAGGCATAAACCTAATCAATAGTTTCAATAGCGCCAACGTGATTATAAGGTAATCTGATTCACTATAGCAGTCTGAAGTGATAATTATCACTAATATCCACAATACCTAACACTGGTAAACCAGTACTAACTAGCACACATCTACGCATAGCGCTAGCGTCTATTAGTGAATATCTGACGAAACCCAAGTGAACCTACTGTGTGGCATATTTGCGAAAGACTAGTTTTAACGTGCTTCATGAGAAAATGCTGATGAAGGTCGATGCATGCATCATCTTGGCCCACGCGCCAGCACCTTAAAACATTAATACAAGCAAATAAATTCCAAAAAAGCTTATTCCGCTGCCAAGACTTAATCTATATATACATTACACGTATGTCAAACCGTTCTGAAAATACATTAACTATCGCCTACTATTTTTCTTGGTTAGCGCTGCACAAAGAAGCCTGACACCAAAGCAAAAGATGCTGTAAAGTGCAGTCAAGTGGTTAATTAGTTTCTAACATGCAGCTAATAAAAATTAGCTTAATAGTACTGTATTAGCATTTAAGTGGTTTATGATTAAACTTAACCTACAAAACACTGTTTTCACGAGTAAAAACGGTGACTATATTTAAATCTTTACAAGGTTTAAGCAATATTTATTATTTAATAAATACACCATTAAAGCATTATCGTGTAAACCTACAAGCTTGTGACAAACGCAGAGCTAATAATATTATAACAACACACCTACAAATACCAATGTTCAGTATTTTTAAGCATTAAGCCAACACTTCTCTTGAAACCAGATCTCCAACCAATAACAAACCATTCCATTTTCTGTCGCTAACACAACGGCTGAACAGCTACCTAAGTTCAGTAGCAATCTAATATTGGTCGTGCGAATGTGTTAAGTTCATATATTTATTATAAATATTAGACTAACTGCTAGCGACCTTGCCTTACACATCGCTACTACACAATTCTTTATTATCTTTACTTGTCGCTGCGCAACCAGGATCTAAGGTTATAATTCAAGAAACCTATCATTACAACAATCATCAAACTCACAATCACCAATGAACTCATAACACTAAGTAATACCTTAAACCATTGGTCGTTTTTATGGATACAGTAAAATGTATTTGTACCCTCTAAGCCGCGCATGTGTCACGTCATTCTGTTTTACTAAAAAATAAACTGAATACCAGTACCATTATCAGAATTAACACAAAATGTGTTTCTCAATTGTATTTAATTAAGCAACTGCACTTTACTATGAAAGATAAGCGCTTACATAACGCTATATTAACTACATCCTAAGCTAGGCTGACTTAGTTGATTACCTAGAAAAGACTGAGCCGCCCATAACTGCTCTCGTTCACCGCCAAAAAATATCGCAACTATTTTATAGTGCTAGTTTTGTTGAAGGCAACAGCTCTCCTGTTTCACTTAGAAGCCATACTTCGTCAGCCAAACTTAACCATCTACTAGTGTAACCATGAACTACGGCAGTTGATATGCGAAAGAGAGTGGACTTGTTCAATGCTTTATAAGAGAGCTGTCTACAACAACTAGCGCGAGCTTAATTTTAACTAACATCTACATAATGCGGGAGGTAAATTTTTTATAGGAAGCTTAGCTTACTGCATTTTTTTTTGCAGCATCAACTGATTAAGTTATTGATAAATTCTCTCACTGCATACGCTATAGCTATTATAGCATACACGGTATTAAAGTTTACTAAAATAAGCATTAGAGCTAAAAACGCGCCACGAGCAATTAAACTATCTATAGTCTCACTGACATACGGAAACAAAATACTTTGGCAAGATGCACCTAAAATACAGTTTTTAGATGTTTTATTCAAGTCTTTAATCAAAAGATACCAGCCTATTGCATTTCAGCAATAAAGCTATCTATTCGATATTCTTTACGGTAACCTAACATAGTTAGCATAATTTCATGAAAATCACCTGCTAGTTATTTTGAACTAGTGCGCAGTTCTAATACAAAACTCGGAGTCCATTCCTGATTACAATAGATAAGCTTTTCGATGCTTCAAACGATAGGTCACGCACATAAATTTGCCACAACAAAAATTGTAGATCCTGGATCTTTTGCTGCCCCCTGACATTCTGTTAGTCAGTAATCGCAAATATTGCTTAATCTTAGAGTCTTTTAAGTTTCAGAGATTGTATAGGCAGTAGTGCATCGAGTTTACAAGCACACCAAGGCAAGTAGATGATCGCATCTATTAACATATTTACTGCCAATTACACTCTAAGGCAAGAATATGTGTATCTATCTTTTAGTTATTTCGGCAAACACTTGAGATTTATCGTCAACCTTGATCTATTTACAGGTAATGCTTTTGTTAAGCAAAGCCTTAGCTCGTATTTAAGTGATCAGAGCACACTAACTATAGCAAATAACAACCTGGCTAACATCACTTTACCAGCAGTAGGTTATTAGCCTTCCAGCTACTAATACCGCCAGACAATTTAGCAACAATGAAACCTGCTTTAAGCATTTCGCTAGTGTTGATGCCAGCGTACCGACCTTGCGCGTCAACTAAAATAATAGTCTTAGCTTTATATTTTTCTAGCTCAACTAGGCGTGCGATTAGCTTATCATGTGGAATATTGATGGCGCCAAAAATATGGCCAACAGTAAAATCCTTAACCGGGCGAATATCCACGATAACATCTTTATTTTTATTAACTAGCATGATCAGCTCTGACGTGCTCAAACTCCGTCCGCTAAGGCTTATTTCATAAGCAATCAGTAGCGTAAGCAAGATAATAAAAGCAGCTACAAGCAAGTAGTTGGTAGTAATAAATACGATTAGCTGATCAACCATTAAGAGGGCTCCAGAACGTTTCAATGATTACCCAGTATACAATATCCTCAGTGTGCACTAACCATCGTAAAAAGTGATGTGATTGGAATTTCGATTGAAATTGCAGCTTGATTTTCAGTTGTTTACCCTTTATTACTAACGCGAGAGAACGTATGACTACACCTAAACCTTTAGTCTTGATAATTCTTGATGGTTTTGGGCATAGCGAAAACCATCACTACAACGCTGTGTACTTAGCTAAGACGCCAGTACTTGATCACTTGATAGCTACCGCACCCAGCGGACTGCTTTCTAGTTCAGGTATGGATGTAGGGTTGCCAGAAGGCCAAGTTGGCAACTCAGAGGTTGGTCATATGACCCTTGGCACTGGAAGAGTGGTATATCAAAACTTTACGCGTGTTACTGAAGCAATTCACGATGGCAAATTTTTCGAAAATCCAATCATCTGCGCAGCAGTAGATAAAGCAGTCGCGGCCGGTAAAGCAGTGCATGTCATGGGCCTACTATCAGACGGAGGTGTTCATAGCCATCAAAATCATCTAGTCGCCATGGCTAAGCTAGCCTTCAAACGCGGAACTGACAAGATTTACCTACACGCCTTCCTCGACGGCCGCGACACACCGCCGAAAAGCGCACGATCATCCATCGAACTGCTCGACACTACCTTCGCTACACTCGGCAAGGGTCATATTGCCAGCATGATAGGCCGTTATTTTGCCATGGATCGCAATAACTATTGGGACCGCGTGGCCCAGGCATACAACCTGATCGTTGATGGTCAGGCTGAATTTAATTCAGCTACTGCCCAGGAAGGCTTACAAGCTGCTTATGTCCGCGGAGAAAGCGACGAATTCGTCAAGGCCACCACAATTGGTGAGCCAGTACAAGTCGAAAACGGAGACGCTGTAGTCTTCATGAATTTCCGATCTGACCGTGCTCGCGAGCTAAGCTATATATTCGTCAATACTAACTTTAAGAACTTTGAGCGCGCACGCCAACCAAAGGTTGAGTTCGTAATGCTGACCAAATATGCAACTGATATACATGCCCCTGCTGCTTTTGAACCGGATAGCCTAAAAAATGTGCTGGGTGATTATTTATCAAAAAACGGGAAGACCCAACTACGCATTGCTGAAACTGAGAAGTACGCTCATGTAACATTTTTTTTCTCTGGTGGACGTGAAGAGCCATTCCCTGGCGAAGAACGCATCTTAATTCAGTCACCAAAAGTCGCCACCTACGACCTACAACCAGAAATGAGCGCGCTGGAGGTCACTAACAAGATTATTAACGCTATAAAATATCAGCATTTTGACATGATAGTAGTCAACTATGCTAACAGTGACATGGTTGGCCATAGCGGTAACCTAAAGGCTGCCGTAAAAGCTGTAGAATTCTTAGATCTGTGTATTGGCCGCATAGTTGATAATTTGAAGAAAGTTGGCGGCGAAGCACTGATCACTGCCGACCACGGCAACTGTGAGCGAATGTCAGACAAATGCACCGGCCAGCCTCACACTGCTCATACGGCTGAACCTGTACCATTTATTTACATCGGTAAGCGCAATCTAACAGTACGTAAAGGTGGCGTACTGGCAGACGTAGCGCCAACCATACTAAAACTGATGGGGCTAAAAAAACCGAAGGAAATGACGGGCACTTCAATCCTTATCTAGATCTACAAAAAATGCCATAAGCTAATATAAAAGAGAGCTGATGGCATTTTTTGTAAATATTTTGATGCCATTATGTCAGCTACTAGGTACATATTTACTAGTAAGCCAAAATTATACATTTTTTAAGGTGCTTAGCGGACAATAATAAGCTACTTATTTCTATGTGAACGAGTACACATAGACCAAGCTGAGACGGTTAGAGGCTAAGCATAAGAATACTGCCAAGTTGAAAAAACTACTCAGCGCACTCCAGTAAAAAGATCAGTACACAGAAAAACCTGCCTAAAACGGAAACCGTAGTAGGAAAGCTTAAGAAATAGATGCAACAACCACAAAGAAAGAGTTTCAAGGAAAAACGAATTTAAACTAAAACAACTTGTTGCTAAGACAGCAAACTCTATAAGCGCACGCATTCAACCACAATATCTCAGAATGCTTCAGGCGCACACCTAAGCTATATAAACTAACCTCTAGGAATAACTCACAAAATTGAAAAGCTTTCATGAAACTAAGCATCAAGTTAGATGTAGTATATAAAAAAGAGCTAGCACGCATTAGATATGTTTTATGAAGATATAAAAACCTGCAAACAAGACCAGATAACCTCAGGTAAAGCGCTCAAAAGAATCGATAAACCATCATTACTAGTATGCACGTTAAGCTGAAGAAACATATTATAAACACTGATCGTCAAATAAGATAGCAAGAGCGCCTAGCTAGCAAAGATAACCGCTACTACTTAACACGGCAGTATCGTACAAATAGTGCGCGAAGTGCCTAAGATAGATAATTTTTAGTTACAGTAGGACTAGTAAACAACTTTTTACTTTATGCCAAGGATAGCCTCTATAAGCTGTTGATGATCAACTCATAGCACACTTTAGTTAAGCTAGTAATAATGACACTCACGCGAAGTGAAATGGAGTGATTATTAGTGCCAACTTCTAGCAGTCAGAGGATGAAAGAGTTCACAGCTAATGAGTAGTTTTTTGCTAATTAACTATTCAGCGAGAGTTAATGAGTGATTATGAACCACTGCGATAGCCATTTGAGCCTTTTATGGCTACAATCACATGACTCAAGTAGGCAAATAATATTTTATTAGCCAGTGAATCTATTTCCGCTATTAGTAATAGCGGCAACTAAGACGCTACAGAGCTATGAACTTACTATTTAATTAGCAGAAACCACTAGATTAATTTTAAATAATCGTGCTATTTTTAATGGATATGGACTGTAACTACATCAGTAGTTAGTTCGAAGTGTTATATTTATCCAGCCTCACTTTACTAGCCTTGATCATTTTCCTAATGATTAGTCTGTCTTTGGCTTTCATTGACCAAATCACACTAGCGACATTCGCTCCTTATAGCCACGACCAGCAAGGCGTTATTATTAATAGATAAAGCTACACTCATTTGTTGCGATCGCAAACATGATTCAATCAAACTATGTTAATCCCATAGATTACAAAACAATGCTGAATAACGCTATCAAAGATATGCAAAGCAACCTTAACCAACACTCTAACTTACCTAAAACTAAAATATTTTCCAAGTTACAGGAAAGCATTTGGTATGTTTAATAGACTAAACATTAAAGTCAAATCCGAAGATATTCAGACTATAGCAAGCTCATAAATACTATACTCGGCCTGTTTCATAACCAAAGCAGCGCTCTACAGTCTGCAATGGAAGTAGTCAACACTTCGTCACTACAGGTTTTTAACCATCTATGCTAAAAGATGTACTACTAACTCTAAGTGAAGCCTCTCAGTTACTAGTGATAACCTAAGTAAAGGAGTGCCGTTGGCAGTACTGATCAACAGCCGCAGCGCTTAAGAAGCGGAAATCGTAAGTGATGTTTTGAAAAAATTAAAAAAGCGTAGCGTGCTTATAGGCACCACTAGTTTTGGCAAAAAAATCAGTGTAACTATATTCCCATTTCACAATAATCACGCACTAAAGATTACTGCAGCATATACTAACACTAAACTAGTGCTTAATTTACAGGCCATTAGCCATTTAACTAGACATCGAAGTGCACACATCTAAAATTACTAGCAAAACTAGCAACGAGTACTATACAAAGAGACTAACTTGCCAGGCCACTTATGCACTAGAATTGTTAATGACGATTATTCTACAGACAGTAGAACTACAACTAAACAATACTACAAAATAATAATTATCAACCGGCAATGGCACTTGGCTTACTTATAAGTAGTAACATAACGCGTAGCATTTTGACAAGTTGTCCGTCAGCGCACTGCTTAAAGCACCGCAGTCATCGATAAATAGCTATATAGCTTGATATGTGGGTAGCCTAAAATATAGCAAATCCTTACTAAATTTCATGCACTGTATATGGGCAAACTTGATTAAATGATCAAAAATAAGCAATCTGATTTTGAGCGATGCCGGTAGTGGCTCTACTAAAGCAGTAGGGTGCTTAGTTGATTGCCTATCCATTTACAACAAGACCAGCAAAATCTATCTTGCACTTAACGCGTACGTATGCAGTCAAATCTATACTACATATAAGCTAAACTTTAAGGCCTGCTCGTTACGCCTAGAACATAACCGATTGTCAATTTTACTCTACTTTAAGCGCAATACTAAAATCATTAGCTGATCTCTTATATAGATCAGCTGCAAAAAGCAAAACTAGAGCAGATGCAAGAATACTGGTAATTAATAATGACCTGCAACTCCACAAGTAGAGATATACAAGCGCCAATAAAATATTGTTTGACTATACTCTCGTCAACAAAACATTGATCTTGTTAATAACAATAGCTATTTAGAGCTTAACTAACAGCTGCATTTTACATCTAGCACATCTTAATTCAGAGCCACCAACGTCAAATGATAGCTCTACTAAACACAGGATGGCTTATAAGGCATAGTACGCTAACCGGCATCACTAGAAAATCAGGCAGTATTACCTTGTAATTCTGGCCAATAGAGATTTGCTTGTTCAAGCAAATATTGCTTTGCATAGCTAGCGTCCTGCGACAAACACACTATAACTAAATTTTTAAAAAACGAACTTATATGTTTGCTCCAAAAAAACACATGATATGTCTGTAGAAAAATGTTAAGACGCATAATATCTTATGCGTAAGATACTTACAGTAATGTCATAAATATTTTTTTATTTAGTAAAAAATTTTTTTGTTTATCATGGTATTGCTTATTGCAGTATTTTGTGTAGTGTAAATTTAGTGTTACTAACACCTTAAAAGCATGGGCATGTGATAAATATAGAATCATGAGCATAAAGGTACCGACGACAAGCAATAAATTAAAATTTTGAATCTGATAGCTATTAAAATTTATAAAACGAAAAAAGGATAATAATGGACACTATTTAGTATCCAAGCAAAGATTTAGCGAATGACGATTCCACACGCCGCCATATAGGTTTTAGCTTCAAGCACGGTGTATTCGCCAAAATGAAAAATACTTGCTGCTAACACGGCGCTGGCATGACCTTCAATCACGCCGTCAACTAAATGCTGCAAATTTCCAACACCACCTGAAGCAATAACTGGAATGCTTAGTGTATCACTAATGATACGGCTTATGCTAAGATCAAAGCCGTTTTTCGTGCCGTCATTATCTATGCTAGTTAATAGAATTTCACCGGCACCCAAGCTTTCCATCTTCATTGCCCACTCTACTGCATCAAGGTTAGTCGGCTTGCGTCCGCCATGGGTGAAAATCTCCCAACGCGGAGTTTTGCTAAGGCTAGAAACTTTCTTGGCATCAATTGCGATGACAATGCATTGTGAACCAAAATGCTGTGCGGCTTCACTAACAAACTCTGGATTGAATACGGCCGCAGTGTTAATTGATACCTTGTCAGCACCGGCATTCAGCAAATTGCGAATATCTTGTACGTTGCGCACACCACCACCTACAGTCAGCGGTATAAACACCTGGCTGGCCATACGCTCAACAACGTATAACATGGTATCGCGCTTATCGACACTAGCAGTAATGTCGAGAAAGGTAATCTCGTCAGCACCTTGCGCGTTGTAGCGACAAGCAATTTCTACTGGGTCACCAGCGTCACGGATGCTATCAAACTTTACACCCTTAACTACACGACCATTATCGACATCTAAGCAAGGAATAATGCGTTTAGCTAGCGTCACAGTTAAACCTCAGCTGTTATAGGTATCGCAATAAGCCTGGGCTTCAGTGATATCCAGAGTACCCTCATAGATAGCACGGCCAGTGATAGCACCAATTATGCTGGGCACATTAGCGTCTAGCAGAGATTTAATATCACCCAAGTTACGAATACCACCAGAGGCGATCACCGGGATTTTAGTCGCAGCGGCCAATGCAATAGTAAATAAAATATTACAACCCTGCATCATACCATCTCTAGAAATATCAGTGTAGACAATAGCGGACACACCGTAAGCTTCGAGCTGATTAGCCAGAACGATCGCCTGCACTGTGCTGATTTCAGCCCAACCATCAGTAGCAACGAAACTATCTTTAGCATCCAAACTCACGATTATCTTACCAGGGAACGTACGACAAGCTTCAGCGACAAAGGCGAGATCTTTTACGGCTTTGGTGCCGATAATAACGTAGCTCACACCTGCCTTAACGTAGTACTCAATAGTTTCCAGAGAACGAATGCCACCGCCGATCTGGATCGGCAAGCTATGGTAGCGCTTAGCGATCGCAGCAACTACTTCACCAATAACCGGATAGCCTTCAAAGGCACCATTTAAATCTACTAGATGCAGACGGCGGCAGCCCTTTTCTACCCATTTACCAGCCATACTTACCGGGTCATCGGAAAACACAGTAAAATCTTCCATACGGCCCTGGCGCAAACGTACACAGGCGCCGTTTTTGAGATCAATAGCGGGAATAATAAGCAACTGGCGAACCTTATTTAATATTTAGCAATACTTAGGAAGTTAGGCTTTTCAGACAATCTTAAGTAACTTTCGGTGCTTTTGAAGCTTTCGTTAAATAACATCTAACGTGCAGATAAGTTGCTTGATTGTATTGTATCATTGTATCATATTATATTGTGTATAGCACTGTACTTATCTAGCTTACAACAGCTCAAGAATCTTGGCACCTCTAACAAGCCAGGCTTGCGTTTGAAAAAATTCATAATAAATCATTTGATTTTGTCGGTAAATTCACACTCCTGTTCATGCGTAAGATTGAGGCATGGCAATGTCAGTTTATTAACCAAGCTACCAACGACCATTCCACATAGCAAAGTTCTGAAGCAATTGCAGGCCGTGGGTATAACTTTTCTCCGGATGGAACTGTACAGCAAAACGCGAACCTTCGGCTAACGCTACGACAAAGTCAACGCCATAGTGGCTGTCACCCACTACCTGGCGCGGATTACTAGCGGTGATATAGTAGCTGTGCACGAAGTAAAAACGCGTCATATCTGGAATTTTATTCCACAATGGATGGTCACTGATGTGGTGAACTTCATTCCAACCCATGTGCGGGACTTTTAGGTGTTCACCATCTTCACGCAGTTCTTTTCCAAAGAACCTCACTTGACCAGGAAATAAACCAATACAGTCAACGCCATTATTCTCTTCACTATTATCGAGCAACGCTTGCATGCCTACACAGATACCGAGGAACGGCCGATCATGACTGACTTCGCGCACAAGGCTATCAAAACCCAAGCGGCATATTTCGGCCATGCAATCACGAATTGCGCCAACACCAGGAAATACAACTCGATCAGCTTCACGAATCACATTAGCATCACTAGTAATCAGCACCCTGCCAGCGCCTATGTACTCGAGGGCTTTGGCTACCGAGTGCAGATTACCCATACCGTAATCAATAACTGCGACCGTCTGCATTACAACACGCCCTTAGTTGAAGGGATTTGTCTGAGCATACGATCATCAAGCTCTACGGCTATGCGTAGTGCACGGCCGAAAGCTTTAAACACAGTCTCTATCTGATGGTGCGTATTAGTGCCACGCAAGTTGTCAATATGCAAGCTAAACAGTGCGTAGTTCACACAACCCTGAAAGAATTCCCGGAATAGGTCAACGTCAAAGCCGCCTACTATAGCACGAGTATAAGGCACATGCATATGCAGGCTTGGGCGACCAGAAAAATCAATTACTACACGAGATAGAGCTTCATCCAGCGGAACATAGGCGTAACCGTAGCGGCGTATACCTTTCTTATCTCCTATAGCATTAGTAAATGCTTGACCAAGCGTGATACCCAAGTCTTCGACCGTATGATGATCGTCAATATGTAGGTCGCCTTCACTAACAATATCTAGATCGATTAACCCATGATAAGCGACCTGGTTTAGCATATGTTCAAAAAAAGGTATACCTATATCGAACCTGGATTTTCCAGTGCCATCCAAGTTAATCGAAACTCTAATGTTGGTTTCCAGAGTTTTACGCTCTACTGATGCCTTACGTTCAACCATCACTAACTCCATAAAAATATTATGGTCAAAATGGTAACTATTATAGTGGTGAAGACACTAAACAGAAACATCGAATAATACAAAATTTATAGAATATGGTGAATAGACCTGAGCATAACAGCAAGTGCTTTGGAAGAGGCTGCCTCTCTGTATTCCGCTTAGTAGAACAGTGCTTTTGTATATTTTTATAGTAATCTACAATCCAACATGTGCACAGAATGTACACAGAACACCTGCTACCAGCTAAGCCATAATTACTAACGGTATGCTTTGGACAGCGCCATCTCCAGTAAAGAAAAGAATAGAAGAGTTACTAGAATCAGCGCTTTTATCATGACTTAGCATACATAACTCAGTGCTTGCTCGCTAGCTAGCGTAGCTTTATCATGAAGCATTTATCTATAAATTAAATAATCCATAAAACAGCATAGCCTGTACCCAGGATATTAATCACAGCAGATATTTTCAGGTGCATAACCAGCTATACGAGGCATAATTTGCGGAGTGTGTTATCCTATATTGGCATGTATGTAACTTGGCTATCATCACATTGCTAATTTTTATTAGGGCGGCTTCACCGCTTAGGCGGCCAGCTAATAAGCAAAACGCAACACGACAAGTGCGCCACATTATTATTAGTACAAATAAAGCATAGCCATAATCAATAAGCTCTGACTCACTAATATACGTTAGTAGCTGGATAATAGGTATCCAGCACTTAGGGATAAAAGTTGCACCAACTATTGCATAACTACCATGGCTCATGATTGTCTTGCCAGTGGCTGGGCTACTACACTAATCTAGTAAACGGTTAATCAACGTTGAAATTAACAGCCAGTCGCCCAGATCCTGACTAAACAATTTAGTAATCTGGAAAATATACTGTAAGATTCAGTTTAGCATGAAAATATATCATTCGCATTGGAACAAGAAAAACTGACACGATAGAACTCGTGTATGGCGCGCAAAGTATCAACCATTGTTGGCGAAAGATAAATCTGAAAAGGATAACGCTTGGTATATAAAACAAAAAACGTGTATAACAAACAAGCTAAACCAGTATCACCTTTTAGCTTAATGATGTGATGCTACATAAGCACATCAACTGAAGCCTGTACTAAACTTACAAGTTTAGTCTGAAATCAGAGAAATCAAGCATAGTAATTGTGATCAACCTAAATATTTATCATTATATAAATTTTCGGTATATATTTAGTGCGCATGCAGTCGTTGTTAAGTAGTAAGGTAAAAGTGAACACCAACATTGCGGATGAAGGTGCAAGCATTGCACTAAAACTCGCCGTATTTTTTTGGGGCAGTAAACAGCCACTGATACGCTTAAGGCTGCGCTAAACAGCGATACACCAATTCAGTACGCCATGCTTAGCGTGACTTTTCTGCTCATAGCGCATTGCTGATGGTTTCTTTGGCAGTTAATATCACCAAATCAACAAACCTTAAGCTATCCACTAGTATAATACATACTAGCCATTGGCAAACTAAAGGTTAATGACTTGAGTAATCTTACCCCACACAACTAAACAGCGGCCTCGTTAGCTGCCTATTTTAACCAGGTTAAACGTCTCGGTATTCATGACATCCATTGACAGTTACAGCCTCAACATTCTCCAGCAAGGTTAATTAGTTAACCGCCTCCATGGCCCAAACACTGACGCAACCTTTAAATACTTTAAACTTGAAACTAGTATAACAGACAGAATTATCATTACTAATTGCATCCAATGGTGACTACTTATTATACAATCTGCACACGCGTCGTTAAAAACGATACATTATATTTCCATGGTACAACTCTAGCACACTTCAGTGTGCACTAGGGCATCTTAGCATTTAAGCTACAAGCAGACATTAAGTAAATGCAAGTGAAGCGCATGCTACAAGCCAAGAAAGCAAAACCAGTCAAAGCAAAAGCAGATTACCCTAAACACGAATCGTGACGATTGTGGTGATAGCCAAAAGGTACTAGTTGACATACTCAGAGCACTGTTAATCTTGCGTTTCAATAGCCGATGTGCCACGTTACTTTTAATAAGCAACAATATACTAACAGTATATACCGGCCACAGCTTTATGCAACCATAAAAGTTGAATAGCCATACCACAACACAAAGACAAACTATTCCAGGAACTGTGCAACAACTTAACCTACCATACTAACGCAGTTAAGCAGTCCAAACCTAAAAATTACACCCCTAGACCTGACAGTTAAAAGGCACACTAACTATTTTGGTTATTGAGTATAAACTGCCGCGCCAGTATTATTGTTGAAGTTAAACAGGACGAAATGGCTTGATCTAATGCATTCTCATTTAGCTGCAACTTTTGAAATATCAAAGTACTGCACAAGCTATCGCAGCTTACTGTCATGAAGAATTAATGACTTACAGAGCCAAGACAAAAAAACAGTTTGACTAACCATGAGTCGCAACTAAAGACGCTAGTTACAAGTTTAGCGATAAATTTCTAAAAAAATTTAGTAAAGTGAACGACTAGCTTCAAAATACCTTAAAAGTTTGCTTAAACGATGCAAACGAATAGTTTTCTACAAGTAGTCATAAATTAGTCATACTAATCATAAGTACCATAATTGATATTAGCATTAAAAATTACGTTTTACTGAATTTAAATCACAAGGATCATTATGGTATCTTGATTCAAGGTCAAAACCTCACTCAATTGCTTTGATCAGTTCATGATCTCTATGCTAACGGTTCAAAACCGCAGCCGGCCACGCTGGAATATAAAATGCTGCGCTTATTGAGTTATTTTAAATTATTCAAACCAACTTACATCACCTACAAAAGACTATTAAAATTGTCAACGCTCTCAGTATGCTGGCGTGCTTCTAGAGAATGTCAAAAAGCCAACTAAACTATTTAGTATTAAGCAGTCTGCTATTGATGCAATTGCTTATTCAATTGCTAACATAAACATGGAATTATGCACGCTACTTATAACTAATAAAGTTTAACGCATGATAGCGTTTTATTGCGTATAAAATTACCACCAAAAGCGAATGAGGCAGTTCTTAGCTATCCTGAGTACTTTACACTACACATGGCCAGCTCAGCCTGTTTTTATATCAGCTAAATAACGCTATAAGTCTATATACTAATCCTAAAAGGACACTACTCAATCCACATAAATTATGCAAAATATATCCTATATAAGCATATTCTGCTATTAATATTAACAAACCTATTTAATTTTCCTGCAATTCTTCTATCAATTTTCTAATGGGCCATGTAGTTTGCTGAAACTTAATGAACTTGAGGACTTGCAGCACATTGCTAGCCAAAGACTACTAGGATAAATAAAGAGCATAAACCGCTATAGTTCCTCTATACCTTTAGCTAGCTTCTAGCTAGTTATTAAGCCATGATAATTTAAGGCTGAAAGGTTCGCCTATCAAGTAGTTAAAGTTGACTGATTTTGATATAATTTAGTTATCCAGCGATATTTAGGTCTGCTATGGGCTAGCAGCCATAGTGAAAGAACTGCTTAGATAGGCAACCTCAGCATTGAGCGTAGGAGTTTCTCATGACCCGCACCATCATGTGCCGCAAGTATAAAGAAAAATTGCCAGGCCTAGACTATCCTCCTTACCCAGGTGCTTCTGGCTACGATATTTACAATCACGTTTCCGCCAAAGCCTGGAGCGATTGGCTTAAACATCAGACTCTAATAATCAACGCAAAACGCCTAAATATGACAAATGCTGAAGATCGTAAGTATTTGACTCGTGAGATGGATAAGTTTTTGTGTAGCACCGATTTATGCCAAGGCCAATCATTTATTAGCCACCTAATCAATAATTGATCAAAAATCTAGATCGGCACATAAACGATAGAATATTAAATATTTCTTAAAACTCGCTTGACGCCATCTATGCAAAAACTGTTTAATGCGCCAGATTGCCCAGGTAGCTCAGTCGGTAGAGCAGGGGACTGAAAATCCCCGTGTCGGCGGTTCAATTCCGTCTCTGGGCACCATTGAACGTCAATCTAAAGTGATGCCATGCTGCACGCTTGGTAACGCCTTTGATTAATTATAAATGCGAAACAGCTAAATCCTTAAATCTAAAATGAAAACACCATAAAACACCAGATAGTAGACAAGTTATTATGTCTAATGGTGCGCATTTTATAATGAATAGGTATGATATTACTAAGTACAACTGCGTGGTTGGCATAGTATAGATGGATAGGATGACATCTGCAAACCTATTATGGAATAGAAACCGCAATAAAATCAACCTGATAGGAGCCAGCCATACTGGGCGCCAAACCGCAATTGATTCACCCAAGACCATAAATCACGTTTAATTAAATAATAATATAGCGAATTATAGCTAAATAACCTCGATGTTTAATACTGTAGCGCTGGGAATAACGCTCTTATCCTGGATAACACAAGAAATTTTCGCTGGCGCCAAACAAACTTTACCCATAGAAACAAGATCGATTACAATCACTCCCGCTTCGTAGAAGCTTAATTATATCACCTTTCCTTATCTACGTTTGCATGACGTTTATTTTTTATAAAGCTATAAAGCTTACAGTTAATTATTAGCGCAGAAATATTCTTGTCAGTGTATATAATATATATACATGCTATAGATAGCAGAATAATAGTGTAAAAATGTACGAAATTTCATTCGTAAAGCTAAAAAAAGCTTGAGATTATTGAAGATGATGCTGGTGATATAATTACTGCCATCAACTTTTACTGCAAAATGACCTATGTTAGGTATCACAAAGAAATCTAGTAATGGATATTGACGTTGCCACTGAGCGAAATGACTACATCGGCAAGCAGAGCATGCCCAAAGTTTAAATCGTGGGCTTTGGGGCTACAGCGATAGCTAAAATAGCTACTAAGAACTATCCATATAATAATCCCTTTACTACTAATTTGGCTGAATAAAATATTTTTGGCTATAGCAATATTTTACTAAACGACGAACCATGGCTGAACTGTTTCCAGTATCGCCTGCACCTAGGAGCAACACAAGTAACTTGAATATATTTTGACTGAAAGAATAGCAACTATCTATAGCCAAATAGATCGCGTAAAACTATTGCAATTACGACTTGCTTGTGAAGCATGGCGTGAGAACCTTATCAATTGTAACTAAATAGCGAAATTGGTTAAAATTATTAATATTGAATATTTTTTTACATGACAAATATAGCCATACTTTTATGGCTTGTTACTTATTACTTGACAAGTAACAAGTCTATTTATATGTATTTCTTAAACTAAAAACACCCGAAATAACTCTTACGTAGCACTATCAAAGATACGTGCTAGAAGTGTTAATGAAGTAAATACGTGAATTACATATTCAGACTCTAAAAGCAAGATACAGATCATGAAATATGAGATTTATAGACGATTATGGCGACAGCAAATGACGCCTGTAAACGCCTGTAAAATTACTAGCTAGCAAAATAGCAATCGTAACATCTTTACCTTTGTAGAAATAGTCAAAATTTATAGCTTTACAGAATCTTGCTAACCGCTATGATGGTAGATAATTATACGCCGGTATAGCTACAGTTGGTAGAGCAACTGACTTGTAATCAGTAGGTCCCGGGTTCGATTCCTGGTGCCGGCACCGTGTAATTTATTAGAGATACCACATTGGTATAATGAATCTTCTTGTCTATAGTATATTAGAAATACAAAATCTTTTCCAGATTGCATAATATAGAAGCACTAGTCAGGTTACATGATTAGCTGTACACCTAAATTAGGTAAAAGTTCTTAACGCCTGTCACTAGGCGCTAAATAAAGTCAATCTAAAACAAGTTAATCGGGTAGTCGGCGAACAAACGTATTTCGTTACCGCTTACGTTGTAATTGCTAACGTTGCTAGAGACGCGCAGCCATGATGCACGGGCACGCAAAGTTATATCTTTGGCTGGACCATTCCGAATGACGTATCTAAACTGGTTAAAAATTTCAAGCTCGGTTCCGTTACCACGATTAGAACCGTCATCAATATTGCTACCGTGCACATAAGCGACACTATAGGTTAATTCAGGCATACCAAAAACGCTAAAGTTCAGGCCATAACCTGCCTGCCAAGAACGCTCATCTTTACTGTTGAAGTCAGACCAATAGGAGTTTGCTAACAGAGGTGCATCGCCAATACTGCCGATGTCACCATTGCTTCTCTGGTGAACGACAGTAAAACTATGAGGACCAATAGCCCAGGTAGCGCTTAAGCTCCAGATTTTATTATCGCGAGCGTCAGCGTTACCATGCTTTTCTATAGCGAAACTACGATCGAGTTTAGTATTATAGCCATTAAAGTTAAAAGTTAACGATTGCTTTTTTGGTAAAGCCAGCATATATTTAACGTTAATATATTGTTTTTTTAACATATCCTGCATGTTTGAAACATATAGTGCTGCAGATAGGCCTTCGGTAAATTTGTAACTGCCACCGATATAGTCAATATTTTTTAAATATGTTTCAGCGCGGCCACTATCGCTGCCTCTGGCGCCCCTGCATGCTTCTTTTTTGGTAAGATGACTGGCATCGAGTTGCAGACCGGCAATCTCTTTGGAAACAATTGAGGTACCCTCATAGATTTCTGACAGCAGACGTGAGTTGTCGTATTGCAGAACTGGCACATTTGGTATCTGCTGACCGTATTTAATGATAGTGCCAGAGATGCGCGCCTTAGCAGCTACGCTGCCTCTAGCTAAATCGTAGGCAGCTTCGCCGCTACTGCCTGTACCACTGTTCAGACGGATAGCGTATTGGCCAGTTATGTCTACACCAACACCAACGGTACCCTGAGTAAAACCTGACTCATATTTACTAGTGAAACTTTGACCCCATGTGACTTTATCTTGCTTGCCGTTCTTATAATCACGACCGATGTAAGAGTTACGTATTATAATATTTGAGTCACCATCTTCAATAAATCCTTTAGATTGTTCCTGGCCGTTAGCCATTGCCACCTGAGATACGCTAAAAAACCCTATAGCAATTAAACCCATACGCTGCTTTAACATTTCTTACAATTCCTGATGACCAGTTGATTACTCGCTATGACACTAGAAGTTTAGTGTTGTTTTTTGGTATCAACTTTCTCCGGTACAAAAAGATTTACGGATGACTAAACTGCCGCAGGCAGCTTAACTGAACGTATTTTATTACGTCTGCTAGCAACAGACGTTGAGCAAAATCCTATGCGCGTGCTAAACTGTATGTCGATTTTATAAATCGACCGTATGTAAACAAAAGTCTAAGCGACACGCTCTGCGGCTTTAACTGCAACCAGCACAACTTACTAACTTACTAATAAATTAAGAACATAAATCATGTAATAATTTTACTATTCTGCATTTTTTAGAAATGGATAACATGCATAAATATCAAACACAACTATTTTATGCATACTTTTACTGCCCCATATAAATACATTAAGCTATCCATATGCCTATTGCACAACACCAATCACCATTAAGCTTCTCTATTTTACTGTCTACTAATTTTGCCTATGCTGCCAAAAAACTTTCTCTAAAACTTTGATAAGCGCCTTAACTAACATTAAAGTGCTTAAAGGCCATACCAGCTTTCCTTTACTAACGCTAACAAGCCAAAGCAATAGCAACACGATTGGCTAGCAGCTACAGCTACACTTTAAAAATGTGTTCACTCAATAGTAATTTCAATAATCGCCTATAAAACCCAGCTAACAACTAAAAAACTAAATAAAGTCACGCGTAAATTCTTGCAGTGAACTATAACCACCAGCAACTTACTGACTAGTACAGTAAGTAAAATTTAAAAAGACATCTAAATTCATAGCGCTAACCAATGCATTGGTCTAATATAGATACCATTGAAGTCTTAATTACCTTAGTGAGTTATATGGTATGATCTTCTCAATGGCTGCATTAGCTTAATTAATATTACCTTAAATGCCTTGAATAGCATCTAGGGCCTACGCTACGAACTAATCCAGCAAAAAAGTTAGATTAAAAGTAGCTAGCTTAATTATTGTCTCGTACTATTTTAGTGATATACACTTAAGATTTATAGTCGCCGCGCTCATACCATGTCAGCACCACACTAAATCACAGTATCATATTGCTACTCGTCGAATAACCAACATGCGGCGCAGAATCGATAGCTACCAGTAATATCGTCGGTAATTAGTAATTCTATAAAAGCTTGCGGTTTGCAAAAAAAAATACTATTTTTTAGTAAAACATAATACTTTTAAAGGTAAGAACATTTAGAGAGACACCCAAACACAATAAAAGCGTATTTATCACCCAGAAACCAGAAATAAGCTTAACTTTTTTGTTAGCAATTATTACGCCAAGAACTTTAACACCGTGGTGATACTTAGTTATGGATGCTGTGATCCGCTGATTAGATAACGTCAGATAAACCTTAATATACGAACAACACTAAATAGTGTTGCTGACAAAATACTAGACTACCGACTAAAGTACGGTTTAGATTTATTTTGTTGGGCCGTACAGATTGGTAGTAGTAAATTACCCTATTAATTTTTAATTAATAACAATATTGCCTCACTATAAACAAGGAGTTATATATACAAGAGTTGCTTACAATATTCTGATAACAGTAAAGCTATACGCGTAGTTAGAATTGTGTTGGTTGCTAAGTCTACATGAAAATATCTCTCTAGTATGTATGCAATACAAAATGTTCCCCCACCACGCATAAACATAGAATACGCATAATAGTCAGCCTAATGATTGAACCGACTATCTAATAACTGGATTTGTACTAATTAACAGTAACCATAAAGTTGTTAACTTAATACTAGCAATAGCCTTGGCTTATTCAATAGGCCTATTATCAGAATTGATCCAATTAAAATTATTTAAGCTTGAAGTTTATGGTAACTATTTGTCTAGCATTATAAGATCTATACAAAAGTTATTAACGCAAAACGTAGTTATATGCAGGTGATCATAGCAACAAAAACTATAAATACAGTAAGGAGCTGATTCTAAACTGGTTACCAACTAGTTGAAGCGTAATACAAGATTGTAAAAAAATACAAGCTCTTAACTAACACAAACGATCACATAAAGCTATAGTCTTTTTTTGTCAAGTCCACTTGACCTTAGAGCCTACGAATCATGAACTCACTACAGACCAATTTAAACAACCTAGCTACCACCCTAAGCTGCCTACTACAATAGATAGTGATCTATTAGTGTTTTCAGGTACAATTTACAATACCTGCCAGACAACTATGGCGTTTCTTGGCATCTCTTTTCTTCCATAACGCTTAGCAGAACTATCTCAATATAAAAACTAACCTTATCTCTACTAGGCAACGAAAAAATATCCCTTAGCGTTCTTAGTGCCTCAGCAATTTTTTTTGGTTAATGATCACAGCACCAAGCATTTATATGCTACCAAGAAACATTGAGCGCAAGTAATAATATCTGACATCTATTCTTGCTAATTTAAGGCTATAAGGAGTAGCTCATGCGCTCGCTTGCAATCAACCTGCAATCATCAATGCTATTTATAAGCTGCCTTAGACAGGCACTAACACATATCATCTACTATAAATAGCCAGGTATGGCTAAAAACTACTTGAGTACATTATACACATCAAAGCAGACCTAACCAAATGCTGTGCATGCATAACAAACTATTGTTAACTATAGCATGGTATTCTACTAAAAAAACGCCTCTACACAGAGTAATTATACGTCAAAAGCAGAGGTATTCTATTAAACCGCATAGGTTTATATACAGCTACCCAGTCAGTCGATACCAAACAACTGGTGATTGCTTGATTGAAAGTGTAAGCTAGGCATAACCAGCTAAATCAGCGCAGATAAGTACCAATGTAATTGGTACCTAGAATACTGTTTACTCATGTTCAGCGTTTTTTAATAAGTAGCTGTGATCAGAATTGCAACGCCACAGTTTTTTCACTGCCAAGCACAAGCACTGCTACAAACGCTAATTAACAATAGCAAATTACCTACGGCTGCTTACAATATAAAAGCTGTAAACACGTACTTGACGTAAACCACCTGCCATTATGCATCAGTGACTACTGAGGTCGCTACTATAGCAGCAAGTAGCCATGTATACGCTAAATCATAAAAACCAATAATACCTTAGACCTACCAATGTAGTTAGACTACTACTATCTAAATATTATGCTTGCACTACTTAGTTTCACAACGCAAGCTATTCTCTCACCTCTTAATGTGTGTCTTAGAAAGAAGGCTCTCTGCATGCGCATTCTCATCACCGGCGGCGCTGGATTTATTGGTTCAGCCTTGGTTCGTTATTTGATTCAAAACACTGAACACGAAGTGTTCAACCTAGATAAACTAACCTACGCTGGCAATCTGGAATCATTGACCAGCATTGCACTCAATAGTCGCTATGAGTTCGTACAAGTAGATATTATCAATCAAGCCACTGTCAGCTCCATTCTGGCACGCTTTGAACCACAAGCAGTAATGCATTTAGCGGCAGAGTCACATGTAGACCGCTCTATTAATCGACCATCAGACTTTATCCAAACCAACATTGTAGGCACCTACAGCATGCTAGAAGCCACTCGTGCCTACTGGCAAACATTGACGGAACCAGATAAGAGCGTATTTCGTTTTCATCATATTTCTACCGATGAAGTATATGGTGAACTCAATGACGCAGATGACCCATTCACTGAAAACAAGCCTTACGCACCAAGCTCACCGTATGCAGCTAGTAAATCAGCCTCTGACCACCTGGTCCGCGCATGGCAGCGCACCTACGGCTTACCCGTACTGTTAACCAACTGCTCAAATAACTACGGGCCATTCCACTTCCCCGAGAAGTTGATCCCGCTGGTTATCCTTAACGCCATCGCAGGCAAACCACTACTAGTCTATGGTGATGGATTGCAGATACGCGACTGGCTTTTCGTCGAAGATCACGCTCGGGCACTATTAAAAGTGGTAACTAAAGGTATAGTGGGCGAAACCTATAACATAGGCGGTCATAACGAACAAAAGAACATCGATGTAGTACACCGCATCTGTAGCTTGCTTGAAGAGTTAACACCACAACGAACTGCTAGTATAAAAAACTTTACTAACTTGATCACCTTCGTTAAAGACCGCCCAGGACACGATCAGCGCTATGCAATTAACGCAAGTAAAATCAAAAACGAGCTAGGCTGGGTACCAGAAGAAACATTTGAAACTGGTCTACGTAAAACTGTGCAGTGGTACCTAGATAATCTTAACTGGTGCCGTATGATACAGGAAGGCAGCTATTCAAGGTAATCCACTAGTAGTACTAGTATAAAAATCTAATCACATAAGAGCCCTGGTAATACGCTTTGCCTAACTAGGCAAAGCAAGCTCTATAAACGTCAGTTAACGTAATTATCACTACACCACTACATCTTATCGATCTTCGTACCAGAGGTATTTATGCGCTTAGCGTGACTTTTGAGTGCTTTAAAGCCAAGACATAAGGCAGGCTAGCAGTACACGCGATAAAGCGTACCGACAAGCCCGGAAGATCTTAAGTACAATGCCATAGAAAAGGCAATCATACAGCTAATAATAAATAATACACATACCCTGCTGACCAAAATTATCGCCACCATCACTAGAAAAATCTACTATAATAAACTGTAGTTAAGCGCTAAAATCACAGAATAAAACATTAATCTATATATTAATGGCAAAATCAAGTTTTTATATATTTTTGCATGAAAGCTATAGCTGAAAAGCTCTAGCTGAAGCTAACAAGCTGTTCTGCACTATCAAAACGCTAAGCCCATAGTTTTTTTGCGAAAGTTTAAGCACTCTTCAAATAAGAGCCTTCTAAAAATGAGAAAAACCATGGATTTAGCAGTATACCCATCATTCGCTTAAGCGAAATGTAGTAATAGCAATTATATATACGTATATATCTAGTATGAAGAGCCTAGAGCTGCTGACCCAGCAAAACAATTACGATTCAGATATTATAGTACCGCTGATGACTGGTCATAATGATACATTAAACAGAGTATCGGTAAATTCAAGTTAGTGAATGGCTATGCTCGATTCCTTAATTAGATACAAAACATGAGCCTGGACGTACTCATGCTACTATGCATGTTGCTCAGTATTGGATATAAACAAAATACGCTGGCGCAATTGAAATTGCGCCAGCAGTACTAACTATAATACCGGCAAAACAGTATCATGCTGCTAAACTTTAAGAGGGGGCTACTATAAACAATGGGGCATTGGTAGCAATAATAGCAATTTACCTGGATTTATTATTTGCTATTATATTGTCTTCAACGCTGGCAATATTCTTAAAGTTATTACGACTAGCGACAGAGCTAAACTACGAGGCTAAATCTACTCTTCTTGCAGGTTAATATCAACCACGAGAACCATATATTCTGCAGCAGCTTTTATTATTGTGTAGCGCCTTGTTAAACAATTGAGGCTAGCCACACCTAAAACCATGTAAAGAAAACATCAAAGATGAGCATATCCTCATTCAAAGTAAACATACTAGTCATGCACTATTAGTAAAAATAGTGGAATATCAGCGGTAGATTTTGCTAAGCATTGCAGTATGAAAGTGCAGCAGCAGCTTACAGCAACTTACAAACAGAATAAATGGTAAGCTAAAAATCGTTATTTAACTGCAAACTTAGATTATGAATGATGGCAGTAAAAAGTGTAAGCCAGTATATAGCAGTTAGCATAGCTAACCCCTAAAGAACGTAGCACAAAATAACTGTGGACTCAAGAACGAGCTAAACTTAGTAAATGCTCACGCCATGCTGCTTTAGCAGGTAGCGCTAAAAAAAACGAGTTTAACAACGATTCCCGTGCAAGATAGCTGAATGGCTCGCCATTCAACTCTAATACTTCGCCACCAGCCCCCTCAAGCACGCCCTGAGCTGCTGCTGTGTCCCATTGCGAAGTCGGTGCTAAACATGGGTAACAATCAGCACTGCCCTCAGCTAATAAACAGAATTTCAGCGAGCTGCCAATATTTTCCAGCTGTAACTCTCCTAAAGTTTCGCTTAAACCGCTAAGTAAACGTTCCTGTTCAGCGGTTGAATGACGCCGACTGACGACTACAGTAAACACCTCTCCAGCTGAAGGGGCCTGGCGTACTTGAATCTGCTGAGGCATGGCGTTCAAATTAGAACGCCATGCACCAAGCCCTGCGCCACCAAAGTAGCAACAGCCACTAGTTGGTATTAATACCACGCCAAATACCACGTCACCTTGCTCAATCAACGCAATATTTACAGTAAATTCTTCGCTGCCGGAGATAAATTCCTGGGTGCCATCTAATGGGTCTACCAACCACCAACGCTGCCAGCAAGAACGAATATTGCAATCAATATCAGCATCTTCTTCGGACAGCACTGGGATGCTTGGGTTTAAAGCAGTAAGGCCGGCCAGGATCAAATGGTGAGCTGCCAGGTCTGCTGCCGTTACTGGTGAATTATCCAACTTCGAGGTAACCTCTAAGTCAGTGCGCCAATATGACAGGATAACCTCACCTGCCTGACGTGCTAACTCAATCACAGGGGCAATAAACCGAGAACTAAAAAACAGTTTGTTCATGCAATAAAAGCTCCATATTGGGTTAATAAATCTCGTACCAAATACAGTGCTGCTAATGCACGTCCTTCACTAAACTGTGCATTTTGTGCAAGCATGGACAAGTCACGTAGGTTGATTCGTTCCACACGCATAAATTCAGGTTCATCACCTTCTGCACGTTCTTCATACAAATCGGTCGCTAAAACTACTTGGATCTTATGACTCATATAACCAGGTGAAAGGGACAACTCGGTAATGTGTTCTAATTGACGCGCACTATAACCTGCCTCTTCCCTGAGCTCACGATTTGCAGCAGCTAGTATATTTTCACCAGGTTCAATTAAACCTTTCGGCAAGGAAAATTCATACTTGTCGGTGCCAGCACAGTACTCTTCTACTAGCAACGCGTAGTAGGTATCGATCATCGCCACAATCATAACTGCGCCGCAACCGGCACCGCGACCTACCAAGCGCTCATAAGTTCTCTCAATACCATTAGAAAAGCGCAATTGCACTTCTTCAATAAAGAACAAACGGCTACTGGCAACTATTTCGCGATCAAAGATGGTAGGTTTCTGGCGCATAAGCAGCTCCTCGGTATCAGCAAGTTACTATACCTTGGCTTTTCCGATTGTCTGTGTCAGATATTGTTATATTAAATAAGAAGAAATACCATTCTTTTCTATAACAGGCTATTAAGCCTATCCACAGACATGAATAACATTTTGCTTAACCTATAATTTTGATAACCATTGTCTAAATGGAGCATCCTTATTTATTGCTAAACCAATCGGCATGAATTAAGCTAATTATAGCTACAATTAAACTATAATTTATTTATTGGTCACATCTTACTAATCCTACATGATATCCACGATTGGAGTATGTGGCATGCGCTAGCAATGAAAGAACTAAATAGCAAGAAGAAACTAAAGAATATAGCTAAATTTACGGCAGCAGATAATTACCTGTATCTCATTTCTAGGCACATACTGCAATGCGCTAACTGACTACCTGCTGTAAACCGCACTAAGTAAGGCATCACTGATATGCCGAGGCGCTCGCATCGTAGACGAACACCACCGCATGACGATATGCGTATTAATCAAGAACATATAGCGTTTACCCTGAAAAAATTTTGTTTACAACTTCAACTAACGACTTCCTAGACTCGTAGATTTTTTACTCGTTACTGTACATCGTTATAGAGTTCGCGTTAAAGATGTAGCTTTTACCACCACGAAACATTCTATCCACTATAACTAAGCTAGTTAAAGTAATGAGTCTTCTATAAGACTAAATCCAACAGTGCTTACTTGTAGCAAGATAAAATTCTATTTTTCTTCATGAATAGCAGCTTTACTTTTGGAGCTGCAATTATTGTCATAAACGTTTTTGGTGATGCTTAATTTTTTAAGCTTTATCTGACTAATGCATTTCTTCAGCTAATCACTCAAATTAACATTATCTAACGCCAACAAGTAAATCAGTTTTTCACCTATTCTTAAACAAAGAGTAAAACTAAAAAATACTCATAGTACATTCTTCTTAAGATTGCAGTGTCAGATATCCAAGACTAGACTTGTATTACTGATTTTGGTTCCTAAGCTACCAAAGACTAAAATGCACTAAATTTCTTTGCTATTGAAATAAATATGCGCCATAGGCCTAGATAAGCATTATCTATCCATATATTATTCAAACTAATTAGATATGACTCTATGTTGCACCTAATTCTAACTGCTAATTAGTGTATTGTTATACTACTCAAAGAGCAGCGTAAAGAGCCCAGTTTACGCAGCAACCGCTATTAACCACCACTAGCTATAGCTACCAACTAAAGCTGCCAGCTTTATAAGTTTAAATATACTAAGATCGCCAGTGCTGTCTAAGTAGAAAAAACATATTAGTGGTTACCTATAACGATATCAGCCAAGCTAGTTATACTGGCGATACTAACGAACTTAACAAATTTTTTGTTAGCTTTAGAGTTCAAGCTAATAAAAGCAACAATCATTATAATTTTTATCTAAAACTCAGTAATGTTGGCATCACCCAATACTCTACAGTACATACTTCTAATGGCGCTTTTATAGGCTTTAGCAGCTACACGGCTGGCTGGCTGACACTAGCAGTTATGGTCTGCAAAGCAATATTTCATACCATGGCGAGTTACTAATAGACCGTGAAGACATCGAACAATATAATTCTCTAAAGAAACTAATTAGCGCTCTAATCAGTCACAAGATTCCAGTGAACGGCTGGTTTTGTAATCGCAATTAGTCACTATAACTTTAAATATATCAACAAAGTGATACGCATATAGATTAAGACTGTAGTAAGATTATCGTCATTATATTATTTATGGCTTGCAATAAAGGTTACGGTATCACTTAAATCTTACCTATTTGCTACAGAAAGTGCTCAGCAGATATATACCTCTGCGATAAAAGCTAAATGGGTATGCATCAGTAAGTCGACTAAGACATGACTATAAGTTACAAGTCCAATATATAACCTGGCCATCAGCTAGAGTGCACTTATCAATACAGCTGCTGGTACTTAATAATAACACAATACAAGATCTTCGCAATAATACGAAGGATTAACTAGAGTGGCCGACCTATACTGTCATAGTTGCGCGTGAGGTAACTATAGCAATACAGATCGCGCAAAATACGCTATCATGGTACACTAACTTTTTAGTCTAACTTAATATCTTCCAAAACCCACGCCATATAAACACACTAACAACACAGTCCATATACCGAATTTAGTTTTACCATCAATTTATATTCTAACTATTAGTACAGCAACACCATTTAAAACCTACACGACTATTACCACCTGCTAGCGCAGGCTAAAATAATGCATTGTTCGTTCAAAACGCTAGCATTATCCAGTCTAGGCTTCATACAATGACAAAAGGCTAAAACTTTATGTTACAGTAAGAAAATAGTCATAAACATAGTGTGAATAGTTTATCTCGCTAGCATGTGATATTGCTGTAGATTACATAGCCGCTTATTACCAGTACACAATTATAGTAACAATATACTGATGTCGAAATTTATAACAATTTACCTGGAAACGACTAGTGCTAATAAGTTATTAGCAGTGTATTTAGTTTTAATTACACTTCTTGCAATAAACTAGCCTCGGTACAAGCTTAAACATATAAAGCTACAGCTTTGTAGCTGTTCTTAAACTAACTCAAATAACTGAAATTATTCATATAGTAGGTTATTCAGTAAACTGAATGCAACTAATACAATTAGTCTATTGATAATTGTTAGCACTGTAGTACAATTTGAAGATCACACTCTCGTTTTCTTGAGATACCTCAAGCTCATCTAATATGATTTTTCTCAATGCTATTATTATTTTAGCCTATTAGCTTTGGTTAATAGCGTAGTTATTGCTGATAATACACTATCGAGACCTGCATGAATAATGCATTCAGCGCAACAAGTGGCAACTCTAGGTTATCCAGTAGCAAATTATAATAACCTCCTTAAGGTTTTAAAAACCTAATTTAATTAATAGCTCAAGCAGCTTACCTACATAGTTAGGACACATAGACTTATCTAAAACATATCTCAGTTTTGATGAACGGCGGTTCTGATCGATTTACCTAGACACACCACTGACCTACCAAACGTTAACATTGCTCATGTTATTATGAAATATAGACATATTGCTACTATTTCAGTAGTGTTCCAAGCACAACAACTTGTAACACACCGAAAGCTAGTGCTATAGTAATAATAGCAAGTCTACTTTAGATGACGAATCACATCAATAAATACTTAAGCAACTAAGCGCGACAAGATGCTAGACTTTTGTAAAGCAGTAAATTAGAGGCAGCTACAGTATAGCTAAGTAACAAGGCTTATAGCTTTGCAACATATGGGCTAACCTAAATTAGTAGAGAGCACTACGCTAGCTAAGATAGCAGTTAGCGTAGCTGCTAATAGGTTTCTTTTAGTTGAAACGAAGCTTTTACTAAATACAGACTTACAAAAAGTGTTGCAGATAAGCTGTACATCTATTAATAGTAAAAACTTAAGCTATCAGCTAGCGCGCCCAGCTAACCCAAAAAGACTGCAAGAAAAACCCAATAATAAGTGGGGCTACGAATAACTTATAAATAGAGCGGATAGTTACACTGTGGCTTGATAGGTCTGATCATAAACTAAATTTAGCAACTAGTTTACCTGCTATAGTTAAATATCAGGCTATATTTTTATAATTAATTTCCATACTTAGTATACTATCACCACTGATAAGCTTAGCACTAATATTTAATTAGTTTAACTCTTTAAGTGCTAGTAAAATCTAGTCATAACTAAAATATTAGAATAATGCTTTGCCTATTTAGAATTAAAATTATTAATACATAAATTTCGCTAGCAGCTATAGAATATATACAAAAATGCTAGTTTAAAATCTATCATGCGTCATAACGGTAGTCATTTCGAAGTAACTTATCTTATAAATAAACAGGTAGAACTATTTATAGTAAATTACTGTAAATTTAGCTAAAGAGATACTTAATCATCTCTTTATTATGCACTGTAAAATTACAAATTACACGCTAAAAAGTATTACTGCAGCATTTGGACTGCCAAGTCCACTTGTCTTCTATTTGACTAGACTTAAAATCTCTTATTACAAGAAATAAATTCTGCAGATAACTTAATCACCACCTAAAAGATTGCATTGTATTGCAGATCCAGCAGCTCCTATATAAAAAATTAACTTATTATAACACAAAACTCTATTGCTAGCTAAAATTTAGCCTAGGCTGTCAACACGTCAGGCCGAACAGCTTATAAAAGTGCTAGAAAGCGATTTTTCTAAGTAAATTAGGCAATCACGACGCTTATCGTGACTTTTAATTTATTGATGTTAGACATACTGTTTGTCAGTACATTTGTCTAGCTGTGACAACAAGGTTGCTGATAGCATTCGTTATGCTGTATAATAGTTATCAAACGTATAAGTTACATACATAGACCATAGGAAACCTCAGTGAAACTCAATAACGCTAAGAACTAAATGTTCAAGCTAGCTTACTCGTTCAAGGATTAATTATGCGCTAACCAAGTAAATATATAAATAACGATCATATATGAACATAATAATAGGCTTACAACAGCTTTATTCCAGAACTGCACTAATTTCTTAGTAAATTTTAACACCCTTATTGTTGATATTGAAATACGTATAGCATGCTTCTGGATATACTATTAGCTTTTTAATCATAACCATGCCGCTCGTTATCTTGTCGACCTTGCTGTTCAAATCCATGAGTACACACTCTGTTAAGCATATAGTTAATATATCATAATGGCGCTTATGACCGGTCTTTAGCGCGAATGGAAGCCGTTTATTAAAGAATAAGTTGCTTTGCTACTGTTTTAAGGCCAGACACCGAATACATTACCCTAATCTAACTCGGCCTGATTGCAGCTATGCATGATTAGCGTAATTCTTACCTGTACCAAAAAAGACAACAGCACTCTCGTAACAATCCACATCAGCCAACTGCTAACAAGATGCTTGCTGCATTTTACGCTGAATTAACTCTTGTCTACAAAACCACCATTACGCTGCTGATATTAAGCTGGATTAAATGTTACGATTAAACTAATCTATATATACTATTATTGAAAGCACATGACTTTAGCGTTATCCTAACGCTAGCCATCGTGTTAGCCTTGCTAAGCATCAACTAATATTTTTATTACACTACCTAAGGTTAGATTTATAAAACCTAGGTTCTATAACCTAGGCCCAGAAGCCCTGATGGCATCACTTACATCAAACTTTTTAAAGTTTTCAATAAATAAATTTGCTAGTGTCTTTGCTGCTTCGTCATATGCGCTCTTGTCTGCCCAGGTATTACGTGGATTTAACAAATCAGTTTTAACGCCAGGAACAACTAATGGCACATCTAGATTGATGGTGTCGAGGTGCTCGGTGTTAGCACTAATTAATGAGCCGCTCTGGATTGCTGTAATCACGCTGCGAGTGGTCTGAATACTGAAGCGTTTGCCTACACCATATCCGCCACCAGTCCAGCCAGTATTAACCAGGTAAACTTTTGAGCCAAAGCGACGAATTCGCTTAATTAGTAACGCTGCATATTCGCCTGCTGGACGAGGAAAGAATGGCGCACCAAAGCAGGTAGAGAAAGTCGACTTAATACCGCTGTCAGAACCTATTTCAGTAGAACCTATTAGTGCAGTATAACCGGACAGGAAATGGTAAGCTGCTTGTTCCTCGTTTAGAATCGACACTGGCGACAATACGCCAGCAAGGTCGCAAGTAAGGAAGATCACTGCATTTGGCTCACCCCCCAGGTTATTCTCAGAACGCTTAACAACATGCTCCAGCGGGTAAGCAGCACGACTATTCTGAGTAATGCTAACATCAGCGTAATTAGCGTGCCGTGCCTCGTTAATAACAACGTTTTCCAGTACTGCGCCATGCTTAATAGCTTTCCATATAACTGGCTCGTTTTTTTCAGATAGGTCGATGCATTTAGCATAGCAACCACCTTCGATATTGAAAACTACACCCTCTCCCCAACCGTGCTCATCGTCACCAATCAAGTAACGGCTTTCGTCAGCGGACAAGGTAGTTTTACCAGTACCAGACAAGCCAAAAAACAGAGTTACGTCGCCTGCTTCGCCGATGTTAGCTGCGCAGTGCATTGGTAATACGTCGGAAGCTGGCAACAAAAAGTTCTGCACAGAAAACATAGCCTTTTTCATTTCACCGGCATAACGCATACCAGCGATCAGCACTTTTTTCTGTGCGAAATTGAGAATAACGCAACCATCAGAGTTAGTACCGTCACGCTTTGGCACACACTCAAAGTTTGCAACGTTAAGCAATTGCCATTCTGTGTGATGCGCTGGGTTATACTGAGTAGGGTTAATGAACAGACAACGACCGAATAGGTTTTGCCAGGCAGTTTGAGTAGTCATTTTTACGGCTAAGTAGTGATCTTCTGCAGCCCCTACATGAACATGGGAAACAAAATGTTCTTGCGCATTATTAAAAGCCTCGACACGAGCCCACAGGAAATCGAACTTATCGGCCGGAAACTTGTGATTGATCAAGTCCCAGGCAATTGCGTCTTGAGTAGAAGGCTCTTCAACGATAAAACGGTCAACTGGCGAACGACCGGTACGGTGACCAGTTTTTACAACTAGCGCACCAGTATCAGCAAGCACACCTTCACCGCGATGCAGGGCTTCTTTGACCAGATCATCAATACTCAGATCAGTATATACGGCATTATTGATTTGCATCATAAGGTTCCCCGTCGGCCAATGGCCGAGTACTCTAAACATTTTATAATAGATAGAAAGCTGCACACTACAATTACCGTAAAAGTTAGCTAAATTATGCTAAAAGCCTACAAAGAGCAGAATATTTCTATCATGACTGCGCTAATCTAGCGTTATTTAAGTAATTTACCTACACTTAAACATTCTAGCGGTAGATATTATAAGCAGTATCAATGACTACTCCTTGTAAATGATTGTGCTATATCGATCTTATCGAACAAGCGCATATCCTTTTCATGGCATAAGTGATATGGAATAGTTTTTGAAGAATGGATGTTTTGCCTATTCAATAACTCACACGCAAACAAATCAGAGTAGCTGCGTGTATTGGCTATCAAAAGCTTAAATCTATTTATTTTAGTTAATGCTACTGACCCCCTAAAACCTGGTCTTCAAGACCATTAAGGTACGCTAAGCATTTTTTTAATTTATTTAGCAATCTGCTATCTGTTGTCTTCTAAGCTAACCGCACAAATTAGTTAGTAACCAAGCAACCGGTCAATGGTGATTTATTAGCACTGATTTATCAGAGCGATCATTTCTCTTACTAGAGAAAAACTCTGAGAGTTAAAATTATTCTAATTATAATAACCACGTAATTATGCAGCGATATTATCAATCTTGGGTGTATTTATAGTGGTGCTTATTAGGCATTTTACTTGAGTATTAGTGATCTATAACTCAGCACTGTTGTTTATAAATACTGCGACTAGTGGATAGACACCATTATTTGCGCTACTCAGCAAGCTGCTAATTATCAATTGTTTAATGATCATACGCACTGCTGTATAATGTCGACAAAAAATATTAGTGTCGCGTACCTGTGATAACGACGACCCAGTCAGCTACCTTACACTTACTTTTGTAGACATTACTTATTAGGGCGCATCTCTAGGCAACATCAAGCCTAGCGGTAAACATACCCTCGCTTCTAGACCGCCTGTTTCACGATTACGTAGCTCAATATTACCGCCATGCATCGAAGCAATCCGTCGCACAATCGCTAAACCTAACCCGGTACCTTTCTTTCCAAAAGCACGATCACCACGAGTAAATGGGTTGAAAATACCTTCTAACTCTACTGGATCAATGCCTGAACCACGGTCCATGACACTCAGCACTACATAGGGTGCATTACTGGTGCCAGAGACATATGCAGCTACTTCCACACCTGAACCAGCATGATGCAAAGCATTATGGATTAAGTTATTAAGCAAACGCTTTATTGATACTCGGCGTAAAGCGAACGACTGTATCGGCTCTAAGCGCATATACACCTGTGTACCGTTCTGATTATAAGACGTTACTACTTCGTGTATTAGGTCCGTTAGGTTAACTTCCTCTATGATTTCATCATGGCCGTCACGGATAAAAGCTAAAAACTGGCTAAGAATCGTATCCATATCCTCGATATCACGTACCATTGCATTAGTTAGGTCGGCGTGATTACCTATTAATTCTAGTGACAGCCGCAAACGCGTCAATGGTATACGCAGGTCATGAAACACACCAGCCAGCATCAACTCACGCTCACACCCAGCCTGTTTGACTTTTTCGGCCATTTGGTTAAAGGCGCTGTATACTTCAGTCATCTCACTGGATGTATCACTAATCGGCAAGCGCACACTGTGCCCTTGCCCTAATTGGCAAGCAGCAAAGACTAAACGCTTAAGCTGTTGGTTAAACTGACGTATAAAAATCCATGCAGACTTAATTGAAAACAACCAAACAGCCAAAAACCAACCAAATACGCACCAAATTTTTTGCCTGTATAATGGCTTATGGTATAGTGGAACCTCAATCCAAGCATTTCCTAGGTTTGGCGCTTTTACCCATAACACTGGCAAAACGTGCATACGCAGTCGTACCTCGGTATTTTGTCCTAGCTCAGCCTGCATCTGCCGTTGATAGATTTCGTTGTAAGGCCAACATTGCTCGCCTGCTGGTACATCAGCCCCGTTAACCTGAATAAGGGTCGATACTTTTGATATTTTCTCGCGGTTTTTAAGATCAACAGCCCAATAAGCACGCAGCATCAAAGCAACACCGTGGCTATACTGCTGATCCACCAGCACATACTCGTTCATTAACAAATAAACTGGCGTTAGCGCCTTGGAAAATATAACAACTATCAGTATCAACCATAAGATGCGCAATAAGAAGCTATGATGGAACCAAAACGGAATTTTCATAAAAAAATCTGCCTAGCACTCTACAGAAACGAGCAACTCTGACAGACCTACAGACGCCGAGCAAACCATCGGCTCTCATCGAGCTAAACGCCAGGTTGCCTGTATCTGTAACTTATAAATCATTTAATTACAGTGCCATCCGGCACAAACACATAGCCCACACCCCATACTGTCTGGATGTATCGTGGCTTAGACGGGTCCAGCTCGATTATTCTACGCAGACGGGAAATCTGTACGTCGATAGAGCGCTCTAGGGCATCCCACTCGCGACCACGAGCTAAATTCATTAGCTTATCGCGGGTCAGAGGCTGACGAGCATTCATCACTAAAGCCTTAAGCACAGCGAATTCGCCAGTAGTAAGCATATACACTTCTTTGCTACACTTAAGCTCACGGGTCGCTAACGACAATTCGTAGCTACCAAAGGTGACGCTTGCGTCTTCGTTACCTGGCGCACCAGGAACTAGAGCTACCTGGCGACGTAGTACAGCCTTAACCCTAGCCATCAGTTCATCCGGGTTAAACGGTTTAGTCAAGTAGTCATCAGCACCTAGTTCAAGGCCTTTTATACGACTCCACTCATCGCTCCTAGCGGTGAGCATGATGATAGGAATCTGGTTATTTATACCGCGAAGACGCTTACAAGCGGTTAGGCCATCTTCGCCAGGTAGTATCAAATCAAGTATCACAAGATTAAATACTTCACGCCCCAATAGACGATCCATCTGCTCGGTGTTTGGCACTGCACGAGCACGGTAGCCCTTGGTATTAAAAAAGCGTTCTAGTAAGTTGCTAAACCCTAGATCATCGTCAACAAAAAGAATTTTTTTACCTTCAACAGTTTGTGTAGTACTATTCATTATACGTTCCTCCTATATCGGCACGCATTATGGTGTAGCTACCGTTATATGCACTGTCTACATTGCTAGCAGTTTCCCCTTCTACCGTCACAGCTGGCCAACGTCTTATATAACCACCAGTGCAGCACTATCCACACAAGACAACACGCTGGTTATCATACAATGCCTTTATGCAAAAGTATGGTCAGACTGTATTGTCTATAAAACCTCAGCTAGTTTTTTTCAGTGGCGAATAGTGATGTTCCTATTTTATAGGTCAATAGACTGTTTGTTATTCTAATTAACGATACTATCATGGATCGCTCAACCTTAATTCACCATGCTTTCTTAATTCACCATGCTTTATTTTACGAGTGTACAAACTGCTTTCAAGCAGTTAAGATAACTTAATACGCAACATTAGTAGCCGTATTGCCAAAAAAAACTTGGCATACAACCTACGGTAAGTCAAATAAGCCGCAATCATGTTAGATAAAACCCATAGAGCCTTCATCGCCAGGTACCCTAAAATGACTAGTGAGCTTCGCTCACACTAAAGAGCTGCCTTGAAAACTTTTATTTGCCGCACAAATAAAAAAAGACCCGTACTAATGGTAAGTTTACCCTCGAAACTGTTATGAGCTAGCCAGTCAGTAGACTAATCAAACGAGTTATTAATTTCGAAAATAAATCAGTACACTGTATTTGTGTCGCAAGGGTACCTAACCTACATAGCGGTAACCTTTCAAGGCGCTAATTTATGCGATTATTTCACATATGGCACATCGCTAAAATATGTCAGTTATAACAAACACTCGTTACTTTTACTCTTGCAACCAAAGCATTTCTATATTGATACCACAAAATCAACAACGAATATGCTAAGTATTTAGTAACCTATACGCAAGCACGATCAATCAAAAATTTGGTACCTAGAATTATAATTGTCCTGTAAAGCTAAATGGCTTAATAATGGCTTGCTAAAGTTATATACTGGAATCCAGTCAAACAAACTCTATACCAACCTTCAAACTAATTTACATAACTCAATGCCGGTTGCGTTAGACGTCTCCACAGTTTACTAAAAGTCTACCAGATGGCGCAGCGATACTACTTGTTAAAAAACTAACCGTGACATCTACTCGCTAAGCAACACCACTCCTAATAGCCATAAGTTTAATACTGTCGAACTTTCGGAAAGCGCTAAAAACCTCAAAAACTTACCACCTAGACATGATCTGCACAAACATAATTACCAACGCGACTAGCTTGAACTCATTTATAAATATTAGTACGCATGAGGATATTTTGGTATATATCTACTGTACTTTAAAAAAACTCATTAAAGACTAGCGTGACGCAGTAAAAGTTGGTGACGTAGCCAAGGTCATAGGTATTCCGCAATAAATACATTAGCCTATCGATAAATATAAACAACACGCATTAGCGAGCAAATAACGGTATCCATAGTGCACTACAAAAACTCAGCACTACGTGTCATCGTAAAACAATACTCAGCACAAGGAAGTCGCTACCTATCGCAGTGTTGCATCATAACGTCGATATTGATTGGCTACAAAAAAACCAAAGAAACGTTTATGGAAACCACAGCCACTTAGACCTGCAAAACACTACCGTCAAATTTACAGTCAACTATTATCCACGCATTCAAAGACGGTGAAGTGTTATACACCAACCTACGCCATGTAACGTTGATAAACGTATATTGTTGATCAACACAGAACGCAATTAAGGCAAAAACTTTTTGTAAATGTACAAGATTCATTAGCTGTCTTCTGCTTCTTAGCTTTTGATTTAAATTAATTTCAGCACTGCGACAACAGCATTAGAATTTTCTTGCTGCACTATAGCCTAATTCATGAAATAGAGTAAAAGTAGACTTTTACCAAAACTGGTTAAACCCAAAACCAGGCCAGAACGCAAGTTTCAAATTCACCCTTGTAGACCATGTCCTACCCATCTACATATTGGGACGACTAAGGAATCTAACTTGAGCGAACTTCTCAATCGCCGCCTAGCCTTACTTAGCAAGCGCGAACACATCTCACTACTCAAACAGTGCCTACATGGTATCGAGCGCGAATGCCTACGCGTCACCAATGGTGGTCGCTTGGCGCAAACACCACACCCCGAACCACTAGGCTCTGCATTAACTAATGCATTGATCACTACTGACTACTCAGAATCGCTACTGGAGTTCATTACTCCAGCCCTACCAAACCCAGCTGATACTCTTAGTACTCTGAACAAGATTCATCGTTTTGTCTACAGCAAGCTAGGTAGCGAATACCTATGGAGTCATTCAATGCCATGCCAACTACCAACTGAGGAAAATATTCCAATTGCCTACTACGGCACTTCCAATATTGGGCAGTTTAAATATGTGTACCGCAAGGGTCTTGCTTTGCGTTATGGCAAAACTATGCAATGCATCGCCGGTATACACTACAATTTTTCTTTACCAGAACAGCTGTGGTCTTTACTCAAAAATGCTGAAGGTTTAGTCAGCAATGACCGTGATTATCAGTCTACGGCCTACATCGCACTCATCCGCAACTTCAGGCGCTACAGCTGGTTATTAATATACCTATTTGGCGCTTCTCCAGCTATGGATGCTAGTTTCCTACGTGATCGCTCACACCAGTTGAAAGTATTAAGCTCGAACACACTATGTTTACCCTACGCTACCAGCCTACGTATGAGCGACCTAGGCTATCAAAGCAATGCTCAAATAGGTCTGACACCGTGCTATAACGATTTAAACAGCTACGCTAACAGTCTGCGGGAAGCAGTAGCAACACCTTATGCGCCCTACGTTAAAGTAGGTACCCACAAAAATGGTGAGTGGATACAGCTCAACACTAACATCCTGCAAACCGAAAACGAGTATTACTCTAACATCCGACCAAAGCGCATCACCTATACAGACGAGCTACCGATTAAAGCTCTCATTACCCGTGACATCCAATACATTGAGGCACGCTGCCTAGATATTAACCCGTTTTTGCCAATGGGTATAGACTTGCTAGTATCACGTTTTTTTGACGCGTTTCTATTATACTGCGCACTGAATGATAGCCCGTTATTTGTTAATAACGAGTGCAGCAAGACCACTTCCAATTTTCTAAGCGTAGCCAAGGAAGGCCGTCGCCCAGGACTGCAGTTGCAGTGTGATGGTCGGGCGGTAGACATGAAATGGTGGGCGATCGAATTGCTAGAGAAAATTGCACCACTGGCATACTTACTGGATGAGAGCCAAGGCATCCACGAACATAGTCAGGCGCTTGACGCTCAGTTAGTAAAAGTTAAAGATCCGTCGATGACGCCATCAGCCCAGGTGCTAGCAGCAATGGCCGAACGTAAGGAGAGTTTTGCGCAGTTTTCCTTGCATCAGAGTAAGGTGCACGCCACAAATTTTCGTCAGGAACCGTTACCGGCTGACCAACAGGCACGCTTCGAAGAGCTGGCGCGCGCATCGGTAGCGCAACAAACTAAGCTAGAGCAGAATGAAGCTGGTGACTTTGATGTATTTGTCGAATTGTATCAGGCAAGCATTTTAGCCATTAAAAACTAACGACGCCACACTATATCTAATTTATTTATAATAGTATTAATTTAGTAATTCAGTATATCTTACTGCTTGTAAGAGGTATTCTTGAAAACATTATGTATTTTCAAATGCTTCGATTATTTAGCCTTTTCAAACGCCTAGCCTGAACCTCCTAAAAATTAAAGATTTTTCCTTAAAATCGCATTTCTCTCAGCGCTTCTTGGCTTTATTATGTGTAGTCTGGCTATCCTGTCTGCCTAGATAGCAGATGCTTATCAAGCAATCGCTAGCGCTAGCGCTAAGACTCACTAGCAAAACCTCAATAAAAATAACATCAACATTATTGGCAGTAATACATTTGTGAATGTGTACATCCGTCAATCAGTTTTAAGTATGCCAACTGCTAATTTATACTATTTTAGTATAAATTATGATTTTTTATCACCACTCTAGTTACTCACGACTCAAGTGGTGATATTGATGTCAATTACTACCCAAGATCAAACTCTCAGCATGATCCAAAAAACAGTAATATGCAAATCACGCGTACAAACTTCACCGAGAAACACCATAAAATCGTTATGACTTTCACCAGAGTCACATTAAATGTCTAAGCAATTTACTGCGATAATCTACTGGGCCTGCCCGCCAATAAAACAACGTCAACAAGCTAGCAAAGCTCTCTGGCGATAAAAAATACTACAAGGCAACGTCTTGTATCCATAAGGCACTTATCAGGTAACTGCTTACTTGACGCATTACTAATTGTCTTGCGGTATTGTACTATGGGATTATTCTTTCAGGTGCACTAATGCACAATTAAAGTAGTGTACCTGAGTACCTACGACATTAGAGATATCGTATCCTTTGCTGCCGATTTAATTTTATTAGCACTCAACTAAAACCAACCAGCTAAGCGCCTACGCGTAAACTATAACTAACGCTTTACTTCTAATAAACTTACACGGGCAAATAAAATTTGCTTATGCGTTTACTAAAATCTGTAAGCGCATGTCTGACAAAACATTTTCGAACGGGCAACTATTTACATAAATAACTATAAACTTTATTGCCACAGCTATCAAGTTAGTAACTTGCACTATTATCTTAGTGCGACGTAACTTGAGCACGCATGGGATTAACATCCCAATCATGCTCACATTACTTGTGAGTTAATGGGTCGACCTGTATTTTAATCAGCTCTAACTACATAGAATATAAAATTCTTAACCAGCTAGGTAAATTATCACTAGTTGATCTTATCTCTGACTTACTTGCTAATAATTTTAATCTAATACGGCACAATAAATTGTTTTAAACGCCAGTAGTGTATATCTTATATACTACTGACCAACGCGATAAGCGTAACCTTCATATCAACCACAAAAAAATTGACATGTCATACTAAATCGTCTGTGTGCGACATAGCCGAAGCATAAAGTGTTTATTGAAGCAACTCAAAAGTTTGCTAATGGCTTGAAACCACAGGATTTTATCCAATCTTTACTGCTTAAGAATTTTGAAACAATCTCATGACTTAACAATATTACGCGGTACATAAATACTAGCTACAACGGCTAATGTTGTATTACGCAACGATTCTTGTGAAGACGCTTTTTAAAAAAAAGCTAACAACGACCAGCTATAGAAACTGATCTATCTATGATAGATAGATGCTAAATACTGTATTTATCAACTACAAACTTACTAATCACAGTCGAGGCTAGCTTTTACATTTACTAGATTATACTAAATTATTCGACGATATATAGTTTGTATTATAAATTAACCTTACCTTCCAGTGTAAACTAATCAATCTCTAACAGCTTTTCTGCATAAAAGCTTAAGTTTCTTAACACCCAAATATTTTCAATATCTATTTTAGCTAGTTTATACCAATCAGTACACTGATGACTCTTGGGTCAAGCAAAATATATGCTATTATCAGTTATGCTAGCGTACTATCCGCATACATGTAATCACCTAGGCACTAGGTATCTAGTTGCTCAAAGAGCATACTTATTCTCTTTGATTCTCTTTGAGCAACTATTTCATTTAGCAGATTTCCATACTTTAAAATGACGAAGTGCTTATTTACAATACTTTTCTTGTTGTACAACTGAAGCTTCTTCAAGCTATATATCAACATCGCAGGATATTATTAATGTCTTTATAATCGCCGTCTTTGCGGTACTATTCTTAAGCAATAACGTTAAATACTTCACATAACTATACAGTGATCTAGTAAAAGATCTGAGTAAAAACGAAAAGTTCAAAAATAAGATTAGGCTTACTTAAATAGCCAAGTAAAACGTAACCTTGCAAAGAGTAAAAAATTAACACGCTAAATGTGAGAACCAAAAACGCTATTCATATCAATTACAATATCGTAAAAATTTACTCATTAACGCAATGCAACAGATCATAACTTTAGCTACCATCACTCAAGTGTAGTCCAGCCAAACAGTAAAAGCAGCTGTTAATCTTTGTAGAATTAACACTACAACTAGTAAATAACGACATACAGTAAAAGCGTATCGATGTCTAATGAATAAGCAGATACTTCTTATGGCAACTGCTGTCTAGGCTGATGCTATCACTGAATAGGTAAAGCTTCATGCAGAGCCAACAATATCAATAACAGTAAAATAATCTAGGATAATAGAGAAATCAGTACTAATACTGATTTCTCTAAACGAATACTGCTAATAAATAGCAAAGCACTGATAACCAAAGCTGTCAGCGCACTCCAAAAAAACATACGTAGACATTACGACCTGTCGTTATTAATCTAACCACCTCATTAATAATAAAGTTTGATAGCACGACAACGTCGTTAAAAAGCGATGCAATAAAGAATACGAAGCTAAAAACACTTTCAGGTGTAGAGCTAACTATCTTGCTCTATTAGTAGGTCTGCAGTAGCAGATAGCGGCTAACTGACAGATTATCGATCGCGCCAACTAATCAAACCGTAGTTACCCTATGTTGAGCGCTAAATTAATGACAGTGTTACCAAAAAAAATCAACACCCATATTAAAAGGACACCCAACAAAATCAGTAACATGCTAAAATGAATTTACGCATTATACAATCATGAGCTAACATACAAGATAAGCAAGCCAACAAGCAGCAGCTACAGATTGACTAAACTCAGTGGATTCACAGTCAACTCCAACCAGTTGCTAAGTTTATTACAGACGATACAATCAGGGCTATGGATCGGCAAAGCGTCAATATAGTCATCTAATGTTTTAGATAATGTTGATTAGTAAGTGTTAGATAAGCTAAATGAACAATGTAGATAGCGACAGCATGCGTATATCGAATATTACTTGTATGCTTTGATCCATACTCACGATGGCAAAAGAAATTCACTACACTAATTATTCAGTTGACTAAAACCAGTCTAGATGCACTGTATACAGGCAATGTCAAACAGATAGTCAAGGCTAGCAACCATATAACAGATGTGATTATAAATCATATTTACCAATTAGCTTATATAGCGTTGAACGTAGCTGAAGTGGCAGTTTATATCAATAAACGAAGTACGTCAGCACAATAACCAGCCTAGAACAAATAACGAAATTCAGACTTATCAAAATTTATACAAATATTTAAATTAAATATGGATAAATAATTTTTTAGACTAATAGCATAGCCACATAATAAGTAATTCCAAGGCCAATTTGAGGATAGATATAACTGGTATAAGAAATAAATTGTTCAGGTACTTATGCTTGAAATACAGACAAAATTCGATTATGGCGACTTCTCTCAAGTACTATTTAAAACTCAATCATCATGCTGCAAACCAGCCTGCGTAATGTTCGCCCCGGCCGGTACGCTACGGGTCAGCCACACATTGCCACCAATAATCGAACCTTTACCAATAGTAACGCGGCCTAAAATAGTTGCTCCAGCGTAAATCACCACATCATCCTCAATAATTGGATGACGTAGATGGTTTTTTTTTAGTTGCCCATGTTTGTCTATCGGAAAGCGCTTAGCGCCCAACGTTACAGCCTGGTAGATACGTACACGCTCACCAATGATTGCTGTCTCACCAATCACCACACCAGTCCCGTGATCAATAAAAAAACTTGGGCTGATCTGCGCACCAGGGTGAATGTCGATACCGGTGACCGAGTGGGCAATCTGTGCGCTGATTCGCGCAAGCAGCGGGAGTCCGGCACAATATAAGTGATGCGCTAAACGATGGTGAATCACCGCCAAAACCCCCGGATAGCATAACAGCACTTCATCTACACTACGTGCGGCTGGGTCGCCCTGGTAAGCAGCCAGTATGTCGGTATCTAACAAGCTACGCAGCGAAGGTAAAGCTAAGGCAAAATCTTGGATCAGATGGATGGCAAGTGAATCTACCTCATTATAATTATCTGTCATATGGCATGCAGCATAACGCAGTTCCAGACGAGCCTGTGCAAGTAAGGCATTCAAAGCAACGTTAAGGGTATGACCGACATAAAAATCTTCACCTTTTTCGCGTAAGTTTACCGGTCCTAGGCGCATCGGAAACAACGCACAGCGCAACAATTCAAGAATCCGCAATACCGCCTCACGTGATGGCAGCTCACGACCACCATGCTCTCTACTCACACGGCCATTACGTGTTCGCCACTGATTTCTGACTTTATACAGCTGACTAACTATGGCCTGCAGATGCCAATGACTACAATATTCGTTCACGGTATTCACTCCTGAAGAAATTGCAATTGTTTTGCGGTATGCGCTTTAATCTAAATTAAAAATTTAGATATATAACATAAAGATATATTAAAAATAAATAATTAACAGTTACTTATTAAAAATGTTTGCCTGTCAGGCTTTTCATCACCAATCACTTAGCTATCGTCTGCTTATATAGTAGAGCAATAGCTTCACTATTTCGAATACCTAAAACTGGCGAACGAAGCTAATACTCGAAAAAAATTGAACAGTTACTAGATTGACTCAGCATGAATACTTTCTACAAAGTACAGTGACACTATGCTACTAACTATAAGCAGCAAACAATCTACACCAACCACAATACTTTAGCAGCTAATACTATTTAGTCTCACCAAGCACAACAAACCACGACGCAAGCTGCTAAATTTGTCCTTAGACCTATGTTGGGCTACCGAAAAATCTTATCTGCACAGAAACCTCTACTGTTTGTACAACAGTAAATACCTGTGACTAGATATCTGTTAGAGATTAGAATGTTTCATGGATTATCAGTTATGTATGTGCTGGAATAATCTAAATCAGATAAACTGAATACAGCACTATTGAATTCACTACTATTGCGTTGAACTTTGGTAGAGCAAGTATTTAGAAGAAAATTACTGTTTTTAAACTGCATAGTTTAACATAATGGATAAGGTTAGAAGTCTTCGTCACCATTCTTGTATTACATCGCATATTGCTGGTGAGTACCTTGATTATAGCGCCTAAAGGCTGATTAGTTTAACTAGAAAACTCTAGACAGCGCAGTTACTGGTAATATCTTTCCTGACAATAACCTAATATTGCCATGTATACAGATAAGCCTAGGCTTCTCAGCGCGCTACAACCATAAACAAGCTGCACAGCAGATACATTCTAAAGACATTGCCTGAAGAATATCTATGTGCTAATATATGGGTTTCGTATTCTAAAACTTTAATCAGATATTCCACTATAGTACCACGCTACCAAAATAATATAGAAGCTACTTAATAGTCAATAAGAGTCTTATTCAAGTTGGTTTTTAGGTAGTAAGTAATTATACGTACAGATCACTAATGCATTGACTAATAAAACTAGAGATAATCTTGTTTGACGAACATACTTCAACTATCGACCCAGAAGTAGCTAGAGCAGTACTGACGATAATTAGTAGCCCAAGCCAACGAAAACAACATTATAATTTGTAGTGGCTAATAAAATAAGCATCGCCATGGATGCAGCTAACGGATAAACTTCTGCAATAAAGACGTAATCGTAAGACATAATAAAACTCAAAGGCCAGCTGCAAAACAAGCATTGTTGCAACATTTTTTCGTGCACTAAGATATGTAGTAAAATAAAATTTGTCAAAGTATCCAAAAATCATTGCCATGTTTTCCGTGGTTTAGCGATTAGATACTGGTATTTTATAATCTTATCAAGTATGTAAAATTATTATGCTAATTACCCAGCTATGCTCTTACTAATACATCAATACTAGCGAGGCTGGCGCTAGTGATAGGCACCTATCATATTATTAAATATAACTACTATTGGGTAATGCCAGTCCCAATTTCTAGAGACGCTGTTTACTCTCTACCGAAACAGTGGTTTTCTGCAAATCAACACTCCAAAACATAGTGAAATGCAAAATTTTGAGATGTTTAATATCCGCTAAGTCGAACACCGCTAAATCAGACATGCATTGTAGTGCATAGTATCAATACTATACAGCTTCCAGGTATTTTCTAAGCTGCCACAGGCCTATTTATTACTTAAAATCTAAGGCCTGTAAGTTAGCACGCTAGATTAGCGTATATACTATAGTGTATTATATAGGGTAATACTGGTCGTTAGTTGTAAACTTTATCACAATCGCAGCATGCAGTTGCTGGCACAGCAGTACTAGCTGCAAGTACAGCTACAACGATTAAGGCTCTTACATAGGGCAAGCAATAACTTAATTACACAGTCAAACAATAACTAACTGACTAGCACTACCTAGTGCTGCAATACGATGACCATGAAAGATTAGCAATATTTAACATCAAAACCAAGCACTACGTCAAAATATTGCTTCATATCCAGCACTATCGCACTAATCAATCGTGTATCTATATCATCTCAGTAATTGATGATCACTATTAGATCGCCTAGATAAATAAAGTTTACCTGACGATTAGCTAAAGCATCGTTGATCATATAGCCTGCGCCATTAAAGTAAATCTACTAGACCTTAACCCACTGTGCTCAGCAAATGATTTTTTAATAATCTGCTATATATAGCAGATTTGTTATCTGTATAGCTATTTTATAGTTACTACTAGTACTCAAATCTGCATAGCGCTGTATGAAGAATGTAAACGTGACGTAAAAAACTATTTTTACCCTGCATTTGATTAATGATAATGATAAATATATTACGTGGCTCTACATCATTTTTTAATGATTTAATTAATGCACAGCAATGGCTGTGCCAACACTGTATGTTTTGTTAAAACAGAACATACCGGACCCAGGTATCATGCTTGACGCTGGATACAGTAAGTACTTTGAAGGTCAGCACTTTTATGCTCTATGCATTTATTATGTCATCTCTATCTAGGTAAAGACATTTAAGCAAAGATATTTAATTTCTAAGTATTCCTCAATCCCGTATTTAGACCCTTCACGGCCTAGGCCTGAGGCTTTAATCCCTCCAAACGGTACCGTCTCATTAGAGATTAACCCAGTATTAATACCAACCATACCGTATTCCAGTGCTTCAGCTACACGAAATATACGATCTAAATTACAAGTATATAAGTAGGAGGCTAAACCAAACTCAGTATCGTTAGACATAGAGATGACTTCGGCTTCATCTTTAAAGCGGAACAGTGGCGCCACTGGACCGAAGGTTTCTTCCTTGGCAAAAATAGCGTCTTTCGGCACATCAACCAAAATAGTTGGTTCAAAAAAATTGTCTTTTATTACTTTACCGCCGGCCAGCAGCTTAGCGCCTTTGCTCACTGCATCCATGATGTGCTCTTGAACTTTGGCTATAGCGTTTTTATCGATCAGCGGACCAATGGTAGTGCTATCTTCTAAGCCATTGCCAATCTTCAGTTTACTTACAGCCACTTTGAGTTTTTCAGCGAACGCGTCATATACCGAGTTCTGAATGTACAAGCGGTTAGCAGCGATGCAAGTCTGACCATTATTACGGTACCTGGAAGTGATCGCACCCTTAACAGCGTTATCCAGGTTAGCATCATCAAACACGATAAATGGCGCGTTACCGCCAAGCTCCAAGGATATACTCTTAATATCTTTAGTGCATTTAGCCATTAATTGGCGACCGATTTCGATGGAACCAGTAAAAGATAACTTACGCACAATAGGGTTGCTAGTTAACTCGCTACCGATGTCTTCAGCACTGCCGGCGATAACACTAAATACGCCTTTTGGAATACCGGCACGCTGGGCTAGCTCAGCCATGGCAAACGCTGAAAATGGAGTTTGTAAAGCAGGCTTTAGTACCATAGTGCAACCAGCAGCCAAAGCTGGACCAGCTTTGCGAGTAATCATCGCAGCTGGGAAGTTCCAAGGTGTTATAGCTGCAGTAACACCGATAGGTTGTTTGATTACAAAAAAGCGTTTATCTAGCTGATGACTCGGAATAATGTCACCATAAATACGTTTAGCTTCTTCAGCAAACCACTCAATAAAAGACGCAGCGTAGATAACTTCGCTTTTAGCTTCAGCAAGTGGCTTGCCTTGCTCCAATGTAATTAGAAGAGCAAGGTCATCCTGATTCTCGATAATTAACTCAAACCAGCAACGTAGTTTGTTGGCACGGTCTTTAGCAGTTAGTATACGCCAGGTCGGTAAAGCTCGATTGGCGGCCTCAATAGCTCGACGGGTTTCCGCAACGCCCATTTTTGGCACGATGCCTAGAATTTCTCCTGTGGCAGGGTTGTTAACCTTAATAGTTTGACCATTATCTGCATCAACCCAAGCGCCATCAATAAAAGCTTGCTGACGAAATAACTTAGTGTCTTTGAGGTGCATTTCGGCTTTCCTTAACAGCACCGCGCGCGAACTGAGCAAAAACTTAGAGTTGTTGAAGGATAGTTCTTGTCAACCATTATCAGATAAACCAGCTGAGCATACTGGATTAAGTAAAAATTGCGCATAATAAATATATAGAACCCTAAAGTTAAAACAAATAATAGAATTAATGGAAAGACATATATAACTTGTTTAGAGCAAGAATGAAACGGCATATTTGTCAGGTCTTTCTCGTCAGCGTATTTCCAGCTAGATTTTGGCATATCGATCACTGGTTTATCCATACAAGGTCTTGTATGGATAAACCATACCCTCTAAACTACGAAAATTCGCATAGACGCCCAAGCATAAACATGGGTATGATTTTTTATTTGCACTAGCATCCGTAGCTCAGCTGGATAGAGTACTGCTCTCCGAAGGCAGTGGTCGTGGGTTCAAATCCCTCCGGGTGCACCAGATACAGACGCAAGAGCCATAGGCCATAATGGCCTATAGCTTGTCCTGTAACTACGACTTATTTTGCTTCTACAACTCTTTAAATAACACTAATAAGCTTTCCTTGGGATGGCGCTCATGCAACAGGCCGAAGCCTTAATCCATTGCTTCGGCTTGTCTAAGATAAAATCAGACGCGCACTTACAACACCAATAATAAAATGCGCTGCATTGGTAAAAATGTTGATTACCTGCTTAACTTGCACCAAAACTAAAATACTTATAAAGCCACTACCGTTATTTATTGCACTCCTCGCTGACAATAGAAAGCATAAATACGCACTTAGTTTGTTGCGCTCACAATACTGATTCACAGCAATACATCCACAACAAGGATATCTTATAACTGAACTAGGTGCTATAGCCTAAATCTAAATATCGTTAACGGTATCATGTTTAAAGGATCAGATTTTTTCTTTCAGCGCAATCAATAACACGTAGTAGGTAGTGGAATATACTAACAGTTATGAAACCTGTGAAACATTATTGTCACTACTTAAACTTACAGCGACTCATTGATAGAGATACATACAGTAGTACTAGAATCAATCTGGGCTACGCCTGCTTATAAAGCATAATAATTTAGTAGCTGCTGCATTTATACTACAGCTAGGCTTGCTAATACTTAAGCGATTACTGTCTGCTATTGCAATACTATCGATCACACTGCCGTCAAGTTATGTATGGTTCAGTATCAATCCAGTAGTCGCCTTTATAGCTTAATAAGCTAGGCAACTTTGATACACTAAGCACTTGGAGCTGATTTTACTTTTGCTTAATTCTAAGCGAGCTGCTGTTAGTTTAAAATTAAACGTATAACTTACGCTATCGCTAATATCAGTATGTTTAGACTTGTAGTTATCTAGTGAATATAATATAGGTTTTATAACGTAATATCGCAGTGTGTTGTGGTTCAAATCTGATCTATACTAACGTGTGCATATTGAGATAGGGGTCAATACTATCTCGCTAACCAACTTAAAGTTTGACCTGTTTGCTTAAAGTCGACACTTTTATCTGCTTACTACTTATATTCAGTATTGCCTTTCAGGTTGTATACCATTGCCTTTTTCCTTGCCAGTGCTTGTATTTATATTGACAAAGACAAAAAGAGGATCTGCCTAGAACCAAACCACCAGACACTACAGGCAAACAATTTAAGCCTGAAGCCTACTACGCACTATCGTCACGACTATTCTTGTTATTGAATTTCAATAATATTGACAAGCAAGCTTACTATTAACTAAACTCGTATAGTCATAAAAATACTTAATATATACTATAATAATGCGTTTGTTTACTAAACATAGCTGTCTTAACTTGAAACTTATAAGTAAAATACTGCGTGTTATTCGTTTATTGCTACACTTAGATTTAAATAATTTATAATATTTACTATTAAATTACCTCTAGTTTTTTAATTAGTATATCTGTACCACCTTTAGTGGCACGGCCAACTCTGCTAGCATCGCGTTAGACTGACATCATCAGGTCGATATCAGTAATCAGTGTGCTGTTCATCCCCTAGGGGTTCTTTGTCTAAGCTCCTAAATATACTGAGAAGTAATAATGTTTTACGTCTAAACTAATATCAATGGATCAAGCCCTAGACTTTGGTTAGTCTTCATTACCGACAGAATAAGCATAGGCTTGGTGCTAACGTAGCTACTAAAAAATACTTGTACGTTAAAACGTTAGTTAACGTAGGTTGATAATTGTTTGCTAAATCAGCCACTGCCCATAACAGCTGTCGCCAGTACGCTACTATGTATAAACCATATCGAAACTAGGCTTAGATAGCCTATAATTTAAACCAAACCAACTAATCCAAGAAATAATTAGGTATTAACTTGAAGACAAACTAGTCGCTTAGCAGATCACTGCGCGCCAGTTTAATCGCATCGCTGGCTCAAAGCCAGCGATGTTAAGTATGAGCTAGTTAGTGCTGACGTTTTGCTGTCACTCAAACTTGTCACAGCCTGTTATCCAAATTTTGTGTATTTAAGCTGATAGGCTACAGTGCTGTCAATCACATTAACCTTGGCGTTATTAGCTTTAGTCTATAACGTTAATGTGTTGGTTTAGAGTGTTCTATTGTAGCTGCTAGGCTAATTGTAGAGCAAGCTAAGGCCACTAAGCGCAGCAATGTTTGCCACTTGCCAAACTGTCGTTAGTAGCTTAATCAGAAACTATAGCGCCATAATTAATAAGACACTAAATGGTCGCTATCATTACTAGTAGTGGAATCGCTAACATAACCGATAAATGCCAGGGTAGAGCAAGTACTATTAAATAAAATACAATAATTTTATCGGTTGCGGCATGCCGGAGTACATCAATTTAGCAGATACTGACACAGTCGCTAGTTTTAGTGACTTTTAATCACCATAAAAATCCCTCACTAAAAGTTCAGGCGTTTACTCTAATAAGACTCAATGATAATTTTTATCTACGATACGCTAGCATTTACCTTAGTGAAATTACCAATAGCGCTACCAGGTTTAACCAAAGCAGCTTACATAGATAAGCTAGCACAAGAATTCCTAAATAGCCTCTAAGCAATTTGCCGTGCAAAACTAACTTAGTTTGGTTTAGCCTGTATATATTATGCTAAAGTTTTGTCACCTAGAAAAAATTATACCATAGATGTTGGTCTGTGCCGTAAATTCACAAACTATTTTATCCACTACCTTTGAAAATACACAGCGTGCAGCACACCGCAGTATCGTCTCAAGGCGATCTATTGCTCTGGGTAATACGCAGATAGTGGAAAACTATGATGTATTGGTTTAAGTTAGATGTATAAAAAGTTTTTTTGGACTAGGAAAGCCAAATTCTAGCAAATGATCTAGGCATAGATACTACTAACTAGTAGCTAGCAAACCTCAGAGGATTAAGCAATAGAAATTGCCTTCGTAACAATAATAAAGATAGAATAAATAAGGATACCCAATAGTTAAGCAAAGGAATAAATATATAAGAACAGCAACTTAAATTTTATTACGAATATACTATATGTAGTATGTTGCGATATACATAAGAAAATGTGGTAATATCCATGGTTTTATCGTAAATAATCAATATTTACCGCTCATGCAAGGCTTCGGCTCGCGCTTTAATTATTGGCTTTAGCAAATAACTCAAGATACTTTTCTTTCCAGTAATTATATCCACCGATGCTACCATACCTGGAATTATTAGTAACGGATTGTCATCGGTACCTAAATGACTGCGATCAGTACGCAAGGTAATCATATAGTAGGTGGTTTTTTTATCTTCATCGGTCATTGTATCAGCACTGATACGCTCTAGCTTTGCCTGCAAACCTCCATATATAGTATAGTCATAGGCAGTGAATTTGACGATTGCTTCTTGTCCAGGGTGCAGGAAGGCAATATCTTTTGGGCGGATTCTCGCTTCTACAAGCAAGGTGTCATTGAGCGGCACAATTTCGACTATATCGCTGCCAGGCTGTATCACGCCACCGACGGTATTAACCAGTAACTGCTTCACGATGCCGCGCACTGGCGAGATAACCAGCGTACGACTAACTCGGTCTTCCAAGGCGCGAATGGTAGCCTCAGCTTTACTTAGCTCAGTACGGGCTTCGTTGAGTTGAATGAGGGCATCGCTGCGAAATTTACCACGGGTTTCATCAATCTTACGCTGAACTTCTTTAATTGCCGACTCGGCGCGTGGAATAGCTAGAGTAGTGGCGTCCAGCTGGCCACGGGTTTCCATTTCGGCTCGTTTAAGACGCAATACTTCCACTGGAGACACTGCACCTTGGGATACTAAAGGTGCAGACATGTTTAACTCCTGACGCTGCAAGGACAGCTGGTTGCGATACTGGCCTTGCTTGGAGGTAAATTCACGCAGTTCCTGTTGGCGTTGCACTAATTGCTCTTTTAAGCCACCGACTTCATCTCTCAACTGTTGGCGACGGCTTTCATACAAGGAGCGCTCGTTAGCAGCCTGGTTTGGTGCAGCCTGAAGCACATCATCATGGATATTCAATGGGCGATCATCCACTTGTGCACTTAGACGCTCGACGCGTAATTGCATGGCCAAGCGCAAGGCTTCAATTTCACCAGCATTGGAAACGAAACGCGTATCGTCGAGGCGAATCAATGGCGCACCGGCTTCAACAATCTGTCCTTCCTTAACATATAACTCAGCAATGATCCCACCTTCCAAGTTCTGGACTTTCTGCAGTTTAGATGATGGAATCGCCTTGCCGTCGCCACAGGTAACTTCATCAGTGCTAGACAAACCTGCCCAAGTTACCAAGAACACAAAGAACGCAATAATGGCCCAAATAGTCAGGCGTATAACCCGTGGCGCATCCTCGATTAATGTTTTGTTAATCTCAGACATGGGCTGACCATGCAAATAGTTATTACTTTTGAAGTAGCGACTAACTGCGTTTTTAATGAAGTCAGGCCACACTAATTTGTCCTTTTTTTAAAGCTTCCATAACTACATCTTTTGGACCATCAGCCAGGATTTGCTTACGGTCAACTACCAATAATCGGTCGACTAGCGAAAGCAGCGAAGCACGATGTGTAACTAAAAATATAGTTTTACTTTGCACTACAGCCTGCAAGCGTTGCTTTAAACGTTCCTCGCTAGTATTGTCCATAGCGCTAGTGGGTTCATCTAGTAGCAAGATAGGCGGATTGAGCAATAGGGCGCGCGCCAAAGCGACATTTTGGCGTTGACCACCAGACAAGTTCTGCCCACGCTCACCGACTTGCAGCTCATAGCCTTGGGGGTGCAATCGGGCAAATTCATGTACACCTGCTAATTCAGCAGCTTGCAAGACTATTTCATCTTCTACATAACGCGCACCAGAGACGAGATTATCGCGCAAGGTACCAGCTAACAGCTGAATGTCTTGAGCTACGTAACCGATATTGTGGCGTAGTTCACTCACATCGATCTGACGCACATCTACACCATCTAATAACAAAGTGCCAGAATCTGGCTGGTACAGACCGACAATTAGCTTAGCAAGAGAGCTTTTACCTGAACCACTACGACCGATGATGCCAATTTTTTCACCAGGCTTAATTACTAGGTTAATATTTTTTAGCGCGGCATTTTGTTGGTTCGGATAGGTAAAGTTTAGACCATGGCATTCAATAGCGCCTTTTAGTATGCGACGGCTCATGGGATGCTCTTCTAAATTGCGCTCTTGTGGCAGATCCATCATTTGATCTACCGAGATCATAGTGACCTTAGCTTGCTGGTAACGGGTCAATAGACCAGACAACGCAGCTAGCGGGCTAAGGGCACGGCTACTAAGCATATAGCAAGCTATCAGGCCACCAATACTAAGGTTACCGTCAATGATCTGGTACACACCAATCACAATCATGATCACGCCTGCCAGTTGCTGAATGAGTATGGTTATATTCATAGATAGGCCTGACAGCAACTTCACGCGTAACTCAAGCCGGCTCAAGGTACCGATGTTCTGTTCCCATCCATACTGGCGATCGCTTTCGGCATTGTTAACCTTCACCATATCCAATCCAGCAAGAGTTTCGATTAAACTTGACTGGCGCTCAGCGGCTAGCGCTATAGTACGTTTTACGGTTGATACCAAAGGCTTTTGCAGTACATAGCTAACACCCAAAGCTAAAGGAAATGCTAGCACTGAAATCCAAACTAAATGTCCACCGAAGCTTGCGATCACTAGAAAAATCATAAGAGTAAACGGCAGGTCGATCAGGCTAGCAAGAGTCAACGATGCGAGAAAATCTCGAAGATTTTGAAAGTCGTGAATATTCTGTGCAAAACTGCCAACCCTTGCTGGACGGTACTTCATGGACATGCCAACAATACGCTCAAACAAAGTAGCCGAAATGATTAGGTCTGTTTTCTTGCCAGCCAAGTCCAAGCAAAGGCTACGCAAAATTTTGAGGATCAGGTCAAACAAATATGCACCGCAGATACCTACGGCCAGCACCCACAGGGTGGCGGTAGCTTGATTCGGCACCACACGATCATAAACGTTCATCACAAACAGAGGTGCTGCCATAGCGATGATGTTAATCAGGAAGCTTGCGGCAATAGCGTCAGTATAGAGCCAGCGAGAAAGCTTAATGGTATCACAAAACCACGAATGCACACGAGGAATTAAAGTTTCACGGTTAACGTTAAATTTGTGCTGCGGCTGGGCAAAGAAAACCTTGCCAATGTAATCTGCAGTCAATAATTCACGTTTAATCAATACTTCACCGCCATCGCTTTCGCTAAGCAGAATACATGCTTCGTCTTTGCCTTGCCAAGCTACAAGTACAGCACTACGACCATCCTTAAGCAACAGCAAAGCCGGTAGCGCAATCGTCGGGATCTGCTCTAGTTTACGCCACAACACACGGCCTTGCAGGCCAGCGCGTGCAGCTGCACGCGGCAGTAAGTCAGCACTTAGCCGCTGTGATGGCAGCGGCAAGCCAGTGGTAAGCATGGTTGCACTAACTGGCTTTTGGTGCAGAGCACAAAGTGTTAATAAGCTGTCAAGCAAAGGGTCGTCGTGCAACGTGCGTGGATCATGACTGAGCTGAACTCGACTGATTGTAGATTCCACGCGGTGCATTCTCGACTAAACAAATAGGGCTATTGAGCTGGTAATTTAATTCATCCCAGGCAGTTGAACTTTAGGCTTGATATAGTTCTGTACAACAGACGCTATCGGCGCGACTACTCCCTGGCTTTTGAGTAACTCGCCCATGGTCGCCTTAATTCGATATTGACTAAATAGCTGAATGTTTTTGATCTCTTCCAGACGACGGGAAGCAGTAAATAATTCATTCTCGCTATCAAGTAAATCAAGTAAGGTACGCTGGCTCAAGCTAAACTGCTGCCGGTATGAGGTACGCACGCGGGTACTGTGGTCCACGTATTGCTGAGCTACCGGCAACTGTGCATTAGCGTTATTCAAGGCGTTCCAGGCTAAGCAAAGCTCTTCATTTAGTTGACGCAAAGCGTTGTTACGGATATCCAGTGCCTGGTTTACTAAGTATGACTTTGATTGCAAGTCAGCCTTATTGCTGCCACCAGCAAACAGGTTAAAGCGCATGCGTATTATGGCTTTCCAGCCGCTGCTGTGGCTAGCATCACCAGCAACGTTATTGTCGGCATTAGTACTAAATTCAGCATCAAAACGCGGGTACAAGGGAGATTTAGCAGCTTCATACTGGCTCTCGGCGGCAGAAATATCGGACTCGGCTGAACGTAGGACAGGGCTGTTATCAAGCATTTGGCTACGCGCTTCATTCAAATTTGCTGGTAGCGTAGATATAAAGGATGCTGGACGTTCTAGCTGGTTGGGCATCTGGCCAACAGCGCTTAGGTAGTTAACTTGAGAGTCAGCTAGATTTGTCTGCTCCGTAAGCAGGTTATTACGGACCTGGGCTAGTCGTGCCTCAGCTTGATCCTGGTCAGCACCATTTCCGACACCACTCTGTGTACGTAATTTAATCTGATCATATATACGCTCATGGTTACGCAGGTTTTCTTCCGCCAGACGTACAAATTCACGACGGGTCAGCACATCTAGGTAGACCCGAGCAACGGTTAAACCGGTGCGCTCGGTAGTGCTGAGTAAAGAATAAGCACGGGAATTAACTTCAGCTTGTTGCCGTCCAACTTCGTTAGACGTGGCGAAGCCGTCAAAAATCATCTGCTGCAAGCGCAGGCTAGACTCTTGGCGATTGAGCGTATCCCAGTGGTTGCCGTTTAGGCTATTATTAGAGCGAGTAGTGGAGTTATCAGCACCTTCACGGCCATAACTAGCGTTAATGTCGACATGCGGCAGGTAACCACCTTGGGCTGCGCGCAATTGGTAATCAGCGGCAAGACGACTATTTACACCAGCTTGAATTTCCGGGCGCACATCTAACGCCTGTTGCATCGCAAGGGGCAATGTTTGGGCTTGTGCAAAACTAACTGTAAGTACAACAAATGGTATCGCTTTAAACAGATGCAGATACATTTAAAATTCCCCAGGATTTCTTGTCTCAAATCACAGCGATTGACATCGCTGATGCCAGATATTATACCTACGACAATAATCGTAGATTGGATAGTTTAAAAAACTAAACACGTTCTACGCATATCAGTGTAATATTACTGAGTCAATTGTTTACGATATCAACCATGATCACAATAGTGTGCATAAACTAAACTAGATGGCTCATAAATTAGCCTAATGATGATGTGGCCAGTAACCACATCATCAACAGTCTACATCATAGACTATTGTTTTGCTATAACCCAATCATGGGACAATAGCCACATGGAATTTACAGAAACAGATTGTTGGAGAAATCTTTAATGAGCAGTGTTGTTGCCATTGTAAAAAGCATTGTAGGTCAGGTTTTTATTATCTCTCCCGAGGGAACGCGTCGTATTCTTGTCGAAGGCGACCGCCTGTTCGCAGGCGATGAGATCTACACTGGAATATCTGGCGCTGCCAGCCTAGAACTATTTGATGGCCGCACACTAGATCTTGGCCATGAAACCCAATGGAGTGCCGACCTGCCGAACTCCAGCCGTAACCTAGCCACTACCGCCAAGCATGCGGCACCTTCTGCCTCAGAGCTGCAACAAGCTACCAGCTCAGGGATCGACCCAACTACCAACCTAGAAGCCGTTACACTAGACCCAGCCGTCATTAACGATAATGGTACTGCGGGCGGTGGTCATAGTGGCTTTGTAGTGCTAGACCCGACCGCCAGTCAAGTAGACCCGACGATCGGCTTCCAGACTAACCAACTGAACCAGAATACTTTAACGATAACCCAACTCACGGATACCCAGGGCTCTAGTGATACTAACGGCTCGACCCTGCTTCAGGCCTCGACCTTGACACTGGATGCAACACCGACCATTACCGAAGCCGGTGGCACGATTAACTACACGGCCACCCTAACCCATCCTTCTAGTAACAACTTAGATATTATCTTGTCCAATGGTGCAGTGATTACAATTAACGCTGGACAATTAAACAGCACTATAAGCATACCGCTAATGCTGTATGATAGCCCGTATATTGATCATAGTCAGATTAGTGCAAATATCAGCAGCATCACTGGTGGGAATAACCTAATGCTGACAGTCGACTCGAATCCGGCTATTACCCATATTACTAATACTATTGACACCACTACCGTAACGTTGACCGCTCCACCTGAGGTAAACGAAAACGATCAAATTACGTATACTGCCACTTTAAGCAACAAGGCCATCACTGACGTGATGTTGAAGCTTGACAATGGCTCAATAATAACTATCAAGGCTGGTGAAACTACTGGCACACTCACTATGCCAGCATCTAGTGATGACGTGTTTATCTATGAGCATACGCAGACAGTGAAGATTATAGACACCACTGGTGGCAACTTCGAAAAATTAGTAGTTGCTGGAAATGGCGTGACTACAAAGATCAATGACACCATTGATATGGTAAATATTATCTTAACCGCCACTAACAGTGTTAACGAAGGCGACACTATAGTGCACACCGCAACGCTAGCCGACAAGTCAGGAAATACAGTCACGAACCTAACCAACCCGCTTACTGTAACTTTAGATAATAGCCAAAGTATTACCATAGGCGTAAACCAGTCTAGCGGCACTGTTACCACAATAGCGCCTAATAACAGCCATAAAAGCAACCAGACCGTAACGACTGCAATTAAAAACGTAACCGGTGGGGAACATTTCGAGAACTTAGTGCCAATTACTACACCAGTAAACACCACGATCATCAGTAAACACAGTACTGCTGACACCACCATCGTAAAAATGCCACCGGTGATTGACCTGGATGCCAACAACACCAGCGGTGCCAAGGACGCTGACTATAAAACTATTTTTACTGAAGATGCTGCTGAGCATAGTGTTTCAATTGCGGATACTAATATCAAAATTACCGACCCAGACAGCACGATGCTAACCGGCGCAACGGTCATCTTGACTAATGCACAAACAGGTGACACGCTAAACGTAGCCAACAGTATAAGCGGCATTAGCAGCAGTACTGATAATCAAATAAACAAGATAACTCTAACATTTTCTGGTAGCTCAACACTAGCTGAGTACATGCAACAGATCCAGAACATAAAATTTACCAATAGCAGTCACGATCCAAGCACTATACAACGCTTAATTACTGTAAGCGTTACCGATGGCGACAGCTACTCTAATGTAGCCACCACTACTATTAACGTTATAGCAGTTAACGACTCACCAGTAACCACCGGTGGCGTCGTGATCGGCATCGAAGATACACCGCTGATATTTGCCTGGGACAACTTTAACGTAACCGACGTTGACTCACAACAAAGCAACCTTGGCGTAAAGATTATAGATCTACCGATGGCTGGCAAGCTACAGTACCTAGCTGCACATGACGACACATGGACCATGGTAACCGCTGGTCAGACTTTCACCAAAGCTCAGATTGATGATGGTCAAGTGCGCTTCATGCCTGGTGTAAATGAATCTGGCATTGATAGTTATGGCGGCATTGGTGTTGGCAACAGACAGGCCGATTATGCACGGTTCAAGTTTCAGCCTACAGACAGCATGAAGCTTGGCAATAGCTCGACAATAACAATTGATATCACGCCAATAGCCGACGCACCTGCTATCAATGTAACCAACAATCATACCAACTCTGAAGGCTTAATCAAACAAAGCTGGCATCACATTGCACGGCTGCGTACCAATACGCCAGCTAATCTGAAAAAAGACATTGATAATGCCAGTGCCCCGAACAGCACCATGATCATTAGTAATGTTGAGTCTAATGCTAATATAGCTCCTAGTACAGATACAAAGATCTCTGGCCTGATCTATATGGAAGCCGGTAAAGTGTATACTTTTAGCGGTATTGCCGATGACAGCCTAGTAATCAACATTGACGGTAAAGACGTAATTAGTGGGATACAGAGTGTGGATAACGGTGAATTTAAGGGTACCTTCACACCAACTAATAGCGGTTATTGCAGCCTTAATATATATTATACTAACCAGTCTGGCCCAGGTCACTATGATGTTAACATGTCGATTAACGGTAACCAAGTCCATGATCTGAGCACCAGCTACGCACCACTATACACCAATGTTACCAACCAGTCTAATGCTGGTGTGCATGCATCAGACCCACATAGCGAAAGCAACGTTAATGATCACTACATCGGTTACACACTCAATAAAGGCAGTGAAAACGACATCGTGCAGCTATCTAAAGTGACTGCTGAGCTAACTGATACTGATGGCTCAGAAACCTTAAGTGTGAAGATCAGCGGTGTACCGATCGATTCGGTACTTACCGACTCTGCCGGGCATAGCTTTACCGCAACTAAAGACTTAGATGAAGTCAACGTGACTGGTTGGGACCTGAGCGCCTTAATTGTGAAACTAGCGGCTAACTATGATGACCAGTTCAATCTAACAGTTAGCTCAACATCTACTGAAAACCCTATCAGGCCTGGCAACGATATCTTTATAGGCAGCTCTAGTGCGGACACCTTTATATGGAATGATGGTGACTACGGCAACGACATTATTAAAGAGTTTAACACATCAGATGGTGACTGTATTGATCTTCGTGATCTTTTGAAGGGCGAGACAGACAGTACTATTGACAATTACCTAAAAATTATTACGGTAGATGGTGTCTCAACCCTACAAATTAGTAGTGAAGGTAAGCTCAACGCTAGTGACAGCATAGCTAATGACGATGTAACGATTAAGCTAGAAGGTAATGATTGGTCTCACACCAGTATTAACTCGTTGATTAGCGGTGCTGATCCAACTATCAAGATCGATCACACCGCTTAAGCGTTAGTTTATTGGTATCATGAATAGATAGTAGATTATTTATAAGATAAATAACTATGGATCATAGCGCATGAAATGTATCGCATGGCTTAAGGTAAAAAATTACACAACATAATTTACGCTTGGTAACGACGATTGATATCGCGAAAGTCATGCTGAATCGCAGAGCATACCAAGCAGCCTTTACCGAACCAACAAACCTACACCAAGGTAATCACCTTGGTGTAGGTTTGTTGGTTAACAACATAACAGAAATTATTCTGTTATAACTTAATTAAATTAGTATGCAGATGTTATCATAGCACCTGAAAATTGAATTCAGCTAATACACTACTGACGCAGTATATACATCATTAGTGTCATAAGCTTTCACTTATAATTTTGCTTTTGAGGAGCTAACGCTAATGGTTCATTATTATAAGTAAGAAGCAATTCAAACTATTAATAACAGCGTTTATTATGGTTAGATGTATCTCCTTAAATAGTTATTTAAGGAGATACATCTAACTAAAAATAACTTCTCATTAAAAAGTTAAGCTTAAAATATTTTATATATGTAATAAAATTACGGTATTAATGACTTTATTGCTTTTGTTGGTATTTTGTAGGCATATAAGTCTTCTGCGTCGCATAAGCACTTTTTCCTTGACTCAATCATTATGATTGTTAGACTGCTTATAATAGTTATTCACTAATTAAGACATAAGTAATTTGCAATTTATCAATAAAGATATAACCTAAGTAACGTAGACTAAATAATTAACAATTACTTCAATCATCTTAGGAAAATGAACATTATCCAGCATATTCTAACCTGATTTGCCATACGTCACGATTGCAAAATATTGCACTACCTATATGCCTCAATAGCAGATTGTCTTATAGTATTGCGTATCACAATGTATTATCAAGAGTAAGCTAAGCTTAGCCTAGCCTAGCCTAGATTAGCGTAAAACATAATATTTAGTTAAAAGTCATTAAACTTCATGCGCTCTAATCTTGAGCGGCAAACTTATTAAAATATTTAATCTGATTATTGTCTCTTTTCCATATAGGAAATACTTTATATAGCAGCGCTACACGTATTTATAGTTTAGCGCCGTGTGATAGATCAGCGAAGCACACCAAGCCAAACTACTGTTTATTAAAAGATTTTGTCACTATTTCGTGTGATCAATCATAGTGATTAGACATACAGCATCAATTTACGCAGTAATACTTGCCTGAGCAAGTAACCATAGTAATGATTATACGCTTACTCTTCCTGGAGATTATATAATTTTTGCTATAGGTCTATTTTGCAACTAGATAGTAACAATATACATTTTAAGCAAACTAGCTGACTAGCTGACTAGCTTTTCAGCTTTATCTACCATATCCTACAGATATTGTTATGTAAATGCTAGAAATTATGCTATACAGTCAGCATTAAAGATGCTGCGTAAGTAAAAAATTTTTACTATAACTTTCATGCATTGGATAGATTTTACACGAACTGAAGATGCTTGAGTTACTTCCAAATAGTATTAATTCTAATACCAAAGATATTTTCAGTGTTACTTTATTGTAAGTAATATATGGTATATTGTATAAGAATATTGCATAAAAATAAATAGTATTTAGATTTACTAACAATTATGATAACAACCATAAAAACTATTACCTGCTATTGCATTGGACACTATCCTTGCAATGCCATCGACGCTACATTGTTTGACTGAGTTTAAAATTTAGTTGGGTGATTCCAGTTATCTATAGTTATCGTAGATAAACATGTTTTGTACTGTATACCATTTCGTATTTTGCCTTATGCTTTTCTTTTTTTATAAAAAACGGCTAACTAAGTAAATTTATTTAGTTATTACTAAGTTTATTTTTTATAACTATTAAAGCTTTTTTAATTTTTTACGTATAAGGAAAACTCTGAAGGTGATGGAGATATATCTTTATCTCTCTAATAGACGTTTCCCATACTAAATTGGTGGGTCTGGGCAGATTCGAACTGCCGACCTAACCCTTATCAGGGGTGTGCTCTAACCAACTGAGCTACAGACCCAATTTTAGGCTTCTTTTTGTCGTTTTTTTAACGAAAAAAACGACTTAATGCTGACGATTAAAAGAAACTATATTATATATAACATCACCTATGACAGCAAGGCAGCCAACTTTGCCCAGTTGGTGTTCAGACTAAAATTAGCTTTACTAGATATACTCCGCTTGTGAGCTTAGCTAGTTACTATCATAGTGCATCCGGAGCACAGTATTTACTCTTTAGATAACACCAAGGCAGCGATATATTTAAAGCAGGTTTTTACCTATTGCGCAAAACCTTCTACCACATGCACTCTGATGGGGTGCATGCCGATCTGATGCCCAGAAAGACTTTAACACTACTTAATTAAATTATGTATAAGCAAGAAAAAATTTATTTTTTGATAAACAAGGCTTACACATATTAAGCACACTATTAGCTTTAAATTTTATTGATGATAGAACTCATCATTTTATACATATACAAGGTATTTTAAATGAGCTAATACTTTGATAAAAGTGTTATTTATTGAGCCAGCTAGCTCTGGCACCTGCGCGAGTTTTTTTAGTTTAACCATTAAGAGTCTGTCAATTAAACTTTTAACCAATTAACTTACGTAAAACATGTTATAGCATTACCATTTACTGTCAAGTCGCAATTATCACTAGCCTTCAAAGATCTCTTCGATTTAAATAACCTCAACTACTGACGTGTTTGTTAAACAGTAACAAACCAAGCATGCAGTAATACATGCTAATTCCTGCATTTATTTCTCTGCTTTGAATCAATAATTATTGTATTAATCATTGATATTTATATATCACAAGATTTGTTTATTTTAACATAATTATAAATTATTTATAGAGACAACTTACCATTAATACTTAATTTTCAGTTTATATTGATTTAAGCGTAATACGCGCAAATACCTTCTTTCCAACCTGGCAAACATGGGTAGCACTTAACTCATACAGAAAGGTACGATCGACAATCTTACCATCTATACGTACAACACCAGAACCCAAAAGGTCGCGTGCAACTGCTGCATTCTTCACTAACGCTGCTTTATTGAGCACGGTCGCAATTGGCATTGATTCGGTAGCCTTCAGCTCAATTTCCGGCACATTATCCGGTAAATAGCCATCTCTCATACGATTGCCAACTGCACGATGAGCACTAACTGCCGCTTCTTCACCATGATAACGTGCGATGATCTCTTCCGCCAACGTTATCTTTAGGTCACGCGGATTAGTACCCGCCTCAACCTTATAACGTAGCGCTTTAATCTCGTCCATTGAGCGAAAGCTCAGCAGCTCAAGATAACGCCACATCAAAAAATCAGGCATTGAAACTAGCTTACTATACATCACACCAGGCGCTTCCTGTATTCCTACATAGTTACCCAGAGACTGGGACATCTTTTTGACACCATCCAATCCTACTAACAATGGCATAGTCAAAACGCACTGCGCCTCTTGTCCATAAGCACGTTGTAGCTCACGCCCCATCAGCAGATTAAACTTCTGATCAGTACCTCCAAGCTCAACATCTGCATACAATGCTACTGAATCATAACCCTGAACTAACGGGTAAAGAAACTCATGAATCGCAATCGACTGATTAGTAGAGTAACGCTTATCGAAGTCATCACGCTCAAGCATACGCGCCACAGTATACTGAGAAGCCAGACTAATAAAATCAGCTGGTTTCATCTGATCCATCCAGACAGAATTGAATACCACTTCAGTCGTAGCTGGGTCAAGAATATTGAATGCCTGGGTTTTGTAGGTCTCGGCATTATTAAGAACCTGCTCACGGGTCAGCGGCGGGCGCGTTGCACTCTTACCGCTCGGATCACCAATCATCCCAGTAAAATCACCTATAAGAAAAATGACTTGATGCCCAAGTTCCTGAAACTGGCGCAGCTTATCAATAAGCACGGTGTGACCTAAGTGTAGATCTGGCGCCATTGGATCAAAGCCAGCCTTAATACGCAGGGGCTGGCCACTCTTTAACTTTTTAATAAGATCAGCTTCGCCCAACAGCTCTGCTGCACCAAATTTTATTAGCGCTAGTTGCTCTTCTACCGACTTCATAACAGACCTACAAGTTTTATCATGCATACGGACACAATATGGCAGGCCAGTATTTACAAGCTTGCGCTATAAGTTATTTGGTTATATTTTATACAGTTATTTTATTTTTAATATTTCCATGTATATTCAAAGTTCAAATTATTTATGAGCATACCACAATCTAACATATTGATAGTTTATCTAAAGGCCTACCTGCTCGTTACAAGCAGTATAACCGCTTGTTTCAGTCTAGTGCTCTTAGTATGCCATTTTTGTGACGTAGAAGCTAAAAGAATATCTAGAAGTTTTGACATTGAAAATCAGTTCAAAAAACTTATACACAATCAAGACATTTCCAGCATACAGCAAGCTATACATGCACCCACAAAATCTCTATTTGCACAGATGGACAGCACCCCAGAAGACGTCCAGGTGATCACCCAAGAGCAGTCTACGCCTATCAACCAAAAGAATCCATTATATCGGCAAATAACTGTTACCAAAGGTGATACGCTTTCAACGCTCTTCGAAAAGATTGGCCTACCTGCTTATACTATTAATAAGGTGTTAGCAAGCAATAAACAAGCCAAACAATTCATGCAGCTTAAACACGGCCAAAAACTTGAATTTGAATTAACCTCTGAAGGCCAACTAAAGAATTTACACAGTACTATTAGTGATCTCGAAAGCATTACTTTGACTAAAAGCGCTCAAGGCTTTGCCTTTAACCACATCATTACCGAACCAGTAATGCGCTCCGCCTACATACATGGTGTCATCAATGGCTCGCTATCACAATCAGCAGCTTGTGTAGGACTATCACATAGTATGACCATGAACATAGCTAGTATGTTTGGCTATGATATTGATTTTACTCAAGATATCCGTCAAAGTGACGAGTTTGACATAATCTACGAACAGAAAATCGCTAATGGCAAAATTGTCGGTACTGGCGCTATTCTTTCAGCGCGTTTCACTAACCGCGGCAAAACTTACACTGCAGTGCACTATACCAACAAACAAGGCAACAGCAGTTACTATACCGCCGATGGCTACAATATACACAAAACCTTCATTCGTACACCGGTAGACTTTGCCCGTATCAGCTCACGCTTTTCAATGGGCCGCAAGCATCCAATCCTCAATAAAATTCGTGTTCACAAAGGTGTTGATTATGCTGCCCCAAGTGGCACTCCAATCAAGGCAGCTGGTGATGGCAAAGTATTGTTGGCTAGCCGGTGTGGCAGCTACGGTAATACCGTAATAATTCAACATGGTGACAATTACCGCACGCTATATGGCCATATGCAGGCTTTCGCTAAAGGCCTGTCGATTGGTAGCAACGTTAAGCAAAGCCAGATTATCGGCTACATTGGCACCACCGGTCTATCCACTGGCCCGCATTTACACTATGAATTCCAAATAAATGGCGTGCATGTCGATCCATTAAGTCATAAGCTATTAATAACCAGCCAGATTTCTAAAACTGAACGCATGCGATTCCTACAGCAAAGCCGGCCCCTGATAGAACGAATGAACCAGGAGCGCTCTACTCTGCTCGCCTCAGCTAAGCGCTAAAGTATATATTATGTAAATGTTATGGCTATAACTAGCTTTAATAGCTTGGATATCGTTTTAATTAAACAAGGCTAGGTAATTAACTTAGTTGCTACTCGCTATCCATTTACACCTAGCATCATATGCGCTGATCTGTCAAATCTATACACTGAAAGATTGAATGAGATCGCCAGTTCGAGAATCATAAGTATTAAGTAATTCTTACAACTACAGGCATTCATGTTTGCTTAAAACGGTAACACTTTAAAAACCAAGACATCAGTATTATTGATAATCACTACTAAATCATCTGCTATAAACATAGCACGTCATCGTTACCTACTTTCCATGAAGCATTATTCAGTAAACGCATCAGCGGTAGCCATTAACTGAATATCGATAAACTCAAAAAAACCTTAGTTTACTGAAACTGGTAAACCATTAACAAACTTTAGCTGCGACCTGGGTAATATCTTCCTAAATACCTTGGGTCCATTATTAATACAGAAAGCATGTTGATTGCAATAACTTAATCGGCCAGCAACTGGTGAGATAAAACCTCAGCTGCGCTAAGCATTGCTTGGCTATCTATTCTTTTTAACTAAAGCTCAAAAGTATTAATTGTAAAATATTGAACCTTAGATAGTGTTACGCACTATCTATCTAAATTAGCAATGTGCAAGCTTTAAAATATACAATCGGGCACCACGCCACAACACAAGCCTGCAGCGTTAATCATCATCAAATCTATACAAAATGCATAGACCGATATCGAAATCATGCAAATTTATAGTGATAATAGTACTCATGATGCTATCATCGCTAGCTACCTAGCAACGCTAGTGCCATGATATGCAGATTAGCAGCACCGCTTAATTAATAGCTTCGACTCCTCCGACTAGGTCAACATCATGGCCTGTGTGTAACTTACTCGTGTTCTACCTATAAAGGTATCAACACCAACTAACATAGCATCACTGAAGCACGTAAATACAGTTGTTTAAACAAAACTCACCTAACTTAATATTTAAAATATCTAAACAACAAAGCACTGCGTAACCCAACTAAAGCCAAGCAGTATTTGATTATCTACTGATCAATTAGATCGAGAACGAAGATCCACAACCACAAGTAGTTGTGGCATTAGGATTCTTGATCATAAAACGCGAACCTGCTAGACTTTCCTGATAATCTACCTCAGAGCCTGCTAGGTATTGAAAGCTCATCGAGTCTACGACTAAACTAACACCTTCACACTCGACAATAGTGTCGTCATCAGCAATATCTTCATCGACAGTAAAACCGTACTGAAACCCTGAACAACCTCCACCCTTAACAAATATACGTAGTTTCAGGCGATCATTACCTGCTTCATTAACCAAGCTCTTCACCTTGTGAACGGCACTGTGTGTGACTTGCAAAGTCATGGGAGCGTAAAATTTAACGCTCATGCTGATAACCTACAAACTTATCTACGATATATGCATAATGCAGCAGCATTAACTAATTCTCCTGAAAACAGCTAGCTATTTGTGACGATATATTAATATATTTTCAGTTATTAAAAATATAAAAGACTTGACTAACAAGCTTTTTACATATACACAAATTCAAAATTTAATGTATTTTACCTGCGTCAGACAAACACGCTTTCTCATCAAAGGTCACACAAAATATTCATATTCTAGATTACCCAAACACACGTGCTATTAATTAGGATATATATTACTAATAATACTATTGAATTATTATTCTGCAAATGATGCACGGCATTAATGTATAGCATTAATGCCGTGTAAAACTACACTAATAAATTTATAAGTATCTGCCAACAAAATAATTTTGCAAAAAGGTTGACTAACATAGTGCTTTTTTAAAAGACGCTTACAAAAGATGCCGTGTGATCAGCAGCGGTTGCGCAAGGGCGCAGAGTCATTTTATAAATTATCAACATCAAGTACAGAGTAAACATTAGGCTACACACATTTTAACTATAGTATGACACTACATATGATAAATTTATAGTAAGCGGTGACGCTTTTTTTACAAAACAAACCGCTATGCTTTTCGACTTCTAACAACACAGCTAAACCTCAATATGCTCTTAGGTCAGCACAACTTAAAATAGATTTGTGATCCGCGATCAAGTAAGGGGTATCTGCTAATTAACAGTTTCAACAATGGTAAGACACTTAGTTATATATGGTCGGATAAATACCTAACATAACTCAGCTATGCCTGCTTAATTTACTCACAATTGATTGCTAATAAACTTAAACTAACTAATGTAGCGATTTAGGCTTACTAACTATGGTGACCAGTAGTATAACTTAGTAACCTATTACCATATTACTGGTAAGAAGACAAACTAGACAGGTCAATGACCTTGTGTAAGCTAAGCCGGCGATTCACCCCCACCGCTAGCGCATGACGGTTGCGTATAACTTAACGAAAAAATATCTTAACAATACGGATATTGAGCAAATAGAAGCAGGCAGTCAACAATTAACAGTCAACATAGGTGCAAATAGTGCAGTCAACGATAATTACCTTAACCATCAACCAACCATGAACAAATCTACTAAAAGCTCTCGATAAATAAGTAAACGTATCACATGGAGATAACTATCAACGTGACGTGCCGATGCATAAACAACTATGATCTTTCATCATCGCAAACCTGAGAATAACTAAAATGCTATATCTATGGATCAAAGCTTTCCATATCGTTAGTATCGTCTGTTGGTTTGCTGGACTATTCTATCTACCACGCTTATTTGTTTATCATGCGCAAAGTGAGGACGCTGTCAACAAAGAACGCTTCAGCGTTATGGAGCACAGACTGTACCATAGCATCATGGGACCAGCTATGATTGCTACTTTAGTATTTGGTAGCTGGCTGATCCAACTAAACCAGGACGTCTTTCAATCAGGTGCCTGGATTCACGCCAAGCTAACCTTGCTAGTGATACTGCTCGGTTACCACGCTATGTGTGGAATACAGATAAAACGCTTTGCCAGTGACGAAAACACCCATAGCCATATCTTTTATCGATGGTTTAATGAAGTGCCAATTTTGATATTACTGGCAATTGTAATTTTAGTAGTAGTCAAACCGTTTTAATTTCAATTACTTGCGCATATCTCTAATGTCACTACACTAGCTTAAACAATGTTCTGGTACTGAATAATAGACAGCAGATTCTCAATGTGACAATTTTAGTTGCTGCGCTTAAAACATAATTCATAAATAAGCAGTTACTAAGTAAGCAAAAATGATATATGCAGCTCTTCTATTAGAGCTTACGCGAAAAAAATGAAGAACTACAGCATTAAGATCTCGGTACTATACCACGACCTTACGTGTAGGATATTCTTTTGCACTGCATACTGTATACATGGATAAACCTCAAATAGACTGCTACGTACAACTGATCAGCTAAAATTAGGTGTGTTTTACCCTGTGCGTGTACTGGAAAAAATATTATCTTTCCTGAGTTCAACAACCAATAGCTGTAATCAACTTATGTTTAAGCTGCACTGGCTAACACATAAAATTGCTTGAACACTCAACAAAGCCTATTGCCAGCGCTTGAGTACCCAAAGATACTTAATTTTATACTGGAGAAATAGTTTGTGGATACTCTGTTCACTAAGATTATTAACAAAGAAATACCCGCAAAGATTTTCTATGAAGATAGCCAGGTCCTCGCCTTTCACGATACTGCTCCAATGGCTCCCGTACATTTTTTGGTAATTCCAAAAAAGCCGATCCGCAATCTTAATGAATTAACTGAGGGAGACAAAGTTTTAGCTGGGCACATTTTGTTCATTGCTCAGCGATTAGCATTAGAGCAAGGCTGTGAGAAAGGTTTTCGGGTGGTAGTAAACTGTAATGAAGATGGCGGGCAAACTATTTACCACATTCATATGCATGTACTTGGTAAGCGCCAGATGAACTGGCCGCCAGGCTGATCGAGCCAGTAAGATTTATATAGCTCTAGGATTGAAAGCTTTATGGGCTTGATCAGCGCAAACGATTCACTCTATATGTTGTAGACTAAGTCGCCAAGTATTCTATCGGAGGCCTAAATGACTACTCAGCGTCACTACTCACCGTTTGACCGCCTATTAATGCAAGTCAGTATAGCCATGCGTACACTACTGCCGTTCAGTAGTCAACCATATCGCCCATCACCGGCTATTATGCAACCAGATACGCAGATGAACGAGACTGATACCCACCATGTTGCATGCCTAATGCGCATAAACCATACTGGTGAAGTCTGTGCTCAGGCACTATACCAAGGCCAGGCGCTGACTGCTAAGCGACTACAAGTACGCACAGCGATAGAACATACGGCCGAAGAAGAAATTGATCACTTAGTCTGGTGTGAGCAACGTATTCAACAACTTGGTAGTCATCCCAGCATATTGAACCCATTATTTTACGGCTTGTCATTTAGCATCGGCGTCGCTACTGGCTTAATCAACGACAATATCAGTCTCGGTTTTATGGCTGCAACTGAGCATCAGGTGTGCCAACATCTAGATAAACATTTGAAGCAACTACCAACAGAAGACAAAAAGTCCAGGGCAATTCTTGAACAGATGCGTCGCGATGAGGAACACCACGCAGAAAGCGCATTGAATACAAATGGTTTACATTTTCCGGCACTAGTGAAATTTAGCATGAGCATTTTAGCCAAAATTATGACTAAAAGTACTTATTACATTTAATACATTAATAGCATATACAAAAGAAATATGTCTTCTTTAACCAAAGCAACGATCAATCTAACCCAATTATCTCGTAATCATGGGTGATGACCACGCCAGCCGCTCTGAGCATAATCGCCGCTGAACAATACTTTTCTGCTGATAACTCAATAGCACGTTTAACCTGAACATCTTTCAAGTCATAACCCTTCACTACGAAATGCATATCGATTTTAGTAAATACTTTAGGTTCTTCAGTGGCGCGTGTGGCTTTTAGAAAGATTTCACAGCTTTTCACAGCCTGACGGGATTTTTTTAAGATGCTCACCACATCAAAGTTACTGCAACCGCCAATACCAAGCAAGAGCATTTCCATCGGACGTATACTTAAATTACGACCACCATCTTCTGGCGGACCATCCATAATCACTGCGTGACCACTGCCAGACTCACCGAGAAACATGGCCTCACCAATCCATTGAATACGTGCTTTCATCGTTTAAACTCCACTGCCAGAAAAAGCAGTTGTAAACTTATCATATAAACTTACAACTAATCTGAGATAGGTTAATACTGATAACACTAAAAAATAAATACAATCACGCTATCCTAAAAAAGACAGCTACTAAATGATTAGTACATATCTTAATACTAAAGATTTTTTAAAAATTAAAGTTATTTAATAGATGCTTAAAAGGCAAAAAACGCAGTATTTAAGTACCTGCTGAGAATCGAGTGCAAAGCCAATGGGATTAGTTATAAAATATTTAGTAAATTTAGTAAACATGCTATAAACATCTTATGTTCAATGAACAATCAAATTACCAAGAATCCTTCAACAACATCAAGCACTAGTCTAGTTACCTGATAAAACCATGCCAGATACACAACGATATGCATCTCAAGATTAAATACTATAAAATATATGTTTCACTGTCTGTTGTTCAAAATATAGTTAGTTACATAGTCTACCAGACTATGGAAATTCACCTTAGTGCGTCAAAGGTAAAACAGTAATAACATTTACTGTACACTATAACGTTATGTCAAGTAAGAACTAAGTTAGCATTTGACGGTACAACAAAATTTAACTGGACAGTCGCAGCAAGATGCGAGGGAAGCTTAACGCAATGCGACATAGTAGCTATCGGTACGCACTTACTTATTGAACGATAGCTAAACATTGAAAAATTAACCACCATAATCAACTCCTCTAGATCATTATACAGCGATAACTAACTTTACGCCAAACTTGACCACAAGTAGCCACAAATTTAATTTTTAACTAGATCAACAACTCCGCATAGCTGACTTCGAGCAGTAATATCATAGTCGCCAGGCAAATAAGAATCGCAGTTGATATACCGCCTAAAAGATCAGCAAGCGACTAAAACTAGCTTAAAGTAACCAATATTTAAGCGCTAGCAAGTCGCACCTTTAACGGTAAGCTAACCCTCATATTTTGAAAGCATTACAAATTAGTTAATGGCAAAAATCGCTGAATGCCATACTACGGTCTGGAAAAAACAAACGCTGCAATTCTAATCCTGGATCTTCAGCGCGCATAAAAGTCTCGCCGACCAAGAAAGCATACACACCGCTTAGCTCCATAAGATCTACGTCAGCACGGTTAACAATACCGCTTTCAGCAATGACTAGGCGATCACAGGGAATACGTGACAATATATCAAAGATATTATCGAAACTTACTTCGAAGGTATGCAAATTACGATTATTAACACCAACTAACGGTGTGTCGAGAATTTTCAGTGCACGCTCTAACTCATCATTATTATGCACTTCGACTAGTACATCCAAGCCAACGCTTTTGGCTACGGCCGCTAGCTCAGCTATCTTGACGTTGTCCAGTATAGAAACGATCAAAAGCACACAGTCTGCACCTAAAGCACGCGCTTCGATAATCTGGTATGGGTCCACTATAAAATCTTTGCGGATCACTGGTAATTTACACGCGGTGCGTGCCTGTTGCAAGAACAGGTCTGAACCCTGAAAAAAGTCAATATCAGTGAGCACTGACAAACAAGTTGCACCGCCTTTCTCGTAGCTAATAGCTATATCAGCCGGCACAAAGTTCTTACGGATTACGCCTTTGCTTGGCGAAGCTTTCTTAATCTCAGCGATTACAGCCGGATGTTTAAGTTTTGCTCTGCTAATCATGGCATTAGCAAATCCAAGCGGCGCAGCAGCAATTTTTACCATAGATTCAAGTTCGGCCAAGCTAACGCGGATACGGCGTTCAGCGACCTCTTTTACTTTACGGGATAAAATTTTTTCCAGAAAGGTTGGGGTACTCATTCGTTATTCTCTGTCTTTAACACCGCAGTAAAGATACCCAGCTCTTCAAGCTTCTCGCGAGCAAGCCCAGACTGCAAGGCATCATGTGCAAGAGCCACACCATCTTTCAGACTATAGACATAGTCTGCAGCATATAATGCTGCACCAGCATTCAGAATAATTATGTCAGCCGCTTTTTGGCCGTTTTTAGTCTTGCGACGACTCAGAGCATCACGAATTAGCCCTAATGAGGCCGCTGGGCTTTCCACCGATAGACCGTGCAAACTTTGACTTTTTATTCCAAGGTCTTCAGGTTTGATACAATATTCAGTGACTTGATCATTCTGGAGCTCCGCCACAACAGTCGGTACCGCTAGACTAAATTCGTCTAGACCGTCTTTAGAATGGACTACTAATGCATGCTTACTGCCCAGGCGCTGCAAAACCTCAGCTAATAGCCGGCATAGCGCTTGACTAAATACACCAACCACCTGGTGCTTGACGCCAGCTGGATTTGTAAGCGGACCGAGTATGTTAAATATGGTACGCAAGCCAAGATCTTGACGTGGGCCAGCAGCATATTTCATACCGCTATGATAGGACTGAGCAAACATAAAACCAATGCCAACGCTGTCTATGCAGCGCGCTACTTGCGCTGGTGTCAGATTTAGGTAAATACCAGCCGCCTCAAGCAAATCAGCACTACCGCTCTTACTGGATACTGCACGATTACCGTGCTTAGCTACAGTACAACCAGCTGCTGCGATTACAAAAGAAGACGCAGTCGATACATTAAAAATATTCGCACCGTCTCCGCCAGTACCAACTACATCAACTACGCTTTCAAGCGTCTTGAGTTTAACTTTATCAGCTAACTTACGCATGATCAACACGGCACCAACGATTTCATCGATGCTTTCGCATTTCATGCGCATCGCTATCATGAAAGCACCGATCTGTGCATCAGTACATTGACCAGTCAGAATCTCTGACATTACATCACTCATTTCAGCAGTACTCAGGTCCAGATGGCTGACGATACGGCTCAGGGCAGTCTTGATATTCATGGAAAGTCCTTAGCGCGTGCCACCGCTCTGCTTAAGAAAGTTGGCAAATAGCTTGTAGTTCTGTTCCGTTATAATTGACTACAGGCTGACTTGCATCATTTTAACATTCAGCGTCTTGTAGCGTATGCCTATTATTGAACTACCTAAGCCATTTTCTAGCTGAGTCCATACTTGTCAGCTCCATAAACCCGGCTTAAGCTTCACGCTTAACTATTAAATAATCACTAGTCACGGTCACTGTGGCAGGTTCAGGTTGTGTAATGCACTGATGTTTATATGAAATATAGAACTAGTTTCAGTATGCATTATATGGCGTGTAAGCACTACATTAATACTAAAACGAGACTGATAGCTTAGTGGTTCAGGTGTACACCTAAGATCGGCAATTTATTAGCGAAATATTTGATGACCGCAAGAGAAATGCCCATTTTGCCAATATGCAATGGCCAGATACAACTATTATGCATTTTGGATGTATGATAGTGATGTCCGCAATGATTAGTTCGTCATTACACACTTCTCTGGCTTTAATACCAAACTTACTAGAGTACTATTTAACTTTTTAGGTACAGGAATTATAATTACTCAATTATCAGCAATTTGATAGCTCAAAATTATTGAATACACTGATTTCGTATGACTGCCATCATAAGATAGCGCCTTGTTGCTAAACGCATATCCCACCTGTTACAGCTAACATAGCAGGTGGTGTTAAACAACTTGTAATAAGGCAGATAAAGTACAAGCCTAGTCTAGCTAATAGAAAAAACGTCAGGAATATTGACACTTACTAAAGTGGACTATAGCTCATTACATAAAGAACTTGCTGATAACTAATACGGAAATGGTCTATTTAATACGCTTAGGCACAGCAGCTGCAGCTTCGGCTGCGGCGCAATATAAAACAGAAATTACAAAAGGGTAACCACAGAGTGTTTATTCAGAATAGACTATTCTCTTTGAATAAGACTGTTCTTGCATCACTAGAATTTTACTTTTGATACGAAATGCTAAGTAAAATTTAGTATATTTAGCTAATATTTGTTAGCGTCTCTGGCCGCAGCACTCTCATCTCTGGTCTACGTACCAACGCTTACAGTCAATTCACTGTATTTAATCATAATTATGTTTAGTAAAAATCTAGCTAGTGTTAATTTAATACCAACAGTTTGTCCGGCGCTACTTTGCGCTTTACTAAATATACCTAGCCAGCGCTTTAAAAAGACCATGACTTTAAAACGTCAACACCGCTAGGCTCTAAATTATGAGTGACGCTAAACCTAAAGACTCTCTAGTTTGCACTACATTAGGCCTACCTGATTATGTAGAACTAATCGCACCAACAAAGACACCTAGTAAACAAGGTTTACCAATAGCATACAATGATATTTGAGATAGCAGATAGCGTGTGGTTATTTGATGAAACATGCATCCCAGCAAACAACAACTATAGTATCCATATCTTCAATATCTATAGCAGCAATTACCTGAACGAAAATTAACGTATCAGTTTAGCCACTGAGTGTGTTACTATACACAAGAAACTTATACTTCCAGCCTATGCTATAAGTTTAACATATAATATATGTTGATGCCACCTTTGCTTGACATGAGCAAAGGTGGTTGGTGTGGTTAATACCGCTTTGCATACAGTACAATGAATTTCGTAAGTCTCGAATATATGTTTGTTAGAAAAATTAGCACAGGCACCAACAGGTGATACCGACTGCTGGGTTGTTACCACCACCCTACATGCAAAACAGCGTTTAAAGCTTAAGCATGGATGTAAACTATAAACTATCTACATTCTAATTATAGAAAAGCCAGCTTCTACATTTTGATTTAGATTTAACTTAAAGCTTATATTAGTCTGCTCGGCTAACACGCTACGGCATAAAACATGGTACAGAATTTGTTTTGAATTTCTTTTTACTTTAGTGCTAGCACCTAGTCAACTGCAATGCAGCCACCAACCTACATAATCAACTTACCATACTTAATCGCAGTGGCTCGAACCATAATAGCAGTACCCATATATTTATCATTCTAAATAGAATAACCCAGAACACCACTATAATATATACGCATTAGTATAACTGATTCTAACTCGTTAATGATCTCCATCACCAGTATTTGTTGACTCTCTGCACATTAAGCCTGTCAGACGTGATCGCTTGCAATACATATATTGATTACAGTTAGGTAGGCTTTTAGCTTGTTAATAGATATTAGGCATAATATATCATGTTGACTGACTACTAAATGACTATCTTTGCAATAAGCTTCACCAAACCAATTTTTAAAACGCAGCCACTACTATTGCAGCCGAGCTCGATTCACATTAGATGCTCAGTCATTTCCTTGTCGTTGCTCAGCAGATCAATCTAGTGCAATATCAGATATATTTTTTATTTATGGAATCGAGCAGTGTACTCATGGTAATTCTTAGTACACTAGAGCAAACATTTAGACTTGAGATCAATCGACAGGCAAGGCAACACTTATCATCCAGACTAGACTATTAGATGCTATGACGATTTCTAAGACCATTAACAAAATATTCGGCACGCTATAAGCGTGCTCTGAAGGTTTCGATATACCTTTTGGTTTGGTTTCGAAGCTCTAACTCATAAGTGATACTCACATAGTGGTTATGCACGCGCAACACATTGCCGTACGGTAAACCAATCATCAATTAACGGTCATACCGAGCAACTCTATACATTAATTCTAGAATTCTAGCTAATAGGAATTTAATTAGTCAGTCAATTTTAAATAGACTGATAGCAGCGTATCAAGGTCAGCTAAAGTTTCGAAGACCAAAAAATATGCGGCTATAATTGATAGAGGCTAAATACAGAAATTCTTCAACTAATAAAAAGGTATGCAAATATACTGCAATAAGACCATAATCACGCATGTTGGCGCTATAAGCCAATTAAAGCTTTAATAGCTTGTATTTAGAATGCACAAGAATATGTACTACATGGAATCTCTAAAAATAGTTGAATGATTTTCTAGCAACGTTACCTTTGCGCACACCACTGGGCAGTTATCAAGTAACAGTTGCAGATTACCAAATCATCAATTATAGCAATGATAGCAGTTTGTTGTGACGTGTAACTGATTAAAACCGCTTATCAAAGTACTAATGCAAGTTCTGTACGCATCTTATTAATTACTTCCTGGTAGTTTGGGGCTTTAAAAATCGCTGAGCCAACCACAAAAGTATCAGCACCAGCCACTGCAATCTCGCGGATATTATTAATATTAACCCCACCGTCAATTTCCAAGCGAATGTCACGGCCCGACGCATCGATCAACATGCGCGCTTCACGCAGCTTGTTGATGATGCCAGGGATGAACTTTTGCCCGCCAAAACCTGGGTTGACGCTCATTAGTAAGACCATATCGATCTTGTCTATCACGTACTCTAGCAAGCTCAACGTCGTGGCTGGATTAAACACTAGACCAGCTTTGCAGCCACCTTCGCGGATAAGTTGCAAAGTGCGATCAACATGCAAAGTAGCTTCCGGATGAAAGGTAATATAAGTAGCGCCAGTCTCAATGAAATCGCTGACGATGCGATCAACTGGACTGACCATTAAATGCGCATCAATCGGTGCAGTAATTCCATATTTACACAGTGCTGCACACACCATCGGTCCAATGGTTAAGTTGGGCACGTAATGGTTATCCATAACATCAAAGTGCACAAAATCTGCACCAGCTGCTAATATCTTGTCTACTTCCTCACCCAGGCGGGCGAAATCAGCAGACAAAATCGATGGAGCGATAACGAATGGTTGCATGAAGCACCTTATTTTTAAATTAAATCAAGATGACGTGAATTATATACTTCATGCTTTACAAACTTTACACAGCGCACCGCAAATAGGCTCAGCAACCAATAAGTTAACCTTTAAGTTAACTCAAAATCTTTGCGTTAACATTGTGCGGTTTATTTGCGCATCAAGCGCTCAGGTCTAGCCACTTCCATAACTGTAGCCTGGGTTACGTTATTTACGGTACACCGAAATCACTTCAGATCTGCCAAGTCCATATGACAGCACACAGTCGAATCATCGCCTTTCTAAACTGATAGGCGCATTGTTAATGCTATACTAAGTCATAGTAACCTGTACAGTCTTGACTGTGTTCAATATCTGTTCGAAACAAACTAGCTTATTTCAGTGAAATATATAAGCAGCGGCACATTATTCACACCATTAATAATATTACAACACGTGCCTAACTGGCACCTACGCCAAGGTATGCACTGGCCAATTCCAACAATACTTGCAGCTAACTGTTTTTTCGCAATACTTTATAGTCGACACAAAACAAATAACCAATACGCTGTGCAGACTATGTTAATCTGGTCTTCATGCCAGTCTTCGTGCATACGCATATGTAATCTGCGACGAAGGAGGTTCGTAGATCAGATAATATACGGTCAAAAATTTTGTAAGGACGCATTATTAATATGATAAACACTCATACCAAGATGCTAAATTTAATGTGCTTGATATCCATAATAATCAGAGATTATCAATATCTAGGCACGTAAGCTCATCATCTAATTGCTCAATGGCACTATTGCTAGTCATAAGTTTGTAAATAATCCTGAATTGGATAGCGCTCATATTCGCGATATCTTAATTTATTATAGCATTCGCTATTATAGGATAACATAAGAATAGCTGGGTTTTTAGTTATCAAGCATTTATAACTCTAAATTGTGAAACATTCAACACGCACAATAAACAAACGATAGGTCAAGATCTACCATCGTACATTACTGACAAATACTGACTTACCTATAAGGTTGCTTAAATCACTTTTAGACACGAATGAACGATATACTTTTGCCGTTATAACTCATATAAATATCCTTGATGGAATTACGCACTTGTGCATACTTGGCACAAGTATTGGTAATCTTATCTAAATCATGACAGCTAAGCAATACAGTGATACACACGTTTAATAATTGCTAGTTAGCTTGTAGTTATTACCATTAAAGAATGCGCTAAACCTCTTAAGTAGCTTAGCTATCATTAGCTAATGGCTTAAGCAATTGCGTGCGCCGAGCCTAACAGCTAGAAAGTATCGATCGACGTACTTAACACAGCGACAAGTATGACTTAGGTATCACGTAATACTGGCAATAACAATGACCTCCGGACACTAATCAGTACCTCTGACTATCACATGCTACTACTCAGTAGTCAGTAAGGTTTCAACACGCGTTGGATAATTAAGCCTACTAACATCAATCCAGCACCACATCATGTGCCTTAATAGCTAAATCTTGGATTGTGACTACCCTTCCATGTAATAGCAGCACTAACTTGCAAGCACTGGCGCTACAACTCGTTAATAGCTATGAATCAAAATAAAATACCACTGAAGATACCACTGAAGGTAATGGTATAAGCACAGGGCACCACATCAATGATGCAAATCATTACTCAAACAGAGGTCGCTATTAGTAATATCATGGCTAGGTATGTCGCCTAATAACTAGTGAGTTAACCATTCTAGAGAGGCTTATTACACAGACTGGCAAAACAAAGTCTATCGAGAGTCGCTATTAAGCCAGTAAGAATGGTTTATAGCCTAGCAGCGTAAGCGTCTTGAATATCCACTAGTTTTCACGGCTCACCTTCAACTGAATACAGGATGCGTAAGCTAAATTATATACTGTTGCTAAGTAACTTGCGATTTGTTGGCTAATCCTAGCCTAATTAATAACTATTTCACTAAAGCGCCGCCATAAAAATTGCTACTGTACGCTGAAATCGACACTTACATGCCAGAATACATGCTACTTTAAAATAATTCCAACTTCACGCGCAACAAAGCAACTTTATAGCTGAACAGTGGAGCGTTTATCGACAATCGCTAAAAAGTTAGTACAACTTCAATGGGATTGGTAAATAATTAGTTGGTATTGTGCTTATCAATCATTCAAATAAGTGTTTTGACTTACATGATTAAGCAAAGCCGCGATTTAAGTAAAAGCCGCACAGCAAAATTTTTTGTATAAAATTTTGGCGCATTAGCACTTGATTTCTCAAGTAGACGAGTAATATCACCAAAAATTACATAGTGCTCATGTAACTTATGGTGCATGTATTTATGACAAACATCCAGCCTCTACCTTTTCACTAAAACAACGCTTAAAACTCGCGTGATTACCATACGCAGTCAATGTAGCTTGATATGTTGCATATTAGTTCTGAACATCACAAAAAATCGGCAACCGTTCACCCATTTACCATAAACCTAGATCTTACTCAGGCATCAGAAAGGTTTCTGACAGCGCTAGCCATCAGACGAGCTATGCTTTATTATCACTCATAATTTTAGGCCATCGCAAGACATACGGCTTTAACCGTAAGCAGATGGTACGTAGGCAGCCAGGACAAACAAATGGCACTAAAATACCTCATGTTTTGTAATAAATTCAAGTTAGTGATAATTGGCAGCTTGCTAGCCATGCAACCTTTTGCTATTCCCTTTATTATTGCCGCTGAACAATATGAATGCTCGGTCTCTGCTGATGGTGTCTGGGATTGTGCACCAAAAATCGCCGTAGCCCCACCACTACAGCACCAAATGCATAATAGCGTAGCCGTCAGTGCTGAATATAATCACCTGGACTGGATGACTCGTGATAAGCTAACTGCAGCCCAGCTAGCTACAACCAGCCAGTATTGCTCCGGTGCGTATATAGAACCTACCCGTCCCGGCATGAACGATAAAACAGATAAAAAAAATACATCGACCGTCATTGGTGCAAAGGCATCGCGTTACGAGCAAAAACAACAAGTCACAACCCTGGCCGGTGACGTCGTCATACGTCAGGGCAGTATGCAGCTGCAGGCTCAGGAAGCCTGCCTATATCAAGCCGAAAACCGCGGTAAGCTAAATGGTAACGTTCAGCTGCGCGAGAACGGTGCCCTAGTTGTTGGCGACTACGCAGAGGTCCAGCTTGATACTGGAACTGCTCAGATCAAAAATGCCGAGTACGTACTGCATAAATCACACATCCACGGTAACGCTCTGTACGCCAAGCTGGTAGACAATATGTCAATTCATCTCAAAGACGGTACGTATACCACCTGCGAGCAGGACAGTAACGATTGGCAGATTAACGGTAAAAACATCATATTGAATTCAGCTACAGGTTTTGGTATGGCTAAAAACGTAATGTTACGGATCAAGAACATACCGATTTTATACACCCCATACATCTACTTCCCGATTAACGATCGCCGTCAGTCTGGAGTCTTGCCGGCAAGCTTTAGCACCAGCAGCGAAAATGGTTTTACCCTAGTTACACCATACTACTTTAACTTAGCACCAAACTATGACGCCACTTTATACCCGCAATATATGGCCAAACGCGGTTTGCTGATGGAAGGCGAATTCCGCTATCTTACAAAATCCGGCGAAGGCCAGTTCGGCGGTACGTATATAAACGATAACAGCGACAAGCATAAAACACATAAAGATTACGAAAAAACTCGATATATGCTGAAATGGCAGCATGAAAGTGGGCTTGATTTACGTATTTCAACTGTAGTTGACTACACAAAAATCAGCGATCCACTCTACTACCAAGACCTGAAGTCATATCAGGAAGGCAGCCAGACCCAGGACTTCGTCAATCAACAGGGTACCATAACCTATCGTGGTGACAGCTTTCAAGCTCAACTAAACCTGCAGACTTACCAACTGGCAACTTTTTCACAGATCACTCCGTATGACCGGTTGCCGCAGATTACTTTTAAAGGGATGTTGCCGTACTATCTAGGCGGGGTTAACTTTACCTACGAGGCTGAAGCTGTTCGATTTAATAGGCATCTAAGAAGTCGCTCAAATTTTGAGAGAAATAGTAGCCTATTCGATAAAAATAATATTGCCATGGGTGATAAGCGACCAGATGATTACGTAACAGGTTTAACCCGTGTAAACGGTAATCGCCTAAGTATCGCTCCAGCCGTCGAATATCCAATAAACTGGACTTATGGTTTTATTACGCCAAAGCTCAAGTATTTCTATACTAAATATAATCTTGATCTAGATAGCAAAGGTAAAAGTGATATTATCACTGCACACTCAAATGTAAACACAGCTAATTCACATATTAGTGACATATTCAAAAATTCACAAGATCGTGCAATTCTAATCGCAAGTATCGATAGTGGTTTGTATTTTGACCGCAATACTAACTGGTTCGGTAAAAACTATCGTCAGACCTTGGAGCCACGTGCCTACTATCTCTACGCACCCAACAAAGACCAAAGCGATATCCCAATATTCGATACTGGTAAATATTCACTGAGCTACTCTTCTATGTTTCGCGATAACCGCTTTGGTGGTACTGACAGAATTGGCGATGAGAATAAACTGTCCTTGGGCATAACCAGCCGATGGATCGAAGAAAATGATTTTGAGCGTCAGCATGTAAGCATCGGTCAAGCCTTATACTTCAAAGATCAAGCAGTGCAGATTCCAGGTAATCTTGCAAAACAACGTACAGAAATGCAGTCTAATATCTTACCTATCGCACTGGAGTACGAGTATAATTTTAATCGCGATTGGCGTGCTACTGCTGACTACAATGCTGAAAGCCATAGCCCGCAATCCGGCAGCGCACTGTTTCACTACCAGCCGGAAAACAACCCTAACAAAATTATCAACGCAAGCTACCGTTACCGCAACAATCAAATTTTCTATAACCAAAGAACCGGGCAGTGGCAGTCTGGTAGTAACTACGGCAAGCACGGCTATACGAATTTCATTAAGGATTACTATAAAATTCAGCAACACGACTTCTCGATGATATGGCCAATTATGCCTCAATGGAACCTGATCACCCGCTGGCAGTATGACTATGCACGCAACCGTACACTAGAGGCTTTTGGTGGTTTTGAGTATGACAACTGCTGCTGGAAACTACGCGTAGTTAACCGTTATTGGATTTCTAATGATGAATATAGCCAGATCACCCCGTTTAACGAAAAAAGCAACCACGGGCTTTTCTTCCAAATCGTTCTTAAAGGACTAGGCGGTCTGACCGGCTCTAAGGTAGATGGTTTCCTGGATAAAGGCATTGAAGGTTATCGTGAACGTAAAAATCAAACTTTCTAATTGCTTGCAACTACTAGCACTTGGCGCATTGCTCATAGAGACTGCATCGACGCACGCTACAGTTCGACAACTAGATAAAATAGTTGCTATTGTCGATAATGATGTAATCATGCAGAGCCAACTCGATTACCGAGTTAAAGAAGTTCAGCACACCATCGCTAAGCGTAGCGGTAATGTACTACCTACCACAGTCCTAATCCCACAAATTCTAGAACACCTGATTATTGAAAATCTACAACTACAAATTGGTGAACGTTCCGGAATTCATATTTCAAACGAAGAACTGAATCAAACATTAAATACTGTAGCTCAACATAATAATATGAGCATTGACCAATTTAAAGCTACTTTAACTCACGATGGATTATCTTATAAAAATACGCTAGATAAAATTAAAAATGAAATGATAATTAACCGTGTGCGTCAATATAAAGTAGCGAAATATATTCATGTATCAGAACAGGAAGTGCAAAACTTCCTTACTTCAGACTTCGTTAAGATGCAACTATCCGAAGAACTACATCTGGCTAATATCTTGATTCCAATTACAAACAGCACTAATGCTGAGCAATTCAATGCAGCTGTAACTAAAGCTCAGGCAGTGTATGCTCACCTGAAAGCTGGTGCTGATTTTGCCCAAACAGCTGTTGCCGTCTCTAATAGCGACAGCGCCTTGAGCGGTGGCGATATAGGCTGGCGTAAAGCTGTTCAATTGCCACCTCCATTGGACCGCAAGTTAAGCACCATGAAAGTTGGTGAAATTACGCAACCAGCACGTATGCCTGGCGGTTTTATCATTCTCAAATTGCTTGAGAAACGCAATAATGAGGCATTACTCAAAAACGAAGTGCATGTTCGTCATATTCTCATCAAACCAAACAATATCCGTACTGAACAGCACGCTAAAGAACTGGCCACGAAAATATATAACCGCATAAAAAACGGTGAAGACTTTGCTTTCCTAGCCAAAACTTTCTCGGAAGACCCTAGCTCAAGCCTTGATGGTGGCGATCTACACTGGATTGACCTAAAAGCATTGGTACTAGAATTTCAAGACGTAATATTAAAAATCCCACAAGGCGTTCTATCTAAACCATTCCGTACTCAATATGGCTGGCACATCATGGAAGTCCTTGATCATCGCACCACAGACAACACAATAAAAGCACTTGAACAACAAGCCATGAACATACTACGCAACCGTAAGTATGACATAGAGCTGCAAAACTGGTTACACCAGATACGTGATGAATCTTACGTGGAAAATAAGCTGCTAAATAATTACCAGGCAGCACAGTGAAGCCTAAGTGTTTTGCTTTCACGCCAGGCGAACCAGCAGGCATTGGTCCAGACCTATGCCTGTTGCTTACCTCGTATCCTCAACCACACAACCTAATCGCCATTACAAGCCTCGACCTGTTGATCGAGCGAGCAGCACAACTTGGTCTAGCTGTCAAGTTTCTAGATGTAGCGCCAGGCAAATGGCCTACCATGCCTGCACCTGTAGGCAGTTTGTATGTATGGAATACTCCGCTAGCAACTAAAGTGGTTGCCGGGCAACTCAACAAAGCTAATGTGACATTTGTGCTAGAAACCATAACACGTGCTGTTCAAGGCTGCATACATGGCGACTTCGCTGGCATGATCACCGCGCCAGTGCATAAAGGTATAATTAACGAGTCTGGCATAGCCTTTTTTGGCCATACCGAACTCATTGCCAAACTGACCAACACTAGTCAAGCAGTAATGATGCTTGCTACAAGCGGCCTAAGGGTTGCCCTAGTGACCACACACTTACCATTACGCGATATCGCCAATGCTATCACCGCTACACGCTTGGAGTGCGCTATACGCATCCTATATAGCGACCTACAGCAGAAATTCGGTATTAGCCAACCACGCATCCTAGTTTGCGGGCTTAACCCTCATGCTGGCGAAAGTGGCTATTTAGGTCACGAAGAAATCGATATAATCGACCCTACATTAAAACAGTTACGCCAAGAAGGTATAGACCTATGTGGCCCATTGCCTGCGGACACTTTATTTACCCAAAAATATTTAAAGCACTGCGATGTAGTACTAGCGATGTACCATGACCAAGGCTTACCTGTACTAAAATATAAAGGCTTCGGCGTCGCTGTCAATGTGACACTGGGTCTGCCAATTATCCGTACCTCTGTTGACCATGGCACTGCCTTGGGCTTAGCTGGCAGCGGTAAAATAGATACCGGCAGCCTTTACTTGGCTCTAGAGACCGCTTATAAAATGGCTGAGATCCATGTATGATTGAATACTACCAGCATCGGGCGCGCAAGCGATTTGGGCAAAACTTCCTACAAGACGCTAGTGTTATAAAACAGATCATGCACTCCATTAATGCCACGCCTGAAGATCGCCTGCTAGAAATTGGTCCAGGTAAAGGAGCTTTAACGCAAAGTCTGCTGGATAGTGGCGCTCAACTGGATGCAGTGGAGCTAGACAAGGATTTAATCCCGATCCTCAATCAGCGGTTTGCTAATAAACTCAATTTCAACCTGCACCAGGGTAATGCACTAAAGTTCAATCTTGATAGTCTAAATACTGCGCCTAACAGGCTACGGGTAGTTGGCAACTTACCATATAATATTTCTACACCGTTAATTTTTCACCTGCTAAATAAAATAGGAACCATCTGCGATATGCATTTTATGCTGCAAAAAGAAGTGGTCAAGCGTTTAGCTGCTAGCCCTGGCAGTAGTTATTGGGGTCGCCTGTCAATCATGACTCAATACCATTGTTACGTGGAACACCTCTTCAACGTTAGTCCGGGAGCCTTTAATCCACCACCACAGATCGATTCAGCCATCGTACGACTAGTGCCACACGCTGTACTGCCGCATCCTACCAAGCATTATGAGCTACTAAAACGCGTGGTACGCGAAGCGTTTAGCCAACGCCGTAAAACATTGCGAAATACGCTAAAGGTACTGTTGAGCGATGCCGAGATCAAAGCCGCCAGTGTTGATAGCGATTTACGCCCAGAGCGGCTAGACCTAGCCGCATTCGTGCGCCTAGCTAGGCAGCTTGCTATATCCAATCCACTGGCATAGGCTAAGTCTTCCTACAGCATTAGGCTAGATAAACATATCTAGCCTAATGCTGTACTCATGGCCTAGCATAACTAGCATCCACTGTGCTTAGCTTTTGCTTTTAAGGACCTTTTTTGCATGTCAGATCCTTGCTGTCAGCGTTATCACCAACTTCCTCGTAGACTAATCGCAACAAGAACATAACCGCTTCGCCTTTGCCTATACCATCACAGTGCAGAATCACGAGTTAGTGTTAACTAAGCCACTGTTGCGCAATTGAGTAATCACCAATAGTAATGACTGGATCAATGAAGTATGAGATTTGGATATAGTCAGTCAGCAACCGTTAATAAATATCGGTATCAATCATACCTACAGCATCATCATAGTGATGACATCTAAATTCAGCACCATGCATAACTCATATCAGATGAAAGATGTAGATGTTAAACTATGTGATGCCATTATATCGTTATTTCGATTAGCAGTGCCAGGAACCATGCACTGATGACTACGTATGCGGTTGGCGACCTGCAAGGTTGCCTAGAGCCCCTCAAGTGTTTGCTCCAGCAGGCTGACTTCAACCCAAGTAAAGATCGCCTGTGGCTAGTTGGCGACTTAGTCAATCGTGGCCCTAAGTCTTTAGAAACCCTGCGCTTTCTTTATAAAATACGCTACTCATTAGTATTTGTACTAGGTAACCATGATCTACACCTGCTAGCAGTTAGCAGCAACATAAAAAACTTGAAAAAAGGCGACACCCTGCACGAAATTCTTGAAGCGCCAGACCAGGCTAAGCTACTTGACTGGCTGCGCCAACAAAAATTTATACATTATGACAAAAGCCGCAATATAGCCTTGGTCCATGCCGGTATCCCGCCCCACTGGACGCTCAAGAAAGCCATGAAGTACGCCACTGAAATAGAAAATGCACTGATCGATAACCACATTTATGCCGCCTACTTAAGCGGTATTGACGGCAATAAACCAGTCAAGTTAGAGACTAACCTCACGGGCATAGCCCGTCTGCGCATAATTACTAACTACTTCACGCGTATGCGATTCTGCACCGCAAAGGGTAAGCTTGACCTTAAACACAAGGGAGGCGTAGATACTGTAATAACAGGCTATAAGCCATGGTTTGCCCATAAAGAACGTAAGACCCGTAACATAAAGATTATCTTTGGTCACTGGGCAGCTCTTGAAGGTAAGTGCGATGAACCAGACGTGTTCGCTCTTGATACAGGTTGTGTATGGGGTGGTACCATGACCTTAATGAACATCGACACCGGTGAACGTTTAGTCTGCCATTGCAAATCTTTTCTTTACTGTAATACGGAAGGTCGCTAAGCAGCCGCTTAGCAATAGAAAACCGCCATAAACTAATTCAAATATATCCCTACACTTAATACTAAATTAAGTGTGAGAAAGCCGCTTTGGTAGTTGACATTTACCGTCTACCAATTATTCATTGCCACGATATTAACATCGTATAAAATTTAAATAAAATACAATATTAAAACTTTATCATGCTACCGTTATCAGTACGACGGCAATCCTGGCTTACTGCTAGGGCAACTTCAGCTAAACTAAATGCTATTTATTTGGTTATCATGAGTACTACCTTAATTAGTGACAGTTTAGACTGTGACTTTGAGCAACAAGGACGCCATTACCTTCATAAATTATTTTTTTAGCGCTACTCATAATATTTTTATTATATTTAACTATCTATTATCACATTATAGATAATATAGTTTATGAAGAATAGCACAGCCAAACTAATTTTATATCGCATATTCACCATATTGACTTACGAACTATATTAAAGCGTTAATTATCTAAATCAAAGAAGCCAGTATATTGGTGTACGAGCCATCAATATGGTTCATAGATATTTCTAAAAGAAAACAGTTATTAGAAATTAGTAATAACTATCAATATCTACATATTGATTCAAAGATGATGCATTGATCAGCTACCGAAATTCTGATCAACTAGATCATAACTATTGCATGGTGCTACGCGCATATATAAATCACACCGTTAGGTGCACTAGGTTAAGTGATTGATATGAAAATATCGCTGTAGCCTGTGCTGGTACCTCAACTAAGTAGCAACTATTCTTAATCATTCGTATCTACCAGGTCTTACGTAACTTCCTAGCATATAATGGTAACATTGCTTACTCATAACAAAGCATACATGCTAACTAATATTAATTTATTCATAGTAAACACTTAAACTAGTATAAGTATATAATCAGAAAACCTGCTACATTGCGACAGATTACGCACAAAGATATAGTCATATCCAGATTGAAGTGATTACCGACGAACAAACTGATATGGATAACTTTGCTTCGGTAAACATACACCTAGCGTATAATGCCATTAGTTTTAAGGCAAACTTTTCCTAAGCATAGCATTAAAAGGATTAATAATCATTGCTATATGGCCATTGCCAGTGAGATGGTTATTAATAGAGTATTACATGCCTGCTAGTAAGAAACAGAATCTATATGAAGATATTAGTGATGATTCATACGTGCCATGGATATAATAGCTTCTTCAAAGGCAATGACTGTCTTATACACTTAGACTGATCATAACTTAATCATTGATCGTATAATGTTCGTAAAGCAAAGCACATTATATAATGTTTAGGAGCACCATGATATCAATATATTATATAAATAGCTACTCGATTCTTACTGCACCTTAATGAACCGCTCGGTTGGCTACTATAAACAATTATCCTAATGTATACTGATGAAAACGCCTGCATTAAAAAGAGTAAGAGTGGTGCTGAAGAAATAGGTTAATAATCTATATTATAGCCTTTATTAAGAAAACCGTCAAACAGTAACAAAGATAATATGCGTTTTTGCTAAATCTTAGGAAGCAATACTTTGCTTTCTGAAGCATAACATATGATGTTATCAGAGCTATTTTAGCGCTAAATTATATATAAAATTACCAAGTATTTTATTAAAAAAATGCCAGACCATAATATTATATCAAGACTAAACTACGTTTTAACGCTACACCTTCATGAATTACTTAAAAATTAAATTTTATCCTATAACACCCACGAATATATATAATTCATAGCTACCAAGAACAGCAAGTCAATGTGTAAAATTCAGAATAAATCCAGGTTAACTGCACCACCTGTCAAACTATTACGGCGCCAACAAAGAAACCATGGCAGCCTACTACAACCATTAGACAAATTCACTAAAGAGGCAATTAAGCATCTACTATCGGTTATGTAATTTTGACATCTACCATAAAACTCTTTACATAACAATTAGCTATAATAACAACTAACTACATACGTACTACGTTAATCATAACGGTAATAGCTGCAGACACCTCGAGCTTAATAAGGCGTATATATAATAATAGTATATTCTCCATTCACTAGGCGCAAGCAGGTATCTTGAATTATTAATTAAGGGACTTTTTATGAAAATCTACAAAGTTGGCGGGTCAGTGCGCGATCGCCTGCTTGGCATTAAGAGTACTGATATCGACCGCGTAGTTGTTGGTGCGACAACTAAGGAAATGCTTGCCAATGGCTATAAGCCGGTTGGTACTGACTTTCCAGTGTTCCTAGACCCGAAAAATGGTGATGAATACGCTTTAGCCCGCACCGAATACAAAAGTGGCCGCGGTTATGGCGGCTTTATTTTTCATACAAGTCCAAAAGTCACACTGGAGGAGGACCTAATTAGACGCGATCTGACTATCAATGCTATGGCAGAGGACGATGACGGCAACCTGATTGACCCCTATAATGGCCAAAGAGACCTTGAAGCTCGAACTCTACGACACGTTTCACTAGCGTTCGCCGAAGACCCCCTCCGCGTACTGCGTGTTGCACGCTTTGCTGCGCGCTATAAACGCCTGGGATTTATCATCGCACCTCAAACACTAGAGCTGATGCGCCAAATTAGCGAATCTAAAGAGCTAACAACCTTAACACCAGAACGTAGCTGGAAAGAAATCTCCCGGGCACTGATGGAGAATCAGCCTCAAGTTTTTATACAAGTACTTCGTGACTGCAATGCACTAAAAAGCCTTACACCAGAATTAAACACGCTGTTTGGTATAACGCAACCTACAGCTAACCAATCAGAAATCGATATCGGCACCCATACCTTAAACGTATTAGAACAGACTGCCTTACACCAGCAACCCTTGACTATACGTTGGGCTTGTTTGTTATATAACTTAAATAAAGACCTGATACCTATGGATAAGCTACCGCAGCATTTGACCTGCAAACACATCAACTTCAAGCTAATTAAGGCAATAAACAATCGCTTTAAAGTTCCGAAGGATTGTCAAGAATTATCCCTACTAGTTAACCAATATCACACCTACGGACGCCGTGCGCTAGAACTAAAACCATCAACCTTACTGGAGTTACTGCAGAGTTTTGACATTTATCGCAGACCGCAGCGCTTTGAAGCGTTCATAGTGAGCTGTGAAATGAACGCTCGTGGATGCACGGATTTCAAACAAAGAAGTTACCCGCAGGCAGAGTATTTACGTGGTGCCGCTCAAGCTGCCCGAGAAGTGCCTATATCACACTTACTAAATCAGGCCTTGCAAGGCAAAGAGCTTGGGGAGGCTCTCAAGCATGAGCGGCTTAAAGCTCTACATGCTTATAAAGAACAGCAAGCTCTATAAAAGCGCGCTCCGGTTAAGTTGTTGACCACTCCTACTTAAAGACAACAGGCATTAGCGTTTGCTGGATCTTGCGTATCGCGCAATAGTTAATCTAGTATTTTACTATTCTTATAGTGTATATAGTTTGGTGTGATAAACACTAACGGCTAATATAACAAAGGCATTTTTCAGGATCTCTCTACAAGACAGGATCAAACCATTAAAATTTCCTACTAGACCACCATATAGCAATACATCACTATCCAATGGCAATTATTCGCGATAAGAGCATACGGCAATTATCTGCTTCAATGAGTTTTAAGCAACCATTCTAACTATATCAACGATAAATCAGTATAGGCCAACACCATAAGATTAAAAAATGATCAGCTCTTGATGTCAACTGGTTAACTTTTCAAGACCGCAAGGCGGCGTTCACTAGTCAAGAATATAACTAATACGCCCAAACTAAGCATGCAGATACAGCTCATGCCATGTATTACTTATCTAAACCAAGGTAAATTTGAGTTATCGGCATCTACGCTCAATCTCCACGCCTACAACACTATTGATAGTTGGTATAACGCCGGGCTTAATCAGCTTGAGGCGTAGCCATGGAATCTGGAATTCACTCATCAGCATTTCAGCCAATTGCTCAGCAAAAGTTTCTAACAGTTGGTACTGTGACTTCTCAGCAAATACCTGAATACGTGTACACACACTAGTGTAATCGAGCACTAAGGCCAAGTCGTCATTAGCTGCGGCCTGACGATTGTCCCAGGCAACACTCAAGTCTAAGCGCAGACATTGTTTAATACTGCGTTCCCAGTCATAGGCCCCGATTACGGTATCGACTTCCAAGCCTTCAATAAATAATCTGTCCAAGATATTCTCCGTAGTGTGACAAGGACATAATGTCCAGTTACAAACATGGCAATCTAACACAAATATAGTGAGCATGTTTTTTGTAATAGTAATTATTTATACTTACTGAACGAGCTATCCATCGCTGCTTTACACAACTATCTGACAGGCAATCTAAACTCGCAAAGTGGCAGCTCAGGCAATATACCAAGCAACACCAATTATGTAACCATACTGCCGCTACTAGGCAGCCTAGCAAAAATTTGTTGTATCCGTACTAATCAACACCTTCTGTAACCACTACGACAACTTAAATAACTTAATTTGCAGTGCATAAATGGCATGTTGCATATCTTTAGTAAGCTAGATTTACGTTATAGTGATACGGTGATTTATAACGGTACAAGCTGCTCTATTGGCCAGCGTGCCTGGACACTAATCGTTAGACCGTTGTGCTGCCCGACTTGTAATCGCTGGCACCCAGCGTAAGCAATCATTGCGCCATTATCTGTGCAGAACTCAGGGCGCGCATAGAAAACATCACAATTTATATCGCCTAGCATTTCCTTTAATGAAGTGCGTAAAGCTTTATTAGCACTGACACCGCCAGCGACCACTAGGCGCTGCATACCAGTTTGCTTCATGGCGCGCTTGCATTTAATAGCTAAAGTCTCTACTACAGCCAACTGGAACGCCATAGAAATATCGCAACGGGCTTGCTCACTATTATCGCCGGCACTAACACTATGCTTCCAGGCCTGCAAAGCAGTGGTTTTCAAACCACTAAAGCTAAACATCAAGCCTGGGCGATCACACATTGGACGAGAGAAGGTGTAGCGACCCAATACGCCTTTTTCGGCCAATCTGGAGATTTCCGGACCACCTGGATAATTGAGGCCCATCATTTTCGCAGTCTTGTCGAACGCTTCACCAACTGCATCGTCTATGGACTCACCAAGCAGTATGTATTGACCAATTCCATCGACTTTAACTAGCTGTGTATGACCGCCAGAAACCAACAAAGCGACGAACGGGAACTGTGGTGGTGTCTTTTCCAGCATAGGTGCTAGTAAATGACCTTCCATATGATGTACGCCAAGGACAGGAATACCCCAAGCAAACGCTAACGCCTGAGCACAAGAGGCACCAACCAGAAGGGCTCCAACTAATCCTGGGCCTGCGGTATAGGCGATCGCATCAAGATCTGTCGGTACGCAGCAGGCCTTGTCGAACACCTTGCGAATGAGCGGCAGTATGCGCTTCACATGATCACGGCTAGCTAACTCCGGCACCACACCACCGTAGGCACGGTGCAGGGAGATCTGGCTAAACAACACATCGGATAAAAGCCCGCGTTCATTATCATAAAGTGCGATACCAGTTTCATCGCAAGAAGTTTCAATGCCTAATACCAACATCTAATTTACATCTTAGTAGAGACTAAATTGAAGTGACGTAGATATTAATAGGCATTCTCATTCTAAGCTAGCGATTTTTTGATGAGAAGCTTTGCTTTTATAATAATAAAGGGTTATTATCCACAACCCTTAAAAGGGTCATCTCAGCCGTGATTTTTTTTGCGACAAAAATGTTGTTTTCCTGTAATGTCGAAAGAAGGTAACCATGAATGCCGGCCATCAAAGTAAAAGAGAATGAACCTTTCGACGTAGCTCTGCGTCGTTTCAAGCGCTCTTGCGAAAAAGCCGGCGTTCTGGCTGAAGTTCGTAGCCGTGAATTTTATGAAAAGCCAACATCTGAGCGTAAGCGTAAAGCAGCAGCAGCTATTAAGCGTCACGCTAAGAAAGTTCAGCGCGAACAGCGCCGCGCTATTCGCTTGTACTAACTACACAGCACTTTGACGTAGCAAGCATTTCTGATGAAATGCAGGCATCTGCGCATATCGCTTGATGCTTATTGACTGATAATGCCTCACTTACAGCTGTAGAATGATATTCTACACGCCAAGAATCAATTTTTTACTTTCTACTAAAGGTATGTATCTTTTCGGAGAAATTAACAAATCTCATGATAAGTAGATTCAGGCTTGTATATAAAAGATTAATCGCGTTATCTATTCATCATACACTGCCACCTCTAGTGTATAATCACAAGCTAAACTAGGACTCCAAAGTAGATATGCCACAAAACTAAACTTTGTTAAAGATTAATATCAGTGAATATCTGTTAGATGCATTTCCTGACAACTCATGCAAACATATTTAGATGGCAAATATGATGTTTAAATACCAGAATACGCACGCCTGAATGCTTCACGTGATTTTACTTACACAAAGTAACGATGAGAGCGCTTATGGCAGGGCTAATTCCTAAAAGCTTTATTGATGACATTTTAAACCGTACTGATATCGTCGATATCGTTAGATCGCGCGTACAAATAAAAAAGGTTAATAATAACTATACTGCCTGCTGCCCATTTCACAAAGAAAAAACTCCATCGTTCAACGTCAACCACGATAAACAGTTTTATTATTGTTTTGGCTGCGGTGCGGGCGGCAATGCCATTGGATTTATTATGAACCACGACAACCTCAACTTCCCCAGAGCAGTTGAAGAACTAGCTAAAACAGCCGGCATAAAAATCCATCGCGAAGTTGGTAGCCATTCAAATAAATCACAACAAACAACCTATACGCCACTATACACACTACTGACAGCCGCCGCTAACTTCTATCGTCATGAACTAAAAAATCATCCACAGCGTAAGGTGGCTGTGGAGTACCTAAAAAGCCGCAGCATTACCGGTAAAGTAGCTAGGGACTTCAGCCTTGGTTTTGCCCCACCTGGCTGGGATAATCTATATAAATACCTAGGCAGGGAAAATTTACAGCAAAAAGCTATGATCGACGCCGGCTTACTGGTAGAAAATGCTGAGACTAGCAAATGTTATGACCGTTTCCGTAACCGTGTAATATTTCCGATACGCAATAGCCGCGGCCAGGTCATAGCTTTCGGTGGTCGCGTTCTTAGCGACGACAAACCTAAGTACCTTAACTCTCCGGAAACCCAGGTATTTCATAAGAGCCAGGAACTTTATGGTCTATTTGAAGCGCGTCAAAACACTAGTAACCTCGATGAAATAATCGTTGTAGAAGGATACATGGACGTAATTTCCCTAGCCCAGCATGGCTTATGTAATGCTGTTGCTACACTAGGCACAGCTACTAGCGAAGAACACGTACGACTTTTGTTTCGCGTTGTGCCTAGCGTACTATTCTGCTTCGACGGCGACCAAGCTGGTCGTAACGCTGCGTGGCGTGCACTAAAAGCCACGCTTTCGAGCGTGCTAGACGGACGCCGTGTACGCTTTCTATGCCTACCAGAAGGCGAAGACCCGGACACTTTAGTGCGCTCTGAAGGCGCCAACGAGTTCCGTGCCCGTATCAATCAATGCGCGCAACCACTAGCAGACTATTTTTTTCAGCAACTAACAGCAGAAACCGACCCACGCTCCATTGAAGGCAAAGCCCATATGGCTGCTATTGCAGCACCTATGATCGACAAAATGCCAAATACTAACCTAAAATTACTAATGCACATGCGGTTGATAGAAATTACCGGCTTAAGCGGTAAATCTATCAACCAGATGATATACAACGCGCCGCAAGGGACGCAACTCATGTACGACTTGGGCATGAGTTACAATGCCACACAAGAATATTCTAACTTTTCCCAACTGCAATGGGCCTATGAGCCCAAGCAAGAATGGGCAGCGAAAAAGCTAGGCGTCAACTACAATACATCACACAAGAAATCTTGTACCAAGAACATTAAGCCAGTTGATCGCGATAAGCTTCATAATCAATACATACCAGTCACAGTAGAATCCCCTATATTAATTGCATTGCGTGCGCTTATCCACCATCCTCAATTAGCAAGCAAAGTTAAGAGTGCTAAACATTTTGCTAATGCAAGCAATATCTATGCTCAGTTACTGATCGCCTTGATTGAGGCAATACAGAAAAACCCTAAGCTAAACTCAATTCAATTAATGTCTCGTTGGTATGGTACTGAACAAGGTGGCTTTCTTAAAGCACTTGCGGAAAAAGAATGGCTAATTGACAGCAATAATCTTGAACAACAGTTTTTAGACACTATAACTAAGTTATCTGTGAATCAGCACACACAGATCCTCGATAAGCTGATCAAAAAAGCGAGACAACCTGGATTATCGGCTGAAGAGCACATGCAAATAGCACAGCAGATACGCGACCTCTTAAAACAAAATGCCTATACATCAAGCCAGACTTCAGTTGGCGTATGAGGTCATCACTCGAGTACAATCCTTGGCTTGTTTTTTTGCCCGCAAAAAACCTTCAGTCGGTAGGGTATTATGTCCGGAAAAGCACAACAGCAGTCTCGTATTAAAGAGCTAATAGTTCTCGGTCGCGAACAGAGCTATCTGACTTATGCGGAAGTTAACGACCATCTGCCTGAGGATATTTCAGATCCAGAGCAGATAGAAGATATTATCCGTATGATTAACGACATGGGAATTAATGTATTTGAAGCTGCACCAGATAAAGATTCTCTTATGCTTGCGGACACCGATACTGACGAAGCTACCGCTGAAGAAGCTGCTGCAGCTTTAGCTGCTGTGGAAACTGATATTGGCCGTACTACCGATCCTGTGCGTATGTATATGCGTGAAATGGGTACCGTAGAACTACTGACACGCGAAGGCGAAATTGAAATTGCTAAGCGTATAGAAGAAGGTATTCGTGAAGTGATGTGTGCAATTGCGTACTTTCCTGGTACGGTTGATAATATTCTCTCTGAGTACACACGCGTTACTAAAGAAGGTGGTCGTCTGTCAGATGTTCTGAGCGGTTATATTAACCCAGATGATGATATCGCACCATCTGCTGTAGAGGTGTCTCAAAATATCGATGTTAAAGCCGTAAAAACTGACACATCATCAGAAGATGATGAAGATGAAGTCGAAGGCGGTCCCGACCCAGTCATCGCTGCACAGCGCTTCGGTGCGGTTTCTAATCAAATGGAAATAACCCGCAAAGCTCTGAAAAAGCACGGACGCAGCGAGAAGAAAGCAATCGCTCAATTGATAATTCTAGCTGAACTTTTCATGTCAATCAAGTTGGTACCGAAGCAATTCGACAACCTAGTTGATCGCGTTCGCAGCGCTCTTGAGCGTTTGCGTACTCAAGAACGAGCAATTATGCAACTGTGTGTGCGTGATGCACGTATGCCACGTACTGACTTCTTGCGTCAATTTCCTGGCAACGAAGTAGACGAAAGCTGGACTGACGAGCTGACTAAAGGTAAAGCTAAATATGCTGAAGCGATTCGTCGTCTACAGCCAGACATAATCCGTTGCCAGCAGAAGTTGATTGCACTTGAAACCGAAACCAATTTAACTATTGCTGAAATTAAAGATATTAACCGTCGAATGTCAATTGGTGAGGCTAAAGCCAGCCGCGCAAAGAAAGAGATGGTTGAAGCAAACTTGCGTCTAGTAATCTCCATTGCTAAGAAGTACACTAATCGTGGCCTTCAATTTCTCGACCTGATCCAGGAGGGCAACATTGGCTTGATGAAAGCTGTAGACAAGTTCGAATACCGTCGCGGTTATAAGTTCTCGACTTATGCTACCTGGTGGATCCGTCAAGCAATTACCAGATCCATTGCCGACCAAGCTCGCACTATTCGTATTCCGGTACACATGATTGAAACGATCAATAAGCTGAACCGTATTTCCCGGCAGATGTTACAAGAAATGGGTCGCGAACCAACCCCAGAAGAGCTTGGCGAACGCATGGAAATGCCTGAAGATAAAATCCGTAAAGTATTAAAAATAGCTAAAGAACCAATTTCCATGGAAACACCAATTGGTGATGATGATGACTCTCATTTAGGCGACTTTATCGAAGACGCAACCATGCAGTCGCCGATCGATATCGCGACTGTTGAAAGCCTCAAAGAGGCGACTCGAGATATACTATCTGGCCTCACTACCCGTGAGGCCAGGGTGCTACGTATGCGCTTTGGTATAGACATGAATACTGACCATACACTCGAGGAAGTCGGTAAACAGTTTGACGTAACCCGCGAGCGTATCCGTCAAATCGAAGCCAAAGCACTACGCAAATTGCGCCACCCGACGCGCAGCGAACATTTACGTTCTTTCCTAGACGAATAATACTAAACTGCTAAATTAAGGCTAGGGGGTTTAGTATTAAAGTACAAATCAATCCAGCGCAATACTATATCTCTTACAATAACTAGTATACAACCTCAAAATACCACCCAACATATTACAACTAAATAATATTTTCTAATATAGACTACTGACCATAATACTGCTGTTAGCACTAACATAAACTACAACAGTTAATGAATTAGTCTTTTTCTAAATAAAAAACGCAGTTAACTTCAGGAAAACTAACTATTAATAGTTATAATTAGAATCAGTAAGCGTTTTCTTAGCTACACTTCGAATACTGTATTCGAGCAATCATTATTAATACCTCATCACTGATTATGTGTACCTGATCCAAAATTTTTCTAAATGTTTATCATCGCCAGTAAACGTAGCGTAAACTGCACAACATCTAAAACTTATACAACCTAATGATTGCTATAGTGGAAGACTACACCTATCACAAAATGATATGCACTCATAATGTAAACTAAGCTTAGTAGTAATCATTAATGCTAGTCAGACATTACAAGCCATGGCTACTCATGAAATAAATGTAGTGATAGTTTATATGTTAACAGCTGCACATTACACTGATACTAATTAGTAATGAGTAAACCGCGTGATCAGAAAATACTGAAAGTTATTATGAATACAGTGATATATAACCTCAGCTCAGACGGAATCTATGAGATATAGCAGTACTGAATTAGCAACCTTACTAAGTGCCGTACCTTCTAAATCAACTGCCTGATTTATGGACTATTAGCAATAACTACTACTGAGCGCAGCACTGGTAAGCGTGACGCGGATTTCACTAGAAGGCTTAGTTAAACATTGCTAAGCTAACCATCCTTGACGTAAAGCTACTAACGACTAATGTCTATGGGTGTATGGAATTTTAAACTTTATTTAGCGTAGCAATAATTGATATTGCACAATTTGATGCTTGATATTAAAATATCAACGCTAACCTAATTATTCTCATAATACTGCAACATCTGCATTGTCAATATTTTATATATTGGCTACATATTAGAGGTGGGTAAAACATTCGAAAACGAGATCAGCTTGAAAACCTAACAAATAGTTAGTAAAACAGCTACTAAACTAAATATTTATAACGTTTAAAACGTCTAACTTAATCTACTGCAACGAGTGTAGATTAATAATATCCATAATCTAAAGTACTATTTTGCGCAGTTATAGCTAAACGCTTACTTGATAAAGTTTAGTCTAGATACTCCAGCTTTATATTGCTAAGGCTTTAGTGATTACACTACGTGTAATAATTCAACCTAAAGAAATCTAGTAACTATTTGAAGTCTCAAAATAAATTTGTCAAAAACCTCCGTAACTAAATTAATAGCCTATGGTTCAGCCGCTAGCGTAGTAAAAATACACTGGATTGAAGTAAGCAATAACTATTACTAATTTTCCTAGCTTCACAAGCACGATATTGCTCAACTAATCAAGTCTAAACTTGAGAGATTTAGGTAAACATTGATAGACATACAGAATATACTAAAATTAATTCAATGTAAAAGTTTTGTACGTGATATTATCTACTATATTTACTGCTCTAACAGATCTCACTCTGTCTGCGCAAAACCTTAAACTACCAATTACTTATTATGATAATGAAGACGGTACTTTTAGCTAAAAATATTACATGTTAGTTAACACAATACAGGACAAAACTGTTACGGCCTATTACGATAGACGAGAAAATTGACAAAGGTATATTGATCGCTGATCACACAGCAAAAAAATTTTTATAATTAATTGATAAAATTTAATTGCTAGCTTAATTACAATATCTATAGATATCTCCACCCTAATCGTATCACAACTAATTGACTGATACATCCAATTAGATTTTGTTTGATAGTTTAACTATCAGTCACACTAAATAACCATAAATATAGGGAAACTAAAGTGCTACACTATTCTTCAATCTGAAACATTTCAGACATATTAACAACAATCTAAACCTTAGAGGTATCGCCATATACTTCTAAGAGCAACCATACTACATCGATATAGCGAAGCAGATAGATAGTGATAAACTAGAGTAGTTTACTGCTTGATTTGTAATAAACCAGCGATACAAATACCTGTTCCCCTACTTTGCTAAGATTTACTAAATGAATTCTTCAAAAGAAGCTAGGTATGAGTCTTGTATCAGCGCTAACATCAACACTAACCCATACTAGCAGTACGATATCTACTGTGCTACTTTACTAAAAAAGACTAATGCTGCAGTATATTGCTTAAAAGTTAAGGTCTGTAGTGGCATAAATAGCTACTTTAGCGACTTTAACATTTCACTAAATGAACATATAACGCTAGAGCATGAATTATGCTGCAATACCGAGTATAAAATTAATTGTACCATAAATCAAGATCATAGTTAAAACATTGATTTTCTAGCATCAATAGACTTTTAACGACGTATAACCTGAACACTGAATGACTATGACTAAAAAAATCGCATAAGCTTGCAGCGTAGTAAACTGTAAGCCAAAAGCTATACCTGCAAATGTCAGCATGGAAAATAAGCTTGTGATGATTTTAACCCAACAACTATTTAATTAACTTTGCCAGCACATCACTGCCGTACCACGAAGCTGCATCTAACTGGATGTCATTAAAAACTTGTCACCAGTATAAACAAAAAGCTCTTAAGGGGCTATACCAATGTAAATACATAGGCATGTAATTAACCATTACGATTACGATTAAGGCACCGGCTATTTATCTTTTAGCCACCTCTAGTAATTACCATCATATTTCTTGAAAAATCAACAATAATATGCATTCACTGTAATGTCGCTCTAGTATACACTAGAATTTATTTTAGACGTACAACATTGCCGAATACAAAGCACAACTACATACAACAATAATTGTTTTGCTACAGTAGTGTATAAATAAACGCAGAATTACATCTGTAACTTACTGCTATTCGCTGAAGTTTTTTGTTAAGACTATGATTCATAAAATTTATTTTTTTGCATATGGCACAGCAATGCAATTATTGCTATAATTCATAACACATCATAAGGGCCTATAGCTCAGCTGGTCAGAGCAGAGGACTCATAATCCTTTGGTCCACGGTTCAAGTCCGTGTGGGCCCACTAACTTTAAAAATTGTGGCTTTATGCAGCTGTCGTTTATAACGTTTAAAAAATTACAAACGTTAAACTACCAAGATTTTTTCTACAGTGACAGATTGGTTACTTGTTTGTAATGACTACGGTACAGTAATTACTGTACTTTCTTCTTGTGAATAAATAGCGCTTTACTTCAAGCTACATACTAACCGTATTATTTTTTCCGTTATATTTTTAATCTTAACATATACGTAATAGGCGCTATAACATTACTATTCTTATGACCTTCCATTATGCCGACACAGTAATGTCGGTACCTAAAAAACCAATAAGCATTCCAATTCTACATTACTGTTAAAATATCTCTAACGTCTTAGACGTTACTATCTGGTACACTCATACGCAATAACGTTGTAGCCATTCATGACAGCACAACAAGAGTGCATATCTCTTCATGGCTAGCATTATAAACTAAAGCCGCAGTACATCATTGCATGTCCAGCACATTAGTGTTCGCTATCCGCCGCTGCAAAATTTACCCAACATCATAGTGCAGTTATAGTTGCTAAAGATAATCTTGGCTCAAGATATCACTAAGATACCCGATCAACCATAAATCCATTGGCATCATAGGCACATTGTACACAAGCCTATATGCGTCAGAATTTTTATATAGAACGATCCCATCGCCGTAAAAATATGCTACACTTTTAGTATCGTAGCTCACACCACTCCAGCATAGCGCAAACTATATAACAATACTTTTCATGATAGCCTATACTAAAGCTGTTCAGTGTCTATTGTTAGATAAAATCTAACAATAGCTAATTATCATCTTTTCTTGTACTCAATAAGTCAAATTACGCCAAATCATCAATAAGATTAACCATAAGCACTCCTACGGCTAATAATGATTCTAAAGTATCATGTATCAATGCTAGAAAATCACGTGGCTAGTAATCTCCTAGAGCCTATGAAAAATAACCTAAAGCTAGTAGCATACAAAGCTATAGAAGATAAATAGCAGCTTTCGCTTTTGGATATTTATAACAATATAAAAGCATGATCACTAAACTAAACAGCGTGCGCTTTCTAGTATTTTTTACTATGTGTATATAGCTCATCTAGAGACTAAATATTTTTAATTAGATAACTCTAGCTTCTAGCAGCACAGTGATCGACCTAAAAGGTAAAACTAAATACACATGAATCTTTTTTGGATCTGCTAGTGCTTTTTTAAAAAAAAATGACTAGATGCACAAGCTTTTGCTAAAACTGGTAGTTTAGACATCGCGTAATGTGTTGGTAAACAAATTTTAGTAAGACAATCAGGATATAAATTTTATGTTAATTAATACTTGCAATCTTTTAAATCGTGATTATTAACCGTGCAAACTAATAAAGTTTAGTGGCTGAAGACGTAAAAATACTAATATATCTAGCATCATATGCTGATACATTGATGTTTCGGCAAGCAAGTACCAGCCTACACTAATTACACTGCGACAAGGGCTGATGTTATAGAATAACATGCATTGCCTGCGCACTACCTATGGCTGCTTTAGCACAACTTATAACAATAGCGACAACCACAAATACAACAAAAGCCTATTAATTACTTACCAAAAAAAACAGCTATTGCCACCTAAATCTAATGTGACAAAACATTATTCTCTCAAAGAATGTACATAGCTATCGACCATATGCATTATATAAAGCCATCAATTACCTTAATGATAGTTAACAGTCTATTCTAGAATAGACAAATATACAAAGAATTAGCCATATACTAATAAGCATGATCAGCTAAAATATTCATACAACGCCTTGTTAGCAATTCAATCGCTGTAGTGTGAGAAGCCGACTAATATTTCTAGGGTATCTTAAAAATTAAGGTTACCTAACAAGAATCTTTACATATAACTAATATGCGCAAATTTTATTTAGACAACATATTTTCTAAAAATGTAACATTTTTATCGCCAGTACCGATGTATCCTTAATACACATCGAATAGTAGATGTTACGCACAGTTCGTCAAATGAATTATTTTAAGCGTTATAATACAATATTATAGATAGCAATCACCTCAAAAATTTAAACTAAGAAGATATTTTTTGAAAAAATTATATGATATTTATAGTTTATTAAAGAATATAGCATGCGCACTATTTTATGCTAATACCCGTCGCCGTCACCATGGCTAACAACCTTAAATATTTACACTAGTAGACACGCTATAAAAAAACTATTACCAGATAGGTTATAGCATTTTTTAGTATGCCAATACATACATTTTATGAGGTGATCATGTCTACAGTGATCTCTACCATAATCACTATCCATATACCATCGCCAATAAAACTTATAGGTATTACTTTGCGTAATACGCCTCACTTTAAAGTATTGCTCTGTTATTATAGATCGCCATCAAGTAATTAATCACATGCTATTGGCATAGCAGGAGTAAATCTACTTTCTTCAACAGATATTATTTTCGCGTTAAAAGTTTCTTTATAAAAAGATTAATAGCTTATATGCAACACCTTAATAGCCAGATTAGCGCCAGCACTCATAAACGTACTAAAGGACTTTTTCTTGAAAAAACTAGATGAGCCTTCAACAAATAACTAGAGCAATTTATAGGTATATCTAATTGTCTGCACAGGCAGATTAAAAGATCAACTACGTATCTATATATATTGTTGCTATGTAATTTATATACAATGTCTATGTGAAATATATCACATGCATGATCTAATCTAGCGATCAAAGATAAGCAGCACGCAACACCATAAAATAAAATACATATACGCCACCCAAGTCTTTAGAAAAATACTTTATTTAGCAAATAAAATCATTTTTCGCTATTAAATTTATCGACGTATAAAATAGATAGATATACAACAGCATGCGTACAAGATAGTAATAAAATAGCAGATCTAGACTTGTAAAATAAAATATAAAGCAGTACTACTACCTAAAATATTAGGCACAATCACGTTTATGGTATCAATGGTATTGATACTCTGATAGGGTTAAATCATACGCACGTCACGTATTAATTAATTTTACCTAACTCTCGAATATACTATTAACTGCTAAACACACTATCAGTATAGTGCAATATAATTTTTAGACTAATATTGCTATGGAGAAACTCAGTTGTTATTAAGTTTAACGGCAAGTTCACCAGTGGCAGCATTTAGCACATACTAAGATTATAAGCTAATCAGATCAATCGCTGTATTTGGCCACATTAGGTCAGTAATAGAACACATTTATAAATAGTTAAGGTCACGCAAGCATTTTAGGCCGCTCCGACAACCTACTTAGGCACTAAACAAGTTTTACAGTATAAATTTAACGAGACGATCAGTATTTATAATAGCGAACAACATACCTGGATCAGGAAGCCTGTAGCCGCAGAGAGGATTATTGCATAGACATTATGCTATATAAAAAAACTATTTTTATACCATAAATATAATATACAATTATATTGTAACGCTCACTAATGCTATACATTAGTGAGCATGGTCAAACTAAGTTGCAATCAAAAAAATTATTATAAGTTTCTTTAAAGCTAGTAAAAACCTTAATAACTTTGACTCTATTCAGTTATACTTTTTAATACTACCAATGCGATTCAACGGTGGTGACAATTGCTAGAAGTATCTAGTGCTCACTATATTCTAAATAATATCTTTACAAGATAGCAGACTCTCAAAGTACCTCTCACAACTAAACAGTTAGCCATAAACGAAGCTGATAATATTTAAGCTGACTTGATAGCCAAACATAGCAACAAATCTTTGCTAAGTTATCCTGGGATAAATAACCATATTTTTTATTGATGTTAATTACACTTATATGTACAATCTGTAGGTTGTCAAACACTAAACAGGCGTTATCTATAATAACGTAAATTGAAAATACTATATCAAAGAAAGTGTAAAAATAACAACATAGCGCACAACAAGACAAATAAAAAGTTAATGTATGATATCGTCGCAACGATAACAATTATACAGATAGCCACGAACGAAGTAGTTGTGCCAAGCCTGAACTACATTTAGACTTTAATTAGAGCGCATTGCTTACAGAAATTTTTTAGTGTAGACTGATCTTTGGAGAATCAAAAAACTTAAATTTTAGTAGACATTTTCACAAGGCAATAACTAACAATTAATGCTAATGTCAGTATATTAAAAAATATCTAAATTAGTCAAGAAGATCAAGTTGTAAGTATTTGGCTACGACTGCCGAGCTAGCATGCTTGAGTTTCGGAACACGTCCCAAGCATGGTGCAGGCAACCGTTCAGCTAGGGTAGCGAGGCTTTCTTCCAGACGAAAAATCTTTGAGCGAATAATATTTGCTACCCAGCCAACCAGTAACAAACCATCACGTACGATAGCTTCTGCAGTTAGCAATGAGTGGCTTATACAGCCAGGACGCACGCTAACTACTAAAATTACTGGCAGCCTAAGCGCTATAACCAAATCAGATAGATTATCATGATCAGTTAGGGGTACCCGCCATCCTCCAGCGCCTTCTATTATAGTAAAATCTGCTTGCTGCGCAAGTATATACTGCATGGGTTTTAATAGCGACCGCACAGTCAGTGCTACACCAACTTCGCGCGCAGCCAAGTGCGGAGCGATAGCAGGCTTAAACGCTACTGGATTAACTTCAGCATAGCTCAGCGGTAAAGAACATTCGGCCAACAATGCTATTGCATCAGCATTGCATAAACCATTAGGGGTAACCTGACAACCAGAGGAGATAGGTTTTCCGGCAGCGGTGCTTTTACCAACTAACCGTGCAGCATACAACAGTCCAGTAGCAATAGTAGTTTTGCCGACATCTGTATCAGTACCGGTAATGAAGTAAGCTGCGCTCATAAAGATTTCTCCAGTATAGCGTATAATACTTAATATGTGGAGTTATGACATTGAACATAGCAATATGCTACTGAAAATAGCGTTCGCTAAGCGCAAAAATCTACGCACGCCATGATAAGGTATCATAATATTATAGATTGCAGTTATGTGAACTTAATGCTTAAGTCTAGTGAACTACGGCTGCATAACATCTAAATAATGCAAACACTTAAGACGAGAGCTCTAGACTTACCCCACGCATAAACTCGCGAATACTAACATGCAATAATCTAGTACAGCAAACAATAGGCTTTTTTTGAGTACCGCGTCAAAATTAATACATCATTACACTGCTACATCGAAAAAAGATTAACTAGCAACTATCAGTCTACAGGATAAAATAGAGTATCACTGATGGGTAAAACATCAGGCGCTACTCAATTAGATATTAATATATTAAAAATGTTTTTAGAAATCTCTAGCGATAACTTATAGCTAGCAACCAACTGCTCATTCAATATATAGTTAAAAATCCTTGCTACAAGCTATAAGTTTAGTCTGATCATCTTTGTAGCCATGGCGCTGAGAATATTAACAAACATACCAATAACGCATTGCCACCACACGCACCATGGGCGCAACCCAGCTATCATCAAATAAGCTAACGCACGAGAAAAAAGATACAGCCACTTAGCGTTTACCTAGTAGCTATTTAGAAGTAACAGAGCAAATAAATTAACCATTAACAACCTTTATGCAAAAATTTATATGACCTCACCGCTATATCTTGAAGTTCTTCCAGCAAAAAAGCGTCACCAACTTATTCAAAAATATTTTGTATATCTAGCAACATTACTAACAAGTGATTAGCAGCTTGAGTTAATACTCAATATCCTAAATAAAAACATATACAATAACCTTACCTAACAGGCCTGAAAAAGTAAAGCGGAACACTAAGTTAATCAGCTAAGGCTCTTAACCTAGCATAAAACGCACTAGAGGACGCATTCAAAGCACTACTGATTAATAATTATAATCCTATGCAACCACAACTAAGGTTTTCGTCAACTTTTAAGGCACACAGCAAACTACAATAATTAGGAATCACTCAAAATCGGCGTAACAACCAGCGAACAACGTAGAATATCTCAGATAGTATTGCGTTAGCAAGGTTTTATAAGCAACAAAACGTAGATCTATCATAACACGTCAACGATACAGGGCGATATACTCCTCTCGCCTCTTGAGTTCAAGAGGCGAGAGCGTAGCCGTAATAAATAAATTCTATTACTGCTTAGAGTCTGCTAGACGCTGCACGGCAGCACAACGTGAAATTTATTAAACCTACCTATAAATATGGTCGAACATAGTTAAAGCTTTAGCAATATTAAAGATTTTAGCAGCTATACACTAAAACTAATAGCGAGCAATCTTTTATAGATGGAAACACACCTCTAATATGTTTAGCAATAACTACACTAAAATTAATTATTATAAACGCACGCTAGCTTAGTAAAGCCAGTGCGAGCGTCTTCTGTTAGCTATTATTACCTCTTCATTAGCCAGAAACCACCAAGTACAATAGACTAGCCATATACTAATAATACCCAACCATAATAGCTATGGAGTAAGTAGTATGACAAAAGATCTAGGTATTCAACGTAGCCAGTCATGAGGCCAGATTAAAAATCTGGCAACCCCGTAAATATGCTTAAGCTAAGCTCAATTATACATTGAGCTTACCTGCAATAACAGCAGTACATTCAGAGATTAATGTATCTAAAATAACCACAATAACGAACTAGCTAGCTGCTGCATTTACATTGCGTCCCAATAGGAATATCAGTATGATTTTAAATAACAGCACTATAAAATAGTGCACTACTCTTTTGCTCTACTAATGCTTGCTCAATTGCAGCCTGGTGCACTTCATCAGGATGTTCTTCACGCTCTTCAGGTAAGATTCCTAGACGTGCAAATAGTTGTATATCTTGGTTGATCTGTGGGTTTGTTGTAGTCAGCAATTTATCGCCGTAGAAGATCGAATTAGCACCAGCAAAAAAAGCTAAAGCTTGCATCTGCTCATTCATCGCCTCACGACCAGCAGAAAGTCGCACATGTGATTGCTGCATCAAGATACGCGTTACGGCAAGCATGCGAATAAAATCAAATGGATCAGTATCTTTAGCATTTCCCAATGGCGTTCCAGCGACTTTGACAAGCATATTAATCGGTACTGACTCAGGATGCTCAGGCAGATTAGCCAACTGAATTAATAAATTAGCGCGGTCATCTAGAGACTCCCCCATACCAAGAATACCACCAGAGCAAATTTTCATCCCTGCATCACGCACATAGGCTAAAGTTTGCAGGCGTTCGCTGTAAGTACGAGTAGTGATTATAGAGCCGTAGAACTGCGGCGAAGTATCGAGGTTATGGTTATAATAATCGAGACCTGCCTGAGCTAAAGCTTTAGCCTGGTCCCAATCAAGCCGACCAATGGTCATGCAAGTTTCTAGACCCATTGCTTTGACACCCTTAACCATCTGCAGTATATATGGCATATCTTTGGCTGAAGGGTGTTTCCAGGCAGCACCCATACAGAAACGCGTTGAGCCTATGGCTTTAGCGCGCACAGCCTCTTCGAGGACCTTATGCACTTCCATTAGCTTTTCTTTTTCTAAACCACTATTATAGTGACCAGACTGCGGACAATATTTACAATCTTCAGGGCAGGCACCGGTTTTAATCGACAGTAAAGTTGATACCTGCACGCGGTTGGCGTCGAAATGTGTACGATGTACAGTCTGCGCCTGAAACAATAAATCATTAAAGGGCTGCAAAAACAACGCTCTGACTTCAGCCAGAGACCAATCGTGACGCAAAGTAGCAGGGGTGCTAGCGCTCATGGATAATTCCTTAATTATGCTTAAGCTTGACGCTGCGGGGTGGACAATTGCCTACATTCACGATACAAATATTCTGCATATTTAATGAAGATTAATGCACTGTCAATCTGAATATAAATATTCAGTCTACACTTAGTTAGAGCATAGCTAGATTTATTAATAATAAAAAACAAAATACGCAATTTATATATGTAATGACTACGCAAGTATGGCTTTAACCAGTTGCTGGTGCTAATGTACTATCGTTATAAAGAGCTTGGCCTTCGATACGTGCACACTTATTTTTAGCCCCCCCCCAAGTTAAATGGGATCACTACGCAACAAATCCTAAATGCCAAGATCCACTAACGCAACATACTCATAGAGTTCGCGCTAGCATCTGACTTTTAAAACACATAACTTTCACGCTAACGCTAGGCAGCGACATACTCACCACCGATATCACTACTTGACTATTAACGGATGCTAATACCTATAAGCATTATAGACAGAAACATTCTATGCAACATGCAAATATCAGTTGTCTCAGCTTATTTTAGAAAGGTTTAGTGCCGCCAGAAATATGCACCACTAATTATACTAGTCAAATCTGCGCTATCTAAAACTATTGTCACAATAATCTGAACAAACATACAACTGTCTAGCACTGTTAGTACGCAAACACGCACATTACCAATATAGCTAGCAATAAATAGAACTAGAGACTGAAAACAACAATTGTCGTATTCATTAATAACTAGTTTTTATAACTACTAGTTATAGAAAAAGCCATAATATCTAGGCTGAACTGCATAACTGTGCAATCAAGTTAACTCTAACTCTCAATGCTGATAGCTACTCCAACGACATTAAGATCATGATCAACTTACTCAGCAATAAGATTGCATGCACTTTAACATATCAATTTAGTTACAACAACAACTTCATGATATTGCTTGTCTTCCATCCGACAACAACCGCACGCCAATAGCGATAAATAAAGAATACACTAACTAGTTAAAACTAAGAAATCCGGTAAAAAATCTTCAGTACTCTATAAAGCTACACTAACTAAATAATACTACAGAGCTGGTAGTTAGTATGCGAAAAACTTTCGCATACTGCTTCAGTAGTAGCAACCAACAGTAAAAAACTGCAACGCTAATTAAATGCACTACCATAAGTAGTTTTGAGCATAAAAACACTTCATAAACAGTGATATACTTATTAAAATATATCATAAGCTATAATAATACCGGTTATCTAGAGCAAGGACAAATAATCTGGCTGACATATGTTAAAAACAACATATATGTCAGTAGCAGTCTTGCTAGTCAGAACAAAGCTCCAGCAGATTGACAACATTTTACAATCAATAAGTGTAGCTAACCTAAATTTGATCGTAGCTAGCCTTACCAATAAATAAACTTATTGCGTCGTGACTGGTAATACCAAAACGTAGCAAATATGGCAATCTGGTAGATTGACTTAGATTTACTTAAGAGTAACAGTAATATTTATATGGCACATCTTGTGCTGGTAAGTAGATGCTAATAAATATAGCGATAAGACATTTGTTTAAAATCTACTTGTGGTAGCAGTCAATCATGATATATATGTTAATATACCTGAGTAGCGATTTTTTATTAAAGCTTTAAAGTATGTTTAACAACCTCAATAGAGTGAGTTCTATCAAAATTTAACGTTTGTAAATCTCAAGTAATGAGCACTAAAGTAACTCGCGCTACCTCTCAACATACACAATAGCTATACGCTGTATATCGACCCCAATAATAGTAAGATCTGCTTCTTTATTGATAAGGCTAGCGGCGTATTAGGTAACGTAGATTAGCATTTTCTTTAGGACAGGAAATGCTGATTACTGGAACTTGGTACTCAGGTAAAACAAAAGCTTAATGTAGTCTAAATATTAAACTAAAATAGTAAGTTGTGCCAAATCAATAATAATGAGTTAGCGGACTAATTACATATGATGATAAGGAACTGTCACCAATTTAATCCGGCCTGATTGAGTTACCATACACGCACAAAAGCTGTAACTTGTTAAACTCAGGAGTTTATATAGCTCATTTATTTAGGATGCTTACGAACAACTTAATACTCGATTACTTTTGAAAGTATTAGCTGTCTCAAAAATATTTAAGTACTAGCACTCAACATCAATGAGAATTACGTGAACTGACACTGATCGAATCACCACCTGCGCCTCTATTGCGCCCAATGCAACACGATACCTAACTGCCCCTAGCGTTTGTATGAATAAGCTTACACATGAATAACTGCAGCTTAAAAGCAAGAAGTATTTTAGCGATCAACCAAGTACGCTGATTAGATAACTGGCAGCGCTTAATAAAAAATATTATTAGACCATATCTATACATACTCACGCCATACAGATAATGAACGTTAATTATCTAATTATAAATACTTTTTTGTGCTACCTAAGTAAAGATTTTATAATAACGCCACGCTTACTCCAGCATATAACCCATACTAAGCCTAAGTAGATATATAACCTCAGGGAGATCTACTTCTACTCTTTTCCCAAACTGTCATCAATGTTCTATGCCATTAAAATCATTGTGCATCACGTGTTGCAACTAGCACTATTCGACAAGCTTACCTTTAAAGATGTAGAGCGCTCCAACTCATTTAACTAGCTACGTAACAACCTTAAACCACTGATAGCACTGAGGCTTACTAGTTAGTTAATTGCAGCTAGCTAGCTAGCTAACCTAAACGCGATTAAAAGCTATATCAGTATTAGTAGCATACAAAAGCCAATAGCAAAGCAAGTAGTATTGTTTAGTAAGTAACGTGATCATTAGAATGAAGTTAACCCATAATTAAACAAAAAATACGTTGACAATCTCATGGCTGATCTAATGTGGATGTATTAATTAGTACATCAACTTTTACAGACAGCCTGTCTACATGCAAGTAAACCTAGCTTATTAGTCTGGATCTAGAGATATTTTACCTAAAAATCTAGTGCTTTACGCAAAACACTTATTTACTAAAAAATCATCATTAATAGTCTAATGGAAACACTAGATAAGCAAGGATCGACTTTTCGCGTGTACCAGGATTAAATTCTGCTCATTCTACTACTATATAGTAATGTATACAAAATACTAAATTTATCTCAGAAAAGCACACCGAAAAACATAAAATATTAGCTTGCATTACTCGATAAGATTAGCGCAACACAGCTAAATCTAATATATTTACTGACTCAAGAACCATAGCTCTGTTGTTGCTTAAGTTCTACGTGGTTTTATTACTTAGGAATGCTGCGTAGTTAGTGAACTGCTCAAAAATCTATTTTTAGCAATATTTGCTAGTATAAGTAGTGGATAAAAACACTGTATTGAAGGCTCATCATCAGATGGCGATAAAGACCTATAATTTTTATAGGTATGCGCTTATCATGTGCTCAAAGAAAAAAATCTAGATTTATAGTTGATCGTTTACTTAAAACTCTGCAACATAAAATATTATATTTAGCGAATAACGGTGTGGCACACGAATGACTAAACCGATAAAGCAATTCATTTTAGTAATAGTTTAAGGTGCTCGTTCATAGGTATATTTCTTACTGGCTACCACTGGTACAAGTGGTGCACTAACATATTATTGTATAGTTCAATTTTACTTAGAGTTACAGGTGCATTAAATTATGCCTATCAGTGATAGATCAATATAGTGATAATTGCCTGCTGATAGTACAAAAAAGCGTTAATAACTGCCTTGGCTGAAGCTTGACTCAGTAGAGTAACTATTGAAATATTCTTAGTAGCATTTGAAGTACATACAACGTAGATACATAACTGCACGCCAATGCACTTTAATAATTAACATTAGTGGCTACTTAAAACAGTTGCGACGCACTAATTGTGTACAGCTTCAAGTAATAACTAGATAGCAAACAGTGTAAGCATTGTTATAATAGTTATTATAACTGACAGCGTAACACGGTGACACATACTACCAGCTACTTGAGTCAATACAATCCTTCATATACAAGCTTTAATTAGTACAATAATTTACTGTAGCTGTTGGTAATTAGTACTAAGCATATGCTGAAACTGCACACGCTAGTACTTATATTTGTTATGAATGTGTTTATATAAACATTTTAGAAAAAATAGACAATAATTTATGGCAGTAATTATATCTAACCAGATACGTCATTATGCCCAATGATGCGGCAACGCTGGAGCCAGCGAAGCTATGATTATCAAGAATCAACGGACGTATGTTTATTGACTATACTAATGTAAAGATTTATTATATCATACGTTATGCATTCCAGTGCATACCACAGTAAGACCATCAGGCAAACTAACTTAAACTAGGCTATAACCTATACTAACATTCGCAAAATATACTCAACAATATAGTATTACTGATGATTTACAGTCACGCTGTAGTTTTACATTAATATAAAATATCCTGACAGGTAAAATTCTACATGACAAATAAAAAAATGTAGTAAGTAGCTAAGTCCCGTCTGACAGCTTAACTGATCAATGATTGGCATTAAAATATCACTACTATCAATAGAGAGCTAAGACTAAAAGTTATTACAGATAATGTAGATAAATAATCGCTAATACAGTAGTAGCATTTATGGTCTGTAGTATTTTATTTTTTCACATGTACATATTCACTAACATATTAAATAAACCGTCGATCCATGACAGACTCATACATAACTATCTTCGTAAGATAGCTGATATCATCATCCTTAGCACAATCTTGACGCCAACATAATTGTATCTACTGGTATTGACCTACTTAGTCATACTACTCATTGAATTTATTTAACGCGAATTGAGCCGAAAGATGTTTATCATAAATTACATCATGCTGATTCGGTATCTAAGGTACTAATAAACACTATAGACAACTTCGCGCAGGTGTTATTAGTTGCGCTAACCTGTATAGTTATCGGTGTATTATTAGAAATTATTGCTGCGCACAAATAATTGTTAATATGATATGACTAATGATAGAGATGATACAAATCAGACAATTTTTAATAAATAACATTGTATGGTTTAATTATAGTGCCAGAGCTAATTTTACTATAGTATTCGCGATTACTATACCTGCCTGCTTAACACTTGTTTAAATATCTACTATGTGCAAACGCTAATTTTTAGCTACGCACACCATAAGCTGTTCTCATAGATTAAACCGTTTATAATCAGGCTAAGTATAGAGAACGATATTACTTACATATATTATGCTATCGTTGTTGCTCTGGTGATAGACTAGAACAACACGACGTTAAACTAGTGATACTCAACATCATAGCACATTGTATAATGTTTTAGTTTATCACCGATACCAGTAGATTTGTATCTTAATATGCATAATAAGTTGCAGGCTCGTTACCACATAGGAAACAAGCTAGCACTACACAACAATAATCAAGAGTACTAGACCTAGTAAACTAACCTTACCTAGACAGCATGCAGTGTTTTTTAAAAAAACTAAAACCATCGGTTTTTACTTTAACCAGCCATGCAGCAGCAATAGCCTGTTAACGTAACCACAAAAAACTGCCATGCTAGTACTGCGTGCAGTTATTCAGGCATTACTGAAAGCATTTAGTCCTAACTATTTGTCACCTACGCAATAACTGATTCAGTATTTTGAAAGCAAACGCAGCCCATGACATGCATGACCAAATTGCCAACTATCGAAGAGCGCATTGAAGCTCTTGTTCTTTAGGAAAGTTGGCTTGTAACAGTGCAATAAATGTGCTATAAATGCTTCAACACTCATGTGTTAGCAGAATTAATTTGCCGTACAGTTTAGATATACCTGTAACTCACAACCTGTTAGGCGTAGGCGAAAATCAGCAAGATGACTTTAAGCTATACATATAGTACAGCATTGCATATAAACAATGTCACTGTGCTCTTTACTACTTTGAATATAACTAACTAACTATTAGCACCAGCAATCAGTTTGGAGCTGGTAGGTTTTATCCATACCAGTCAAACATTTCATTGGCCTAACATACAGTACTAATTCCTATTAGTAGCGATTTACTAAAGCAGTAATAATAGCATAAAAGTACTACCATCAGGCGCATATAGACTTTATATATTGAGTTCGCACACCACTATAGTAGCGTGCTACTAAGATTAAAGAACTAATGCAATGTTTAAGTATTCTCTTTAAATACATAACTATCGAGTAAAACCTGCAGGATTTCAATGATAAAATCTGCCTAATCCGTGAAATCATATAGCTACTAGCGCTAAATCCAATACCATATCTGAAAATTAAACTATATGTTACAATGCAAACTGATAAGCAGTGGCATAAATTCATCTGCGATGATGCAAAAATCGTATTTTACCAGTACTTCTCGTATAAAATAAGCACCAAATAAGATGACTATAGTGGATTACCAAAAGGCCACGAGCATGGCATGCAATACTTAAGTGTGATTGATGCATCTGTCATGTCCATTCTCACCACTGACAATTTTAACAGACTAACTATCATAATCGCTAAAAATCCGTAACTGCAAGACAATGCATTAAGTGAGTCATACTGCATAACAATAACTAAGACCCTATTATAGGCCGCCTATAAGGAAAACTAGCGCGCTCATGCTTAATAAGCATATATATTATGCACCTAGCAACATCGCTAACTAACTTATCATAAGATCTAAACTAATCATTTACATTATATCAGTGACCACATATTAAGTGTTGAGTGAAAATCTATAATAATATAAGACAAGTACTATTTGGTCATGCAGTAAACTTGGATGCACGCATAGTATATAGCAGATCTATTTCTGCATCAGCACTAAATTACGACAAGTTCAACATTTTATTTTACCTAGATTAGGCATGACAGCGCTTAATTGCAACAACAATAAAATATGTAATTTAGGTAACACTAAACTTGACTAGCCATGCAGTGAGATTTATTCATAACTTTCGCTTTGTTGTCGCTACATACTATTGATGCATAACTAAAGAACACTGCAAGCTCAAGAATCTATCAGTCCACACACTAAAACTTAACTGCATTGTAGGAGATAAAGCGTAACCACATTAGTACTAGCGTTATGAACACCATCAATTTTAGCATGCTATAATATGACTCACCATTTTTTTAATAAAAGCTTTAACTTAGTATACCCAAATAACTTGACGGTTATGGGCACAATATACTGTGTCCTTACTACCAGCAAACAGTTTATGATATGCGCAAGCATGCTGTACAAAATGGGTAATACCATTGTTGCAATTTTAAGTAAAAAATATGTTAGATATTAGAAATAGCCGCAGCCACATCACTAACTTAAAATATTAAAGCTGATAATAAAATCTAAACTAAATTTATTACCGACAATCAAACACTGCTCACTAGCAAGCGCTCATTGCTTTTAATCTATCGACGATATGCGTAATAACTATTAGTTGAGAGGTGAATGCGCTGAGCTAATCAGTAAAATTGCTAATGTAACTAGATAAAACTGCGTCCAACAAACATCATCAGTTTTAATAATATCAGGTGTTGTTACATTGAGACACCTGATTAAAAAACTTCAAGGTACTAATAGTGCCACCTAAAACTAACTATTACAAATAATAAATATTTTTATTAGTTGCGCAAATGCAAATATGGTTATTCAATTTTGCACTCTTTAATAAAAGCTAAGTACTAAAAATTAACCAAATACAAATATAGTACTCTACAGTCTTAGTCTGACTAACGATACCTGCTGGTAGTCCTTAGCATTACTAGAATAGCGAATCTAAACTAGATAGCTAACTTTATTACTGGTAACCTATAACAGGTTTACGAAATCTTATCACCGTTACTACATGCTTTATAATTATTACCTCGCAATCATGCCTCGTCAAACTACAATCAACAGCTTGCACAGTTAATAGAATGGGCTGGTCCAGTACTAGAAAACATTAGCTGGAGCACATAACAGGCACAGATCTAGCTAACTTCTATGCCGCTCATTCAACTAGCACTAGACTGATAGATTTTAGTTTCTATTCTGGTTGGCTATAGGCTACAAAACACAGCTGCCGTACCTAGCATATATGAGGCAGCAGTTAAATATAATAACTCTTGAAGCTTGTTAGCCAGTCAACTGAACGGGTAGCTTCTTGAGCACTAAGCTCATCACAACTGGCACCAGGTTAATATCGAGTTTATCTAGCATCTTAACAAAGTTTACAATATTTTTTAATATTATTACCTATGATGAATTGTATTCCTAGGTGATCGCCAACAAAAGTCCTTAGTTACAAAAAAATTTGTACTGATCAATATTTATTGATCCTATTGTAGTTTTTTTGAGCTTAGATACTTTACAAGCGAAAACTACTAACGCAGTGATGTTACGCTGATTAACGCATGTAAAGCCTATATACAAACTAACTAACTAACGCCACTGCATATAGTATGAGCACTGATGACGCAAACAGCAACGCACCGCCAAGTAGCTTGCAGATAACAGCGAACTACTTAACCAAAACAGATATTCTTAAGAAACAATGAAACATATGCCTATATATATTAGCAATTTACGGCACCTAAATTACTCAGACTAACCAACTTACAATGATAGTCAATATGACACACCTTGTCACCATCTGGATCAGAAACGGCTAACTCATAATACTAATAAGCACTATACATTTTAGTAACAGCGCATATAACCTACTAGGTTCGCAGCTTAAAATTCTAAAATCTAATCGTGAACTATTATTGTTTAACAAGTACATATAGCTAGCGCAATATCTCATCTAATATACTGCCTGGCGCATTAATAAAATAATGCACACTTAACCATATAAACACTATTTGCTTTCTATAAGTAGCAAGCTTGCAGTAGCGTCATTAGCAAACCAGCCCAGCTATATTATTCCGGAAGACTTCATACTTCATGTCATCGACCACTTTCAAGCAGTCTATGCAGCGCATATGGGCGCTGGATAAATTTAGTTATAGTATACGAATATTCATCGCCCTCACAGGCAGCGTAGCTCTGTGCTGGTATAAGAATGAAATGATAGCGCTAATCCAGCTATTCCTAGGAATTATCGCAAGTGCTTTAGCTGAGACTGATGATAATTGGCAAGGTCGCTTGCATGCCTTAGTAGCAACCATAGTGTGTTTCAGTATTGCTGCATTATTGGTCGAGTTATTGTTCCCTTACCCATGGGTCCTTGCTAGTGCCCTTGCGCTAGCAAGCTTCTGCCTAACTATGCTGGGCGCCTTGGGAGAGCGTTATAGTGCGATTGCTTCAGCGACTTTAATTTTATCAGTATATACTATGACTGGCATAGACCAGCGTAGTGACACAGCAACTAATTGCTGGCATGAGCCGTTGTTGTTGATAGCCGGTGCAGCCTGGTATGGCGTGTTATCAGTGTTATGGCAAGCGATATTTCCTAACCAACCGATACAACAAATCATGGCGCGGTTGTATCGCGAACTAGGATATTACCTCAAGCTCAAATCATCATTGTTTGAACCGATGAGTCAACTGGATGTAGAGGCGCGCTGCTTAAAGCTAGCCAAACAAAATAGCCGTGTAGTAACAACACTAAACGCAGCGAAAGAAATCATCCTGCACCGCATAGGTCATGGCCACCCAAGCTTAACAGTTAGCCGTTACTTGAAACTATATTTCCTTTCCCAGGACATACATGAACACGCCATTTCATCTTACTATCCTTACAATGCTCTGGCCACAGCCGTCTTCTACAGGGATGCACTATTTCACTGCCAGTGCTTATTGCACCAACAAAGCAAGTCATGCCAAACCCTCGCTCACTCTATACAGCTACAACAGCCATTTATTTATAATGATGAATTCACTAAATGCATAGATGACTTGAATGCCTCGTTAAAACATTTTTGTATACAAAACAACCAAACACAACACAACCTGTCGCTGTACTTTTTGAGCAACATAGCTGACAACCTAGCGGCACTAAACTACTTACTCAGTAACGCTAATAACCTAGACTCTGTGACTGACGCTACCGACAACCATCTGCTAAACAAAACTACACGTAACTTTAAAGAAATGTATAAATGCCTACGCACACAGTTCACGCTAGCGTCATTGCTGTTTCGCCATGCGCTGCGTCTTGCCTTAGCTTTAACTATCGGTTATTGCACACTACACATAATTCATGCAGCGCATGGCTACTGGATCATTCTTACCACCTTGTTCGTCTGCCAACCTAATTACGGTGCTACTAAGCGTAAGCTAGGCCAAAGAATTATCGGCACCATTATCGGCCTAACCGTAGCCTGGGCGTTATTTAGTTTATTCCCAAATCAGTTAGTACAATCAATGTTTGCCATCGCTGCAGGTCTAGTGTTTTTTATCAACCGCACTACTAGTTACACGCTGGCTACCACAGCTATAACCTTAATGGTATTATTCTGCTGTAACCAGGTTGACAATGGTTATGGGCTATTCCTACCACGCTTATTCGACACCATGCTTGGTAGTTTAATAGCAGGCTTGGCGGTTTTCCTATTTCTGCCAGACTGGCAAGGTCGCCGTCTAAATACAGTATTGGCTAATACCCTGGCTTGTAACAGCAACTATCTACGTCAAATCATGCAACAATACGCCATCAAAAAGAGAGATGACCATGCCTACCGTTTAGCGCGGCTTGATGCGTATAACGCTGATGCGACGCTATCGATCACGCTTACCAATATGTTAATGGAACCTAAATATTTCCGTAAAGAAGCCAATATGGGGTTTCACTTTCTAGTGCTGTCGCACACGCTACTTGGCTATCTATCGGGGCTTGGGGCATACCGCAAAGCCCAGCTGCAGACCGACATGCATAAGTATTTGATCGATAGCGTAGGTAATACCTTAGCGGCTAGCCTTGACAAAATCGCTACTGGGTTAGCCAATAACCAGCCGATTGTGATTCAGAGTGATACCGAAGAAATAATAACTGAAAATTTAGAACAGATGACAAATGAAATCGATAAAGTACAGCAGTTAGTGCAGGCGCAGCTAGCATTAATCTGTCGACAGTTAAAACCATTACGCACATTAGCCATGCACTTAAACAAAGATATTCAAGCAACCTAGAAAGCTATCGCTGTTACTTCCAGTTTCTGCCATATATTTATAGATAACCTAACACTTGCTTGATCGATAATAAATGCGCTTTAATTTGCTGCTAATCAAGAGCACCCATAACTACTAAGTTAATATTACTAAGCTTATTTGTATACACTGTACTTCAGCTCAAGCTAGCACACAATATTCAGGTCAGTAAACTCTGTAATTGTTTCTCACGCTATAATCATACTGATAGCGTTACACAATATCAATGCGTTATTAACTTGTTAACTTTAGATCAAGCGCACCATCACTATATAAAAGCGATAGCGAAACTATTTATATTATTACTTGCATATATAGTCACATGCCCTACATGCTAAAAACATGCTTTGTAAATCGCAAAACGTGAAGCATACCAGCAAATCACCTTATACATAGTAAGCAGCTAAACTTTATATACTATACAGAGTATATAAAATGCTTTTTTGTAATCCGTATTCCTTAGAATACGCTAACTCATTTACCACAAACATGCACAGAAAACTCTAACTAAACCGCTTTAATCAGCGCACAAATACAAATTTTTTGTTAGATTTGAGATTAACAAAATCATGATGCACAAACCAAGAACATAGTAAATAAAGTCAAGATAATTTGTCGAATAACATTAGTCATTAGCGATTAATAGCGCATTTACTTCTATAAATGGATAAGCTGAGCAAGTCTGGTCTTTATGTATTGCGGTGCGATTATAGGATATACCACAAAACTCACATAGGCACTTAATTTAGTCAAATCAGACTAAATTTGAAAAAGGTAAGGCCAGACCGCTATTTCTCTGCTAAAGCAGCAGTGATACTGCCAAAAATTACGTAATAAACGAGCGGCTACTAATCTTCAGTAATTGACATTATTCGCATATATATAATTTCTGCCATAACTGACGTATTAAAATACTAACTATCACTAGAGGATCAAAGCTACATGCTATAGTCATTTCCTATGCTAGGCACAGTTATCCGCATCGCGGGTTAAGAGTCGATTTTGAGCCATATCACACGCTAACTTAAATAAGTTAGACAAAAGCACTAGCAAAAAATTAAGCAATCGATGGCGATACGCGCCACGATCTTTTATGGTAATTTGAGTGACTGAGAAGTTTCTTAACATTATGCGCTAATCTGTCTTCACTGGCTTCGACTTCTAACTGCCGCTCCTGCATCCTATATTTGTTCTGGTGCTTACTAAGTTGACTGACTAGCCTTAAGCGTTAATGGGCATTTAGCTGCTCAACTAACTCATTAGCTTCATTTATATAATTGCAGTCAAATACATCTAGCAGCACATCTTTAAAACTACGCAAGCACTAATCTTGAAGTCATACCTAGGATAAATGGTTAAAGTACAATCTTTATTGTAAATCGTAGCGTACACGCTGTTTTCCAGTATCAGTTATAAGCTAGTATCAGCTTTTATTTTTTAATCATAAAGGAATGCTGTTAATATTAAAAAACGTTTAGTGTTGTATATTACAATATCATATATACGCAGTGGACCGTTTAAATCTGAACTTCAGTCCGGTTAGGCGGCAACACTAGATGTTACTATTTAGTAACACATCCACGCTAGAAATACTCACTCAATCAACGTTGTTAACTTTTTTACTATTTGCTCAGGAAATTTTAAACCCAGCCAGTACCACTAGAATACCATAGTAAAGTAAATACGTTAGTATTTATTGCGCTTACTCAAAACAAGCATGCGATCAGCTACGTCTTACCTCAACAAGTTAATGACTAGCTTGTGATGCAGTCGAGATTTAGATACAGCAATAACAACAACAACTCGTTACGTTTACTACACAGTAAAGCATATACCACCGTACAATAGTATAATATGGCGTTTCAATAAACAAGTCGACAGTAGAATTAAACAGCAGTCTTACCGTACACTTACTTCAGTGATCAACTTTTATACATATTCAGCAATGTTACAACTATGACCTTCTACAGCGCTAACGCAGGCGCATAAAATATGCGCCACTGATAGCACTAATGTATACCTTTTGGTATACCAAAGGGCGTACAAATTATATTGTACTGATGCTGTATTTTACTCTTACGGTAACATCTCATACATCTTGCAATCTCATCATACCAGAACATGGACTTTGTAAGACATGCAAGCAATGTTTGCTTTATAATTTAGCAACCATATTATCCTATAAAAAATAGCTATATTACTATACTGAATTATATTAATAATTATCTATTTATGTTAATTCCAGATTATAGCTAAAGCATTTTAGAGCAAGACAATTGCCCTAGTGCTAATACCAGGTGTTTAGATTTTAAACTAAAGTGATACATTAATATTAATCAACTGTACTGGTACTTAAGTACATCACAGTTTTCTAATACATTAGCTGACAGATTAAACATGAAAAGTCATCAAAATGACTAGCGTTATGCATATACATTATACTGTTGTGCATAAGACACATAACTGTTAGATTATTTATAATAGACTTAGGCACATTTGGCAGTACTAAGCACACTTTGTGTTTAAGTAGCAATTCAAAGGCTTTTAACTGATAAGCTACGATCATTATACAATAGTCTTTACGCTATACCAGCGTGTGACAAAAAAATATTTTTCAGGTAGTCTGCAACCATTAAAAAATGCAAACTGCAAGCACAGTGGTATGGAACCAATACATTTTACATGTCTTTCTTGAGTGACTTATACTGATCACTATTTATATAAGAACTAAACAAACATTACAGCCTTAGCCTCTGCGAATCCAGAATTAAAAAAATAAACGTAACGTAGTGTGTAAATATCACACTAAAGCCCAGAAGACCAAATAACGGTTTAGCCTTATAGTCACGACTAATCATGGCCGTGGCATTTTAGTATGTATATGCCTCTAAATAAATTTCGATAAACTGTTTAATAACTGAATGACTGTACAACCACTACCTATAAAGACTTATTAATCATTCAGACTTAAACATTCATTTTACATTAAGCAACTAACACAATGATTGATTTTTTATCTGAAGTCTAAGTATTTAGGTCGATCCCTCGTATACAGTCATTGATACCCTCTCCTACACTACTGACCAGTAAATGTAAAATTAATACGTCTAGTAAAGACAGCAAAGTGTAATACTAGATGCCTATGATAGGCATATATGCCGTAAACGCTATTTACTTTCGCGGCACACTGTACAAAATTTATACTAAACAACTGCCTACATAATTAGGCTTACATCGAGACTAACAATTTTTTATATGCCATTATAACTACATGATGTACATCACAGTAGCACTGTAGTTATTTTCTTCAGAATTAAGTATTCATTATAATACTGCAACTGATATCTCGCTACCTCATTCCTTGAACTATAACAGCCACTGATTAACCCTGCGCTGTTAATCGACAGCAACGTACGACTCATCTAACTACAGACTGGACTCTGTGCATACAACCCCTTAACGTATGTCTACAATACTTAATATTGATGACATCATTTACTTTTACTAGATTTTGCCAAGCACGATTAAAACAACACAGCTAAGACCGCACCTATTATGAGCCAAGCCATGACAATATTTTAGGATAATCGCATCACATGATCTTGATAACTATAAAATTATCTAATTAGAGGATATAAAGGTCTTGATTGCTATAAGCGTTTTAACGTATACAAAACGTCAACAAGGAGCAAAAGACACAGCTGTGTTTAGGCTTAAAAATATTACATTGAGTACATTCATATTAATCAATAATAATAAAGTTAACTAGTGTAGCGATACCTCTAAATCAAACATAAGAATTGTTCTATATGCATATTTACTATATATAACTTAATTATATCTTAATGCCTAAAAAGTAGCAGTATTTTATTTATTCAATACCCAAATATAGATTGGAAGATGATAATATATCAAGCGTATTAATCTTTACTTTAAAGACATATATTAATAATTATTTTGTTCCTGTTTTATTCACAAAATAATCACGGTAACTAATATGAACTACTGAATATACAACTGATTTTAATGGACTAACAGGAATCTTTACGACAAAAAAACTCGCTAATGATATATTTATACTTAAAAGCTAAATAAGTTTCCCCTTCTAGCATCCATATAAAATATTTATCACTGTTACAGTAATATAATGTAATTATAATTTTTATAACTGCAGTTTACTTGATCACTATCTCCGCAACAAGAACACGACGTCTATGCAGACATTTAATTGTATTTAAAAAATTAAAAAATTATTATATAAGTATGATATAGCGCACTACACAATGCGATATTGTTGTTAGATTTTTTAAATACTAGAAGTTTAGTTGAATGTAGCATGCTAATTACCTTGCAAGTAATACTGATGCATCGCTTCCAATGAGATCGGCTTGATCTTTGAGGCATTACCAGCAGTACCGAACGCTTCGTAGCGAGCGATACATACATCACGCATCGCCACTATAGTAGCACTAAAAAATTTACGTGGATCAAATTCGCTAGGCTTGGTAGCCATCAGGCTACGCATTGCACCGGTAGATGCCAAGCGTAGGTCTGTATCAATATTAACTTTGCGAACACCGTGTTTAATGCCTTCAACTATCTTGTCAACCGGTACTCCATAAGTTTTTTTAATTTTGCCACCATACTGGTTAATTATCGCTAGCCACTCTTGCGATATCGAAGAAGAACCATGCATCACTAGGTGGGTATTAGGAATGCTCTTATGAATCTCCTTAATACGGTCAATCGCCAAGACTTCACCAGTAGGTGGCTTGGTAAACTTATAAGCACCATGGCCGGTACCTATGGCGATAGCCAGAGCGTCCACTTGGGTCTTTTTCACGAAGTCAGCAGCTTCGTCCGGGTCAGTCAACATCTGACTATGATTCAGTATGCCTTGGGCACCAATGCCATCTTCTTCGCAAGCCGTACCAGTTTCCAAGGAACCAAGGCAGCCTAGCTCACCCTCAACCGACACGCCACAGGCGTGAGCCATAGCCACAGTCTGTTGGGTAACACGTACGTTATATTCGTAGTCGGTGGGGGTCTTGCCGTCTTCGCTTAGTGAACCGTCCATCATTACTGAGCTAAAACCTAGCTGGATTGAACGTTGACAAACATCAGGGCTAGTACCGTGGTCCTGGTGCATACATACCGGAATATGTGGAAATTCTTCAATTGCCGCAAGAATCAAGTGACGCAAAAAAGGCGCACCAGCATATTTACGGGCACCAGCCGAGGCCTGGACAATCACTGGAGAGTCGGTCTTGTCAGCGGATTCCATGATAGCGCGCATCTGCTCAAGGTTGTTGATGTTAAAAGCTGGGATGCCGTAGCCAAACTCAGCTGCATGGTCCAGCATTTGACGCATGCTGATAAGTGCCATTGTGTTATCTCTAATAAGTCAAGGGTCGTTAATCGTACAAGCCTACCGCAGCGGTAGCTGCTATTCAAGTTATTGCAAGTCAATGATTTGAGTTTTATCTGGCTAAATTGCTATTACTGTGTTCAGCTTACAACTTATATAACTTTAAAACTATATTCATGTAAAACTAGCGCGCCTACAAAAGCAATTTATCTGTTAACATTTGCTCTGCAAATCTAAATGCTGCTACTGAACAAGTTAGATGCTAAATTTTAGACGTGATTTATATTAATATAGTATTCTGTATGCCTAAGCCTTATATTTATGCATAATCAAATCATCAGTGTTCACAACTTGATTACAAGATACCTACTTTTTAGGTTATGAGCCTTTAAATTTAGCTCTGGTTTCCAATACTTCAACAGCTGGCAGGACTTTGCCTGCAACAAGCTCGAGGAATGCACCGCCACCAGTAGATACGCAAGATATCTGGTCAGCAACGCTATATTTATGGATAGCCGCCAGGGTGTCTCCACCGCCTACTATAGAGAATGCCGAACTTTCAGCAATTGCCTTGGCTAGCACTTTAGTGCCGCAGCCAAACTGATCAAACTCGCATACACCAACCGGACCACTCCACAGAATAGTCTGGGAAGATTTCAATAGTTTAGCAAAACTGGCTGCAGTTTGTGGACCTATATCCAATATGATGTCATTGGCAGTTACGTCAGCGATCAGCTTAATAGTGGCCTCAGCGTTTTTAGCGAATTTCTTAGCAACTACAACGTCCGCCGGCAGTAGTACACTAACTTTAGCAACAATAGCGCGAGCAGTGACAAGCAGGTTTGGTTCAAATAGTGACCTACCTACAGGATGCCCAGTAGCGGCCAAAAAGGTGTTAGCAATACAGCCACCTACAATTATCTGACTGCAGATCTGGCTGAGACTATTGAGCGCTTCCAGTTTGGTAGAGACTTTAGAACCAGCCACGATAGCAGTCATCGGTTGCACAGGAGAAGCCAAGGCCCTGCTCAAGAAATCTAGTTCAGCAATTAGTAATGGACCGGCAGCAGCAACTTTAGCAAATTTAGCTACGCCGTGGGTCGAGCTCTCTACACGGTGCGCAGTACCGAAAGCATCCATCACAAACACGTCACATAGAGCCGCATATTGCTTGGCTAGTTTGTCGCTATTCTTTTTCTCGCCTTTATTAAAGCGCACATTTTCGAACAATACAATTTCACCTGGCTTAACATTGACACCGCCTAGGTAGTTCGCCAACAACAGCACGTCAAGGCCCAAGGCCTTGCTTAAATATTCAGCAACAGGCTTAAGGCTATTTTCAGAAGAAAACTCACCTTCAGTCGGACGACCCAAGTGAGAACAAACCATTACAGCCGCACCTTTTTCTAGAGCAAGCTTAATTGTAGGCAGCGAGGCTAAGATGCGCGTATCACTAGTGACAACACCATTTTTGAATGGGACGTTAAAGTCTGCACGAATCAGCAAACGTTTACCTTGGAGATCGAGGTCAGTCATCTTTAATATAGTCATGTGGATCGCAATTCCTGAATTATTATTGAGGTTACTTAGAAGCGATGCACAGATAATACTCTGCTACGTCTAGCATCCGATTAGCAAAACTCCATTCATTGTCAAACCATGCTAGAATATTTACCAGCCTCTGACCAGAAACACGGGTTTGACTAGCATCAATAATCGCTGAATGCGGGTCATGATTAAAATCACAACTAGCGTGTGGTAACTCAGTGTAGGCTAATAAACCTTTGAGGGGGCCAGTTTCGGCGGCATAACGCAAAATCTTGGCAACCTCTGACACATCAGTATCATTAATAGTCTGCATAGTAATATCCAAACAAGATACGTTTACCGTTGGCACCCTCATGGCTTTAGCTTGGATTCGCCCGGCTAGTTCTGGTAGTAATCGCTCAATACCACGAGCTAAACCAGTAGATACTGGAATCACTGACTGGAAGGCCGAGCGAGTGCGACGCAGGTCATCATGGTGATAGGCATCAATCACAGGCTGGTCATTCATCGCTGAATGAATAGTAGTGATCAATACATAATCCAAGCCAATTGCCTGATTTAACAGGCGTAAAAGCGGCACACTACAGTTAGTAGTACAGGAAGCATTGGATACCAACAACTCATTTCCAGTAAGATGATCATGATTGATGCCGTAGACAATAGTTGCATCAACATCTGTCTCGCTGGCCATCGGCTGGGAAAACAGTACACGCGGCGCTCCGGCATTTAGAAAACGCTGGCCATCAGTACGAGTATAGTAAGCACCAGAACATTCTAGAACTAAATCGATGCCTAGCGACGCCCAGCCAATGCCTTCAGGAGTAGCACTGCATAATACTTTTATGCAGTCGCCATTAATATATAGAAAATTACCATCAACCAATACTGTGCCTGGAAACCTACCATGGGTAGAGTCAAAGCTTGTTAGATATGCAATGCTAGCCATATCGGCTAAATCGTTAATGGCAACAATTTCAAACCGAGCCGCTGCACCTCGCTCAAACAGAGCACGTAAAACACAACGACCAATGCGGCCGTAGCCGTTAAGTGCAACTTTATAGGGACGCAGTTTAAGCATTTGGCTCTCGATTAATGTTGGTTTAGTGCTACATGTACTGCGATTGCTATCGCTAGCAATAGTACAGACAGCGTAGACTGACTTAGTTCTCCAGCAGCTCTTCAGCCTGACTCAGGATATTTTCTAAAGTAAAGCCAAACTCTTTAAATAGTTCTGTCGCCGGTGCTGACTCACCGTAAGTCGTCATACCAATAACATGACCTTCAAGGCCCACATACTTGTACCAGTAGTCAGCGTGCGCCGCTTCGATAGCTATACGTGTTCTTACTTGTGGCGGCAATACAGATTTTTTATAGCCGGCATCTTGGGCCTCGAATACGCTGGTGCACGGCATGGATACAACACGTACATTACAACCTTGCGCGGTTAACTTGTCATAAGCCTGAACCGTGAGGCCTATTTCAGAACCAGTAGAGATTAGGATTAATTCTAGCTTACCTGTACAGTCTTTTAGCACGTAGCCACCACGACTAATATCAGCAATCTGCGTATTAGTACGCACTTGGTGTTGTAGGTTTTGACGTGAGAAGATTAGTGCTGAAGGACCGTCTTTACGCTCGATAGCGTGCTTCCAGGCCACAGCTGATTCGACAGCATCTGCTGGACGCCAGCAATCAAGGTTAGGCATTGTACGCAGACTAGTTAGCTGCTCGACCGGCTGATGCGTTGGGCCATCTTCACCTAAACCTATAGAATCATGAGTGTACACATAGATTACACGCTGCTTCATTAGCGCAGCCATACGCACAGCATTACGTGCGTATTCCATGAACATCAAGAAAGTTGCGCCGTAAGGTACAAAGCCGCCATGCAGCGCCACACCATTCATAATGGCGCTCATGCCAAACTCGCGTACGCCGTAATATATGTAGTTACCGCTAGCATCTCCAGCAGAGACACCTTTACAACCCTTCCATATAGTCAGATTAGAGCTAGCTAGGTCAGCTGACCCGCCGAGAATCTCTGGCAGCAGTGGGCCAAAAGCATTTAGAGTGTTTTGACTAGCTTTACGGCTGACAATAGTTTCACCCTTAGCTGCGACTTCCGCGATATAGGCCAAAGCTTTGTCCGAAAAGTCAGCAGGTAAATCGCCTGTCAAGCGGCGCATCAATTCATTAGCAGATTCCGAGAATTTGGCTGAGTAAGCAGCAAAACGATGATTCCACTCAATTTCGATTGCCAGGCCATTCTCTTTGGCATTCCACTCAGCATAAATGTCGGCAGGAATTTCGAAAGGGCTATAGTGCCACTTTAGAGCTTCGCGAGTTAAACTGATTTCAGTGTCACCCAGTGGGGCACCATGACAAATTTCTTTACCTTGTTTGTTTGGCGAACCAAAACCAATGATAGTCTTACAACAGATCAAAGTCGGTCGCTCACTCTTGTGGGCAGTGTCGATAGCGATTTTGATCACTTCTGCGTTATGGCCGTCAACGTTATGAATCACCTGCCAGTTATAGGCTTCAAAACGCTTTGGTGTATCATCAGTGAACCAACCATCAACCTCACCGTCGATAGAGATACCGTTATCATCATAGAAGGCGATTAGCTTACCAAGACCAAGAGTGCCAGCTAAGGAAGCAACTTCATGAGAAATGCCTTCCATCATACAGCCATCACCCAAAAACACATAGGTATAGTGATTGACGATATTGTGGTCAGGACGGTTGAACTGTGCACTAAGGATTTTTTCAGCCAAAGCAAAACCTACGGCATTAGCTAAACCTTGACCCAAGGGGCCAGTGGTGGTTTCTACGCCCGGAGTGTAGCCAAATTCTGGGTGACCAGGAGTAAGACTATGAAGCTGACGGAAACGCTTAAGATCTTCGATAGTGACATCGTAGCCGGTCAGATGCAACAGCGCGTAGAGCAGCATAGAACCGTGTCCGTTGGACAGCACGAATCGGTCACGGTTAACGAACGATGGATTGCTTGGGTTATGTTTAAGATAGTCACGCCAAAGCACCTCAGCGATATCTGCCATACCCATCGGGGCACCTGGATGGCCACTATTGGCTTTTTGTATGGCATCCATACTAAGGACACGAATGGCGTTAGCACGCTCACGACGGCTGGGCATCGCTAATCTCCTATAAATAATTGAATTCAAAGTAAGTAGAAAAATAAAAAATAAACTATTATTTTTTCTATCAATGCTTATAGGCAATAGTCCGTTTATCAAAACTAATTAAGGTGCAATATTAAAGTTAGTTTGTTAGGCTTGGTTAACCGTCACTAAGCGACGAGCAACATAAAACTACCACGTACCCTTACTTTACATCCTAACAACAACAATAAACTGGCTGTCTTATTATTATAGTGGAGCTGGAGAATGAGTGTGCCAACATGTATTACGCGTACTAGTCAGCAACTCTTTCGGGGGGGTGGCTATCACCAGTGCAGATCTTTGCCATCGATTAAGTGCGACCACTTAAGCAATGCAACTTGTATAACCTAAGCCTTGCCCTAAACCGAGTGACTCAGCGGTTAGGCTCTATACACTGCACACTGCTTAAAGAGATAGATAGCCATGACTTACCCAGGGACATACAGTCATGGATCAGCCAGACCCATAAACTCTAACGCTGCTAGCGGCTCGGATTTTACTAACTGGCAGCAGATCAGTTTTTCATCCAGCAGGATTTTATTGCCAAGCTTGCTTATAATATCGCAAAAACGTACTAAAAAATGTTGAACAAGACAGAATCTTTGTGGTGAGGCAAGCGCTCTAGAAGTCCGTTTAGGTGATACCTAAACTGATGAATCAGACCTACTAGCGCGAAGCATTGAACAATGCCAACTTATAGTTAACCAAGGAGTTAAATAATACCAACCATACGGGTCGACTACGTCAGTGCTAAATATAATTTAGCAACATTTCACTAAACTAGGCAACTCTCTCAAGCGGATGACAAAATTGCTATAACTAAGCATAAATCTACTAGTAAAAAATTGATGTAGCCACAATCACAACTAAGCCAAACAGGCACGCGGTAATCTTTAGCTGGATTTTGAGCAAGATGAGAGCACTCGCCAGAACACCGCCACTGGAACTTGTGTCCAGGGGTTTATATATAAGTTTAGGTGATGATCCATAGAATATCGGTCCGCTATCTTCGGCGGTCGATTAACGACACTCACTATTGGTAAATATCGGGACAATATAAAGATGAGTGAATACTCCATTTTTACCTCCGAGTCCGTATCTGAAGGACATCCAGACAAAATAGCTGACCAAATTTCTGATGCAGTGCTAGACGCTATTATTGCTGATGACAAGTTCGCCCGTGTAGCATGCGAAACCCTTGTAAAAACTGGCGTGGCAATAATTGCGGGTGAAGTTACCACTACTGCCTGGGTTGATCTAGAACAAATTGTCCGCGACATGATTACTAAAATTGGCTTCAATAGCTTTGACGTTGGATTCGATGGCGCGACCTGCGGCGTAATGAACATCATTGGCAAACAATCGCCTGATATTAACCAAGGTATTGACCGTGCTAAGCCTATAGATCAAGGCGCAGGCGATCAGGGTCTGATGTTTGGTTACGCCAGTAATGAAACAGACGTGCTGATGCCTGCACCAATCACATTCTCGCACCAGCTTGTGCAGCGCCAGGCGACAGCACGTAAAAACGGTTTACTGCCTTGGCTCCGCCCAGATGCCAAGTCCCAGGTAACGTGCCGTTACGAAGGTGGCAAGGTGATTGGTATTGACGCCGTTGTACTGTCGACCCAGCACAATCCAGACGTTTCTTACGCCGACCTACGTGAAGGCGTGATGGAGCTGATCGTTAAACGTGTGCTACCTGCTGAACTGCTGACCAAGGACACCCGGTTCCATATTAACCCAACCGGCCAATTTATCATTGGAGGCCCAGTAAGCGATTGCGGCCTGACCGGTCGTAAGATTATCGTTGACAGCTACGGTGGCATGGCCCGCCACGGCGGCGGCGCATTCTCTGGTAAAGATCCTTCTAAAGTTGACCGTTCAGCGGCCTATGCTGGTCGTTATGTAGCAAAGAATATAGTTGCGGCAGGCCTAGCCGAGCGATGCGAAATCCAGGTTTCCTATGCTATTGGTGTAGCTCAACCTACATCGATTTCGCTAAACACTTTCGGTACCGGAAAGATTAGCGATAATAAACTTATTAAACTAGTGCGTGAAATTTTCGACCTACGCCCGTATGCGATCACCACGATGCTCGACTTGTTACATCCGATGTACCAGGAAACTGCAGCCTATGGCCACTTTGGTCGCGCACCTAAGCCGAAAACTGTCGGCGACGACACTTTTACTACATTTACCTGGGAAAAAACCGACCGCGCTAATGACCTGCGCACTGCCGCTGGCCTGAAAACACTGGATGGCTCCTTAAGCACCCACCTGGATAGCACAACAGGTAACTTACTAACAAGCCAGTTAAGCTAAAACAAAAATACAGTAATAAAAGCTCTTGGCAGCCAGTTAAAACAACTGTAAACACTTAATAAAACCCCAGCAATATTAATGTTTTGATGATTTATTTGATCCATTAAACTTTTATACCACTTCCGAACAAGGATATGCATCCTGCGTTTATAAATTGCTCTTTTTAGTTGATATTTTGCCTGTATATTTTGCCTGTTATGAGATAAAATTAAAGATTACTCAAATGAGCCAACACTACAGGTAGGTATATTTAGTTATACTAACTTACGCTACGATATAAAAGTTATCATCTGACTTAAATAAAGCGTAAGCAATAGTAAACTGCGATCATGAAGATCGCCAAAGTTCTAGCTATCTGATAGGCGTTATAAGGTATGCAACCTTATTACAATCGTTTAAAGCCAGCCTAACAGGCAGGCTGGCTGACAAATAGATCGTTAGTAAATAGCTCAAAACACATCACTAAATATTATACTCTAATCTAAGGTAAACGGTAGTGCGGTAACACTGATGCATTACAAGAGTCGGTTAAATAAAATTATTTAGCGAGGTCCCGAAAGGCCAACTAGGTTAGACCTGGATAGCTACTACACCGCGAAACATAGGCTGCTAGCCTTAACAAGTTACAACTAGCTTACAACCACTTAGTATACCGGTAACCTGCTTTGAAGTCGAAGAACTAAATATTAGAAGCTCGTCTACTATTACTTGCGCAGCATCCTTGGCGCTATAGTATGATCTGTTTTGCGCATGCTAAAACATGTTTTCATAAATCATAGGATAACGCATTGAGTGTAATTTATCCTTTGGCTAACTTTATGCTAGCCAAACTAAATATACTAGCATAAAAATATGCTACTAAGTCTTCGCCGGTATTGAAGCATAATTTAAAGAAGCCAGACATTCTTTTGTATTAACCCATAAATCAATTCTGACTTGTATTATAACAGGCTGATAAGGTTAAGCAACCTAGCAATATTTATGCTCCCAGTTTTTTAAAAGTTATGATCGCTGTAAGATTGCGGAAGACGACGATAAATATCCTAGCCTCGACTGTAAAGATAAATAGCTATATTATAATATTAATTACTTGGATATATTATATAGTAAGCAATTACCTCAAGAGGTGTATATATGAATGCCACCTATTAAGCTTTAGGGTCACCGCTTAAAATAAGTTCTGTAGTTAGCTAACTGAGCTAGCAATAAGAGTGCTAGCACAATAAAAGCAGCCAAACTAAATAGTTGTCGTTATCTATGTCAATACACTATGAAAAGCCCTGCTAGTGATCTTATGCAACAACTTATTAGCTAAGCTTACAATCCCAGCTGCAATGCCTGCTAACAGCTTAAGATTAACTACGGCAAAGACTAAAATTTATATCGCCGTAACATGATTGAGCTGAATGATATGATAGTAGCGTGTAGTCTTCTCACAGAGCGTATAGATTTATATAGCCTGCATTCAGAACTAGCAATTCAATTCATATCTTGATCAACTGCAAGTCCGTTACTGCATAGAACACTGGCGACGTTATCACCAGTAACATGCATACTGACTTATTTAAGCACCAGTGATGCGACTGGCGATCTGGCGGGCAATATAAAGCAACAGGAACAGATTTAAATACTACGGCTAAAAACCGCAATATAACTGCAACTTCCGGATGCGGCAGTAAGTACCTGACAGACGATAAAGAACAAAAACTCGGGAGCTAGCTTGCTTATGAAGGCAATATATCAATCATTGATAATATAAACTAATCTAGCGTATTTATAAGTACGCTCGATCCTATAGAAAATTTATAATCAACGCTACTCTATTTACCAATATTAACGCACACCCCAGCCAGATCCACTAAATAGCAAATTATGTATATTTGCCGACTACTCATAAACAGTACCACTAACTATTGGTAACTAACAAAATTGCTGCAATGGACATATTTGAGCAATACATACCGCCGACGTAAATACAAGCATCACTGTGAATCTGTTAAACTTGATATTATTAATACACTTAGTAAGATTTTCTACAGTCTAGCTAATAGCACGAGAGTTGTAGTTTTGCCAACTATGGCTATATGCTAACTACCGCTAAATTTGGCCACACACATATATAAAATATAACAAAATATGACAATAAAAAATATATTAAAATGACTAAAATTAAAAAGTCTATATGTTTATATAAACAAATATAGTAGCACTATAGTCCTGCATTATTACTTACCGAGTAATAAGCTTAAGAATACTAAAAAGGTTTGATGACGCTTTTACCAGATACCTTATAATATTACACTGCTTTTGTGGTGTATCTTATTAATAACACCACCAACTTTGTTTTAAACAACCTAGATACTTTAACTTATCGCTACTTTTATTTGTCTTACCACCTGACGCACGCATAAGATTTTCCGCTATATTGACCTGTAACCAGCTATCTACATAGCGTGGCCATGGTCACACTATTTTCCTTTATAGTGCAGGGCTTGTACAGCTATAGCTCACTAATTAATTTGCTGGCAAATTTTTAGCGTATTAATCGCTACTACAGCGATCTATATCGCACTACTAAGTTGCACGTCTTAGTATTAATGACAGCCGTGGCAATAACCAGAATATTAATTAGCAATCTAAATCATAAGCTAGCAATGAATAACATGATCAAGCGCTATTTAGATAGTTTTTTATAGGAGTTGCTCGATAACATGCTGTATATCATGTTATTTGCAATAAATTAGCATGAACTACAGATATTACTATGTAGCAAGTTATATATTGGTTATCATTTTACTAGCCACAGCGATTCTAGTATCGCATCTACTGCTTGTAAACCATAAAATTTTATTGCTGCGGCACTAAGCGTATGAAACCGAGTAGCAATATCTACTCTGATAACTGCGTCAACATGCATCAATCTAACTAACATGCATTAACAACAATCACCGCACTACGTATATAATTACACTGGTATTTTACGTATATATAAATACATACTGACATTAATATGTCATTTACCTTTATTATTGAGCACTAATACTTTTACCTATAGAGTTGCCTGACATATTTTAAGATCTTAAGCCAGTCTAATGATTGGCTGAAATCATCCTAACCTTAACCATGGCTAAGTTGTTCTGATGGCGCACAAAAGTCGAAACAATTAGTTTGTAGTAGTAGTTGTATTGCATTGCTGCACTTTACTCAAATCATTTTTTAGCTGTCACATAGCCCAACAGTATACCTTGCGATACGACGTAGTAACCAGAGCAACACCTCAAAAAATCTACAATAGATCAATAAACTCATTATACGAAACATTACTCTTGATGTTACCAATATTGCATATAATACTACCTTAGTATTGTTTACAGCAATACTAAGGTAGTATTTCCAGTGCTTTTACAAAGCGGCTAACTATTTGATTTTTGGCTTGTATGCTGCCCATAATGCACCTACAAACTATTAGCTAACACGCCACTGCAATAAAACCCGCATGCAGATCTTTTTCTGCACATAGAAAACCCACAAAGCAACTTCAATATTCGTTATGTAATATACCAACTTATAGTTACTTACTAACTTACTAATAGATAACCATGATCTGCCTGTTAGCTTGACAAGCTATTTATACCGCAAATTTAAGCATAGCTTATTAGCATAATAATAAAACCACTAGTTATAGTGGTGTCAGCTAATATCAATCAGATAAATATTAACTGAAAATTTTTCACAGTAATGCGCCTGCAGGCAGCAGGTGTAAGAAATTACCCACTAAACCAGCGATGATTATAGATAAAAGCTTTTAGTGCTATAACATACGGTAGTCATAATGACTATAGCATGATCGTGCTGTCTATAGATAAAATTGTCTGCACTGTGCTAGAAATTCATCTAGTCTTGATATAGCTCCCTTTTTAGTAATCATCTAACCTGGTAGTTAAAGCTATGTTCATTATTTAACAATGCAAGCAAACAGGATATCCTGGGTATACAATTTGTTATTGTAGCTAAAAGATAGCAGCAAGAAACCAGAATTACAGCCTAAGTTCTTAATAACCTTAAATTCTTTGAATTTTGACAAATATTAGTTAAGCAGAATAGGTGCTCATCAAGTGATGGGCGCATTGTTAGAGCAGCCGCTAGCAGCGAACAACATAAAGGCGCTACTGCGTGCTCCGATTCCTTATTATTCTGGTGAGTGCTGATGATTTTGTATAGAATCAACCGAATCCGATGGCAGCACCTGTTAACGTTATACTGCTCTTCTTGCGACAGGCTAAGAGTTTTTACTATCTGCTTATGCAGCAGCGACGGTTATACATGATTTAAGCTTGGCGTTGTTTATATATAACCTATAGCTCATCAAGAGCATTCAAAAACTATTTGCAATATTACTTAAGAACGCCATCCTCAGGGAATTGATCTTTAACATATTTGATTTCAGTACAACCATGAGGCACCGGTTGATTGTCTTTGTCAAGATTTACAAAAACTATTTTTTTCACAGTTAGAATACTCTTGCGTGTAATCTTATTACGTACTTGGCAAGTCAAAGTTATAGAGGTATGGCCAAACTCGGTAGCGGTGATGCCCAGTTCAATAATATCGCCCTGACGCGAGGTGCTCGCAAAGTTTATTTCAGAGATATACTTAGTCACTACACGCTGGTTGCCTAACTGAACTATTGCATAGATAGCAGCTTCTTCGTCGATCCAACGCAATAGGCTACCACCGAACAAGGTGCCATTAGGATTAAGGTCTTCTGGTTTTACCCATTTACGGGTATGGAAGTTCATGGTCATTTAAAATAGTCTTGAAAAAATAATAAACAACACTATGGCAAAACCTAAATTCAAGCTCAACTCCATAAACAATTTTTTTAATGACTAGCACAAATATTTAGGAAACTTAGCGCATAAGGCTATCATTGCCACCGCTTTAACACAGTTATTGTTTTGATGGATATTGCTTTTAGCATTCCTTCGAATTGAGCGCTACAGCAAGCTCAACCTGTCAAGCTTAAATAAAGCATTATTAAATCTAGTTGACCCAACCTAATACGCAACGCACAATATAAAGTCTCGCATGCATAAAGGCTTGAATGGAGGCTATTCATGAGCGTTGCCAAAACGCGTGTAGATTTCAATGACTATAAAGTTGCCAATATATCTCTCGCTGCCTGGGGTCGCCGCGAAATTATTATTGCTGAGTTTGAAATGCCTGCCTTGATGGGTCTGCGCCGCAAATACGCTACTGAACAGCCACTTCAAGGGGCAAAGATCCTTGGCTGCATTCATATGACTATTCAGACAGCAGTACTAATCGAAACCCTAGTTGCTTTAGGCGCCGAAGTACGTTGGTCGTCCTGCAATATCTTGTCAACTCAAGACCAAGCTGCTGCCGCCATCGCTGCTACTGGTATCGCAGTATATGCTTGGAAAGGTGCAACAGAACAAGAGTATCAGTGGTGTCTGGAACAGACCATCCTGAAAGACGGCAAACTATGGGATGCCAATATGGTTCTCGATGATGGCGGCGATCTAACTGAACTACTGCATAAGAAATACCCTAAAACCCTAGATCGTATTCACGGCGTGACAGAAGAAACTACCACCGGCGTTTACCGCTTACTGAACATGTTAGATAAAGGCGAGCTAAGGATCCCAGCCATTAATGTTAACGACTCAGTGACCAAAAGTAAAAACGACAACAAGTACGGATGTCGCCACAGTCTAAACGATGCTATCAAACGCGGCACCGACCATCTGCTGTCAGGCAAACAAACTCTAGTGATCGGCTACGGTGATGTTGGCAAGGGTTCATCCCAGTCTCTACGTCAAGAAGGTATGATCGTCAAGGTTTCCGAAGTTGATCCAATCTGCGCTATGCAAGCCTGCATGGACGGTTTTGAAGTAGTTTCGCCATTTGTCAACGGGTATAACGACGACACTGAAGCAAGCATAGATAAAGCCCTGTTGAATAAGATTGACTTAATCGTGACTACCACCGGTAACATGCATGTCTGTAACGCGCATATGCTTAAAGCCTTAAAAAAACGCGCCATTATCTGCAATATCGGTCATTTTGATAATGAAATTGATATCGCTTTTATGCGCAAAAACTGGATATGGGAAGAAGTCAAACCTCAAGTACACAAAGTTCACCGTGCTAATGATGGTAATGTTGACCCACAAAACGACGACTACTTAATCCTGCTAGCCGAAGGCCGTCTAGTTAACCTAGGTAACGCTACTGGCCACCCAAGCCGAGTCATGGATGGCTCGTTCGCCAATCAGGTATTGGCACAGATTTTCTTGTTCCGCCAAAAATACGCCGACTTGACGTTATCCCAGAAAGCTGAGCGTTTAACAGTAGAAGTGCTACCAAAGAAGCTCGACGAAGAAGTAGCCATGGAAATGGTCCGTGGCTTTGGCGGAATGCTAACTTACCTAACTAAAACCCAAGCTAACTACATAGGTGTACAAATTGGTGGTCCGTTTAAACCGCAAGCTTACCGCTACTAAATAAGCCGGCCCATGTAAATATTAGCTGCATATACCTTTCCAATATTCTGAGTTTCATAGGTATTATAATGTTCCAAAACCGTCGCTATAGTTTTGAGTTTTTCCCAACAAAAACTGATGCCGGGCATAAAAAACTAATGACAATAGCTAAGCAGTTAGCTAGTTACAACCCTGATTTCTTCTCTTGCACCTACGGTGCAGGCGGTTCAACACGTAACAGCACAATGAAAACTGTTTTGCAACTTGAAAACGAAATTAAAATTTCTACTGCTCCGCACTTGTCATGTATCGGCGACAGCAAAGCTAACCTGCGCAGCCTACTGACCCAGTATAAACAAGCTGGCATTAAGCGCATCGTGGCCCTACGTGGCGATCTGTCATTAGATATGAGTATGTCTAGTGGTGAGTTGTGCTACGCTAATGACCTAGTAAGTTTTATTCGTCAAGAAAGTGGCGATCACTTCCATATTGAAATTGCAGCTTACCCGGAAATGCACCCGCAAGCACGTAATTTCGAAGATGATCTAAAGAACTTTATACGCAAAGCTAACTCCGGCGCCAACAGCGCAATCACCCAGTATTTCTTTAATACTGATAGCTACTTCTACTTTATAGAGCGTATACTGGCCATGGGTGTAGATATTCCGATCGTACCTGGCATCATGCCTATCACTAACTATAACAAGTTAGCACGGTTTTCTAAAGCTTGCGGTGCTGAAATACCACGTTGGATATGCAAGCAACTAGAAGTTTATGGCGAAGACGTTAAAAGCACCAAGGCATTCGGTGAACAAGTTATCAGTAATATGTGTGAACAATTGTTACAAGGTGGTGCACCAGGGCTGCACTTCTATACTATGAACCTGGCTGAGCCAAGCCAAGCTATTTTAGACAGCCTTAAACGGCTAGACTAAAACTAATTCATTCTAGTACAAAAAGTTTTTTAATCAATAAAGCGTGTATTTGAAGTGCGCCACATCAATATGCTCACGCACGTATGCGCCAGAGCTTACTTAAAGCCAAAAGCATTTGAGCCTATAAAATATTTATAAATTTTTAAGCTATATTTATAATTTTTTAGTTATTGTTAGCTGTTTTATATTTACTTTAAACTACTATGTACAAATGAAAAATTGCGCATTCTAAATGGACCTTTAGCGTATTATGTTTGCAATAATAAGGACTGTATACAAGACCTAGATTACGAAATAATAGTGTTTTAGTGGCTATGCACAGCTTAAAATACCGTTTAACGATGCCCAGCCAAAACTATGCCAATCTAAATATTGTCTGCAGCTTTATTAATGCGACAGTCCTGTTAATTTGTAGGATGCTAAACTTTTATTAGGCGTTAAATTTATGAATACCTATACCAATAAACGGTCATACCCAGTAGAAACCTTAAATGTGGAGTTACCTCAATAACAATATCATTCAGAGAATTAACTCTGTTTAACTATGAGTAAGTACCTAAAATAGGATCAGCTTCAGAACGCTATCGTTAAGGCACATTACTCTAGTTATCACAGACTGAACAAGTACATAGCCTGTAAGTAAGGCAGTGAGCATAAATGTAAAGGCTTTTGGCTAAAGCGATATTTACCGTATTCAAAATACGCCGTTAAGTTGCATGTCAGCAGCATGCGGTAATTGCTCTGTGATGCTCTAGCCTTTCTGTCAGACCTAAACTAAATTGCCGAAGTATTAAACAGGCATTCAACTAAGCCGTCAGGTAATTTTCAGTCTACGCGACCCGGCGGGAGTACTGCTAAACACAAGCATGGGCGGACGTGGTTGTGCTCCCCACTGAGCGCCTACAACCAACAAGATAACCCCATTTGGGCCAAGTTCTTACTAAAAAACAGGATTACTCATGTCCTTTGCTTCCCTTGGTCTCTCCGAGGCTTTAGTCCGTGTCATCGAGGCAGCTGGCTATGCTGAGCCTACTCCGGTGCAACAGCGAGCTATTCCTGCAGTATTGCAGGGTCGTGACCTGATGGTTACGGCTCAGACAGGTACTGGCAAAACCGGTTGCTTTGCCATCCCAATTCTAGAGAGGTTATTCCCTAATGGTCACCAAGATAAACCACAACGTCACTGGCCACGCCAGCCACGCGCCCTGATCCTGACCCCTACCAGAGAGCTAGCCACCCAAATACACAAAAGCTTTCAACTGTATGCCGATGAATTACAGCTAGTTAGCGCCTGTGTCTTCGGCGGCGTTAATCTCAATGCACAGGTTAAAGCTATGTCCAGCGGTGTTGATGTGCTGGTTGCCTGCCCTGGTCGTTTGCTCGATCTTTGTAATCAAGGCAATATTGATATATCTCACGTAGAAATACTTGTACTGGACGAAGCTGACCGCATGCTTGATATGGGCTTTGTACATGCTGTCAAAAAGATTCTTGCTAGCCTGCCAGCTAAACGTCAGAATTTACTATTCTCAGCGACTTTTTCTAACGACATCACCGCCCTAGCTAGAAAGCTGCTGCAAAACCCTGAGCACATTGAAGTTACACCACCGAACTCTACAGTAGAACGTATTGAACAACGCGTATTCCGCGTGGCTGCTGATCACAAGCGTGCGCTGCTAGCGCACCTGTTTACCATAAATGCTTGGAAGCAGGTGCTAGTATTTACCCGTACTAAGCACGGTGCTAACCGTCTAGCTAAACATTTAGACAAACATGGCTTCACTGCAGTTGCCATCCACGGCAACAAGAGTCAAAACGCGCGTACTAAAGCGCTGGCTAACTTCAAGGACGGTTCCGTACGTATCCTGGTAGCTACTGATATTGCCGCTCGTGGTCTGGATATTGACCAACTACCACACGTGGTCAACTTCGAGTTACCAAACGTCTATGAAGACTATATCCACCGTATTGGCCGCACCGGTCGTATCGGTCGTTCGGGAAAGGCTATTTCTCTGGTTGCACCTGAAGAAGAAAAACTGCTAAACAGCATCGAACACATGACAAAGCAAAAAATCGCTGCAGGTGACCCCCTGGGCTTCAATGCCAGCGCCGTGAAAACCGAAAAACTTGAAACTCGTGAGCGTTCAGACATGTGTAACCCACGCAAATCGAATAGCGACGACATGAATAACAGTGGTAGCGGTCGTCGCGACAAAAACAAAAACACAGGTAGAGCAGAAAAAGCGTCTACCGATAGACATGACAAACATTTAGCACGCACGCCCAAGCTACATGACAGAACCACGGTCCGCAAACAACACAAGCTGCCACACACGCCTGTCGACCGTGCACCGGACGAGTTTCTTGACGATGATGTAGATAACTTCGGTAATCGTATTGATTATGTACCACAGACTAAAATAACTACAGGCCGTAGTTACCAGCCACATAATAGGCACCAGAATTACTTACGCAATAACGACCGCCAGACTAGTAACTACCAGCCACGCTCATCTGAGCGTGCTAAGCAGTACTTGAGCGGTAGCCAAGTGCCGAAGATTATCCACAAAGAATCTAAAGCGAATCGTTTTCAAGCACCCGAACAGTTGAATGAGTTACCAGATCGTCTTTATAGGAAAAAACCAGCGCTGCTGACTCGTAATCGATAATATTTTAACACTAATAAAAACGCCTAGATTAGGCTAGGCGTTTCATGCATCTAGCAACTCACTTATTAATTATAAACACTTTATTAAATTATAGAATTGTATCGTCTTTTGACGAATAACAGCTTTAGATTAAAGTTGTATATTCACAGCAAGGCATGCTATGATGATTAAATTTTGCTAACTATTTACTAGCTATATCATACGCGACAACAATGAAAAACTCGGTCTATCTTATTGAGATATAAGATGTATAATCTACTGAAATAATATTTCACAAATGCTGCAACTCCATTAAATATAAGTTAAAGTATAGTGCTCTTGGCATTAATAACTTGCTACTATTATCCGTAGCTTACTCATTTTATGAGTAGTGGCTATTATCAGATCTGTTTGTAAAAAGAATTTACAAATTGAATACTGCAAATAACTTGTCACACTTGCTTACCTTCAAAACACTGACTCAAACTAAGCAAATGTGAACCAGTTGCATGTAAACTGATGCTAATACACACTAATAGCGGCGAGCTTGTTTAAGTTAGTCAATATCAGTATATATAGTGACGCCTAAAAATATTGCTATGGCGCACTAATTTTAGCCTTCTAATTTAGTTAATACATAGAATGGATCCAGATCACAGGCAGCTAGCCTACGTATGCCGCACACTGCTATATGTTCTGACCCATAAAACAATACAACCTTTGACATAAACCACCTAGCCACACAACTAGCTTAAAGACCATATACTAACATATTAAACAAGATTATAAATCCTGCAAATAGCAGGACACTACTATATAATTTAAGCTTAACATTTTAATTAACTGCATAATTGCTTAACTTTGGTAAGTTAAAGGTTACGCGCCATTAAACCAGATTAGATGTTAAGTTAAGATTTAACTGATTGATAAAATCATAACGATTAATTATAGATGATAATACCTTCGAGATTAGCATAGCAGCCGCCTTAATTGGATTTTTTTGATTTCATTAAAAGCAGTTTTAATCACTACTGGTTTAGTTACGCAAAGAATAATCTGGCAGATTGCCATGTTAATAATAACTGTGCTGTCAGCATTCTTACTGGTGGAGTGATCATTGTAATGGAGACTAACTTAACGGCGTTTAAGTTTAACTTATCATTCAAGCACCATGAATTTAATGTTAGATAGCTAATTCCAGTAGCTAATATTGAGATCGCAAAAGTGTATTGTCTTCTTATTAATTGCTTACTCAATAGCTATTATTAAACCTACGTATATTATAGTTAACCTAATTATTAAAGCGATGAGCATCTTTTTTTTAATATATTATCTATTCCTTGTGAATTAAGATTAACCATCACGCTTATACTATGGTATTCGCGTCAGAGTCACATCAAGACCAATAAAATAGCATTAAACACAGCAGTAGCCGCCATGTAAACCGGCAAAAAAAACTACCATACCCTAAGCGAAATGCTAGATATAAACCTAATATACTAGCAGAATCTACCTTATCCTGAAGATGATAAACTATCATAAAATCTAAAATAAGCTATATATCTGGATATTAATTTAATCTTATCTGAGGTAAACATCAGATAGCTGATGATCATAATGATAAACAGCTAAAAACAGAAGCATACTTAGCCGTACGCGGCACCAAGAATAATTATATGAATACCATCAATACTAGTAGCAGAAATATGATAAAATTCTAAACATTGACATAATGGCACGTAACGCTATGCTATTTTATATGCAGATAAAACGTATCTTTTACAGAAAGTGCTATAGTGGCTATAGGTAAACCATAACATAAGCTAGAAGTAAATAAAACCGCATACCAAAGCGTATGCCTGAGTGCAAATAATATTTACCTGACCATAGCTAACCGATGAGTTACGTAGTTATATATCCTAAATTTGATACTGGATGTCACCTAGTTATTAGGTAATGTATCTATCAATTATAGTGAAAAAATAGCTTTAAAATATCAAAAAATACGATTAAAAATTATATATAGCATGTTAACAAATGACTAGTGATTAGTCCTAAGAAGCTAGAAACATCATCTAGCGTCTAATGTTCATTAATCCGTAATTAATTTATTACGCTACCTAGTATTATATATGCCTACATAATTATTTCCCCTACAACAAAGCGCATAGTCTCTTCGAGGAAATAACTGATGAACTTGAATAACCAGTGGATGCAACGCGACCTTGCAGTACTGTGGCATCCATGTACACAAATGAAAGACCACCAGCAACTGCCACTAATCCCGATCAAACGCGGCGAAGGCGTATGGCTAGAAGACTTCGAAGGCAAGCGCTACATCGATGCCATCAGCTCATGGTGGGTCAACCTATTTGGTCACGCTAACCAGCGCATTAATAAACGTATTAAAGACCAGATCGATCAGCTTGAACACGTCATTCTAGCAGGTTTTAGCCACCAGCCAGTAATTGAGCTATCGGAACGCCTCATCGAAATCACGCCAGAAAGTTTAACGCGGTGCTTCTACGCAGATAATGGTTCTTCGTGTATTGAAGTTGCACTAAAGATGAGTTTTCACTACTGGCTTAACCGTGGCCTACCGAAAAAAAAGCGCTTCATCACTTTAACTAATAGCTATCACGGTGAAACCATTGCTGCAATGTCAATTGGCGATGTACCTCTATTTACAGAGACCTATAAAGCATTGCTACTTGACAGCATTAAAGTACCCAGCCCGGACTGCTACCTGCGACCTGATGGCATAAGCTGGGAAGAACACTCGCGTAACATGTTCCTAGCCATGGAACAAGCTCTAGCGGAAAACCACAACACTGTTGCTGCTGTAATCATCGAGCCATTAATCCAGGGCGCTGGCGGCATGCGCATGTACCATCCGGTGTATCTTGAACTGCTGCGTGAATCTTGCGACCGCTATAACGTACATCTGATACATGATGAAATCGCTGTTGGCTTCGGCCGTACTGGCAGTATGTTTGCCTGTGAACAGGCATGCATCTGCCCAGATTTTTTATGCCTATCTAAAGCCCTCACTGGTGGTTACTTGCCACTAGCTGCTGTAGTCACTACAGAAGATGTATATAGCGCATTTTACGACGACTACCAAACCCTGCGCGCTTTCCTGCACTCACACAGCTATACTGGAAATCCATTGGCGTGCGCCGCAGCATTAGCGACCCTAGATATCTTTAAAGAAGATAATGTCATTGTAAAAAACAAAGCCTTAGCTCAGTGCATGACTAAGGCTACCGCTAATCTAATAGATCATCCTCATATTTCGGAAGTACGCCAAACAGGCATGATAATGGCAATCGAGATGGTGCAGGATAAGACCAATAAAGCAGCCTACCCATGGCAAGAACGCCGTGGCTTAAAAGTGTTTAAGCACGCCCTGAAGCGTGGTGCGTTATTGAGGCCACTGGGCAGTGTAGTATATCTTTTGCCACCGTATGTAATCACACCAGAACAGATTAGTTTTTTAGTTGAAATAGCCAGTGAAGGCATAGATATCGCAACTAACAGTAAAGTAAGCGTTGCAATGTCTAAAGACTTCTACCCAAACTTCCGTGATCCTGGCTGATAACCCTCACTTACTTTGAAAGTATATAAATGAGATTTTCTCGCTTTTTCACCAATATTCCACTTAACATTGGCAACCATGAGCTGCCAGAAGCTCTAGCATACTACATTAGCCGTGTACTGCGTAAAAGAAAAGGCGACACCATACGGCTATTTGATGGTTCTGGTCAAGAATTTCTGGGAATATTATTAGAAGTTGGAAAACAACAAGTCACCGTACAACTAACAAAAAGCTTTGCAGGCCAAACTGAATCACCATTATACGTCTACCTAGGTCAGGGCTTGTCTAGAAGCAAGCGTATGGATTGGGCGATCCAAAAAGCTACTGAATTGGGTGTTAATGAAATTACGCCAATTTTTAGCGAACGCTGCGAAATATATCTAAAAGGCGAACACAACAGTAAACGTCTATTACACTGGCGCCAGATAGCAATTAGCGCATGTGAGCAGTGCGGGCGCTCAACAGTGCCAGTGATTCTTCCACCGCTGTTGCTAATAGACTGGTTGAAACAAACTGAGGCAGATTTAAAACTGACATTGCACCCAGTGGCCGAGCCGATGACCAGCTATGCTAAACCTGCTAGCATAGCCTTCTTAATTGGGCCTGCAGGTGGTTTGACCGATACTGAAATCAAAACCGCTCAAGGTGCTGGCTTCCACACTGCCAGCCTCGGCCCGCGCATACTACGCACTGAGACAACGCCAGTCGTAGCATTAGCTGTTGCTCAACAACTCTGGGGTGACTTTTAATCCAGCATTACAAACCAAATTAAAACTGTAAGAGATTGGTCTACTTACAATCATGGTCAGCGTATTCAATATACGCTGTTTTCTGATCTACTTACTATATGAATAGTAGACACACAAATAAATACCAAACCATAGAAATGGTACAAACTATCCACCGCCTAAAGCAAAAGCACAAAATAATACCAACAATATATAAACACTACGCATGACGTCAGTCAAACAAGACTAACATTATTCAGTGCTACTGCAAACGGTTTAATCATTAACATCAATAGCATGATCTAGATTGTCATTAACGTAGATCACAATTAATAGAATCAGCACATCAGACGAAATATGATTTTTTATAGAATGCAACATTACCACAACCGTACATAATCCAAAACAACATCTAACCCACGCTATATCTCAGATAAAACAACATATAACTATCAGTAAACAGATAGAAAATATCAACTTTTAAATCATCTCTTTTGCCGCTACCTACACTCTAGGATATATAGTAGGTGCGTTACATAAAACTAGCAGCATAAAAATTATGAATAGCTCCAGGCGTTACATGATTCTTCATAATATACGTGTAACTTGTGGCGTAACTAGCTATACAGCAAGCAATACGTATTTCTTTATTTACGTAATGTTCCATAATACCGATAGATAATTGATACCGTAGTGTCCAGGAGAATCTAAGCATATCTAATCGCGAATCTGCATCCCACAAACTAAGCCTGTAGCGGTAAGAGCCTAAAAATGTCTTGCGCAGTACTCTAGTTGAGTTACTTTCATCGCTAAGTAAACTACCCACGATAAAGACATTTATCGCTGTACTTCATAAGCCGTGACCACAACACTACAATACCTAACATTAGTTGGTTACCAACCTGGACCACTACGTTAAACACAGTGCTGTCAGTTTAGTTTATATTATCTCAGATAATATAAATCTCCTGAGAGAACTCAAAAAACGCTTGTGCATGTATATAAATGTTCTCAATTTGCCCAAAAATGCCATACGTGTCATGAGGACAGTATTTTGTGCATTAACTTTGTTGCATGTATTAGTCATCTTTATCGAACGCTCCGCTCGCTATAGTCTAAGGGTAAATAGCATTGGCAAACATTTGGCCTAATGGACTAAATCATCTGATAAGTTGCGATGTAGACTATAGTGATTTGCTAGACTTGATACTAAAGCTTTTTAGCTAGACGCATAATGATGTTTGAATTATGCTCGTTTTCTGGGAGTTTTGTACAACTGACTGTTAGCTACACGTAGCTATTAGCGAGATTGATAGGAATAAGCAAGATCTAAATGCCAGCAAAACACAATAAATAACGGCATAAAATATCGAAATTATACCAAATAACAAGGTTTGCAAAATATGCAAACAGGTGCCATGACTGTCTTAAAAAAGTTTGCAACAAACTGTCTGTATTACTCGCAAAATAGGTACCTCGAATAATTGTAACGAAGTTTTGATAATTGTACTCAGCCAGGCCGTAAATACACTTTAAATAGCCATGCTATTTTATTAATCGCGTAAATAGTAGCAATAACTATGTTTTATTTGTCATATATAGACTATGATGTTGAGGTCTGCAAAATTAGCGAATAACAGCACGATGCATACATTAGTGTGATAAAAAACAATATCTATACAACCATGACAGTCCATATAAGACTGTACTCAACTACCAATAACTGCCGTTACTTGCGTACCTTAGACACTTTCAAGCCACAGGCATACTAATATTTATCGCTAGCAAAAAGCAACTACGCATATTTAGCCACGAGCACAAATGTTAGATTTATTTATTATGGTAACCCATACTATATGTTGCTTGCTGGCTTTTTGGATAGCTTGCGCATACATCTTGAAACCATTAAGACCTGATAATTAATTTGCTTATCAACTTTATATAATGCAGTTTTTTATTTGATCAGAGCTACAGAACCTAGCCACGCTATTTTAGCCTTATATGACCTTTAAAACTTTATGACAGTGCTGAAATTGCGCTACCAGTAAATTTATATATTCAAATCAACAATCGTTGAAGGCGGATGAGGATGCTATAGTTTATTCAGCTGCATCAGTATTTATTGCGTTAATCTATAAATAGCTATTCATAAAACGTTATTAACGTACTTATTTTGCTCTAGCAAAGACATCATTACAGGCTTTTAAGTTGCACCTATATAGTTTTTTGCTGAATATTTAGTTATAATCTTATTAACCCAAACAACATACTTCTAAGCTTGATCGCACAAGTCTCTTTGGTGGAAGAGTAGAGAGTATGATCACCATAATCAAGCTAAAACGCCTAGTCAGATTTTACTAGTATACAGATTTTTTATATCTAAACGTAAAATTATACATTGATAAAAATAATAATCTAGCTAGCAGCTATACAGATTCGTAGCTATTAAAACTATCAGTTGTCTAGATTATAAATCGCACCTCAATGCCTTACAATAGCATTGTAGCAGCGCATTAGATCAATTTCGAGTTATTAATTGCTATCATTCTGAAGGCGTCAAAAAACACTATCCAGTGTTTACTTTGAGATAGTTACAACAGATTAGTTTTCGGTGTATATCGCATAATATTACGTCAGGATAAGCGCTGAATTCTTGGAATTCAATAGCTGCTGCTCAGTGGCAATATTTTTAGCATAGTTTCCTGACACAACCTATATGGCAAATAATTAAGTATTTTTTCGTAACTTGCGATAGCAATAACGTGGCCATTATACCATTTTATGGTGCGCTCTAATTTAACAGAGGACATATATATGAACGTTCGCGGCGGTATTGTTATGGATCCTATCGCTCATATTACTTACAACAAAGACAGTTCGCTAGCTATACTTTTAGCTGCTCAATCCAGCGGATGGACTCTGTTCTATATGGAGCAACGCGATCTTTACTATGGCGATGGTGAAGTCCGCGCACGTATGCGCCAACTACAGGTATTTCCTAACCATGAGAAATGGTTTGAGCTCGATAACGAAATCGACAGCCGGTTAAGCGATTTTGACGTGATCTTAATGCGCAAGGATCCTCCATTTAATATGGAGTTTATTTATTCTACCTACTTACTAGAGCAGGCTGAGCGCGTAGGCGTGTTGATCGTCAACAAGCCTCAAAGCTTGCGCGACTATAATGAAAAACTATTCGTTACATTTTTTCCACAATGTGCGCCACCGACTGTAGTCAGTCGCCACCCTGATGTGCTGCGTAAGTTCGCCTCAAATCATAGTGATGTGATCCTTAAACCACTAGATGGTATGGGCGGTACTTCAATCTTCCGTCATCGTGCAGGAGATCCAAACCTATCAGTGATCTTAGAAACTATGACTGCCCTAGGTACCCAGCAGATCATGGGGCAGACTTATCTACCAGCAATCAAAGACGGCGATAAACGCATCTTGATGATCGACGGCGAGCCTGTAGATTACTTTTTAGCGCGTATTCCAGCAGCTGGTGAAACCCGTGGCAATCTAGCAGCTGGCGGTCATGGCGAAGCTCGAATATTGTCGGACAAGGATCGTTGGATTGCATCTCAAGTAGGGCCAACCTTACGCGAAAAAGGCTTGCTATTCGTAGGACTAGATATTATTGGTGAGCATCTAACTGAAATCAACGTTACTAACCCTACTTGCATTCGCGAAATTGACAACGCATTTGATATAAACATTAGTGAAATGCTAATAGAAACGATTGAACGCAAGCTACAAACCAAGTGAAATAGAACAGCTAGACAAAAACTAATATTACGTTACCATGCATCACCTATAAAATGCGTAATTTTAATTTTTTTGTAGTGATGCTACAAGATTGACATGCCCTACGGATTCTTCCATAGCAGCGTGCTACTGGCTGAGCGACTCAAAGTTACTCTGTTTTTTAGCATCACTAACCTACCTAGTATTACTGTTACTATTTAGCCCAAGCTTCACATAAATCAAATCAATACAAATCACTAAAACCTACAACTCACTATTGTTATATTCAGGAATCAAAGAACCACACCACAAAAAAGATCGATGCCTCGCAAAGAAGAATAAGTAAAACAGTAAAAACAGTGATTAATACTATTAATCTGACTCCCACTCCATAGCAAAAACTATAAATCACTATTACGCTGACACATAAGACAGAAGCAAGAAGCCAGCAGATCTATAGCAAATAATGCTCACTGGTATCAATTAATCGCGACGGTATAAGTTAGATACAGCAAAAATGCTTGAGCATTACATATAAGCCGCTGCATAAATAGATATACTCAGCGCATCGCGTATCTAGGCTGCGCTGTTCACACTTTTTACCTGTAACCTGAATAATATAGACCGTCTGGAAATCATCAGCACATTGAAATTTATCAGGAGCGAAAACAAGCTATCGAACAATTGATAACAATTGTCGTCTGGAGCACAGCCACCGCTTGTTAGTTTATTCCTCCAGGACCACACTAATGGACATGAAAAATGCTAGTTCTACATACCTTAAACACCAATTCCTAATCGCTATGCCACATATGACAGACCCTAATTTTACACAGACCTTAACCTATGTCGTTGAGCACACAACTAATGGTGCCATGGGGCTAGTAGTAAATCGCCCACAAGAGCTAAGCTTAGCTGATATCCTTGAACAATTGCGCCCAGAGATTGATCCGCCAATCAGTTGCCAAAACGTGCCGATCTATATTGGCGGACCAGTGCAAGTTGATCGTGGCTTTGTATTACACCTGACCGGACCCAAGTTCCAGGCTACAATCGACCTTGAAGATATGTCGCTGTCTACTTCCCAAGATGTGTTGTTCGCCATCGCCGATGGCGTTGGGCCTAAACAAAGCGTAATCACTATTGGCTACGCTGGTTGGGAAGCCGGGCAACTAGAAGATGAACTGGCTAGTAATATCTGGCTAACATGTCCATTCGATGCCGACATCCTGTTCAACACTGCTAGTGAGCTGCGCCTAAAAGCGGCCGCAGCTAAGCTGGGGGTTGACCTCAGTCTGCTAACTAACCAGGCAGGGCATGCTTAATGTCTTTACGCCTAATCCTTGGTTTTGACTACGGCACTAAAAAGATCGGTGTAGCTATCGGCCAGTTAATTACTGGCCAAGCCAGAGAACTATGCACATTGAAAGCCAAGAACGGTACACCAGAGTGGAATAAGGTAGAGGCTTTGATAAAGGAGTGGAAGCCAGATGCGATCATAGTCGGTCTACCTTTAAACATGGACGGCACTCATGGCGACATGTGCCTGCGCGCGGCAAAATTTGCACGCCGTCTAAGTAGACGCTACAGCTTGCCTTTTTATACCTATGACGAACGCTTAACTACTGTCGAGGCTAAATTCGAACGTCACAACCGTAGCGGGCAAATAGGCAACTACCGTAACGATCCAGTAGACGCTATCGCCGCAACCTTACTATTACAAGGTTGGTTGAATGACAAACTACTTTAGTTGAAATCTAAATAAAGTGGCTTGCTACGTATTTTTACGTTTTAGCCAAAACTTTAATTATTGTAAAATCTTGAAAGAGTCATCATGAGCTAGCTAAATCCAAGTAAATCGATAAGCCATACAGTAATTCGCCTCAATATACATCTGCAATACCGTACTAGTCAGTACGGCACATTTTATCGGCATCTGCACTAACTATGTGTACGGACAGCACAGGCATTATCGAAAAATTTAGCAATAACTTTCTTCTAGAGCGTACTATAATAGTTGCGTTATCGTAACTACTTAAGCAAAAAAGACCTGTACCCACGAGTGCAGCCATCAGAGCTACCGTTCAAGGTAAACAGCAAATATCTGTGTGCCGATCAACGATTATTGACAAGCAACCTCACTATTTGCACCACCTTAAACTAGTTGCTCAGCTAAGGCTACTTGACCAAAGTAACTTAGTGTGCCTAATAAGCTTTAAGCTATAGAATAGCTAATGAGTCTTAATGTGGTTAATAACAATCCTATCTTTAGAAACCACACTAACGCGTAAACTACTACATGATACGCTACACAAGTTTGAACTACAAATCTTGCCCTTTTAACTATATTGTAAAGAGTTAACCATAGGATGATACCGCTAAATGCTAAGTGTCAGCTGCAACTGAATGCTCATGGCCAGTTGCAACATTTCTTGTCTATAGATGGCTTACCAAGGCGACTGCTCACTGAAATCCTAGAAACTGCCAATTCGTTCCTTGAAGTCGGTGGTATGGCAGTAAAAAACATTCCACTGCTAAACGGCAAAACTATCTGTAACGTATTCTTTGAGAACTCAACGCGCACCCGTACCACATTTGAAATAGCAGCCCGTCGGCTGTCTGCCGACGTGATCACATTAAACATGTCTACCTCATCAGCAAGCAAAGGCGAAACTTTGCTCGATACACTGCGTAACCTACAAGCTATGGCTACTGATATGTTTGTGGTGCGCCACAGCCACTCTGGCGCTGCACATTTTATCGCTGAGCATATATACCCGCAGGTATCAATTATCAACGGCGGTGATGGCCAACACGCCCACCCAACCCAAAGCATGCTAGACATGCTTACTATTCGTCGACACAAAGGTGATTTTGAAAACATCTCAGTAGCTATTGTTGGCGACATATTACACTCGCGTGTAGCACGCTCAAATATGCTAGCTCTGAAAACCCTAGGCTGCCCAGATATCCGCGTAATTGCGCCCAAAACTCTGCTACCGATCGGCATCGGGCAATATGGTGTAAAGATCTACACCAATATGAATCAAGGCCTCCAGGATGTAGACGTAGTAATTATGCTGCGTCTACAGCGCGAACGTATGGCGGCAGGCTTGCTGCCAAGCGAAGGTGAGTTCTATCAAATATTCGGCTTGACTACTGCGAGTTTAGCAAGTGCTAAACCTAATGCAATAGTGATGCACCCTGGCCCTATCAACCGTGGTGTAGAAATTGAGTCGACACTAGCTGATGGCCCGCAGTCGGTAATTTTAAACCAAGTCACTTACGGCACTGCTGTTCGCATGGCCGTACTTTATATGGCTATGCAAGGACAAACTATACACTGTCAATTACAGCAGGAGAACACCCATTGAGGCGTAGCATTATTGGCGCTCGCGTTATTGATCCGGCTAGCGGCCTAGATCAAATCACTGACCTTTATATAGAGGCCGGTAAGATAATCTCTATTGGTGCTGCCCCAACTGGTTTTAGCGCGATTGAAAGCTACCAAGCCCAAGGACTAGTAGCCGCGCCAGGCCTAGTAGACATAAACGTCGCCTTACGCGAACCAGGTTACAGCCACAAAGGCAACATCACTAGCGAAACCCGCGCTGCTGCAGCTGGTGGCGTGACCAGCCTATGCTGTCCGCCAAATACCAAGCCTGTGATAGATACGTCAGCCATAACTAAGCTGATCCTAGACCGCGCCCGCGAAGTCGGCAACTGCAAGGTCTTTCCTATTGGTGCTCTTAGCAAAGACTTAAAAGGTGAACAACTAGCCGAGTTGATAACTCTACGTGACGCTGGCTGCATAGCTTTTGGCGGTGGTTTAGAAAATTTCTGTAGTACCCGCACATTGCGTTATGCTCTAGAATATGCAGCTACCTTTGATTTAACGGTAATCTTACACTCACAAGACCGTGATCTGGCTGAAGGTGGTCTGGCCCATGAAGGAACAGTAGCTAGCTTTCTTGGCTTACCCGGCATTCCAGAAACTGCTGAGACTGTAGCTCTAACTCGTAATCTATTACTCGTAGAGCAAAGTGGCGTACGTGCGCACTTCAGCCAATTAACAAGCGCACGTGGCGTAGCATTAATAGCGCAAGCGCAGGCTTGCGGCCTTCCAGTAACAGCGGATGTGGCACTGTACCAGCTGATTCTAACGGATGAAGCGCTGATTAACTTTTCTAGTTTGTATTATGTGCAGCCGCCACTGCGCACTAGCGCAGACCGTGATGAATTGCGTGCGGCAGTAAAGTCTGGCGTAGTTTCAGCCATCTCCAGCCACCACCAGCCACACGAACGCGACGCTAAGCTAGCACCATTTGGCGCTACAGAGCCAGGCATCAGCAGCGTGGAGCTATTGCTGCCATTAGCGCTAACGCTAGTGAAAGAAGGCCTTCTTGACCTGCCAACGCTGTTAGCACGCCTCAGCACTGGCCCGGCAGAAGCGCTACGCTTACCAGCTGGTAAGCTGACGATAGGTTCAGCAGCAGATCTAGTACTATTTGATCCAACGAGCTTTACTGTTGCTGGAAGGCGATGGTTATCCAGTGGCACAAACTGCCCGTTTATCAGCCATAACCTACCAGCTACAGTTCGTTGTACCTTGGTGGATGGGCAGATTAGCTACCAGACTTAAGAGATCATTGATCTACTTTAAACGCGATCAGTGCTGGAGAAAACTTACTTAATCAACGCACAACTGCATACAATTGGCTTATTTAATTTAAATTACCTAGTCACTTAAGATACTTAAGTATCTATATTAGAAGTGAATTTAACCCCCACAACCACAATACAATTATCATATTTAGATATCTGCGAGTATTTACGCCAACACTATATACCACCTTCACTGACAGCCACTCCTTGCTACCCAATGTCAGCAAACTTATATGCTAGGCTTTTATTACTGACGCCACGCTAGCCCAAATCACTAAGATCATCTGCGCCACTTTTATTTACACGAATATCAGTCATACTTAGCAGATACACCCAACATCAATTGAGCAAACAGTAATACTGCCTTGCTACTAATCTTCTCAACCAGTCACCTAGACAACACTAACCGTAATAACTCTGATGACAAAGCACGCATCCATAGTTTTTTCAATACCATAAACGCGTTTACTAACTACTCTAAAATGTTTACGACCTAAGATAGTTAACGTGTAAAGGCCAATACATACTAAAAGAACAAATATCTTATCTCAGTATCCATTAGTAGCAAGCGTATAGTTTCCAAGCCATACAACTAACCTGCCAGCATTATATTAGAAATGTAATATCATGCTAAACTTGGCACTGCTATAAAGCAGTCAGCATTGCTAGATACTGGGCGCGCACTGATCATGGTTATTTCAGACTGCAGCCTCATTTTGTACATTTAACCTCATCTTCCATGGTAAGAATGCGTTAGCGTCGATACTGGATTAGATAATCAATCATTATCGACCACTTTATCAATTTACTGGGCTTAGATGAAGAGGTCATGCTTAGACTACACAACAATTTGGCAATATACCAGAAGATTAAACTAAGGTCGAGAGTTTCATGGGCTTGTAATTTGGTCTAAACATGAATTGTTTAAAATGCAACACCTAAGCCGCAATCCTCATATTGAGATAAATTCCTCTAAAATAGTTATAAAGTAAGAAAGAACCAAGACACAATTTATTTAAAGAAATTTTTTTAAAAGCTTTTAATGCTGGTTACGCAAAAAGCTTAGTATATCTACAGCCTATGTTTACGAGAGTAACGACGTATGTTATGACCATATCTAGCTATTAATATACAATATTAGAGCTAAGTGAATCGATAAATGCAAGTCATAACTCTCTAGTTTACGATAGCCGTTAGCAGGCTAGCTAAATCTATAAAGCGCTCAATTTTTAGTAGAATTACCTTAGACCTTAATATTCACGAGTATATTTTATATGTCAACAATAGCAAACAACATTAGCCAGATTAGTAAGCGGATCCGAGCTGCGGCTCAAGCAGTGCAACGTGACGCCTGTAGCATTCACTTGCTTGCTGTTAGCAAAACCAAACCTTCACAGGCCGTGCGTGAGGCATATGCTGCTGGGATGCAAGATTTTGGAGAGAACTACCTACAGGAAGCTTTAAGTAAACAGGCTGAATTAACCGACCTGCCATTGAATTGGCACTTCATAGGCCCTATTCAATCGAATAAGACTCGTGCGATCGCTAAAAATTTCGCTTGGGTACATTCCGTAGACCGCCTAAAAATTGCGCAACGCTTGTCTGAGCAACGCCCAGCTGACCTGCCTCCACTTAATATCTGTATTCAAGCCAACATCAGTGGAGAAACCAGCAAATCTGGCTGTACACCTGACCAGTTAGTACTAGCTAGCGCTATTAGCGCTTTACCGCGCCTCAAACTGCGTGGCCTAATGGTAATACCTAAGCAGACTAAAGATCGCGCCGCACAAGATGCAGCATTCACAACATTAAGAGACCTGCAGTCTAGCCTAAAACTACCGCTAGATACACTTTCTATGGGTATGAGTCATGACCTGGAGTCGGCCATCTCCAAAGGAGCTACATGGATACGGGTAGGTACCGCTCTATTTGGCGCCAGAGATTATGGCTAGTCATAAAATGACTGATTTTCTCTGAAAAGGAATCTGTTATGAGCAACACGCGCATTGCCTTTATAGGTGCTGGTAACATGGCAGCTAGTTTGATCGGTGGCTTACGGGATAAAAGCTTAGAGATCATACAAATTAGCGCCCGTGAAAGTGCTAAGTACAATATCAACACATTTGCCGATATCACTGAAAAGATCAGCGAAGTTGACATAATTGTGCTGGCGGTAAAACCGCAAGCCATGCAGGCCATATGCAAAAAACTGCGCCCCAACCTACAACCACATCAACTGGTAGTATCAATTGCTGCTAGTATCACTTGTGCTAGCATGAAAACCTGGCTCGGTGCTGCACAACCGATAGTACGCTGCATGCCTAATACGCCAGCGCTGCTACACAAAGGCGTAAGCGGTTTATATGCTACCCCTGAAGTCGTAGCTAAACAGCGAAATCAGGCTCAAGAGTTGTTGTCCGCCGTAGGCGTCGTGGTTTGGCTGAAGCAGGAGCAACAACTAGACGCAGTTACCGCTTTATCAGGTAGCGGTCCGGCATATTTTTTCCTGTTAATCGAAGCGATGATCACTACTGGTGTAAAACTAGGCCTGCCCTACGAAGTAACTAAGCTATTGGTTGAACAAACTGCTCTAGGCGCTGCAAGCATGGTCATCGATAGTGATGTAGATACTACTGAATTACGACGTCGGGTAACTTCACCTGGTGGCACTACGCAAGCTGCTCTAGAATTGTTACAGGCTGGAAATTTTGAGATCTTAGTGGAAAAAGCACTGATTGCCGCAGCACATCGTTCGGCTGAATTAGCTAAGCAACTCGGCAAATAGCTGTCTTCAATGTCACCCTATTAAATAGGAAGCAAATATGCTCGGAATTAATGACGCTGCCATTTTCATCACTCAAACTATAGGTAGCCTATATTTACTAATCGTACTGATGCGTTTTATTTTGCAACTAGTACGAGCAAACTTCTATAACCCACTATGCCAATTCATAGTTAAGGCCACCCAGCCGCTGCTAAAACCACTACGTAACGTGACGCCAAACTTATTTGGTCTAGACATGTCGTCTCTATTGTTGGCTTTGCTGCTGCAGATCGTGCTGTTTGTAGTGATTATGATGCTTCATGGCTACCAGGCCTTCACTGTATTGTTATTGCCATGGGGGCTAATCGGCATATTCTCACTATTCCTAAAAATTATTTTCTGGTCGATGATTATTAGCGTAATCCTTTCATGGGTCACTCCAGACAGTCGCAGTACTGGCGCTGAGCTAGTAACACAGATCACAGAGCCAGTGCTAGCACCATTTCGTCGCTTGATCCCAAACCTGAGCGGTATCGATATCTCGCCAATATTCGTATTTATAGTGATGCAGCTATTACAAAGCTGGGTAATTCCGCGCCTAGCATATTATGCATTGATGCCTAAAGAGCTATTTGGCCTAATCTAATGTGCAATATATAATTAATGATCTAGATCATACAGGGAAGCTAGCTTCCCTGTATTTTGTATCTACACTATTACTTGCTGCTATGGTTACCGCTCTTTAAACTTACACTTCATTTAAATGAGAGCACGGTCGATGCCAACTGCCTTCCCCCCAGATTCTGTTGGACTAGTTGCGCCAAAAGTGGCGCACTTCAGTGAACCGCTAGCTTTAGCCTGTGGCCGTTCGCTGCCTAATTATGACTTAATCTATGAGACCTACGGTCAACTGAACGCCATGGTGAGCAACGCTGTACTAATCAGTCACGCGCTGTCCGGTCATCATCACGCCGCAGGCTTTCACAGTATCTATGAGCGTAAACCAGGTTGGTGGGACAGTTGTATTGGCCCTGGTAAGCCTATTGACACCAACAAGTTTTTTGTAGTAAGCCTAAACAACCTTGGCGGCTGTAATGGTTCTACTGGCCCAAGCAGTCTCAACCCTGCAACTGGTAAACCATTCGGTGCTGACTTCCCAGTGCTGACTGTGGAAGACTGGGTACATAGCCAGGCACGACTGGCCAATCTACTAGGCATTGCCCAATGGGCAGCAGTGATAGGCGGAAGCCTTGGCGGCATGCAGGCATTGCAGTGGACTATTTCTTACCCGGATCGCGTGCGCCATTGTTTAGCAATTGCATCAGCTCCAAAACTATCAGCACAAAATATCGCTTTTAACGAAGTAGCACGCCAAGCTATTCTCACTGACCCAGAGTTTCACGGCGGTTTCTTCCAAGAAGCTGGCGTAATCCCCAAGCGCGGCTTAATGCTAGCGCGAATGGTTGGGCATATTACTTACCTGTCCGATAACTCCATGGGCGAAAAATTTGGCCGTGGTCTCAAGAACGAGAAGCTTAACTACGACTTCCATAGCGTTGAATTCCAAGTAGAAAGCTATCTGCGTTATCAAAGCGAAGAGTTTTCTGGACGTTTCGACGCCAATACCTATCTATTGATGACTAAAGCTTTAGACTACTTCGACCCAGCAGCAAGCTATGACAATGATCTAGCGAAAACCTTTGAACAAACAACAGCTAAGTTCTGTGTAATGTCGTTTACCACTGACTGGCGTTTTTCTCCGGCCCGCTCACGTGAGCTAGTAGACGCATTGATGGCTGCCCGCAAAGACGTCTGCTACCTAGAGATTGATGCACCGCAAGGCCACGATGCTTTTCTGATTGCAATCCCGCGCTACTTACAGGCTTTTAGCAACTACATGAACTGTATAACGCTTATATGAAGCATGTATACGTAGGAAAAAACATGAGGGCAGACCTAGAAATTATCCAAGACTGGATCCCGTCAGACAGCCGTATTCTTGACCTTGGCTGCGGTGATGGCGAACTGCTAAGTTGGCTACGAGACAATAAGCACGTCACTGGCTATGGACTAGAGAATGATCCGGACAATATTGCCAAATGTATCACAAAGGGCGTCAACGTAATTGAGCAGGATCTAGATAAGGGTCTAATTAATTTTACCAGTAATAGCTTTGATATTGTAGTCATGACACAAGCCCTACAAGCTGTACACTACCCTGACCGCATTCTTGACGAAATGCTGCGTGTTGGCCGCCAGTGCATTATTACTTTTCCTAATTTTGGCCATTGGCGTTGCCGTTGGTACTTAGCTACTAAAGGCTGTATGCCGGTCTCGGACTTCTTGCCATATACGTGGTACAACACGCCAAACATCCACTTCTGTACCTTCGAAGACTTCGAAACATTATGTAGCAAGCGTAAAGCTAAGGTAATAAATCGTCTTGCAGTAGATCAACAACACCATCACGGCTGGGCAAGTAAACTATGGCCAAACCTACTAGGTGAAATCGGTATTTACCACGTCAGCAGTCCTGGTCTAACAGACCATTAAACTGATGTTTAACCGTCTTCAGGCAAAATATATGAGCTTCTTTAGATATTTTACTCATCATGTGCCTTGGCCTTTATAACCATGGCAACAGACGCTACCTATGGCACTACTAGAATTTTGTCTGATGGTGTCATAGGTATATTGAAATACCTTACTTCTTAGAAAGTTGCTCAACAAATCTGGATCATGCATAGCCACAAAACCTGACATACTTAAAAAACTACAAATCATGCTTAATAAATATATATAACTACACTGAATCAGTAAGACCAGCTAGATTAGACTGGAAATACCAACCTGTTATTTGTCGAAAATACGACCTCTAAAGCACATCCATGCTGCGCTTATCTATAACCTTGCTAGTTAAAACAGATAGCCATAGTTAAACTAGAGATTATTTTAGCGACCATGGCTTAGCATTTACTTTAGCGCAAGACAACTAATAGTAAAGATGATGCAGTTGGCTGCACTACGCTATGTGGTAATCTCAAAGACGTGCCAAATGCTTGACGTAGGACACGGTTTGCCTGTTTATATAGACTAAGTGTATTATACCGATGACTATTCACCAATCATATACTAAAACTTGTAGCGCTAATGTATTTTACATATAGCAATTAGCAGATAAGGTTTTGGCGATGCTTTATTATTTTGAATACTGTAACACAGTATTTCTAATGTCGAACTTAGCCATACTAGCAAGTACTAGACTAATCGCCATGCCAGTGTAATGTATTTACTACGCAAATGCCTAAAATCAAAATGACCAAGAACACTGCTTCGCAACCAATTGCCAGCGGTGGCATAAAAATGCCCTGGGCAGCTTTACCGCTCCTACCGCCACTAGCACTGTACATCCATATTCCGTGGTGCGTACGCAAATGCCCTTATTGTGACTTTAACTCCCACACTGCTCACAATGTCCTGCCGCAAGAAGAGTATGTAAATGCTTTGCTAGATGATTTTGCTCAAGATCTCAATACGGTGTACAATCGTAAGCTAACCTCGATTTTTTTTGGTGGCGGTACACCGAGCCTATTTAGCGCTGCTGCGCTGAGTTATATACTCAAGAATATCGAGGCCCATATCCAATTTGCCGATGAAATTGAAATCACATTGGAAGTTAATCCAAGTACTGTGGAACAAGAGAATTTTGTGTCTTACCGCAAGCTAGGAATTAATCGCCTATCTATCGGTATCCAAAGCTTCCAAAAAAACAAGCTTCAGGCCTTAGGCCGCATACATGATGCGGATGAAGCTCTACGCGCTGTTAATATGGCACACAAAGCCGGGTTTAATAACTTCAATCTAGACTTAATATACGGCTTACCTGGTCAGTCCTTGGGCGATGCCCTGAGAGACTTACGCCAGGCCATTATCCTGAAGCCAACGCACTTATCGTGGTACCAGCTAACTATAGAACCCAACACTATATTCTGGAGTCAACCACCTACTCTACCAGAAGAAAATACTCTGTGGGAGATTCAGAAAGCCGGCCAATCATTACTTGCTAAGAATGGTTATACGCAGTACGAAGTGTCGGCATATGCACAATCAGGCTACCAAGCACAACACAACCTAAATTACTGGAACTTTGGTGACTTTATTGGCATCGGCGCTGGCGCACACAGCAAGCTTAGTCATCCAGATGGGCGTATTGTACGTACGTGGAAAACACGAATGCCGAATGACTACATGAATCTGGATAAAACTTTCCAAGCCGGAACAAAAGAACTAACTAAAGAAGAACTTCCATTTGAGTTCCTAATGAACGCTTTGAGACTAACTGAAGGCGTTGATGCCAACCTCTATACACAACGTACTAACCTTGACCTAGATAGCCTAAACAAAGGCCGTAGTCAAGCAGAATACAGTGGCTTAATGCAGATTAAACCGTCACAACTAGCAGCGACTAACCGCGGACAACTATTTCTTAATGACCTACTGCAAAAATTTTTAAACTAAATACCTATGGAAACTAAACAAACTTTATGCTAGATTTTGCTGTTGTATCTAGCGATAGCAATAGCAATATATTAAAAATATCCATAGCTTGATCAGATACTGATCTGATGTAATTTAGCGCTTAGATAGATTAATGGTTGTAAAATAAAGAACAGTTATAACGCATTTATAATGCACTATGCATGCTATAAATAGCACGATATAACCTAAGACCTATAGCGATTGCAGCGTTGATTTGTATTACGTCGTAGATCATACGAAAGCTAAGTCAGTTTCTCGAACTTAAAATCCCAAATTTTATGCCCTAATCGTTCGCCGCGACACTCAAACCTAGTGATCGGACGATCAACCGGGCGCGGCACACATCTACCAGATTCTGCTAGGTTATGATAACCAGGCGCGATATCCATCACTTTTAGCATATATTCGGCATACGGTTTCCAATCGGTAGCCATGTGCAAAATACCGTTCACCTTAAGCTTAGTGCGCACCAGTTCAGCAAAGGAAGCTTGGACAATGCGACGTTTATAGTGACGAGATTTATGCCATGGATCCGGGAAAAATAGCATTAAGTGATCGAGACTATTATCGACAATACAACGGTTGAGCACTTCAATCGCATCGCAGTTATACACCCGTAGATTAGTTAGGCCCTGGGTTAATATACCATTAAGCAATGCACCGACACCTGGGCGATACACTTCAACACCGATAAAGTCCTGTTCCGGAGCGGATGCCGCCATTTTTAGCAAGGATTGGCCCATGCCAAAACCAATTTCTAGTGAGCGCTGGGCCAAACGACCAAATATCTGGTCGTAGTCTACTGGTGAGTTAGCCAATGGCAATACAAATAATGGCGTACCCTGCTCAAGACCATTTTGCTGTCCTTTAGTCATACGACCAGCACGCATTACAAAGCTTTTGATACGGCGGTATCTAGCTTCGTTACCTTTTTTTACCGTGTACAATATTTCATTTGATTTAATCATTAATTATTATTACTTAATTATGACATCCAACAATAACAAAGCACTAGCAGACGGGTTTTTCAATATGCACCCGACAAAACATTGTAAATAGTATACAGCAATTATGTATTTTATGACTGTAGTTTATTAAATTGACTACTGAGAATATGTGATAATCGAGTTAATCAGCACCTAGATTTTAGTTTTTTAAAGAATATCTCTAAATTGCATAAGTTGCAGGATACCTAAATTAAAGTAAATCAGACAAACAGTTTGTCTTACTATAATACAGTCAATTTAAGTTCATTAGCTGGCTATAATCAGGTTATAGCTAGTAAGAGTAACACTATTATATCAAGGCTTTCCTTAACTAAAATTTAGCAATTTTGAATGGTTTGATCACGTTTAGTTTTCTGGCTTGATCATCAATAATAACTTCTAGCGATAACTAGAAAAGTTTTTCTATATTGCGATATCTGCCGATTATGAATAATAAATGAGGTGTAGTGAGTAGTACGTACTGTGTTATGACAAAGAGATTGTCTATATAAATAATGCTTATAAGTAATTGTCAAACTATGTTGAGACCTTACCGGAGTCTGCAAATAGTCATTTTGTGCATACAGGTCTGCTAGTTGTAGACAATAATCTACACTATTTAGCCTAATTATTTTAATGAGAGTAACACTCAAAGCACTGGTTATGCTGAACGACATCTAGCTTCAGCTAAATGACGACGTAACATTTAGTTAAATCTAAACTATTAAGCATGTCTACAACAGCTCTACCTGCAACAACTTAAATAATTAGCTATTAAACTAAATAGCATACTTATAGCTCACTATCGTTTTACTGATCTGTACTGTAACTAGATTAGCGTTGCTGAGCTATAACTACCTAAGTGCACTAATCGATTATAAAGTAGTTCAACCTAGTCAACATACGCCTCATAGCACTAATGCGTATGTTGACTGACAAACTGATACGGTTCTTTAATATTCTATTTTTTTATTTTATCAAATAGTAGCTTTTCCTGTATATTAGGCGTGCAGCAAGGGCCATCCAACTGCGTTGACATGACAAAATTTAGCATGTATCAGCAGTTAAGCTAGCTGCGTCGATCAAATCCAGTGATTTTAAATTTTTTTAACTCCAATAAAAAAATAGAATAACTAGCCTTCCAATCAAAGCATTTTTTGTCTTGTTATAGCATTCTAGGCAGCTATTGATAACTTAAGTTTATTCATCGCGCTTTTCTCAAGTTGACGAATTCGTTCGGCAGACACATTATACTTCTGCGCTAGATCATGTAGAGTTGCTTTTTCCTCTGCCAGCCAGCGCTGACAAAGGATATCACGACTGCGGTCATCCAGTGCTTTTAGCGCTGCGTGTAGATTTTGATTTGAATTATCACTCCAATCAGCGTCTTCTAGTTGGCGCGCCGGATCATAACGGTGGTCTTCCAGGTAATTAACCGGTGATTGGAATGCATTATCATCGTCTGCTTCAGCGGCAGGGTCAAAAGCCATGTCATGGCCAGTCAGGCGGCTTTCCATCTCACGTACTTCATGCGTTTCAACGCCTAAACTTTCGGCCATGCGATGGACTTCCTCATTACTTAGCCAAGCTAAGCGTTTTTTTTGGCCGCGCAGGTTGAAGAATAGTTTGCGCTGAGCCTTGGTGGTAGCGACTTTGACAATGCGCCAATTGCGCAAGATAAACTCGTGAATCTCTGCCTTAATCCAGTGCACAGCAAAAGACACTAAGCGCACGCCCATTTCAGGGTTAAAACGCTTTACGGCCTTCATTAGGCCTACATTACCTTCCTGTATCAAATCAGCCTGGGCTAAGCCATAACCGCTATAACTACGAGCAATGTGTACGACAAAACGAAGATGGGCAAGAACTATCTGTCTGGCAGCCCCTAAATCCTGCTCATAGTAAAAACTCTCAGCCAGTTCACGCTCTTTCTCTGGAGTCAATAGTGAAATGCTATTAACTGTGTGCAGATATGCTTCCAGGTTTGCACCAGGAACTAAAGCATGGGCAGGTTGCAGAGAAGTGATCATACAAAAAACCTCCGACTCACATAACTAATTCAGTTCAAAACTACGAAAATTAACCTAAAACCTATGACGATTTTTCTAAATTATCAATACGGTCAATATAAACGAACCCACATTCATATAAACATTCATTGCTTCGGTAATAGCTCAAATAAATAAAAGGCCACCGTAATCTAAGCATCTACATGACCCAATACAACAGCCATACACAACAATTTTTAAACCATCAACAACAAAAAACAGCTTTAGAAAAAATTTCTAATACACAAAACTATAAAACACGCCAATATACATGAAGCAACGCATACAGCTGTCTATACCATGGACCAATTCAATTGATTCTATCTCAATATGCCGATATTCAATATAAATGCGAATAGTATGATTTATCACTAAATTAATACAAATACTAATTTTATCGTCAGTTCACATTTTGTTTGTTATACCTTTTTTAGTATGTATGCAAGTTTTTATCGTATAATCTCAAAGTCATGTTTAGCGAATTTATTCAGTACCACTAACTTTTATCAAACAAAGAGCTCTATGGGTAATCCTCTAAGTACCTCACTAGAGCTGAATAATTACTATAAATACTTAGGTAGTTTGATCTATGCTGATACGCTCAACATCCAGATACAGCCAGTAAAAATCTTTATTTTATCTAGCAATCTTTCACTCTTTTTTACCTAGTATTTGAAAAGCTAATTACAAGGAAATCTGCACTGCGCACCGCTAACTCCACCAGCATTCAAAATTATCAAAAAAACTTATACCACCACGTCAGTATACAGATAAAAGCAGCCGATCATCTGCTTTGCAGGTGACTAATATCTTGAGACAAGCCTTATAATCTTGAACATCAGACGTATATCGAAGTAATCAATAAACAAGATCACTATAGTATAAGGTAAGTCTTGTTCGACAGCTCTATGTATTCAATAGCCAAAAACCAAATTGATGCGTTAGATAGTTTGAGTCTGAGACAAACTAAAAAATCTATCATGGCAAGGCGATTTTATTAGGCACAATGCGATAACATGATAATTAAGAGTGCCGGAACAATACGATCTAGAAGCCTAAGAACAGAATTTATGCATTGCTAATAGCATTGAAATATCTAGCCTGCTATTAGCAACTTGCCGATAGCTTAACATACTCATTGCCTAGCAAAAGTAGTAAAGCGAAAAAACTTACTTCCACTAGCGTTAGAATACTTAATTATAAAGAAATTCGATGCGATGCACTAGGAAGTGCAGCTTATAAGAACCTTATATACACGTTAGTGTCGGCGTTTACTGACTAATTCAAATCTAATCATAAACACTTCGCTCGGCGAAAAGCGCTTGCATAAATGGTTCAGCTTCAAAGGTGCATAGATCGTCTATGCCTTCACCGACACCAATATAACGAATTGGTAACCCAAACTGTTTAGCCAGGGCGAAAATTACACCACCCTTGGCCGTACCATCGAGCTTAGTTAAAACTAAGCCAGTTAGCTTTATGATCTGATTGAATTGTTTAGTTTGACTGATAGAATTCTGACCGACGCCAGCATCAAGCACTAGCAACACTTCGTGCGGGGCTTCTGCCTCAAGCTTACCAACTACACGTCGTACCTTTTTCAGCTCTTCCATCAGATTATTTTTTGTATGCAGACGACCAGCAGTGTCAGCAATCAATACGTCTATGCTGCACGTCTTAGCGGTCTTCATAGCATCAAAAATCACAGACGCGGGGTCGGAGCCAGTATGCTTGGCGATGACTGGAATTTTGTTACGCTCTCCCCAGACCTGCAACTGCTCAGCGGCTGCAGCACGAAAGGTATCGCCAGCAACTAGCATGACTTTTTTGCCTTCAAGCTGCAGTTTTTTTGCCAGTTTGCCAATTGTTGTAGTTTTACCGACACCATTAACTCCAACCACTAAAATCACGAATGGCTTCTTTGACGTGATCATCAGCGGTGCTTCTACTAACTTGAGAATAGAAACCATCTCAGACTGCAGTGATTTGTAGAGCGCATCAGTATCAGACAGTTTCTTGTGTGCAACTTTTGTTTTCAGATTATTGATGAGTACAGCAGTAGTTTCAACACCAACATCTGCGGTGAGAAGACGGGTTTCTATACTCTCCAAAAGCTCGTCATCAATAATTGTCTCGCCCAGAAATAGACTAGCTATACCTGCGCCGATTCTGTCGCTAGTTTTACTCAGACTTTGTTTTAGGTTAGCGAACAACCCAGTTTTGCTAATTTTAGCACGCGTGGTGACAGCCTTTGATGTAGCTGCTGACTCTTCATCTGTCAGCAACTTTAGCAATGACTTATGCTCGGATTCTGTAACAGCTTCTGCAGTCGGTTTAAGCTGAATTTGTGGCTGCTCGACGACGCTTCCCTGTGGTTTGTTGCGCAACCATCTGAATAATCTTTTGTTTGTACCAACTACAGCTGAATCTTTCTTATCACCATCAAAGCTAAACATAGAAAAGGGCTCTCCAAAAGTAGAGATGCGCCAGAACGCCTCAGTAAATAAATTTATTACAGAATAAACGACTGTAACATGCGCTTGTTTATACGAAGCGTATCATAAAATATAGATAAAGGCCTCAACAAATTGTTTTGATAAGGATTGAAGTGATCAAATCAGCAAAAGCTAGCAATAGTATGATGCTTAGCTTAATTATTGCATTCCTAAGACTATAATCTAGCGCATAATAGCTATTGTTTATCGCTCTATCAGTAAGAATACCTTTTCGCTTACTGAAATTAAGATGAAGCAAACAAAATTAACTGATTAAAACACGAATGAATGCTCTGGCTTGATACACCTCTAGTTTACTGTTTAGGAACAAATTTATCTAATCCTTTTAGCTTTGGCTGCCAGACAAAAAAACCAATATATGCTTTTACCCTAGATAACGGCTGTCTTTAAAATATTTTTATGCGAATACAATCATAAACGAGTAGTGGTTTTTTCAGATTTAGCAGAAAATCGATTCTAGCTATGCAGTCCTAGACTAGACCCAGTATTAATTCTCAACCTTTGCATGTGTAAAGCCCAAAGAAACGCTTGAAGTCTCTCCTGGAGGAGCATCGTTGATCTTGCATGATAATCTATATCGCCTTTAATATAAACACTAACTGCATTATAGTCTGTGCTGACTGACTAATGAGTGCAGTGCAACTACACAATCAAAATGATCAAAAAATCCGCATATGCATTGACAACAATTAGGGTACCTATAGACCTACTGGTACTTTAAAAAGATAGCCTATCGACACAAGCAAACACCATAAACGTAGACCATTGACTAGATGATGAACCGAAAACACACACAAATCAAAGAGATGTATAACTAAATTAGTATTAGTGATACTAATACAATAACACCATCATGGTAACCATGTGACATGATCACAGATAAAGTCAAGCAGCATAACTCGAAGCTACTTGGGCTTGACTCCATCGTTAAAGATACCACTAGTGAAGCTCTCACTAAAACTAGCCTAGACAGACAAATATTTGCGCTGACTATACACGTGTTGTTATAACTGCCGAGCGTAATCATCGGTTCTAATTTGATGGGTTTAGATACCACTAAATCAGCATAAGACAAGACCACTGCTACATACTGAAACCAGTCTATGGAGCTTATCAGGCAGGTTGATAGTTAAACTGCAACTATTGCAGCACTAAAACATATCCGTACCTAAGTGATTTCATAATTTACTAGCGTTTGAAGGATAAACTAGGAAGCTGATAGTTTCCTGGAAACTATCAAGCAATTTTAGAGATCCATAGACAATAAGTTTGCTCACCTGCTAGATAAAATCTAGTTAAAATATCTAGAAAGATCCACGCATATATTTCATCTGTAAACATTTGAGCGTTATCTATATTTTATCTAAGTAAATAGCTTATGCATAATTATAAAATAGACGACTGATCTTATTACATCTGATCGACGCAACCACGTTTTGTCACTGCTAGCAACAAGACGGTAACACCTTCTAGACATAGCACTATTAACTAACGCTATACTCAATAGTAGCATGATAAATAAAAATAGCAGATAAAATCACCAGTAGATTTGAAAATCATGACGCCTATTTTAAACAAAAAATATGTATCGCTTGTGCAACTCTAGCAATATTTAGCAAAATAACTGGCAGTAAGATTGAACTAAAAGCCAATTTAGCCAATATTAAACTTACTATTTAAGCAAATGTATCCTTTATTTGCGCAACTATGCATCGACTAATGCTGACTAGAACTACGAAACCTTATCTATGGATAACCAGATTATTAGTGGTAGTAGTTTAAGTATACACTTAAATTAAGTGAGGTAAGTACAAGGTATTCTGATACTTACGATATATGCCTTGGACTTATTGCCGATACAGGTACATGTGGCCAACTAATAATTAATTAATTAACAAACCCAAGCTACTCATGAACGACTGTAACCATGCACTTATTGGAAGACATATGTTTACTAACCACATTAAAGACTTGACCAAACGCAAAGAAAAATGGAAGATACTATGCGTAAGTTAACCGAAGGCGTCACCACTGATAAACCTGCTAAGCAGCCACTAGTAATTCTGGAGTATAAATGACCAGTTTATTTCGCCAGAAAAAATTTATTCACAACATCCATCGTAGTATGGGCCAGCTACGTATTATTGGTGGTGAATGGAGTAACTTTAAACTAAGCTTACCAGATGTTGTCGATCTGCGCCCAACGCTAAACAATGTGCGTGAAACACTATTTAACTGGCTTGCACCATACATCAGTGGCGCCAAGGTACTAGACCCATTTACAGGCAGCGGCGCACTATTTCTAGAAGCTTTGTCTCGTGGAGCGGCACATGGTTTGAGTTTGGACACTAGCAATATTGCAGTATCCAAACTCAAAGAACACCTACGTACCCTGCATTGTACTACTGGTGAGGTTCAGACTGTAGACGCATTACGCTACTTAGAAATCCAAGCAACCAATAGATATGACATAGTATTTCTTGATCCTCCATTCAACCAAAACCTGTTACCGACAGTATGTGCATTGCTGGAAAAACGCCAGTGGCTAGCAGTGGATGCATGGATCTATACTGAAAGCGGTAGCTCGCTATCTACTGTTAGCCTACCCAGCAGCTGGCGTCTACATAGAGAGCATAAATCTGGTCGGGTATATTACGCATTATGGCACCGTTTCGTAGAAGGCACTGTTTAGATTTGTAATAAAGCTATTATTACGTACCGCTTACACGTCTTGAATATAAAAACAAACTATTACAGCGTAAGAGATAATGATTTGCCTAACCTTGATTGTCGTAGAGCTTATGACAATCAAACCACCACCAACAACCATCGGCACCTGATACCGTATAGGCTGACTATCTTCTCTAGCTTTCTCTAAGTGACTCACCTGCAAAAAAGCTTCGTCACTCAATTAAACTAATGCCGCCTTAAACTAGTCAAGACATTTGAATGAACACAAGCACACGAACTAACAGTCATAACGCAGATTATTCGTTTAGCAACTTACGTTAAACACTTCACTAAAACTAGCCAAGCATCATGGCTATAAGGTAATATAGTAATATTGGTATTGTTTTAGGTAAAAAGTGCGCTAAATCCATATCAAGCTAGGTTTTTCGTAAAATTTATTATGATACATCATATGTGAGATATTATTATATGTCTGCATCAGATTAATGATATTTTTTTATACAGAAAAACCTAATTGACAAAATAAAAACCATTTTATGGGCTTCACTAAATAAGACGTGCACCTTGTAAAAATTTAATGGTTTAGTGACAGAACTGCTGCACAGCTTCATAAGCATTAAATACTATTATCATTGCACGATACGTTATTCATTACTTGAGTAGAATTTACACTTTAACTTTGACAATACAAGCTACCAAGCAGTCTATGATAGTTCACTAACAGTATGCTATAGACTGGCTATTTATAAAACTGCATTAAGTACAAGCTTGCCTGCTCAAGGTAGGCAGGTAGGTGGCCATCAATAACTCACTGAAACAGTGTCAACTCATGATAACCTGCAAAGCTGTATTCCATAACAACTACATGGTTATAACACAGACTATATTATAAAAGCTAAATTACAAACTTCCATGTTATGAGTAAATTTAACCGCTATGGACACTAGGATCCTTGAGTGCGATCTTCTACACAGGATCATTAATTTACTAATTTGACAATTATGCTATACAGCTTGTAAGGCAAGCTACCTAATAAACTCAAGCCAAACAGATTATGTTTAAACTATAACTACCAAATCCGCAATATACGACTAGCTTACAGATTAGCCGACTAGATTTTATAATAAAAATACGGCTACGCGCAGGTATCAATAAAGAATTACACCTAGTTTACTCAAACGTTTTACAGATACTTAAAATTTTCACAACAGGCAGCTATTTGGTATACATATAAAAAATACTTGCATAAACTACAGACACATCTAATCTCAACTGGAAACAAGTGGCATAGCAGGCTGCCAAAATACCGTATACAAAGATATACAAAATCGCGCTTGACCCAAGCTAGACTTGCAGCCACTAGACATGGATAGCATCCATACTAGAGCTTTCATATATAGGAATATATTTATATCAGGGTTACCACCCTAGTCCTGTAAATGTTTTGCGAAATTATTCGTCTCCAACAATTAGTGATAACTAATTAAATGGCTTACTTAGCTAACGCTCCAAGATAACATCTTGCGTATTGTGATATTTTTTCAGAGCAGATGTTCGAGATTTCCATCGCAAAGCGATATAACAAATTACTAAAAATATATTTTAGAGAAGTCTGACTTAACTTTTTCAAATGCTTAGTGTAGCAGTACATAAAACTCTTTTAAACAAAACATATACAGCCTTTGAAGCTGCGATAGCCTGATAAATACTACTATAAAACTAATGGCTAACATACATTATGCTTCATCGCTTTAGTGCTAGAGTACACTGAGTTTTTTTTCATTAGTGCTGTATAAAAAAACTCAATAATGATATTGAGATAATCTAGGTGTTACATACTTAGAGCCTCGTCTTATAGCGTAGTTATATTCAGGATACCAACGTATAAACCCATTAATAAATAACGTTATTTTAAATCAAGTAACGCTAAAAAATAGCGATACCTATATCTGGTTGTGGACTGCCTTCTGGCGAGCGCTCAATATTATAGTACAAAACAGATCAAGCCATATGCTGATCAGACGTAAACTAGTCAAACGTTTATCTTCAGCAGTAACAATGCGCCAAATAAAAGGTGGTGCAAAAGCTGCTTACTAATACTTTGTATTTACAAAGCGACAAAGCAATAACCAATAACTTATTACGTAAGTCTTAGTGTACTAAGAAATTTTCACAGGGGCAGCAATCATAGTTGATATTTATATTGCGCTAATCATATAGATTTTTAATAAAGTTTTAGTTTGTTTTGCATAAACTACAAATTTAACCATAATAATCTTTAGCGATAAATATTAGAATTAAGATTCTAAATATCCCAGCATACCAATAACAAGTGGGAGCTGCGCTATGCCTGCTAACGTGCTTATCTATACATTCCATAGCACTGGATTAACTCCATAGCTTACTCGTTTCCACAAATGAAAACTATGCTAGCAAAACCTAATACAGCTGGCTGCTGCTTAAAACCAACAAGCACCTCAAAAACTAGATAAAATTTTACAATAGAGCTAAAGCTTGTAGCTTATAGCCAACATTAGCTAAAATCACCTATCAATTGCCCAATGCCTAATTCAGGTAGTTTACCAACTATAGAATGGTTGACTATTCCCACGAAATGTCTATTAGGTAGCGCTTGACCAGAAAGAAAAAATAAAGAGTTGCTTTACCTAAGAGCACTAAATACATAAAATATAAAGAAGGCATTATTAGAAACCTAAAATAGGTGACTATTAATGAATAACGTATAGTACTTACTGCGCACAAAATCACGGTTGACGCTCAGTCTTGTATACTTGATCAGCAGTAACACCACTAGTCTAGTGTTACCATAAACACCTAAAATACTCAGCCATGAGTATGTATCTTGGTATACGCACGTCACTATATCTAATGTTAGTTTTCTCTAACTAACTAACTTAGTAAATTTGACGAACTAGTTTTATGATGCACCATAATTTGTATATTCCGATTAGCTTTAGAGCTTGACAGCATTGTCGGTACAATATTTTATAGCTAGACACTCTACTATTAGAACCAAGGATTACTTAGCCCTTATTATTCGTTGTTAATAGCACTGGGGGATTTCTTAGAAAAATATTGATTACTAACACCTAAGTTATTGCTTACACTACAGTATACTTGGTTTTTTCCTGACTGACTACGTAATAAAATAGAGTTACACAGCTACGGTTAGCTGTTGTTTAAGAATTCGGTATCAAGCTACCCATAGGGACCGGATACACTCTATATTTTATATAATTACTGATATTTAGTTCGCAACATGGCAAAAAACAGTGCATACCACAATCAAAATACCTGCTACGTAATAACCTAACTAAGGCGCATAGCCTTAATGGGTTAATCAAAATCTAAAATGCGTCGAATTACGTTAAGCAGAATCTATGTGATGAGTAGTTGCCAGCAGACGAAGATTTTAAAAAACACGGTGACTGATAATCACGACTATCTTTATTAACTACGTAGCTTGTTGATCTACAATAACTCAATGTTCCAAGCTCACATTGACAAAAACCATAGTAATAGATCTATAAGTTAACCGTGCAACTGGCAATAACATTAGCCTAACACCTGAAAACAGCATAAAAATAGAATTTTAGCAGTATCTATCCACATAAACTGACTTGGCCGACCAGGATGGCTACTATACCATCCGCACTCAACGGACTCCGCAAGGATGACGAGATGAACCGAGTGTTGTACCCAGGTACATTCGACCCGATTACTAAAGGCCATGGTGATATAGTTGAACGTGCCTCTCTCCTGTTTGATCATATGATCATTGCGGTCGCCGCCAGCCCTAAAAAAAATCCGCTGTTCCCTCTAGAACAGCGTGTAGAGCTAGTGCGTGAAGTCACTAAACACCTGCCTAACGTGGAAGTAGCAGGCTTTTCAACACTGCTGGCGCACTTCGCTAGAGAACAAAACGTTAATGTATTCCTGCGTGGCTTACGTGCAGCTTCAGACTTTGAATACGAATTTCAGCTAGCTAACATAAATCGCCAACTGGCACCAGATGTGGAAAGCCTATTCTTCATGCCAGCGGAGCGTTATTCATTTATTTCCTCGACATTAGTGCGTGAAATTGCTGCTTTAGGAGGTGATATTACTAAGTTCGTACACCAGGATGTCGCAGATGCACTCAGCATACATTTTAAGAAGTAAGACTACTCAATCAGCGCCTACTCGCACTACAGGCACTAATACGGCATAATTACGCATATTAGTTTTCTGTATGCCTTGGATTAATTATCTTGGCTTGAGGTATCCATGTCCCTAATAATCACCGCTGATTGCATAAACTGCGACGTCTGCGAACCAGAATGCCCAAACGCTGCCATCTCCCCAGGCGAAGAGATCTACGTTATTAATCCTAACCTATGCACTCAGTGTGTTGGCCACTATGACCAACCGCAATGCCAACAAGTATGTCCAGTTGATTGTATTCCTCTAGATGAAAACTATCTAGAGACGGAACAACAGTTGATAACCAAGTATCAGCTGATTACCGGTAACACTTAAGATGATATGGTTCGCGGATGGACCTCATCGCAAGCAAGTCAATCGGCACATTTAAAATGTGTTAATATATTGCAGTGTAGAAGCTAAACTATCTGCGATATCAATATAAAGATAACATGGCTATCAACTTTGGCATGTACGGCAAAATACACTAGCCCTCTGCTCTAGAGCTATATTTCGTAACTCGCCACCACAAACTTTGCATGCTTCACCTCCACGACCGTAGACTAATAGTTCCTGCTTGAAATAACCAGGTTGTCCATTACTACTGAGAAAGTTGCGCAATGTAGTGCCGCCATACTCAATAGCAGTCGTTAATATGCGCTTGATTTCAAGCGCTAACCTTAAATAGCGCATACGCGAAATACTACCAGCAACCCGACGTGGATCAATCCCAGCTGCAAATAATGTTTCCGTCGCATAAATGTTACCTATACCCACCACAACCTTGCTATCCATAATAAATGGCTTCACCGCTATCGACTTGCCACGCGAAAACTGAAACAAGCGCTCACCATCAAACAGGTCGGTCAATGGTTCCGGGCCTAAACATATAAGCAGCTTATGATTGAGCGGGGCCTGACTCCATAGCATTGCACCAAAGCGGCGAGGGTCAGTATAACGCAGAGCTAGGCCAGATTCTAGTTCGATGTCTACATGCTCATGCTTGAGTGCTGGTAAACCAGCCTTTACAAGACGTAAATTACCAGACATACCCAAATGGGTAATTAAGGTGCCATTTTCGGTATTGATTAAAAGGTATTTAGCACGTCGCTCTACTAGCATAATGCGTAGTCCAGACAGGCGCATATCTAGATCTTTGGGAATAGGCCAGCGTAAACGCCACTCACGTACTACTACACGACTAATACGATATCCTTCGAGGTGTGGCGCAATCCCGCGCCGTGTAATTTCAACTTCTGGTAATTCTGGCATGTATGCCTCTTGAGAAAATAATCAGTGCGCGTCCAGATCGCTGATTAACAACGTCATATTTTTAAAGTCGTAATTAGATAAACACACGTAATTTAGCACTAAATGGTATGAGCATATCTAGTCGGTCATTCTGATAGATGGCCAATAATTTTAGCTATAGGTTGTGTGATGACTGATCTCTAAAAAAATTATTAACGCATTGTAGTGCGTTGGCGATTTCGTCATTTATACTGTTCGTCATAGCACGGCTGGTGTTGAACGCATTTTTATGTATTAATCACGCGGCAATCTAGCACTACATTTGCGTAAGTCTGTTTCAGAACCGCTATATATAAGGATAATTCTTAAACAAGCAGTACACCGCAATCGCCGGATAGTATGTTCACAATAAACATACACTTTATCAATGATTAACGAATCAGCGCCTCTTACTTAAAACAGTGTCCAGCAAATACTCTACATTCTTGGTAAGCAATATCTCAAAAACGGTTGAGGTTAAGGATAGTATCCTTACTCATACGATCATTTATGGATTGCACATTGCGTATATTACGCATTAAAAGTCTGCCCGATAGTTTTTTTGTATGCTATATCAGACTAAAGCAATAATATAATAGATTGACGATCTTCAGCTATGCTACATGGTGGTCCTTAATCTTTAAGAGATCAAACGCGCATTAGACTTGCAAAGTCTAGCAGCATAGTAACGCTCTGCACAACAATACAAATCTACCATGTTTCCAGGAACAAAATCATCTCGAGTTAAGTTTACGCCTCAAAACAAACACTGATCATATATTACATAACTGCTCTACCTATTGAACCTACAATAACGAAATCAATATAGCGTTACACCAACCAATTAAAATTGGTTATGAAAGCGATGATCATCGTCCTAGTAAAACATTAAAAGAAAACATTATGGTTGCAAAATTAAAAACATACATCGAATGTAAAAGATATTAAAATAACGCTAATGCCATGCCTATGCATGAACAAGCAAACCTTAACTCTATTCAGTAAAAACGGCATCCTTGTTGGCAATAAGGAGCACTTAGACTATAACATCTAGTACAATCAAACAAAGCGTCCATAGCCTTGACATAACCCAGGTATACCAAGAGATTATCCAATCGCAGCATATTAACAGCATTACATGTCGTATTATGGCCGAATAGCCAATGTAAAATACAGTTACATATTTATTTGCATCAAGCTAGACAGTTTTTCTAAATACTTGGCATCATATTAATTTAAAAAAATCCCTTACAATAATGTCACTTAAGTGCTATTATATATTCACTAATACTTTTAATTAAAGTTACTTGCAAACAGGTGATAATCAGCCATATTATGATATAGATCGTGGACGCCCATATCTGCACACTAGCAATAGGTTGCCTAGAATTATTACTATTTAAAAGCGTCCTGATTATGTATCAGGATTACTTTTTACTAAATTATAAGCTGATATTTACCTGCCACTTCTGCGAATCAATATTAGGCTGCTAATTTTTTATAGATGTATTGCAACTTACTGCTTACATAGCAGGCATTGGCGTTCATAGTGTATAAAGTAGTTTATTTACTCGGCAACATTACGACCTTATATTTTATAGTAACGTATATCGCTGTTCTAATAAATTAATATCAGCATGAAATTACTGTTTATTACAAAAATGTTGCTGATACCTGTCATCAATTTTGAAGCTATCACTACCGTAATGCTACTACTTCCTATACTAATAAGTGCTTTAATTATCAGGATAATTTATCCTAGCGGTACATATTAATAATATACTGCTGTTCTTAAGCAAAGTAGATACATTAGCATCAACATTGCTCATTACATTCATTACCAGTAAGGCACTCATTTCAAACAAAAAAACTAGCAGTCATGTATTAATAATACCTATAGTAATTTAAGAACTTTCAACCCATGTAAGATTAATCGATGCATGCGCTAAATTAAAAGATAATCCTTACCAAAATATATCGTCAGCGCGATATTCATGCTTACGGCCATTCCTTGCAGGAACTTACAGTGCAAAATCTAGACTACTTATTATCAATTATCATCTAAGTAAATTCTTGAACTCGCGGTGCAAGCGAGCGCTAACTCAGAGGCACAAGCGGTAACATTTAGATGTTAGCTATTTATTAAATGCTATAAACAGCCAAGAGAAACTCTCTATGCTTTACAGTAGCTAAATTTTGCTAAGAATGTTTTCAATGCCAGATTATCACTCGAAGATATCTACTCATGGTAGCAACATAACAGGAGTACACGCACTGTAGTGTGCAATCGGAATGCAATATTATGGCTTTAAAAGCCCATTATCAAGATTACTAATTAGCGCACCCAGTTCGTATTAGGCAGAGTTCACCTTAAAAACCTAGACTAACTAGTCGTCAGTGAAATCAAAAGTACTGAAGGCATAAGCCAAAGAGCTTAATGCTATTGCTGTGAATGACGACAGCGCTATTGGCCATGGCGGAATGCTTTGCTCTCTGCCAAGCTGCGAGATTATTGCTGACTCCACAGAATACATGATAAACGCATGCTATGCTTACACACTTATATGCATTTCCAGCTACGATAAGATCACTCCAGGCATACTGCTAGCCTCCCTACGTTTAAACATTACGACAATTTTCGTGTCTGCCAGCTCAATCAAAGCCGGCAAAATTCAACTTGCTTGCCATGGCATTAATAAAGTGGAGGCTATGGTAATAGCTGCTGACGCTAGCGTTTCTGACGAAGAAGTAGCGGAATACGAACGAAACGCCACCAAACCTGAGATTCATGTTCCAGTATATTCACCGCCAACTCGATGAACTGCTTGATAGAAGCTTTAAATCTAGCTTTGCCTGGCAACGGTTTTATACTTGCGACCCATGGACGACCGCAAACATCTATTTTTTTACAGGCAGGACAATCTTATTGTTACGTTATACATGCATTATTACTATGAAGATGATCGGGCAGTACTGCTACGCAGTATCGCTAACTTCTAGACATTCGAAAACGCCATGACCTATAGATATCTTTATGGGCAACTTAACTAGTATTATTCTACACTTGGTAGCAGCAGCACAAGAAGCTGAAAATTGATTTCAGCCTATACACTTATACAACATTGACCGTCTGTCTAGTCACGTACCTCAACTTATGCAAAATTACACTAAACATCCAGGAGTACCATATAAAAGATGTGCGCCGCACCGGTGGAATATTGTTGATTTTCTGTTCTCTAGCGCATGGCAGCTTATTACATACAAGCCTACCGACCGTACATAGTAAATCTATTACCGAAAGCATTGCTAATTGGATATTACCCAAACTAACGATGAAGACGCGCGTACATTCTGTAAGGCTAGCCCAACAGGTACCCAACCTAAGTTTTGTATTTAGCTAATCAACCTGCTATCACACTATTGATGACGACCATCAAAAATGCTGCATACTTAGTGCAGAATAAGCATATTCTTAAGAAGGTAGCTTAGCCGTACTTGTGCGGCAATATCAATTTAGATGGTTGCATAGTCAAAATAGCTGGTGTAGATGAGTCAATTTACTTGTTTGAAGGCAATGCTAAAATTTTTGAAAGCCAAGATAGCGCCGTACATAGTATTCTGGTCAATAAAGTCAAAACCAGCGACATCGTGATCATCCGCTACAAAGACCAGAAAAAACAGTTCTGGTATACAAGAAATGCTCCATTTAATTTCATATCTAAAATCTAAAGGCCCAGGCAAATCCTGCGCTTTACTAAACAATGGCTAATTTCTCCATAGACGCATCGACCTTTCTATTAATCACGCTTCGTCAGAAGCTGACGATAGTGACGCAATTAGTCGAGTGCAAGATAGTAATAAAGCGCTAATCGAAATTCCAAACTGCTCAATCAACCTATTGGTCAATAACAAAGAGCTAGCTGTACGTCTGATCACGCAGAATAAGAAAGGCTAGAAAACCTGTAGAGAATCATCTACACAAAGTTAATACAGCATAAATGCTTGCGCATTGCTGGCTGCTAGCGCTAACAGAGGTACTGCACGCAATAAAGCTAAACTTGATAGCTTGTAAAGGCTCGCAGATAAAATGCCTGAACTGCGTATGTGAAGTTTTTATATCTGACAATATCTACTGGGCAATAAAAACTAACTTTAAAAGTCAGCCTGACTGCAATATCAACCTAAACAACCAGTTAGATTATTTGTTTTTTCGATTGATCTACATAGCTACATCTATGTTACTGAATAATATTCAGTAGACACTGATGAGTGTGTCATGACTAACCATTACAGATTGTGCTACCAACCAAGAAAGGTAAACATAACTAAGTGTTTATCAATCATCCAAGTTACTTGGGTTTATAAGTATGCGGTCAATCTCAATGGAGATCGACCTTCTCTTTACTTTTAACAACGGCTATTTATTTATAGCCAGCAGTCAAGTCGCTTGTTTTATAGTCATTCAGCAGGATACCTAATGTTAACAACGCTGTTGGATTTAATGTTGTCCATATTTTTAATAAGCAACGACTACCTAGACTAATTTCTTTAATTTGATAGTGATCAAATACACCTCGCTTCTATTTTTTATTAGCTTGCCGTATAACTTAATCTGACTCATGAAGATTTTAAATAGCCGTACTTCCATATTATAGACTGCGTCAACTTTATAAATAAGTTACTAACACTATTTATCATAACGCTACGACTCAGTCGACGCAGCTCTTGCATATATCAAGAGTGACACCGGAAAAATCTAAGTAATCTACAGGTGGCAGACACTATATTTTTCCTTATAAACAATAGCAGTCACTAAACTAACTTTCCTTATAGTATATATCCGCGGTATCCCTGAAAGTAATCAGCTTTGGGGAAAGATTTATAAGATTACAAGTAATTGTACTATTTTCATTTATATATAATAGCAAGAACTCTTCAAGTTTATAGTAGTAACTAGTGTTTTTTTGTTTAAGAATACGAAATAATCTTATTGATGTTGGTGGTAATTGTTTTATTTAGTTTCTTGGCAAACTAACAATGATCAATGTTTTAACGCAGTGACAATAAATAGTTTTGTTACAAGCCATATAAGTACTTTTTCTTTAGTGAAACATATTAACATTAATAAATCTATGTGATCATTATCACCAGAGCATAACTACTTACATTACAATAATACTAAAAACATGTTATCTAAGCAAATAGATATTTATTTAAATTAATCACAGCAACTATTTGATATAAGTATTATATATATATTTTTACAAGCTATGACATTCAACTTACTAATCCTTGTAAACTCACACTAACTCATCATAGTACAAATCCGTTCACATATACTGAAACCTCGCTCAGAGGATCCTGTTTGCTCTAGCAATTCATATTATTTAGTGATACGCTATAGGTTATTTGTTGTGCTAGTAATCTAGTCTTAAGGTTTAATTAGTTAACTTGTTTAGTAGGCAATAGTTAGGTATAGTTACTGTAGATGATCGTAATTTTATTAGTGCTTACCTCAATATCACGCCTCTTAGCACGCTAGTAAAAATCGCGTCACTAGGGAAAAGCAGGCGACGCGATCAACGTGACCTTGACTTGTGATATCTTTATCCCATTAGCCGTACTGCTGAAGATGCGCTTAGGCTTTTTCCCAAACTTCGAAGCTGTAAGCCGGCTTACTATCTATAGCTGGATTTTTTAGGCTTAAGACTAACTTCCACTGCTGCTTATTAAACTCTGGAAACCATGTATCGCCTTCTGGGCTCAACGCAACCCTAGTCAAATATAGACGATCCACCTGCGCAAGCCACTGCTTATATAGCTGCGCACCACCGATAAGCATTATCTCATCGACGTTATGCTCTAGCGCCCAAACCTCAGCTCCTTTAATTGCTGCATCCAGTGACGAAAAAATTTCTGCACCTTCAAGATAAAGGCCGGTCTGACGGCTCACTACAATATTTAAACGCCCAGGCAGCGGTCGGCCTATAGAATCCCAAGTCTTACGCCCCATAATGATAGGCTTACCCAGCGTGGTAGCCTTAAAATACTTAAAATCGTCAGGCAAATACCAGGGGATGGTATTATTAACACCGATTACATGATTATCACCGATAGCTGCGATTAAGCTAAAAGAAAAAGTCTTTTTCATAGCAACGAGAATACCAGAACTACGAGTAGACAATTATGACACGGCTAATTTATTTAAAAGAACAGCACGTGCATGTGTTAGACCTGCCACAAAAACTCTAACTAACAAAAAAGACGCCCGTATAACAAAAAAATACGTAAGTTACCATCTAGATCTTCAAAGTGGTCTATTGAGCTTATTAAGCTAACGATCTTATTGATGCAATCTTGTTGGTTTACTTGTTGCATTTAGAAAAATACAATAGATTGACCATCGCTTATATCAACTCGCTACAGCACAAATTTAACTTTGGTACCGTTAATGGATAATGCTGTTATTGGCGATGCTAGCCAAGCTTCTCGCTATATTTAAAAAACTATTTGAAACGTATAAATGTGTTCTTGGTACTGAATAGACTGTTTGTATTGAACATAGTATTATTAATCAGTTTAACCTTGAGTGTGCGATTTGTAGGCTTATACAGCATGAATCTTAAGCATCTATAGTTATAACCAAGAACAACTCGTGTATAATTTTAAGACCATCTAGCTAGATATTAGCGTTTCTGATTTTGTATCAATAGCATACACTCAACCTGTCCAGTTATAAGCCAGATACGTAAACTTCTAATATCTATCAGAACATGGCCGACCTGTATACATTACTGCCGTAACCTTGATATGACTATATTAAAAAATCCACAATACTACTAGGTGGTTTGCACAATATTCATAACAACTTATACGAAAGCGTACATAAGTTTATAAACGATCATATTTACCATATTAATATATAGACTTAATTAGTTGTTAGCATCATAAATACGGTTGTTTAACCTAAGCCGATACTGTAGCGATAGATCGAATATGGATCAATGCAAAATCTTGCAGTCGCTCGAAGTATAACCAGCATGGCTAAACCTTTTCACATGCCGGCAAAATCTGCAATTTTTAGTCTATACGAGGTAAAATCCAATATAAATATGAGAGCTAGCCTACCTACATTGTGGACATTCAGATACTTTAGTTTTCACTGCAGTTATGTTAATGTGGGCAAATCAGCGCTTAGATTGATATTGACCAAAACAGCTCACATAGCCACATTGGCCTTGATGCTTGGATCAGCGTCATAGCCGACAATTGCAAAATCTTCAAACTTATAGTCATAGATCGACGCTGGCTTACGATTAATGACTAACTCAGGTAGTTTCTTTGGTGTACGCGCCAGTTGAGTATAGATCTGTTCTATATGATTGCTGTATGCATGAGTATCACCGGTAGTTACAATGATCTCGTGCGGAATCAAATCACATTGCTGGGCTAGCATATGGGTTAGCAATGCTAGTGCAGCCGTGTTATACGGTAAACCAAGAAATACATCAGAACTACGAATATACACTTGCATTGATAAATAACTATCATGTACAAATGCCTGATATAATACGTGGCAAGGCGGTAAGGCTTGTTTACCACCATGCGCGTTTTCCTGCGGACTTTTAGTTTCATCAGGCAGATATTCGACATTCCAACCGTGGAACAGGATACGACGGCTATTAGGGTTGTTCTTCAACGTGCAGACAATATAATCAATCTGGTTGATCTTGCCACCATCTTTAGTGGGCCATGCAGTCCACTGCTTTCCATATACTGGGCCTAGATTACCATCTTCAGTGGCCCACTTGTCCCAGATTTTCACACTATTCTCATTCAACCACTTGATGTTTGTATTGCCACTTAACATCCAAATCAATTCGTTAGCGATACTCTTAAAGTGAAGTTTTTTAGTGGTTAGCAGCGGGAAACCGTCAGCTAGGTTATGCCTATACTGACGGGCAAACACGGCTTTGGTACCAGTACTAGTGCGATCACTCTTAGTTAATCCTTTAGTTATAACTTCGTTTAGTAGTGCTAGATATTGCTTCATCTATTTCCCGATATTGTTAAAACCAAGGTTACGCAATAAACTCAACATGCAAATTTACAGTGCAGCGTTTTTAATATTTTTGTCGAAAGTTATAAGCCCACCATAATAGGCTTAAGCCAAATAAGATCATAGGCATGCTAAGAATCTGACCCATGGTCAACCAACCCCACGCTAAATAGCCCAACTGTGCATCCGGCATACGTATTAACTCTACAATACAACGGAAAATCCCATATAACAGCAAGAACATACCAGATATCGCCATGGTCGGGCGTGGCTTACGCGAAAAAATATACAGAATCAAAAATAGTGCTACACCCTCTAAGCCAAACTGATAAAGCTGCGACGGATGGCGCGGCAGTTGCGCTGGATCACTAAATAGTGGGAACACCATAGCCCATGGCACATCACTTGGCTTACCCCACAATTCAGCATTGACAAAGTTACCGATACGCCCAGCGCCAAGGCCAATCGGCACAAATGGCGCAATAAGGTCCATCAGTGGAAAAAATAATTTCCTATTGCGGCAAACAAACAACCATGCTGAGATTATTACACCAACAAAGCCACCATGGAACGCCATACCACCTTTCCATACTGCAAAAATTAGCATCGGGTTAGCAATATAAACTGGCAAAGCGTAAAACAACACATACCCAAGACGACCACCAACAATCATACCAATAGACATCCAGAACACTATATCGGAGAACTCTTCTTTTGTCCAAGTTGGCTTTAAACGGTTTAAACGCTTGGAAGCTAATAGCCAAACACTACCGATACCAATCAAGTACATTAATCCGTACCAGTGAATTTGCAGAGGACCGATAGCCACAACTACCGGGTTGATTTTTGGGTAAAACAGCACTACCACTCCTCATTAAACCATAAATCATGGTGCACATAACTATGCTGATGTGTCATTAAACATGCTATATACACTACTAACACGTATATAATAGTTAAGTCATGCTAATGGATCAAAAGCATAAAACTAAACCTTAATGCAATTGATAAACATTTCTTGTATAAATACATTAAATAACACGCAAAAAGGAGTGGCATACCAAATATACCTAATTATTTTAAGCGAATAGCTAGGTTGCGCCTAGCCGATAACTGTCATAGTTAATCATTATTAATTATGCATTTAGCTTAACCTGCTGCTAGCCAAACATCCGCAATGTATGCACACTATCCAATGACACATAAGGTAACGCTGAATGGGTAGTATTACTAAGCTAATAGCTGCACCTAGTCTATAAGGTAGGAGACAGAAGTTTATAAGTTATCTAATACCTATCTGAATATTCCATAACCTGCATTGCTAAATGCAAAAAAGTAATGCTGAAGAAATAATATATACCGAAGCAGATAGCGGTTATACCATACATTTTGAACGATTCACAAACTGCGCAGCCTACTAACTTACCGTATACCGGTATAAAAATTTGCAACAGAGCACCTCTTTCTAAAGCGTTTATCATTAGCATAAACCATATAATACTAGTTAGTATAAGCGCTCATTGTAAGTGCAGATACTGCACTTACAATGAAGTAAGCAATAGTACTAGGCTATTGAGTTGTAGACTGTATTCAAATTGAAATTTGAAGTTTTAAAAACCTTTAGCATCAATAAAGCAAATCCTATAAGGTATTTGTTGATCATGGATTAATCATCTGTATCAGTCCTAATTTTCAACGTCAATTGTAGAGAGCCATTGATAGCTTGCTGGTTATCAATAAATATTGACTCAACCTGACGCAATATCCAGTTGACTTTTGGTAAGTTGATAGCATTTATGGATAAACTATCCAAACCAATTGCTTTGAATAAAATCGCTGCTTCTAGGTCGCCGATCATTGCGCCGCAAATACTCACTAGTATGCCTTGGATATTGGCGTCATGCACTGCATGCTGCAAGACTTGCTGTACTGCTGAGTACAGGTAGTCGTAAAAATCAGCTAGCTACTCTCAAGTTATTACAGTCTATGACCAGAAGGTATTGAATTAAGTCGTTAGAACCAGCTGAGAGGAAGCCTACTTGCCGTGCTCACTCTTGAAGTTTTGGTAAATTACCGACTGGATTTGAATTATCAAACTAATCGATTACATCAATACATCTGTACCTTCGTAGCGTATTTAGCCTCAAGCGAGGTTAATTAGGTGCACTGCTTGTGTCAAAGCTTATAAGCACCAGAGATCATCTGGCAACAGAATGCTTGGGTTTGTCAAAGAACCTTCGCTAGCTTTGAGAATAGCGCGAGTATGTACAAAAAAGATTCAGGATAGTCGATAATCACACGTATACCACGCTAGCTAAGAATGGAGGGTAGTCATCTTCCTTGATCTAGAAATATGATAATGATTTATCGTTACCAATATCTAAGCTACACATTATCACTAACAACGAGCAAACAGCAGACAGTTGCTCATAATAAAATACCAGCTACTTATGAATGGTACTTCAATACAGTATAACCATACGCCTCCTTCAGCATCGTGCTAATAAGCATAAGCCACATAGCTAGCACAAGCCAGCCTTAATAAATAATGGCACGCAGTAGTCGTCAATGGTTTACACACGATAGCTCGCGCAGCGAATCAAAACTAATCGCTAGTTGTTTCTCTTTTTCCACTGCCTCGGCGTCTTACTTGCATATTATGTCACTATGGATTACGTAAAGACTTTGCCAAGATAGTCACCTATAATCTTATCTATGCCATTGGCCTTTAAATATGGCAGATCTACTAAACCCATCACTGTCGGAATACCCATAGCTAGAGCCAAGATCGCAAGATGCGAGATACTAGCACTAAGTACAGATACCAGAACCCATAAGTTCTACTTTATAGCACTTTGCCCAGCATGGCAGCAATTAGTTCTTTACTGACCAGAATCATATTATTTGGGTAGACCAGATGAAGTAGTACGATCTACCTGTAAATAAGTTGTAGATAGCAACCTATGTAACACATATCCGAGGCGTGCTTATACAGACAGGCGTCATCCATCAAGTTGCAACAGTGAACATAGTCGTTGACTACCTGGCGTAATGCGTGTGTCAGCTAGTCGGTTTTAATTATAATTTTAAACTTATTACCTATGGACGCGTTGTTGAGTATCATTTATTATGAGTAAAATCATGCCTGCTCTTCAAAGCGCAACTGCATAGGTAGTTTATATGAATGTGATATCTCATATTAAAACGCGTTTTCCATAGTTATCTTAAATAGTTTAATTTCAGTATCAATATCGTCAATCAGTTTTGTCTTACGCTATATTTAGATCGACAGTTGGGTAGCATAAGTCACGGTTATACTAATAACTGCAGCGCTAGGCAAACTAGGGCACGCCGACAGATTTGGCTACCTCGGATATCCATGCCCTAACAGCCAAGACTGTGGATTGAACAAATCGGTTCAGCATTGGCAAGAACCACAGCAAGCTCTGTGCTTATAATTATAAGAAAAGCTTCTTGGTCTTCGTTAAACTAGAGGTATGCTTTTTGCTAGACAACTAAGCGCCTACAACACTTAGATAATGAATGATCAGTACTCCAAAGAACGCGGCATAGCGCTCTTCACCAATGTCGGCAAGTAGCAATAACTCTGAGTGATACACCGCGTAATCAAGGTTAAAAGGTTCTTTACGCGCCCCCTGCCAAACCAACTTAACCTTCATAAACATCATATTAAATTTACCGATCAAGAGCCTATTTAAACACTCGGCAGCCATCAGCGTAAAACGGTTAATCTCAAAATCCTACAGATCAACAGAGCTAACCTGACTACCCATAGCTTTCTAAACGCACAACATAATAATCTATAATGCAGCCATTGAGATCCTGAACAGATTTAATTTCCTGGACAATCTTACGTAGCTTGTTAAACATGACTAGTGGTTGAACTCCGTCGTCATTCACGCACTAAAAGACGTGGGGCAAGCTCTTTAAGAGCACGGCGATAAACCTCGCGCTTAAATGTCACCACTTGGCTTAATGGGTACCAATAACTAACCCAGCGCCAGCTATCAAACTCTGGTTTATTAGTCAAATCCACCCTAACCCGCCGCTCATTAGACAGTAAGTGCAGAAGAAACCATTTCTGCTTCTGACCAATGCATAGCGGTTGGCTGTGAGTACGCACTAGTCTCTGAGGCAGACGATAACGTAACCAGCCACGAGTACAAGCTAAAATTCGCACATCTTTGCACTCGAGGCCGACTTCTTCATTTAGTTCACGGTATAAAGCGTCTTCATAGGTTTCATTTGGGTTGATTCCGCCTTGAGGAAACTGCCAAACAACTCGGTTGATTCGACGAGCCCATAGTACCTGTCCAATATCATTTGTAAGAATGATCCCGACATTAAAACGAAAACCATCGGCGTCAATCACGGCAACAACCTCATAAGCGGATATTATAATATTGTTCCATAAAGGTTCATTAAGTGGCAACGAGGCCTCTATACTTTATATAGGTTCTTATAAAGAAAAAGCGTATTCTAAATATCTTTGTTAAAGACTTTTTAGCGAGTAACTTGTAATGCATCTAGCTTTATTTGACTTAGACAACACCCTTCTTAGTGGTGATAGCGATCACGCGTGGGGTGATTACCTCTGCAAACGAGGAATTATTAACCAACAGGCTTATCAAGCTCGCAATGATAAGTTTTACCAGGACTATTTGACAGGTACACTAGACGATGCTGCCTACCTAAATTTTAGCCTAGAAATCCTTGGCCGCACTGAAATGGCTAAACTGGACGAGTGGCGCAGTGATTTCATGCGCGACTGCATTAACCAGCTTATGCTACCCATGGCTATAAAATTGCTAGCTAAACATAGCGCTATTGGCGACAAGTTGGTGATTATCACTGCCACCAATCGCTTTATAACTGCACCGATTGCCAAACTGCTAAGAGTTGAAACCCTGATTGCTACCGAATGTGAGATAAAAAATGGTCGCTATACTGGACGCAGCACCGATATCTCGTGTTTCCGTGAAGGCAAGGTGAAACGCTTGAACCATTGGCTGAAAAAAAGCGGTTATAATCTAGAAGGCAGTTACTTCTACAGTGATTCAATAAATGATTTACCACTGCTAAAGCAAGTAACACACCCAGTAGCGGTAGACCCAGACCACAATTTACGTGCCGAAGCCGAAAGACATAACTGGCCGATAATTACCCTACGTAACTCATAAAGTTTTCGCTATCAAGCTCGATCTAACATATTAAATCGCATTAATATTGAATCTCGATCAAGAGTGAATGCTAACTTGCCTACAATAAAGTCAACTCAGTTTTAAGTATTAAACTAATTTAATATCTATTAATCCGACAACTATCAAAAAAAACTTAACTAGGTTAATATACCTAACACTAAGATAGAATTTAAACTGCTACCGCAGCAATGAAAAACTGCAGGCAATTAAACCGCACCACTAGTCAGAACTAGACCACCAATCTTAAAATCTAAGAGTCAGGTTTACTATAGCTAACATACAATCACATATGTTAACCACCAGGAAATGAATAGGTATACTAACAACCACGGCACACATTAATTAATAACTACTATAAATACTCAAAAATATTGTATAGCAATTGCTGGAATAGCGCTGCAATTGCACAATAACTATGGCCGCCGAGCGGCAATAACATATTAATGGTAATATAAATAGCCTTTATGGTGTTTAGCGTTTCTGTGGTATTTAATGTTTAGGTTGCACGGGTAGCGTAATCGCCAACCAAATAAACAGTTAGAAAGCTAGATTTCTTCTTTTATTCTGATACGAGTAAAACAATTTTTTTACCAACAAGACTAATACTGGGTAGCGCTAAATTTATCCACCGTATTAGCAAATGCACAACTTGACTATTTATATTAGATCAAATCCAGAATGAGAAGGCGATAACTAGTCAAACTAGCGATTAACGACCTACGCGAGTTATTCTCATGGTAACTCTACGCGCTAACAAAGATATGTACCTCACACATAAAGTGATAGTAGTAGTGAAATCCAGTAATATAGCGTTTGAATACGTCATCGCAAAAGCACTGTTAAAGTTGCTAGGTTTTCTAAAATAGTTACCGAAATTATAACTTGGCGCCTTTCGCTACACTTAGTGTGCTTAGCTAAATGGCGCATGTTGATTAAAATCTATATTAGTGCTGAATTTAATGTCTATCTAAACTTTTTAGTGATGCCACTCATGTATACGTATTTATTAATACTAGCTATACTCTATATTCTCACTGAATCAGCTATACAGTTGGTATCGCTACACATACTCTTGATCAGCAAACAGATTTCATCAGTGCTCATGATAATTACTGCATAAACATAGTCTTTGTAAAATTAATAATATGCTTTACTAATTCGTCATCGACATTACGCTGTAAGCAATATCAGCCGTTCGCCTATAACCATAAAACTTATATGGCAATTGAGATTATTTAGTTCTATGCTGATAATTGTTATTTGCAGAGCAGTATGTAGCGTCACGATATAGACATGAAGCCACATGACACATTATAAGCCATGGTGAAATTTTTTGTACATAATGTTATAGTATAGATAGTGACAACAACTGTAGGTGTATTTTTTTCTGAGCAGAGTTTGGTGAACTGTGTTGTAAATAACGCATTATCTTAAATGAGAACATTATCTATCAGTCTAAATCCTTGTAAACCCAATCTTATTGCCTGGCCTACTTTCTAAGCCCAGCAGTGTATAATAGAGCTTTTATTGAGACTCTATTAATATGCGAAATGAGTGTCTTTATAGCTTCATTTTTAGATATTAGCAGGAGTCAATAAGCATGGTAAACATAGCTAAAGAGCCTAATTTAGCGTTTAACTAGACAATCATACGAATCCCGAAAGTTTTGTTGGTCTATACTTGCCACTATCGATCACTCTACGTCAGTTCTGGAGCCAGCATGAACTATAATCAACTTAAAAAAGTAGTGGCCCAGGCTGCCATCAATTTAATTCTTCCTAAGCTTAACAACAAAAGCATTATTGGTGTTGGTACTGGCTCCACGACTAACTACTTTATCGATGCGCTGGCTAAATATAAAAGCATATTTGATGGCGCTGTGGCTAGTTCAACAACCACTGCTGCACGCCTTAATAAATATGGTATTCCAGTATACGAGCTCAACACTGTAAGCGATTTAGAATTCTACGTCGATGGCGCTGATGAAAGCGACAAACATCTGAATCTAATTAAAGGTGGCGGTGCAGCTCTGACTCGCGAGAAAATCATTGCAGCCGTAGCCAAAACTTTTATATGTATCGCCGATGCTAGCAAACTAGTGCCTATCATCGGTGCATTCCCATTGCCAGTAGAAGTTATTCCAATGGCCCGCAGTCACGTAGCTCGCGAGCTAGTTAAACTAGGCGGTGACCCTGTATACCGCGAAGGCATATTGACTGATAACGGTAACATTATTATTGATGTATTCAATATGCAGATCACTAATCCAGTAGAGTTAGAGGCTAAGATTAATGCAATTGTCGGCGTAGTCACTAATGGTTTATTCGCGGCACGCACAGCTGATATATTGCTATTAGGTACACCTGAAGGGGTTGAAACCATCAAAGCAAACCAAGTTGAAAATTTTCAACGCGTTTAGACAGCTAAAAAAACATAGACGTGCTATGTTTATCTGACTGCAGCCAGTTATCTGTAGCTGCCTCGTCAATTGTTTGCTGGACTGCTTTTTTCCGCATCTCCTCGGCACGACGAATAAATAACCATACTATGAAGGTTACCAACGATACTATCAACAGAATTAGACTAGCTACAGCGTTAATCTCTGGTTTAACCCCAAGACGCATCGCTGAGAATACTGCCATTGGCAAAGTAGTTGAACCAGGACCAGACACAAAGCTTGCCAGTACTAGATCATCTAACGACAACACGAATGACATCATACCACCAGCCACTAACGACGGCGCGATCATAGGGATAGTAATTAAGAAAAATACCTTCCATGGTCGCGCACCTAAATCCATTGCCGCTTCTTCAATTGACAGATCTAGCTCACGCAAACGGGCCGACACCAATACAACAACATATGCTGCACAAAAAGTAGTATGGGCAATCCAGATTGTAACAATACCACGCTCCTGAGGCCAACCAATGATCTGCGCCATAGCTACAAACAGCAGCAATAGCGACAAACCAGTGATAACTTCTGGCATCACTAGCGGTGCAGTCACTAAGCCACAAAACAGCGTGCGACCCTTGAAGTTTGTGATACGGGTAAGCACAAAGGCTGCCAGCGTACCCAAAGCCACTGCAGCTACCGCCGTATAGCAGGCTATTTCTAATGAACGACCTATAGACACTATCAACTGGGTATTGTCCAGCAGGCTAGCGTACCACTTAATCGACCAACCACTCCACACCGTAACTAGTTTAGATCCGTTAAAAGAATAGATTACTAAAATTAGCATAGGCAGATAAACAAACAACAACCCAGCCCCCAGCATAAAACCAGAAAAACTAAAGCGCCTCATATCTTACCTTCTATCTCTTTAGCTTGACTGCGATTAAATAGAATGATTGGCATAATCAAGAGCACTAACATCACTACCGCCAGGGCAGAAGCCACGGTCCAGTCGCGATTATTAAAAAATTCTTGCCACAAAACTTTGCCTATCATTAGGGTTTCCGGACCGCCTAGTAGCTCGGGAATCACGAACTCGCCAACTACCGGAATAAATACCAGCATGCAACCGGCGATGATACCGTTCTTGGAAAGCGGCACAGTGATTTTCCAAAAGCTATTGAAAGTGCTTGAACTCAAGTCAGATGCTGCTTCTAGCAGACTTGGATCGTGTCTTACCAGATTAGCGTACAACGGCAAAATCATAAACGGCAGATAAGAATAAACAATACCGATATACACTGCAAAATTATTATTGAGGATTTGCAGCGGTTCATTGATTAAGCCTATACTCATTAAAAAGCCATTCAACAAACCATTAGTGCTGAGAATACCCATCCACGCATATACACGGATCAGGATCGCAGTCCAAGTCGGCATCATGATTAATAATACAAGCACAGTCTGCACATCTTTACGCGCGTTAGAAATAGCGTAGGCCATCGGATAGCCGATCAATAGGCATAGAATCGTACTAAAAAACGCTATCTTCAGCGAGCCTAAGTATGCGGCAATATACAACTCATCGTTGCCGAGTAATGCATAATTACCAAGGTTGAGCACTAATTGTAGTTTTTGCTCAACAAAAGTGTAGATTTCAGTATAAGGTGGAATCGCTACAGCAGCTTCAGCAAAGCTAATCCTCAGGACGATGAAAAACGGTAGTGCAAAAAACAGTAACAGCCAAAAAAAAGGAATTCCAATGACTATATATTGGCTATCTGGCATTATTCGTTGCATCTGGTGCTGGAGTTTCATCATATTCATGAGCGCAGTACTACGCCGCTGTCAGCTTCCCACCACACATAAACCTGGTCACCCCAGGTTGGACGCTGGCCACGGCGTTCAGCATTAGCTACGAAAGACTGCACAAGCTTGCCGCTTGGCAGCTCTACATAGAATACAGAGTGACCGCCTAGGTAGGCAATATCATGCACCTTACCGCTGGACCAATTGTGTTCACGGGTTGGCATTTCTATGGTGACTAGTAACTTTTCTGGACGAATAGCGTAAATTAATGATTTGTCTTCCACTGCCGTAGCAATACCGTATCCTACATAAATATCGCGATCTAGATCTGGGCACTTGAGTAGCGCATGACCTTCAGCGTCATCTACTACTTGGGTATCAAAGATATTGACGCTACCAATAAATTCACAAACTAGGCGACTAGTAGGTGTTTCATAAATATCAATCGGGCTACCAATTTGGGCGATCCAGCCCTGGTGCATAATCGCAATACGTTCAGCCATAGTCATGGCCTCTTCTTGATCGTGGGTCACCATTACGCATGTCACGCATACACGCTCAATAATTTCCACCAATTCTAACTGCATCTGTGAACGTAGTTTCTTATCTAGTGCACCCATTGGTTCATCTAGTAGCAGTAGTTTCGGACGCTTAGCTAAAGAACGCGCTAAGGCCACACGTTGACGTTGACCGCCGGATAGTTGATGTGGCTTACGCTTAGCGTACTGAATCATTTGTACCAGCTTGAGCATTTCGGCCACGCGAGCATCAATTTCAATCCTAGAGATTTTGTCCTGCTGCAGACCAAACGCGATATTCTGCGCTACCGTCATATGTGGAAACAAAGCATAAGATTGAAACATCATATTGATTGGTCGCTTGTAAGGTGGCATATCAGTGATATCTACACAGTCAAGATAAATGCGACCCTCTGTTGGACACTCAAAGCCTGCAAGCATACGTAATAAAGTAGATTTACCCGAACCTGAACCGCCAAGCAAAGCAAAGATCTCGCCTTTCTTGATTTGCAGAGACACATCATCGACAGCGATTGTCTCGTCAAATTTCTTTGTAACCCGGTCGATTTTAACTAGAACCTTTTTTGGTGTCTGGTCGCCATCGATGGCTTTCTTATAAGCGCCGGAGGCAATTGCCATTTATGAAACTCCCAACAAAATTTGCAATTCGCCCAATACAGGCAACACCTTAGATCATTTGAGCTTGAAACTTTACTGGCCAATTTTTACCTTGGTCATACTACTAATCATGAAAAGCTGTACTTTCTGTAGTAGTTCGAATTTGACGAACGTCTTATGGAGAACTACCCATGACAGATAAACTACTGCTTCAATGCGTATTGATTGATCCATTAGTGTATCTGTCTATAAGGTTATGGTTGGCTTGATTGACTTGATCATAAGCCTAAACAATCACCTGTTATTGCAATAATATAATTATTGCAAAGTTCATCTCTTTAATATCAACCATATTCTTGCTAGTTACCAGTACGTAAAACTACAGGTTATCGCTATCTTTAGCGATCGTGTAGACGATATTTATGTCATTGCTTGTATTGCTTATAATGGTCTTTACCTAAAACGCATAACTAGAAAAACAAGACATTACCTGGATATTGCTGTTGGTCAGATTTAGGATGTACGTGAAAGAATAGAAATAAATCATATATGGCTGCACTGTACACGGCTTCTTTTCAATATTATTGTAATCTTAAAACTTAGTGCTGTTGGGATTCAGACCTGTATTGTTGCGCATTGCTAAAGATGCTTCATCCGTAGAGTCCATAAATGAAATGCTTATAGATAGCTAGTCACATTATAGCTTCTAACTCAAACAGCTAAAGACTAGGAAGAAGTATAATTGACATTCAGTATTTATTTTAATTTAATTCATATTTGAAATTAATGCCATTAATACCACATACATACTATACTGAGAGCCCATTAAAAATGTATCGCTTTTTTCTAGACACTTAAGCAACGCTAGATAAATATAGTACTGATTAGCTATAAGTATGCATACTTAGCATGTCCTGTACACTGACAATAAACGTAATATCTGCACTGACTGGCAAAATTTATGAAATAAATAAATTAGCAGGTGCAAGTCTTATAAAATAGTTAAACACATAGTTATCGGCTGACCAGAAAACCAGCACGTAACTTACCACCAATAAAACGAACAAAACTTCTTACTATGTAGTTTTTTATTAACTGCCACGATATGTGCAGCGGTTAATAAAACCGCTTTTTAAGCAGATTACTTGCCAGATTTAATTTTCGTCCAACTACGTGTCATCTCACGCTGAGTTGCAGCTGGCAAGTCAGCAATAGCATAAAGCTTGGCTTGCACATCAGCTGGCGGGTAACTGCCGGGATCGCTAGTAATATCTTTATCGACTAATGCAGTAGCTTTCTCATTACCATTCGGGAAATGTACACTATTGGTGATTGCAGCCATCACTTCTGGCTTAAATAAATAGTTCATGAATTTGTAAGCTGCACCGATATTTTCTGCGTCCTTAGGAACAGCGATCATATCATAGAAGCTACCAGCACCTTCTCTTGGGATATCATAAGCAACTTTAATCTTACCACCAGCTTCGACCGCACGTGATTTAGCTTGTTGCACATCACCAGAATAACCCACAGCGACACAGATATTACCGTTAGCTAGGTCGGAAATATATTTAGATGAATGGAAGTAGCGAATCGATGGGCGAAGCTTGAGAAATAGATCCTCAGCTTGCTTCAGATCAGCCTTTTTCTGGGTATCGGTCGGTAGACCGAGGTAATGCAAAACTACCGGCAACATTTCAGTTGGCGAATCAAGAAAACTAACTCCGCAGTTTTTCTGTTTAGCGAGATTTTCTGGTTTGAGAATAGTGCTCCAGGAGTCGATCTTGTCGATACCCAATACAGCCTTAACTTTTTCTGGATTATAACCAATACCAATCGAACCCCACATGTACGGGAAAGCATGCCTGTTGTCAGGGTCACTGATTGATACGGCTTTAAGTAAAGATTTGTTTAGATTATCGTAATCCAATAGCTTGGACTTATCTAGTTCCTGATAGACACCAGCTTTAATCTGCTTAGCCAGGAAATTATTCGACGGTACAACTATATCGTAACCTGACTTACCTGCTAGCAGCTTAGCCTCTAGAGTCTCGTTGCTATCAAAAACATCATACACCACTTTAACTCCTGACTCTTTTTCAAAGTTAGAGATGGTATCCTGTGCAATGTAGTCAGACCAATTATAGACATGTAGCACTTTATCGTTAGCATAAACTGTATTAGTTATTGCACCTATTATATACAAGACGAGGAAAGTTTTCCTGCCAGCATCTTTCAAACATAATGCCTTCATTTGGTAATACTCCAATTTTGGTTACGTTATTTTGTTGTCTCACGGCTCTTCTAAAATAACAACAAAACAGGGCAACAGTCTGGCAAGATCACAAATTAGATTTTAACACAGCACCTTTTATAAACGCAGATTTACAATTACTCAGTATGCAACGCTGGAAGATACTCCATACTGAACCTGGTAATTTCTAGCTAAGCAAGTAATATTACGAAATTTAATTTAGGCACTAGTGAATTTTCCATTACTAGTTCATCAATTTCCATCTTACTTATTTATAGTACTAGCGAAATGATAATAATATCACCTATAAACTGCACGTATGATCATGCTATTTTGGAATAGAAAGTATGAGCAGATTATGCTAATACTCTAAACTTCATAAAGTTTACGCAGAAATCTTGTCCTGCAATAGCACAAATCTCATAGTATATGCATACACTACGAACTTTACCTATTGATAGTTAATGATTAGCCAGTTACATTAAATCTCTTAACAAATATAGTGTCGTTTTTTGTGCGCGAGCTTCACTATTGTTTTATCACGCATCATGCAGATGATGTTTAGCTTTACTACAGTGATTGGAGCAAATAAAGATATGATTAAATACATTATTTGCATTAAGCACAGTAACTACGTTTTAGGCACCACCAGAATGCCAATATCTAGCATCTAACCTTTTAAGTTAGATATTTAGCAAAACCATCATGCAAGGTTTAAGGTCGTCTAAGTCGTTTCTAAACCACTAATCAGTACGGACGCAACTGAAAATCAATTAGTCTACGACAAATATATGCCTAACCAAGCGAAGACCACATTAACACGCGAATACACGACCAGATAATTTTGACATCACTATTATACCACTAGCACTTCATTTAAGCTCGGCAATAAACGCACAAATATTATTTGTGCTTAATTCTGCAATCTTTTTAGCTGCTTTTAGTTAACTAGTTGACAACTAGGATCTTAGCTCTTCCTGGCTTATATTGCTACCCAATTATATAAGTACGGTCTGACGATATATGGTAGTGCCTAAGATTCATCAGTCAGTTTATTTATGCATATAGATTATATGCACCAAGTATATGCTAGATATTCTAAATCATTCTCAATAATCTTACTGTTTTCTATATATTCAAAACGTCTTCGATTTTTTAGTGGTAGTTATAGATGTAGCGCCCATCACCATATTTTACTACTAACACAATTGGGTGTACCTAATTTAACCATATCTATCATGAATAGATAGCAGCTTAGTAGAGATTATTAGTTATGAGTTAACTTTATCGCATAGCAAGTAGTTTTCTACGTGCCAATTTTGTGGGCAAGCATCTAATATGTGTAGACTAACGATATAGTTTATAATCTCATTACACGTTAACCAACGCCTAAGTAGCAGATAAAAAGCAGTGGCATCAATTTAAATTAGCAAGATAAATAGCAGTATCAATTTAGCGATATACTGCTACTAAGCCGCTTATCTTGGTGGAGAAATAGCCAAGAGGTTAACTGGATAGTTAAAAACATAAGAAACATAGCGTGTTAAGTTATAACAATAGCTCATGTCGATCCTAGTTAGGACAAGCAATCCATAATCAATGTAATCTTTAGTATAGCTGCATATTAAGATCTACAATAAACAGATCTCTGGTAGGCCAATGTCTTTTCCAGCCTTTTCCGGCAACTAGCTTATTGGTCAGTGAGACCTTTACTAGGTAAGTAATACTAATTAGCCAGCCAATTATGTATTTAACTTTTATGATTTTATAATCAATCAAATAATTGATAAGCTGGTCTAAATTATTACTTATATATGCTTTTTGGCTGTGTTGCTTTACACTTATATTAAAGATTAGGCGTACTGACACAGTATTCGTAGCTCATTGCATTTTTAGTTTTTTAACAAGCTAAGTAAAATCTTAGCAAATTATAATACAGTACCAGTTAGAGCTTATCTATCATTCGCGGTACTATTACACCCATAGAACAAAAGCGTTCGCTACAGCCTGCACTTGGCTCTGCTGTACTTTAAGCGGTTAAATTTCGCCTTCACGATAATCCATCATGCCAAGTAACTGTATACACCTTTCGGTGTAGACGCCTGCTTAAGGCTACTTTTATTTTCTAGCATTAATAGTAAACCACTAGTACTGGTGTTCCTTTTACAATTGTAGCAGGCAAGAAAAACAAAATAGTTTTAGGTACTCTGACATATACTCAATCAACATTCATTCAATATATTTCCATAATGAGTTTTTGGCGACTCATCTATAGTGCTATCGAGAATCTAGAAAAGCCTTATGTGAAAGCTATTTAAGTACTGGCAGCAGTTACGCTTACGCGCTATCCTCAGAATACATTATCTAACTTATTGTCTTCAACAAGACAATACCATTGGGCAATTACTGAACCTTGAGAATCAACAGTACATGGTTCACAACATAATTAACCGCTAGCATATAGAACGAATATTACCAAGGTAGTTATCATAAGCAATAAAATTGCGTGCACCAAGACAAGATTAAACAACAGGTTAAGTGAGATTTGCAGTGCACCAGAAAATAAAACTTTGTACACTATAATAAATAGTGATAACCAAGCTATTATCCTGCACAATTTGCTACAATCATCCAATAACCTTAACGCTTTTAAGCAAATGCGCAACAAATTTTTAGACTGAAAAGTCAGTATCTGATATACTTGACATATCTAAGTTTTATTTGCAGTTACGAACTGATTTTGCTAGTAAGCGTTTAGCGCGATAACACTACAAAATCTGTACTCTAAGTGTTATAACTAGCATAAAGATATTATGTAAACAAGTATCGGCGCCTTGCTATACAGCCGATAACGCTTAGTTAAAACTAACCTTGTTAGCTAATTTATATGTCTATAAATCTAAAATGAAAAGACGATAGAAACAACTAAAATTCTTACTATATAAGATAGTTTACAACCTAAATATTGTATTAATCGAAGCTAGTCATGCCAATTTTAAAATTAACGATTTAGTAGAGCTCTTAACCATAAGTACGAATTTATAGCGCAACACTATCTGCAGAAAGCATTGGATAATTTCTTATCCATATTGGACAAGATAGCATAATCATTACTTCATCACAGTCCTATAAGGTTTGAGGACTATGGAAATCATATAGTTGCTAGTTTATTATAACAAATTAATAACTCAAAGGATTGCGTAAAAATCACGGCTAGTACTTGCTGATCAAACAAGGTTTAATAAATAAAATTGTATACATACGAAATCTTGATAAACAGCATAAGCTAGAATCAACAAACTGATAATAGTATTTTGTGTTTCATTTATGTTTTCGATCCACTGGCAATACTAGTTTGCCAGGTTAACCGACATGGCGATAGCTTTAAAATAGTAGTTGACGAATTCTCTTTTAAACTCTTTAAATTTAATAAAACTATATGCATTAGAGTGAAATTTAATATATGAAAACACAACATGCCATAAACATCTAGCTATTTATACAAACGAATGTTATCAATGCAGGCTATGCTCAAAGTATAAAATAATATTGCCTAGTCTTGGACCTATAGTGAGCAGATACTGTAGTCTGCTATGTCTGAATTAATTATTTTGATAAAAAATAAATATCAAACTACCCAAACAATATAAAATATTTTATAATCTATTAAATGAGATTTAGCAATAGACCATAATCAACATTCTCTGTAAGGCTCAAAAAGTTTTAATATGTCGCACAAAGAAGGTGTTTGGAAAATGCCTGTAGGAAGAAGGCTACACTAAACAGTACGTTTTACTTTGCCTAGCACCACAATGCCAGACAAAGCATAACGCGATTAAAATAGCGGGACCGAATAGCTCGCAGTAACACGATTTTCGCCTTGAGTATGACCGGCGACGCCGCTGTGCCACATTGCATTTTTCCAAGCAACACCGAAATTTTTTAGCGGGCCATTTGGAATAACATACGTTATGATAATATCACGTTCCCACTCAGACTTGTTGCCAGCCAACATTTGGATACTAGTACCTTTGAGGTAAACAATACTAGCAGTCATACCATGCACACCAACTTTAGCGAAATCATACGCATAGCGCACTTGCCAAGTACGCTCGCCGGCACTGGCAAACTTCTGAATCTGCATGTCGGTAGTAGTGCTATTTGACGAACCGTCGCCTTGGTTCAGCCACATAAAATCACTGCTACCATTGATATACTGATATCCACCACCAAAAGTATGGCCGCTCATAGAGTACACGCCAAGATAACTATAGAGGTCGTTATCGACCTTGCTGTTAGTTACAGGTTTGGCGCCGTCGGTATAGTAGCACGAGGTATAGCAGTTTACGGTATTAGTATATGCTCCATTGTCGCGACTACGATAGTAGCGTAAATCACTTTTCAGTACACCAGAGCCAATTGCTAAGTTGTGTACTACGCCAAGGAAGTTCTGAGAGTAAAATTTTTTCAACTCACCAAAATAGTACGAAGCGGTCAAATCCTTTGTAATTTTATAGTAAGCACCGGCATAGTAAAACTTGTTGCTAAATTTAGCAGTATTATAGTGTAAATTTTTATTTACGCTAATAACCGATAGGTTTTCATTGTTGCTAGAATTACGACCCTTGACAGATTCTATCTGCCCAGCAGTCAGAGTTAAGTTTGTGATTTCATTAGACATGATTTCACTACCCTGGAAAGTTTGAGGCAACAAGCGACCGTCATTAATCTTGATTACAGGGTTATTTGGTTGCAAAGTGCCAATTTTCGCGACAGTCTTAGAAATCTTAATCTTACCAGTTACACCTAAGCTAGAAAAATCGTTGACAGCCTGATTGCCGTTGCTTGGGAATACAGTGCTTCTAGACTTGGTGCTGCCATAGTTAATATGGCTTGAATTTAGCCGTAGACCATATAGACCGATAGCGTCAATACCGAATTGGAGGGTACCTTGAGTAAAGCCAGACATAAAACGCAGATCTAAACCTTGGCCCCATTCAAAATTTTTGCTATGACTGTTTAAAGTAAGACTGCTATTGTAATTGTTAGTATTAATATAAAAGTTACGCAGGCTAAGAGTAGCCTGGCTGTCTTCAATGAATTCAGCAGAATTTACTTGTTGAGCAATCACAGCAAAAGTGATTGCTGCTATAAATATTAATTTATTCATGTACCATTCCTATCATTTGTAATTTTATATATTTTTTAGGCATAAAGTTCAGTGCTTTAGATCTGCAGATAGGCAAATTAGCGCTAAATCATGGCTATGAAGTTTGTCATAGCTTTGTATTCTTGCTATTTTCGTCTAATGACAGTTAGTGTATAGTCTCCCTATAAGATAATTAGTTTTATATACACCCAAAAATATTTACTAGCTTTTATAAAAATAAAACTAATTTAGTTGTTATCACATATGTTAGCTACAACAAAAAAATAAAGCTATTATTATAGATAAAGCCATATTTCTATCATTTCTAGTTAATTTTAGTTTTTTTGTTAATAAGACTTGCCTTTAATGTTCAGGTAATCGATTAAACGATCACATAACCTTTTGTCTTGATTTCTGATTTTATGGCTTGCTCAGTGTGCTAAATCACTAAAAACTAAATACTCAAAAATCAAAGCAGTTGACTTATAATTTATAGAAATGATTGCTACATAAAAAACGTAGCTGTATCAATAGCATACTTATTTGATCAACAATACGAGAATCTGCATTCTGACACAATCTTAATTGAAGCAAATTTTGAAATAGTTTCATATAAAACTACAGGTATAAAACTCACATATATTTTCATTGTGAGGTAAAATGCGCAAGCATTCTGCAAATAAACATACTAACGCAGTTAACCAGGTTAACTAAAACTACACTAGTTTATTTTACTGAAGATACTCTTCATAACAACATCTAGGCTATAAACTCGAAGTCATCATAGAGTATTGCTAAGCTGAGAAATTTAAATACTACCGATAACCATAAAATATGGATTAGTAATCTATATCTCGGATATCAAGGCTAAGCAAGCCAATCTTATTATTTTAATATAGAAGCACAACGAAGTCAATTTAAGAAAAGCAAAGTTCTTTAAAAAAACAGAGCAAGTTAGGCTTGGCATAATTATGTTATATAGTTTTTTTATATGACTGATAACTTTGCCAGACACTAAGCAGCAATTAAATATAATTGCTGAGCTTTACCTGTAATATCATTATTTTGACTTACCTGGAAGACTAAACAATCTGTATTGTATGGCAGTAAGCTATTATATAGTCCGATAATCTAATAAGAAAACTAGAACTATGACGTCTTCTCAAAATTCTTTGAATTACACTGACAGGTAGCGTGAAGATAAGTGAAATTTTTTTCACCTGCGTCTGGATATTAATTTTGATACATTTAAGCAATTTGCTACCGTACTATTTTAGTAACGTCTTGAATGACTGCTTCGCATACTCACTTAAATAACTCTTCAGTTACACTAGTCGGCCTCAGCTATCACTAGGAAATAAAATAGAACATACCAGTTTTCAGCGTAGTTAGCCATAAAAGACATCACACTCTACTACTATAAATCTCTAGATGGCAGCACTAAATATAGTCTAGTCCAATAGTTATTGTATCAATATAATAAGTAATATCGATACTTAGTGTATGCGCATATTATATGCTAAATAGTTATATTCGTCGATCAAACCTGGATTAGCATTAATCCATAAAAACTTATCAGCATCCAACTTGGTAATGAAGCATGTAGCGATATCTTCGCAGATAATATTAAATATTTTGACGGCACGCAAATAGTTAAATAGCATAATCAGCATTATGGAACTTGTCTCAATCAGTTAATTGCTACATTTAAAATTCACTCAGAGCACTTGTAATGTGCTCATAGTCTACATTTTTAAGCACAAAAAACCAGCTAGGCTATTAATTTAATCAAGAAAACGCCTTGACGTAATACGCTAGCATACGCAGCAGTCAACACGGTATGCTGTTATTTTACAGTTAGTCATGACATGCGCAACTTTATCATTTATTGTAAATAGATTCCATTATAACATTATATGCATGAAATAATAACTATTATAATGTATCGTTTGTGGGTTTATTCATGTGAACTGTACAACTTATTAGAAGCGACTCTTATCTGCTTTTATACTCTAAATTTTGAATGTTCTAGCGATCTATAAACACACCATCATGAAACTTTAAGTCAGCTGTAAAATATTTGTCGCTAAATGTAATAAAAGAGTCTGAGACTTAATGTAAGCTGATGAGCTACAGTGCTTTATACCACTTCATAAACGCAAGCAAGTACTGGTTAAATTACACTATATAAATGCAAAAAACGCAAAGAATTTACCAAGATTCATTTAGGCCTAAGGCCATGCTCAACGTTAAGAATAGATAGCAAGTGATTAACTTCAATAACTAATGAGCTAGATAAAAGCTATTAAGTCGATCAGTACGACTTATTTTATGAATGAGCGTACCAAAACCACTAAGATTGACCATAGTAGTGATTTTGGTTAATTTATACCTAGATCATATAGTATATGATCAATAGTTATTTAACAAAAATATATGATTTAAAGTTAAATCCAATGTAAAAAATTAGTTTACCATACTAAAATAGCTAACTAAGGAACTATAAGATATTAAGTAAGATGCATACCTTTACTGCAAAACTGACGCTACCTAGCTTAGGATGTCACTCTATAACTGACGTACATCGAATATCTATAGGCTTAAGCTATAATCATGTACATAAATAATGAACATTATAAAAATAGACCACTTAAGTTACACGCTGAATAGACTAATTACTGACGGTTGTCTAGTCAGTAATTTATAAATTGCTGGTATAGCGCATACATCAAAAGAAATATAGTATTTCAGATACTTTGTCTAGACTTGGCAAACTTTACTGCACCTGAAATATCATTTCGGCAAACAAGACCTATTGGAGCAATATTATAAGATCAGTAGTAGCCTTAATATAAGGCTATAATCAAAAATAGAATTTAAAAATTTTAACATGTGCAGCGCCAAAAAAAACTACTTTAACTATTACTCGCAGTAACACGCAGAACATCAATAATATTGACACCAAACGCAAGATCAGATCGTTACTGACGCCGCAATAAATAAACTACGCATTCTTAATTATGCACTACAGTTATTGACAACGCAGTCAATAAATTTGAATATAGAAAATATCTATTCAATATAAATATATGTATAACAGAGCAGCTAAGTTAGCATCATTTCTAAATAATCAATAAAAAATCAAAATAATCTAACCAGCGTATGCTTGTTAAAGGTATAGCTAAATAACTCTTTTACGACCTCATCGTTCAGCAACAACCAACCTGCCAGAGTCCGCAAGGTACCAGCCAAAGCAAGCTTTTTAAAAAATTAATTTATTTTCAGTTTATACTGAACACAAACTAGAAATATATATATACACAACTGCTAGTGTATAAACATCAATTAGAACTACATAAATTATTACTTTCACTAATCAAACAATAACTAAGTGCAGCGGATAATAACGCACAAATTATTATTTGAGCTACAGTTATAACCATATATCTAAAAAAATAAGAAGCCCAGTTTAAACAAATGCTTAGATGATTAATTCAGTGCAATATTGCTCCTCTATAGGATATGCAGCGTTAAATACACTAGCCATGTTAGCCAGCTACATCCTTTAATAGCACTGATTACAATGATCACGGTCATCAGTAAATTAGAATTACATAATCTCTACGCTAGCAATTAAGAACAAACGAGTAATGATACACTAGTTGCCACTATCATGATTAATAAGCTATATAGTATAAATTAATCAAACTGGTTAATAATATTTATGTTGGACTTTGTTATGACCAAAGCTACGCTAGCTAATATTGATTATTAATAAGTTGCTTAATAAGCATATATAGAAAAAATAAACAACAACATAAGTTGTTATGTAACATTTAAATTTTAGCAAAAAAAATCAAAGTAAAGCTATATTGTTTAATCGTGTCAACAGCATTTAGTAAAATGTTTTATATAAATTTTCGACTAGCAGATGCCACTCAAAAATTCTAACTTATTGTGCTTATTACGCACAGACAAATAGCGTTAGCAAACTATAAATAATTACACTAGTAATATTATTTAAATAATATTGACAAGCCTTACCCATAAATATACTTATGCTTTATGCAATAACTAACAAGTACAACTTGACTAATATAGCAACAATAATCGGATTAGATGAATTACCTTGATATCGAAAATCTCACCATCTAACGATAAAACCTAACACTACACTATTTCCACTGCCCGGTAGTAATTTTTAAAAGAAATACGACATACCATTACTGACGGCAAATTTTGTAGAAAATAAATCATATGTATCTCAGATAAGATTACTTAAACGTCAAAATAATAATCTGATATAAGCTATTTATATAAGGTATGATACAGGTATACAGCATTAGCACTGATACCAGTCAATCTATCTGCTTATTCTATATTAGGCGCAGAAACGAGAAGGCATACTCCAAATATCAAAGCATATTCAGTATTTAATCATTTTATTACTAATATTCACAGCAATTACAAAGGCTAACGCAAAACTGTTGATTTCATCAGTTAACGCTGTATTAAAACAAATGAAACATAACTTATTAATTCCAACAGTAATTTATACAGTTCTAAATATGTTATGCTTACCTGTTAATAATAGCTTGGTAACTAACAATATCTAGTAATTTTTCTAAATCAGCTAGGTTGCTTGGTTTAATTCTGAAGATCCAGGTATTATAAGGATCAGAGTTTAGCAGCTCCGGACTTATACTCAGCTCTTCGTTAACGGCAACTACTTCACCAGCAATCGGGGCGTATATATCCGAAGCTGATTTTACCGATTCCACTACGCCAGCCTGACTTTTAGTGTCACAGTTGACGCCAATCTCAGGTAGTTCAACAAAAACCACATCGCCTAAAGATGCCTGTGCATGGTCAGAAATTCCAACGATTACGGTGCCATTGGCTTCTAGAAGAGCCCATTCGTGACTTTTAGTAAAACGCAGTTTAGCAAAGTTATTGCTCACAATCTGTATCCTTAAAAATATCGGCTACCTATAGCCTATCAGAAAATATTCTGATCATAGTTTTGCTATGAAGTACGAAGTTTTACTTAGCTAACTAAATCAAATACCGCTTATTTTAGATTTTTACTTTAAATAGATAGATAGTAGTTGTTAATACGTAACCAGGATTAAGCATGAACAAGACGAACTTCTATATAAATCATGAGAGCCGTAGATGGCCAGCATGACTTAATACGAACTATTATATAATTCTACTAAATATCTACTAGTTTACGCTTGCAATCTGTATTATATTCTAATCATAGACATAGATGATGATAAATAGCTGATAACCAGTTTCTTAACGGTAGAAGATTAATGTTGTTTACCGTATTGCCCTGCCTATTTAGGAGGACGTACTATTAGAGCATACAGCTCTATCAATACTCGATGTGATGAGTTAGTAGATGCTGTAACCATGTATTAGCCTAAAACTTTATATGACATATACCAAAAGTCATACGAAATATATCAAACACCTCAAAATAACGTTACACATTATAGCACCCTCAAACTCATGACCATGCAGTGCAGAAGTACACCTCAACAGCTAAGATTAACTATTTTCATAATTAGTGGCGACCTATAGATGATACAAATGGATACGCTGTGCTCCTGGTTTCTCTTTCTGAGTTTAGCAAAATAGTGCGGAATTGCTTTTAGTGCTTAACGTTTTAGCAACAATAACGGCAGATACACTTTGTAAAACATTCACAACTAGTTTACCAAGAGACTACAGAATATTTTTAACAACAAACTAGTAGATTTTAACTAGACTATTTCTAGTGACTCACAAGTCACCTTAGAAAACATACTTTGTATATTATTAATAGCACTAACAAACTGCTAAACAGCAAAAGTTTTCCAGCATCGTTGGGCCAGCTTAACAGAGAAACTAATCACTTAACGGCTTAGGTAGCTTAACGCTAACATAATCAACGCTGTTAGCGTCAAACACAACAGCTTTGCGTTTGCTAGCGTCACTTAAGCTATACCAGAATGAATTGCTTAAATTAGCGCTATCTTGCTAACGAAGGCAAATATAAATGCTATTTATAACCATACTCTAAGTTAAAGTATCAATACCAATTGAACTAGATCACCAATGATAATATTTGTAATAACAATGGTACAGGCGAATATACTAAACGACATTTAACTTAGATGAAACTACCTTACACCTCAGCAAAGATATATAACGCATTACTACGTAATCACTCATTACTTGGATAGCTAAAGCAAACCTAGCGTGCCGCTCAGCTTGCAGCACTCGAATCAATACCAATCAGATATTCTTAGACTGAATATTTAAGCGGCACTAGAACAACTCAAAATATATCGACTATAAACTTACACTAGTTATTACCTATACAAGATAGCAGTACTGCTACGTGAGGCTTCCGCTGATTTAAGCAGCCTTCAGTAGCACATCCTAAGATGATATCAATCAACAACTACCTACACCTTATTAATAGCCTTAAATACGACGATATTGTCGAAGACCTAACTGCAGGCAAACTTTGTATGTACTTTTTAATTAAAGTTTCGTAAGTAATTACGTCGCTTAACTTTAACTAGTCAATAGAATAGGTGATAATTTCCATACACAGTCTCCAACTAATCTAAACATAGTTAAAAGAATTATACTGAAGAGGCTACTTTATCGATCGCCGCAAAAATACAAAGTAGCATGGTACTTTGTATTTCATCTGCCAAAACTCTCGATGTTGGCGATAAGCGACAGGTTAGCCATGATGTTTTTATCTACAGCTTTGTGATACGCTACATCAAACTAAACTTCTTTGTCAATCATACAACGTTACCAGTATGCTAGTCTTTATTAGTATAAGCACTAAACGTTGCGCTACTGACAAGATCAATTTGTTAATACGCGTTAAGGCAGGTAAAGCTATACAAATCAATTATATGTAATGGTAGCTCTATCAAGAAGCGCCATAGATGCTACTATGGATGCAGCTTCTTATTTTGCAAATGAGACCAATAAATAATTAAGTGGACATTTACTGGCGCCTAGCAAAACTTTATAGGATACCGCTAAGTTATCCTACAGACTAACTAGACTTGGCAAATCTCCAGTTAACCCTAACGCCTTACGCATAAAAATTGCCTTGGATTCAGGCATCTGATTAATCAATTTCAACCCAACATTACGTAGCCAACGTAATGACAGTTGGTCAGCTTGGAATAAGCGTTCAAAACCCTCCATTGCCAACATCAAAGTTATATTATGCAGCATACGTCGACGCTCATAACGGCTTAATACTTTCGCATCAGCTAGATACTCACCGCGTTTAGTCGCCATTAACAGAACTTCAGCTAACACTACTACATCCAAGAAACTCAGATTCACACCCTGCCCAGCCAATGGATGAATCACGTGAGCGGCATCACCAATCAACGCTAAACCTTCACATACATAACGTTTCGCATGGCTTTGACGCAACGGTACACAGACACGCTCCTCAGTGCTAAGTACTGCGCCAAGTCGCCCTTCAAAAGCGCGCTCTAACTCATAGCAGAAGCTGTCATCATTTAACAACATCAGGCGTTCAGTTTCAACTGGTGTAGTTGACCAAACAATCGAGCACCAATTTTCTTGTTTATTATGCACTAATGGTAAAAACGCTAGCGGGCCTGTATCAGTAAAGCGCTGCCACACAGTATGTTGATGCGATTGGCTGGTGCGCACGCTCGTGACAATGGCGTTATGCAGATAATCCCATGCGCGGGTTGCGGCACCCGTCAGGCGACGTACAGTGGAGTTGGCGCCATCAGCGGCAATTACTAACGACGCACGTAACGTGCAGCCATCAGCTAGAGTCAGCAACCAGTCATTGCCAGAGCGACTCATTTCTTCTAGGTGCGCGTTAGCCAATAAGTTCAAATCGCAATCATGTAAGCGATCAAGTACAGCATCCTGAATTACGCGATTCTCAACGATATACCCAAGCACTTCAGCGTGCACGCTAGCTACCGAAAAATCAACGTAGCCAGTACCACTGCCGTCCCACACTTCTATTTTACTATAAGAACTGACACGCCGAGATACAATACCATCCCATACGCCTAATTGTTCCAGGATACGCTGGCTAGTAGCTGATAAAGCGCTAACTCTCGACTCAAAGGTCGCATTTTGATTGAATGGTTTAACTATCAAGGGACTGCTGTCCAGCAGCAATACTTTTAGACTACTACTCTGCAGTGCTAACGCCATGGTACTTCCGACCATTCCAGCCCCGATAATCAGTACATCTGTATACATGTCCATGCTGTAATTTTATTTTATTAGCAGCTTGTGCCATAAGTAATAAATTGATCAATCTGTCTCATTGTGGAGACTCTAGCCGTTATAAATCTGTGCCTTGAAGGTTAGACAAGTATTTAACACTGCCATCAGTTCGGCAATATATGCCAAAAGCAAAGTATTTTTGATAGAAAATTTAGCATATATTCAACCTTTTACTAAACTAGACAAGGTCAGTACTCACGGCTTGACTACATACGATATATACGCGACCTAAGTTCTCTGTAAGCAATAACAACATTATTCAACTGATCAATGAATCAATATTAAGCCATTGCACAATTACGTACCAAAGATAATTGTGATTATTCTAATTTAAGCCCACCAATATAAGAAGCCATTAGTATAACAAAAATCTACACTAAGTTCCTGCACCAAAATGCACTGCACTAAAGTGCAGTGTGTGAATAATTAAAAACTAGCAAAGCAACGGATGTTGTGATTAGATGTTTAATCTAACAATTACATATCTGGACGCGTGCCCATACCCATAGCATGACTAGCAAACCAATGCTTGACCTGTGGTAGCAAGTTTAAACTAAGTAAACCTATATTACGGCTTAAAACTACTAATGGCTGCGCACTACCAAACAAGCGCGTGACTTGATTAGAGAAACCTACGGTGAGTTTTTGATCAAGATACTGACGCTCACAATAGTTTTGTAAGGTTGCCAGATCACCGGGCACTGCCGGCCCGGCCAGCAATACTTCAGCTAAGGTACTCACATCACGCATAGAAAGGTTAAAACCTTGCCCAGCAATTGGGTGCAAGCTGTGAGCAGCATCGCCAAGAATCACTAAGTGTGAGCGCACTTGTTCTTCAGCTTTCACCAATGTAAGTGGATACAAATGACGCGTACCAACTTGTTTTAACATGCCTAAGCGATAGCCAAAAAAACTTTGCAATTCACTGAGGAAACTGCGTTTATCAAGACCAAGTAAACGCTTGGCGTCTATGTCCTTACGTGTCCACACAAGCATACAACGGTTGTCAGGCATGGGTAACAGGGCTATTGGCCCTTTATGAGTAAAACGCTCGAACGCTTCTCCATTATGAGCTTTGTCAGGCGTGATATTAGCGATTAATGAGCTTTGGTTATAAAGGCGAGTTTTGACGCGAATACCCAATTGCTCACGCAAATTAGATCTGCCACCATCAGCCAGTACTGCGAGGTCGCACTTCAGTACAGTGCCATCGTTTAGGGTTAAACAATAGCCATGTGGCAACGGCTCCATGCGCGTCACCTTCATCTGATAGCGCCAACTAACAACTTCTTTATTTAACCCCTGCCATAGGCACTGACCAAGCCAGGCATTTTCTACCACATAACCAAAGGCCGGCACACCTTCCTCTGCAGCAGACAGGAAAATAGTAGAAAACCAGCCACGATCAGACACATGAATCTTTTTAATCGGCTCAGCTCGACGAGAAATATTTAGCCATACACCCAGACTTTGATAGATCTGACGTACGCCAAAAGACAATGCCGACGAACGTGCATCATAGCATGGCTGATAAATACTGCCTGGTGTAAACTGATCAATCAACAAAATCTGCCAACCACGTGATTCGGCGCCTGCCTGTAAGGCTAGTGCTAGACTAGTACCCACAAGGCCGCTACCAATAATGGCGAGGTTGACCCGACTCATCTGGCCGCAGCTATTAAAGCTTCGATCTCAGCAAAAGTTGTAAGCACGCTGCTAGTGAAAATTTCACTATCTCGATTGATCGCTGTCACGTCGTCCTCAATACGTACACTGATACTACACAATTTTATTTGTTACGCTCTAATTATACGGCAGGATGCTTGCTAGGCTATCATAGCTAATGCTATGATAGCTTTATAGTGCACACCATTCAAAGCTAAATTTTATTATTACTAGAATCGCACACATCAATTATCTAGCTAATACTTGATGTTAGTACATCAAGTAGATGTTATAGAAAACTTCGCTGATAATCAACTCTATCAGTTGTCTCACGACAACCTGAACCTCAACAACCATCCACCCTTGCAAGTAATGACTTAAAATTAACACTTCATTGGCATAGCCCTAATGATTGTTTGACGTAATCTAAACGAATATTAGCCTTTACAAGGCTAGCATAATCTCATAAATCATAATCTGCCCAAGTAAAAAAATTTGCAGTTGACGTGGCCTTAGTGTACTAATATCATGAACATCAACTAGTAAATTTGACAACTCATATCAATAAGCATCAGATTAGCATCCTTAAGCACCGTGTTTTTTTGCTAAAATACAGCATGCTACATGTAGTTTTTTTACGTCAAGCGTCAACAATAGAACTATACACTAGTATCTATCGTAGACATAATAAATTCGTAATTGAGTTTTGCCTCTAGACTGAACATATACAAATCAGCGCTGTTGGCCTGTAAAACCTTTATTTATGCCGCTAATTCATATTAATACATATCATATGACCTGATACTCAAGAACAATAAATTCATTTAAAAGCTAATAGTTAAAGTTAATTTAAATTAACTATCACATTAATTAATTCCATAATACACTAATAAATTAGGCATTTTTCTACAACTAAATACATTAATCGTCACCTTCAGTGACCGTGCCATAGAGTTTAAATAATTAAGTGTAGTATTTTTCGCAGAAAAACAGCAAAACTATTATGCCGTTATGTTTTGTCTGTATTATAAGTTTCTTTGTAGTGACTAGTGCATTCTAACGTTCTGGATATAAATTATAATCATTAACTTTTTCTTGTTTATGCATAAATAGTTTGAATGCAGCTAGATCGGTAAACTTTTAAATCTTAGAAAACAAGTATAGCAGCTGAACTAGCAGATATTACTATTACTTCTTGAGTATTCGAGCTTCGCTCTAGACCGCTTGTATTTGCGTCCAAACCATGGAAGAGGTCATTATACCAATTTGTCAAGCAAGTAACGGCAGTACGCTGGCTATATACCAAGCAGGACGATTATAAGATCGTGATCAAGTTTTATCCTAAACCATTTGTCTATAAGCCAATCAGTGCGCTATACATTTGTTAGTAATTTAGTTTTCGACAGTTAAGCCAAATAGGCCAACCAGTTGCGAGTATTCTAGTGAACGCCAGTATATATAGTTGGGCAGAAAAAACAAAAAAATAATCGTTCAAACTCCGCAATTTAGAAACAATAATCATATGAGGAATTCTGAACTTACATGGTAGACTGGCACTCCTAGGTACTAGATTGCTTATCCTGAAGTAGCTATATACTAGTCAAACCCAGTAAGCCAAATACAAGCGACTAACCTGTAAACACTAATAGTCAAACTCAAACCGCTACATGATCAGGTCGAGTAACTGAAAAGTCAAATAAAACGCTTATTAACTTAGGCAAAGAACTGGAATGAAGGGTGCAATCATCTTATTAAACAACATAAAATACGCTACGTATAAGACTGAATCGATAGTCTCACGCCTGCAGGCCATAGAGCAAAACTCATAAATTCATACAATAGCGTTAACTGTACAGGTCATTAATAAAGAATATTTAATTATTTTCTTTAAAAAGAGCATAGCAATCTAATCATTATTACCCGCTATCTGAATGGTAAAATACATAAAATTTGTAGTCGCAGCAAAATGATTAGTGCCGAATATAATTCGCTATTATAGCCACACTGAATATTACTTACGATTTACTACATAAACAATAACAACTTTACATAACAGACCAAATACTCCTTGCATGAGCAAGCGCAGTAACTAACTGAAGCTAGCCATATGTACCTTCCATTTATCTTAAGCCACCCAAAAGCTGATCACTACGTCTATTTATGGTTATACTTACACCACTCCATGACGTGCTTGCTTTTTTAGGTATATCCATACATTGATTTACAAAACTATGCAAATTATACGTCACACTTACTGTGCATACCTGTCAAATAAATAGCTTTAAAACTAATATGCAACTATACATTAAACGTTCTAAAAACGTTTTAATTCAAAAACTACATTAATATGGACTCTATCGGTAGGTGACTAACATTAATAAACTCAATACTAACTTTAAAGCCAACATTGTTTTGTAAGTCAAAAAATCATGACTGAACCTAAGCTGCTTTCCCGCTCACAACTTAGACGCATATTACGCAAAACTCGCAACGCCCTCACGCCGAGCGAACAACGACAAGCCGCTCAAGGTTTATACCGACAAATGGCACAACACCCGCTATTTCGTCGAGTCAAGCATATATCTTTGTATATATCGACAGATGGTGAAATTAATCCACATTTATTACTACGCGCCGCTCAGCGCCGCGGCAAGGCTACTTATCTGCCCGTACTTAGTACGTGGCCACGAACTAAGATAGTATTCCAACGTGTACGACCTGAAGATAAGTTACTGACCAACCGCTTTAACATACTTGAACCACAAATGCATGCTAATTGTCAGCGTTGCATTTGGGCATTAGACTTAGTGCTATTACCTCTAGTTGGCTTTGATAATGCGGGCGGGCGACTAGGTATGGGCGGTGGGTTTTACGATCGAAAACTGGCCTATCTTGCTCGTCGCAAAAATTGGCACAAACCAACACTGCTCGGGTTAGCACATGAATGCCAGAAAGTTGATTTTCTAGTACGTGCGAGCTGGGATGTAAAGCTAGCCGGCATTGTTACCAACAAGAAATGGTATATCGTAAAAAACAATACCTGAATAAGCGACACTTTGACAAAGTATTAATACTTGAGCAGTAATAACATTATGCAACTACTTACAACTTAGAACACATGTAGTGGTTATAACGTTTAATCTAAACAATATAACGAACAATCTATAATAAATCAAGTTTATGTTCTATAGATGACCATTTCTCTTGATGTTCTCCTATACACGACGACAAAAAAGTTTTAAAACAGTTGTTTGCAGTTTGATTAAGCTTAATAGTATATGTTATGCATTAACGTTAATTAATACGTAAACCTGACAATAGCTAGATAAAATAATACACCGTCATCGCTAAATTGTCGCTGATATAAAAGCAGTACCTACTACACTAATAAAGTAACGCCCTACAATTACATTTCTTATACATACATTTGTGTACTACATTAATTAAACTTATACTGCATATAACTAGAATTAAGAATTTACTGGCTTAGCTAAGCATCTGAATATTACAAGATATATGTATGTCTACATAAATATTATATTTGTCGCGCATTTTTACCATTCTTACAATCACTATCTAATTAATTACCAGCAGCTTTGGTGAATGCTTCAAAATAAATTACTCGTATGCATGAATCACTGTATTTTTAAATACCTAATATGCTAAAACTAAAATCTCAACAATGCGTGCTAAGGAAAACTTTGTCACTGCTCAGGTTAATGTTTAATTACACTGAAAGAAGCATTTGCGGGCTAGCTAAGAGATCTAAAATATTTAGTGATTATACAATTGTGTAATCTCTAGTAGCTAATTGATTGGCTAATAACAAGCACAACAAAATACTAGCAATACCACTATGATCACTGTATAAGAATGAATTACTATTACGGTAATTAACAGGCACCGGTATTGATATAATTTTAGTCTGTCTGACTAGTATCAGCTACTGCTTGCCGCGGCAAAGCAGTCAAGGTACTGCGACCAGTATAGTGTTAGCTATGTGCACTACCGATCTACGACTAACTGAGCAAAATCATAAATAAAGCAAATACACTTTTATTTTTAAAAAAACCAGCAAAACCTCTAGAAAAACACGTCAAGCAGGTATCAGCCTGGAGTATAAATTCCAGTTGATATCGTGGCGATAAGCTAAAATTTTTTAGATAAGAGTTATATTAGAAAAAAATTTCCTAACATGAGTTAATGAATTATAGCATACAAGATAACACAGTTTATTATACTGACGTTATGCAAAACATTAATATGGATAGCAATTAGTGCTTATTGGTAATTTAGGATCGTCAATATAATTATCCTGACTATCATACAAAAAACTATGCACTACTACAGAAGCGTACACATACAATGTGTAACGAGTTTGCTGATACTTGCAACTAATCATGCAAGATGTTATGCTAGTCACAATCTAGGACAATATAATATAGTTGTACTATATACGCCACTATCGCTTTAATTGGTATTTAAAAGCTACTAATAATTCAGATGATCATTTTAATTTATTATTGTCTAGCGTAGTGAACCACTGACTAGCATGCCAAAATAGTTACAGCGGGTCATACATAATTCGCAGTCAACGTAGTTTATGCATTTAAAAGTGGCAATTCTTCTTCTGGGTACTTATGTAAGTATAATGTAGCAGGATTTACAGACGTTTAATATCTAACTTTGCTGGGCATTTCGCCGTATAGATATAGCATACCACATATCCTAACTTGACTGGATATATAGTACTCTCCGAAACCTTTAGCATGATCTACGGCATCTTGACCTATAAACTAAAATAACACGTTAACCGAATATCCAGTACAACCATGTTAGCACTTGACATTACTGGTTGTGCGCACCTAACTATAGTGGAAATTAGAAAAAATAATGAGGCAGACAGTAATGATAATCAACATTACTAGTAGTAATAACAAGTTCATACAAACTAAGACAAACCGGTGTTGATTACTATCAACTAAAGTATAATATTGAAATTAAGTGTATGACTGACGTTGATATTGGTTCATATGATTTATAACTAAACAGGTAATGATCTGCTTAATTAGGCTATTTACGGCATTTACCTGGAATAACTACATACTAAGTGGCAGGCCATTACAACTAGCGTATCTATAAGTTGTAATTAAACGTAGCGGTTGCTCAAGGTACATGTTTATAGTCCAGTATTTATGACTCTCATTTACTAAATGTTAGCTATATAAAATACTGTAAGCTAATAACAGCTGTTGCTTATGTAGCATACATACAATAGGTTAAACCCATTAGCGTTGCTCAGTGTATCCATTAGAGTAAATTACACAATTATTCAATAATAATTCAGCATAACCTATGCTGCAAACATAGGTGGTAGTCTAAATCTAGTAGTAATATACAATATGGATACTATGGAAGCAAAATAGTTTTTTACATTGAGATCTGTAGCGTTTTAAAGAAATTAATTATGACTAATACTTATCTATTAGAGAAATGTTAATAAGAGAGCGATATAATCGCTTGACTATTTACGTTTATAGATTTAATCGTAATGTTATATGTATAAGTAATATTATGAATATGTGCGTCAGCAGCTAATAAAAAATTAAAGATTTTGAATGTTCGCTACATTATATATTGAAAAGATATAGACAATACCTATAGCTGGCTGGGCTGACAAATTTTTGCCAGTATTTCTTACGAGTACCTAGCAAACTACTACCTACTGCATTAAAGCATCTCGTATAGCCATGCTGTACTTAATTTATAAAAGTTCAAAACCACACCACACTGAAGTGGTAATCTTGACTATTTAAATTACCTATGACTGAATTTAGTTCTCTGAGAAGCTTTATATTCGTGTGATCTAATTTATACTATGTATTGCTTTAAACATGTAGATCTCTACTACAGTGATTTTAATTTTACTTTTTATTAATCATAAGATACTAGGTACGGCTTGATTAATGACGCATAGCAGGTATACTATCTACATGCGACTAAGGCATAAAAAGTAGAAATATTTGCGTATATCTCATACGCAGCACACATAAATCAGAAAACTTGGTAGTTAACAGTATAAAATAACTACCAAGAAAGCCATGACAATAAATAGAAAGACGAGTGTGGCGTCAAGAAAATCTTGACCTGCATCAGCGTATTTGGTCTATCTATTACGCTACAGCGTTCTCTGCTGGCTAGGTTCCACCCAGATGCAACAAGAAAACTGAGCACTATAACGCTGCCAAAGCATCTTGGGTGTACTTTGTATAAGTTGACGAAATTTTAGACACGCTGCTATACAATCTAGATGCTACAATGTAATTATCTGTGACCAATGACGCAACCTGATCAGTATAATATTTATAGGCTGCCTCAGCATAACGGCTATCTGGTTATACTGTTGACCATTTTAGCTAGAATTTTTTCGATATTATCGGCAAGAGGCATATTTATTGGTAATAATATTCTTGATCTAATCACTATATGCATATCACAAACATTAGCGCTGTTATGTCAACTACCAGAATATTTATTTACATAATAATTAAGCCGCTATATTACAGATTTTAATCTAATAGCATATAACCTATAAAAAGCGTCAATAATCTACTTAATACAATTGTGAGTGGTGCAGTAGTGTCTGTAAAAGCTTTACAGCACGTAGTTAATCGCAATATCAAGTGAGCTTGGTCTAATTAAATAAGTGTTGCCTTAACATACACTCTAGCACATAGACCTACCTACGCATCCATAATATAGCAGCTGAACTAGTAAGTTGCTCCCTGAGCTTACCATGAAGAAGTATGGCTAAGCTTATAGTTGCAGACTACAAGTAACTCATCTACCTAACCATATGCAAACACGTCCTTGGTAGCCATATTTGCGTGGCTACCAAAGATCAGCACAGCAGATAACTATTTTGGTTAAGCGCTAGGATATTTATTAAACGTATTACTCACCAAGTAAAACGCCGACATCTCGTCGCTTCGCTTACTGTAACTGCCAAAGATTTTAGTGCTTAACCATATCATTGAAGTAGTGCTCTAAGGTTAACTGAAATTTGCTTTCATTAATTACTGACTCAAATTTACTAAGCACACGCTAGCCATAAATTGCAGAATCAATACTACTAGGATAAAAATCATCGCTGACATAGTTAGTGTAATAGTGATCGGTAGCTGCACTTAAATGTAATGATACAGCTGTTATCGCCTAAGACACACTCAGTGTTGCTATGAATATTGCGTAGGATGCAGTCGCCTTTCTTGTGCTTGCTAAACTTAGTCGAGGTTAAACCAAATATGGTTATCATACTTAATAGTCATATTTGAGCACCGCCATAATTGCGCTAGAGACATAATATATTAGCTGTATACAAGCACACTACACGTTAATATGACTCACTGTGAGTGGTTAAATATATTTAACTTTACCAGTGACAACACTGCATATATGGCTCTACTAAAATAAAAAAAGACGTTCATGTAGCTGCGCAAAGTATCCACCAAAAATAATATCAATAGATAACAAAAAAAGCACTGGCAGTACTCTCTTTAATGCTAATATTGATTATACTGTCACTATATTGAGTTTAGTACATCTACAGATACTAGCTCTTCTGTCAGAACTAAATTGACGCCCATAAAAGTCAGTAAAATTCCTGACAAAATCGCTATATATAAAGTGTATTTATTGTAACCTACCCAATACAGGCCAAGACTGAATAGTAAATTCAGTAGTCATTACCAAAAATTAATATTTTTAGCTACTACAGACCATCAGCTTGGTAGGCAGTAGCAATTAATCATGGTTGTTTGGTAAAAAACAATCAATCATCAGTTGTTTATAGCTTGTATTAAATTGCTTTAAATATCTAAAATACCGCAAGAGGCAAGCGTAGAGACCAATGCATTTTTAGTACACTTGTGCTAGCTATCCATTTAAACAACCATCAAGATCGAACCGTGAAACACCTTTTAAGCGCGCTATTTATAGCGCAAACCATTATGTCTTTAGTCACTAAAAGACGCAGTAAAATAATAATGGCCTTTATACTCCCAAGACTGACTTTGACAGCATGCTCTGCTCGAACAAAATTCCAGCACGGTAACACTTAAAATTTAAGTACCCTATAACGCTATGCAACATCATGTTTAGCGTTATAGTATAGCGCTATTTCTTAATTTATTCGGATAAGTAATCGCATTACGCACTACGCTAGCAAATGCTATAATCTTAGTAACTAATAAGTTGACCTAAGATCAACTGCGTGCGCGCTATAGTATTCTCACAGCAAGTACCGCGATAAAATCTAGCTCTACTACCACTTTCAATTAACAACAGCGAACACTACATCTGTCCACATTCGCTTTAGTCACAAGGTAGGCAAAAAGTTATTCTTGCTGGATTATTATCCAACCATGCTGAGGATAGGGAGTGCATTTATAGCTAAACTATGTAGCAATATCTAAGCTAGCAAGTCAGATTAGATATTGCTACATAGTTTAATATAGAGGGACAACACACTGAAATCTTGTCTTATGTAGCGTCTATATCTAGATCTAGCGTATACCAGCTCTTCCAAAAAACGCCAAAGATTTGTTATATCGCTTTACTAGTGTAAGCATGCAAGACCTGCAAAGAGTTAATAGCTTCACTATATCTAGTTGCTATATCTAACAATGCTATTTATAATCATAAATAGCATTCAACTATCTTATGCAAGGATAAACTAGACGGTTATCGTCATTACCAGCGTTTAATCTTACCACAGTATGCATGGCTATATGCATTTTTAATAGCTATAACTAGATGTAGAAGCCCAAAAAATAGTGTAAGTAAGATTGCATCAAGAAACAACAGCTCAGTACTGGTTTGTCTAGTTACGCTATAACTGGTCAACAAAATTCATGGCGCTGCCATTAGATACACTACAATAATATGACTTTAACTTGGCGCCAGGCACATGATTAAAGGCTATGAGCAATCATAATTGCTAATTATTGATCCGTTACATTATAAAGTACCATTCACAATAATGATTTACTACTTTACTATTTAGTTAAAGCTATACTTTAATCACTATCAACTTCTATAAAATCACTAAATTGACATGACAACCTACGTAACGATAAATCTTCAGGCGCTAATAAACTATAGATTAAAAATATTTTGCAATCTTATTCATGTATCGACGATAACAGTGTAAATCTTACAATAGTTAAACACTTTACTTACTACACCAGGCTTTGAACTAGTAAAGCGGCTTAAACATAAACACGTACCTGTGAGTATTTTATACTAAACGGCATATATTCTAAATAATTAACTTACTATAGACAGATTTTCACAGTGCCGCGCTAAAGAATTATACAACTATAGGTATTCATTTATTCCTAATTCTTGCCAGATTGTATCAATACGTGCAGTCACAGCTTTATCTTTAATAATTACCTGACCCCATTTGCGGGAAGTTTCGCCTGGCCATTTATTGGTAGCATCCATGCCTATTTTTGAACCTAAGCTAGATATCGGCGAAGCAAAATCAAGATAGTCTATCGGCGTATTATTGATTATAACAGTGTCACGCTTGGGATCCATACGCGTAGTGATAGCCCAAATTACATCGCTCCAGTCACGGGCATTGATATCTTCATCAGTAATAATAATAAACTTAGTATACATAAACTGCCGTAAAAATGACCATACACCAAACATTACTCGCTTAGCATGACCTGGGTAAGACTTCTTCATAGTTACAATAGCTATACGATAAGAGCAGCCTTCTGGCGGCAGATAAAAGTCAATAATTTCTGGAAATCGCTTCTGTAATATTGGTACGAATATTTCGTTAAGCGCCATACCGAGAATAGCTGGCTCATCTGGTGGCCGACCAGTATACGTGCTATGGTAGATTGGTTGCATCCGATGAGTAATACATGCAACGGTAAATACCGGAAAACTATGAACTTCATTATAATAACCAGTATGGTCGCCATAAGGGCCTTCCTCAGCCATTTCTCCTGGATGAATCACGCCTTCCAGGATAATCTCAGCAGTGGCTGGAACTTGCAGATTATTGCTACGACACTTCACTAACTCGGTACGACTACCACGCAGTAGGCCAGCGAAAGCATATTCAGATAAGCTATCCGGAACAGGAGTCACAGCACTAAGGATGGTTCCTGGGTCGGCACCAATAGCTACAGACACAGGAAATGGTTGATCATGGTATTTTTCGCACCACTCACGAAAATCCAGTGCGCCGCCACGGTGGCTTAGCCAACGCATAATTAACTTGTTTCGGCCGATTACTTGCTGACGGTAGATACCTAGATTCTGGCGGTCTTTATGTGGACCTTTAGTAATAGTCAGACTCCAGGTAATCAACGGGCCAACGTCGCCAGGCCAGCAGGTCTGCACCGGCAGCATAGCTAAATCGACGTTATCACCCTCAATGACCACTTCCTGACACGCTGCGTCTTTAACTACTTTAGGCGCCATGGCAATAATCTTACGGAATATCGGCAGCTTCGACCAGGCATCCTTTATCCCTGTAGGTGGTTCTGGCTCTTTAAGAAAGGATAAGAGTTTACCGATCTCGCGTAACTCATTAAGCGACTCAGCCCCCATACCAAAAGCTACGCGTTTGGGCATGCCAAACAAGTTACCAAGCACAGGAATATCAAAACCAGTAGGGTTTTCGAAAAGTAACGCTGGGCCCTTGTTATGCAAAACGCGGCTACAAATTTCAGTCATTTCCAGTACTGGAGAAATCGGTACTTGGATACGTTTCAATTCTCTGCGCTGCTCAAGTTGCCGTACGAAATCCCGAAGATCTTTAAATTTCATTAATCTTGGCTACCAGTAAAATACAACGTATATCCTGCCTGCTCTTACGAGAACTAGTACATCATTACACATCACCACAACTCACATCCGACTCAACGGATGCATGATGTAAAGCACAGATGTAAAAGAGTTATACTTATCAGCGTGCCTGAAGCTGAAATGTAGCCTTCATCTGTATACAGCGACTAGCCGCTATGCTCAACCAGTAATACCAACTTATTGATATCAGCACAGCTTGAGTATAGAATTACGACAGCTTGACACATTATGGACTACACTTATCACAGTGTACTCAAAGACGTTGCTTATATCAACTAGTAGGTTGACGTACTTAACAATTGTCGACCCACGCCTTACTTTCAGCTAGATGCACTGATATCGCTAATTATGTAATCTATTAATATTCACTGCAGACATGCAATAGCATATATATATACTAAATACTTGCCAATACCAAGCTGGTGCACTAGCACTAATCATGCCATCAATGAATAGTGGTTATGCTGTTAAACGATCGCTCGATCATACCTCTTCTATATTATGATGATATAAAAAACCAATTTTACCTAAACACTAGCCATTAACGTATAAGCTTTAATGGAGCTGTTGATACCACTCTTAAAGCAGTAATTCTATATTACTAGAACAAGTATACCTCATCACTAAGTTCAAAATAAACTAGGCCTCAAGCTCCTACGACAGCAGATATTTAGCCAGTCATCACATGGAAAAATATTCGCGTCGCAACTAAGTACCGCCACTACAATACTGCTAAGGTTGAACCTGTGCCAACATCAATAGACAATATTGAAACCACCAATAATATCTAGCAGAAGGAATATTTATCCTACTAATAAACTATTTTTGGATAATATAAGCCACTATAAATGACACCGAAAACAATACAAACAAACCTTGCTTGTATTGTTTTCGGTGTCATTTATAGTGGCACTAGTAACAGTGAACAAACTATTATACAGCTGCTATTAAACTGAACCTAAACCTAAGTATTACACCTTGATTTATGTTCAGGATTACAACCAAGTGATCATCTTGATGCAATCATAGCAAATGAGAGATAAGTACAAAGAGGTTAGCCGTTGAGCGCTCTAGCTTTTATAAATCTTTGAGCACCATCATAATATAGCCTGCCGGTAAGTTATTTAAACATTATCACAGCATCACAAATAGAACCGGCAAGACAAGCTAAACTAGTGACACTCAAAAAATCTACAAAACTAAAATTTTTTGTTTTGAATGCGCGCCAGATGATAGAAATAATTAGATAACCTGAAACAGAACAACGATATAAGCAAGCATAGCTATTGCTATCTAGTTGTTAATCTCAATTCAGTAGATAAAAAGATATATAATTATAGATTGTAGAATTAGCCTGATTAAAATGTAGATAAGTGTAGTCATGTTCATTATTTTTTATTTATCAATTGATACTACTGTCACGTAATCTATCTGTTTTAATGCAAAAAAATTATTTTTTACATGACGCCATTTTTTGCGCATAAATCATAGTGTTATTTACGCTTCATTGATAAGAAAAACTCGTCGTTAGTCTTAGTGGTTTTTAGCTTATCAACTAAGAACTCAATTGCAGCTACTTCGTCCATCGGATGCAACAGCTTCCGCAGAATCCACATACGTTGCAGTTCGTCATCAGCGGTTAACAACTCTTCGCGGCGAGTGCCAGAACGGTTAATATTTATTGCAGGGAACACTCTCTTTTCAGCGATACGACGGTCTAATGGTAGCTCCATGTTACCAGTACCCTTAAATTCCTCATAGATTACCTCATCCATTTTTGAGCCGGTCTCCACTAAAGCAGTGGCAATAATAGTTAGTGACCCACCTTCTTCGATATTCCGCGCAGCACCGAAGAAACGCTTTGGTTTTTCTAGAGCATGGGCATCAATACCACCAGTGAGCACCTTGCCAGAACTCGGTATTACAGTGTTATAGGCGCGAGCTAAACGAGTGATAGAATCAAGTAAAATTACCACATCTTTCTTATGCTCGACTAGACGTTTAGCTTTTTCAATCACCATTTCAGCAACCTGCACGTGACGGGTTGGCGGTTCATCAAAAGTCGAGGCAACTACTTTGCCGCGCACAGTCCGCTGCATTTCGGTTACCTCTTCCGGGCGTTCATCAATCAGTAATACGATTAAGTGAACTTCTTGATTATTACGTGCTATGTTCGCTGCAATATTCTGCAGCATAATGGTTTTACCAGCTTTCGGTGGCGCAACAATCAGACCGCGCTGTCCTTTACCAATGGGAGCACATAAGTCAATAACACGGCCGGTCAAATCTTCAGTAGAACCGTTACCAGCCTCCATCGTCATACGCACTGTTGGAAACAGTGGGGTCAAGTTCTCAAAGAGAATCTTATTTTTTGCATTCTCTGGACGATCGAAATTAATAGTATCGACTTTGAGTAAAGCGAAATAACGCTCGCCCTCTTTTGGAGGGCGGATCTTACCAACTATGGTGTCACCGGTACGTAAATTGAACCGACGGATCTGGCTCGGTGAAACATAGATATCATCTGGGCCGGCAAGATACGAGGCATCTGCAGAGCGGAGAAAACCAAAGCCGTCCTGAAGAATTTCCAACACACCATCACCGGAAATTTCTTCACCGCTTTTCGCATGTTTTTTGAGCATAGAGAAAATTATATCCTGCTTGCGTGAGCGGGCCATATTTTCTATACCCATTTTTTCAGCTAATTGGAGCAGGTCAGCAATTGGCTTTTGCTTGAGTTCAGTCAGATTCATATAGGAATGACATAATCATTTATGGAGGGGGGTCAATTAAGCTTTTGGCTTTAAATAAAGCCACGCCACAGAGATAAGGCAACAGAATCGCGTACTAATCAAAAAAAGAATGCGTGAGCGACATCTTGAAGGGGCACTAGATAAATTAGTTAACAACTAAATATACCACCTAAATTTTGGAACGTCTAGCCGTGTTTTGCAACAAACAATTATACAAACAGCATAACTTCTTATGATATTTATTATAAATTCTCGTCGAGGAAAGTTTGTAACTGGGACTTCGACAACGCGCCAACTTTGGTAGCTGTAGCGTTACCATGTTTAAAAAGCATTAGAGTCGGGATGCTACGCACGCCTTGTTTAGCTGGAGTTTCTTGGTTGTCATCAATATTTAACTTGGCAACAATTAGCTTGCCTTCATAGGCAATTGCAATGTCATCCAGAACAATGGCGATCATTTTACAAGGACTACACCATTCAGCCCAGTAGTCAACTAGTACCAGGCCTTGAGCTTTAAGTACTTCGGTTTCAAAAGTCGCGTCAGTAACGTGCTTAATCAGGTTATTGCTCATGTATGTCTCCAGCTTGTAAGTAAAAAATATTAAACTATCACAGCTCTTATTTTCTTTGCTTAGGAAGCAGCCTGTAATTAGCTTTTTATCAAAAGTAAAGTATAAGTTTAGTTATAGATCAACACACAACGTAGCCAGAGGTCAAGATATAATGCAGATATGCAATATTTCATTTTGCACATGTTTCTATGCATCATTCTACACTACCATAGCTCGCTAGAATAGCTTGACATTGATATACTTAATGTTCGCTAGTGCCTAATCACTGCTTGATCAATAAAATCCATCACTAGTACTGGAAATCCAGCCACACTGCAGCTTCAAAATTACTAGATATAAGTCACTTGACACATATACTGAGTATTAAATTAAAGAATATCCAATTGATTCAGAGTTAGCGTTGCTAACATCAAAACTCTGCAATTTTTTTTGCAAAAAAACGCAACTGAAAAAATATCTAACAACTTTACCATAAACAGTCATACTACTAGGAAGATACTGAAGCCTTGCGCATATTTTATAAAAACACGCTTTAACCGAAATATACATTTGTAACATTCAGCACACCACAAAGAACTGTAGCGTGTGACCTGCTAAAAACCATTGCATTAAAAATGCTTATTGATAGCCTGCAAGGCTACTTCCAGTGCAACTTGAACCATTAAGTACATAAAAACTAATATTATTAGTAAATGAAACTACTTGTTGTAAAACTGTTCGCAGGCATTACAGTTACTTTTTTAATTTAAAAAGTTTGCAGATTTGTATGGACGCTTAAAAGCGATACAAAAGTGCAAAATACTATTCAAACTAGTAGAATTACCTAAACTTAATAAATATAAAGTTTACACACTATATAAACAATTTAATATAAACCTAGCAATAACTCAAATCAGAGCATTCCCGCTCTATTTTCTGGAATAGTGATCGTAATGAAGCGCTACAACCACCTGCTAACTAATTTGTTTTCAGTCTAAACTGAGTTAGACGTGAACTCCCCTATAATACCAACGACCCAGTAAATATTATGACTCAGTGGTACAATTTAATAACTGCTCCGTAACTGCAGGATTTTTACCATTTAACTATAGCGACTAGGATATAAACCTTATAGTTTGGACATAAAGTATGATAAATGCTGCTGGCTAATCAGCGTCAAGGTCAAGATGGAACTTGAGACCCCAAGATTAACAGCAGAAATATGCACTCCTTTAATCAGATAGCCAAGGATCAAGACCTTGAAGACAGCATCTGACGTGATGCTCATCAGCCAAACAACCCAAACGCATAAAGTAAACCTAGACATAGTGATATTCCCTAAGGTTAAATAGATGAAAACCAACGGATCCACACTAATTGCAATTAGATAACAGAGTAACTAATGTAGGTTGAATTCAATTCAAACCTACATTACAAAATACTCAGAACCAAATCCTGAAGATAGTCAGTAAATGTTTATTAGTTAATAGACAAAATTGGACTGCCCAGTTTTTCCAATAACGTCGACTGCGCACTACGCGGGTTTTGATTGCCGGTCGGCATGCTGCGCATATAGCGCCCATCCGACTGCAAGCTCCAACTATGAGTGTTATCGGTTAAGTAACTGTCTAGCTCTTTCTTAACTCGCATGATTAACTTCTTACCTTCCAATGGGAAACAGGTTTCTATACGCCTATCAAGGTTACGCTCCATCCAGTCAGCACTAGAAAGAAACATCTGCTCTTCGCCACCATTAAGAAAGTAAAATACTCGCGTGTGTTCTAAAAAGCGGCCAATAATTGAACGCACACGTATATTATGTGAAACTCCTACGATACCTGGGCGCAAGCAACACATGCCACGCACTACTAAATCAATACGCACACCTGACTGGCTAGCCTTGTATAAAGCGCGGATAATCTTTGAATCAGTCAGCGAGTTAAACTTAGCGATAATATGTGTAGGCTTGACGTCCAGGGCGAATTGAGTTTCGCGAGCGATCATATCGATCATACCCTTTTTCAAGGTGAATGGCGCATGTAGCAATTTTTTCATGCGCAAGGTTTTACCCATGCCGATTAGTTGGCTAAACAACCTGCCTACATCTTCACATAAGGCATCAGCAGATGTTAGCAGGCTATAATCGGTATACAGTTTAGCGTTACCAGCGTGATAGTTGCCAGTACCCAAGTGGGCATAACGTACAATTTCACCAGCTTCACGACGCAGAATTAGCATCATCTTGGCGTGGGTCTTGAACCCAACCACACCGTATATTACTACTGCACCAGCCGCTTGCAGTCGGCTGGCCAATTGTAGGTTCGACTCTTCTTCGAACCGCGCACGCAACTCAATCACCGTCGTCACTTCTTTGCCATTACGTGCAGCATCTACCAGCGCATCAACTATTTCTGAGTTAGCACCGGAACGGTACAATGTCTGACGCACAGCTAATACATGCGGATCTTTAGCTGCTTGGCGCAGTAAGTCAACCACTGGAGTAAAAGACTCAAACGGGTGTAATAGTAGAATATCTTGCTTGCTTACAACATTAAAAATATTCTCGCTATTTTGCAGCAGCTTTGGAATCTGCGGCGTAAAAGGTATGTATTGCAGCTCTGGGTGACTATCTAACCTAGTAATACTGAATAGGCGCGTTAAGTTTACTGGGCCATTAACTTGGTAAAGCTCACTCTCGCTGAGGCTAAACTGCTTAAGAAGGTAACTAGAGAGATGTTTAGGGCAGGTATCTACAACTTCTAGACGCACTGCATCACCGTAACGACGCGAGAATAGCTCGCCGCGCAAAGCGCGGGCTAAATCCTCAACATCTTCGGAGTCTAGCGCTAGATCAGCGTTGCGGGTAAGGCGAAACTGGTAACAGCCCTTAACCTTCATGCCCTGAAATAAATCATCAGCATGCGCATGGATCATTGAGGATAGGAATACATAGTTATCACCAGCACCTCCAACCTCTGCCGGTACCTTGATAATCCTTGGCAATAAACGCGGCGCTGGAATGATCGCTAAACCAGAATCACGACCAAAGGCATCAACACCTTCAAGCTCGACGATAAAGTTGAGGCTTTTATTTACTAGCAGCGGAAATGGGTGTGTTGGGTCAAGACCGATTGGAGTAATAATTGGTGAAATCTCTTCGCGAAAATAACGGCGCACCCAGGTCTTCATCTTGATGGTCCAGTAATGACGACGGATGAAGCGAACTTGATATTTTTCTAGCGCAGGCAGTAGGATCTCATTGAGAATTGCGTACTGGCGGTCTACATGGCCATGCACCAGCTCACTTATGCGCACCAGTGCCTGATGCGGCTGTAGGCCATCAGCACCAGCTTGTTCACGAGCGAAAGTTATTTGCTTCTTTAAGCCAGCAACGCGGATCTCGAAGAACTCATCTAGGTTACTGGAAAAGATCAGCAGGAATTTTAGCCGTTCTAACAATGGACAGGACTCATCCAGTGCTTGCTCTAGTACGCGTACATTAAATTGCAGTTGTGACAGCTCACGATGAATGTATAAACTACTGTCATCTAGATTAGTTAATAGAGCGACTAACGCAGGAGCTTCAACAGCAGTAGAAGATGACGATTCTAGATTTAACAGTGTCTCTGTAAATTGTTCCACTAACTGGTAAGCGTCTTTTACGGCAATTTCTAAAAGTCCTTCAGTATGCATCGAATGTTCCTTTGAAAGCTATTATGGCTCTCTAAGCAATTGAGCTGCGCGTGCGGCGAAGTAAGTTAGAATGCCATCAGCACCAGCACGCTTAAAGGCAGTCAGTGATTCGAGGATCACTCTTTCACTTAACCAACCATTTTGAATTGCCGCCATATGCATCGCGTATTCACCGCTAACCTGATAGACAAAAGTTGGTACCTTAAATTCTTTTTTGACCAGATAAAGAATGTCAATATAAGACATTCCAGGTTTTACCATCACCATATCAGCACCTTCCGCCAGGTCAGCTGCCACTTCATGCATGGCTTCCTGTCTATTAGCCGGGTCCATTTGATATGAGATTTTGTGAGCTTTGCCTAAGTTCAGTGCCGAACCAACTGCATCACGAAATGGACTATAATAAGCACTAGCGTACTTGACTGAGTAAGCCATAATCCGCACATTAACGTGGCCGGCTAGCTCCAGAGCGTCGCGAATTGCCTTGATGCGACCGTCCATCATATCCGATGGTGCGACCACCTGGGCGCCAGCTGTAGCATGTGATAAGGCTTGCTTAACAAGTGCATCAACAGTGATGTCGTTCTGAACATAGCCATCTTTATCAAGGATCCCATCCTGACCATGCGTAGTGAATGGATCCAACGCTACGTCAGTAATTACCCCTAGCTCCGGACAATACTTGCGCAGAGTACGGGCAGCGCGCTGAGTAATGCCCTCAGGATTCCATGCTTCAGCAGCATCCAGGGATTTAAGTTTAGACGGCGTAACCGGAAAGATAGCTAATGCTGGAATCCCCAGCTCAACCCAGTTCGCTACTTCTTTAAGCAGCAGATCAATGGTTAAGCGCTCCACGCCAGGCATCGACGCCACAGCTTCACGACAATTTTCGCCGTCAAGCACAAACACTGGAAGAATCAAGTCATTTGTCGTCAGTACAGTTTCACGCACCAGACGGCGAGAAAAATCATCACAGCGATTACGGCGTAATCGGGTAGCGGGAAATAAGCGATTGGCAAGGGTAAAACTCATGACAGACTCCTTGGCTCGCTTTTACTAGCGAGTATTGCAATTATAAACGGCTATTATGACGAAGAAAGAATAGTTGTGCTTATCAATACGGGTTTATAGTCATATTCATCGTTTGTATAGAAATTATTCACTTCGTAACACGTCTCAATACTTTCATGAAAGTTCACGAAGGCGTAGGCTGCGCGTTTATTTCGCTAGCACCAACTAAACCATGCTTCAACAATTTCTGCATGACTTCGGCTATTTTGCGCTCTTTTTGGGTACCTTCTTTGAAGGCGAAACTATTTTAGTTATCGCAGGCTTTCTAGCATTCCGTGGATACATGGATATCAAAATAGTTATAGTCGTTACCTTTTTTGGTAGCTATGCTGGCGACCAGCTATGGTATTTCTTAGGACGTAAACATGGACGTAAACTTTTATCGCGTAAACCACGATGGCAAGTGATGTGCGACAAAGCCTTAGAGCATCTCTGTAAACACCCAGATATCTGGGTACTGAGCTTTCGCTTCATTTATGGATTGCGCACCGTGATGCCAATAGCAATTGGTTTGTCAGGATACCCGCCAACTCGTTACTTAACTTTCAACGGCATTGGTGCCGCTATCTGGGCTACCGCATTAGGCAGCGCGGCTTACCACTTTGGTTCAGTGCTAGAAAACATGCTAAATATCGTTACAAAGTATGAGTTGTGGATACTCTGGATCTTGTTAGTATTGGGCTTTAGCCTGCAACTACGCCGCCGCTTCAAGAACATGGGTATTACCCGTAAATATTATGCTAAAGACAAAGCGTTACGACTTGCTAAACTGGCGCAGACCAAAAAGTCTAGAACACCAAAAGAGTAGGTCATTTGATATGGAAGCAAAATGCTAATCACGCTGATCTAGATATAGCTCACTAATCTTAACCAATCCAAGTTTGCTTGATAGCGTCAAGCACACTATGTGATAACTATGTTAATAGTATATTTGGCCACAAGTACACAGGCTTGACTTGTAGTGCTAAAGGTCAGCTATCTATCAATTACACAAAACAAGCAATTTCCTCTACAATAATCATTGTATAACTACTAAAGTATAGATAGGTTATAAATTACATGGCAATATGAACCTGTTGGTGTGCAGACAGAACAACAATTCACATTTACATAGCTGGTGTAAACCTAGTTTATACATTATGGATTTTAGCAAGAGCATTAGCCAGGTCGCAGATAGTGTGCATGAACCATAATTCACAGTTTACCTTGCCAACTTTACATACGCCGTGCATAAATTTACAGCTATGCACAACTACAGGTTAATCAGTGATTGCCTAGAGCTAACCAAAGACTACTTATATACCAAAGATCACTGGCTAATTATTGTTTTCCTTATGGAAGCTGCTAAACAAGCGAATTTAGATAATGAACATATCGTCACAATTACGATCCATATAAAAATGTTTATATATAAAAAGCTAGATATTTAGGCATTTTGACGAAAAACTAATCTAATTCGCGGAGCCTCAGCACATATAAGGTATGCATCTATAATGAATACAGAAGATTAAGATGGATTACGTTAATAAACACAATTGATGGCACGCTAAACACAACTAGCAACAGATAAATATATAGCTTAGCAGAAAATTAAGGAACTGGTCTAACGCATGGCGGTAGCGTAATTGTAATTACGGCTCTAGTAATTGACTTAGTGCATAGTCTATAGAATATTAGATTTATGACTGCAGTACTGCAACCAGTAACAATGAAATTGTATAACATAAAGCGAATGCCTGGGTCCAAACCATTGTAGATAGGCAGCTTAAATAAGTGCTATATGTTCTATTTTAACAGCAAGGCAAGACGGTACCGAGCAAGCATGAAATTTATGTAATATTTGATATGTAATAAATTCGTAAACATTAAACACCAATAAGACAGGAAAGATGTCTATGAGCAAAAATATTGCAGTGATCCTTTCTGGCTGCGGCGTGTACGATGGTACAGAGATTCACGAAAGTGTGATCACATTGCTGTGCCTGGACCAACATGGTGCTCAGGTTCAATGTTTTGCGCCAGATATTACGCAGCAGCATGTGATTAACCACCTAACCGGTGAAAAAATGCCAGAGTCGCGCAATGTTCTAGTAGAATCTGCGCGCATTGTTAGGGGGCAAGTAAAAGATATTTGTGAAGCAAATGCAAACGCATTTGATGCACTGATCATGCCAGGTGGATTTGGCGCAGTAACAAACCTGTCGAACTTTGCGATAGAAGGTGCTGGTTGTAGCGTTAACCCACAGATACTAGAGCTGGTCAAAGCGTTTGCTGAAGCGCGCAAGCCAGTAGGACTAATCTGCATCTCACCAGCCCTAGCTGCAAAGATCTATGGTCCTGGTGTAAAATGCACCATCGGCAATTGTCCAGACACTATTGCTACTCTGGATAAGATGGGCGCTACCCACTGTGAATGTACAGTTGAAAACATCGTTGAAGATCAGGCTCGCAAGTTACTAAGTACGCCAGCTTATATGCTCGGTAAGAGCATTAGTGAGGTGTCTTCAGGTATCAATAAGCTTGTAGAGCGAGTATTAGATTTAACCTATGAGAATGAGTGAACTAATGATATATCATCAGTTTATAATGAGAACGCTGATTATCGATAGCTGGCTAGCAAACATCTGCTTTCTATATTCCTCATTGGCATGATCAGTTGCCCATCTAGCCTTATTCAAGTAGCGCAGCTAACTGGTTGCCTACTGTTAGGCAAATTACTCTTTTACAATTAGCTCAACCGAACTACTTATTATACTGGTTGCAAGCTGCTGGCAGCCTTTCTTACCAGACAGTCAGCCAGCAGCTCAATGCTGCAAATTACCTGATCACTAGAGATAATTTACTCTAACAAACATTAATCTACTGTATCTGAACTGCTTAATACCAAGACCCAGTCTTGACGTACACAAAGTGCAGCCTGATTTAGTCTTATTTTGCTATTGTGCGCAACCTGAAACTGAAGCTTAAAGGCAAATATTATTATTTAGTTCTCATCAATTAGCTAGCAGGCATCCAAATGAATCCGGACACGTATACCTAATCCACTACTAGATATTTTTCAGTCAAGCAAGCTATAAGCCACACAAAAACATCATCACTAGAACAGCTACCGCTTACTCGCCCAACGAGCATGCATTCTGGCTTTATAGGCTGTCAGCTGAGGAATATACTAATTTAGTATAGACTAAGCAAGATACTAAGCTGGTGCCGACAAAGCCAGAGTAAATTTTCATCTATAGTCAATATAAAAGACTGTATTAATTATATCTAAAGATATAGATATATAAATCTAGCAAAATACTAAAATGTGAAGATGACATGCTATATTAGTGCAATATCAAGCATTATTTTTATAATACGTCAATGGCCATTGACGATGCCAGTAATCACTCAACAGTGCTTCACTAAATGCTATTGGCAGATTTATATCTGATTAAGACGCGCACATTATTAAAATGATAGTGTACGCGGCCGCCTAACTAAACCAGCCAAGTATAGTAACAAAAGCATCAAAATAACTAAGTAAGAATCTGCAGTTGACTGAATAGCTAGACAACTAGACGTGAAGCTACCTTACCAAGGTACCTTGTAATACGACATACTCTAGATAGATAAAGCTCTATAGATTTTATATTAATCTAAAGTATCATAAAATATAAATATCTAATGTAGTTTTTAGTTATGCCGTTATAATATACAAACTAGTTAACCACCATCAAAAACATATAGGCGCTGATAATGATCGCATGCAAGATTACGTCCTGAAGAGATAGCGATGCTTGCGTGTATATGAACTATAATCACACAGCCAATATAAACGAATATGGAAACTTTTAGATTACTAGCATTAATGAGGACATAAGGAAACATTATGGCCATTAGTTTATGAGTTTAGTATACGGCCTACTAATCGCTCATGTTGATTAGTAGGTAAATTATCGTTTAACTACAATGAACTATTTTATTATATATAATTCAATAGGCGAAGCTATCAAGATATCGCCAAACTAGCAAACCACTATAACAATCTATATTGTTAGACCCAATTTAAAACTTATTGCATGCAAGTAACTGTGCAGAAAACCGTATGAAGACTTTTAGGTATAGATAAAAGCACACCAAAATAAAAGAGAATCCAGCTAACCATAAATAAAACTAACAAAGTTATAGAGCGTCATCGCATACCTCATGGAAAAGTTAATTATTACGTCTTATGCAAACTCAATTGACTAAAGACAAGCTATAATTTTTATATGAGTAGCGAATGTTGCCTATTGCTAGGCAATATATAAGTATTAAGCTAAAAGCCATACTAAAAAATGGCAAATAAGCTATTAGGTATTTATATGATACCTTTATTAAAGTAGCTCAGTCCAAATGTAAGCAGCATAATTTAGAACAAGTTTATAGCCACTGCGAAGCCTTTTATATCTGGTTTGTCGACGAGTATCTGCCAGCTTGACGATGCTATATAAACAAAATGACTAGATAATAAGATTAAAATTACACTAAGCACACTTAGTGTAAGTGCTGACCATAATAACACAAAAAACTAACACAGGCTTACAGCAGAAAACTGTAACAGCTCTATCTATAATAACTTACCGAACATCCTTAAAGCGCTACAGTACCAAAATTAGAGCACTGCGTATAATAGCAACTTGACTACTATAGTATCATTAGTGCAATGCTTTTAAATCTATTTCCAAGGTTTAAATAGTTTATGACCTATCTATAAGTTTTCTCTAATCGTATTGCGTATCAATGTGAACTAACCTTGTTAGGTTAGCAGATCGTGTAATTTATCCTTACACACCGTCTCGTAGATAGCGCTTCTTGCTCAGTTCTCTTTGATAGTATATTTAGCGTTTATGCATCTTACTAAGCTTATTTTCTGGTTTATTAACTTTATGCTTTATGCAGTACTTATAGATGAGACATCTTTACGCTTAAAGTATTAAGATTTATTATAAATCTTCTGTCTAGCGAGGCCTGAGCTATTGATTAGCTGGCGCCATTTATAGAAGATCGTCTGTCAGACAGTACACGCTACTTTTTAGATAGCTGTTCAATTCTATAATTTTGCCATCAGTTTCTAACTATCATCTCATTGACACTATTAAACGATAATCCATAGGCAGAAGCTACTAAAACTGTAATTCTTAATTCATACTAAGTCGCAAACAGCGCCAAAATACGTTTATTAATGTGAGCTAGCTACCTAGCTACCAATATGCTTCACTAATATATAAACGATTAAATAAGGTTTAGGCATATGTAATACTTATCCGGTAATAAGTAGTTTATAACATTCGTGATTAGCTCACCCAGTAAATATGGTGAATAATGTAGGAAGTGGACTGCGCTGTTGACGCAGAACATATCAGTCTTTGACTGAACGTACAGGATTAAACTAGATATCCTCAACAAGATGTAAAAATCACGCTATAATGTTAGACTGTAAGATCAAATTATCATTACGATGCCATGTATATGTTTCGTTAGCTGCTAATTTCATTGTAATTCTATGTATTGACTTGGAGCTTACATCAAATATAACGCCTAAACTACTACTTTCTGCATGCAGAAGTAATACGTGCAACATACCTACTGGGTTGATGACCTACAATAGTTATACATAGATCAAGTAGCACGCTACGACTCTTAAGCATGTGTTTATTAAGCTAGTTTAGCAGTGTACCTAATCATATTAAAAAGCGATAGTTGAACTGTTATAAAAGTGTTGATGTAATGGTAAGCTACGACGCTGCACTATTTGTTTCTTGCGGTATTACACGAACTACTGAAAACTCTAAAACCAGCAGCCAAGCAGAAATTGCTGAAGCGCCTAGCAGTTGTTTGGCACTATACAGCCACACCATGTATGGGGTAAGTGAGTGAGAAGTAAATTAATAAAATACTTTAAAAGTTTAGCTACTGAAAACGCTAACCAAAAACTGCGACGTACTACAGCAGTAGTGTATCTAAATCACCAGTAATTAGTGAAGCATTAGTTGATATAATTACTGAGCATTATCAATGTAGACTTGGTGGCAACTGGCTTTGCCTTAGTAGTTTTAATAACTGTCTATTCAGACAAATTTAGCTATAGCTTGCGCTTCTGCTAGCCTTTACTAGCGCATGAGCAACTAGGCACTTTGGCTGCATTTTCTTTTCATATACCTAAATGCTATAAACTGGTTTAACCCCCCTGAGTACACCCTTTAAATTTATCAATGTAAGGTAAGAGTTTTACAAAATTAACTATCATGGATAGCATTCGGTGAGTCTATCAGTTTTTTTGAGAATATTATCAAAATACGCTATTGGTTTGCTAGCAATTCATAGAGATCTGTAGTTTAGTATAAAATGTATGTAACTTTTCTCATACCTAATTGCACTATTTCTAGTGTAGTTAGCAGTTTTTGCTGCATCCACAAATACTTTCAAACACGCGCTTTCCAGATATTTTAGTAGATTACTTAAAAGTTACTTGAGTAAAAGGCAAAGGGTTATTAACAGACTTCTATTTAGCTAACACATAGCTTACCTCTTCGTTGACAATTAAGTGCAGCTTATGCTCACTATCTAATTAGCGGCTTCAAGAGAGCTGCTAAGAAAAAATACTTGCTTTAATCACGCATGGCATCAAACAGATCTTCACCACACACCAAGCTTAGACTAAGGCCGAAGGTAAAGCTCTACAGAATGAAAACAACAATAGTAGATAAGCAGCAACTTTTAGCCAAAGCATAAACTAGAAATAGTATATAAAAGTACAACGGCTGACATGCTGCTTGCCAGACTAGTAAATATTACAGATGGCAAGCTACCTACTAGTAATAATAAAGCACAAGCAAACAAAATACATAAAACATTTGCTCGATAGCATCGTATTTTTAATAAAAAATACGCAAATTGAATAGTGTTACCCAGACAGTGCATCATGGGCGGCTAGAGACTAAAAACACTATAATGCATACTAAATATTTGAAGGAACTAGCGGCTGCTAATTTTGACAGCTGAGGAGCTGTCACACTAATAATGTGGATGAGGTGATCCAAAATTACGCAACACTTTAACAGAATAATCTTCTAGTAAGAAATGCTCACTCAGCAAACTAGCTGATTATTTTAAACTTTAAATAACATATTTATTGCCATTAAATAGCTAACCAATAAGAAATAAACTTCTTGCCGAGGAAGTCTGGTGCTGGTAGATAATCTTGCCACTCACCAAATGAGACTGCATGTTTATAAGTAGGCTTATAAAGCCTGTAGTGCTAAATTAGCGCTATATCATTATAGGTATTTAAGTATAAAGAAAAATTTCTATAGGTATTTAATTTTTATTAAAATAAATTGCTGCTAGTATCCAGTACTTCGTAAAATATAAACTATGCTATAACATAGTCAACATATGCATACTTAAGACTGTATCCTGATTAAAATTAAAATCAACATAAAAGAATAGTAAACTCTATTCAGGTTGCTTGAAATTAAGCATATTTCCAGTTAATATTTATAAAATCGTGTAGTAACCGCAAGATTCACTTGCAGAAATTAACTTAATATAACTGGTTTGTGATTATACAGCAATGCTGGTGGAGCACTTGTTTGTCTGCCAAGTGTAGCACTTTACAACAGTACCATCCTACATTCCAGTAATAGCACAAAGTAATGCTAAGTATATTTTAGCAAGTTTGTAGTAGAAAATAAACCACAAGGCGTTTTGCATGACGGATGACTATGACCAGCTTGATTAGCATACAGGTAGTCAAAAAATATGCTGTATTTAATACAGAAAGCAACAAAATAAAAAACACGTAAAAACTTAACATCAAAAGATAGACTCAATATTAATGAGCTAACCATGCATGCTAGAAAAACAGATAACATATAACGGTACAAGACGTTGCACTACATTACTGCAAGATATGGATAATTATAATAGAACAATTATGTTAATGTGCAATACACGTTAGAATAAAGCATTCTACAAAAAAATTGATAATATCTTGTCAGACATTGAATAAACTACAAGTGGCTAGCACCATAAATTTACAATATAGTATTGTTTTGCTAAATAGTTTGCTATATTAAAAAATAAGTTAGCTATCAAGCTAAGTATTAGTCAGCATTTGCTTGAATTTCTAATTCTATGCGTGCGTAGGCGTAGGCAGCGGTAACGCTAGCAAACGACTGTCTAGAAGCTTGAGACTTTCTTGAAATAGTTGGTTGCTGCGCTTAGAGTCGCCTAGCTGATCCAGCAAGCGTGCCAGCTCAGCACAGGCTTCTGGATTACGCTGCACTTGTAGGCTGCCCTCAAAATAGCTATGCGCCTTTCCCCACAGGCTATTTTGTAAACAAAGACGGCCAAGCGTCAGCAACAGGCTTGCATCTCCAGGATGTCCTTCAAGCCAGCTCTCAGCAAACTTTAACTGATACCTAGGATCGCTGCCGCGTAGTAAACCGTAAAGTCGGATTAGATAGCTGTCATAGCCGCACTTAATAGCACCACGCAACACCTCCTCAGCTTTAGCATCAGCACCCAGTAGGCGCAATTGCTCAGCATATGTCAGCACTAGTTGCGGTTCTTGGCGCCTAGCAGAAGTCAGTTGCTTCCAGGACCACTCTAAATACTGTAACCCTGCATTATTTTGCTCTTCATGCTCGATGACTAAACCAAGGTGTATACCCCAGGCACGACGCTCAAGCTCAGCTAGCTCAGCATCAGGAAGCTCTTTATCCTTGCGCAATTCCGACAACAAGCGAATCACTAATGGCCAATCACCACGCTGCTGATGTAAACGCTGCAATTGACGTAAAACCTGTGCATGATGAGGGTAACGCTCATACATCGCCTGCAACGTTACTAGCGTACCATCAGTATCACCGCGGTCCATTTGCAGTTGTGCATGACTCAGTGCAACTGCTAGTTCCGCGTGTGGCTGGCGTTCTAAGGCCCGCTCAAGCAAACCATCAGACTCTTTATATCGACCTTGCTCATTAGCGGCGCGTGCAGCACCAAGATAATATAGCAAAGGGTAACGCTCAGATTCAGCCACGCAATGCAAATAGCGTTCGGCGCTAGCCCAGCGACCTTCCGCTAAATCTATTGGACCATTCTCAATCGCTATCTGTACACGACGAATGCGATTGCGCCGCGACCACGGATTCAGGACACCACTAAAAGTAATTAATAATCTGAGTAATACTAGAATCAAATAAATAGCTAAGAGGATGGCAAACACAGCTACTAACATTGCCCACAGGCTCGATTCGTAATGTAGTAAATGAGGATAAGTAATCAACACGTAACCAGTATGTTTCGAGGCACTTACGCAAAGTATTATGGCAATCGCAATTACAAACACTAAAATTATATGAAAACGCTTCATCGGCTCTACTCCTGAGTAGCCGGCACGCCCGCTGATGCCTTAGGTGCATAAACAGATAGATAGGCCTGCACAGCAGCTAGGCTCGCAGCTAGACTAGGGGTTACCACAGAGACAGTCTTAGGTTCGAGCTCAGCAATCTGAGCTAATATCGCTTTGCTTTGCTGGTTATCTTGATTAAAGTTATTTTGTAGCATTTTACGCGCCTCACCCATCGAACGGCTGTACACTATCTTGTCGTTATTAAGAACTGCCCATTGCGCTTGCTCTAAAGTCAGATTCAGCGCTATGTGCGCCTGATTTAAGCTTTGACCGGCACGTAATGGATGAACGTTGTCATCAGGCTTAAAGTCAATACGGAAATAGCGAAAAATCTGCTTCCACCAATGACTTAAATAATGTCTCGTATCGCTTGTCTGGAACTCTTCAGGCACTTGCTCAGTAAGTTGGTATTCCGGTGCAATAGACGCAAGTTGCATAGCCTGTTCACGTAGCGCTATCAGTTGTAGATATAAGCCGTTGCGGTCTGGTTGATCGATATTACGCAACGCCGCAAGGCTCTTAGCCAACTGCTCATGGACAATATAAGCACCTGGATCGCTCTGTTTACGTAGAATTTCGTCAGCACTCTGAACTAATAAGTAAGCACTGTTAATGTCTTGTAAAGCGGAAAGACGCAAGCTAGCCAGTCGAATCAGATGCTCTGCTTCAGCTAGGTACCAGTCTTGATGACTCAAGCCAAGCACGGTTTCCAGATGATCACTTAGGCGCTGCTGATCACCCTGCAATTTGGTAATCAGATAGCGACAATTCTCAAACTCATCCGTAGTAGGCAATTGCACAATACGTGCAGTCAATTGTTGCTGGCTCTGCTTTAGGGACTGGAATTGGTCATCCAAAGTCTGCACCTGGTTCAGATGTTGCTGGTTGCTGGCTTTCAGCATATGAGCCTGCAAAATACTCCAAATGCCAACAGCTGCGCCTGCGACACCAAGAAACATACCGATCACTGCCAAGATATTGCTATGGTGTAGCTTGGCTAGCTGTAACTCAACAGGTGCTTGCAGTAGGGGCTGGGCTTCATTTTTATGAATAGTTGTGTCGCTCACATATCCGTCCTTTGCATCTCAAAGAGTGGTGGCGCTTGTCTCACAAGGCGGCGCTACGCAACGCCATTAATAAGGCTGTAACATTTGCGCCTCGACAATCTACAACTTTTTGTGCTCCGGCAGCCCGCGCCATTGCACAAACTCGCGAGCTGGGCACGAACAACGGCAGCCGCGCTAACTTTAACCAATCATGACCAGCCAGAGCCTGCAAGTGTAAAAAACCTTGCCCACTGCAAACTACCAAGCCATTCAGGCGTTCTAGTTTAATGCGCCGCATTAACGCTCCAGTATCGTAATCTGGAAGAAAACGACGATACAACTCAAGATAATCGACATTAACGCCTTGTGTACGCAAACGCTCGGCTAGAAACTCTCTCCCGCCCTCGCCACGCATGATTAAAATCCTAGAGCCTGGCTGTGCAATCACTTTACGTAAAGCAGGTAACTCGAGCAAAGCCTCACTATTGTTACCGGTTTGCGGATAGCTAAAGTTAAGGCCATGATTAGCTAGCACCTGCGCGGTAGCAGCACCGACACTGAACCACGCTACTTGCGGCCAAGGTTTATTCAGCTGCCTTTCAGCGAGGCGTGCAGCTGGCTTGCTTACCACGATTACCGCGCGATAACGGTCTAAGTTACAAAAGACTGATTGTTGCTCCGCAGTGACTGGTAAGGCTTCGATATCTAGCAAAGGTAAAATACTGCTGAATATACCGATTTTAGACAGGATACTGGCTAAAACTGCAGACTCTTCAGCAGGTCGCGTCAGCAACACACGCCAATCAATCACTACAAAATGGCCATACCATAGACTTTTTGCAAAATGGCATCAGCGCCTTTATCTAAAAGTTTTTCAGCAACCTGGATACCCAAAGCAGTCGCATCACGTCGTAACCCACGCATTTCAGCAGTAAGCAATATGCCTCCGTCAGGGTCACCTACCAAGCCTCGAAGCCAAAGATTTTCACCTTCAAGCACAGCATAACAAGCAATCGGTACTTGACAGCCGCCATTTAGACGCCTATTCATGGCGCGCTCAGCAGTGATGCGTACCTCAGTATCGACGTGATTAATTAGTTTAAGTAAAGTGTGAATTTCGCTATCGGCGATGCGACATTCAATGCCTACCGCACCCTGCCCACCTGCCGGCAAACTTTGTTCGACCTTAATAGCTGAAGTAATACGGTCTTCTAAACCTAAACGTATCAAACCGGCAGCAGCAAGGATAATTGCGTCATATTCACCGGCATCAAGCTTCATTAAGCGATGATTGACGTTACTGCGTAGTAAACGGATTTGCAAGTCTGGACGGAGAGTCAGTAATTGAGCCTTACGACGCAGACTAGAGGTACCAACAATACCACCAAGAGGTAACGCATCTATAGATGTATAAATATTAGAAACAAAAACATCGCGCGGGTCTTCACGCTCACAGATACAAAAAATATCCAGATCTTCAGGAAAGTCCATAGGTACATCTTTCATTGAATGAACGGCGATGTCGGCTTTGTTTTCTAAAAGCGCAGTTTCTAGTTCTTTAACAAATAGACCCTTACCACCAATTTTTGACAGTGGTGAATTCAATAACTTATCACCACTACTTACTATAGGCAGAATCGTTACTATTAAATCCGGATAAATCTGTTTAAGGCGTGTTTTTACGTGTTCAGCCTGCCATAAGGCTAAAGCGCTTTTACGAGTGGCAACACGAATCGCGCAAGATGACATAGATTTATCCGGATTTAATATACAGATGACACATGATAGCTGCTGATACAAGCACGATTTGATTTGAATAAGCAAATACCTGGCTTGTTTAGCCGTACTGCGTCGGGAGCAAGGAATACAAATATAGCTACAATCCTTTAGTTAAAACTACTATATTTGGCTCAGAGGCGTACAACTATAGGTTTTTATTCACTCAAATAGTACTGGCAAGTTGCGGGAATTGTGCACGAAGCAGTCTATAAATTTATCTTCAAGAGTTTTAAATGACTTATCAAGCATAACTTCACTAATTTTATAAAGTAGAGTTACTTACTTATAACAAGTAATCAAATAAACTACCAGGTCTAACTAAACTAAGTCGACACCTTTACGTATTACGCGCCAATATATCTGCGTAGCACGTTAACGCTTTCAGCGGCTGGTCGTGTTAACATAAAGAGTTGTGCTCGCTTTGATGCTTAGCTTTCTTCATAACCTTAAGGAATGTGCACCTATTACTGACTTAATAATAAAGCTAACACTGCTAGTTTCTAGCATCTTAGTAGAAAGCTCTTTTTAGACTACGCCTAACATAACGACAGGTAGTAATTTTATTAACTTAGACAAACAGCAATTTGCAAATCGTACAGACTTCCTAGCAAACTGATATCAAGCAACGAGAAGTCTTGCTTGAGACTATTGATTAGCGTCAATGCTTCTGAACTATCGGTGGTGCTTGGCTGAACGCCTATATAATCCTCTGTTCAATGACTAAGCGAATTATTTGCTCACGAGTGTGGGATTTATTATTAATAATCAGAATATTTATATTGCGCTGATTCCTGCGTTAATATTGCATAAAGACAACGTAGACAGGCGTGTTAATTGGATGATAGCGATCCACGCTAAAACTAGTATGGATTACAAAAGTTCATAGCCTCAGTACCCTAAGTTTCTTAGGCTAATTGCATTGTATTTACGCACTTTAATGTTTGATAGTTAGTGTTATAAAGTATTACTAATACGCAATTCAAATAGGCCACCAGCTTTTTAATAAAGAATAGTCTAGGCTATGATCAAATGTATCAAACTATCGTATATTTATACACTAGTCTATGTAACTATAGATGGCTGCTGAGGCAGCAATATTGCTAAATCATCAAATATCGTTACAAATTAATTTTTGCCTCTAATCTCTTCCCAGTTGCTTACGGCGGCAAGGCACTTAGCCATTCTTTACACAATTAAAATACTAATCACTAGTGATATTGCCTCTACGTGTAGTTTTTTTGATTAAAGGTACCAATGTATAGCATTTTCATAAACAAAGCACAGGCAAATTTATAAGCACTAATATAATTAACTAATTTGTAGCAGCTTTTTCAGTAAACTTATCGCATGCTTTTGTCATGCGTTTTACCACCTATCATAACTGTTAAACATAACTTTTATCGCTATAACATCATATATTTAATTACATATCGATAACAATTTTAACAAAGGATAGAGTGCTCACTCTATAAAGCCTGGCAAATATCCATAATTATTTGTAACGATAATATGTAAGAGCTAGAACAAAGCTCACGCTATACATGAAATACAAATCGGCAATCATGAAATTCTTCTATTAACATATACAATGCAGTCTTACCAAGTAAAATAAAAGAACTATACTTAGCAGTACCTCGACTTTAATTTTATTCTTGAACTTCTCAAATATCAGTAAATCTAAGAACACCACAGCAAAACAGACACAATACAGTAGTTTAATTGCATAGCAAAACTTCCCTGTACAACGCCACTTCGGCACATAAATATATATTCTTTAGTAGCAACTCAAAGTTTCTATATGGTTGCTTGGTATATTTAAAGATTACGTTAGTTATCGTCAATTACCAGAGCCTGTTTGATACTAAGTACTGAGCACTTTACCTTGTTAGCTCACACCTAAAGATTTTACTGTATTACTTGTATCACAATACTTATTTAAAAGATAGGTTTTACTCTGACAGCACTAATTTAATTATCTTGTAGTAGTTGCTCGCTGATAATCTGTAACATTGAATTAATGTAATTTACTTGTAGATCAGATGACAAGTTAACTGTCAAAGATTTATCAATCTTCCTTAACTAGCAGCCAAATTTACCTACTTCATAGTATGCAAATTAACATTTTTCTTTAACAAAACTTGCTATGAGTGAGCCAATCAATATATACAACAACTAAAAAATAATGTACCAAAATATGCTGATTTGAGTTATCTAAAACTTGATTGAAAGCGACAACTTGCCTGCCACTAAAGTCACCTTCAACAAGAACGAGCTGACGCTAATAAGTTATGAGGGCGACGACATTTTAAACTTCATCACCTAAGTGCTAATAATAGATATAGATAATATGCTTGAAGAAAACCAAGTATTCAATACTAAATGGTACGAAACAGAGCTAAGGGCATTACCCAAAATGTTTCTAGAAAATAACTGAATCTGCTAACTTGATAGCTAAGAAGTCTGATATACTCTTAATCTAAATTTCCAATTTAGTCCGGAATCTTTGTATTATATACAGACGAGTAAATTACCAAACGAGAAATCAATGTTATTTGATCCTGGAAAAAACTTAATAAAGCCTAAAAGGCTACTAACACTGATCTTATAGTTATGGCTGCCGCTAAACGTTTCTTATACGACAGAACTGACAGACCAGCTAAATAGTAGCCATTTTACTAGTTGATAAGGTAAACCTAAATTTTAGTATCACTTTCTTACTCTGTAGACACTAAAAAGCTGACAAACACCTGATACCGCCTACAGGTTTTGCCTGTCAAAGGATTTTGATAGTACTAATTTTTTCTTTCAAACCTGCTACGCTTATGGCTATAAGCGCGCACACGGCTATCTGTACTAGGTAAATTAATTAGTGGTGATGTAGTGGTTATTTAAAAGGAGGATAAAACATTTCACAAATTAGTACTCAGCGACTGATGAGGTATTGCAAAATTTAATATTTTAACTGAACGTATACTGCCTCAGTATGCGCTTCAAGCATATAGCATTTGCTAACTAGGTTAGTTACAAGTTAAACAAACACTCTAACATAGTAATCTAATGTTACCTTGAGGGATACTCACTAAGGCGTGCAATAAACCAAAACACCTAAAACCAGTACAGCGCACTCTAACTAAACATTAATTGCAAGCTCAGCACCACTGTATCGAGAAATGTAACCGAAATACAATCAGAAATAAATGACATTAATTGATATTGGTTAATCGGTAACACTAGACAATTCCAGATTAGGCATTTTACCACTAAGTGCCAGCCAATCAATGTGCTGACCTCCTTGTAGTTTAAGCGACGCGCTGATAACCGACATCCTGCTTTGCAGGTCTTACCCTCATTAATATCCACGCGATTAGAGTACACTAGAGTCATGTGGCAGCCATATTACCTCTGCCTTGATTACAGCAATACACTCTGAAGTTCATGGTTATAATAGCAACTATTATTTCAATAGACGCATTTCTTTGCGTAAACGCAAAGCCACACTAAAAGTGGCGTTCTCATAGGCATACATGCATAGATGTCTGCCTTAGTCACTCCGCAACGACATAAATAAAAGACATCTCAAAGTTGCAGCTCAGACTATTCGGTCTCAGCACAGATCATCAAGCGTCAAGCATGACGAGAGGAGCTCTATTTTTTAGATGTCTCCCACATAGTAAAAGTAGCAGAGAAATGCTGTGTACTTATCCAGGTAATACATAATAACAAAATGTGAAGATACAATCGTTGCTTGCATTATTGAACAGTAACTTAGGCTTGCATATAAGTACAGGCTTAGCCTTATTCAATCTCGGCGAGACCCAGTACTTCATTAGTGTGCTCACGGGCTAAACTCATCAGTATTTCACCTAACAGCTTGTTACTGCCATGACATTGCTCTGTTTACCGCTTGCTTCATCATAGTCGCAGTAAATGTCACCAAAAAGCGTGCCGCCAACTATAAGCTAACACGTCAGTTTCTGACGAATGAAGATTAGTTAGGTGTGATTTTAAATCTAACATTCAGTACATTTACTAGGTTTACATCTAGGGCGTTATTGTAGAAAATATTCCAATAGAAAATAACTGGTTACATCTATTAAATCTTAAAAATAACTTCAGCCATACTCAATTACCCAAATACATAAAAATGTTTTGTCACGCTCAAGCAGCGCTTGATATGGATGCACCATGATGATTGCATCAAGATATCTGTTCTCTTTATCCGTAGTACGTGAAATATCCTCATTAATAACGTAGGCAAAATTACTACAAACTTAATAACCTACCAGCTAGATAACTATTGTGACGTATAGGCAAGCTGGTAAGCAGTCAATATACTCTAAGGCAATTAATGCGCAATTAAAGGATTATACCGTGAAGCGTTTAATTTCTTTCTTTGCTGCACTCGTAATAATTAGTTGCTTCATTATTGCTTGTGGTCAAAAAGGCCTACTCTATATGCCAAACGATAGCAGAGGCTCGCATAATCAAGCACAAACACTGCAATCTCAAACGCACAATAACAATACTGACTCAACAAAGGAAATCTATGGATGCTTTTAACTACCGTGATGGTGAGCTATTCGCAGAAGGTGTGGCTCTGTCTACGCTTGCCGAACGTTTTGGTACCCCAACCTATGTGTACTCCCGTGCACATATTGAAGCCCAATACTACTCTTTTACCGATCCACTGGAAGGCGTTTCATACATGGTATGCTACGCAGTTAAAGCGAACTCTAATTTGAGTATATTAAATATACTAGCGCGCCTAGGCGCTGGTTTTGACATCGTTTCTCGTGGCGAGCTGGAGCGTGTGCTAGCTGCCGGTGGCAAGCCTAACAAAATTGTATTCTCTGGCGTCGGTAAGAGCCGCGAAGACATGCGCTACGCTCTAGAAGTTGGTGTGTATTGCTTCAACATTGAATCTAAAGATGAGCTGAAACGTCTGCAAGTAGTTGCCGCTGAAATGGGCGTTTGTGCGCCAATCTCCTTACGAGTCAACCCAGACGTTGATGCTAAGACACACCCGTATATTTCTACCGGCCTTAAAAAGAATAAGTTTGGTATCGCCATTACCGACGCCGAAGACTTATATATACATGCCACGCAGTTAGCAAACTTGGAAGTGCTAGGCATCAACTGCCATATCGGTTCACAACTGACTACCCTGCTACCATTCCTGGATGCGTTTGACCGCTTATTAATACTGACCGATCGACTCAGTAAATGTAATATCTACCTAAAGCACATTGATTTTGGTGGTGGATTAGGCGTGCGGTATCACAATGAAAAGCCACCTCAAATTACTGAATACATTCAGGCTGTGCGTAAGCGCACAAAAGGCCGAGGTCTAACACTAATATTCGAGCCCGGCCGTTATATCGTCGCTAATGCTAGCGTGCTTCTAACTCAGGTTGAGTACCTTAAGCATACTAAGCACAAGAATTTCGCTATAGTCGATGCGGCAATGAACGACCTGATCAGACCAGCATTATACGAAGCCTGGATGGATGTCACTGCTGTAACACCTCGCGTAGGTGTTAGTCGTACCTATGATATTGTCGGCCCTATCTGCGAAACTGGCGATTTCCTGGCTAAGGATCGCAAGTTAGTGATGGAAGAAGGCGACCTATTAGCTATACATTCGACCGGCGCTTATGGGTTTGCCATGAGTTCTAACTATAACACCCGTGGTCGTGCCGCTGAGGTAATGGTAGACGGTGAACAAGCGTTTGAAGTACGTCGCCGCGAGATGGTAGCCGAACTATATGCTAGCGAAAGCCTGCTACCGGAGTAAGTCATGCTACTACGTTTTACTAAAATGCATGGACTAGGTAATGATTTCATGGTTCTGGACCTAGTAAACCAACATGCGCACATCCTACCTCAGCAAGTTAAACAGTGGGGTAACCGCCACACCGGTATCGGCTTTAACCAGTTATTGATCGTCGAAGCACCGAGTAATCCTGAGGTAGATTTTTATTATCGGATCTTTAACTCTGACGGTTCCGAAGCTGAACAGTGTGGTAACGGTGCACGTTGCTTTGCGCGCTTTATACTAGACAAGCACCTAACTACTAAACGGCATATTCGCGTCGAAACCAAAAGCGGCTTGATTGATCTGGATATTCATAGCGATGGCCAGATCAGCGTGAACATGGGTAAACCACGTCTGGTGCCAGCAGATATTCCTTTCCAGGCTACTAAGCAGGCGACTAGTTATGCTCTAGATGTTGATGGCACATTTATAGATATCTCGACTGTATCAATGGGCAACCCTCATGCCCTGCTGCGCGTAAATGACATCAATAGCGCCCCCGTGTATGAACTAGGACCTAAGATTGAGCATCACCCACGTTTTCCAGCACGAGCCAATGTTGGCTTCCTGCAAGTAATAGACCGTTCTAGCGTAGAATTGCGTGTATGGGAACGTGGCAGTGGCGAAACCCAAGCGTGTGGTACCTGTGCCTGTGCTGCTGCTGTAGCTGCAATTAGCCATGGATGGATGGACTCTCCACTATTAGTTAACCTGCCTGGTGGGCGTTTATCTGTCGAATGGGCAGGCCCTGGATATCCAGTAATAATGACTGGACCAGCTTCACTTGTATACGAAGGACAAGTCAGTCTATGAATGAAAGCCAAGCTAATAACCAATCGGCCTTAGGTGTCAGTTCATGTATTCCTGAGCAAAAAACTTAAAGGCTGCTGCTGTTGCTAAGTATCTTAAGATTAACAAGAAACTAATCATCAAGCATGAAAGTGTACTTCCAGATCTATGTATGCATGACCTAAACGGTAATACTATATCACTATTGGAGTAGCAAATGAAGATCATGAGTAAGCGTAATATCGAAATGCGCTATATGCTATACTTTAAAACCTGCTAGATATTGTTTACAACAACGACCATCTATTAGGCAAAATTAGTTGCCTGATCAGAACTATAATACAGGTCGCGAGGTCCAGAAGAAACCTTGATTACAATAAAAATATAACCTAAGAAGAAAATCTCTAAGTATTGTTTTGATTAGCATAATCTTTTTCAGCGATACTTTAATGTAAATTGGGTCATGCAGCTAGCTATAGCGAAGCTATAACTAAAATTAGCGTCTTGCCTTTAGCAGGGCAAGACCACTAACGGTCGCATACGTTAGTATGCACTGAACTTTTTGCTTAGTGTAAAACAACGCAAAATAAATCAATTCCACTTATCAATAGTCACCTTGAGCTATTAAGCTCACTCGCCATCTTAGCGATTGCTAGCCGCGATATTATGCACTTATTAAAAACTTAGTAAACATGCTTGTTTTGATCTATATCTCCACAATGCTGAGTCATATTTTACTACGTTACAACCACTGTACTTTGTGCGGTACACTGATCGTAGAATTATAACTAGATGTTTAGCATTTACCTATATACCAAACATTATATATTACCCTATAAGCTTTAGCGTATCAACATAACTTAAACAAAAATTTTGTATACTGTACAAAACAAAAAACTCGTCAGCTAAGAAGCTGTATATGTTTAGAGTTTACACAGCTTTACACTCACACTAATTTTGAGTATATAGCTAATAAATACTAAATTTACATAGTAACTGGCCAATTGCATCGATAGCAACGAATCACAAGTATTAAGCTCATCACTTTGAACTTGGATAACACGCTTCAGAATAGTTAATCCAGTTATTATCAGGATTTAGGTGTCGATACACAAACAGCTGACAGTTAACACCTTAAGGTTTATAATTTTCTCTAAACATTACGCCCGCCTTCGCTAGCAAGTACCAGCGCATTATCCTGAGTTTCAATACTGTATCAGTATTCAGCGCTACTGAGCGCTGATGAATGCGTTTGTTTACAGAAAATTATCAAAGTCTAAAGTGACGCTAACGATTAATACGTGTTCGAATGTTCATATAAGCGCATCATTAACTCACCGTCTTTCTTTAAGCTAAGACGGCACCTTAAATACGAAGTCAATATTTTCTGTTTGACACTATGAATTACAATGTAACTAATATGAAATATATTATCTTAATTGGTTATTTTAACCTTTTTGCTCGCCTAGAATATAAAGTCTGGATATCTAAAGTATAAATATAGGAGCAGCAGTATATATTGAACTATTGCCAGGAAGCAACATCGATACATGATAGCAGGCAAGACTGTGCGTTAGGTTTAGTTTAACTAAACAGATAAAGACCTAGATGCATATACCCGAGCATATTAACTGAACTGTCGCTACTGATGTACAGCTAGCGTCAGCACTAAATTTAATATTACAGTAATAAAAGTATTTTGAAAGCAAGCTGGCGTTAACACTAATATATAGTAAATATTCTGAATTTATTTCAGATAAGTAACTCATTACTATACATGTTGCCTGCTGTATTAGTTACCTAGTTTATGTGGTTAATCTACCACTATATTAGCCTAAACTTTATATACTTTACTTCTTTATAACCAGGTATTATGCTATCGTTAGAGTCAAGGCTGTGAGCTATTTTGATTTTAGCCTAAATGCTGAGCAATTTATTTTGCAATAATTACTTTTAATCTGAACTTTAACTACTTTAACAGATGCGTGATTGCCTTCACAATAGCTATTGTCAATAGCTACTGTGACAAGACTATCAACAGTCTTGTTATCTTTATTTATTTTAAGCTCATCGTTTTTCCAGATTACAAGATTTTTTTGTTTTACTTTGTGATTTATAAAAAGCAGATTTATTGACAACTAAGCTTCATCGTATATTGAGGTCACCAGACAAAACAACACCCACTAGGCAATCAATGATTTATGCTTTGTCAGCATATATGATGACAAAGCATTTTACGAGTACTACCATATACTCACGATACTGGCCCAGGTAAATATTTTCTCAAGTTTACCATCAGTAAACGACTAAACTTCAACAGAAAACTCATGCAATATTTAAGCTGATTAGCACTTGGAGTGCGCTTACAAATAATCTAGATATTAGTTTGTGTATGTTTGAACTTTGCTTATCTTTGAGATACTAACTAGTTAAAAAAATCTTGAGGTCAAGACAGATTTGTCTTATGAATATTTTTTATTTATGATCAAGAAAATCAACATGCGTTATAGTTATAAATACAATATATTCAAATAACAAGCCTACAATTTATAACCGGTAGGTAACTAATCTATTGTCAAATAAAACCCTGTAGCCTTAGATTACAAATTATGAATTAGCATCTAATGCCTACATACAATCCTCTAACTATTAGCATACATGAGGTCACGCTTTAAGAAAAAACAAAGTACTAAATTTGTTTTATAGTACTTACAAGATATTTTGCATCTTGAAAGCTACAGAGCTGCAGAGATCTTATAATACAGTCAACAAAACCAAGGCACTTGTAGCTCAAGGCAAATATCTTTTACTTGAAGGATGATGAAAATAACGATAACCATATATCAAGGTGAAATTAGAGCGTTCGCGTTAAATCTAAACCTGGTTAGCAAATGTTGGCAGCGATCATCTTAAAACCACTATAGTAAAGCAGCTACGAACACGCTGGCAGGAAGTACGCTAAACACCATCGATACTGTACACGTAGAAGGCATCCAAGAAAAGTTTTCGTAGCCCAATATAACACTTCAACATTATGATAAAAAGAAGCACGCCACAACCTAATTACTAGATCAATAGCTAACACGCTCATAACGTTAATCTTGCCTGTAAGTAGTAATGATCACAATTAGACTAGACATACATGCCCTTACTTATAACAAAGACCGATGTACGCAGTGTATTATAGATAATTAACTCGGTAAAATATTTAGCTCATTACTCTGCATTATCTGTAATGTATGGATGTAACTGAAGGTTATGAAACATCACCATAGTGATATAGAGGCTTTATGCTTGCCTGACACCAAGAACACACTACTAAGACAAATCATACTAGCATGTAGTATGCACTACCACATTACTATCGCATTGTAATACCTAGTACACTAATGATGATAAATGAAACAATTATTTAGATAAGCATTTTTGAAGAAACTCATACGCTTGCTAAATGTATAAAAGATCAGCGCAGGGTATAACTGAACAGGTTTTATTTAGAAAATAATGTACAGTACTGTAAAAAAATATAGCTAACTAGCTAGTAATGCATGCTGAAGCTACACTCTTCAGGAATAATTTAAACAAGCTATCCATAATAGCTTGATCGAGATTAACGACGCATATTTCCATGCCGAATCTAGTAGTAAAACTAATTACTATAGCTATAAACAAACAAAATAATTATGATTAGTTTAAGATAGTGAATCGCTGCCTGAGTATAAAAAATCTTTTTAGAGCTCACCATAATACTATAGAAAGAAGCTAAATTTGAGACAATCAAAAACAGTAAAACGCTGTCATCGTGAATATAACAACCATATCACCAACACTTCAAACTTAGTCTGTGTCTAATGCCAATACTAAAACCGGTATTACGCATGACAATAAAACTTACCAGCTATATAAATTTACGCAAAATTATATTATTTTATTGGGCACAGAGAGTATAATAGTTTAGGTTAAATCAGGACTCGTCTTACTGCTATTAATGTGAATAGCAATTCTAACAGGAAATCAACCACGTATTCTACACCTCAATACAACTCGTATAAGTGTTCTGCCGACCTGAAGCCTATAACCTTCAGCAGAAGTAATGTCTTGCATGTGGCTCTAATACAGTGATACGCATACATGATACAATTTAAGTAGTTTAATAATAGCAGTAACTAGATTTAAAAAAAATCTATGCCAGAGTTAGCAACTTAACTTAAAAAATAAACCTGCACCCATGACCAGTAAGCGCGCTATATTTATCAAGTCGACTATATCATCAGTGCATGAATCATGGTTACCTAACTAGATAGTTATAATACCTTTATCGACACTACTGCAATTTAGTTTATTATCTATTTATATTTATCACAACAATAATTGTAGCTATACTAATGCATATAAATAGTGTACTACTGACTTGGGTTTTCTGCACAAAAAGCATATGCTTATGGTCATAAACAAGATTTCATGTTGCTATGTAAGACATGACCATATACTAATTTTCTGGAATATTTACTATGTTTGTCCCTAAAGACTTCCTTGATAATCTAAGCGTGCACGCCGCTCGACTATTCAATGGTGACACCCCATTGCTCCGTAATGAAATTGAAAGCCAGCTTAAGACGCTGCTGCAAAGTAGTTTCAACAAGCTTGACTTAGTAAGTAGGAAAGAGTTTGATAGTCAAATGATCGTGCTAACCCGCACATGTGAGCGACTAGAAAGTTTAGAGACTAAAGTGGCAGCACTAGAAACTAGATTGGCACCGCTGTGTGCCGACCACACACACTCAGAGTAAAAGTTTATGGCTCCACTGCTTAAGATACTTTCTATCAAGCCCTCTACGCTGCTTGTACCACCCTTCATATCTATTCTTAAATAGCAGCAAGAAGCGGCCTTCACCGATGAAGGAACGAGTACACCCATTGCAATTATAAACAGCTACACTAAAATTGGCATCAAACACCACCATCACCATTAAAGTGTATATAGCTAATATAGCTGCTATTTATGACGCTTGATAAGAACTTTCCAGAAGCCTCTGTCTAAGGATATATAAGTATACGTATGCATAAATATGATTTTTTAGTAGCGCACTAATATATCCTCTAGCTAGCTCAATAACCATAAACCATGCACAAGTAAACACACTACAGAATAGTTAACCGCTAATTATTTTTTTGATAGACGGTAACACAAATAAATAGGCAAAAGCTTTTTATGTGTTATAACAAGCTTAATGATTTGCTATACTTAAGTAAATTTTACTAGAACTAATATCAAATGTTAGCGCTGATCTGCAATCAAGCATACAATGCTGATTGTAGCAGCATTGTGCATACCTAACCGCTCAACTGAAGCTAACTCATACACCGTTAACATCTTACTCACCAACCACCCCAGTCTTCTGCCTATAGGTTTATAAAAAGTTTAGAAGTCACAGCAATTCAATCTGAATAAGGCTGACGCAGCTAAATCATATAACATATCTATTTACTCTGATCGCATTATTTAGCATAAAACTAATATTGGTAGCAAGAGAATTCACACTATAACTATAAGCAAAATAACCATAATGTTATTATTATGGCACCAAAAGTACTGCGCAAATCGCTAAAATTTAGATATATCATACTTTTATATAATCATAACTTAGTTAGTTTTACAGCGCTTTTTCATAATTGTTAACAATTATGAATTATTTTAATTCCCCCAGCTTTACAGCTATTTAGGCAAGCTTAATGGCTACTATAGTTACACGCTTAAGCGAATCTAGTATTTTGCAAAAAAATTTCTAAATCACTATTAGGCTTATACTAGTTAATACATCACAGTTACCAAAAAGCCACAATGCACAAATGGTCTATAAAACTAAAATAGTCAAATATATACTTAACTGGGCGACAGCTTTTCCCATAAAGTAATTATAGTTAGGATAATATAAGTTAGCTTCATTACATATAATGACTACTAGATTATGCTATGGATTAAGTTATCCAAGATAATGGAGAATTTTAGTAAACTAAAAAAATACTTATGGTGCAACTTTTTTGTGATTGATACGTCATGTTATGACGCTCGGGAAGCCCCACAAACGCATTATAATATTTATTATGGTGTTTGAGCAAGGACTGATTAGCAAATCTTAATTAACAGAGGTGCGCCTTATAAAAGATAGATAATTTTTTATTAAAAAATAAAATCGGTTATTTTATCTTACCTTCTTTGTAAATCACGTGCCTATGAACACGTGGGTCGAACATTTTTTTTTCGAGTTTATCGGGATTAGCACGCTTATTCTTGTCAGTAGTATAAAAATGACCAGTACCGGCACTAGAAATCATTCTAATCAATTCACGCATAATAGAGCTCCTTAAGTATTACCAACGGTGCGAATTGCAGCTAGTACGGCTTTAATACCAAGTTTGTCAATAATGCGAATAGCCTTGACAGATACACGCAGACGAACAAAACGTTTTTCTTCTTCAACCCAGAAACGATGACGTTGTAAATTCGGTAAGAAACGACGACGGGTTTTATTGTTTGCATGGGAAATATTATTTCCAGTCACTGGACTTTTGCCGGTAACTTGACAGACTCTCGACATGCTTATTTTCTCCAAAAATTACATACCTGACTAGATATTGGTTTTGCTACTGAATTTCTTAAGCATTATTATATAGCATGAAACATTAAGCTTACTTAGGGTATTGCTGTCTTATACCAGAAAACTCATATTACAACAACAGTTAGTGTGTTGTAACAGCGTAAATCTTAGCAATTCACACCAGAAACATTGAGAAAATAGTGGCTGTAACAAGTATATGTTATACTGCGCCGCAGTACTTACTAGTTAAACCCACACATAAACGTGCAAGACAAAATATACTTTAGATGGCATCAAAATAGTATTTTTTGTTTGCGCTAAAAGCACAAACAAAACTAGTTGATTAGTTATTAAAATAATGATTCATGGTATATTTTTCTATGACTGTACTTGCGAACATATCTTCTAAATCTACAAATAACTAATATACACCTAACTGCTCTACTAATTTTGTAGTTGCCAGCACCATCTATTTATAGCAGATGCTGGCAAAATAGCGCCTAACTTGGCTAGAACGCTACATGTTAAGTCACTGTATTTGCCAACACTGATTAAGAAGATCAATATCAGCATGACTACCTGCAAATAAGGTCTGCGTAAAATCTGCATAGTAAATTATACTAATAAGTATAACGCAGACTTATTAGTATAACTGGTGACCTCTATTGACACACCACTACGTTTAATCTAGCACCTAGCTAGTCTGGTATAAAAGAGCTATCCAGTCCACACATTTAAAATGTCGGTATTCTTTCAAATTTAACATCACATTTAAGCAATTAATATACCTACATATGGCGAGATTGCATTTACTCGTATCTTATCATAAATAACTGATTATGATCATCTATAATACTATAGTATCATAGTAGTCAATTCTTACATTTTAAAGCTGTTATAATATTTTGATTGATTTTTATTTAATAGAGCTTGGTTTAATGTTCTAACAATGATGATTGTAGCGCATAATTCGCAAATCTGCATTTCAAATAAAGGCACATTTGATTGCTTTGCTACTCCGCAGCGGTAAACTAGTTTTTAAGTACAGAATCATTATGCAAACGCTTAAACATATTAGCTACTAAGAGCATTTCTTCTAACACCGCTGATAAACTAATAAACTTCATTGACTAAAACCACAATATACAATATTAAACACCACTAACATAGTTAGTAGCTAACTTCCATAACAGTGGATACAAACAATTAAATGGTACTAACAGATGACGTAATAGTCTAACCGCACGCCCACTTAAAAACTATGGTAGACAGGAACATAGCTAACAATTTGGAATTAGAAATACTGAACGTTATATTCCAACACACTTCTCTCAGCCAACACTCCGCTATAGGCCAATTGCGAATACTCATCTTACTACTATATATATGTGCAACGTTATTAGGTTGGTGGCACTGTGTTATCTTATACCTTCTTTTTTTGTATGCGATTTCACCTATGGTGGGATATCGCAAGCGTAACTAAATCGTAAAGGCAGGCCAATGCAGCGTCTATATCGGAAACGTATCGTTTTAGGCGTCGGCGGCGGCATTGCCGCCTATAAAAGCGCAGAACTAGTTCGCAGACTCTTGGACCAAGGTGCTGAAGTACGCGTAGTTATGACTCGTAGCGGCAGTGAGTTTATAACCCCACTGACCATGCAAGCCTTGTCTGGCTACCCTGTTCATCTAGACCTACTAGATCCGGTGGCTGAAGCCGCCATGAGCCATATTGATCTTGCAAAATGGCCAGACCTAGTGCTGATTGCCCCGACCACTGCAGACCTACTTGCTCGCCTCGCACAAGGCATTGCTGATGACCTACTGACTACCTTGGTACTGGCTACGGATGCTATTGTTGCCATCGCCCCAGCCATGAACAAAACAATGTGGCATAACCCAGTTACCCAAGCTAATACTCAACTCCTACAAAGCCGTGGTTTCATAGTGTTGGGCCCTGCCTCCGGCAGCCAGGCCTGTGGTGATGTAGGCCTGGGTCGCATGCTTGAAGCAACCGACCTAGTGCTATGCGCTGCTGCATGTTTCAAACATGCAGCCCTAACCGGCAAAAATGTATTGATCACTGCTGGGCCGACCCAAGAAAATATCGATCCAGTGCGTTACATCACGAACCATAGCTCAGGAATCATGGGCTTTGCCTTAGCAGAAGCCGCGGTTGAAGCAGGCGCATGCGTCACCTTAGTAACCGGCCCAGTGCGTTTGCCAACCCCAGATAACGTCTATCGAATCAATGTAATTAGCGCTCAAGATATGTTGACAGCATGTATAGCAGCGATTCCCTGTGATCTATTTATCGCGTCAGCAGCAGTTGCGGACTACCGCCCAGAAATTATTGCTCCACAAAAACTCAAGAAAGATCCTGCAAGCGGAGATGGCTTGCTCCTAAAAATGGTCCGCACTACGGATATTTTAGCAACTATTGCTAAGCACGTAGACCGTCCATTCAGTGTAGGTTTTGCTGCTGAAACAGAACATCTACTAGACTATGCTATACGGAAATTGAAAGATAAAAACCTAGATCTAATCGTTGTTAACGATGTTAATAATCCGAATATTGGCTTCAACAGTGAAGAAAATGCTATTAGCGTAATTGATCGAGAATTACGCACTACCGTTTTCGCTCAGACCAACAAAAGTAAGCTTGCTCGTCAATTAATCTTATTGATTGCCCAACAGCTAAATCAGGTTTAATTTATATGTCTATTTGCAATACTAAAATTCTTAACCCATACAGTCACAATGAACTCCATCTGCTGACCTATGTCAGGCTGGGATCTGTTAGTTCAAACCTAAGTCATTATGTTTAAAGAAAATACTGTCCTGAAATCCAGTTAAACTATACTAATTTCTGCTGACCTATCGATCTATGTTAGCAGTCTGGATCTAACGACACATATATCCCGTAATCCTCAAGCACCTTGAACACAAGCAAAGCATCACTCTAAGAAAACCTATAAACCTAATCGATTCAGATTACTAAGGCTAACAGTTGCTAGGTTATAGCGCCATAACAACAACACGCTCAACATACTGCGAATAAATGCATTTGCTAGCTAGCATCGGTGTCAGTAGTAATAAAAGCGCATCTCAAACTAGCGTAGAAGTTTGGCAAGACTCAATGCAGTAAAGGTAGTTTTGGGTATGTTAGTAACCGCTACCTAACGCACTTAACTAGCCAAGCGTTACCGAATAGCTATTCATGATTAAAAAATACGAGGATATACTAATCAAAACTTACCTCACAGGATTTATACATTAAGCGATTACCTAAACAGAACCATAGCTCTAAAAACTTTTTATACCATGAAATCTCTGCTAAAAAATACCGTCATACCATTCAGCTTGAGCTTACCGATCAGCAACTTTAAGAAGGCAGGCCTTGCCCCCCTTTTTTTCAGATAGAGCAATTTATGCAATGAGTATCACAACCAGAATAGCCCCGACAACCTCCAACAGCATTTTTCGTGCATACGATATTCGTGGCGTTGTGCCAAAGACTCTCACAGCTGAAACCTCCTACTGGATCGGCCGTGCTATTGGCTCTGAGAGCATAGCCCAAGGCGAACCTAATATTTCTGTAGGTCGTGATGGCCGCTTGTCTGGTCCGGAGCTAGTTGCACAACTGATTCATGGCTTGACAGATAGTGGCTGTCATATAAGTGACATCGGCCTAGTGCCCACACCTGCGCTATACTATGCAGCGAACGTACTGGCCGGCAAATCTGGTGTAATGCTTACTGGCAGCCATAACCCATCAGACTATAACGGCTTTAAGATCGTTATAGCCGGTGACACTCTGGCTAACGAACAGATCCAAGCTCTACATGATCGCCTAAAAAATAACGATTTAACTAAAGGCAATGGTAGCGTCACTAAAGTCGATATTCTGCAATGTTACTCAGATCAGATCACAGGCGATATTAAGCTTGCCCGTCGTCTAAAGGTGGTAGTGGATTGCGGCAACGGCGTAGCTGGTGTAATTGCTCCGCAGTTACTCGAAGCTCTAAATTGCGAAGTAATTCCGTTATTCTGTGATGTCGACGGTAATTTTCCTAACCATCACCCAGATCCTGGTAAGCCTGAAAACCTAGTAGACTTAATCGCTAAAGTAAAAGAAACCAGCTCCGACATAGGCCTAGCCTTTGATGGCGATGGCGATCGCGTCGGTGTAGTGACTAACACCGGCGAAAATGTATTCGCTGACCGCTTGCTAATGCTGTTCGCCCGCGATGTTATGGCGCGCAATGCCAACACTGAAATAATTTTCGATGTCAAATGTACCAGGCGTCTTACACCGTTGATTAAAAAATATGGTGGGCGTCCACTAATGTGGAAAACAGGTCACTCATTAATCAAAAAAAAAATGAAAGAAACTGGTGCGTTGTTGGCCGGTGAAATGAGTGGTCACGTATTTTTCAAAGAGCGTTGGTTTGGTTTTGATGACGGCATTTATAGCGCCGCTCGTCTGCTAGAAATCCTCAGTAAGGAAAAATACACAGCACAAAAGCTGTTTCAAGCATTTCCAAATGATATTTCTACACCAGAAATTAATATTTCTGTAACCGAGGAAAGTAAATTCAGTATAATTAACGCATTGCATAATGCACAGTGGGGTGAAGGTGCTCACCTAACTAATATTGATGGAGTACGAATCGATTACGCTAAAGGCTGGGGCCTAATTCGTGCATCCAACACTACTCCAGTATTAGTCCTACGCTTCGAAGCAGATACTAAGGCTGAATTACAACGTATCAAAGACGTATTCTTTTCCCAATTAAGACGTGTTGCTCCTAATCTTCAATTACCATTCTAATTTTTATATGATCCACAAATGATTCTCAAATACAAAATTGCTATTAATAGCACTAAAGTTATGTTAAGAAACATTGCCTTGCATTGCCTTGCATTTAATAATGCAGCGGCAAGATGGTAACGGTTCAGTGTAGCAGCAAGAACATAAAAAACGACAAACTAAAATCAATTTTGCTAGTGAAATTGATTAATACAAAAAACTATAGCAGTCACCTATACATAGGTGGTCATATATAGACTCTAGTCTTCAAATCAACAACCTAGCTAGCGCCTGTAGATTGAGAGTAACTCCATCAATAGCATATGCGTAATTGACGCGCATTCTATTGATGGAGTGAGATAGTTTTCGTTAGCGAGTTAAACTGAACATGATTAATATCATAAACCAATCATATTACCATAAACCTGACAGGCTATGGCACAAAATTGATTCGCACGAAACGCTGACCGCTTCTCAGCACGACGCTAGAAGTTGCCTAGCCAAATAATTGATATTAATTAGGTCATCAAAGTGATTGATGTCAACACTGGCATGGCTTAGTGGTCAGTAAGTATAAGCATGCTGAGGCTTCAGTAAGCAATAGATAGCTAACTTAATTATATTAAACTTGATCTATTTTATTTATGCGTAATTTAAATATAAAAAACAGGCTGGCCCACAATACTGGCAGTGTAAATTAATAATTGTATAGCCCAATACAACACTATTGCAGCTAAGCCTGCCAACCTAGAGATATGCATATTAAACGCTGAATTGCTCGTGATAAGCACGCACTGCATGTAGATGCTGATTAAGCTGCGAGTCATCTTCCAAATACTGCAACACCTGGTTTAGCGATATGATGCTTATCACTGGAATATGAAAATCACGCTCAACTTCCTGAATTGCTGACAACTCACCATTACCACGCTCCTGGCGGTTCAGCGCAATTAACACACCAGCGACTTTTGCACCATCTTGAGAAGAGATAATCTGTATTGCTTCGCGGATTGCGGTACCAGCAGTAATCACGTCGTCAATAATCAATATATTGCCTTTAAGTGTAGCACCGACCAAGTTACCGCCTTCACCATGGACCTTAAACTCCTTACGATTGAAGCACAATGGTAAATCTAGAGCATAATGCTCAGCCAAGGACATAGCAGTAGCAGCCGCCAAAGGGATACCTTTGTAGGCTAGGCCAAACAAAACGTTGAAGGAAATACACTGATTAACGATTGCTGCTGCGTAGAAACTACCCAGCCTAGCTAAAACTAAACCGGAGTTAAACAAGCCTGTATTAAAAAAATAAGGACTAATGCGCCCTGATTTTAAAGTAAACTTACCAAAACGTAAAACGCCGCAACTAACAGCAAAACGAATAAAATGACGTTGATATACCTGCATAAAAGCCTCAGCTACTATAGTGTCAAGTTAATTGATCAGCTAATGTATACGCAGTTTTTTGACCATTTATGCTAATCATCAGTATAACCGTCAATAGTATTTTAGCCGCAGTCGATGTAATCTGTGTTATTAGCTACAAACGCAGCTTGTTTACATCATCTGTATGCAGTATACCAACATCTCTGCCTATAAACTGCATAGCTACCTTCCTCATACGCTGGTAATGCTAAAACTTTACCCAATTATCTTGTAACTCTGCAAATGCTGTGAGCAAAGTCACTGTCATTCTATGTATGAGACGCAATCTATACTAAAGTAGCAAAAAACTGCTGCGGCAGTTAATAATACCATAGATTTTTTGGCACTAAAACGCTCCCGAATAAACTAAATTATCGGCAACATAGACCATTGTGCTTAGCGCTAAGTCGTCAGTAACGATGATTAGTACAGCTTGTACGGCCTAACAAAAACATTTTGATATATCTAACCTGGACTGCAGTTTTAACTACCAAATGTCAACAATTTAGGTGCGCTGACTAATTCTTAGCGCATGCTAGTAACGTTAGCTACGCTTACTATCTGTGATACGCGCCATAAGTCTTAGACTACAAATCAAACGTAGTTCTCAAAATTTTATTTTGAGTATAAAAAATCATAGCTATCTTGATTCTTGCTAGCTGCTAGTTATCAATAGCCAAACAATATTGCCAACACAAAACACAAACCAAGAACACTACAACATGACACAATATTATGCTTTTACGCACGCTACAAAAAACGTAGACATTGAGATATATCATTATCATTTATAGTGCTTTTCTTTGAGCACTGATTCAGTTAGCTAGTATTGCGTTCTGTAGTTTAAAAATTTCGGTTATTCCTTTTTGGGCCAATGTCAGCATGGCATTCAGGTCAGCAAGCTGAAATGGTGTAATTTCAGCGGTACCTTGAATTTCAATGAAACTACCAGTGCTAGTCATCACCACGTTAAGATCAGTCTCAGCACTCGAGTCCTCTAGGTAGTCCAGATCTAGCATAGGCTCACCTTTGTACATACCTACTGACACAGAAGCGATCATATGCTTGAGTAAATCATTAGCTTTCAGGTCACCACACTTCTTCATCACTTTCAACGCATCTACCAGAGCTACCATAGCGCCAGTGATAGATGCAGTACGGGTGCCACCATCAGCCTGAATCACATCACAATCAACATACAGGGTCACGTCGTTAAGCTTAGACATGTCTAAAGCCGCACGCAGTGAGCGGCCGATTAAACGCTGTATTTCTAAGGTGCGGCCGCCTTGCTTACCACGGATGGCTTCACGCTGGTTACGCGTGCCAGTAGCACGTGGCAGCATGCCGTACTCGGCTGTTAACCAGCCCTGACCTTGACCTTTCAGGAAGCGTGGCACGCCATTTTCGACGCTGACAGTGCAAATTACTTTAGTATCACCAAACTCAATCAGTGCAGATCCCTCAGCATATTTAGTATAATTACGTGTAATGCGAATCGAACGAAGCTGATTAGCATGGCGACCATTTAAACGCTTCATAAGGAATACCTGTACGTAAAACAAAACAACTGCCGAAAATTATAAATTTCATAAACTATTTTATGTTAGTTCTCAAAAGTTAGTTATGCATGCTTAAGCTAGCTCCATATAAATACGTTTCGCTATACCTAGCTATTATTCTAAGTTTTTTTGCAGCCTGTTGACTTAAATTGATCCATCATGTCGTATTTTGTATGTCGTATTTTGCTAGACTGCATCATGAAGTACATCCATGATGCATTATAATGACTATATTCGCTATTTACTTGTGTTAAAACGCTAATGCTCAAGGTTAGCATGGAGCATTAGCTATATCCGATTAATAAAGTATACCTGAAGCTGCACTTACGCCTGCCGACGTCATTCAGCAATAACAAAGAAACCTTGCGTAACGTAATACGTCAAAGTATCTGACAATTAAACACACTAAATACCCATCCACATCTTACCGAGTAAACTACTAACAAATATCTGTAGCAGGTCAACTACAACCGAGCCGCACAACTGACTATTATTACTGATACTATCAGTGGTCTAATTAGATAATACGATGCATTGAACCAACTAGCAGTGGTCGAACTAACGCTATTCATCCAAATCTTAAAGAAGCTTAAAACAAACCGAGAGCGCAAAGGCGTTAAGTTAAGACTAACCAAGTGAACAAACGTTTCATATTAAGTTAGAGAAGATTTAGTTGCAACCTATGCGCACTAGCATCGCAGATGCTAAACCACCCAGCACTACAGGTTTTAGCTATTTTATCAACATAAAGACTAACCGCAATCACCTGTACTTGGAGAGAAAATGGTCCTGCTAGCACAAAAAATAACGTAACTAAAAACTCTATTGCATTAGTACTTATATATTTGAAACGTGCCACTTATTCACATCTACCGGTGACACTGGAGCAGTCTCCTAGACTTTTTTACAAAAAAACTTAATTGCTAAATTAATACAACGAGTTAGAAAACTTTAGATCCTCGCAGTACTGAAGGATTCGATCGACCACTGACAGCGTTAATCGAGCAGATGGATAAACAAATATAAAGAATATTGAGTAAAACAAATTGCTATGACTTACAGCACCGGTACCCTGTACATCATTTCAGCGCCTTCAGGCACAGGCAAGAGCAGTTTAATTAAAGCCTTAACGGACGCTGACGAACGGATCCGCATCTCGATTTCACACACTACTCGCACCATGCGCCCAGGTGAAATAAACGGTGTGCACTATTACTTTGTCGAGCACACTGAGTTTATCAAGATGATTAAATACGGTGACTTCCTAGAGTGCGCCGAAGTGTTCGGCAAACTATATGGAACTTCACAAAACCACTTACAGCAGACCCTTGATAAAGGCTACGACTTAATTCTAGAAATTGATTGGCAGGGCGCCAAGCAAGTGCGTCAACTTATACCTAAAACGCACTCGATATTTATCCTGCCACCATCGATTGATACCTTGTATCAACGTCTTACTAATCGTGGCGAAGATAGCGAGGAGAGCATCGCAGAACGTATGCGTGAAGCCGTACATAACATGAGCCATTACGTCGACTACGATTACTTAATCATCAATGATGATTTTACTCACGCAATAAATGATTTAAGGGCAATTGTTCGCACTAATCAGCTCCAAAAACAGCGCCAACAGCACTGTTTTAGTACCTTGCTAACCGAATTGTTAGGTTGATTAACTTTTCCTGAAAATACTGTAATAGCTTGATATTTATACTTATAGAGCGGTTTCCTGAAGACTATAAAAATCAGCGCTTTCATAAATGTCAATATTTTTATAAACTGCTTACTTGATCAGTGTAACAAAACAGCGCGCACTTTGCACTGACTTTGAGGAATACTTATGGCTCGTATAACTGTTGAAGACTGCTTAAAACACGTGGATAACCGCTTTGAGTTAGTTATGCTATCTGCTAAGCGTGCCCGCCAACTAGCCACTGGCAACAAAGAGCCCATGGTCCAACAAGAAAACGATAAGCCTACTGTTTTAGCCCTACGTGAAATTGCTAGAGGTCTAATGAACTACGAGTTAATTGCAAAGGCTGAAATAGTTGAAGATGAACCACTTTTTGTAGCATTCCAGGAAAAGTCTAACGAGGCTATCTAAGCCCATGCCTAGTCGACGTAGCGCGGCGCACAGTCATAGCCAGCAGCAGGATAAGATCCTATGCCGAGCATAGACGCCTTCACTGATCGCTTATCGACATACTTAGGTCAAGACCAAATCAACATGGTCCGCAAAGCGTATTTTTATGCTGCGCAAGCCCACGATGGCCAACGACGGCGCAGTGGTGAGGCATATGTTACACATCCTCTTGCGGTGGCAAATATTCTTGCAGACATGCATATGGACCATCAGAGCTTGATGGCAGCGATGCTGCATGACGTCATCGAAGATACCGGTATTGCTAAAGAAACGCTTAACGTACAATTCGGCGAAACTGTGGCTGAACTTGTCGACGGAGTTAGCAAACTGACTCAGATGCACTTCGAGACCAAGGCTGAAGCTCAGGCAGAAAACTTCCAAAAGATGGCTATGGCCATGGCTAGGGATATTCGGGTAATTCTGGTTAAGCTAGCTGACAGGCTGCACAATATGCGTACACTGGGAGTTTTGTCCAGTGAAAAACGTCGACGTATTGCTAAAGAAACTTTAGAAATCTATGCACCCATCGCCAATCGACTAGGCATGCATGCCATTCGTACCGAATTTGAAGATCTTGGCTTCAAAGCTATACATCCAATGCGTTCAGCATGCATCTACCAAGCGGTTAAACGCGCTAGAGGTAACCGCAATGAAATAGTTAACAAGATCGAGAAGTCCCTAAGTCATTGCCTAGAAATTGATGAAATAAAAGGTGAAATAAGCGGTCGACAGAAGCATATCTATAGTATTTATAAGAAAATGCGTGGTAAACGCTGGGGCTTTAACGAAATCATGGATGTATATGCATTTCGAATTATCGTCGATAAAGTTGACACATGCTACCGCGTGCTTGGTGCTGTACATAATTTATATAAACCACTGCCTGGTCGATTCAAGGATTACATAGCAATTCCTAAAGCTAATGGCTATCAATCGCTACATACTGCGCTGTTTGGTATACATGGGGTGCCAATCGAAATCCAGATCCGAACGCACGAAATGGAAGAAATGGCTAATAATGGCATCGCAGCGTACTGGCTATATAAAGCCAGTGGTGATAAACAGCCAAAGGGTACATATGCACGCGCTCACCAATGGGTTAAAAGCGTACTAGAAATGCAGCAACGTGCAGGCAACTCTTTAGAATTTATCGAAAGCGTAAAGATTGACCTATTTCCTGACGAAGTATACGTATTCACACCCAAAGGCCGGATCATGGAGTTACCCAAAGGCTCCACAGCAGTAGACTTTGCCTATGCGGTACATACTGACGTTGGAAATAGCTGTATTGCCTGTCGGATTAATCGGCGCCTTGCGCCGCTATCCGAACCACTACAAAGCGGCTATACGGTCGAGATTGTCAGCGCACCAGGTGCACGCCCGAATCCGGCCTGGCTGAACTTCTTGGTTACTGGTAAGGCACGCATGCATATTCGCCATGCGCTGAAGTTACGACGCCGCTCTGAATCCATCAGCCTTGGTGAGCGTCTACTAAGCAAGGCTTTAAACGGCTTTAACAGCGCTATAGACAGCATCCCTGCCGAACGAATACAAGCAATGCTTCATGAATACCAACAGGAAACAATTGAAGATCTTCTTGAAGATATTGGAATTGGCAACCGTATGGCTTATCTAGTTGCTAATCGCCTGCTCAGCGATGATGACCAACTACTACGCTCAGAAGACCCGCTAGCAATTTGTGGCACTGAAGGCTTGATATTAAACTATGCCAAGTGCTGCACGCCAATCCCTGGCGACCCGATTATTGGATACTTATCTGCAGGCAAAGGTATGGTAGTGCATTTAGACAATTGTCGCAATATCAGCGAAATCCGCCAAAATCAGGAACAATATATCCAACTTTCGTGGGATCAAGATGTTGTCGGTGAGTTTAACGTTGAGTTACGCGTAGAGATGGAACATCGGCGAGGCCTAATCACACTACTAGCAAGCAGTGTCAACACGGCCGATGGTAATATTGAGAAAATTAGCATGAACAAACTAGAGGGTCGCATAAGTATAATCCAAGTAGTAGTCAATGTACATGACCGTGTGCACTTAGCCCGCGTCATCAAAAAACTACGCGCTCTGACTGGGATTATGCGAATCACTCGCATGCGCGCATAATCCATCTCTTACAAGGAGAAACTCATGACTAAAACTGCTATTACTAGCGATAAAGCCCCAAACGCTATTGGTGCTTACTCCCAAGCTATCAGGTCAGGTAACACCGTCTATATGTCTAGCCAAATCCCATTATCTCCAAAGTCAATAAAGCTGGCTGAAGGTTTTGAAGCGCAAGCCGTACAAATCTTTGAAAACTTAAAGTCTGTGGCTGAAGCTGCCAGCAGTTCGTTAAAAGATATCGTTAAGTTGAATATCTTCCTCACCGATCTAAACAACTTAACTAAACTGAATGAAATTATGGGTAGATACTTTAAACAACCATACCCAGCCCGCACAACTATTAGCGTCAATTCTCTACAAGAAAACGCACAAGTTGTAGTAGACGCGATTTTAACTATTGAGTAATACACCAAGGGCAATTCACTTATAAAAGCTATACCCTACTACGCTTTAGAGCGATTTCATAATACGTACAGCGCTTGTAGCCTCCTTCACCGCTCGCTATATTGCTTAGCGAGCTTATACCACAACCAAGTTAATCTGAACATTATCAGCACAACATCCAAGAGCAGCTATTTACATGAATCTTTAGCAAGAGAGCGAACCTCATATGGAAAAATAAATATCAAAGCTTTGCTAGAATGCTACTATGATAGCTTTAAATTTGTTTAGGCAAAATTACTAGCAAGAGCAGCTGTTCGCCTACTCTAAAGAACAAACCTCACATGAAACACCTATACTCTGAGCGTTAATGACAAGCTAAAGCTACTACCTATATTAGAAACAACCCGTGCAACATCTAACTACAATAGACAGCAAGTAGTACAACGTAAGTCAGTAGTGAAAAAACTTTTGCACGCATAAGCAAATATCTATACATCTTCCAAATTATTAACACTGCTAGGATTTATCAAGCTCTACAATTTATACTTAACAAACATTAATTGCTGATTAAAAAAATAATAGGCACAATGTAAACCTAAATATAAGAACCTGGTTACTTTTTTATAAATTACACTGCGTTAAACAGTGTGTAAGTATTTCAATATCGCAGTATGTTATTCGCTATAGCTAAGTTAGGTAGGCATCTAACCTAGCGTTACAGCACGGATATTATTTGCTGCCCGCAAAGTAAATACTGACATCATCAGCACATTCAGTTATATTAAGAAAATTACGTAACCAATCAACTACACCCACCAATAGCAATAGCATATCGTCGATATTTACAAAAACTTTATTTAAATTAAGTAGCTCAGTTTTACTTACAGCTATACAAAAGCCAGCAAGCCAACCACATCATCAGCATGAATCAAATTGCTATACACAAAATAGCTTAACCGCTAAACGGTATCACTAGTGTGCCTCAATCAATAGCCATTGATAACTAAAAATATAGACTCCAGTTAACCATACTATGTTTGCTACAAATATCATCGCTAAGGGTTCATGAACCAGCCTAGAATATTATTCTACCGAAATGATTGTTGTCTGGATCTCGAAGGTTTGATCGACCAACTAACTATTCTGTTAACTATACACACTACTACTAGATACAAATAGTAAACGCTTAATGGCTGAGCCGTAATTACTTAGCCATCCAAACACATACTATAACCCAATGCACATAAACTATATGATCACTTATCTTATTATGGCTACTACTTTAACTACGTAATACACAAAATAATCTATTTAACCAGTTAATCAGATATCTGGGTAGTGATTTTAGCGCAATACAGCACATAAGCTAATTAAAGCCTTTAGCAATTTACCTCATGGCTCAATACCTATTGCTAACTTGTCGTCTTACGTAGAAGAAACCATATGATACGGCTGGGTTTTATGGTAGCCTAATACGTGGCAAGCTAAGTGCTGAAATTTAGATCTTTTGTGTTGGATATTCTGCTAATACTAAGCCCGCGTAACATATCTTTAAGCTTATTTTAAAACTTGACACAGTCAAAGAATGAATGCTTTAAACAAAAGATCTAACAAATACGTTAATAATTTGTCAGCAATATATTATAGACTATTAGCTTATAATTTGACCGCTTTTATTTTTTAATAAAAGTAGCCACTAGTTTGTAAGTTATTATTATGTATATACTGATCTGTATAAAATGACGCAGGCTTGATCTGCGTTAAATTAAAATAAAAACATGCCCTTGCACTCCATTCTAGTCTCACTGGTGGAGTTTATAAAAAGAAGATGCTTCTTCTGACAAAGTCACTAGTATTAATGCTAGAACCGGCATAAATTTTTTATTTATGGTAAGTTTTCTATAACTATGGAGCTGATAAATACGTATAATACTAAGCATATGATCACTAGTATTATATAGCATAAAGTCTTAAGTTAGTACATCAACATTTGACACTCCATATAACCAATAGCACCTTATTGCACTAGTAATATCACCAGTGACAAATTAAAGTTTTTTTACGGTTAGGTTATATGATCGTTTAGCTAATGAATATAATAATACTGAGCGCAACTAGCTTGGTATTGGCACATGCTTCTCAGCAGTGTTACATCTAGAGCAGATTAAAGTCATCGACTTTAGTATAGCAGCCGAAACTTTATAGAATAACGGTTACGGTAGAGTGCCGTCTCCTTGCTTATCCATTCGCACCTATAGTTATCAGTTGATGCCACTGATACAGCAAATACATGTATTTTTGTTTAATACTTTTCCAAAAAAACTCACATTAGTCAATTGTAATAGATTTAAAATCTATTTTTCTATGCTACGATTGAAATATAACTAACCTTCAGGACGTTGTTTTAGCTGAAACTAGGCTGTATTCCATCCAATCAAACATCTTTTCTCTCAGATCAAAACAAAAACCATACAACACCAATTCGTCATTACTTACTTTATCAAGATCGCAATATTTTAGTTGATAACCAATAAATAAAATAAATAAAAGTTACATGGAGTCAGGAGTATTTTAAATTAATCTAAGCTAACAGATACAGACGCGATCAACGCATACAACTAGCTCAGCATATTAAGAAAACAAAGATATGGTACATTGATAATCTAAGTTACTACTAATATTAATTCATAATTGTCTATACTAAATAGCTATTGCCAATATTTGATAAAGATATAAAAACCTTCTTAACTTTTTTCCTTATGCAGTTAACAGCAATTTACAGTTAGAAAAAGGCTTGCTGATACGCAAGCTCACGTGGCTCTCTAACACTTTATTCAGCATGATGCTGATGTTTGAAAGCTGATAGTCGCTACGCCGTATTAATATGCAGCGCTGAACTAGTGCCAAAAACTATTGACTCGACATGCGATATGTATTTGTATATGTATAATAGCTAATCGTAGGTGTTTATCGCTAACACGGCAGTACGCAATACTGGAGCTCATAATAGTTAGCACATAAATAAGTTAAGCAGCCGTTTACTAAGTTAATTGTTGTTTGCCATTACGTTTTTACTAAGCCCAGCAAGAAAAGTATATCACTCAAAAAACCAGTAATCTGTGGAAAACGCAAATTACGTTTTTGATCGAGAGCACGCTAAGTGTGCTAGTTACAGAAATTATAATATTACGCTTCTGGCGTTAACTTTATGATCATCTGGAGACTTACTGATGTATCAACGCCTATTTAAATCCTTAAACTGCCCAAATCTCAGGGTCTGGAATTTTATTCAGTTAGCACGCATGGATAAACCTATTGGCATGTATTTACTGCTATGGCCGACGCTATGGGCACTATGGATCGCAAGCAATGGCTCACCTTCTTTACGCAATATTGTAATATTTGTACTAGGCGTAGCGCTGACTCGCGCTGGTGGCTGTGTGATTAATGACTGGGCAGATTGTAAAATTGATGGCCACGTACAACGCACCAAGCAGCGCCCGTTGGTAAACAGCAAGATCAGCACTAAAGAAGCGCTAGTATTTTTTACGGTACTAATGAGTATAAGCTTCCTATTGGTGCTAATGACTAACACCGCAACTATTTTATTATCCATTGGCGGCTTAGCGCTAGCAGCAAGCTACCCATTCATGAAGCGATACACTTATTACCCACAAGTGGTGCTTGGCGCTGCCTTTTCCTGGGGTATACCAATGGCATTCACTGCCGAAACCAGCTACCTACCAGCCATAGCATGGCTGTTATACCTTGCTAATTTGCTTTGGACAGTAAGCTACGACACATATTATGCAATGGTTGATCATGATGATGATTTAAAGGTCGGCATAAAATCTACAGCGATTTTGTTCGGCGATGCTGCCCGCATAATTATTCTTACCATGCAGGGTTTATCGCTAGCATGTTTATTACTAGCCGGCATACTGTTTGAGTTAGGTGGTTGGTTCTATCTTGGATTAATAGTAGCTGCAAGCTATTTTAGCTGTGAATTTTGGTATACCCGCGATAAAAATCGAACGAAATACTTCAAAGCTTTTTTGCATAATCACTGGGTCGGGTTAGCAATTTTTGTCGGAATTGTGGCAGACTACTGGTTTCGATAACAATCAAGCTTTCTCATCAATAATAAATTGATCTATAAATACCTACCTGCAAGACACGTTAATTATCGCACAGCCAATCACATAGCTAGACTCTTATTCATGGATGATGATATAAACCATGCGATGTTATTTAATCTATTAATATATTTCTTATATTTCCTGAATTATAATTGACGCTGCAGCCTTGTTAGTTGTGGCAGTATTTATTCTGTAACAACTAACAAGGCTGTCTCGATCAATATGACTTGAGTCATTGGCGCATCTCACTTACGGCTGTCAGGATTGTGATCCTGAAGATAGTGTAAAACACCGAAGATTGATTTAGTGGCTATATCATAGCCACATCACTATAATAATTACATTATATAATGCAGCGTTAGATAGTTAAATGATAAAAATTTATACATGATATTAATAAAGAGAATTTTAATCATTCACAGCAAAAAACTCATGCGTGACATTATAGACCTTATACTGAAATTGAATGACTAGAACTGTTTGAAGGCTAAACAATTTCTAGTAAAAACGATAATTTTATCTTTAACCATAAAAGCAAGAACTGGTCCCTATTAAATTAGATGCCACCCAAGTAACTATAGATATCAAACTAGTTGACTGACCAAAGCATTGGATGATACCTATAATGCCAATAAAGGCTGAGCTGATCATTTCTTTCTTGAATAGCTGACACAGGATGCATGTTTAAATAAACAATAACCACCATAGCAACCTGATCCATCACATACCATGATGGATCATTTAATTATTTTACGGCACAGGCATTGCGATCATTAAACATGCATGATTAAGCTATTACGCTTAGCTAGAGATAAGCAATAGATTCAGGGCATAGCAAGTATCTTCAATGCGCCACTAAACTATTATTCCTGACTCCACTAAGCAACTAGAACTGGGCAGATGCCTAGTAAGCCGCTACATTTTGCTTAGCCTGCCAGGCAGATGCCTACTTTAATCTCTTATTGAATACATGGAACCTGTAACCTAACCCTCATGGACCCTTCTAACAATATTACCTTCGCTACACTATTTACTAACTTCGGTATGATTCAGTTTACACTGATCCTAGTATTGCTCAATGGTTTCTTCGTTGCAGCGGAATTTGCCATAGTTAAATTACGCGCTACCCAGGTAGAGGCAATTGCCCATAAAAACGGCTGGCGCGGGCAGATTCTACGCACTGTACATAATGAGCTAGACGCGTACTTATCAGCTTGCCAGTTGGGTATTACCCTCGCCTCGTTAGGCTTAGGATGGATTGGTGAGCCAGTTTTTGCGCATATTCTTGAATCATTGCTAGACACTTTGGGAGCACAATCACCTAAAGTAATCAAAGGCATCTCGTTCTTTGCTGCCTTCTTTATAATTTCATATTTACATATCGTGGTCGGTGAGTTAGCTCCTAAATCCTGGGCAATTCGTAAACCAGAACTACTATCGTTATGGACGGCGGTGCCGTTATATCTGTTCTACTGGGCTATGTATCCGGCGATCTACCTACTTAATGCTAGCGCTAACACAATTTTACGTATCGCTGGCCAAGGCGAGCCTAGGCCTCACTACGAACACCATTATAGCCGTGAAGAGCTTAAGCTTATTCTACATTCTAGCCGTGGCCAGGATCCTAGCGATCAAGGAATGCGTGTACTAGCCTCTGCAGTGGAAATGGGCGAGCTAGAAGTTGTAGACTGGGCTAACTCACGCGTAGACCTAATCACTTTAGACTTCAACGCCCCACTTAAGGAAACCCTAGCACTGTTCCGCCGTCATAAATTTAGCCGCTACCCGCTATATGATACAGATCGTAACGAGTTTGTAGGCCTGCTACACATTAAAGATCTGCTACTAGAATTAGCAGCTCTAGACCACATCCCCGAGTCGTTTAACCTTGCAGAACTGACACGCCCACTAGAGCGTGTATCACGGCATATGCTATTATCAAAATTATTAGAACAATTTCAAAAAGGAGGTTCTCACTTCGCCCTAGTAGAGGAAGCTGATGGTAAAGTTATCGGCTATCTCACCATGGAAGACGTGTTAGAAGTACTGGTTGGCGATATTCAGGACGAACACCGTAAGGCCGAACGTGGTATTCTGGCCTACCAACCTGGAAAGCTACTTGTGCGCGGCGACACGCCGCTATTCAAGTTAGAGCGTTTGCTTGGTATAAACCTAGACCACATCGAAGCTGAAACACTAGCAGGTTTAATCTATGACACCATGAAACGGGTACCAGAAGAAGAAGAGGTGCTGGAAATTGAAAGCTTACGGATCATTATCAAGAAGATGAAGGGACCAAAGATCATATTAGCTAAGGTCCTCCTATTTAATTAAATAGGTATGCAGCTAGCAGAAACAAATATTAACACCACATTAATGTATACAACAGACAAATTGATCAATGCTCACAATAAAAACTTATTAGTTTTGCCATTTATGAAATCACTAAGCTAGTTACTTGGCTATTGCTTAACAGCTTTTAGCTGTGTAATGTTTACATTACACCTTATCCTATAGTATGTTCTAATGGACTGCAAGGTATGAGGTTACCTTACATAACAAAGATTATAGCTTATAAATAGATTTCAAGCAGTTAATGCATGGCATTATACAAAAACTCCTATAACTATATACTATAAAGTTAATGCTTAGGATCATATCCTATGGCAGAATACACAGTAACTTACTAGTTACTTTAATATCTATTTAACTTAATATTAACATATACTCACTGTACAAGCAATCTGTTAGCGCATACATACAGCTATTAAGTTACAGCTCAGGTTGTATTAAAATTAATATGTATTAATTAGGTAAACATTGTCATAGTGGTAGTAGCAGAGAGATTGTAAGCAGCTGAATGGATACCATAGCCATTGCTTACATAGTATTTCTAGTACTGTTAGCGGTAGACGCACAATTTTCTTTCTAAACTTAAACCAAAAACATCATCTGCATCTAAATGCAGATGATGTTTACAATTGTCTAGCAAATATTAGAAAGTAACTACATCAGTGTTTATATTTAATATCATTAATAGCATATTGCTATAACTATATGCGTCCGATACCATAGCATGCGCGTTACATATTACTTAGTCTTGATGATTGGCTACTTAATTACATGCCATCAGTCAAAATATTAAAATTGACAAGATAGACTACTGGTGCATTTTCACCTAGGTTTCCGCTAATAGCTTTCTAAGCTAAATTTAAATCAATCTAAAACTGTAACCCACTACTGAATGAGAATGCACATATTCTCCTGGCTATCCATAAACGTATTAACTAAATACCTAAACATAACTGAGCATTGCTACTAATAATTGGCAGCGCCATATTTAGTGGATTAGTTAAGACTCAACATTGATAATAATTTCTAGTTATTCTACCTACAATACTAAGGTATTCGATGAAATAATTGATGACAGATAGTGCGATATCATTATGTATTAAGATGGTGAATATACTGAATTATGTAGTAAGTTAGCACTAAGCATAAGCATTAATACCACATAAAGCGCATCTATTGCATAGTCCAAGCATGATTGGCATCATTTACTTTTAACGTACCAGTAACTTATAGATACTTGTCACTATTATTTAGCGTCAAATATTATTTGAGATAACGCATTAATATTAATTAATTAGGCAGCGCGGATGTAAGCATTAGATACAACACTAGGCAAAACAGCATACTACGACCTTTAGCCTCCGTCTCTACAAATATTTAGTGCAATACAATGCAGATAAGTCGTACCGTTCAATGGTAGATGTCAAATCTTAGTTGACTACAATACCGTCCAATAAAGCCATTGATTTGCTTAGTGCTCAGTTTATCAGCAGAAAGCTTCTAGTGATACTAGGAAATATATGATTGATCTCAGGCATGTCATTAAACTCTTTCTAGTAAGTAAGCAGCACTAGATCAAGTCGATTAGTTTCTAGCAATGCCTAAGTGTAAGATAAATGGCTAGCGCAAAAATATGCATAGCATGATAAGCTTAGCAAATACATATAGTCTATATTTTTTATACTATATGCATATACACTTATACAGCAAAATTTATTGCTTAAAGTATTTCTTATTTTCAGTAAAAAGTGGATTACTAGCAACACGATAACGCCAAGATTAGCATATTGATAAAATTTACGTTTTGACTAATTTAGTAAAAGATGCTAAAAATCGAACCATCATAATATGAACCACTATGAAAACCTATAATATTTAGCAGATTATTCATATATAGCCAATACTGTCCTCATTCGACTTAAGGACCCGAAGCTTCTAGCCTCCATTAGTAATTCTAATGAAAACATGAATACCTGGTCCTTTTGTGCTAGATCATAAAACCTTACCATAGCTATATGATGCAATAATGAAGCCCACCACACTCATAGCATTATCACTGATAAGTTGGTTATAGGGTCTAACAGGAAACCTGGCCATTCATGGGTGGGCCAATTAAACTGAATTCACTTGATGTATTCGGTAACCTAGCGCTAGGAGTTCTACAAAGCGCATTCTAGTTTTATTGGTTTCCAATAACTTTAGCACTATTGCACAGACGCAGTTCATTTTATACGAGTGTGGTAGGGCTTTGCTAAAAGCTAATACTGGTTATAATTACTAACCTCTGCCATGGATATATTAAAAATATCACTGCCTTGAAGTGTTTTGCTGACTACGAATAAAATTCAGTTTTGTCATAATATGTAAGCTTGGTGGTGTGCAAGATCTTAGCGCTGCTGTTACAGCCAGCAATAGACGCAGCGTTAATATGCTGCTGTCAATGACTGCTCAGGTCTTCCAGTCATTGACTATCGACGTTTATGTTACTGGTCAGTTTTTAACAAAATTTGATCTAAAAAGCATAAAAATTTTACGCAACTAGTATTCACAGTATTTCAACTAAACTATATATCCATAGCGAAATTATTGCTATCATAAAATAGCTACATAATTACGTACAAAAACAATCTACTTTAAACGTTAACAAATATTTACTAGAATATAATTACAGCATTTAACCATTGCAAGCGATAGAAAATTTCTATATTTTTAGTGTGCTAACTTAGCATTAGTAAAAATCAGTAATTAGCATAGCAACGGCCTCGGCAAGCAACTAATACTTTTAACAAAGATCTGCATGAACTTACCGAGCTAAGCGCACTATAATTAGTGCTTGCTTATACTCATCTGATCTGCGACTATCGCTATGAAGAATGTACAGAAAACTTAATTTAAGTCACTGCAAACATCTCAACTAAGATAAACGCCAATTAAGCTCTTGCCAAGTTTACGCTATAAACGCATAGGCAATTATAAGCGCAAAGACCACAGTACACCTTGTATACGAACAAGGTCGTCAGTTTAACCTTACGATACATTTTAGTATACCGCAGTATAACTATAAACGCAATACTTCGGCATAACATCGTAGGCATTACTACTAGCTAAATACGCTGCTAAAGGCCGATAAAATATTCTATACGTCTAGTTAATGCACTAAGTTCATAAATTAGCTATAAAAACGCTACTCATATTAAACGTGTCACTATCTAGGCTAACGAAGCGCTATACTTGACTGGTATCCTGTACACTAAAACTGTGATCACCACTGAAGTTTAAATGTTTTTTACATAACCGATGCAATTAATTTACTAGACACTTTACACTATGTATACCACCTAAAGTTTATTGTTGGTTTGTTTTGCCTCAAGCTCGTAAAATGACACTAATAGAAATTAAATATCTATCCTACACAGCATTCGTAATAGATTTGACTAGAATTTTTAATCGCCATATGCAGACAGATCTTAATCGCCTAAATATACAACCTACTTCCGTAGGTAGCTACTCACAACGCGAAAACGCATAAATAACGATGCATCCAAAAAAAGATTTAGGGGTAGTGGTTGAGCATCGTATAGCATTTAATTTTATATGATGCCTGAGACTGCCTTGCATTTATTTTTAGAAAAAATCAGCGAGGAATATTCCATGCTCGAAGTCATTAATAATTTCCTCTCAGGTAAAGTACTGATCGTGCTTATTATTGGGCTCGGTAGCTATTTCACAATATGTTCACGTTTCGTTCAATTACGTCACTTTTTTCACATGTTTTCAGTCTTTCGTAGGAGCCTTAAGAGCAGCGCCGGCCAAATTACTTCTTTCCAAGCGCTCATGCTTAGTCTAGCTGGCCGCGTCGGTGCTGGTAATATCTCTGGTGTTGGCATTGCCGTGACACTGGGTGGTCCAGGTGCTGTGTTTTGGATGTGGGTTACCGCATTAATTGGCATGTCTTCAAGTTTTATCGAGTGTTCCCTCGGCCAGCTATACAAACGTACCGATGCTAAAGGTGCTTACCATGGTGGCCCGGCTTACTATATCCAGCACGGCCTGCAGAAACGCTGGCTAGGTATGGTTATGGCATTTCTGTTACTGGTAACTTTTGGTTTTGCCTTTAACGGCCTACAAGCCCATGCCGTGACTCACTCACTAAACAATGCTTTTAGCCTCGACACTACCTACACTGGTTTTACGCTAGCTGTATTGTTGGGTTTAGTATTCATCGGTGGACTTAAGCGTATTGCATGGATCGCTGATCTACTGGTACCACTCAAGACTGTAGCTTACATTTCCGTAACCATATACGTAATCGTTCTACAATTCGATCACGTGCCGACTATGATGGCGACTATAGTCAAAAGTGCTTTTGGCCTTGACCAAGCTTTCAGTGGCTTGGTTGGCAGTACGATAATCATAGGTGTGAAACGCGGTGTATTCGCTAATGAGGCAGGTTTAGGTAGTGTACCTAACGTAGCAGCAGTGGCCTCGGTGCAGCACCCAATCAACCAAGGTTTAATCCAAGCGTTCAGTGTATTTCTTGACACTTTTGTAATATGCACCTGTACTGCATTACTAATCCTGCTATCCGGTTTCTACACCCCAGGATTTGAAGGAGACGGCATTGCGCTGACCCAAAACTCTCTGGCAGCAGTAGTCGGTGAGTGGGGGCGCATGTTTGTCTCGGTAGCCCTAGCGTTGTTTGTGTTCACCTCAATCATATACAATTACTATCTAGGCGAAAGCAATCTATGCTTCCTAGTAGGAAATAACCATAAAATACTGATAAGCTACCGAGGAATAGTGCTGGCATTAATTTTCTGGGGCTCAATCGAGAATTTAAGCACTGTGTTCGCTTTCGCTGACATCACCATGACTATAGTAGCATTCGTTAACCTATTTGCATTAGCGTTCTTATTCAAGATAGCTGTACGTATCCTAAATGACTACGATAACCAGCGTGCTGCTGGTATCAAAACTCCAATGTTTGATTCAAGCCAGTTTCCAGATCTAGATCTTGATCGCAATGCCTGGCCAGCTTACACTGTAAAACCAGACGTTACCGCCTCATTACAATTACATGCTCAAACTTAACGCTAAGCGTAATCAACCTAAATCGATGGTACTCTCTCTGGACTTAAGTATGCTCTCAATGCAGTAGTATTTTTTCTGGATATTGTGTGTAATAAGCTAACACAGTCATTGTGTTTTTTTACCAGCGGCATATTCGACATAAAAGACAACACCCATAATATGATGCTTGAGTGAAGCTATGAAGAACGCGTGCATAACTAACCTACTTCAGTACAAACGCCCACGTAAAACTTCTGGGAAATATCGCTACTAACTGACAATATCAATATAATATATTGACTTGACTATTTCACAGTTCAGTCAAACAATTCAATGCGCCAGCTAAAACAACTCTCAGCCATTAGCGCTAAAAGTGCTTTAGCAGCGGCATTAAACTGATTGCGCATTTTGATTAAACCACGTCCACCGAATTAGATATAAAATAGCACTAATCACTCGGATAGCTAACCACTCATGCAGTAAAACTGCAGTATGAGCGAATGTGTTACATTAATCACTATAAAAATTAATACCATAATCTAAATATTAGTCATAATATTATTATGATTGACATCATTATTCTGAGAACCAGTTAACGGATATATGATCGCCACAAAATTTATTCTCAACCACTCAAGTAAAATCTTGACTAAGTAAGCGGTATTAGCAGTACCAATACAGTGATTTGAGGGCGAACCATTTCGTACTTCATAGCTGGCCCTACCGAGCCAATATTGCATACTTACCAGTATGTATACGGACATTAATAAAACTATATTAACAATAAATAAGATCTCATTAATATGAAATATTTCATATTAATTGTGATATACATAAAAATGTGTGGAATACTGATCACTACAAGCGCACACGATTACACTATAGAATGTATGTTATTTGATGGCTACTATTATAGACTCCATGCAGATCAAAAAAACAGTATACCTAATACGCAATTAGTCCTGATCCGATTAATAATAAAAAATATTTTTTATTTAGCAAAAAAACTATGTAGGCAAAATAGCAATCGCAGTGCTGATGGGTAAAGATAAAGAGGAGTCAGTCATCTTTACTAACTAACTATTCAGCATGTATAAAAACATAACTCTATACTGCTAAAAAATAATTACCAAAGTATAACACTAGATAATATAGAATACATCTATTATCTTGAAAATATTTGAGATAACGACCTTTGGTCTGGTATAGGCTTACATTACCAATGCTTATTGGCAACAAATTTGTGCAACTGGATAATAGTTTAATTTTACTCGTAAAGTTATAATACTTACTAACACACTAATCCAAGCAGCATAAATATTACTAACGTTGCAATAAACACAATTGGTTATAAAGCCACAATTAACGAGCAGCAACTACCGCTAAAGCCGCAACTATCGTGTCAACTAAACACACTAATTACTCAGCAGACAAGCAAGTTATCTTAATTAAATATATAGCACTTGTAACTCAATGTCTATACAGATCACACTTGCCCAATAAGATCGCCGGTATATGTAAAAAACTTTGAATAGTTAGCCGCTAATCCATGTCTGCTGTATTGATTTGCAATAAACTTACCTTGACACAATATTAATCTTTAGGTAATCTATTTGAGTACCATCGCACAATCTATAAATCTTCATATTTATTACTGACATAACCATGGAATACGATGCAAGGTAAACACAAGAGAAATATATAGTTTACATATTTAATTAAACCAGACTTACTGTAAGTCAATAAAAAACCAAATAACTATAAATAAACAAATATTTAATGATACTTATATTGATAGATCAAGCAAAACCGCTAACCATTTATTAGTATTTAACACTAAAAGCTACTGGATAACGCTTAAGTATATTAGCCAAATGCTGTTTAACATTGCATTGCTTTTATAGTCTTACATTACAAACACAGCAGTTTGGATCTAATATGTGTTTGATCAAGTGCACGCCCTTACCAAGGGCTACTTAGATTAATATAAGTAGCCGAACGTAATAGTTCGGATTAGCTGATATTATTGCTACAATACAAGCCTCTTAATCACTCTGCACGTCACAAGTTTCAGTCATTGTGATGACCGCATCACGTACTAAAGATAATACCATGCCGCAAGAAAAAAATAGCTAACGATAAAAATGTCATCGTTAAAGATAATATTAATTGTTCTTCACAATAACTAACACTAAAACACTGAATATTTTTACACATAAATAGCGCATTTAATCGCAAACCGAGTGAACTAATTGTTCCTGTAGACGGCTTTTAAAATCGCAAATCTTAAAGAGCTGCAAACCATAAACGCATATTGACCAGGCGCATAATTAGATTGTGTACCTCAATAAAATTACAATACACAACATTATTGTGTTTTAAATATAGAACAACTGTAAAGCGCTAAATTGTAACAAGTTAATTTATCTATGTTGGATATGTAACACTAGGTAAATCATTAGAATCAAACAGCTTACTGCTAACCTGAAAACGCTAAATGAAACTAGCGCATAGATTACAACTCAGTTATATGAATTTTGAAGGCTTTCCAGTCTTTTAACTAAAATCGTTTATCTATTAACAGTGCATATTTAGCAACATCAAGGCACGCAGCATATTTAAATGTGTAAATTTCAGTCATACTTAATCAAATAAAAATTAGGCTAAACACTTTAGATGCACAAAACTAGGAACACGTAAACAGATTATTGATGTAAATCTAAATATAATTTAGTATCTATAATACGTGTAATATGAATTATGTTATTATAAATATAATACCTGGTAAACGCAGAACAAATCCGCAACAGCAAGAGCGTAGGCAAACAAACAGCATCGCTTACCGTAAATCTTATATCTAGTTACCGCAGTTTATAGCTTGTAATAGACTGTTAACAACGTTAACGGCATTAGTAAAATATAACACTGAATTGCAAATACTAGATTAGTATCTAGACTTTCAGTGGCAAGGTTTAATGCTAATCAAACAAGCTTAATCTGTAAGCAGCAAAAACATCGCGTTTCTATACATAAGATCTAATAGCTAGCTTTACTGTTACAGTCGACAGGCATGCTAAACCAAAAAATGATGTGTTTTACGTTTATACTTATCTTTATACTCGGCATCAAGCAAAAAATTAATAACCTACTTTACTGACCAGTTACGCATCATTGATGCCAAACAGACTATAAACTCATTTAACTAAATGATCAACAACCTGAAAACTTTAATCACATAATAAATATATACTAACTTCCGTTTTTATTAGCTGCAAACACAATACGTTTGCTATACGTAGCATTTTCTGCATGATAAATAAATACTTTATCCAGCAAAATTTAAATAACAGCATTGAATGCTTAGTTTCCTTCGATCTCAATTAGAATTTCATCAGGCTTTACCCGGTCTCCCTTGACTACATGAACAGCGGTAACTTTACCGGCAATCAATGCATGCACTTCAGATTCCATCTTCATAGCTTCGGTAATCAATACTGTCTGGCCAGCTTTAACTACATCGCTTTGCTTGACTAGCACATCAACGATGTTACCAGGCATTGCCGTGCTCACATGGCCAGGCTCAGTAGCATGCTTACGCTTACTGCTGACGCTGCTAATAAACTCATTAAGCGGCTCAAACACCACTTCTTCCGGCATACCGTCTATAGATAAATAAAAGTGACGCTTGCCTTCGGCTTTTAGACCTACACCGGTAATATCTACACGGTAACTTGCACCATGTACATTGACGATAAACTCGGTCTGGAATCCTTCGCGATTATCACGTAATATACCACCAACTTGAGAGATAGGTAACAACACTTCAGGTTTTAAGGTACCGGCGTTACGTTCTGCAAGAAACGTGCGACCAATGTCTGAAAACATAGCGTATGTCAATACATCTTCTTCAGATTTAGCTAATGCACCGATTTCATCGCGTAACCTTGTCATTTCTAGCTTTAGCAGGTCAGCCTGGTGATATTTACTCACCTCTTCATTGCCAATAGCCTGTTGACGCAGTTTTTTATTTACAGCACCAGGCGATTTGCCATAGCTACCTTGTAGATATAGTTTTACTTCATTGGTAATGGTTTTATAGCGCTCGCCAGCTAGCACGTTAAAGAACGCCTGGGCACCAATGATCTGCGAGGTCGGCGTCACTAACGGAGGAAAACCAAGATCTTCACGGACACGCGGAATTTCAGCCAACACTTCGCTCATGCAATTGATGGCGCCCTGCTCTTTTAACTGGTTAGCCAGGTTAGAAACCATTCCACCAGGTACCTGATTAACCTGAACACGAGTATCTACAGCGGTAAATTCACTTTCGAACTGGTGGTATTTTTTGCGTATAGCATAAAAATATAGGCCGATTTCTTGAAGAAGTTTTAGGTCGAGGCCAGTATCAAATTCGGTGCCTTTAAGGGCGGCAACCATGGATTCTGTGCCTGGGTGGCTGGCGCCCCAAGCAAAGCTAGAAATAGCAGTATCAATGTGATCAACACCATTTTCAATAGCCTTAAGCTGACACATCGCTGCTAAGCCAGCAGTGTCATGCGAATGAATAAAGATTGGCAGGCTTTGCTTGGTTTTTAATGCTTTAACCAGTTTACCGGTAATGTACGGCGTAAGCAAACCGGCCATATCTTTGATCACGACTGAATCACAACCAATTGCTTCCATTTGCTTCGCCTGAGCCACAAATACATCAATGGTATGCACGGGACTAGTAGTATAAGCAATAGTGCCTTGAGCATGCTTACCGGCAGCCTTGACTGCTTCAACGGCTACCTGCAGATTACGCACATCATTCATAGCATCGAAAATACGAAACAAGTCGATACCATTCACAGCAGCCTTAGCGACGAAGGCTCTGACCACATCGTCGCTGTAGTGACGGTAACCAAGTAAGTTCTGGCCACGTAGCAGCATTTGAAGACGAGTGTTAGGTAAAGCAGCGCGTAGTTTACGTAGACGCTCCCACGGGTCTTCTTTCAAAAAACGTATACAAGCGTCAAAGGTTGCACCACCCCAGACTTCTAAGGACCAGTAGCCGACTTGATCGAGCTTACTGCAGATTGGCAGCATGTCATCAGTACGCATACGGGTTGCCAGCAGTGACTGATGAGCATCGCGCAAGACTGTGTCGGTAACGAAGATTCTCTTACTCATTCTTATATTCCTCACAAGCCTGCGTGAGCCGCAATGGCAGTAGCAATTACCAGGGCCAGCTCTTCTGGTTTGCGCTTAATCGAGTAGTTCATTAGCTCAGGGTAATCTTCTACAAAGCTAGTATTGAACTGGCCACTACGGAACTCCGGATTACGTAAGATTTCTTGGTAGTAGGCAGCAGTGGTCTTGACGCCTTGCAGGCGCATGTCATCCAGAGCACGCAAGCCACGGTTCATAGCCTCCTCCCAAGTTAAAGCCCATACTACTAGCTTTAAACATATGGAATCATAAAATGGTGGTATGGTGTAACCAGTGTAGATCGCTGTATCAATGCGAACACCTGGGCCACCTGGTGCATAGTAACGAGTAATCTTGCCAAAACTTGGCAAAAAATTGTTTGTCGGGTCTTCAGCGTTGATGCGAAACTGCAACGCAAAACCACGGTGCTGTATATCTTCCTGTATTACAGATAGCGGCAACCCTGAAGCGATGCGAATCTGTTCGCGAACAATATCGATCCCAGTGATTTCTTCGGTAATGGTGTGCTCTACCTGCACCCGAGTATTCATCTCCATAAAATACACCTCGCCATCAGCAAGCAGAAATTCCACTGTCCCGGCATTTTTATAGCTTACGGCTTTGGCTGCGCGTACAGAAAGGTCGCCAATATATGCACGCTGTTCAGGCGTAAGCTGAGGGCTTGGGGCGATTTCAATGAGCTTCTGGTGACGGCGTTGGATAGAGCAATCGCGCTCGAATAAGTGCACTACATTACCGAAACTATCACCGAGAATTTGCGCTTCGATATGCTTAGGATTGACAATACATTTTTCTAAGAATACCTGTGCTGAGCCAAACGCTTTAGTAGCTTCCGAAATAACACGAGGAAAGGCTTGTTTAAGTTCTTCATAGCTGTTGCAGCGACGGATACCGCGGCCGCCACCACCAGAGGTGGCCTTTAACATTACAGGATAACCAATACGATCGCTCTCAGTAAGAGCGTCGTCAATATCTGCAACGTTACCTTCAGTACCTGGTATAACTGGTATACCGTTCTTCATCATGCTACGGCGTGCTTCGGTTTTATCCCCCATGCGACGAATTACTTCTGCTGACGGTCCGATAAATTTTACACCTCGTTTAACACAAGCATCAGCTAATTCAGCATTTTCTGATAGGAAGCCATAGCCTGGATGTAACGCATCACAACCAGTTTCCACAGCTATATTAACCAGCTTGCGTGGATTTAGGTAACCAGCCAAAGGCTCGATACCGACGTTATGAGATTCGTCGGCACGTTTGACATGCAACGCATGGCGGTCGGCATCAGAATAGACCGCTACCGAACGGACACCCATCTCAGCACAAGCACGTATAATTCGTACAGCAATTTCACCACGGTTAGCGATCAGGATCTTTTTTATCACTTGGAAATTCCCTTGTGCCGATTGATGCGTCTTTATGGATCCTGGTCGGCGCGTTCCTTAGCTTTATCCGCAGCGAACGTGTACAAATTGCTACATTAGCTAAACGCTTCACTGGGCAGCCACAGGCACTAACACCTATAAAGAAACTTGATAGTTACTGATGCCTCAGAACAAAACAAAGAGAGCGCTTCTTGTAATGATCTGAGATTATGTAGCTGAACGCTATGCGGTACTCCTGTTTTTTTATGTTGTCTGACTGTCAAGTATCCAAATGCAAATACTAAAAGATTTAGGATAAACATAGGAGGCTAAGATTTAGCGTAACATGAATTAAAAAAATAAATAATTGTCTGGCATACATTCAATCGAAATGCTGAAATCGGCTTACTCGCAAAATATAGCTCGTCAGTCAATATTGATAATAACTGACCATTTTGCGTTCAATAGTAAACCCACTGCCACGTTGCCCCCCATATCACATTATATAGACCACTCATCGTCTTTAGGTATTTGATTGGGCTTAGTTACACAAATTGCAGGCGCATTAATCATTGTCAAATTTAACAATGCGTAAAATTTAAGTAGTGTAAATCTCGATATCTTCATGAGGAACTAGATTAACCGTGGACTACTAAGCTAACTGCATTTAGTACAGATTGATCAGTATCTACTCCGTATAAAATTATAATATTTCGCTAACAGCCTAAAATTAGGATACTATCCAGGCCAGGAAATGAATGTAGCGACTAATATTGAGCGTCCGTATAGTGCATTCACTAGGGCATGCGCTCTACAGCGTTGTTGTAGATCCTGGATCTACAACAAATTGGTTTTCTTGCCACGAAAAAGCACTTTTTAATTTTATTAAACACTCTACTGCCAGCGACTAAGCTTTTAACCCTATTACAATAACATATATAAAACTATATAGCTTACATAGCTGCGCTAGCAGGCATAATAGAATGTTAGTAAAAATTAAACCTAACAAGCAAAACCACTTATTGCATAAAAATAATCACTAAACCGAGTATAACATACGATACCAGATCAATTAAGCCTAGCGGCTAGGCATCGCCAAATCAAGCGCTACTAACTGGGTAATATTCAAACCAATCAAGGTGAATACCCAAACCAGCCAAGAGTTATCTAATAGATATTATGCGAAACTCTACAAACAGTTAGGCGTAGACCAACCCCTTACCAAATGCAAATAACGTTAGAAATAACTAAGCATTTATGTAAACTAGGCGAGCAATTAATGTGGTCGCTATCTTAACCGAGCAACATTAACGGATGACTTACTTGAGCAACTACTGAAATATAAATAAATCAATAACTCAGTTTGCCTGAAGTGTTATCAAGCAGCTTTATATATTAATGATGAGCCATGAAATGTAAATATAGCCACATATAAACAAGTTATCGTGCTAAACGGCTTCAGCTAAATAACACTCTGTTTTTAGAGTATCATCAATTATTTAGCACACAAAAATATTTACTCTGGCAGAATTGTATAGAGACGTTTTATATCGAATACTAGATATGCCGAATTTGCTAGATCTACCTTCTATACCTTAGAATGCGCCAATGCGCAATAATCTCTCTTTTTTACTAAACTCCTTAAATGATGCTCAACGTCAGGCCGTATCGCCTTCCGTGAACCGTCAATTAATCCTGGCCGGTGCTGGATCAGGTAAAACTCGAGTATTAGTGCACCGTATTGCCTGGTTAATCCAAGCCCAAAATGCAAATCCGTACTCCATCTTGTCAGTAACCTTTACCAATAAAGCCGCTGCTGAGATGCGCTACCGTATTGAGAAATTGATGGACATTAGCCTGACCGGTATGTGGGTAGGTTCTTTCCACAGTCTAGCACACCGCCTGTTGCGGGTGCATTGGCAGGAGGCCGGTCTAAGCCAAACATTCCAAATCCTCGACAACGACGACCAGCAGCATATGATTAAGCGAATGATCCACGATCTTGGCTTGAACGAACAACGTTGGCCAGTACGTCAGGCGCAGTGGTTTATTAACAGTAAAAAAGACGAAGGGCTACGCCCGCAGCATATTCAAACTAACAACGACTTATTTCTAGTTACTATGCGTAGTATTTATAAGGCCTACGAAGCTGCCTGCGTGCGTGCTAATGTGATTGATTTCTCCGAACTGCTGCTGCGTGCTCTTGATTTATGGCGCAATAACCACAGTATACTAGCCAACTACCAAAAACGCTTCCGCCACATTCTAGTAGATGAATTTCAAGATACTAACGCCGTACAGTATGCCTGGTTGCGACTACTGACAAAAGGTGGCGATAGCTTAATGGTAGTTGGCGACGACGACCAGTCGATCTATGGCTGGCGTGGCGCAAAAATTGAGAATATCTACCAGTACTTAAAGGATTTCCCAGATGCGGTTACTATCCGCCTTGAGCAAAATTATCGCTCTACAGCGAGCATCCTTAAGGCCGCCAATACCTTGATAGCCAACAATACCGGGCGCCATGGCAAAGAGCTGTGGACGGACGGAAGCGAAGGAGAAGCGATAAATCTATATGCTGCATTCAACGAGCACGATGAAGCGTACTATGTAGTTAAGACTATCAAGAATGCTCTAGAAACAGGCTTTGCGCATAAAGATATCGCGATCCTTTACCGCTCCAATGCTCAATCTAGAGTTTTAGAAGAAGCTTTGCTGCGCGAGCATATCCCATACCGCATTTATGGCGGACAGCGTTTCTTCGAAAGATCCGAAATTAAGAATTCTATGGCTTACCTGCAGTTGCTCGAAGGCCGTAACAATGATGCAGCGCTAGAGCGGGTAATTAATATACCGACACGTGGTATTGGTGAAAAGACTATTGAGGAGATTCGCAACTATGCACGACATGCTGATATATCGATGTGGCAAGCTATACGCTTACTGATCGCTAATAAAGTCTTGACAGGACGTGCATCTGGTGCTTTAGGCATATTTGTCACTCTAATCGAGAACCTAGCTACCAAATGTGCGCAAATGCCATTGCACCTAATAGCCCAGACTGTTATTGAGCAGTCTGGGCTTATCGCCTACCACGAAACAAAACAAGGTGAAAAAAATCTAGCCAGAGTAGAAAATCTTAAAGAACTAGTTAACGCCGCTCGTGCATTCACAAAAACCGAAGAAGATGAAGAGCTGACGCCGCTCGCTGCCTTCTTAGGGCATGCATCACTCGAAGCTGGTTATACTCAGGCCGATGAGCATGAAGACAGCATTCAGCTGATGACTTTGCATAGCGCCAAAGGTTTAGAATTCCCGTATGTATTTCTAGTTGGAATGGAAGAAGGCCTGTTTCCGCACAAAATAAGCCTAGAAGAACCTGGTCGCCTTGAAGAAGAACGCCGCCTGGCCTACGTTGGCATCACTAGAGCAATGCACAACCTAGTGCTGACCTACGCAAAGACTAGACGCTTATACGGTAAAGAAACTGCCAATAAGATATCACGATTCATAAATGAAGTACCGAAGAGTTTGATCCATGAAGTGCACGCGCTTAATAGAATTAAACGCCAGTTATGCTGCGTTCAGCAGCATAACTCCAGAATCATGTTTGCCGGTTCCAAGATCCCAGAAACTCCTTTTAGCCTTGGCCAACAGATCAGGCATAAAATTTTCGGTAATGGCGTAATACTTAACTTTGAAGGCGCTGGCGCGCAAGCAAGAGTACAAGTGAATTTTGCCGAAGGCAGCAAGTGGCTAATAATAGGTTACGCGAAGCTCGAAACAATATGATACAATTTTTTATACATTAAGATTAATGAATCTGCTGTTGTTTTTAACAAACATAGAGTAATATTGCAACATACTCCTCACAGAGTATTTAATTAGCTTTATGTATTCTATATACAAGTCCGAAATATTATACCGATAGACACTATCTATACAATTTGTGTAGCAGTACAGATAACTTGTTATAAAAATATATACAAATGAGAATTCTCTTGATGAAACGTTTTTTTGTTATAACAATGGCATTGTGTCTCAGTATGATGGCAAGCCTTGACGTAAATGCCAAGCGTTTCGGTGGAGGTAAAAACATAGGCTCAACACCAACCCACCAGACTAGCCAAACAACCACAGCCGCCAGCAATACTAGCGCTACAAGCGCAACTACAGGCACAACAAGTGCTTCACGCTGGCTAGGGCCACTAGCTGGTATCGCAGCTGGTGGATTGCTTGCCTCAATGCTTATGGGGGGCGGCTTCCATGGCATGCAAATCTTAGATATTCTAATCATAATGATCGTAGCCTTTGTGATCGTCCGATTGATCGCTAGCAGGCGACGTAAACAGCTGGAATATATAGCTCCAGCAGGCGCACCAAGACAGCATGAAGTATCACAACCATCGTTAGCTATGAACTCTGTTCTTGGAGATTCAGCTACATATACCACATCGGCCACTAGCCGCGCAGGTGCTTATGCACCACTCTGGTTCAACGAAAAACGCTTCCTTGAAGAAGCCTATAGCCACTTCCAGTCTCTACAACAGCACTGGGATGCCAATGAAATAGAGAAAATAGCGGAGTTTGTGACTCCACAGTTACTCGAACTTCTTAAAAGTGAACGCACTGAGATCGGCAATACCTTTCAATCTACTTATATTGAGAATCTGCATGTACAGTTAGACGGAATAGATGATCGCGCAGATAAAACTGTAGCTACTCTGACCTTTAGCGGTACCTCGAAGAACTCGCGTTTTGATCAAGGTGAAGCTTTCAGCGAAAGCTGGAATATAGAACGCATACAAGGCGACAACCAGGTCTGGCTAGTTGCCGGTATACGCCAGAATAACTTATAATGGTACAAACTCAGCAGATCACAATTAATCATTGAAGCTATCAATGATGTATCTAGCCAAATGTACGCTACTACATAGAGCTAGTAAGCAGAATAATATAGCATTAATATAAATATGCTAGACAAGCACTAATCTACCAATATAATATTGGGCTAACCTAGCCTTTAACTTTAATCAAAGATCTTACCTGCTGCAATTTATTAGCCGAAGCTATATCTGTAGCTTCGGCTAATAAATTGCAGCAATAAAATATGCAACTTATATCGTTTTAAATTTAAAGCGAAACACCAAATTTAATTCTTAATAGTTAATTAACCTATATATTATAGTAAACTAAATTTATAATTTTTTTAATATAACAGTTGATTTACAAGAACTACCAGCAGCTGATATCAGCTGCTGGTAAATAATTACAGCGGTAACCAATTCCTTCATTCATAGTCAAGAAGTTTTATGGCCATGAGTAAAATCAAAGTTATCAAAAACTGCACTACTCAATGACCACCACACTATATTCATGACTATCAATGGTTGAAGACACTTTTTATCACTGATTACTTACTCAGTGATCACATTGCAGTTATTAAACGTACTGAATATGTGCTCAGCAAACAAAAGATCACACTAAAAACATCTTCAAATTACATCTACATAAATATAACTATATTGCTAATAATAAGATTATGATCAGTATCTACAAATTTTGTACTAGCACGCTCTAGATGCATATCTGATCTATTTCTAATAACTTTAAAAAAGTTTATCTGCATTACAACAGCTAACACCTGCACTAGTTAACTATTAACACCTTAGTAAATTTTAGTAAACGATATCCAAAATATACCTGTAAGTACTACAAAAAATACTTCAAAGTTACATGGAAAATCAATTTTGATAGGCCTGTTACCTATCAGGTATAAGCTGCTATAGCAGAATTTTCAAGCGAATACAATATTTCGCAAGATCACATTGCGCTGATGAATAGACAGTGTTATATATTATATATAACACTGTCTATTCATCACTACTCGCTAATCAACTATTCAAGTTGTTAAAATAGTTCTGATGGCAACTACTCAATAAGATTAACAAGCGTATTCGCAAGCAACATTGCCATTCGCATCAGCTTTTATGTTACTGGTACCTCTTAGATTACTAAGGATTACGCATCTAAAGCTATACATGATTAGGTAATTCGCAATAGCAAGTTGCGATAGATAGACTATACCTGTGCATATTAATATGTACAGGTATATCCATATTACTCCAACAATGCACCATATATATAACTATTAGGCAAATATCTTTGCATAAGATTTATGCTAGATCGGCATCATGATTACAATCATTCTTAGTAGGCATTATCAAGTATATAACTAGATAAACTATGCAGACATTATTATTATACCTACCATATTAGCTCTCTACTACAATGGAAGAAAACCATTAATAACACACTATAAAGATATCAGAACTAGCGTAAGCTTCTACATTTTTAATCTGCACTCAACTAATTGGTTCAGTAAAACAATTACAGACTGTCTATCGTGCTTATAAGCATCACAGATTAACTTCTTATGCAAAGTTTTTTGTCGGTCGTGAGTTCTCTAGTATAGAAAACTCACGACCGAGCTTATATTGTTCTAGTGAACTACTTCCATATAGTCTAATACCTAAAACTTTAGGTAGTTTGCCACTCATAATTAACACATACTATTCCACTGTTACAGACTTCGCCAAGTTGCGTGGCTGATCAACATCGGTACCTTTGAGTACGGCAACATAGTATGATAGTAGCTGCAGTGGAATGATATATAAGATTGGCGAAAGAGTGTTATGGATATACGGCATATGAATCACGTGAGCGTCTTTGCTATTAATTAGGCCAGATTTCTCATCAGCAAATACTATTAGTTGGCCACCACGTGCGCGCACTTCCTGCAGATTAGACTTTAGCTTTTCTAGTAATTCATTATTTGGTGCAACAGTAACTACTGGCATATCTTCATCAACTAACGCTAATGGACCATGTTTTAGTTCACCAGCTGGATAGGCTGTGGCGTAGATATACGAGATTTCCTTAAGTTTTAGTGATCCCTCCATAGCTACTGGATATTGTGCACCGCGGCCTAAGAACATAGTGTGGTTTTTATCAGCAAACAGCTCAGCAACTTTTTCGATCATACTATCCATGGCTAATACTTCACTGAGGCGAGTCGGCAAACTACGCAATTCTTCTACCAAGGTAGCCTCAACACCTTCGGCTAGGGTGTCGTGCACTTGACCTAAAGATAGTGCCAGCAACAATAGACCAACAAGTTGGGTGGTAAACGCTTTGGTAGAGGCTACGCCAATTTCTCGACCAGCCCGAGTAAGCAGGGTTAAGTCAGACTCACGCACCAGTGAACTAATGCTCACATTACAAATGGCTAGACTCCCAAGGAAACCTAGATCTTTTGAGTTACGCAATGCAGCAAGTGTGTCAGCAGTTTCACCAGATTGTGAAATGGTTACAAATAGAGTGTTAGGCTGCACTACTACTTTACGATAGCGGAATTCGCTAGCAACCTCAACTTGGCATTGAATACCAGCTAGCTCTTCAAACCAGTAACGCGCAACCATACCAGCGTGATAGCTAGTGCCACAGGCAACAATCTGTATATTACGAACCTTAGCAAATAACTTGTCCGCTTGTGGTCCAAAGGCATTCACTAATACTTGATACTTGCTTAAGCGGTTGTCTAGAGTACGCTGTACTACTAATGGCTGCTCATGAATTTCTTTGAGCATAAAATAGCGAAATGCGCCTTTATTAGCAGCTTCAGCACCATTACGGTATTGCACGGCTTTACGCTCAATAGGTAGACCATGAATATTCAAAATTTGAACACTTTCACAACGAATATCAGCAATATCGCCTTCTTCTAAATATATAAAACGATTAGTGACCTGGCGCAGCGCGAGTTGATCCGAAGCAAGGAAGTTTTCTCCTAGGCCCAAGCCAATTACCAACTGACTTCCACTGCGGGCAGCAACTATGCGGTCTGACTGACTCGCACAGACTACAGCTAGCCCATAAGCACCATGCAGTTCCTTAACCGTGCTTTGAAGTGCCATAGTGAGGTCGCTAAACTCTTTAAGTTTGTAGTGTAGCAAGTGCACGATAACTTCAGTATCGGTGTCCGAAGCAAACACGTAACCGAATCCCTTAAGTTGTGTACGCAACACTTCGTGGTTTTCGATGATGCCGTTATGCACTACAGCTAAATTACTAGAGAAATGTGGATGGGCGTTACGTTTGCAAGGTGCACCATGAGTAGCCCAGCGAGTATGAGCAATACCTAGACAACCAACTAAAGGCTTAGCCAAGAGAGCCTGCTCTAGCTCGTTAACTTTGCCTGGACAGCGTACGCAATTAAGTTTACCTGAGTTAGTTAAAATTGCTACACCAGCACTATCGTAGCCACGATATGCTAAACACTTTAGACCTTCAAGTAAAATAGCAGTTACATTGCGTTTAGCGACTGCACCTATAATTCCACACATAATGTTCTCCTATGGTGATGACTGCGCATATCAGCGTAATGCCACTGGCATGGATATAGTCTCAGGCTTCAAACGATAAACAATCATCAGTAACATACAAAGTATGGAAGATATTTTATGACGATTTTAAATTTAAAACTTTAAAGACTGTTTAATATAATTTAATTATTACAATCAATTGACTAATAATAATCAAGCATCACTAAATGCAGACAAAGCAGTTCATTCATGTCAGCCGCTAAACCCACAGATGCTACCTGTTATCAACAGTAACAGCTTACGCTGTAACTGAATCAAGGCATGAACAGCATTCAGAAAAGATCAAGTTTAGTGCGAAAAATTTTTAGTAGTGCAGCAGCCATGGATTTATAATATACTTGATGTAAAAAGCATCACAATATACCAGAATAACAGCTCTGATAACGCTGAGATAGGCCAAGCAATAAAATATTGACTAACCCCTTAGGACATCATGATCGCACTATTATAGCTCTACAACGGAATGATAGATTTTACTTTTTAAGATAACTAGAATATTACCAGTATGGTAACTATTGGAGTTTTAAGCTGTTTAACTAATTTATCTACACCAACTTCTTTTATATATTGAATATTATATCCAAGATGTTAAAACGTCCTTTGACGTATATTTAAAACACTCTCATTATAAATGAGAAATCATCTCATCTTATTGGCAAAAGATCATAAAGTTGTGAATTATATCTTTTATGCACAGATTTAAAAAATTACTAAATAAATATGTAAACGAGCAATAACTAATATAAGTATTGATACTTTAAGTCTTTTTAGTCTTCACTGGGCGCTTCCAGCCGTTAATGTTGCGCTGACTAGCGCGAGCAACACCTAACTGAAAGTTATCTACATCTTGATTGATAGTAGAACCTGCAGCTGTAGTAGCACCATCACCCACTCTCAATGGAGCAACCAATGAATTATTAGCGCCTATAAATACGTCTTCGCCCAATACAGTCTGGTGCTTCTTAGCACCATCAAAATTACAGGTAATAGTACCTGCGCCAATGTTAGTGCGCGCACCAATAAAAGCATCACCAAGATAAGTTAGATGATTAACCTTAGTGCCCTCACCCAAGTAGGTATTTTTTAATTCAACAAAGTTACCTACTTGAGCGCGAGCACCGAGAACACTACCGAAACGTAACCTCATAAAAGGTCCGGCCTCGCTATCCTCACCCATTACCGCACCTTCAAGATAACTGTTAGCTTTAACCACTACTCCTTTACGTAAAGTGCTATCTTTAATAATACAGTTAGGACCAATAACTACGTTGTCTTCAATGATTACACGACCTTCAAGGATTACGTTAATATCAATTAATACATCGCGGCCTACAGTAACCTCACCACGTACATCAAAACGTGCCGGATCAAGCAATGTTACACCTTGAGCCATAAGGTGCTGACCTGCACGTAGTTGATAATGACGCTCTAGCCTTGCTAACTGTTTTCGATCGTTAACCCCATATACTTCCATTGAGTTATAAGGCTGTTCAGTGGCAACCAGCCAACCATCACTCACTGCCATTTTTATTACATCAGTAACATAATACTCACCCTGAACGTTATTGTTAGATAAGCGACTTATCCAGTTAGCTAACTTATTAGCTGGAACAGCGAAAATACCAGTATTGATTTCATTAATCATACGTTGCGATTCACAGGTATCCTTTTGCTCGACGATAGCTACGACCTTACCATCGATATCACGTATAATACGACCATAACCAGTAGGATCATCTAATACAACAGTAAGCAGGCCAATTTGGCCAAACACTAGATGCTTGAGTAGGCGTCGTAAAGTTCTGACTTCGATAAGTGGTACATCACCGTAGAGAATTAATACGTTATCTGCGCTTATAAATGGTGTAGCTTGCGCAGTGGCATGGCCAGTACCAAGTTGCTGCTCCTGCAATACAAAATTCAAATCATCTGCCGCTAAGAGTTTATGCACTACATCAGCTCCGTAGCCAATCACTATATGAATCCGCGATGGCTTTAATTGTCTAGCGCTGCGGATAACATGACTCAACATAGAGTGACCAGCAACCTGATGTAATACTTTTGGCAGGGTCGAACACATGCGGGTACCCTGGCCTGCAGCGAGAATAATAATTTCAAGAGACATTAATCACTACCAATCCTGAGCTAGTCAGCTTTAATGCTAAAAGAGGTATTTTAATAAAAAAGAAAAATGGTAGCTTTGCTACCATTTTAAATCAATTATGCTGGAAGTATAACGGATATGGCACTTACTTTTGACGAATCTGCTGGAGCGTATGCAACTGAGCTGCAGCTTCAGTTAAACGTAAAGCAGCACTATAATCGAAATCTGAACTATTTTTATTTAGTGCCTTCTTAGCAGCCTTGATTGCTTCCTTGGCGAATACTTCATCAATATCACCAGCACGTTGAGCTGTGTCAGCAAGCACCTTAACCATGTGTGGTTGAACCTCAAGAAAACCACCAGAAACATAAAAGACTTCCTTTTCCCCTCCTTTTTTAGTTAAAGTAATCGAACCTGGCTTTAAACTAGTGATTAGCGGTGTATGGCCGTGTGTAATACCAAGAGCACCAAGTTTACCACGTGCAATCACCATTTCTACAAAACCAGAAAAAATTTCTGCTTCCGCACTGACGATATCACAGTGGATTCTCATCACTATCTGATTGCCTCAACCTGATTAGTTCCATTGTTTAAACGCTTAAATTAGAGTTTCTTGAATTTTTCAATTACTTCTTCAATGCCGCCGACCATATAAAATACTTGTTCTGGCATATAGTCATAGTCACCGTTAAGGATGCCTTGAAAGCCGGCAATGGTATCTTTTAAGAAAACATACTTACCAGAAGCACCTGTAAAAACTTCTGCCGCGAAGAATGGCTGCGATAAAAAGCGCTGAATTTTACGGGCACGGCTTACTAATTGCTTATCGGCTTCTGACAACTCATCCATACCTAAAATTGCAATGATGTCTTTCAGTTCTTTGTAACGCTGTAATACATACTGGATGCCACGAGCAGTGTCGTAGTGCTCCTGACCAATTATGTTAGGATCTAACTGACGTGAAGTTGAGTCGAGCGGATCTACTGCAGGATAAATACCAAGAGAAGCAATGTCACGAGATAGCACAACAGTAACATCTAAATGGGCAAAAGTAGTCGCAGGAGACGGGTCTGTTAAGTCATCAGCAGGTACATATACCGCTTGAATCGAGGTAATAGAACCTGCTTTAGTTGAAGTTATACGTTCCTGCAAAATGCCCATCTCTTCAGCTAAAGTAGGCTGGTATCCTACTGCTGACGGCATACGGCCAAGCAGTGCCGATACTTCAGTGCCAGCCAGAGTATAACGATAAATATTGTCAATAAACAGCAGAACGTCGTTACCTTCGTCGCGGAACTTCTCAGCCATAGTCAGACCAGTAAGTGCAACGCGTAAACGATTTCCTGGCGGCTCATTCATCTGACCATAAACGAGCGCAACCTTATCCAGGACATGGGAATCTTTCATCTCATGGTAGAAGTCATTACCTTCACGAGTACGCTCACCAACACCTGCAAATACAGAATAACCACTGTGCTCAATAGCAATGTTACGAATGAGCTCCATCATATTGACGGTTTTACCTACACCAGCACCACCAAACAAACCGACTTTACCACCTTTAACAAAAGGACAAACTAAATCAATAACTTTAATACCGGTTTCTAGTAAATCATTACCGCCTGCTTGTTCTGCAAACGATGGTGCTAAACGGTGGATACCCCAGCGTTCTTTGGTATCTATAGGGCCAGATTCATCAATCGGATTACCTAATACATCCATTATTCTACCCAAAGTCGCTTTACCGACTGGTATAGAAATAACTGCGCCAGTGTCAACAACATGTAGCCCACGCTTTAAACCTTCGGTTGAACCCATTGCAATGGTACGAACTACGCCATCACCAATCTGCTGCTGAACTTCCAGAGTGATTTCAGCGTCTTGTACTTTCAGTGCATTGTAGATGCTCGGTACGCTGTCGCGTGGAAATTCCACATCGATAACGGCGCCGATGATTTGAACGATATGTCCACTACTCATAGCTGGATCCTCTGAATATTTGAACCGTTAAACCGCAGCAGCGCCACCGATGATTTCCGAGATCTCTTGGGTGATCGCACCCTGACGCGCCTTATTATAGATTAACTGCAAATCACTTATTAAATCAGTAGCGTTATCAGTAGCGTTTTTCATCGCTATCATACGCGCTGCTTGTTCAGCTGCGTGATTTTCAACTACCGCCTGGTAAATTTGTGATTCTATATAGCGCATTATCAAGCCATCAAGCAATTCTTTGGCATCTGGTTCGTATAAATAGTCCCAGTAGTGTTTTAGTTTTTGATCTGGAGTCGCTAATAGTGGAATTAATTGTTCTATAGCTGGTTGCTGGATCATCCTGTTGATAAATTTGTTGGATGCAATAGACAAGCGACTAATACGACCATCTAGGTATGAATCCAGCATGACCTTTACACTGCCAATCAAAGCATGAATTGACGGCTCTTCACCTAGGTGGTTAATAGCCGCAACAACATTACCGCCGAAGTTACGGAAAAAAGCTGCACCCTTACTACCAATAACACATAGATCGATCTTGATACCTTTTTTATAGTGTACCTCCATGTCCTTAACTAAAACCTTAAAAAGGTTAATATTTAGACTACCGCATAAACCACGGTCACTACTAACTACTACATAACCTATACGGTCAACTTCACAGTTAATCATGAACTGGTGACGGTATTCTGGATTAGCGTTGGCTAAATGTCCAATTATCTGACAAATACGCTCAGCATAAGGACGGCTAGCAACCATACGTATTTGTGCTTTACGCATTTTACTGACTGCTACTTTTTCCATGGCGTCAGTAATTTTTTGCGTACTTTTAATGCTAGCAATCTTACTTTGAATCTCTTTTGCACCTGTCATGTCAAACCTATCAGGTTAGTAAGCTTGAGAACTTTTTACAGCCCACAAATGCGACTTACCAAGTTTGGGTGGCCTTAAATTTCTCGATACCAGATTTTATACCAGCATCTATTTCGGCATCAAATTCACCGTTCACGTTAATCTTAGCCAATAATTTTGTATGATCACGTTTAAAGTAAGCAATTAGCGCTTGCTCAAAACTACTAACCTTAGTAATTTCTACGTTAGTCAAAAACCCGCGCTCAGTGGCATATAGTGATATAGCTATATCAGCAATTGACATTGGGGCATACTGCTTTTGCTTCATTAGCTCAGTAACAAGCTGACCATGTTCAAGTTGCTTCCTGGTTATTTCATCTAAGTCAGAAGCAAACTGGGAGAATGCTGCCAGTTCACGGTACTGAGCTAAAACAATTCGAATACTGCTAGAGAGTTTTTTTATAATTTTAGTCTGAGCAGCACCACCAACACGGGATACGGAAATACCGGCATTTACTGCAGGACGGATACCAGAGTTGAACATAGAGGATTCCAAGAATATTTGACCATCAGTGATAGAAATCACATTAGTCGGAACAAACGCAGAAACGTCTCCAGCCTGAGTTTCGATTATCGGTAACGCAGTTAAAGAACCTGTTTTGCCTATTACTGCGCTGTTGGTAAACTTTTCTACATATTTTTCAGAAACACGAGATGCACGCTCTAGCAGACGAGAATGAAGATAAAATACGTCACCAGGATAAGCTTCACGACCTGGCGGACGGCGCAGTAGCAGGGAAATCTGACGATAAGCCATTGCCTGTTTAGATAAATCATCATAAACAATGAGCGCGTCTTCACCGCGGTCGCGGAAGAATTCACCCATGGTACAACCGGAGTAAGGTGCTATAAATTGCAACGCAGGAGATTCTGAAGCACTCGCAACAACAATAATTGTATTGGTTAAAGCGCCATTTTTTTCTAGAGTGCTCACTACATTAGCAACAGTGGATTGCTTTTGACCAATGGACACGTAGACGCAAAAAATACCACTATCTTTTTGGTTGATAATTGCGTCGACCGCCAGAGCGGTTTTACCTATCTGGCGGTCGCCAATAATTAACTCACGCTGGCCACGACCTATAGGAATCATAGCATCAATAGCTTTGTAGCCAGTTTGTATAGACTGTTCTACTGATTTACGCCAGATCACACCCGGCGCAACCTTCTCAACTGCATCGGTCTTAGTATTACCCAATGGGCCTTTACCATCAATAGGGTTACCTAGCGCGCCAACTACGCGACCGAGTAGTTCTTTGCCAACTGGAACTTCCAAGATACGACCGGTACACCTGGCGCTCATACCTTCAGCTAAACCGGTATAAGTACCTAATACAACAGCACCCACAGAGTATTGCTCAAGGTTGAGGGCCATACCATAAAGACCGCCTGGAAATTCGATCATCTCTCCGTACATTACGTCGGCTAGACCATAAATCCGTACTATACCGTCAGATACACTAACGATAGTACCTTCGTTACGGGCTTGAGAAATAACATCGAGTTTATCTATACGACCTTTGATGATTTCACTTATTTCAGAAGGATTAATTTGCTGCATTGCTCTATTGCCCCTTGAAACTCAAGATTTCAATGCTTCGGCAAGTTTCGAAATTTTTCCACGAATCGAGCCATCGATAACCACGTCGCCAGCACGGATAATAAGACCACCAATCAAAGATGCATCCTCAGATAATTGTAGGTGTACTTCCCGATTAAGTCTTGTAGTGAGAGCCTTAGCGAGTTTGCCTTGCTGGTCTTGATTTAATGCAAAAACACTAGTCACTGCAACGTTTACGGATTTTTCTTCTTCGGCTTTGTATTGATCGAACAGAATAGAAATTTCTGACAAAATTTGAAGACGATTATTTTCGGCAACGATATAAATGAAGTTCTGTGCCTTTAGATTCAACTTATCACCACACACTTCAATACAAGCAGCAGCTTTGTCTGCACTCGTCAAGCTTGCATCATGAAACAAACACTGCATAGTATTGTCTTGAGCTACTGCTGCAGCCAGACTGAGCATAGTAGACCAAGAGGTCAGCTGCTGATGGGCATAGGCGTATTCAAAGGCTGCTTTTGAATACGGTCTAGCCAATGTTTTTAATTCTACCATAATCACCTTCGCTTAAATTTCATCAGCCAGCTGGTTTACTAGTTCTGCATGTACATTTCGATCTATTGTAGCACGAAGGATCTTTTCAGCACCTCTGACTACTAAAGCACCTAATTGAGTACGTAAAACATCTTTAACGCTATTCAGTTCATGTTCAATTTCAGCATTAGCTGCAGCCTTTAAAAGGTCAGCTTCGGCACGCGCTTGATCTATAGCCTCTTTGACGATTTGGTTGCCGCGTTTCTTCGCTTGCTCAATGATTTCAGCCGCCTGCTCCTTAGCTTCGCGCAGTTGATAACTAGCTTTCTCTTGTGCTAACCCTAGATCATGAATTGCACGAGCAGTCGCATCTAAACCATCTGCGATTTTTTTCTGGCGTTCACGCAGTGCTGCGGTAGCCGGAGGCCATATAAACTTCATACAAAATACTACAAAAATAAAAAACGCGACAGATTGACCTATTAAAGTTGCATTAATGTTCACCTCAATACCTCGCTTATTCGTTACTTATTACCTTTAATCAACTAAAAAAATCAAGTTATTGACTAGCAATTTGAGCAACGAAAGGGTTTGCGAAAGTAAAGAACAAAGCTATACCAACGCCAATCATGGTTACAGCATCGAGCAGACCAGCGACAATAAACATTTTAACTTGCAGCATTGGAACCATTTCTGGTTGACGAGCTGCGCCTTCCAGAAACTTGCCGCCTAATAGACCAAAACCAATGGCAGTACCCAAAGCGCCAAGGCCAATCAGCAATGCAACAGCTATAGCAGTTAGCCCAACTACAGTTTCCATTTTTCCTCCAGACTTGTATGTCGTAATATTTAAATTATATAGCAGTAAAACACATTATTTCATAGCTAGATATGACCTCATATTTATTTCATGTATTAACGTACATGACATTAAATAAGTTACAATATTGGTCTTAGTGATTATCTTCATGCGCCATCGATAAGTAAACTATAGTTAACATCATAAATATAAAGGACTGCAAAACTATAATTAAGATGTGAAACACGGCCCATAACAATTGTAAAATAATGCCAAGGCCACCAAGCCAGAGCAGATCACTATTAAACATCACAGCGATCAGAATAAATATTAATTCACCGGCATACATATTACCGAACAGTCGCAGAGCCAATGAAATTGGCTTGGCGATTAAGGTTACAAATTCTAACAAAAAGTTAGCTGGAATTAGCATGGTTTGAACAAAGATATTCTTACTTCCAAATGGATGTAGTGTTAGCTCACCTACAAAGTTACTAATGCCTTTGATTTTAATGCTATAGAAAATAATCAACACAAACACTGACATGGCCATTCCCATGGTAGTGTTAGGGTCAGCAGTAGAAACTGCACGAAATGGAATGTGGTGATCACCAGTAATCCACATTGCTAGCTGAGGGATCCAATCAACCGGGATCAAGTCGACAGCATTCATCAGGAACACCCAGACGAAGATGGTGAGCGCTAGCGGTGCAATAACTGAACTACGGCCATGGAAACTATCTTTCACACTGTTATCTACGAATTCAATTAATATCTCAATGAAATTCTGTAGGGTACCTGGCTGATCAGAAGTTGCTTTCTTTGCTACCATGCGAAAAATCATGATAAAAACTAGACCAAGCGTGACTGAGAGACCTAGAGTATCTAGATGAAACGCCCAGAAGCCCATTTCTTTAGCTTCTGCTATAGTATGGGCAAAACCCCAACTACCGTTAGGAGCTTGGCCAAAAGTTAGATTCTGCAAATGGTGTTGTATATAGCCGGAAGCGTTTACTTTTGTCATGGTTGCCTCAAACACTATAAGTTTTTTGCAAGATTTACTTTCATTAGCAATGGCGCAAACCAAATGACCATTTGAGTCAACACAAAGACTCCAAATAGAGCTAACGGCGTCAATGGCTGAAAACCTACAAAGATCAGCGTAAACAAGAATGCTGTTAAAATTAGTTTCTTGATCTCACTAGTATAAAATAACCGAACGATAGACTGAGCTGCTATGGCGCCAGAAAATCGAAAGACCCTATGAGTAAAATATATATTAGGCAGAAAACTCATTAAACCTCCGTAGAGACCTGAATATCCAGCTATGACACCATACCAATACCAAATCGCCAATGCGGCGATTAGCAAAACAACAAGCTGAGCTAATAAAATCGGAAAAACAGCTAAGCGGTGAAATGGCAACGTGTTTAGCGTGCGAATTTCCATCACTTTACTCCTGGATAGTCAGCTACTAAAAATCACTCTAGCATATTTTGTTTGAATACAATATGTACAAGAGAATGATAACGATTTAACTAATATGCAAGCTTAATATAGTAATTTGCTATCGTATGCTACATAATTAAATGTTTAATCTCCTATCAAACAGAAAATTTTAAAGCTTATCAGTTATATCTAATAAAGAATTATTATTTAATTTTTTACCGTTAAGAATTTGCATTACAAGCGTTCATGATGACCAGTAAAGCATTGCTTAAAGTAGGCGATATCCGAATTAGGATAATTTATTTTAACTATTATAGGTTATAAACCTATCGCTGAGCTACTGAGCGAATTCAAGATTTAATCTTGAATAACAATTAATTCTCGTGCGAAACAGTATATATATACTATCCACTTATTTATTTTTCTACATACCATATAACATTGCTAAGATATTTTTGCTAGCTAGCAGGTGCGCACCAGCATCGTTAACTGCTTATATTTCAACATTACCGTACAAATTATAGTAATGCTAGATTAGCAACATCACAGTCTGTGCCTGAATAAAGTTAGCTAAACTTTCTAGCACATTATAAATACATATTCACGGATAGCTAAATATTAGCTGTTCTAAGTCAGATTAATCAATAAGCAATTATACTTTGCATGCATCAATGTATACTGCTTTTTAAAATTCTTTAATCATAGCGATAGCCGTAAAACTCAGCAGCGCATACAGAGTCTATGTCATAAACTTAATTTCTTGATAGTCACGCTGATTCTCTAAATTAAATAGGCAGTAGTGGTGCATAAATTTATGCTGTATATAAAGCTAGTTATATTGACTAGCTAGTACCAGGTAAGCCATGACTAACAAAGATAGTTATTGCTTACCTGGTACTGGAACAGTATAAGCTTTGCACATTTTTATTAGACTAATACTAAATAAGATTATGGTTTGATACAGTTGATAGCTAAATGTTCCTTAAACTGCACTAATATAGCGCTTATCTAAAGCATGTAAGGGTTCGACATAATATACGCAGTTAGTTTTAAACCTGCAGGTACAGATTTTATATTTTTTTAGCGAGACGCTTTATTTGATCCACAAGATCACACAACTTATGTATTTAATTGTGCTAAACGCTATATGCAGCTAAGTACCATGACATTAGATGTCAATAAGTTCAACATCAGAATCGTTAAATATAGTCACTATTCGATTAATAATATAATCTGTATTTACATAATACTACTTAAACTGTGATCTCATTATATGTAGCTGACAAAAGTTGATAACCATTAGCCTCCAATAGAGCACGCTCTCAACTAAGCTGCACTCGCTAGTCAACAAATTATAAATCATGTCTATGAAGTAATTTATAAGCAATGTTGCTTATTAGCAACCAAGAATGCTGCAAGGTTGATGGTAAGTGGTAATTTTCTAAATGCTATTTTTTAATTAGTTATTATTAACTATAGTACATATCTTGGCTGTTCTTGATGGCGCCCATCGAATCATGCCGTACGGCGCAGCACTAATAAATGGCGTTGACCTAGGAAACCTGGTACAGCTAACACGTATTTACTATGGAGATAAAAGTCTGATGGTAATGCTAATAGCTCATCGTTTGGATAGACTCCTTTCATTGCAAGCCAATGAGTATCAAGGTCGCCTAAGTAGCGTGTCCAGTTAATAAAATTAACGAGACTGCTAAATGCACGAGCAATAATTCCATTAAATGACAGTTCAGGTGTGATTTTTTTAACCTGATTATGGAGGACTTGAAGGTTCTCCAATTTAAGCTGGAGTTTTACCTGGGTCATAAAGCGAGCTTTCTTGCCGTTACTGTCAAGGCACGTCACCTGTAAACATGGGCACAGGATAGCTAATGGGATACCTGGTATTCCAGCGCCACTGCCAACATCAAGCCAATGGCCATTTTTTATAAATGGCATCACACTTAAACTATCGAGCAAGTGACGTGAAACCATTTGTTCAGGATTACGTACTGCAGTTAGGTTATAAACCTTGTTCCATTTTATCAAAATGGCTAAGTAACCTAACAGCAACTTATGCTGATTTACAGTCAGGTTGACGCCTAGCTGACGCGCACCTATTAGTAACTCGTCCGCTTGTTGATAAGCAAGCAGAACACTCAAGAGTGTTTCTCTAAATTACAAATTTTATTATGTTTTTTCAAAAAAATCATTAATAGTGAAATCGCTACCGAGGTGATACCAGGAATACGTGAAGCTTGACCCAAAGTTTCTGGGCGATTTATTCTTAATTTACTTTGAATTTCTTTCGATAACCCAGAGATATTAGTATAATCTATATTTATGGGTAACTTCGTATTTTCACTGGCAAGCAAGCGCAAGATTTCGACTTGTTGCCGATTAATATAGCCGGCATATTTAGTTTTGATTTCAACCTGCCGGGCAACTTGTGGATCTTCCGTACCATGACCTATCACCTCAACCAGACCAGCATAGTTTATTTCTGGACGGGACAGCAGGTTGAACAAGTTATATTCATGAGTTAGCGGTGTACCGAATTTTTTGGTAATCGCATCGCCATGTTTAGTACCAGGGCAAACCCAAATACTTTTTAAGCGTTGCTCTTCTAATGTGATGCTTTCGCGCTTTTTGCAAAAAGCTTCCCAGCGTGCATCATTGATTAAACCTAACTCTCGACCTTTTTCAGTCAGGCGCAAGTCGGCATTATCTTCACGCAGCATCAAACGATATTCTGCTCTGGAAGTAAACATCCGATATGGTTCTTTCGTACCACGGGTAATGAGGTCGTCAACTAAAACGCCAATATACGCCTCATCACGACGTGGGCACCAGCTGTCTCTGCCTTGTGCATGCAGTGCTGCGTTAACCCCAGCCAGTAAACCCTGGGCGCCAGCTTCTTCATAACCAGTGGTACCGTTAATTTGACCAGCAAAAAATAAACCGCTAACTACTTTAGTTTCTAAACTATACCTTAAGTCACGCGGGTCAAAATAATCGTACTCGATAGCGTAGCCTGGACGTACTATATGCGCATTTTCCATGCCGCAAATCGACTGTATAACCTGAATTTGCACGTCAAAAGGCAAAGAAGTGGAAAGTCCATTAGGATATAGTTCATGAGTAGTCAAACCTTCAGGTTCGATGAAGACCTGGTGGCTTTCTTTGTCGGCAAAGCGGTGGATTTTATCTTCGATAGAAGGACAATAACGCGGGCCAATACCCTCAATTGCCCCAGAATATATTGGTGAATGATCTAGGTTAGCAGCAATAATATTATGGGTACTTGCGTTAGTATGAGTAATCCAGCAACTAACTTGTCTTGGATGCTGTTCTTCGGAACCTATAAATGACATCACTGGAACAGGTATATCACCAGCTTGTTCGGTCATTACTGAAAAATCCACAGAGCGCCCATCGATACGTGGTGGGGTGCCGGTTTTTAATCGGCCAACACGCAGTTGTAATTCACGGAGCTGTTTTGCCAGAGTAATAGACGACGGATCACTATTACGGCCACCAGAATATTTCTGCATACCAATGTGTATCAGTCCACCAAGAAATGTACCGGTAGTCAAAACTACAGATTCTGCAAAGAAACGCAAACCTATCTGAGTAACAACACCGCATACTTGGTTTTGTTTGATGATTAGGTCATCGATAACTTGTTGAAATATCCATAGGTTAGGCTGGTTTTCTAGAGCTTTGCGTACTGTCGCTGTGTACAAAATACGATCAACTTGTGCTCTGCTTGCGCGAACAGCTGGGCCCTTACGTCTATTAAGTATGCGAAATTGAATACCACTCTTGTCAGCAGCTATCGCCATCACACCCCCAAGGGCATCGATTTCTTTGACCAGATGACTTTTGCCAATTCCACCAATTGCTGGGTTACAACTCATAGCACCAATGGTCTCTATGTTACATGTCATCAGCAGAGTTTTGACGCCTATACGTGCTGACGCTAGTGCTGCTTCAGTACCGGCATGACCGCCTCCGATAATAATCACCTCAAAACGAGAAGGAAAATCCACTATACACCTCGTGTTTGCTTATTTTAATCAAAAAAAGAGTTGTTTATCGAATCAATTTTCGAAGCTTTTGTGACAACAAGTATATAGATTGGATAATTCTTCAATTATACTTTGAATAAAATTCAACTATTTATAAATATTATAAAAGATATTATTCTAATAAATAAATAATTCTTATCTAATTATATCTATAATTAGTAAGCTTGCTTTCTGTGGATAAGCTTATTTGACCCTTTTCTTATGCTGCGTACAGCATTTGAAAAACCTGTGGTTATATACTCATAAGACCTTTGGATAAGTGCTTTAATCCTGTTTATTAAACAGTGCGTTCTTAACATAGAAAGTTTCTACGTACAGTTTGAATCATGTTATCAACTGAGTACATGAGCTGTTATTCACAGGATTTTATCAATATAAAATTATATACATAACTACATTAAGCATATGTCAAGGCTGCCACTCTCTGAGTGGCAGCATATCATAAAAGCAGGCATGACATTTCTTTAGGATAGTAACATAGACAAATCCAAAAAAATTTTGGATGTAAACAATAGTTAGTTATTTTCCGACACAGAAATTTGAAAAGATTTTTCCTAGCAAATCATCTGAACTGAATACGCCAGTAATTTCACTTAGTATTTGTTGTGCCTGACGAAGATCTTCAGCCAACAACTCTCCTGCCCCTGTTAAGTTCAGTTGAACGCTAGCATGTTCTAATTTTATACTAGCGTCATGCAGTGCCTTAAGGTGCCTTTGGCGTGCACTAAAGCTATTTTCTGGCGTTTGTGTATAGCCAACACAGGCCTTAAGATGATTGCGAAGCAATTCTAGCCCGTCGTTAGTTGATTTTATACTGAGGCTGATAGTGACATGACCATCTTTGCTGGTTTTAATGGCAATAGATTCATTGGTTAGGTCTGTTTTGTTGCGGATCACGGTTACCTTGTGTAAATCTGGTTGCTGTTTAAAAAACTCCGGCCACAAGTTAAAAGGGTTCACAGCTTCTGGTGTAGTAGCATCTACTACTAGTAGAACATGATCAGCCTCATCTATCGCCTGTAGAGCGCGATCTACACCAATCTTTTCTACTTGGTTTGCGGTATCATGTAGACCAGCCGTATCAACCACGCGTATAGGCATGCCATCGATATGTATATGTTCTTGGATGATATCCCGAGTAGTACCGGCAATCTCAGTGACGATGGCGGCTTCACGACCTGTGAGGGCATTAAACAGGCTGGACTTGCCGGCATTTGGCCGGCCGGCAATGACGACCGTCATGCCATCACGCATTAAAGCGCCTTGGCCAGCCTCGTGCTGCACTGTAGATAATTCATCGCGAACTTTATTCAAACATGCTAAAACGTGGTCATCGGCGAGAAAGTCAATTTCCTCTTCAGGAAAATCAATTGCAGCCTCAACGTAGAGGCGCAAGTTGATCAGCTGTTCAATTAAGTTATGTATACGTATAGAAAACAATCCCTGTAATGAGCGCAATGCATTACGCGCTGCCTGTTCAGAACTAGATTCGATCAAATCGGCAATGGCCTCGGCCTGAGCTAGGTCTAGTTTATCATTAAGGAATGCACGCTCGCTAAATTCGCCTGGGCGAGCTAGACGGCAACCAAGCTGCAGACAACGTTGCAAAATCATATTTAATACAACTGGGCTGCCATGGCCATGCAGTTCCAGGACGTCTTCCCCGGTAAAGGAGTTTGGTCTCGGGAAATAAATGGCAAGACCCTCATCTAATACGCATTTACTGGCATCAAGGAAAGGACCGTAATGCGCAAAACGCGGTTTTAACTTGCGTCCTGTAATGGCTTGAGATACAGAACCTGCAAGTGACCCAGAAATTCGAACAATACCGATACCTCCACGACCTTGATTGGTAGCTACGGCAGCAATGGTTTCACTAAGAGCCATCAT